>JBBCJP010000008.1:0-106439 GCA_037190625.1 Alphaproteobacteria bacterium
CCACCCGGCCTCCCCAACGATAGTAGCCTGTGGGAGGCCGGGTGGGGGAGCGGGCCGGTGCCGCGCCTGTTTCAGCAATGCTGAAACAGATACCACATATATGAAAGGCCCCCGCTCCGGGGGCGTGGAGCGAGGGCCTACCAAGCGTTGCTACGCGAGGTCAGCCGCCGGTTTGTCGGTCCGGGTAACAGGGGGAAAACCCGTAACCTAGCCCGCGACTGCAACCCCTTTACTAGAGCAACTCACCTGTCGCCCCGATGAACGGTTTCGTCAGCCGCGCGGCCCCTGGCGCCGCGGATCGCGATAACGGAACAGGCTGTCGGCAATGGGCACGTTGAAGCGCTGGTTGCTGAGCCGCACGCTGGTGAGGTTGTTCTGGGCATCGACCGTGTTCCAGCCCTGCAGGATCAAGCCCGACGGCGCGCTGGGCGAGCGGGCGAAGGCGAGCGTGATCGTGCCGAATTCGCGGCGACGCGGATCGCGCGCTTCGATCATCAGCACCTGATTGTCGCTGCGGACGACCCGGGCGAAGCGCGCCAGGTCCTGGCTGGGATCGAGCAGCACGGAGAGCGGGGAATCGTTGATCGGCCAGCGCTGCACGTCGCGCACGTCATAATCGACGAAGGTCAGCGCGCGGCCGTCGCCGACGATCAGCATGTTGGCGCTGCGGCCATAATCGAAGCGGATCTTGCCCGGGCGCTTCAGGCTGAGCGTGCCGGACAGCGATCGGCCGCGCCGGTCGGTCTGGGTGAAATCGGCGGTCATCGTATCGACGCCGCGCAAATGGGCCTGGACCAGCGCCAGTCCGTCCGAAGCCTGGGCATGGACGGCGATGGGCGCGGCGACGGCGGCCAGCGCCAGCGGGGCCAGAGCGAGGGCGAGAGCGCGAAGGCGCATATGTCTTTTCCTTTGCGGACCGTTCCGAATTCCGCCGCGCTATGGCGGCGCGCGTTTGAATGTCCAGTGAACCTTCCGGGTTCCGCGTCCGTCACCCGAAACGAAGACAACAATGGCCATCGCGGCTCATGCTGAAATCGCATTGCCGAAGAATGTCCATGCCGATGAGGGCGTTGAATTCAAACGTATCGGTCAGCTCGATTCCGATCACCTCGTCGAAGACGAAGGGAAAGGCAGGATTGCTTGACGAGGTCTGATCGGGCTTGAAGCCGATGCGGAATGCATAACGTTCGACCTGGCCAAGCCCCTGCGCGGACTTGAGAGGACGTTTGCCGAGCTGCTTCAGGCCCATGTCTTCCGCAATCCGCGTCGCCACGCCGCTCACCGACGAGCCGGTATCGATAAGCGCGGTGGCTTCCCAGCCGGTCAGATCGGCTACGGGATAGGGAGCAAGGACGATGACAGGCAGGAGGATGCGGCGTGGTTCGCGCCGCCACTCAATGGCCGACATGAGACCAGAAGCCGAGATCGATCGGCTCGTCAGTGACCTCCTGAATAGAAAAGATTTCGTCCGGGAAGAGTTCGGAGGCTGCGGAAAGCGCCTGTCGCGGCGTATCATAATAACCGACAATTCGCCCGTCACGCATGAGGGCCAACTGATCCCGATGCTCAGGCAAGATCGCGCCAAGCATCCTCATGAACGCATCATAGTTCCGATCGACTTCTTGTTGCTGGCGCTCGATGTCCATCCTCGGAATCCTTTCGGTTCATCCACAGAATCGCACGGATCGTCGTTCACGCAAAGTGGATTGCGCCGGGCGGAATCGTGCGCGGGACGAACTGCGTATCAGCCCAGCGGCCGTCCGTCCGGATCGACCAGGACTTCGCGGCGGCCGACATGATCGGGGGCGGAGACGATGCCTTCCTTCTCCATCCGCTCGATCAGGCGCGCGGCGTTGTTGTAGCCGACGCGCAGCTGGCGCTGGAGATAGGAGGTGGACGCCTTCTGGCTTTCGGCGACGACCTGGACGGCCTTGCGGAACATCTGGGTTTCGGCATCGTCCTCGCCGGTCGGCTGGCCCTCGAACAGATAGCCGCCGTCCTCCGGTTCCTCGGTGACCGCCTGGACATAATCGGGCTGGCCCTGGCCGCGCCAGTAATCCGCCACCGCGCGCACCTCCTCGTCGGAGACGAAGGGGCCGTGGACGCGCACGATCTGCTTGCCACCGGGCATGTAGAGCATGTCGCCCTTGCCCAGCAGCTGCTCGGCGCCCTGCTCGCCGAGGATGGTGCGCGAATCGATCTTCGAGGTGACCGAGAAGGAGATGCGGGTCGGCAAGTTCGCCTTGATGACGCCGGTGATGACGTCGACCGAGGGGCGCTGCGTCGCCATGATCAGGTGGATGCCGGCGGCGCGCGCCTTCTGGGCGAGGCGCTGGATCAGGAATTCGACCTCCTTGCCGGCGGTCATCATCAGATCGGCCAGCTCGTCCACCACCACAACGATCTGGGGCAGGATGTCATATTCCAGCTCCTCCATCTCGTAGGTGGGCTGGCCGGTTTCGGGATCGTAGCCGGTCTGCACGCGGCGGCCGAGCGGCTGGCCCTTCATCCGCGCCTCGCGCACCTTGGCGTTGAAGCTGGAGAGCTGGCGCACGCCGACCGACGCCATCATCCGGTAGCGCTCCTCCATCTGCTCGACGGTCCATTTGAGCGCGCGGATCGCCTTGGCGGGCTCGGTGACGACCGGGGAGAGGAGATGCGGGATGTCGTCATAGACGCTGAGTTCCAGCATCTTGGGATCGATCATGATCATTTTGCACTGCTCGGGCGTCAGCCGGTAGAGCAAAGAGAGGATCATGCAGTTGAGCCCCACCGACTTGCCCGAGCCGGTCGTGCCGGCGACGAGCAGGTGCGGCATCGGCGCGAGATCGGCGACCACCGGATCGCCGGCGATGTTCTTGCCCAGGATGATCGGCAGCGAGGCGACCTGATCCTCGAAAGCCGGGCTGGCGACCAGCTCGGACAGGCTCACCATCTCGCGTTTGGCGTTGGGCAGCTCGATGCCGATCACCGAGCGGCCCGGAATGGTGGCGACGCGGGCCGACAGCGCCGACATGTTGCGGGCGATGTCGTCGGCGAGCTGGATGACGCGGCTGGCCTTGATGCCGCTCGCCGGCTCCAGTTCGTACATGGTGACGACCGGGCCGGGCCGGACCTCGACGATCTCGCCCTTCACCGAGAAATCCTCGAGCACGCTTTCGAGCAGGCGGGCGTTGCGCTCCAGCGCGGCCTTGTCGAGCGCCACGTTCACGGGCGGCGGGGCGGGATTGAGCAGGTCGATCGAGGGCAGGGTGTAGCTGTCGCCCAAAGCCAGCGAGGGCTGGCGCTCGCGCAGGGGGCGCCGCTCGCGCTCTCGCGGTGCCGTCCGGTCGGCGATCACAGGCCCGCGCTGCGCCTCCGCGGGCGCGACCGCCGCACGGGCCGGGCGCGGCTCGGGCTCCGGCCGGTTGCCGACCTGGACGCGCTCGCGCTTCGCCCGCCGTGTCGCAAGCCAGGCGCGCTCCTCCACGGTCAGGCCGAGGCCGAACAGGCACAAGGCCAGGCCGCCCGCGGCGGCGAGCGCGATCACCGCGATCCGGAACGGCTGGACAAAGCCTGGGTCGCCGAGCTGGGCAAGGCCCAAATCGGTGAGCCCGGCCAAGGCGAGGCCGATGCCGCCCCCCCAGCCGGCCGGCAACCCGCCGACCGCGCCGCCGACGACCAGCGTCGCGGCGAGGCCGATCAGCAAGATCCCGGCCAAGGTGATGAGGAGCGAACGGAGCCAGCGCCCCGCTTCGGCGCCGCGCGCGATCCTGAGCCCGAGCACGAGCAGCAGCGGCAGGACCAGCGCGGAGGGTGGCCCGAGCAGGCTCAGCATCAGATCCGCCACCCAGGCGCCGGGCGCGCCGATCCAGTTGCCGACCGGGCCGGCGGCGGCGGTGTTGAGCGAGGGATCGCTGGTCCGGTAGCTCACCAGAGCGAGCGCGGCGAGCAGCGAGAAGCCCGCCAGCGCGAGGCCGCCAAGCACCGAGCCCGATCGCCGCGCCGCCTGGTTGAGGCCTTCCCGCCACCGCGCCATCCGGCCCTGGGCTGTCGTCGCCGCCATCAATTCGTGCCCCAAATGTTCCCGTTGCCCACCATGCGCCCGCCCGGACTCCCCGGTCAAGCTTGGCGTCGCCCTCTCGTCCCGCTAGAGCGGCGGAATGCGGCAAGCGGACGTCATCATCCTCGGCGGCGGCCTGGTCGGGCTGACGCTCGCCATCGCGCTCGACCGGCATGGGCTTACCAGCCTGGTCATCGATCCGGCCGATCCGGAAAAGCAGGTCGCGCCCAGCTATGACGGCCGCGCCACCGCGGTGTCGTCATCGTCGTGGCGGATGCTGGAGGCGATCGGCGTGGCCGAACGGCTGGCCGGGCGAACCTGCGCGATCCAGGCGATCCGGGTCAGCGATGGGCTCAAGCCCGGCGGCATCCTGTTCGATCCGGCGGACGAGAGCGATCCGCTCGGCATCATGGTGGAGAACCGGCTGCTGCGGGCGGCCTTGCGCGACGTGGCGCTGGCGGCGGAGCGGATCGACCTTCGGATGCCGGCTCGCGCCGCCTCCATCGAACGCGACGCGATGGGCGTGCGGATCGCCCTCGACGATGGCGGCGAGGCGCGCGCGCCGCTGCTGATCGGCGCGGAGGGCCGCAATTCGCCGGTGCGCGAGGCGGCGCACATTCCGCTGGCGCGCTGGCGCTACGATCATGTCGCGATCGTCGCCACCGTAACGCACGAATGCGATCACGAGCGGACCGCCTACGAAATCTTCTATCCCGCCGGTCCGTTCGCGATTCTGCCGATGCAGGCGGGCGAGGACGGGAAATTCCGCTCGGCGATCGTCTGGTCGGTTTCGGCGAAGGACGGTCCCGCCGTCGCGGCGCTGCCGGACCGGGCGCTGGCGCAGGAGATCGAGAAGCGGATGGGCGGTTTCCTGGGCGCGGTGGCACTGGCCGGCCCGCGCTGGTCATACCCGCTCGGCTTCCACCATGCCGCGCGGATCACCGACACGCGCCTCGCCCTGGTCGGCGATGCCGCCCACGGCATCCACCCGATCGCCGGGCAGGGCCTCAATCTCGGCTTCCGCGACGCCGCCGCGCTCGCCGAAGTGCTGGTCGAAGGCGCGCGGCTCGGGCTCGACCTTGGCGACGCCCAGTTGCTCGATCGCTACCAGAGGTGGCGCAGCCTCGACACGTTCATGGTCGCGCTCGCGACGGACGGCCTGACCCGGCTTTACGGCGTGCCCGGCAAGACGGCCTCGGCGATCCGCCGCTTCGGCATGGGCGCGGTGCAGCGGATCGGGCCATTGAAGGACCGGCTGATGGCCGAAGCGCGGGGGGAATCGGGCGAAATGCCGCTATTGCTGCGCGGCCTGACGATCTAGCGCGCGCGCCTCCTCGACCAGCAGCACCGGGACGCCATCGCGAATCGGGAAAGCGAGGCCGGCCGCCTCCGACACCAATTCTTGTGCCGCCTCGTCATAACGAAGCGGCGCGCGCGTCACCGGGCAGGCCAGTTTGGCGAGCAGCACCGGATCGAGGCTCATTGCAGTGTCTGCGGGCCGTCGGCGCCGCCGGGCGCCATGCGCTGGAATTGCATGAACTGGACGAGCAGGTCGGCGCGGGCGAGCAGATCGGGCGCTTCCAGCAGCGCCTGCTTGGATCCGACGTCGAGCGGGGCGATCTGGGCGATGCCGTTCACCAGCATCTCATCGTCGAGCCGCGTGACGGAGTCCCAATCGACGGAATAGCCGAGCGAATCGGCGTAAGCCCGCGCCTCTCGCTCGATCTCGGCGCGGTGGGCGATGCCAAGCGGCTCGTCCTCCTCGTCATCGTCGAAGCCGGCGCGGTCGGCATCGACCTGGCGATAGAGGGTATCGACCTGGGCTTCGCGCGCGATGCGGAATCGGCCGAGCCCTTCGAGCACGATGTTGAACCGTCCGTCCTCCAACTCCTCGCAGCCGTCGATCCGGCCAATGCAGCCAATGTCGAACAAGGCCGGCGCCTCGCCATCCCCTCTCGGCTGCACCATCGCGATCAGCCGGTCGCCGTCCAGCGCATCGCGGATCATGGCGCGGTAGCGCGGCTCGAAGATGTGCAGCGGCAATTGCGCGCGCGGAAAGAGCAGGGCTCCGGCGAGCGGGAAGACCGGCACGCGGAGCAGCGCATCTGCCATGATCAGCCGAACAGGATCTGCGACAGCCGCCGCCGCTGCGCCGCCGCCCAGGGATCTTCCAGACCGATCGCTTCGAGCATTTGCAGCAACCGCTGGCGCGCGGCGCCTTCGTTCCACTCGCGGTCGCGGGCGATGCTTTCGAGGAGCTGGTCCGCAGCTGCATCGCGATTGCCCGCCGTCATCAGCGCACCGGCCAGCTCGTAACGCGCCTCGTGATCGTCCGGGTCTTTCGCGATCCGCGCTTCGAACTCGGCCGTCTCGCCGGTGGGGGCGATCTCGGCCAGCGCGATGGCGGAGCGTGCCTGCGCCACCGCCGCATCCTTCGCCGCCTTTTCCGGCAGCGCGTCCAGCGCCGCCTTGGCCTCGTCGATCCGCCCGGCCGCGACCAGCGCACGGGCGAGGCCGGCGGTCGCCTCTGGATGCTCCGGCGCCATCTCGACGATCTGGCCGAAAATGTTCGCGGCGCGCTCGGCATCGCCTTCTGCCAGCACCTGCTCGCCCATTTCGATCAGCGGCTCGATCTGCGTCTCGAGCTGCTGCGCCTCGCCCTGGACCGGGAGCTGGGCGAGCAGCTGGTCGAGCGCGCCGCCAATCTGGCCTTCGGTCCGCGCCGGGGTAAGGTCGGCGACCGGTTGGCCCTGGAAAATCGCATAGACGGTGGGAATGGACTGGACGCGAAACTGGGCGGCGATGAACTTGTCCTGGTCGACGTCGATCTTGACCAGCTTCACGCCCTTGTCGGCATAATCGGCGGCGACCTTCTCCAGCACGGGCCCGAGCTGCTTGCAGGGCCCACACCATTCCGCCCAGAAATCGAGGATGACGAGGCTCGTCATGCTCGGCTCGACGACGTCGCGCCGGAATCGCTCGACAGCCTCGCGCTCGGCCTCGGTCATGCCCAATGTCGCCACGTCGAACCTTTCCGGAAAAATGGGATGTCGCAGGGGTTCTATGTGGGAAGAACGCCCCCGATGCCAACCCCGTTGCCAAAGGGTCCTTCGACGAAGCTCAGGACAGGCTTGCGGAAGGGAAAAGCCCATGCTAGCAGCCGCCGCCTTACCCGGACCGGCCCCGCCGGTTCCGCCGAGAGCGGGCGTAGCTCAGGGGTAGAGCACAACCTTGCCAAGGTTGGGGTCGAGGGTTCGAATCCCTTCGCCCGCTCCAGTTTTTCAGACGAGGGTCGCCATGAAGTTTTCAGCCTCCCTCGCGCTTGCCGCCGCGGCGCTGAGCCTTTCCGCCTGCGGCCAGTCCGACAGCGACCGCCTGTCCGATCTCGCCAACGAGCTCGATGCCGAGCGCCAGGCCGAGCTGAACGCGCCGGCGCCGCAATCGGCCACCACGCCGTCGGGCCTCCGCTTCGAGACGCTCGCGCCGGGGAATGGCCCGCGCCCGCAGCTCGGCCAGCCGGTGCTGGTCACTTACGAAGGGCGGCTGGCCGACGGCACCGTCTTCGATTCCAGCGAGCAGCCGGTGCCGATGGTGGTGGGGCAGCTTATCCCCGGCTTCAACGAAGGCCTGATGATGATGAACAAGGGCGGCCGCTACCGCCTGCGCATCCCGCCCGCGCTCGGCTATGGCGAGCGTGGCGCCGGCGGCGGCGTGATCCCCCCCAATGCCGAGCTGGATTTCACGGTGACGCTGGTGGACATCGCCAATTCCGGCCCCGCCCAGATGCTGCCGCCCGCCGGCAACTGACCGGCGGATTATTGCGCTGGCGGCGGGACGTCGCTGCTCGGCGAGGGCGTCCGCGGCTCCAGCAGAGCGGCCGTCTCGATCGCATCCAGCGCGCGGCGCGCCAGCACGTAGCGGCGCGCGTCCATCGCCCATTCGCGCGCGGCGTCGCGGCCCGGCAGGCGCATCACCTCGGCCAGGGCCGGCGCGACCTCGCCCGTTTCCAGCCAGCGCATCGCCCGACGCAGGCGCTCGGTCGGCACCGGCGACGGCGTGCCTTCGCGGCGCACGATGATCAGCCCGCCCAGCTCGGCGCGGATCGCGTCCCACCATCCCTGCTCGGGTCCCGCCCGGACCAGTTGCGGGGCCACGCCTTGCAGCCCGTCCTGCAATTCCTGCAGCGTCACCGGCTCGCGCGCGGCGGCGATGATCGTGCCGACCGCTTGCGGCTGGGTCGCGCCGAAGCGCTGGCGCAGCAGTGCCTCCAGGAAGCCAAGCGGCACGCCGCGATCGAGCGCGCGCCGCGCCGCGAACGCGACCAGCAGACCTTCGGCGCGATCGGCATTGCCGACGGCGGCGCGCGACTGCGAATCGACCTGGCCGATCCGCTGCTCCAGCGTGGCCACCCGCCGGGTGATTTCGGGATCGATGACGATCCGCTGCGGTTCGGCGCCGGGCGCTGGATTGGGCACTGCCGGGCGCGCCACTTCGGTGCCGGGTTCCGGCTCGGGCTCGGCGGGCGGCGCTTCGGCCGGGGCCGAAAGCGCTGGCGCGACGCCGACGAACCGGGCGGCGGCGTCCCATTTCGACAGCAGCCAGCCCATCGCCGCCAGCCCCAGCGCGAAGCAGATCAGCGCGAAGATCAGATAAGCGAGCCATCCGCGCCGGCGCGGCTCGGCCATCCGGGTGTCGATCGGATCGTAATCGGCGTTCATGCGTGCGGCGGCCTCATTTCGGCGCCAGTCTGGCACAGCTTCGCGGCAAGCTCCAGCAAGGCTTCGTCGCGCGGCCGATCGGCGACAACGATCCGGGCCCAGCCCGGCCCGGCTGTCTGCGCCACCTCGCCGCTCAGCGCTGCTATCCGGGTGGCGGCGCGCCGGTCCGCGGCGAGAATCGCGAACAAGGCGGCCGCCCGTGCAGAATGGAGCAAGGCGACGGCGCCTTCGTCCAATGCCTGCGAGGCCAGGGCGGACAGCCTGTCAACCGGATCGGCCGCATAGGCCGCGACCGGGACGATGCGCATGCCGGTTTCGGCCAGTGCCGTTCGATCCGCGCCCGACAGCCAAAGCGCGCAGCGCACGCCGTCCGCCGCCATGCGCGCGACCAGCGCGTCGCCGTCGGACGGCCCGGTCACGATCGTCGCGAAGCCCGCCTGCGCCGCCGCCTGCGCCGTCGCTTCCCCCACCGCATAGCAGGGCAGCGGCAGCAATGACGTCAAGCCGTCGCCGGCGAGGCGGGCGGCATTGGCGCTGGTCAGCATCACCGCATCGAACCGATCCGCCGGCGCCTGCCAGGCCAGCGGCCGCACCGTGAAGAGGGGAGCGGTGACGGGAGCCAGCCCCAGCGCGCGGGCGCGCGCCGCCGTCTCGTCCGCCCCCGGCTGCGGCCGCAGGATCAGGATGTCGGCGCTCACCGCGCGAACATCGCCCGCAGCGCCGGACTGGCCTCGGCCAGCAGCCGGGCGGCCAGCGCCGTGGGATCGCCGTCTGTGCCGCTCCGTACTTCGCGGCCGTCCGCGCTCAGGATTTCGGCCTCGATCCGGATCGTGCCGCCGTCCAGCACCGCCCGCGCGGCGACGGCGGAATGGCAATCGCCGCCCAGCGCCGCGAGAAAGGCGCGCTCGGCGGTCACGCAGGCATGGGTCTCGGCATGGCCGATCGCCGCCACCAGCGCCCGCACCGCATCATTGTCCGCCAATACCTCGATCCCGATCGCGCCCTGTGACGGCGCCGGGAGAAAGCCTTCGAGCGATGTGCCGGCATCGATCCCGAGGCGGTCCAGCCCGGCCGCCGCGAGCAACGTCGCCTCGAATTCGCCCCGCGCGATCTTGTCGAGTCGGGTCTGCACATTGCCCCGGATCGAGCCGACCGCCAGATCGGGCCGCCGCGCCAGCAATTGCGCGGTGCGCCGGGGCGAGGAGGTGCCGACCCTCGCGCCCTGCGGCAGCGCATCGAGGCTGCCGGCGCCGATCAGCCGGTCGCGCGTATCAGCCCGCTTCAGCATCGCCGCGATGACCAGCCGCTCCGGCCGGATCGTCTCGACATCCTTCATCGAATGGACGGACAGGTCGGTGCGCCCGTCGATCAGCGCCCGGTCCAGCTCCTTGGTCCACAGCGCCTTGCCGCCGACTTCGGCGAGCGGGCGGTCCTGGATCACGTCGCCGGTGGTGGTGATGGGCACGATCTCGGTCTCGACGCCGCAGGTGGCGCGCAGCGCACCGGCCACCATATGGGCCTGGGCGAGCGCCAGCGGCGATCCGCGGGTACCGATGCGAAGGGGATTGGTCATGCGGCGCTTGTGCTAGCGGGGTTCGGGTTGCGGTGCCAGCCCGGCGCCAAGCTTGTTCCGTAACGAACGCAATGGCAGGGAAGCCGCGATGAGTCTGATCCTCGGCATCGAATCGAGCTGCGACGAGACGGCGGCGGCGCTGGTGACGTCCGACCGGCGCATCCTCGCGCACCGGCTTGCCGGACAGGAAGAGGCGCACCGGCCTTATGGCGGGGTGGTGCCTGAAATCGCCGCGCGCGCGCATGTCGAGATATTGCCGAGTTTGATCGAGGAGGTGCTGGCGGAAGGGGGCGTGACGCTGGCCGAGGTGGACGCGATCGCGGCGACCGCCGGGCCCGGCCTGATCGGCGGCGTGATGGTCGGCCTCGTCACCGCCAAGGGCCTGGCGCTGGCGAGCGGCAAGCCGCTGGTGGCTGTCAACCATCTCGAGGCGCATGCGCTGTCGCCGATGCTGGACGCGCCGGACCTCGCTTTTCCCTACCTGCTGCTGCTCGTCTCGGGCGGCCATTGCCAGCTGCTCTTCGTCGAGGGCGTGGGCCGCTATCGCCGGCTTGCCACGACGATCGACGATGCGGCGGGCGAGGCGTTCGACAAGACGGCGAAGCTGCTCGGCCTCGGCTATCCGGGCGGGCCGGCGGTGGAGCGCGTCGCGCAGGCGGGCGATCCGCGCGCCGTGCCGCTGCCGCGCCCGCTGGTCGGCTCGGACGAGCCGCATTTCTCCTTCGCCGGGCTCAAGAGCGCCGTGCTGCGTGCACATGAGACGGGTCGCTACGGCGATGCCGATCTCGCCGCCTCCTTCCAGCAGGCGGTGGTCGATTGCCTGCTGGACCGCACCGCGCGCGCGATCTCCGCCGCACCGGGCGCCACCGCCCTGGTCGTCGCCGGCGGGGTCGCGGCTAATCAGGCGATCCGTAGCGCGCTCACCGATCTGGCGCACGGCCACGATCTGCCCTTCGTCGCGCCGCCGCTCTGGCTGTGCACCGACAATGCGGCGATGATCGGCTGGGCGGGCGCGTTGCGCTTCGAACGGGGGCTGATCGATGGGCTGGACGCGCCGGCGCGCGCGCGCTGGCCGCTCGATCCGGATGCGGAAAAAGCGCGGGGCGCGGGGGTGAAGGCATGAGAATCGGGGTTATCGGGGCCGGCGCCTGGGGGACGGCGCTGGCGCAGGTCGCGGCGGATGCGGGCGACGATGTGCTGATCTGGGCGCTGGAGGACGAGGTGGTCGCGTCGATCAACGCCGCCCACGAAAACGCCCTCTATTTGCCGGGCCAGAAGCTCAGCCCCTCGCTGCGCGCCACTGGCGATCTCGCCGATCTGGCCGACCGGGAGGCCGTGCTGGTCGTGACGCCCGCCCAGCATCTCCGGCGGGTGCTGGATCGCATGCCCGTCGCCCGCGTCCCGCTGGTGCTCTGCTCCAAGGGGATCGAGGAGGGCAGCGGCAAGCTGATGACCGAGGTCGCGGCCGAAGCACAGCCGGACGCGCCGATCGCGGTGCTGTCCGGCCCCTCCTTCGCGGACGAGGTGGCGAAGGGCTTGCCGGCGGCACTCACTCTGGCCACGGCCGATCCCGCGCTTGGCGACCGGCTCGTAGCCCGCCTCGGTCGGCCGCATTTCCGGACCTATTATTCCGATGACGTGATCGGCGCGGAGGTGGGCGGCGCGGTCAAGAACGTGATCGCCATCGCCTGCGGTGTGGTGGAGGGGCTGGGGCTTGGTCTCAACGCCCGCGCGGCCCTGATCGCGCGGGGCTTCGCGGAAATGACCCGTTTCGGGCTCGCCAAGGGCGCGCGGGCGGAGACGCTGGCGGGGCTGGCCGGGCTCGGCGATCTCGTGCTGACCTGCTCGTCGACCAGCTCGCGCAATTTCAGCCTCGGCAAGGGGCTGGGCGAAGGCCGCTGTGCCGCCGATCTGCTCGCCGACCGGCGGACTGTGGCGGAAGGCGCCTTCACCGCGCCGGTGCTGCGCCAGGCGGCGGCCGATCTCGATGTCGACATGCCGATCGTCGAGGCGGTCTGCGCATTGCTCGCCGACGTGCCGGTGCAATCGGTGGTTTCGGACCTGCTCGCCCGCCCGCTGCGCAGCGAGGGCGTCTAGAAATCCCAGCAGATGCCCTTGTTCTCCCAGTCGCCATAGCGGGTGGGCTCCTTGCCCTTGGGGCCGCCATGTTCCTCGGCGGACGGCGCCTCCTCCGGCGCCGGCACGGGCGGGCTCTTGGAGAGATAAGCTGGCGGTTTCACGTGCGCGGGGCGTTCGGCCATCGGAGTTCCATTTGAAAAACGGTCGTCTTCCCCCCACATTTCGGACGAGGAGGACGTTTAGGCAAGATGAGCTTTTTCAGGACGATGTTGCTGCTGGCGGCGTTGACCGCCCTGTTCATGGGCCTGGGCTACACGATCGGCGGATCGGGCGGCGCGATCATCGCGCTCGTGATCGCGGCCGGCATGAACTTCTTCACCTACTGGAATGCCGACAAGATCGTGCTGCGCATGCACAATGCGCGCGAGGTGGATGCCCGCGCGGCGCCGCAGCTCCACGGCATCGTGCGCGAGTTGGCGACGCGCGCCAACATGCCTATGCCGAAAGTCTATCTGATCGACGAACAGCACCCGAACGCCTTCGCGACGGGGCGCAATCCGCAGAACGCCGCCGTCGCCGCCACCACGGGCCTGCTGCGCATCCTCGACCATGACGAGGTCGCGGCGGTGATGGCGCACGAGCTCGCCCATGTGAAGAATCGCGATACCCTCGTGATGACGATGACCGCGACGATCGCCGGCGCGATCGCGATGCTCGCCAATTTCGGCCTCTTCTTCCGGGGCAACGGCAACCAGAACATGATCGCGACCTTGCTCGCGGTCTTCGTCGCGCCCTTCGCGGCGATGCTGGTCCAGCTCGCGATCAGCCGGACGCGCGAATATGGCGCGGATCGCGGCGGCGCGGAGATTCACGGCAATCCCCGCGCGCTCGCCTCGGCGCTCGCCAAGCTGGCACAGGGGGCTCAGCGCATTCCCAATCCGGTCGCGGCGCGCAATCCGGCGGCTTCGGCGCTCTACATCGTGCCCGGCCTCGCCCGTGGCGGCGATTCGATGTTCTCGACCCATCCGGCGACCGAGAACCGCATCGCCGCGCTGGAAGCGATGACGCGCGAGCCCGGCTTCGCGAAGGTCGCGGCGCCGCGTGAAACAACGGGGCTGGACCGCGAGCGCACCGTGCGCGTGTCGTCGCTCAATCCGCACGGACGGCGGGACTGAGCCGCGCCGATCCGCCGGGCACGCCCGCGCGGCGTGCCGCGCTGCGCCTGCTCGATGCGGTGCTGCGCAAGGGGCTGCCGCTCGAGGCGGCGCTCGACGGCGCGGCGCGCGATCTCGACAAGAGCGAGGACAGGGCATTGGCCCATGCCATCGTGGCGGAAGCGCTGCGCCGCCTGCCCGATCTCGATGCGCTGATTGATCGCGCGACGAAGCAGCGTCTGCCGGACGATGCCAAGGCCCGCTTCGCGCTCCGTATCGCGTTGGTTCAGGCGCTGCGGCTCGGCACGCCGCCCCATGCCGCTATCTCCACCGTGCTGCCGCTGGTCGACGGCGGTCCGCGCAAGCTGGTCCACGGCGTATTCGGGACGGCGATGCGCGGCGGCTGGGCGCTGCCGGACGTGCCGACGCTGCCCGATCCGGTCGCGATGCGCTGGCACAGCGCCTGGGGCGATGACGTGGTTGCCGCCGCATCCCGTCTGATCGCCACGCCGCCGCCCATCGATCTCGCCTTCGCGCCGGAGGATGCGCCGGATGTGGAAGGGCTCAGCCTGATGCCCGGCCATCTGCGCCTGCCGCGCGGCACCGATGTCGCCGCCTTGCCCGGCTATGCGGACGGCCGCTGGTGGGTGCAGGACATTTCCGCCTCGCTGCCGGCACGGATGCTTGGGCCGGGCGAGGGGCGCGCCGTGCTGGACCTGTGCGCGGCGCCGGGCGGCAAGACGATGCAGCTCGCCGCCGCCGGCTGGCGGGTCACTGCCGTGGATGCCTCGGAAAGTCGCCTCGCGCGACTTTCGGACAATCTCGCCCGCACCGGCCTTCAGGCGGACGTGATCGCCGCCGATGTGATGACCTGGGCGCCGCCCGGCCCCGTCGATGCGATCCTGCTCGATGCGCCCTGCTCGGCGACCGGCATCTTCCGCCGTCATCCCGATGTGCTGCACCGCGTGCGCCCGAAGGCGATCGCGGCGCTGGCGGAGGCCCAGCAAGCGATGCTCGCCCGGGCCTCCGGCTGGCTGAAGCCCGGCGGAACCCTGGTCTATTCGGTCTGTTCGCTGGAGCCGCAGGAGGGCGAGGAGGTCGCCCGGGCCTTCCGCGAAGCTCAACCCGATTTCGCGCAGGAGGAGGAGCGGCGCATCCTGCCCGGCGCGCATGAGGAGGCGGGCGGGGCCGACTCCTTCTACCTGACCCGTTTCCGGCGCAATTAGCCGGGGATAAGTCCGCCCCCTTCCTTGCTCCCCGACTCGCGGGGGTGCTAGATTCGCCGCCGTGCAGCAGCCCGTCCGCATCTCCCCCTCGATCCTCTCGGCCGATTTCGCGCGGCTGGGCGAGGAGGTGCGCGCGATCGACGAAGCCGGCGCGGACTGGATCCATGTCGATGTGATGGACGGCCATTTCGTGCCCAACATCACGATCGGCCCGGCCGTGGTGAAGGCGCTGCGGCCCCACACCAAGAAGCCCTTCGACGTCCACCTGATGATCTCGCCGGTGGATTCCTATCTGGAGGCCTTCGCCGAGGCGGGGGCGGACACGATCACGGTCCATCCCGAGGCGGGGCCGCATCTCCACCGCACCATCCAGGCGATCAAGGCGCTGGGCAAGCGCGCCGGCGTGTCGCTCAATCCCGCGACGCCCGCCAAGATGCTCGATTATGTGCTGGAGGAGCTCGATCTCGTCCTGGTGATGAGCGTCAATCCCGGCTTCGGCGGGCAGAAGTTCATCGAGAGCCAGCTCCGCAAGATCGAGGCGATCCGCAAGCAGATCGACAAGCTGGGCAAGCCCATCGACCTGGAAGTGGACGGCGGCGTCGACCAGTCCAATTGCCAGCGCGTGATCGAGGCCGGCGCCGACGCGCTCGTCGCCGGCACCGCTACGTTCAAGGGCGGCCCGGCCGCTTATGCCGACAATATCCGGGCGCTGAGGGGGTCATGAGCCTGCTCGAGCGGATCGACCCCGATGACGAGCCGGGTGAGATCGAGCAGGGCAAGCGTCTGATCCGGGTCGGCGACGATCGTGGCCTCTCGCTGATCGAGCGGATGAGCTACCGGCTGCACCGGCTCGCCTGGAAGACGCCGCTGCACAAATTGCGGCTGCGCGGCCGGGTGCCGCTGAAGCTGCTCGCGGTGCCGAAGGATCCGGTCGCCGGGGAGAAGGCGGCGGGCGAAGCGTTGCTGGAGGGTGTCTTCCTCCACAACGGCCACGAGCTGCCGATCGACGGCGTCGATTTCACCGCCGCCGGCTTCCCCGAGGATGTCGCGGACTATCTGCAGAGCTTCGCCTGGCTGCGCGACCTCGCTGCCGCCGCGACCCGGGAGCGCGGTGCGAAGATCGCCGAAAAGGCGATGCGCAAATGGCTCGATGCCTATGGCGAGCATGTCAGCGAGCCGGCCTGGCGCGCCGATCTTTGGGGCCGGCGCATCCTCTTCTGGACGGCCTATGCGCCCTACATCCTGTCCAGCAGCGACATCGTCTATCGTTCGTCGGTGCTCTACGCGCTGGCGCGCGGCGCCCGCCATCTCGATCGCGGCGCGGACAAGGTGCCGCCCGGCCTGCCGCGCGTCACCGCCTGGTGCGGAGTCATCGCCGCCGCTTTGGTCGTCCAGGGCGGGCCGGCGCGCCTCCGATCGGGCGAGGCGGGATTGACCCGCGCGCTCGCCGTCTCGCTGCACGAGGATGGCGGCCTGATCAGCCGCGCGCCCATCGAGCAGCTTGCGCTCGTCGAGACGCTCGCCCAATTGCGCTCCGCCTATATCGCCGCGCGCCGCGAGGTGCCGGACTGGCTCGGCGAGGCGCTGGCCGGGACGGTCGGCGCCCTGCTCGCGGTCACGCTCGGCGACGATGCGCTGTCCTCCTGGCAGGGCGGCAACATGGTCCGCCGGCGCCGGGTGCTCGCCGCCGTGGAGGCTTCCGCCGTCACTTCGCGGGCGCTGCGCCAGGCGCGCGGCTGGGGCTATCAGCGGCTCCAGTGCAAGCAGAGCGTGCTGGTGTTCGACGCCGCGCCGCCGCCGCCGCCCCGTGCGCTCTCGGGCGGCTGCGCCTCCACGCTCGCCTTCGAATTCTCGGACGGCGAATCGCGCCTCATCGTCAATTGCGGCGGCGAGGGCGCGGCCAAGGGCACTCTGCCCGAAGTGCTGGCCAGCGGCCTTCGCACCACCGCCGCCCATTCCACCCTGACATTGGCCGACCGCAACTCGACCGCGATCCACGAGGACGGCTCGCTCGGCAAGGGCGTCGGCGCGGTCGAAATGTCGCGCGACCAGACCGCCGGCATCGCCCGGGTGGAGGCGACGCATGACGGCTATGCCAGGCGCTACGGCCTGATCCACGAGCGCCGATTGGTCCTCTCGCCGGACGGGCGCCAGCTCACCGGCGAGGACATCCTCCATCCCGCGCCCAAGCGCCGCCGCCGGAACGAGCCGGTGCCCTTCGCAGTCCGCTTCCATCTCGCCCCCGCCGTCGAGGTGACGGCGACCGCCGACGGGCAGGGCGCGCTGCTGCGCATCCGGGGCGGCGCCGTCTGGCAGTTCCGCTGCCGGGGCGGCCAGCTCATGGTCGAGGACAGCCTCTGGATCGACGGCCGGACGCAGCCGCAGGCCACGCTGATGCTCGCCATCGCCGGCGAGACTCCGGCGGACGGCATGACCATCTCCTGGGAGATGAAGCGGGCGAGCTGACTTTTCCTTCGTCACCCTGAACTTGTTTCAGGGTCCATTTTCTCATGTGTCGCTCCAGTCTCCGAAATGGATGCTGAAACAAGTTCAGCATGACGTTATGGGGGTCGCGTTTCCATCATGAAGGACCCTCCATGACCGACGTGAAAGTCACGCGCGCGCTTCTGTCCGTTTCCGACAAGACCGGGCTGGCCGAGCTGGGCCAGGCGCTCGCCCGCCACAATGTCGAGCTGGTCTCGACCGGCGGGACGGCCAAAGCGCTGCGCGACGCGGGGCTCGACGTGCAGGACATTTCGGACCTGACCGGCTTTCCCGAGATGATGGACGGGCGGGTCAAGACGCTCCACCCCAAGGTCCATGGTGGCCTGCTCGCGGTGCGCGACGATCCCGCCCATGCGACCGCGATGGCCGATCACGGCATTGGCGCGATCGATCTGGTCGTGGTCAATCTCTATCCGTTCGCCGCCACCGTCGCGAAGGGTGCGGATCGGGACGAAATCATCGAGAATATCGATATCGGCGGCCCCTCCATGGTGCGCTCCGCCGCCAAGAACCATGCCTATGTCGGCATCGTCACCGATCCGGCCGATTATGCGGAGATCATCGCCGCGCTCGACGAAAGCGGCGGCATGACGTCGCTGGACCTGCGCCGGCGCCTTGCCGCCAAGGCCTATGCCGCCACGGCGGAATATGACGCGATGATCGCCTCCTGGTTCGCCTTCGCCGATCAGGGGCAGATGTTCCCGCCGCGCCTCAGTGTGCCGTTCAAGCTGGGCCAGAGCCTGCGCTATGGCGAGAATCCGCATCAGAGCGCCGCGCTTTATCTGCCGGCTTTCGCGCCGGGCGGCAGCCTCGCCGATCACCGGCAGGTGCAGGGCAAGGAGCTGTCCTACAATAATCTCAATGATGCCGACGCGGCGCTGGAGCTGGTCGGCGAGTTCCGCGATGCCGACCCGACCTGCGTGATCGTCAAGCATGCCAATCCCTGCGGTGTCGCCACCGCCGCCACGCTGGCGGAAGCCTATAAGGCCGCCTTCGAATGCGACAGCGTCTCGGCCTTCGGCGGCATCGTCGCGCTCAACCGTCCGCTCGACGGCGCGACCGCCGAGGCGATCGCCGGTATCTTCACCGAAGTCGTCGCCGCGCCCGAGGCGGACGAAGACGCGCTCGCCATCTTCGCGAAGAAGAAGAATCTGCGCCTGATCCTCACCGGCCCGCTGGGTGATCCCGCGCGGGGCGGGATCATGCTGAAGACGATCGCCGGCGGGGCGCTCGTCCAGTCGCGCGACAACGGCATCGTCACCCGCGACCAGCTCAAGGTGGTGACGAAGCGCGCGCCGACGGAGCAGGAACTGGCCGATTGCCTGTTCGCCTGGAAAGTCGCCAAGCATGTGAAATCGAACGCCATCGTCTATGCCAAGGACGGATCGACCGCCGGCATCGGCGCGGGCCAGATGAACCGGCTCGAATCCGCGCGCATCGCCGCCTGGAAGGCGAAGGACGCGGCGGAGAAAGCGGGCTGGGCGCAGCCGCGCACGATCGGCTCGGCGGTGGCGTCGGACGCCTTCTTCCCCTTCGCCGACGGCCTGCTCGCCGCGGTCGAGGCGGGAGCGACGGCCGTGATCCAGCCCGGCGGCTCGATCCGCGACGAGGAGGTGATCGCCGCTGCGGACGAGGCTGGCCTCGCGATGGTCTTCACCGGGATGCGCCATTTCCGGCACTAGGTGCCCCTGGCAAGCACTGCCGTTCGCCCTGAGCCTGTCGAAGGGCTGTCCTTCTTGCAGCAAAAGAGAAGGAAAGGGCTTCGACAAGCTCAGCCCGAACGGCTGAGGGGTTCCGGATCAGCCGCCCTTCGCGCCCGGCGTAGGCAGCGCCGGCTCCTCGTCGCCGTGGCGGCGGAAGAGCACGCGGTCCTCGTGGGTGAAGCCGCGCAGCCAGATCACCAGCCCGAAGGCGAACAGGATGGCGGGGATGCCGAAGGCGAGCTCCACCCACTCATAAGCGGGCGGCACCTGCAGGAAGGCGAAGCCGACGATGACCGCCGCCGCCGCCGCCCAGATGAGCGGCCAGCGCCAGCCCTGCACCGGTGCGCCGAGCAGGTGGGCGAGCAGGTTGGACTTCAGCACCGAGGCGAGGCCGAGCGCCAGCATCAGCGCGATCGCCGCGCCCGCCGTCTGGAAGGCTTCCGACCAGCCCAGCGCGCGCATGGCGAGGATGATGCCGACGGTCAGCACCGCCTGCACGGCGAGCATCAGCATGGAGATCAGCAGGTTGCGGTGCCGCGCGACATAGACCAGAGCCGCCTCCGACACCGCCGCCGTGGCCGCGATCACTTCGGCGGCGAGCAGGAAGGCCAAAGCCGCCGTGCCGCCGACGAAGGCGCCGCCCGGCCCGACCAGGCCCATCACGGCCTCGCCCGGAATGCCGAGCGCGAGGCCGATGCCGGCCTGTGCGGCGATGATCCAGAAACCGACCTGCCGCACCTGTTTCGCCACCGCCTTGCGGTCATCCTCGGCAAGCTTCTGGGTGATGACCGGGGCGAGGATCGGATCGAAGCTGGTCTTGAGCTTCTGCGGCAGCGAAGCGACCTGCTGCGCGACATAATAGACGCCGACCCAGTAGGGCGCGACGAACAGGCCGAGGATCGCGATGTCGAGCCGGCGCGATCCCCATTCGATCGCATCGGCGGCGGCGAGGGGGATATTGCGCCGCGCCACTGCCATCAGCTCGGCCGGGCGCGGTTTCCAGCCGCGCGGCAGGCCGTAGCTGCGCCCCAGCCGCCAGAAGGCGGTCGCGAGCCCGGCCGCGATCGACACGACATAGGCGATGATCAGGCCGTCGCGCGAAGACACGAAGATCAGTAGGCCGGCGGCGATGCTGATCGTCCAGGGCTCGACGATGGCGCGGACATGCACCGTGGACGCGACGTCATGGCGATAGGCGAGCGCGGCGAGCGCCACGTCCGCCCCGGCAATGCCGAAGATGACGAGGGGCAGCAGCCATTCCGCGCCGCGTATGTCGCCGGACGGGAACATCGCCTGCGGGAAGGCCATCAGGATCAGGCTTGCGGCGGTCGAGGCGATGAAGGCGGCGAGCAGGCCGTCCCAGACGATCCAGACATGGGGCCGATCGGTATTGGCAAGCTGCTGGGCGAGCCCGCGCTTCAGCCCGATCGTGGCGAGCTGCGCGGCCAGTTCGATGACGATGATCGCATAGGCGAAGCGGCCGAGCAGCTCCGGCCCGTAATAATGGCCGGCGATGAACAGGAAGGGCAGCCGCGCGGCGAGCCGCAGCAGGAAACCGAAGAAATTGGTCCGCCCGCCCTTTGCGAGCGCGGCGATGTCCTGATCGGGGGCCGCTTTGGCCGCCTCGGTCAATGCGCGGCGCCCCAGTTCGGGCCGGTGCCGATCTCGACGCCGAGCGGCACGTCGAGCTTCACCGCCGGCTCGGCGGCGCTTGCCATGACGCGGCGGATCACCGCGCTGGCCGCCTCGATATCGCCCTCCGGCACTTCGAAGACCAATTCGTCATGGACCTGCATCAGCATGCGGACATTGCCGAGCCCTTCGGCGGCGAGAGCCGGGCCGATGCGGGCCATGGCGCGCTTGATGATGTCGGCGGCGGTGCCCTGGATCGGCGCGTTGATCGCGGCGCGCTCTGCGCCCTGGCGCTCGTGCTGGATCTTGGAATCGAGGCGCGGGAAATGCGTCTTGCGGCCGAACAAAGTGGTGGTGAAGCCGCTTTCCTTCGCATGGGTCAGCGTGTCGCCGATATAGGCGCGGATGCCGGGGAAACGCTCGAAATAGCGGTCGATCATCTCCTGCGCCTCTTCCGGCGTGATCTCCAGCCGCCCGGCCAAGCCCCAGCGCGAGATGCCGTAGAGGATGGCGAAGTTGATCGTCTTGGCGCGCGCGCGGGTGTCGCGGTCGACCGTGCCGAACAGTTCCTGCGCGGTGCGGTTGTGAATGTCCTCGCCCGCTTCGAACGCGGCCTTCAGCGTCGGCACGTCGCACATATGGGCGGCGAGGCGCAGCTCGATCTGGCTGTAATCCGCCGCCAGCATGACGAAGCCCGGTTCGGCGACGAAGGCGTCGCGGATGCGCCGGCCGATTTCGGTGCGGATCGGGATGTTCATGAGGTTCGGATCGGTGGAGGCGAGCCGTCCGGTCTGCGCGCCGGAGAGGGAATAGGAGGTGTGGACGCGGCCGGTCTTGCCGTTGATCTGCTCCTGCAGCGCGTCGGTATAGGTGGACTTGAGCTTGGAAAGCTGCCGCCAGTCGAGCACCAGCTTCGCGATCGGCACGCCTTCGCGCCCCAGCCGCTCCAGCTCGTTGACGTCGGTGGACCAGGCCCCGGACTTGCCCTTGCGCCCGCCCGACAGGCCCATCTTGCCGAACAGGATTTCGCCAAGCTGCTGCGGCGACCCGATCGTGAAGCGGTCGCCCGCTTCGGCCCAGATCCTCTCCTCCAGCGCTCCGATCTGCGTGTTGAACTCGGCCGACAGGCTGGCCAGCACCTCGCGGTCCACCTTGACGCCAAGGCGCTCCATGCCGCCGATCACGGCGACCATCGGCCGGTCCACCATCTCATAGACCCGCGAGGCTTTCTCGAACGGCAGGCGGCGGCGGAAGCGGTGCCACAGGCGCAGCGCCACATCGGCATCCTCGGCGGCATATTCGGTCGCCTTGTCCACCGGCACCTTGTCGAACGTGATCTGCTTCTGCCCCGTGCCGCATAGCGATTTGTAGGGGATGCACTCGTGATCGAGATGCTTCTTCGCCAGATCGTCGAGCGCATGGCTGTTGAGCCCGCCGGCATCGAGGTTGAAGCTCATCACCAGCGTATCGTCATAGGGCGCGATGGCGATGCCGCGCTGGCCGAGCACCACCCAGTCGAATTTCAGATTGTGGCCGATCTTGAGGATCGCGGGATCCTCCAGCACCGGCTTCAGCCTGTCCAGCACCAGTGCCGCATCGAGCTGCTCGGGCCGCTCGGCGAACATGTCATCGCCGCCATGCTCCAGCGGAATGTAGCAGGCCTTGTTGGGCGCGGTGGCGAGGCTGATGCCGACCAGCCGGGCGGACACGCTGTCCCGCCCGTCGGTTTCGGTGTCGATCGCGACATGGCCCTGTGTCCGGATGTCCGCGATCCAGGCGTCCAGCGCGGCCTCGTCCGTGACCGTCTCGTAAAGCGAACGGTCGATCGCCGGCTCGGGCGTCTCCGTGACGGCGGGCGCCGCGACGGCGGCCACCGGCGCGGCCGCCTGCGCCTGCACGCCGAGCCGCGCGAGCAAGGACTTGAAGCCATGCTCCTCGAGGAACGCCTGCAAAGGCTCCTTCGGAATCCCCTTGATCGCCAGGTCTTCGAGCGGCTCAGGCAAGGGCGCGTCGCTGATCAGCTCGACCAGCTGGCGCGACAGCCGCGCCATGTCGGCATGGGCGATCAGATTCTCGCGCATCTTGGAGGGCTTCATCTCCGGCGCCGCCGCCAGCACCGCCTCCACCGTGCCGAACTCCTGGATCAGCTTCGATGCCGTCTTGGGGCCGATGCCCGGCACGCCCGGCACATTGTCCACGCTGTCGCCCATCAGCGCCAGCACCTCGCCCACCTTCTCCGGCCCGACGCCGAACTTCTCGATCACCTGTTCCCGCCCGATCCGCCGGTCGTTCATCGTGTCGAGCATGTCGATCTTGCCGTCTTCGACGAGCTGCATCAGATCCTTGTCGGACGAGACGATCGTCACCTGCCAGCCGGCGGCGGCCGCCGCCTTGGCATAGCCGGCGATGATGTCGTCCGCCTCCAGCCCCATTTCCTCGATGCAGGGTATGGAAAAGGCGCGGGTGGCGTCGCGGATCAGCGGGAATTGCGGCACCAGCTCGGGCGGCGCGGGCGGGCGGTTCGCCTTATACTGGTCGTACAGCTCGTTGCGGTGCGTGCTTTCGGACGCATCGAGGATCACCGCCAGATGGGTCGGCCCGTCCGCCTTGTTCAGGCTGTCGGCCAGCTTCCACAGCATGGTCGTATAGCCATAGACCGCGCCGACATTGAGCCCATGCCGGTTGGTCAGCGGCGGCAGCCGGTGAAAGGCGCGGAAAATATAGCTGGAGCCGTCGACGAGATAGAGGTGCGGAGAGGACATCCGGCCTGTCTAGCCTCTGGCGCGGGGAGCGGGAAGGGTAAGGCTGCGTTCAAGGAGCGGGAGTTAGGCGAGGTGTAATGAAACGCCGCGATTTCATGTTGATGGGCCTTGCGCTGGGGCTGACGGGCCTGCCCGGCCTCGCCGCCGCGCAGCCCTTCCGGCCGACCCGCTTCTCGGTCGAGCTGCTCGGACGCGGGCCGGACGTGCTGCTGATTCCCGGGCTCACGGCCGGGCGGGATGTCTGGCGCGACACCGCCGCCGCGACGCCGGGCTATCGCTATCATCTCCTCCAGGTCGCGGGCTTTGCCGGCGCGCCGGCGGGCGGCAATGCGCAGGGGCCGGTGGTCGATCCGCTCGCCAGGGAGATCGCGCGCTATATCGAGGCGAACGGCCTGAGGCGCCCCGCCATCGTCGGCCATTCGATGGGCGGCACGCTGGCGATGATGATCGCCGCGCGCCGGCCGGAGCTGGCCGGCCGGGTCATGGTGGTGGACATGCTGCCGCAGCCCGCCAGTCTGTTCGGCGGCAGCGCCTCGGGCTGGGGGCCGCTCGCCCGCGATCTCGGCACGATGCTCGATTCCCCCGGCGGTCGGCAGCTTTTCGCCAACATCATGGGTGCGTTCAGTCCGCCCAACACCGCCAATCGCCGCAGCGATCCCGACGTGGTCGGCCGCGCCGCCCGCGATCTCGCCGGAATGGACCTGGCGAACGATCTCCCCCGCATCCGCGCCCCGCTGACCGTGGTCTACGCCTCGCCCGATCCGCGCGCGCGGGCCGCGATCGACCGCAGCTTTATCCAGGCCTATGCTCCCGCCCGCGGCGCCCGCCTCGTCCGTATCGACGACAGCGGCCACATGGTGATGCAGGACCAGCCGGCGGCGTTCCGCCGGGCGTTCAGGGCATTTCTGGGCTAACGTCTCCCGGAGCCGGCGCAGGCGGCGGCGATCGGGCGCAGCGCGGCGGTCGATCCATCCAGTGAGAGATATTCGGTGGGCAGCCAATAATCGCCATTGGAACTGCTGACATGAAATTCGATCGAGTCCCCCGCCCCGGCGAGGAGCCCATAGGCGCGCGGCGGGATGGCCCCGGCAAATTCGCGGGCTTCGGAAAGAGGATCGAGCCGGATCAGTTGCTCCTCGCTCTGGCTGCCCAGCGCCAGCACGAGCTGGCGGCCGGGTGGCGGCAGCGGGAGATTGCCGCCCTGCGCGTTGGCGCCGAGCCGCAGCGTCATGACCGGCACGCCTTCCACGCATCGCACCAGAGCCAGCGGGATTTGCGTATGGCCGCGCAGCAGCGCCAGCGGTCCGGTCGCCGCCGATCCGGCATGTGCTTCCCAGCGCGGCCGCGCCGGTGGCGGGGCGTTCTCCCGGGCGACCCGTGCGGCGAGTTCGGGCGGTTCGCGGTTGAGCCGAGTGGTGGTCCAGGCGCTGCCGTTCCAGCTCATCGCCACATAGCAGGCCTCCGCGCCGACCCGGCCGCAGGCCGATCCGTGCATGCCGGTGGCGAGGCCCTGGCGGCCGTTGGGCAAGGTGACCAGGGCATAGACCTGGATATTGCTGGCATAGACCTGCCGCAGGCGATTGCCTTCGGAGATCAGGACGATTTGGGTGCATCCCGCCGATCCGCAATGCTGGGAATAGCCGAATGCCGAGCAATGAAGGGCGGCCGGGGAAACGATATAATCTGGACGGTTGTCGCCGTTGAAGTCGGCCGTTTCGTAAAAGCCGGTGGGATCGGCGATGAAGCGTCCGCCCGCGCTGCGGCATTCGGCCAGCGCCTCGTCGAAAATCCGGCGCACTTCCGGCGGCGGGCCGCTCGGGGCCTGTGCCGCCACGGCGGATGGAAGAAGCAGGGACGCTAAAAGCAGAACGCGTTGCGCAACCGATACAAAACCCACCGCGACACCCCCCAGATGGATCGTTGGTCCGTCAGGCCTATCGACCGCTCCTTATGGAGGCAAGCCGGCCGTTACGGCGCCAGCACGGTGTCCGCCGCTTTGGCCAGGGTCTTCGGGTAATCCAGCGTGTAGTGCAGGCCCCGGCTTTCCTTGCGGCGCAGCGCCGAACGGACGATCAGGTCGGCGGTCTGGAGAAGGTTTCTGAGTTCCACCAGGTCCGGCGTCACCCGGAAATGCCCGTAATAATCCTCCACCTCGCCGGTCAGCAGCTTGATCCTGTGCGCCGCGCGCTCCAGCCGCTTGGTCGTCCGCACGATGCCGACATAATTCCACATGAAGCGGCGGATCTCGGTCCAGTTCTGCTTGATGACGACTTCCTCGTCGGAATCGGCCACGCGGCTTTCGTCCCACGGGCGGATCGCGGGTGGCGTCGGCAGATCGTCCCAGCTCGCCGCGATGTGCCGCGCCGCCGCCTCGCCGAACACGAAGCATTCGAGCAGGGAGTTGGAGGCGAGGCGGTTTGCTCCGTGCAGCCCGGATTCGCTGACCTCGCCGGCGGCGTAGAGGCCGGGCAGATCGGTGCGCCCGTCCAGATCGATGACCACCCCGCCGCAGGTATAATGCTGGGCGGGAACGACCGGGATCGGATCCGTCGTGATGTCGATGCCGAGCTCGAGCAGCCGCGCGTGGATGTTCGGGAAATGCCCCTTCACGAACTCCGGCGGCTGGTGGCTGATGTCGAGATGGACGTAATCGAGGCCGAGCCGCTTGATCTCATGGTCGATCGCGCGGGCGACCACGTCGCGCGGCGCCAGCTCGGCGCGCGCGTCGAAATCGGGCATGAAGCGGTGGCCAGTGTCGGGAATCTTCAGATGCCCGCCCTCGCCGCGCACCGCCTCGGTGATCAGGAAGTTCTTGACCTCCAGATTGTAGAGGCAGGTCGGGTGGAATTGCATGAATTCCATGTTCGCCACCCGGCATCCGGCGCGCCAGGCCATGGCGATGCCGTCGCCGGTCGCGCCGCGCGGGGCGGTGGAGAAGAGATAGACGCGCCCCGCCCCGCCGGTCGCCAATATGGTGGCGCGCGCGATGAAGGTCTCGACCTTCCCCCTCTTCCGGTTCAGCGCATAGACGCCCCAGACATGGCCGTCGCCCGAATAGCGCTCGCCATGCCGGCTGGTGACGAGATCGATCGCCACCATGTCGGGGATGAGGGTGATGTTGGGATGGGCGGCGGCCGCGCGCTCCAGCGCCTCCTGCACCGCCCAGCCGGTCGCGTCGTCGACATGGACGATGCGGCGGTGGCTGTGCCCGCCCTCGCGGGTCAGGTGCCAGCTGCTCTTGTCCTCGGCGACGTTGAACGGCACGCCCAGCTCCGCCAGCCGGGCGATCGCCGCTGGGGCGTTCTCGACGACGAACTCGACCGTTGCGCGCTTGTTGAGGCCGGCGCCGGCGATCATCGTGTCCTCGATATGGCTTTCGAACGTGTCGCCCGGCTCCAGCACCGCGGCGATGCCGCCCTGGGCCCAGGCGGTCGATCCCTCGTTCAGCGCGCCCTTGGCGATCACTGCGACCTTGAAGCGCGGCGCCAGATTCAGCGCTGCCGTAAGCCCCGCCGCGCCGGAGCCGATGACGAGCACGTCATAGGCATGTTCAGCCATCGGTGCCGGTCGCCCGGGTGAGGTTCAGGAACACATCCTCCAGATCCGCCTCGCGGGTCGAGACGTCGACGATACCCAGTCCTTCGCGCTGGAGCGCGGCGAGCACGTCGCCGGCATTCACCTTGTCCTTGCGATAGGTGATCGCCAGCACCCGCTCGCCTTTCAGCTCCACCTTCTCGAACGGCGCGGCGTCGGGGGCATGGGCGATGTCGCGGTCGGTGACGACCTCGACCACCTTCTCCTGCGCCATGCCGACCAGGTCGCGCGTCGCCTCGTTCGCGATCACCTTGCCGTGATTGATGATCGCGATCCGGTCGCAAAGCTCCTCGGCTTCCTCCAGATAATGCGTGGTGAGCACGATCGTGACGCCCTGCGCATGGAGCGAGCGGACATAGTCCCAAAGCTGCTGGCGCAGCTCCACGTCGACGCCCGCGGTCGGCTCGTCGAGCACCAGGATGGGCGGCGAATGGACCATCGCCTTGGCGACCAGCAGCCGGCGCTTCATGCCGCCCGACAGGGTGCGCGCATAAGCGTTGGCCTTGTCCTCCAGCCGCACCGCGCGCAGCAGCTCCATCGATCGCCGTTCGGCCTTGGGGATGCCGTAGAGGCCGGCGAACAATTCCAGCGTCTCGAACGGGGTGAAGAAGGGATCGAACAGGATTTCCTGCGGCACCACGCCGATCGCCCGCTTGGCGTTGCGCGGATGGGCGTCGATGTCGAAGCCCCAGATGGAGGCGGTGCCGCCGGTCTTCATCACCATCCCGGCCAGGATGTTGATCGTCGTCGATTTGCCGGCGCCGTTGGGGCCGAGCAGCCCGAAAATCTGGCCGCGCGGCACGTCCAGCGAAATCCCGTCGAGCGCGCGCTTGCCACCCTGATAGGTCTTTTCCAGATCGCGGATCGAAATCGCGGCGTCGTCCATGGCGAACCGCATAGCCGCCTTCACGGCCCACGAAAAGCGGGGCGCGCACGGCGGATTGTCGTGCGCGCGGGCGCTTGCTAAGGCGCGGATCATGGCTGCCACCGATCCCCTCGTGCCCGAAACCGCTTATGTGACCGGCACCCGCGTCGCCTGCGACGGCGCGACGGAAATCTCGCCCGCGCTCGGCCATCCGCGCGTCTTCCTGCAGATCGACGAGAAGGGCTATGTCGACTGCGGCTATTGCGACAAGCGCTTCATCCTGAGGGGCGGCCCGGCGGACCGAGCCTAGCTTTCCCTCGTCATTGCGAGCGCAGCGAAGCAATCCAGTTCGGCGCCGGTCAATGGATGATGCTCTCGTAAAGATCGAGCCAGTCCGGGTTCATCGCTTCGATCAGCGCCAGCTTTTTCGCCCGTGAACCGGCCTTGATCTGCTTTTCGCGCAGGATGGCGGCGCTCATATCGCCGTGCAGTTCATACCAGACCAGTATCTTACAGCCGTAGCGGGCGGTGAAGCCCACCGATCCGTTCTTGTGCTGCCAGATTCGCGCGATGAGATCGGACGTTACGCCGGCATAGAGTGTTCCGTTGCGCCGGCTGGCCACGATGTAGACGGCGGGCTGCTTCATCCACACCGTTCTGGATTGCTTCGCTGTCGCTCGCAATGACGAAAAAGGAAGCTCGTCATTGCGAGCCCATAGGGCGCGGCAATCCAGTCCGGCCTTCGACAAGTGCGTCTGAGCACCCTATATCCTCCAGATGACACCCGATCCCCGCCGCTTCCTCTATCGCCCCGCCGGCCTCGATCCCGATGCCGCGCTTCGTCTCACCGCCGATGCCCTGAAGGGCTGCGACGATGGCGAGCTCTATCTGCAATATACCGCCTCGGAGAGCTTCAGCTTCGACGACGGCCGGCTGAAGACCGCCGATTTCAACACCCAGGCGGGCTTCGGCCTGCGCGGCGTGTCCGGCGAGACGACGGCCTTCGCCCAGGCCAACGACATCAGCGAGGCGGGGATCCGCCGCGCCGCCGAGACGATGGCGGTGCTCGATCCGGCCAAAGGTGCGCGCGCCGCGCCGCCCCGGCGCACCAATGCCAATCTCTACACCGATGCCGATCCGCTGAGCCTGATCCCGTTCGCGAAGAAGGTCGCGCTCTGCCAGCAGATCGACGCCGCCGCGCGCGCGCGCGACCCGCGCGTCGCGCAGGTCTCGGTGAGCCTGGCGGGCAACTGGAGCGTGATCGAGATCGTCCGGCCGGACGGCTTCGTCGCCCATGACGTGCGCCCGCTGGTGCGGCTCAACGTCCAGATCATGGTCGAGCAGAACGGCCGGCGCGAGACCGGCTATCACGGCCTTGGCGGCCGCTATCTCTATGACGAGCTGTTCGAGCCCGCGACCTGGAACCGCGCGATCGACGTCGCGCTGGCCCAGGCCCTGGTCAATCTCGACTCCGTCGCGGCGCCGGCGGGCGAGATGACGGTCGTGCTCGGCCCCGGCTGGCCCGGCGTGCTGCTGCACGAGGCGGTTGGCCATGGGCTGGAGGGCGATTTCAACCGCAAGGGCACGTCGGCATTCTCCGGCCGGATCGGCGAGCGGGTCGCCGCCCCCGGCGTCACCGTGATCGACGACGGCGCCATGGGTGCGCGGCGCGGCTCGCTCACCATCGACGACGAAGGCACGCCGACGCAGCGCAACGTGCTGATCGAGGACGGCATCCTGAAGGGCTATATCCAGGACCGGATGAACGCACGGCTGATGGGCGTCGAACCGACCGGCAACGGGCGCCGGGAAAGCTTCGCCCATGCCCCGATGCCGCGCATGACCAACACCTTCATGCTCGGCGGCAAGGACGATCCGCGCGAGATCCTCGCCCGCGCGAAGAACGGCATCTATGCCAAAAGCTTCGGCGGCGGGCAGGTGGATATCACCTCGGGCAAGTTCGTCTTCTCCTGCACCGAGGCCTACCGGATCGAGGACGGCAAGCTGGGCGCGCCGATCAAGGGCGCGACCCTGATCGGCGACGGGCCGACCGTGCTTACGCAGGTGAAGGCGATCGGCGACGACATGGCGCTGGACGAGGGCATCGGCATTTGCGGCAAGGGCGGACAGTCCGTCCCCGCCGGCGTCGGCCAGCCCACCCTGCTGATCGAGGGACTGACGGTGGGCGGCACCGCCGCATGACGCTCGCCTGGACGCGCGATCTGCTCGATTTCTGGTTCGCGCATCCGGACGATTGGTGGTGTGGAGACAAAAGCTTCGACGATGAGATCCGCACCCGCTTCCTCGATCTGTGGAAGTCCGAGCGGGAGCGGCCGGTGATCGATTTCCTCTACGGTGAGGACGATGCGCTCGCCGCCGTGATCCTGTTCGATCAGTTTCCGCGCAACATGTTCCGGGATCATGTCGATCAGTTCGCGACCGACCATATCGCGCTCGCCGTCGCCAAGAATGCAGTGGAGCTCGATTACGATCACGACATGACGAAGGATCAGCGGGCCTTCCTCTACATGCCCTTTCAGCACAGCGAGGATGCCAAGGATCAGCTTCAGTCGCTGCTGCTCTTCACCGCATTGGGCGACGACGAAATGCTCGATTATGCCCGCAAGCACCATGACGTCATCGAGCGGTTCGGCCGCTTCCCGCACCGCAATGCGATCCTGGGGCGAAAGCCGACCGCGATGGAGCGGGCGGCGGGCGACGTGGTGCCCTGGTAATGGCGTTGGTCGAGATCGGCCGCTACGTCGCCGGCTTCGAGGCGGACATCGATCGGCTGCGGCTTGAGGATGCCGGCATCTACGCCTTCGTCTTCGATTCCGGCATGGGCGCTCTGGTCGCCGGCGTGCGGTTGATGGTCGACGACGAGGATGAGGATGCGGCGCGCGCCTTGCTGCTCAGTCCAGCAGATAGGCGCGAAGGGGACTGAGATCGTAGCCGGCGCCGGCCGCCTTCTCGAACAGCTCCGTGCCGTCCGCCCCGCGGTCTTTTTCCGCCAGCGCCCATAGGAAGGTGGAGCGCGTCCCCGATTTGCAGAAGGCGAGCGTCCTGCCTTCCGCCGCATCCAGCGCATCGGCCATGGCGGCGACCTGCTCCGGTCCAAAGCCGCCCATCGTGACCGGGATATGCCGGTAGCCGATCCCGGCCGCCTGCGCCGCCGCCTCGATCTCCGCCGATGCCGGCTGCCCCGGCTCCTCGCCGTCCGGCCGGTTGTTGACGATCATCGTCACCCCCATGGCGGCCGCCTGCGCCACCTGCGCCGGTGCGATCTGGACGGACACCAAAGTCGAATCGTCGAGCGTCTTGAAGGTCATGCCGTTTCCCCCGCCTGCAACACGTCCATGAAAGCCGCACCATAACGCTCCAGCTTGGCCGCGCCCACGCCGGAAATCTCCGCCAGCGCGGCGAGCGAAGCGGGCCTGCGCTCCGCCATTTCGCGCAAGGTGCTGTCGTGGAAGATCACATAAGGCGGCACGCCCGCCGCTTCGGCCAGTTCGCGGCGCCTCGCCCGCAGCGCCTCGAACAAGGGATCGTGCGGATAATCGCGGGCCGCCCGCTTGCCCCGCGCGCGCGTCCGCTTCGGCGGCACGACCACTTCCAGCCGCTCTTCCCCCTTCAGGATCGGCTTGGCGCCGGGGCCGAAGGAGAGGCCGCCAAATTCGTCGGCGCGCAGCGCGTCATGCGCCATCAGCGCCCGTGCCACCGGCTTGACCAGCGCCAGCTCGTCCGCCTCGGCAATGCCGAACACGCTGAGCCTGTTGTGCCCGAAATTCAGCACCTTGTCGGTCTTCTTGCCGGCCAGCACGTCGGTCAGGTGGCCCAGCCCGAAGCGCATTTCGGTGCGGAAGGCAGCGGAGAGCAGCTTCTGCGCCGTCGTCGTCGCGTCCACCGCCTGGGGCGGCTCCAGGCAATTGTCGCAATTGCCGCAGGCAGGGGGCGGGTCCTCGCCGAAATGGCGCAGCAGGATGGCGCGGCGGCAGCCCGCCGTCTCGACGAGCGCGGCGAGCGCGTTCAGCCGTTCGCGCTCGCCCGCGCGGCGGCCTTCCTCCACCTCGGTCTCGATCCGCCTCCGGGCGCGGGCGAAATCCTCCGCGCCCCAGAACAGCCAGGCCTCGGCCGGCTCGCCGTCGCGCCCCGCGCGGCCGGTTTCCTGATAATAGGCCTCGATCGATTTGGGCAGGCCGGCATGGGCGACGAAGCGCACGTCCGGCTTGTCGATGCCCATGCCGAAGGCGATGGTCGCGGCCATCACCATTTCTTCGCTGGCCACGAACGCCGCCTGGTTGCGCGCGCGCACCGGCGGCTCCAGCCCGGCATGATAGGGCAAGGCCGGGCGTCCGCCGGCGCCGATTTGCTCGGCGATCCGCTCGGTCTTGTCGCGGCTGGGCGCATAGACGATCCCCGCGCCCGGCTGGGCGGCGGTCACCGCCTTCAATTGCGCCGGCAGCCCGTCGCGCGGGCGGACATGGTAGCGGATATTGGGCCGGTCGAAGCCCGCGACGATCAGCCCGTCCTCCGGAATGCCGAGCTGGACGAGGATGTCGGCGCGCGTGCGCCTGTCCGCCGTTGCGGTGAGCGCGAGGCGCGGCACGTCCGGAAAGGCGTCGAGCAGCGGGAGCAGCAGGCGATAATCGGGCCGGAAATCATGCCCCCATTCGCTGACGCAATGGGCCTCGTCGATCGCGATCAAGGCCAGCGGCGTTCGCGCCAGCAGGTCGCGAAAGCCCGGCAGCGTCGCCCGTTCCGGCGCGGCATAAAGCAGGTCGAGCTCGCCGTCCCTGAACCGCGCCACCGTCTCGGCGCGGTTGGCGTCCGCCGAGGTCAAAGCCGCCGCCTTGATGCCGAAACCCTCGGCGGCGCGGATCTGGTCGTGCATCAGCGCGATCAGCGGCGAGATGACGAGCGCCGTCCCATCCAGCGCCAGCGCCGGCACCTGATAGCAGAGCGACTTTCCCGCGCCAGTCGGCATCACGGCCAGCGTGTGCCGTCCGGCCATCACCCGGCCGATAACCTGTTCCTGAACGCCCCGGAAGGAGGGGAAGCCGAACGTATCGTGGAGGATGGAAGCGGGATCGCGCACCCGCGCGGTCCTAGCCGCAGCGCGCGCCGGAAGTCGAGTGCGTGCGGAACCTTCCCCTCACGCCTGCGCTCAACCCGGATCGAAATCGGAGATTCTCATGCGTCATCGCGGCTATTTTCTGCTCCCCTTGCTTCTCGCCACCGCCTCATGCGGGCGCGAATCCACCGGCCCCGTCGACATCGCCAATGACGTCATGGCGCCACAGGCCGAGCGGAAAGTTGAGGCCGAGCCCGCCGAAGCGATGCTGACCGCCGAAGGCTGGGGACCGCTGCGGATCGGCATGACCCGCGCCGAGATCGAGGCCGCGGCCGGGCCCGATGCCGATCCCGAGGCGGTTGGCGGCGCCGAGCCCGAGCGCTGCGATCAGTTCCGCCCGGCCCGCGCGCCCGAAGGGCTTCTGGCGATGGTCGAGGACGGCCGCCTGACCCGCATCTCGCTGATCCGCGACAGCCGCTTGCGCAGCAGCGACGGTTTCGGCCTCGGCACTCCGGCCGCCGACATCAAGGCCAGGCTTGGCGATGCGGCGCATGTCAGCCCGCACAAATATGTGGAGGCGCCGGCCGAATATATCGATCACTGGGCGCCGGGCGTCGCCGTGACGGCCAATGTGGAAGATCCCGCGGCGCGCGGCATACGTTACGAGATCGGCGACGACGGCAGGGTTCAGGCTATCCACGCCGGCGGGCCCGCGATCCAATATGTCGAGGGTTGCGCCTGATCTGCACCGGGTTCCACTGCCGAACGGCGATTGCGGGCCGTGTCCTGCCGATTTGAGCCACGTGAAGAAGGCTGTGTGACGCGGCGGAAAGCGGTATTGCCGTTAATCGATAAATGATTTATTGATTAACAATAAGTGATTCGCAGGAGATGCCGCCATGCTTGGGTTCGTCCGCAATCTTCTCACGGTCTTGAACGTTCTCAATTGGCTTTGCATTGCGGTCTTTACCCTGATCGGCGCGTCCGCGCTTTTGGGCGGAGCCGGATTGGAGGCGCTGGTCAGCGAACGGTTCGCGGTCGCCGATGCGCACGCCATTCGCCTGCTCGTCGCGGGCGTTATGGGGATTGCCGCCGGCGTCGGCATCGCCGCGCATTTCATCCTGCGCAGGCTTGTGGCGATAATCGATACGGTCGCGATGGGCCGCCCGTTCAGTTTCGCCAATGCCGATCGTCTGCGCGTCATCGCCATCGCATTGCTGGCGATCCAGTTCTGCGATCTGATATTCGGCTGGCTTTCGATGCAGCTGACCGACGCGACAGGCGAGATGTTCGGCTGGAGCCCGTCGATTTCCGGCTGGATCGCGGTGTTCCTGCTGTTCGTGCTGGCGGAAGTGTTTCGACAGGGCGCCCGGATGCAGGACGAAATCGAGGCGACGGTCTGATGGCGGTGCGGGTGACTCTCGACGATATCCTCCATGACCGGCGGATGTCGCTGACCGAGCTTGCCGACCGGGTCGGTATCACGCTCGCCAATCTGTCGATCCTCAAGACCGGCAAGGCCAGGGCGATCCGGTTCACCACGCTCGACGCGATTTGCCGCGCGTTGCGCTGCAAGCCCGGCGATATCCTGACGTTCGAGGAGGGGCCGCCCGACATTGAAGCGGGCGATTGAGCCGGACTCACTCCGCCGCTTCGGCCTTCTCCTCCGCCTCGCGCTCGCTTTGCTGGCGGGTCCACATCTCCGCATAGAGGCCGCCGGCGCGCAGCAGCTCCGCATGGGTGCCGCGTTCGGCGACGCGGCCCTGGTCGAGCACGACGATCTGGTCGGCATCGACCACCGTGGACAGCCGGTGGGCGATGACGATGGCGGTGCGCCGTTCGGCGACATTGCCGAGCGTCTCCTGGATCGCGTCCTCGGTGCGGCTGTCCAGCGCGCTGGTCGCCTCGTCGAGGATCAGGATCGGCGGGTCCTTCAGCAGGGTGCGGGCGATGGCGACGCGCTGCTTCTCGCCGCCGGAGAGCTTCAGTCCCCGCTCGCCGACCTTCGCCTCATAGCCTTCGGGCAGCGACAGGATGAAATCGTGGATCGCGGCGCCCCTGGCCGCGGCCTCGATCTCCGCTTGCGTCGCGCCCTCGCGGCCATAGCCGATATTGTAGCCGATCGTGTCGTTGAACAGCACGGTGTCCTGCGGCACGATGCCGATCGCAGCGCGCAGCGCAGATTGTTTCACACCTGAAATATCCTGCCCGTCGATCGAAATCCGGCCCGCTTGCGGATCGTAGAATCGGAAGAGCAGGCGCGAGAGCGTGGACTTGCCCGCGCCGGACGGGCCGACCACCGCGACGGTCGTGCCGGGCGGCACGTCGAGGTCCACGCCCTTCAAAATCTCGCGCCCCGGCTCGTAGCTGAAATGCACGTCCTCGAAGCGGACATGGCCGGCGGTGACGATGAGGTCCGGCGCGTCGGGCACGTCCCGGATTTCGGCGTTCGTGTCGATCACGCCGAACATCTGCTCCATGTCGATCAGGCCTTGGCGGATGTTGCGATAGACGAAGCCGAGCATGTCGAGCGGGCGGAAGAGCTGGGCCAGCATCGTGTTGACGAACACCACGTCGCCCGTCGTGAACATGCCGCGCGACCAGCCCCAGACGCTGTAGCCCATCGCGCCCAGCATCATGATGTTGGTGATAAAGGACTGGCCGATATTGAGCCAGGCGAGGCTGGTCTCGTTCTTGGTCGCGCTGTTCGCATAAGCGCGCACCGCCTTGCCGTAGCGCTCCGCCTCGCGGGCCTCGGCGTTGAAATATTTGACCGTCTCGTAATTGAGCAGCGAATCCACCGCCCGCGCGATCGCCTGGTTGTCGATCTCGTTCATCTCGCGCCGCAGCTTGGTGCGCCATTCGGTGACGATGCGGGTGAACAGGATATAGGCGGCGACCATGACGAGCGTGGCGAGGACAAGGCCGGGGCCGAACTTGAACCAGAAGATGATGCAGACGGCGGTCAGCTCGATGATCGTCGGGGCGATGTTGAAGAGCAGGAAATAGAGCATCGAATCGATGCTCTTGGTGCCGCGCTCGACGATCTTGGTGAGGGCTCCGGTGCGCCGCTCGAGATGGTAGCGCAGCGACAGCGCATGGACGTGGCGGAAGACGTTTTCGGACAATCGCCGCGCCGCGTCCTGCCCGACCCGCTCGAAGATCGCGTTCCGCAGATTGTCGAACAGCACGCTGCCGAAGCGCGCGGCGGAATAAGCGAAGACCAGGGCCAGCGCGAGGCCGACAGCCGGCTCGAAGCCTGGCGCCATCCGGTCCACCACCGCCTTGTAGGCATAGGGCATGGCGATGAGCGTCGCCTTGGCCGCCAGCACCAGCAGCATGGCGATGACGACCCGGCTCTTGAGTGCGGTCTCGCCCGCAGGCCACAAATAGGGGAGGAAACGCCGGAACGTCGCCCAGCCGGCTTGGTCCTTCACCTCTTCATTCGCCCCGTGCGCCGCCATGCTGTCCCAGATAGGGCCGGCCGCGCCCGAACCCAAGCGCCGAGACCGAAACGAACGGAACTCCTGCGGGCATTCCGCATTGGTGGTTCAGGAAGGAGCGGGTATGGAACCGGTGCTTTTCGTGATGGCGATCCTGGGCTGCGGCGAGAGCGATGCGCCCTGCCGCGAGCTGCGTGTCGCCGAGACTCGCTATCAGTCGGAACAGGCGTGCATGGCCGCGACCGAAGAGGCGCTGCTCGCCAGCAGCGACCTTCCCTATCCCAACATCGTCGCCGATTGCCGCCGCGCGGGCATTCGCGTGGAGCCGCTGCGCGGCAGCGACCTGCTCCGGCCGGAGCCAGGCCGCTTGCCGGATATCGGGGCACGCTATGCCGGCGGGCTGCCGGTCAGATCGTCCCGCTGATCGACAGGGTGAAGATCGGGCCGTAGGGACGGTCGCGATATTCGGTGAAGGCGATGTTGCTGTTCGTCGCGTTGCGGCGGCCGTCGAAGAAGGACCGGCGGAAGCTCTCATTGGTGTCGAGCAGGTTGTCGACGCTGGCCCGCACCGTCATTCCCATCACGTTCTTGTTCTCGACGAAGATCCCCAGGCTGCCCGGCGTGTCGAGATACTGGAAGCTCTGGTCGAGGCGGAAGCCCTGCGACTGGCGGAACTGGTTGGCGCTTGCGCCCCAGGCCCAAGTCGAACCGGGTATATCGTGGCGGAAATTGATCTCCAGCCGACGAGTCAGATTCTCGTTGATCGGCCGGCGGCGTCCGGTGAGCGGATCCTCCAGCGAGGTGCGCTGGAACTGGAGGTTCATGTCCAGACGGGCGCCGCGCCAGCCCAGCGGATCGAGGTTGAACGTGCTGGTCCATTGCAGGCCGTAGACCCGGGCTACGCCGTTGAGGTTTCCCGGCGCCTGTCCGGTCTCGCCGATCGGGATGATATCGACCACATCGGTGATCAGCCGTCCGTAGAGCCGCGCCGTGGCGGTGCCCCAGGGGCCGAGGCCGCGGGTGACTTGAACCTGTCCGTTCCAGCTTTGCGGGGGCACGAGATTGGCATTGCCGGCATTGACCGTGCCGCCGCTCACATTGGTCGAGGCGACGAAATCGAAGAAGTTCAGTTGCCCGACCTGCCGTTCGACCCGAGCGCTCACGTCGAGGTTGTCGGCCGGCCGCCAGGCAAGGTTGAGGAAGCCCTTGGGCCGCCAGAATTCGCGCGTCTGGCCGTTGGCGCCGGACTGGGAGAGCCGCGAATATTCGCCGCCGATCGAGGCCTGCAGGGTCAGATTCGACGCGAGCGGCCGTCCATAGGTCAGGATCGCCTCGGCGCGCTTTTCCTCCACCGTGCCGGCGGCATTGGGGAAGGGCACCGGCACGAAATCGCCGTCGGCATTCAGCACCGCCAGGCCGTTTTCGATGTCGAGCCGGTTCAGCGCACCTTCGGCGGAAATCTGCCAGTCGGCGCCGCCGCCGCGCCAGCGATATTCGGCGCGCGCGATCGTCTCCGCCTCGTCTGCGACCTGGCTGAAGCGTTGCCCCAGGGTTGGGCTGTCGTCGGCATAGGTCTCGATCAGCGTCTGGGTGAACGGGCTGTGCTCGAACCGGTGTGATCCGATCAGCTTCAGCCGCCCGCCGCCGAGGCCGAATTCGTAATCGCCGCCGAAATCGTAATTATATTCGCGCTCGATCTCCCGCACGGTCCGCACGCGGTCGGGCTGCCCGGGTCCGGAGCGCGTGCCGTCCTCGCCGACGGTGGAATGGTAGAGTGCGACGCCGCCATTGAGGTTGAGCACCGAACCGTTGCCGAAGGCGCGGCGGATCGATCCGGCGAGCCGCGGCGCCTCCACATTGACGAACAGCACTTCGTCGCGACGATCGATGATCGTGCCGTCGGGCGTGAAGACGATCTCCGGCCCGGCATTGCCGTTCCGTCGGCTGTCGTTGCGCAGGCTCAAAGTATATTGCGTGCCGCCGAGCGCGCCGGTGACGGACACCTCGCCGTCGAGCAGACGGGCGGGCGTGCGCCGCGCCCGGATCTGCGGGCGCCAGGCGAAATTGCCGGATAGCTGGCGCGAGGCGGTGACGACATTCGCCACCTGGCCGGTCAGGCCGGACACGTTCAGCGTCGCGCCGTCGACGATCTCGATGCGCACGACATTGGCGGCGCTGATCTGGCGCAGTTCGGTGAAGATATCAGTGGACCTGCCGAGGAAGCGCTCGCCGTTGATCAACACGTTGCCGGTCGCCTGGCCCAGGCCGCGGCGGCTGGTGTCGCCGGCGTCGATCGCGAATCCGGGCACCCGGTTCAGCATGTCGAGGGCGCTGCGCGGCGCGTAGCGGGCGAAATCGGCCGCCGCATAGGTACGCGGCCCTTCCGATGCGGCGGCTGCGGCCTCGCTTCCCGTGGCTGGCGGCGCGTCACCCGGCGGCGTTTCGGCGTCTTGCGCGAAAGCTGGCGCGGCCGATGCCATCAGGCTGATCGCCAGCGCCCGCCATGCGCCCGCCATCGCTTCGTGTCGCGTCGCAATCATTCAAACCCTCCCCGAATGCCGGCCCGTCGCGGCCCGCTACATTTGTGGCATATCAGTGGCGCGACGAACCTGAACGCCAGACTAACAGCCCTGCCCCCGAAACGACCGGCTCGACGAACCGGTGTTTTGTCTCGATAAAACACATGCCGGGCGCCACGCCTTTATTGCGATCCGTTCGCAATTCCAATCCTCGAAAGAATGCGGAGCGTGCAGGCGCTGAAATTTCGCGCCAGCATCATCGCGCGCACCGCTCTTCCGCCCCCGCCGGTCTTGCGGTAGGCTTGCCGCGAAAAATGCAGGAGGGGCAGATCGTGCGGACATTTCTCGGCATCGCCGCGGGCATAATCGTCGGACTGGCCAGCGCGGCGGGAATCGGCTTCCTGGGCGATTTTTTGTTTCCCAGCGGCATCGCCGTGGAGCGCTACACTGCGGCGGTGGCGGCCGATATCTTTCCGCGCCTGCCGTTCGAGGCACAGCTTCTTTCCATCCTGTCCTGGGGCATCGCGACGCTGATCGGCGCCTCGCTCGCCAAGAAGATCGCCGGCCGATCCTGGGCCGCCTGGGCAGTCGCCGCCTTCTTCGTCGCCTATGTGGTCCTCACCTTGCTCGTCCTGCCGATGCCGGGCTGGATGCAGGCCGTCGCGATCGGCGGGCCGGTGATTGGGGGCTTCATCGCCAACCGCCTCGTGGCCGAACGGCCGGCCGCCGAGGCGCCGGTGGAAGCGCCCGACGATGCGGACCTGTAATAGCTTCGCCGAATTCTGGCCCTTCTACCTGCGCGAGCATGCGCGGCCGCGCACGCGCGCATTGCATTATATCGGCACCAGCCTGGTCGTGATCCTCGCGCTCGTCGCGCTTGCGACCGGGCACTGGTGGCTGTTCGCGGCGTTGCCGTTCGCCGGCTACGGCTTCGCCTGGGCGGCGCATTTCTTCGTCGAGCGCAATCGGCCGGCCACCTTCACCTATCCCTTATGGTCGCTCGCCGCGGATTTCCGCATGTGGGGCTTGTGGCTCGCCGGACGGCTCGGTCCGGAGCTGGAGCGCGCCGGCGTCGCGCCGGACAGTCCCAAAGCCCGTTGAGTCGTTTCTGTCCGGAAACGGACAGGCGTTCGAAATCGCACCGCCAAGCCTTGGTGAAATCCACCATCTGTTGGCGGCGTGCTTTGCGCCAGATCGTTCGCAAAAATTGGAAAACGGCTGATTTCCGCCAAAAATTCCGTTTGGCACGCCCTCTGCAAAACATTGGGCATGATCGTCGGATGGTCCGACGCTCACAAACGGAGACGAAAAATGACGCTTTCTTATGCCAACCTGCAGAACATCGCCGCTTCGGTGGTCGCCGCTCTGGTCGCCAGCAGCCTGTTCATTTCCGCCGCCATCGGCCCGGTTCCGGTCATCTGATGACCGGGCCGGCCACCCGCGCCGCCCAACCCGATTTCGACAGGATCTACGACATGAACAGCCCCTATGCCCTCGACAAGTCCAATGCCAAGCTGCTCGGCGTCTGCGCCGGCCTGGCGCGGACGACCGGCTGGGACCCCCTGGCCATTCGCCTCGGCGCGGTTGCCGCGACGATCCTGCTCTTCGGCCCGTTCGGCATCCTGCTCTATGTCCTCTGCGCGCTGCTTGCCGAAAGCCGCTGAAACCGCGAACCGCCCTGCCGGTCCCGCCTAGCGGATCGGCAGGAACAGGCCGAGCACCGCAAGGGCCAGGGCCATCGTGGCGATGATCGGCGCGATCCGCGCGACCTGCGCCGCTCCCGCCGCCTCTTGGGCGGCATCTCCCTCATCTTTCTGCGAAATCCGCGCCTCCCTCCGGCTCTGCCCGTCGGAGCGTCCGCCCGCCGTCGCGGTAAGTCAATCGCCGCGCATCGTTTCGGCGGATTAACCAAAGATAACGGGCTCATTCAGCCATCGCTCAATCGCACTCGGCCATTGGCCGTTCCGGGCTGGTCGCCGCGCATCTGCGTCCCGCCCCGGTATCCTGGGTTCCCTCGCGTCGCGTAACGAGGGAGGGGCCGGCCTTCCGCATGGAGGGCCGGCCCCATTGTTTCAGGCCGACGCCTCGGGGAACATGTGCGCATAGGGCGCGGCTTCGGCCAGCACCCGGGTGAAGCTCGGCCGCGCCTCGAGCCGCTCCAGATAAGCGCTCAATATGGGCAGGCGCGCGCGAAACGGCCGCACCTTGTTTGCATAATGCAGCGCCGGTGCCGCCGCGCAATCGGCCAGGCTGAAATCCTCGCCCGCCGCCCAGCTCCGGTCGGCCAGCTCGGTCTCCAGCCAGGCATAGCTCCTGTCGAGAAGGTCGCGCGCGCGCGCCACGTCGTCTGCGTTGCGCGTTTCCGCCGGGCGGATCCGATCGAACACGATCTGCTGCATTGGCGTCATGACGTAATGGTCGAACACCCGGTCCATCATGCGCACCTTCAGCGCCGCGTCGGGATCGGCATGGTGCGGGATCAGGGGCGTCGGCCCGCGATGATGCAGGCCGAGATATTCGATGATGATCGAAGATTCGGCGATCGTCCGGCCGCGGTCGGTGAGCACCGGCATCTTGCCGATCGGCCAGAGCATCGCGAACTCGGCGCCATTGCCCGGATGCTCCGGATCGAGCTGCCGGAACGCGAACGGCGTGCCGTTCTCGTAGAGCGCGATCAGCACTTTCCAGCAATAGGAGGAGAGCGGGTGGGCATAGAGTGTCAGGGCCATGGCGACCTCCTCTTTCAGCAGGTCATTCTAGCCTTCCGAAAAAAGCCCGGAAAACCGCCAATGCGACGAACCGAGTCCGTTAACGACGATTTACCCTCTTGTGTCTGATTCCAGATGAGGCACAATGGCTAGTGGCGCTTCAAAGGGGGAGCCGCTAGCGGTTGTGGGAGCGTGACCCGGCGGGCATTTGCCGCCGGGCGAGGCCGGCCTGTCTCTGTGGATATCGGGGACAAGCGCAAAATCGCCCGCCGCTCCCCATATTAGGCGCCTATGATGGCGTGTGGTTCCGCTGGAACGTTTTAAGAACATGGGGTAGAGTGATGGACCTGTCCGGCAGCAATGAAGTGAGCGCGAGCGACGTGACGACGGAAGTGCAGGAGCGTCCGGCCAAGGCCGCCCCCGCCAATTCGAAGTCGGTGACGCCGAACCCCTATAAACTGGAGCTCGACCGGAGCCGTGATGGCCTGCTGACCGATTTCGGCAAGGACACGCTGCAGGACCGCTATCTGCTGCCCGGCGAATCCTACCAGGATCTCTTCGCGCGCGTCGCCTCGGCCTATGCCGACGACGAAGCGCATGCCCAGCGGCTCTACGATTATATCTCGCGCCTGTGGTTCATGCCGGCGACGCCGGTCCTGTCCAATGGCGGCACGGGCCGGGGCCTGCCCATCTCCTGCTATCTGAACAGCGTGTCGGACAGCCTGGAGGGCATTGTCGGCACCTGGAACGAGAATGTCTGGCTCGCCTCGCGCGGCGGCGGCATCGGCACCTATTGGGGCAATGTGCGCGGCATCGGCGAGGCGGTCGGCCTCAACGGCAAGACCAGCGGCATCATCCCGTTCGTGCGCGTGATGGATTCGCTGACGCTCGCGATCAGCCAGGGCTCGCTGCGGCGCGGCTCGGCCGCCTGCTATCTCGACATCTCCCATCCGGAGATCGAGGAGTTTTTGGAAATCCGCAAGCCGTCGGGCGATTTCAACCGCAAGGCGCTGAACCTCCATCACGGCGTCCTGATCTCGGACGCCTTCATGGAGGCGGTGCGCGACGGGACGGAGTGGGTGCTGCAAAGCCCCAAGGACGGCTCGGAGCGCGGCTCGGTGGACGCCCGCGCCCTCTTCCAGAAGCTGGTCGAGACCCGCCTCGCGACCGGCGAGCCCTATATCATCTTCATCGATCAGGTGAATCGCTCGATGCCCAAGCATCACCGCGATCTGGGGCTGAAGGTCACCACGTCGAACCTGTGCAGCGAGATCACGCTGCCGACCGGCACCGATCATCTCGGCGCTGATCGCACCGCCGTGTGCTGCCTCTCCAGCCTCAATCTCGAGACCTGGGACGAATGGAACGGCGACAAGACCTTCATCGAGGACGTGATGCGCTTCCTCGACAATGTGCTGACCGACTATATCGATCGCGCGCCGGACGAGATGGCCCGCGCCCGCTATTCGGCCAGCCGGGAGCGCAGCGTCGGCCTCGGCGTGATGGGCTTCCACTCCTTCCTCCAGGCGCGCGGCCTGCCGTTCGAGGGGGCGATGGCCAAGTCCTGGAACATGAAGATCTTCAAGCATGTCCGCGCCCAGGTGGACGAGGCGTCGCTGATGCTCGCCAACGAGCGCGGGCCCTGCCCGGACGCGGCCGACATGGGCGTGATGGAGCGTTTCTCCTGTAAGATGGCGATCGCGCCCACCGCGTCGATCAGCATCATCGCCGGCGGCACCTCGGCCTGCATCGAGCCGATCCCGGCGAATATCTACACGCACAAGACGCTGTCGGGCTCCTGGTCGATCAAGAACCCGCATCTCCAGGCTTTGCTCAAGGAGAAGAGCAAGGACAGCGACAGCGTGTGGAATTCGATCCTGGAGCGGGGCGGCTCGGTCCAGCATCTCGATTTCCTTACGAGCGAGGAAAAGGACACGTTCAAGACCAGCTTCGAGATCGACCAGCGCTGGCTGATCGAGCTGGCGGCGGACCGCACGCCCTATATCGATCAGGCGACCAGCCTGAACCTCTTCATCCCGGCCGACGTGGACAAGTGGGACCTGCTGATGCTCCACTATCGCGCCTGGGAGCTGGGCATCAAATCGCTCTATTATCTGCGCTCCAAGAGCGTGCAGCGCGCCGGCTTCGCGGGCGGCGTGGAGGCGGACAACACGCCCGATCTCAAGGAGATCCAGATCGAAAGCACCGATTATGACGAGTGTTTGGCGTGCCAATGATCGCCGTCGCGGCGCGCGGCCGGAGGCGCTGAGCCGATGAGCCTCATGGACGTCGCCAGGTACGGCGCGGGCTTCGTCTTCGCGGGCGCGGGGCTGTACGTCCTCTTCGTCTCGCGCGGCGAGGAGGGCTTCGGCCAGCGCCGCCAGCTCGGCGTCCTCCTGCTCGCCGGCGGCGCGCTGCTGCTCGCCGTCGGCTTCGGCCTGGTGGATTTCTAGGCGATGGTCCGCGTCCGCCCCGTCGTCGTGCTGGCGCCGTCCTTTCTCCTTCCCGTCACCCCGGCGAAGGCCGGGGTCCAGATGGGCCCCACAACTTTCGCGGCCTGGGCCGCAATGACGATTGAACCGGAGTAACCCCAATGCCCCTTCTTCAGGCCTCCAAGACCTACAAGCCCTTCGAATATCCCTGGGCGTTCGAGTTCTGGAAGCGTCAGCAGCAGATTCACTGGATGCCCGAGGAGGTGCCGCTCGGCGAGGATTGCCGCGATTGGGCGCAGAAGCTGACCGAGCATGAGCGCAATCTGCTCACCCAGATCTTCCGCTTCTTCACGCAGGCCGATGTCGAGGTGCAGGATTGCTACCACGACAAATATGGCCGCGTGTTCAAGCCGACCGAGATCAAAATGATGCTGACGGCCTTCTCCAACATGGAGACGGTCCACATCGCGGCCTATTCCCACCTGCTCGACACGATCGGCATGCCGGAGAGCGAATATTCGGCCTTCCTCCAGTACAAGGAGATGAAGGACAAGCACGACTATCTCGCCACCTTCGGCGTCGACAATGACGAGGACATCGCCAAGACGCTCGCCATGTTCGGCGGCTTCACGGAGGGGCTGCAGCTCTTCGCCAGCTTCGCGATGCTGATGAACTTCCCGCGCTTCAACAAGATGAAGGGCATGGGCCAGATCGTGAGCTGGTCGGTCCGCGACGAAAGCCTCCATTGCGAGGGCATCACCCGCCTCTTCCACGCCTTCGTGAAGGAGCGCGATTGCCTGACCAAGAGCGTGAAGGACGACATCCTCGACGTCTGCCAGAAGACGGTCCGGCTGGAGGACGCCTTCATCGATCTGGCGTTCGAACAGGGCCCCGTCCCCGGCATGACGCCCAAGGAGATCAAGAAGTACATCCGCTACATCGCCGACTGGCGCCTCGGCCAATTGGGCTTCGCGCCGATCTACATGGTCGACGAACACCCCCTCCCCTGGCTCGCCCCGCTCCTCAACGGCGTCGAGCACGCCAACTTCTTCGAAACCCGCGCGACGGAATATTCGAAGGCCGCGACACGGGGGAATTGGAACGAGGTCTGGGACAATTTCGACCGGCGGCAAAAGGCTAAGGTCGCGAACGACGCGCCGGAAGGCGAGGGCGGGGACGACATGTTCACGCGGGCCGGTGTGGCGGCGGAGTAAAATGACTTGTCAGGTCGTCGTGCCCTTGTAATTTGAGAAAATGCAGGCGGATTTCGTTCGTGACGCCCTTTTGCAGGCGAACTATTTCCCAAATCACAAGGTCAAAAGTAGGGAGATGCCTCCCTGTTTTCATACGAAGCACCTCACTTCGGCAGTAGCAGCGGCTATCGTCGCTGCTCAGAAGCCCGCACCCGGAAAATATAAGGGCTGCGACTATGCCCAATATACCCTCACCCGTTTCAACGGGGGTCCAAGGGTGTGCGGGATTCCTCACCCGTATTCCTACTGCGTTCTTGTCGAGAAAATCCATCAGGAATGGGATCGGATAAAGCCGCAACTCATTTCAAGCTCTAGCGCTATCCAACCCAAGCAGCATGCAGATGGACGCTTGTTTGTTATGGACTACGGAAATCAGCGAGCAACATCTGCTCGCTACTTGAACAAGCAGGCATCGGCGCGATTCATAGTCAACGCGGATATCGCGAATTTTTATCCTAGTCTCTACACTCACGCGATTCCTTGGGCAATCGTCGGCATCGACAATGCGAAACAAAATATCAGCGCAAAGAAATGGTATAACGCGTTAGATCGGGATATTCGAAACTGCCGCAGAGCTGAAACTAACGGTGTTTCCATTGGCCCCGGCACTTCAAGCCTAGCTGCCGAGATAGTCCTATCGCAAATAGATAGGAAGCTAGAGAAACAATTCACATATAATCGCTTCATAGACGATTATACGTGCTACACTCGCTCCAGACAGAGCGCCGAGGACTTTTTGCGTCAACTAGAGACTGAGCTTGCTAGATACAATCTATATTTGAATTTCCGTAAAACTAGAATTTTTTCAATGCCGGATTCTGAAATACCGCGTTGGATTGATCAACTGGCAGTTGATACGCTTCCGAATCAGCCGTCATTCTATCAGACGAAGATTTTTATAAATCGCGCACTCCATCTTTCTGAAGAGTGCCCTGACGGAAGTGTCCTCAGATACGCCATACATTCGCTCACTGGAAGAAAATTTGACAAGGGTACCGGAGAATATATTCTCAGAATCTTGCTAAGCCTCGGCCTTAATCATCCTCATGTGGCTTCTTCCATTGAGCCTTTCCTAGATTATGGATATGATAATGCTGGTAACTTCAAGTACACAACAGAGTTGGTATCACTTGTAGAATCTTCTGCCCTCGCACGCCGATCGGACGCAATTTGCTGGTCCCTGTGGATGGTGCGGCAAACTGGAAGTGCTCTTCCACTTGGGGTCGAAACTCTGGTTCTAAAGACATACGATACTTTCGGCCTAGTAGCGCTCTATCAGGTTGCCTCATCTCAAACGCGTCGATCCATTACCTTGTTTGTTAAAAAGCGAGTGCTGAGCCGTCCGCATTCGGTTGTGGAGAGGAACTGGTTCCTAGTTCATTACCTTCTAAATACAGGCCGACTGGCAGTCGCCGATGTGAACGACGCATCGCTGAGGGTGTTGAAAGCGCAATCCACCAACCTTTTTGATTGAGTCGAAATTTGGGGACTCTGATTGCGGCGCGAATTCCGGGCACACAATACCCAATTCGGATTACGGTGACAGTGCACTAAATTAGCGCATTGCTCCCCAATCCTCCTCAATCCCGCCAATAGCTTCCCCGCTCCGCGCCGTCGAAACCGGCCGGAGGACATGCAGTAGCGCTTGAAATCTCTTCCCCGAACCGCATGGGCACGGATCGTCGCGGCCGAGTTTCTCGACCAACTCCTTCTCGCCGCCGCGCAAGAAGCGCAGCCCGCGCTTCACCCGCGTCTCGCTCGGTAAGCCCCTTCCTTCATTGCGAGCTCGCAGGGCGCGGCAATCCCGATTGCGACGCGACTGGATCGCCACGGCGCTACGCGCCTCGCGATGACGGACGATAAACCTCGGAACCCGGATCAAAGTACCACTTTGATCCGCCCCTCAGCACCAACCCTCCCGCCGCCCTGTCCACGTCCGCGCCAGTCCCTCGCTGACCAGCTGGTCGCCCAGGCTGCGTCCGTCGCGGATCACGACGCGCAGCTTGCGGCCATATTGGTCCTCGTCCCGGCCGCTCGCCAGCGGGTGCAGCTCGATCGGCCCCTGTGCGATCAGCGTCCGCATCCGCGCCGTCGCGCGCCGCGCCAGATCGCTTTCATGGGCGCAGCGCCCGTCCATTTCCGGTGTGTCGATATCGGCGATCCGCACCTTCAGCCCACGAAAGCGGAACGTGTCGCCGTCGATCATCCGCACCTCGCCCGGCCGTGCGATCGTCACGTCACTGCGCGTCACGCCCGCACCAGCCGCGCCTTGCGGCGCCGGTCCTTGCGTCCAGACCGGCAGGCCGATCAGCGCGATGGCGAGCCCGGCGAAGATGCCCCCCAGCAAGGTCAGCCGGATTTCGCCCGCGCTGAACCGCCAGCGGCTTCGGCCACGGGCGCGCGCCCGACGCCGGGGACGGTTCCACCGGAAGGCCCGTCCGGTCGCCTGCCGGCTCCAATCGCGGTTCGGGTCCCAATGCCTGGACATCTCTCCGCTCTAGCGGCTCAGTCCTAATCCTTCGCAAAGGGCCAACTGGACCTTCTCCGCGCCCTTGCGTCTCCGCGCGAACCCGAAAGCCGATTGTTGGATACAAATAGGATTTCGTCTGTCAGCCTTGCCGAATCGGTCCGTTCCGGCGGGCCGACGGCTCTTTCAGATCGTCCGCCCGCCGCCGGAATTCCCCGCCGGAATCGCCGCGCCCTCGGCCCGTGATCGGGGCGCCGAAACACCCCCTCACCCTGTAAACTTTGTAAACTTCGCAGAGAGGGCGCCGCCAAATCCGGCGCGCGATTTGCGCCGCAGACGCACCTGCTTCGGCCCGTCCTCACCCCCGCAAAATCTTCTCCATCTTGCGGCCCTTGGCGAGTTCGTCGATCAGCTTGTCCATGTAGCGCAGCTCGCGCATCAGCGGCTCCTCGATCTCCTCCACGCGATGGCCGCAGATCATGCCGGTGATCAGCGTCCGGTTCGGGTTCAGCCGGGGCGCGCCCGCGAAGAAGTCCTCGAAGTTGGTCCTCGCCGCGATCTCCGCCTCCAGGCTCGCCTGGCTGTGCCCGGTCAGCCAGCGCAGGATCTCGTCCACCTCGTCCTTCGTCCGCCCCTTCCGCTCCGCCTTGGCGATGTAGAGCGGATAGACGCTCGCGAAGCTCATCCGGTAGATGCGGTGCTGGGTCATGGCCGGACCCTGCGCGCCGCGATCGGGGAGGTCAATCGCCCGCCCCCGCCGCCGTATCCGCCGCCGTCCCCGCCCCCGCCCCGCCGCAGCCGTCAGGCGTGGTCGCAGCCCGGCTCGCCGTCACAGATCAGGGCGTCATAGCCGGAACCGGCGTCGATCATGTGGGCGGCCAGCACGGCGGATTGATAGGCCTTGGCGCGGCCTGTCCCGAAATAGGCGCCGGCATGCCTGAGCCAGCCCTGCGCCCATTCGATCCAGCCCTGGCTGGCCGGCACGCGGCGGCCGATCGAGACATAGGCGCCGGCGACCAGGCCTGGCCAGATCCGCGCGAGGAAGGCGCGGACCGGGGCGGGCGTGTCGAGCCCGAGCGGCAGCAGCGGCACGGCGTCGAGCGCCACTTCGTAGCGCACGCAGTCGATTCCGGCGGCGTGATAGGCGTCGCGGAAGGCATCGTTCCCCGTCCGCGCCGCGGCGACGGTGAAGACGCGCACCGGCAAATCGGGCCAGAGCTGGCGCGCGCGCCAGGCGGCGAGATTGGCCAGCGCACCGCCTTTGCTGTGCCCGGTGATGAACAGCCTTTGCGGGCCGCCATCGGCCAGCAGCGCGGCGATCGCCGTCGCCAGGCCCGGCGCGCCGGCCTCGTCGCGCCACAGCCGGTCGATCGATTGCGCGAAGCCGGGATGCACCTGCCCCGGATAGGGGGCGATCGCCCCGGCGACGAACTTGCCGTTATTCGCCCAGTCGAGCAGCACCGCCTCGCTGGCATGTTCGTCGTCCTGCTTGAAAGGCGGCAGCGTGCCGCGAAACGCCACCAGCACGCCCTCCGGGATGCGCCCGGCCAGCGCCAGGTCGATCGGCTGTTGCCAATGCGATGCCTTGCGCTCGATGACTAGGGGATCGCCGGCCCAGTCGACCTCGCGCTGCTCGACGGCCTGTTTCGGCGCATAGCTTTGTGCGCAGGCGAAAAGCATCCGGCGCTTCAGGCAATGCATCGCTCTTCCCCCGACATCGGCGCCGCGTGACCATGCCGAAAGACCGTGGCGACCGGATTGTTTCTTTGCCGCCTTACCGGAATTTCGTTCCCGATACTATTGCCGGGGGTTCGATACGGCCCGCTATTCGCCGACGTCTTTGCCGGAGCGCTGCGCCGCAGGAATCGCGCCGATCGCCATCAGCAGCAGCGTGCCGCCGATCCCGCCGCACATGAAGGTGAAGAGCAAGCCGAGCAGGGTCATCGCGAAATAGGTGTCGCGTTGGCCATTCTCGCCGTCCCGGAGCAGGTAATGGGGCCTCGCGATCGGCACGCCGCTGCGCTCCAGCGCGATCCGGGCATAAGCGGGCAGGCCGTTCTCGATCAGGTAGCCCTCCGCCGTTTCCGGCTCCGCGGCCCGCGCCTCCGGCCGGCCGTTGTAGGAGCGTTCCAGGAAGAGAATGATTGGCGCCTCGCCACTTGTGCCCTCACTTCCCTTCGTCCCCGTGCCGGGCCGGAAGCCGCCATAGAGCCAGTAACGCTCGCCGCCGCGCAGCGATTCGTGGAAGCCGACGACCGCGCCGATGTCGCGCACGCCCGTGATCGCGACACGTCCCTCCGGCACCGCGCCGCGCGCCAGGTCTTCCGGAGAGAGCAAGGCGGCCGCTTCCTGCCCGTCCGGCGCCCGCGCCGCCCGGACGCCGCCGGTTACCGCCATCGCCAGAAACCCGGCGGCGAGGCCGAGCAGGACGACGCCGTAGCGGCGATACAGGAGCCGTCGCGCTGCCTCGCCTTGTTCGGCCATGGCATGTTCGAACCGGAACACTGCGCCCCACAGCACCCAGATCGAAGGAAGCGTGAGGATCAGGATCAGGAAGAGGATGTCCGCGCCCAGAATGCTGCCGGTGCGCAGGCTATATTCGGTCTCGATCCAGGCGATCGGCCCCTGTCCGGTCAGCTTGGCCCAGATGCTGGCGAGCACCACCAGGGCGAGCCAGGCCAGCGCCAGCCATGTTCCCGGCCGCGCCGCGCTCCTCTCGTTCTTCGCCATCGCACGTCCCCCCGAACGCCGTCCCTCGCAGCCAAGCGCGAACACGGCAGATCGTCAAGCCGCCCTTGCGCTTCGCCCGCGCGCCGCCATGATGGCGGGCGGAGCAGGATGATCGGAGGATTCATGCGCATCACCATAGTCGCGACCGCGGCGGCCCTGCTGGCGCTCGCCGGCTGCGAGGGCGGTACGCCCGCGCCGAAGGGCAATGCGGCCGCACCCGCCGCCGAGGCCAATGCCGTGGCGGACGCCGCGCCCGATCCGGCCAATGAGGCGTCCCTGCGCGCGCTGCTGCCGCCTTATCCCGGCGCCACCCGGGTGCGCGACGGGCTCGGCGGCGGCGGGACCAGCGGGTCGTTCGCCTTCGCCACAAGCGATCCGACCCGGCCGGTGATCGATTTCTACGCCGCCGCCGCGCGGCGCGCAGGCTATGCGGTGGAGGTCCACGAGCCTGTCGGCATCGCCTTGTCGATGACCGCGACCAATGCCGAGGGCGCCCTCGCCAACGTCACAGCCAGCCGCGTCGGCCAGGTGACCGAAGTGCAGGCAATGGCTTCGCTCGGCACGCGCTAGGAGCTGTTTCGGTTTTGCCGCGACAGCGAGGCAGAAACGGCGCTAGCGCGCGATCGCCTCGGCGAAGCGGGCGTTGTTGACGAAGCCCAGGCGGGTCACGCCGGCACGCTGGACGTCGGCGAGAATCTCGTCGACCAGCTCGTAACGCGCGGCGCCGTCGGCATCGAGGTTAAGCGCTGGCTGGGCAGGATCGGCGGCGAGCACGGCCAGCCGGCCGCGCAGCTCCTCCCGCGCAACGACGCGTCCGTCCCAAAGGGCCTGCCCGGCGGCGTCGATGTCGAGCCGGTGAACGGGCCTGGTGTCGGCGGGGCCGGGAACGGGCGGCGGCAGGTCGAGCGGCACCTTATGGGTGCCGAGCGGGATTGCGACGATGAACATGATCAACAAAACCAGCATCATGTCGATCAACGGCGTCGTATTGATCGCGGCGATCGGCGGATGGCTGTCCGGCCGATAGCGGAACGGCGCGCGGTTCCGGCGGGAGGAGGCGGGGCGGGCTGCTGTCATGGCGGTCCTCCTTGATGATATGTAGCAACATATCATACAATTGGCCGCGGCGAAATGCCTGTTGCGCGCCCTTGCCGCTCTGTCTTTAGAGTTCGCCCAGACCGGCCGCGCACCAGGGATTGGGGACGGTGCTCCATGGCCGCGCGAGCCCATCGGCGATCATCGAGTCTCCCAGCGACTGGCCGCCGCGCGAGGCGATGCGCAGCTTGCGTCCCTCGCTGTCGGCGTCCCGGCCGAAGGATTCGCTGAGCTGGAAGGGGCCGGCGCGCAGCAGCGTGGCCAGCCGCTGCGCCGCGCGGGCGCCCAGCATGGCTTCATGCGGGCAGGGTGCACGCATGTTGGGCGTGTGGATATCGGCCAGCCGAATGCGGTCGCCATGCAGGGCGAAGCTGCCGCCGTCGATCGGCCGGACAGTGTCGGGACGCACCGTGACGCCGCGCAGCAGCGAGGTCGCGCCGGCGGTGCCCCCACCGCCAATGTCGTTGCGTGCAGCCCGGGGGCGAAGCGCCTCTGCCGCCGGATCGGCGGTGGCAGCCGCCGCCGGTGCGGGCGGGCGGATGGGCGCGGCCTTGTTCTCCGGCGCATCGCTGGCGAGCATGCCGAAGCCGAAGCCGCTGCGTGTGCCTTCGAACAGGATGATGGCGAGCGCCAGGCCGATGCCGATCATCATGCGCAGTTCGCGGCCGTTGAAGACCGCGTTGCCGGTGCGGATGCGTTCGTCCTGGCGACGACCATTCTGGTCGATCCGCCGGCCGGAACGGTCGCGCGCGACCATATAGGGATCCCAGTCCTTGCCCATGGACCGGCCGATAGCAGGCTTGTCCTACCAACCTCCTAACGCGCCATTTACCCTGCCGGCGAGCGGCCGACGGGAAACAAGCCGTCTTCTGCATCGTTATTGCGCGCGGGGTCCAGTGTATCGGGCCCGTTGCCCGGAAGGAGCATAACATGCGTAAGATGATTCTGGCCGCCGCGATGGCGGCAATCACGGTGCCTCTCGCCGCCGCCCCGGCCGAGGCGCAAGGGCGCAACGAGCGTCGTGCCGAGCGCGACTGCGAGCGCGAACTGCGCCGTGCCGACAATCGCCGCGAATATCGCCGCGAACTGGCCGAGTGCCGCCGCGAAATCGCCCAGGCGCGCAACCGCGACTGGCGCCAGTACAATCGCTACGATTACAATCGGCCGCCGCCGGGCGGCGCCTATTATGCCGACGATTATTATCGCGACGCGCGCTATTATCGCGAGCGGCGGCTGACCCGGAACGATCGGATTTATCGCGGCCGTGACGGCCGTTATTATTGCCGTCGCAGCGACGGCACGACCGGTCTCATCATCGGTGCCGGCGTCGGTGCGCTGCTTGGCAACGCGCTGGACGGCGGACGCTCCAGCCTGCTCGGCACATTGATCGGCGCGGGCGTCGGCGGTGTCGCGGGCCGCGAGATCGAACGCGGCAACGTCCGCTGCCGGTAAACCTCCGGTGAACGTTCCGGTCGCGCCCGGTTCAGGCAAGCCCGCCTAGGATCGGGCGCGAGCGGGACGGATATGGGAGTAGGATCATGCGTACCATCCTGATTGCCGCCGCGATCGGCATGCTGGGCGTCGCCTTGCCGGCAGCCCCGGCCAGTGCCCAGCATTGGCGCGGCGACCGCCACGATTATCGCGATTATCGCCGCGATGTCGCCCGGGCGCAGCGCGAATGCCAGCGCGACTTGAGGCGCGCCGACAGCCGCCGCGAATACCGCCGCGCTCAGCGCGAATGCCGCCGCGAGATCGCGCAGGCGCAGCGTGGCTATCGTTACGACAGGGGCCGCCATTACGGACCGCCGCGCTCCGGCTATCGCTGGGACGGTTACCGCTGGCGCTCGCGTTGGTAGCGCGGGCACCAGCCTTCATCGCCATGGGCTCGCCTGGCGGCCGATGACGTCCCGTCGGCCATTCTCCTATCGGGGGATGGCCGGCAGCGGACCCTCATCGCTTTTGCCTGTTCCTGACCTGCGCGATTGCCGCTAGACTTGGCACTTCTCTGGCGGAGGGAAGGCCATGGTTCTCGACTGGATCAAGAAGCAGTTCGTCGATGTCATCGACTGGACGGACGAGCCGGGCGTGCTCGCCATCCGCTATCCGATGCAGGATCGCGAGATCCAGAATGGCGCGCAACTGACGGTGCGCGAAGGCCAGATGGCGGCCTTCGTCAACGAGGGCCGCGTCGCCGACGTATTCGGGCCCGGCCTCTACACGCTGGAAACGGCGAACCTGCCGATCCTCACCTCGCTGATGAACTGGGACAAGGCCTTTGCCTCACCGTTCAAATCCGACGTCTACTTCTTCTCGCAGCGCGAACAGATCAACCTGAAATGGGGCACCGCCCAGCCCGTGACGGTGCGCGACAAGGAGTTCGGCGCGATCCGCCTGCGCGCGTTCGGCGCCTATTCCTTCCGGATCGACGATGTCGCGCCCTTCTCGGTGAAGCTGATGGGCTCGCTGGAGCGGATGACGACGGAGGAGCTGGAGCCCCAACTCCGCGCCGCGATCGCCACCGCGATCGCGACCGCGCTGGGCGGCAGCGACGTGCCGTTCCTCGATCTCGCCGCCAATCAGACTCTGATGTCCGAAAGGCTCCAGGAAGCGGTCGGTGCCTCCTTCGCGCAATGGGGGCTCGCGGTGCCGAGCTTCTTCGTCGAAAGCGTTTCGCTGCCCGAGGAGGTGCAGGCCTATCTCGACAAGTCGAGCTCGATGCGGGTGATCGGCGATCTCGACAGATATGCCAAGTTCCAGGCCGCCGAGGCGATCGAGACGGCGGCGGCCAATCCCGGTGGGGTTGCCGGGATCGGAGCCAGCCTCGCGGCGGGCGCGGCGATCGGGCAGTCGATGGCGGCGGGACTCACGCCAGGCGCCCCCGCGGCGCCGGCAGCGGCCTCGGCCGCGCCGGAGGAAGATGCGTTCGCCCAGGTGGAAAAGCTGCACAAGCTGCTCACCATCGGCGCGATCACGCAGGAGGAGTTCGACGCCAAGAAGGCCGAGCTGCTGAGCCGGATCCGCTGACCGCCAGATGCAGAAGGTCTCCTGCCCCAATTGCGGCGCGGAGGTCTCGTTCCGCTCGCCCGCTCTGCCCTCGCGTGTGTGCGACTATTGCCGCACCATCCTGGTGCGCTCGGGCGGCGGGATCGAGGCGGTCGGCAAGGCGGCGGTGCTGCCCTTCGACGTCAGCCCGATCGGCATCGGCACGCGCGGCACGTTCGACGGGCGCGGCTTCGACGTGGTCGGCCGGGTGCGCTGGGGCTGGACGGACGGGTCGTGGAACGAATGGCTGCTGCTGTTCGGCGACGGCTCGGACGCCTGGCTGGGCGAGGCGATGGGCCAATTCATGTTGACCGAGGAGCGCGCGATCGGCGACGTGCAGGGCGATGAGGGCATCCGCCGGCTCATCCTGGGCGGCCGGGTGATGATCGGGACGCGGGTGCGCATCGACGACGAGACCTATGTGGTCTCCGATGCGCGCGATGCGACCTGCATCGCCGCGGAAGGCGAGCTGCCCTTCTCGCCCAGGCCCGGCTGGACGATCCACAGCGTCGATTTCCGCTCCGTGTCCGGCCGCTGTGCCAGCCTGCAGCGCGAGGAGACGCTGTCGAGCTTCTATCAGGGCCGCTATGTGACGCTGGACGAGCTGGTGCCGCGCAATCTGCGTCCCATAGAGGGCTGGCCGATGCCGGCTTATGGCGGCTGAGATGACCGACGGGGGGCTTCAGGAAATGGGCATCGAGGCACCGCCGCCTCCCCCGCCCGCGCCGGCGATCCGGGCGCTGTCCTGTCCGGGTTGCGGCGGATCGATCAGCGTGCGGGCGGCGGGCTATACCGTCACCGTCGCCTGCCAATATTGCGGCTCCATCCTCGACGTCGCCAATCCCGAGGTGCGGCTCCTCACGGAATATCATCTGGCGATCCAGGAGCTGGAGATTCCGCTCGGCACGCGCGGCACGCTGCGCGGGATCGAATGGGAGGTGATCGGCTATCTCAGCCGGTCCGAACGCGGCAGCTATCCCTGGGAAGAATATCTGCTGTTCAATCCTTATCAGGGTTATCGCTGGCTGGTGACCAACGGGCGCGGCTGGTCGTTCGGCGAAATGCTGACCCGCGCGCCGGACTGGGGGCATCACGGCCCCCGGCTCGACGGCCACGATTACGCGCCCTTCTTCGTCGATGGCCAGGCGCAGGTCGATTATGTGCTGGGCGAATTCTACTGGCGGGTTGCGGTCGGCGAGGAGGTCTCGACCGACGATTATGTCCGCCCCGGCTATATGCTGTCGCGGGAGGCCAATGAGCAGGAGGTGAGCTGGACGCTCTCCACCCTGCTCGACGGCGACGAGATCCGCCGCGCCTTCGGCGTCCGGCCGCCATCCAATCCCTGGCCGCCATTGCCGCACCAGCCCTCGCCCTATCGCGACGTCATGCGCAAGGGCGGCAAGATCGGCCTCGCCGTGCTCGCTTTCCTGTTGCTGCTGACTATGGTGATGGGCAGTGGCGGGCAGCCGCTGCTGACCGAAACGCTGCCGGTCGATCTCGCCGGCACGACGCGAACCGCGACTTTGGGGCCGATCACGGTGACGCGGCCCTATCAGCTTGTCGCGATCCGCGCCCAGGTGCCGGGGCTGGAAAATGGCTGGATCGACCTCGATTATGCCCTGGTCGACCGCGCAACCCAGGCCTCCTATCAGGCCTATGGAGCGGCGGAGCGTTATTCGGGGCGCGATTCCGACGGCGACTGGACGGAAGGCAGCCGCCGCAAGACGGTCAAGCTCGCCTCGGTCCCCGCCGGCACCTACGATCTCGTCATCGATTATGCCGGCAATGGCTGGCGGGACTTTTCCCGGCCCTATGCCAACAGCCAGACGGGCGGATCGGTGATCATCGAGGTCAGCCGCGCGGCGGCCTTCCCTTCGAACCTCATCCTCGCCGTGATCCTGATCCTCGCGCCGCTCGTCTATTTCTTCTTCCGCCATCTGTCCTTCGAGCAGGCCCGGCAGGACGAAAGCGATATCGGCCGCACCGGCCTCGCCAAATTGTTCACTTCGGAGGATGACGACTGATGGACCGCCGGACCTTCCTCTACGGCCTGTGGTCGCTGGCGACGGCGGGCCTGTTCGTGACGAGCACGATCTACGCATATTCGCCTTTCGCCGATGGTGGCCGCGTCGCGCCGCGCGCCGGCGTCTACGGCCCAACCCACAAATAGGAGACGGACATGATCGCCAACACCGCCGCCATCTTGAATTCGCTGATCTTCGCGGGGATCGGCATCGTCGTGCTGGTTCTCGGCTTCTTCATCCTCGACATCCTGACGCCCGGCAAATTGTGGGAGGAGATCAACCACAAGCAGAACCGCGCCGTCGCGACCTTCGCCGGCGCGATCGCGATCGGCCTCGCCATCATCGTCGCCGCCGCCATTCACGGCTGAGGCAAGGACAGGTTTTCATCGCCCTTGCCTGACATGAACGATACGTCCCGGCCGCCGCTGCGCGTCTCGGCGCCGACCGCCGCCTTGCTCGCCTCCGCCTTCGTGGTGGCGACCTGCGGCCTCGTCTATGAATTGCTGGCGAGCACCCTGGCCAGCTACCTGCTCGGCGACAGCGTCACCCAATTCTCCACCGTCATCGGCACCTATCTGTTCGCGATGGGGATCGGGAGCTGGTTCTCCCGCTATGTGAAGCGCAACGAGCTCGCCATCTTCGTGCGCGTCGAGCTGCTGATCGCCCTGATTGGCGGCTTTTCCGCGGCGGGGCTGTTCATGCTCTTCCCGATCATAGATCATTTCCGGGTCGCGCTCTATTCGATCGTCTTCGCGATCGGCTTCTTCGTCGGGCTCGAAATCCCGCTGCTGATGCGGATTCTCAAGGATTACGATTTCCGCGAGGTCGTCTCCAGCGTGCTGACCTTCGATTATGTCGGCGCGCTGTTCGCGGCCCTGCTCTTCCCGCTCGTGCTGATGCCCTATCTCGGCATGATCCGGACCGGCTTCCTGTTCGGCATTCTCAACGCCGCCATCGCGCTCGCTTTGCTCGTAGTCCTGCCGCGCGGCACGCGCATGTATCTGGAAAAGATCGCCTCCGTCCTGGTGCTCGCCATCCTGATCGCCGGCTTCGCCGGCTCGGAGCGGCTGCAGCGCTGGGCCGAGGTGGCGAGCTATCAGGAGCCGGTCATCTACGCCGAATCCAGCCGCTTCCAACGCATCGTGCTGACCCGCAGCGGCGACGATCTGCGCCTCTATCTCAACGGCAATCTGCAATTCTCCTCGCGCGACGAATATCGCTATCACGAGGCGCTGGTGCATCCGGCGCTGGGCCGGGTGGATCGGCCCGCCAATGTGCTGATCCTGGGCGGAGGCGACGGGCTGGCGGCGCGTGAGGTGCTACGCCATCCGGAGGTGGAGCGGATCACGCTCGTCGATCTCGATCCGGCGATGACCCGCTTGTTCGCGCAAAGCCCGATGCTGGCGGCGCTGAACCGGGGATCGCTGTCCGATCCGCGCCTGACCGTCATCAATGCCGACGGCTTCCGCTGGGCGCGCGACGCGCGCGAGCAATATGACGCGATCATCGTCGATTTTCCCGATCCCGTCGATTTCTCGGTGGGGAAACTTTACACCGAAAGCTTCTACCGGGAGCTTTCCCGCCTGCTCGCGCCGCACGGCGTCGCGGCGATCCAGAGCACCTCGCCCCTGGTCGCGCCGATCTCCTACTGGACGGTGGTGACGACGCTGGAGGCTGTGGGCCTGCAGACCCGGCCTTACCATGTCTATGTGCCGAGCTTCGGCGAATGGGGCTTCACCCTGGTCGCGCATCGCCCGATCGGGATGGAGGCGCGGATCCCGGAGGGCCGCTTCCTCACCCCGGTCATCGCCGAGCGCCTGTTCGATTTCCCCCCCGACATGGCGCGCCGCCCGGCGCCGGTGAACCGGCTCGACAATCAGGCGCTGGTCCGGGCCTTCTCCGACGAATGGGCGCGCTATGCGGGTTGACCGCCGTGCGGTCGTCGCCGGTCTCGGATTGGCCGGCGCGGTCGCGGCGGTGGGCCTGGGCTGGCGCGCGACACGCCCCGCGCCGCCCGTCACGACGCTGGCCGGTGCCGACATGGAACGCGGCCATCGCCTGCGAGACGGCGATTTCCCGGAGCCGTCCGAGACGGAGGAAGCGGGCGTGGTCATCGCCGGCGGCGGCGTTGCCGGGCTGACGGCGGGCTGGGCGCTGGCCGAAGCGGGGTTCGCCGATTTCCAGTTGCTCGAGCTGGAGGATGCGGTCGGCGGCAATGCGCGCAGTGGCCGCAACGCCGTCTCCGCCTTTCCGCTCGGCGCCCATTATCTGCCCGTCGCCAATCGCGAGGCGCGGGCGCTGCGGCACCTGCTCACCCGGCTCGGCATCATCACCGGCGAGGCGGGCGGCGCACCGATCTACGATCCGCTCCAGCTCTGCGCCGATCTGCAGGAACGGTTGCTCTGGCGGGGAAGCTGGCAGGAGGGCCTGATCCCCCGCACCGGGCTGGAGCTGCGCGATGAAGAACATCTCGCCGCCTTCGATGCCGCAATGCGCGCTTTCTCCGCCCGCATCGGCGCGGACGGCAAGCCGGCCTTCGCGACGCCGCTCGCCTACAGCTCGCGCGACGCCGATCTGATGGCGCTCGACGGAATGAGCTTTGCTTCCTGGCTGGACGAGCAGGGCTGGGACTCGCGCGTGCTGCGTGCACATGTCCGATATGGGATGCGCGACGATTATGGCTGCGAGCCGGCCGACGTCTCGGCCTGGGCCGGCATCCATTATTATGCCGGGCGTCGCGGCTGGGCGGCGGGCGAGGCGGCGGACAATGTGCTGACCTGGCCGGAAGGAAACGACCGGCTGGCGCGCGGCATGGCGGCGCGGTTCAGCGGCCGGATCCGCGCCGGCCGCATCGTCCACCGCCTCACCCGCGAAACCTCGCACATCCTCGTCGATTCCTTCGACGTCGCCCGCCAGACCACCGTTCGCACCCGCGCCCGCGCCGCGATCCTCGCCATGCCCCGCTTCATCGCCGGCCATGTCGCCCAGGAACTGCCGCCGGCACCCGATTTCGGCTACGCGCCCTGGCTGGTCGCCAATGTCACGGTCGATCGGTTGCCCACCGGTCGCGGCGCGCCGCTCGCCTGGGACAATGTGTCGTCGACCAGCAATTCGCTGGGCTATGTCGTCGCCACCCATCAGGGACCGGCGGCGATCCCCGGCGCCAGCGTCCTCACCTGGTATCTGCCGCTCTCCGACATGAGCCCCTCGGAAGGCCGCCGCCTGCTGATGGAGCGGTCCGCCGAGGAGTGGCGGGCGCTGGTGACCGACGATCTGCTCGCCACGAATCCCGATCTGGAGGGCGCGATCCGTTCGGTCGATCTGTGGCGTTGGGGCCATGCGATGATCCGGCCCGTGCCCGGCCTGGTCTGGGGCGCGGCCGAGGCGGCGGCGCGGGCCGAGCCCCCGCTCTTTCTCGCCCATTCCGATCTGTCCGGACTCTCGCTGTTCGAGGAGGCCCATTATCGCGGGGTGCTGGCGGCCGAAGGGGCGATGCGTCACCTCGGACATGGCTTTGAAAGCCTGCTATGAACGCCGCGATGAATCAGGGGCGCCATCTCATCGCCGATCTCCACGGATGCTCGGGACTCGACGATATCGACCTTATCGAGGCCGCTTTGACCGACGCGGCGGTGGCGGCGGGCGCGACATTGCTGGAGATAAGGCTGCACGATTTCGGCGAGGGCCAGGGCGTCACTGGCGTTGCCCTGCTCGCCGAATCACACATCTCGATCCACTCCTGGCCCGAACATGGCTATGCCGCGATCGACATCTTCCTGTGCGCCGAATGGCATGACGTGGAGGCGGGGCTGGCGGTGATCTCAGCCGCCCTGCGCGCCGAGAGGATCGACAAGCAGCTGATCGCGCGCGGCGCGATGGCGACCGCGCCGGCGTGATGGACAGGGCGGGGCACGCGGGCTAAGGGCGACACCGCTCCGCCGGCTTGGGGGTGTCGGCGCAACGATCGCGCGACCTTGGAGTGTTCGATGAAAGGTGGCCTGGAGGCCGTCTTCCTGGAAAACCGGATGACGTTGCTGCGCTTCCTGCGCGCGCGCGGGGCCGGCGACGCGGCCGAGGATTTTCTGCAGGAGGTGTGGATCAAGGCGTCGGCCGGTGCGTCCGGCCCGATCGCTGAGCCGCTCGCCTATCTCTACCGCACCGCCAACAATGTGATGCTGGATCGCCGCCGCGCCGAAGTCCGCGCAACGCGGCGCGACACCGCCTGGAGCGAGATGGCGGGTGATACTGCGCCGGCGCAAAGCGAGACGCAGCTGATCGCGCGCGAGCGGCTGGCGGCGGTGGAAACCGTGCTGGCCGCGCTGGGCGATCGCACCGATGCGATCTTCCGTCGCTATCGGTTGGACGGCGTCAGCCAGCGCGATGTCGCCGCCGAATTCGGGATCAGTCTGTCGGCGGTCGAGAAGCATCTACAAAAGGCCTATCGCGCGCTGGCCGATTTGCGGGAGCGGCTCGATGCGGAATGACCGGGGCGGCGGCGTCATGCTGCGGGAAGGGCTGTAGATGGCGTATGTGACGGACGAGATCAGGGATGCGGCGGCGGCATGGCATGTCCGGCTGGGTGGCGATGCCGCGTCCGCCGACTGGGCGGCCTTCACCGCCTGGCTGGAGGCCGATCCGGCGCATGCGCAAGCCTATGACCTGGTAGCGGTCGCCGACGCCGAGCTCGACGATCTGCCGCTCACGCCCGCGCCGCCGACACCCGCTTATGCCGAACCGCGCCGGCCGAGCCGTCGCGCTTTCCTGGGCTGGGGCGGGGCGGCGATCGCGGCTGCCGCGGTCGGCGCGATCACCTTGATGCCCGCCGGCGGCACCTACGAAATCGTCACCGCGCCCGGCGAGCGCCGCGTCATCGCACTCGATGAAGGCAGCCGGATCGAGATCAATGGGGATAGCCGGCTGGTGCTCGACCGTGGCGATGCGCGGTTCGCCCGGGTCGAGCGGGGCGAGGCCCTGTTCACCGTCGTCCATGACGATGCGCGCCCGTTCCGTGTCGAAGCGGGCGCAGCGCGGCTGATCGATCTGGGCACGATCTTCAACGTCATCCAAGACGGCGACCGCACCGAAGTCGCCGTTTCGGAGGGCGAGGTGGAATGGCGTCGCGCCAATGCGCGGGTGAACCTGACGCCCGGCATGGCGCTTAGCCAGCGCGGCACGGAGGATCCGGTCGTGACCCGCCCGGCCATCGAATCGATCGGTGGCTGGCGGGAGGGCAGGCTAAGCTATTCGGCGGCGCGCTATGATGCGGTTGCGGCTGATCTGTCGCGCAATCTCGGCGCGCGGGTGTCGCTGGACGATGCGGCCGCCGCGCGCCGGTTCAGCGGCGTGATCGTGATCGATCGCGATCCGGGCGTGACGCTCGACCGCGCCGGCGCGCTGCTTGAGCTTGGCGCCCGGCGCGAAGGCGACGGCTGGCGATTGACGGTGGAGCGCGGTGCGCGGCGCTAGCCTGATCCTGCCCGCCGCGATCCTGGTCTGCGCTGCGTCCGCGGAAGCTTCGTCGCGCCACCATATCGATCTGCCCGCCGGCCGCCTCGGCGACGCGCTGGTGGCGCTGGGCCAGCAGGCCGGGATCAGCGTGGGCGTGGCCGATGCAGCCCTTGCCGATCGCCGCGTCGCGCGGCTGCGCGGCCGGATGACGGTCAACGACGCGCTCGAGCGGTTGACCCGGGGAACCGGTGCGCGCGCCGTCGCCACCGATGCCCGCACCTGGCGCGTCGTGCGCGCTCCGGCGCCGCGTTACGCCGCCCGGCCGCAGCGCCGGACGCCGCCGCCACCGCAGCCCCGCTTGGAGGAGATCGAACAGGCGGACATCGTCATCACCGCGTCCAAGCGCGCCTTCCGCCTTGCCTCCTTTCCCGGCTCCGTGATGTTCGCATCCGGCGAGGATCCGATGGCCGCCGCGCATGGGCGCGGCACGGAGGGGCTGGTCGCGACCTTGCCCGGCCTCAACTCCACTCATCTCGGCACCGGTCGCAACAAGCTGTTCATCCGCGGCATCGCCGATTCGAGCTTCAACGGCCCGACCCAGGCGACGGTCGGACAATATCTCGGCGAGACGCGGCTGAACTACAACACGCCGGACCCGAACCTGCACCTGCACGATATCGACCGGATCGAAGTGCTGCCGGGGCCGCAGGGCACGCTCTACGGTGCCGGCTCGCTCGGCGGCATCCTGCGCATCGTTCCTAATGCGCCGCGCATGGGCATCGTCCAGGGCTCGGTGTCGATCGGCGCCGCCTTCACCCAGCATGGCGATCCTGGCGGCGAGGCGGCGGCGGTGCTGAACCTGCCGATCGGCGAAGCGCTGGCATTGCGCGTCGTCGGCTATGGCGCGCGCGAGGGCGGCTATATCGACGACAGCCTGCGTGGGCTCGACGACGTCAATCGCACCGATATCCAGGGCGGCCGTGCTCGGCTGCGGGCCGAGGTTGGCGACTGGGCGATCGGCCTGGGCGTCGCCGGTCAGCGCATCCGGGGCAGGGATGGCCAGTTCGCCGATCGCGACGCCCCGCCGCTGACCCGCGCCAGCCCGATCGCCGAGGATTATTCGAACGACTATCTTCTCGGCGACATCGTGGTGGAACGCGACTGGGGCAATGGCCTGCGTTTCGTCTCGACCGCGGGCATGGTTCGCCAGACGCTCGACGAACGTTACGATTCCACCCGGCCGGGCGGCCCGGTCACCGCCTATCACCAGACGAATCGCCTCACCCTCCTGTCCGCAGAAAGCCGGCTGTCGCGCTCCGGCCGGGATGGCACGGGCTGGTTGATCGGCGCCAGCTTCATCTCCAACCGCTCGGAGATTTCGCGGGCATTGGGCAATCCCGATGCGCCTGCGCCGATCGCCGGAGTGCGCAACAGCGTCGACGAGATCACCGCCTTCGGCGAGGCCACGATCGGTATCCGTGACGGCATCACCGCGACGTTTGGCGGCCGGCTCACCCACAGCCGCCTGTCGGGCGGTGTGCTCGACGCTCCGATGACCTTCCTCGCGATGCTGCGCGAATTGCGCGCGCAGCGCGACGAGACGGTCTTTCTGCCCTCGGTCGCGCTCGCCGCGCGGGCGAATGACGATCTGCTCCTCTTCGCCCGCTACCAGCAGGGCTTCCGGCCCGGCGGGCTCGCGGTCACCTCGCCCTTCATCGCCCGGCTGGTGAACGGCGCGGTCGTGACGACGGAATCGATCGAGCCACTGCCCGCCGGCGCGATCGCGGTCGGCCGTTTCGAGAATGATCGCGTAGCGACGATGGAGGCGGGCCTGCGTCATGGCGCGCCCGGCATGGGCCGCTTCGATCTCGCCGTCGCCTTGGCCTATACGCGCTGGACCGATATCCAGGCCGATATCGTCAATCCGTTCGGTTTCCAGACCACGTCCAACATTGGCGATGGGCGGATCTTCACGCTCGATCTGCAGGTGGGCTGGCGCCCCGTGCCGGGCCTCAATCTCGAGGCGGCAATCGTGCTCAATGACAGCCTGGTCACCAATCCGGCGCCCAGCATCGTCATCACCCCGCGCGCGCCTCTGCCCAATGTCGCGCGGGTCAATTTCCATCTGGGCGCGGATTACAGCGTCGAGATCGCGCCGGACGCGGCGCTGCGGCTGTGGAGCTCGGCCCGCTATGCCGGGACGTCTCGGCTTGGCATCGGCCCGATCCTGGGCGAGGAGCAGGGCGACTGGGTCGATATCGGCGCCGGCGCGCGGCTCGAACGCGGCCGCCATGCCCTTACCTTGGGCATGACCAATATCCTCGATGCGGAGGGCAACCGGTTCGCGATGGGGTCGCCCTTCACGCTGGCGCTGCGCCGCCAGATCACGCCGCTGCGCCCGCGCACGCTGCGCGTCGGCTGGGAAGTGCGTTTCTAGCCTTATTCCGAAAAATTCGATCGCCAGGTGCGGGTCCCGGGGCGCGGTGGCGTCAATGCGGGCAGAGAGCGGCGCCCGACTCCCCCCACCCCGCGGCGTCGCTCTCCCCCATTCACGGTTCGAGGAACGATTGTGTCGATGCGTCTTCTGCTTGCCTGCACCTGCCTTACGCCCATCGCTATCTTCGCCAGCGCCGGCCAGGCGGAGCGCGTCATCGAAACCAAGATCACCACCCCGGTTTCGACCTCGACCGCCAGCAACGGCGCGCCGGACGATATCAGGATCACCGCCGCCGGCTCCATCGTCCCGACCGGCGGTGCGGCGGTCACGATCGACAGCAACCACAATGTCACCAACCAGGGCACGATCCAGATCACGGATGCGAACGATTCCACCGGCATTCTCGCCAATCCGGGTACGGCCGGCACGATCACCAATTCCGGCAAGATCATCATCGACGAGACTTACGAGCCCAAGGACACTGACAATGACGGCGATCTCGACGGGCCTTATGCCCAAGGGGAGCGTCGTTTCGGCATCCGCATCGCGCCGGGCGGGAGCTTCACCGGCAATATCGTCAACAGTGGCGAGATCGGCATCGAGGGCAACAATTCGGCCGGCATCGCCGTGGACAGCCGTTTGAATGGTTCGCTCAACAGCAGCGGTACGGTTGCCGCGACGGGCAACGGCTCCACCGGAATCCGTGCCGGCGACATCACCGGCGATGTTCGGCTGACCGGATCGATCGGCGTGCGGGGCGAGGGCGCAGTCGGTGTCGCGCTCGACGGCGATATCGGCGGCGCTCTCACCATTCAGGGCTCGATCTCTTCCACCGGCTATCGCACCGTCCCGCCGCCGGCGGACACGTCCAAGCTGGACGACGACGATCTGCTCCAGGGCGGCCCGGCGCTGCGCATCGCGGGCAATGTCGCCGGCGGCATTTTTCTCGAGCGTCCTCCCGCAAATACCGATCCGGACGACAATGACGAAGACGATGACGGCGTTCCGGACGCGAGCGAGGGCATTGCCAGCATCGCGTCGCGCGGTGCCGCCGCGGCGATGCTGGTCGGCGATACGGCGAACGACATCGTGATCGGGCCGGTTGCCAGCAGCGCGGAAGGGCACGGGCTGGTCATCGATGGCCTGATCACCGGCGCCGGCACCTATAAAGGCGTTGACGGCAATGGGCTGGTGATCGGCGGCCAGGGCGGCGACGTTCTCGTCGCCGGCGGCATGACCGTGCGCGGCACGATCAGCGCCACCTCGCCCGATACGAATGCGACCGCGATCCGTATCGGCGACGGCGCCACCGTCGCCGAGATTCGCAACGGCGGTACGATCACCGCCACCGGCGCCACCGGCGAGAACCGGCTCGCCCGCGCGATCCTGATCGACAGCGGCGCCGACGTTTCGGAAATCCGCAACAGCGGGCGGATCGAGGCGATTTCGGGGCGGACTGGCGGTTCGGCCGCGATCGTCGATCGGTCCGGCAATGTGGGCCTGATCGAAAATAGCGGCCGCATTTCGGCAACCGGGGCGGAAGCCGGATCGGGCCGCAACATCGCGATCGATCTGTCGGCGAACAATGGCGGCGCGGTGATCCGTCAGATCGCTCCGGGCGGCAATGGCGCGGCGCCGGCGATCACCGGCAATATCCTGCTCGGCGCGGGCGACGATCTGCTCGACATCGTCGCCGGCAGCGTCACCGGCACGACCCGGTTCGGTGAAGGTGCCAACCGTCTCCAGATCGCTGGCGAGGCGGCTTATTCCGGCGCGATCGTCTTCGGCGGCGGCGCGGATCGGGTCACGCTCGGCGGCGCCAGTAGCTTTTCCGGCAGCGCCGATTTCGGCGGCGGCGCGGACATCCTGGACATGTCCGGCACGTCCAGCTTCCGGGGCGCGATCTCGAACAGCTCAGGCCTCTCGGTCAATGTCGCGGGCGGTCATTTCGAGGCGACCAATCTCGGCACGGTATCGTTGGCCTCGCTCAGCCTGGGCGCCGATGCGACGCTCGGCGTCAGCATCGATGCGGCGGCCGGCACCGGCACGCTCTACGACCTTGCCGGTGCGGCGACGATCGCCAAGGGCGCCGAGGTGCGCGTCCGCCTCGCCAATGTGAGCGAGTCGGAAGGCCGCTTCGTCTTCCTGCGCGGCGGCGCGCTGACCGGTGGCGACGCCCTCGGTTTGGGCGATGCGTCCTTGCCCTATCTGTTCAAGGGCACGCTGGATGCGGCCACGGCTGGCGAAGTCGCGGTGGTGATCGAGCGCCGGACCGCGACCGAGATGGGCTTCAACGGCTCGGAGACGCGCGCCTATGATGCGATCTTCGCCGCGCTCGACAATGACGGCGATGTCGCCGATGCCTTCCTCGCGCTCAGCGACGGCGCGGGCGTGCGCTCCTCGGTTCGGCAGATGCTGCCCGATCATGCCGGCGGTGCGTTCGACGCGGTGACGCAGGGCTCGCGCGCCACGGCGCGCTTCCTCGCCGATCCGCATGCACCGCTCGCCGACATGGGCGGTTGGGGCTTCTGGCTGCAGCAGGTCGCTTGGGGCTCGTCGAAGGATCTGGGCGATACCGCCGCCTACGACATCGCCGGCTGGGGAACGTCCGCCGGCGCGGAGATTCCCGTTGGCGGACTGGGCCGGTTCGGGATGTCGCTCGCCTATCTGAACGGCGAGGATTCCGACGGCGAAACCGACAATGAGGTTCGCGCCCAGCAATATGAGCTTGCCGCTTATTGGCGCGGCCAGTGGGGCGGCTTCCGGGCTTTCGCGCGGGGCTCGGCGGCGATCGTCGATTTCCGGGGATCGCGCACCTTCACCGGCGAGGATGTGACCCGGACCGCAACCGGCGAGTGGAACGGCCGTCTCTACTCCGCTGCGGCCGGCCTATCCTACGAGCATGGCTTCGGCCGGCTCAGCCTGCGGCCGCTGGCTTCGATCGATTATTATCGTCTCTCCGAGAACGGCTACGCCGAGACCGGCGGCGGCGATGCATTCAACCTCATTGTCGATGGGCGCACGAGTGATGAGTTCGCGCTCAACGCAACCCTCACGGCCGGCTATGATTTCGGTCGCCGTGAGGCTGGCGCCGGCTGGCTGCGAACCGAGCTGGAGGCCGGCCGGCGCCAGATTCTGGGAGGGGCGCTCGGGACCACCACCGCGCGCTTCGACGGCGGCGACCCGTTCACGCTGGAGCCGGAGGATCGCACCGACGGCTGGGTAGGGCGGCTGCGCGTGGTCGGCGGCAATGGCAGTTTCTCGGTCGGCGGCGAGGCGAGCGCCGAGGAGCAGCTCGGCAAGGCCGCCGTCGCGTTCCGCGTTTCGCTGCGTCTCGGGATGTAGCCTTCGAAGACTATGGCGTTGACGCCGGCGCGGGCGTGAACAGCAGATCGTGATAATTGTAGCTGAAGTCCGCGATCGGCGAGATGGCGCGCATCGTGATCCGTTCGACATTGCCGGTCGCGCCCAGCGCGAAGGTGACGTGCGCCGGCTCGACCACCGGGTCGTTGAAGGTGAGCCGGAACGTGTCGTACTGCCAGTGGGTCAACCGCCCGGTCAGCCCCGGCCAGTGCGGGAAATCGACGGCGAGGCCGCCATCCGCCTCGCGAATCGTGATCGTGCCGAACCAGGGATCGTTGTAGCGGCCGGCATAGCGGGCGAGCGACAAGGAAGGGCCGACCTGGGCGGGCTGTGCGGTCGGCGCCTGGAGCGCGGCGACGGCATTCTGGCTGCGCGCGTCGAGGAAGGCACGGAACCGGTCCGGCCAGTTCCCGGCGGGCAGATCGAGATAATGGTCGATCAGCTCGTAGGTGAGGCCCGCCAGCATCGCCGATTCCTCGCTGTTGGTGGCGATATAGAAGCCGACATTGCGCTCCGGGATCAGCACGACATTGGTGATCGAGCCATAGACGCCGCCGCCATGCATGACGATCCGCGCGCCGCGATAGTCGCGCACGTTCCAGCCGAGCGCATAGGTGCTGAAGGTCGGTTGGACCGGGCGCAGATCCTCCGGCCATTGCGGGATCGGCATCATCACGACAGGCGTCCACATCTGCCGCGACTGCGCCTCGCTGAACAGCCGCCTTCCGTCCGGCAACGCGCCGCGCGCGAGCTGCAGGGTAAGCCAGCGCGCCATGTCGTTGGCGCTGACGGAAAGTCCGCCGGCGGGCGCGGCCACCTGCGCGATCACCGCTTCGGGGCCGAGCGGCTCCATATCGCCCATGCCCCGGATCGGCCCATTGAGGCGCGCATGGGGCCGGGCGAAATTGCGCTCGGCGCGCGCGCCGGTCACGTCCACGGTCACGCGATTCATCCCGGCCGGACGCAGCAGATGCTCGCGCATGAAGCGCTCCCAGCTCATCCCCGACACGTCCTCCACGAGCTGCCCGGCGACGATGTAGAGGATGTTGTCATAGGCATAGGCACCGCGGAAGCTGGTCGCCGGCTGGATGTGCCGCAGCCGCCGCACGACATCGGAACGGCTAAGATCGCTGCGCGGCACGAACAGGAGATCGCCGGCGCCGAGCGACAGGCCGCTGCGGTGGACGAGCAGGTCGCGCACCGTCATCTCGCGGGTCACCCAGGAATCCCACATGCGGAATTCCGGCATATGATCGATCACCCGGTCGTCCCAGTTGAGCCGCCCCTGATCGACCAGGATGGCGAGCGCGGCGGCGGTAAAGGCCTTGCCGGTCGATCCGGTGAAGAAATTGGTGTCGGCATCCACGCGGCGGCGCGGTGCGGACAGATCGGTGATTCCGAAGCCCCGGGCCATGGTCGTGCGCCCGCCCTCGACGATCGCGACGGTGATTCCGGGCGCGCCGAAGCTTTCGCGCAGGTTCTCCACCCGCTCGGCGAAATTCGCCGGCGGATCGGCCAGCGCCGCGCCGGGGACCAGGGCGAATGCCAGGCAGAGCAGCAGGCGGGACAGCTTATGCCGAAGCGGATGGCGCATGATCTTCTCCCTTGGAGCGATGGCTTGGCGATGGCGGCGGAGGCTCGGCGCGCGCCCTGAGCAGGCGGACAACGCCGATGGTGAGCAGCGGCAGCACGAAGACGGCGAGGATGATGTAGCCGAACGCGCCATATCCCTGCGCGATCAGGGTCACGAGGCCGAAGCGGGCGGCGGCGATGCCCGATCCGATGACGAGCGCAAGGCTCAGCGCCAGGCGCCAGACGCGCGTGAACTCGCGGCCGCGCCGCGCCGCGCTCGCGGCCACGCGCTCGTTCAGGGCATTGACGATGCCGATGCCGGTTTCGAGCAGCGCGCACAGGATCATCGCCTGGAACAGCAGGTAGAACCAGGGCGCGTCCAATTGGCGCAGCAGGAAATCGGACGGCAGTTCCTCGCCGCCGATCTCGGGATGCCAGGCCGCCATGCACAGGAAGAAGAGCAAGGCCGGCAGCATTGCCAGCGGCCCGCTGAGCAGCCCCGCCGCCACCGCATCGCGGCGACTGGTCAGATGGCGCAGGAAGGGCAGGATCACGACCGCCGCGATCACATTGTACCCGGCATAGGTGATGCCGCCGATCGCCCAATTGGGCCCCGGCGGCGTCGCCGCGAGCTGCGGCGCGATGCGCTCGCCGAAGCTCAGCAAGGCGAGCAGCAGGAAGATCGCGTAGATGACGTAGATGTAGAGCGAGGAATAGCGGAACAGCCGCTCGGCCGCCTCCGTGCCGAACGCGGTCACGCCGACGATCGCCGCCATCAGCGCGATCGTGCCGACCCAGTCGGGCAAGCCGAACGCGGCCGCGCCGATGCTCCCCGCCGCCGCCGCGATGACGGCGAGGATCAGGATCATGAACAGGACATAGACGATCTCGAACAGCACCCAGAACGGCCCCAGCAGCGCCTGGAAGAAGCTGCGATAATCCGTCGCCGCGACGGCGCGGGCGAACAGGAAGGTCAGCGCGCAGATCAGGCTCCACAGCGCCATGGCGAGCAATATCCCCCACAGCCCGCCGCGCGGGCCGCTGGTCAGGAAGAATTCGGCGAGTTCGCGCCCTGTGGCATAGCCGCCGCCGATCACCACCGCCTTGAAGGCGAGGCCGGGCAGCAGGAAGCGCTGGAAGAAACTGGGCGAAGCTGCCGCCGCGGCGGACATCAGCCGGCGAGACAGGCGTCGAGCAGCCGCTCGAACCGGTCGCCGCCGCGCACCGGATCGGCGACGGGCAGCCCGATCCGGTCGGCCTCGCGGTCGAGCAGCGCCATCGCGGCATCATAGGGAAGTTCGGAGGTGTTGATGCTGATACCGCCGCAGCGGATTGCCGGATTGACCCGCCCACCGAGCCGCAGGCTGAGCTCGATCACCTCTTCGACCGGCGGCAGCGGAAAGGCCGAATGGCCAAGCATATTGGCGCGGGCGATATCATGGCACGCGACGATGACGTCCGGCTGGCTGCCGTGCAAGAGCGCCAGGGACACCCCGGCATAAGCGGGGTGGAGCAGCGATCCCTGCCCTTCGATCACGTCCCAATGCGCCGGATCGGCGTCGGGACTCAGTATTTCGGCCGCGCCGGCGGCGAAATCGGCGATCACGGCGTCCATCGGCATGCCGCTGCCCGCGATCATGATGCCGGTCTGCCCCGTCGCCCGGAAATCCGCATCCAATCCGCGGCCACGCAGTGCGCGCGCGATCGACAGAGCGGTATATTTTTTGCCAAGCGCGCAATCGGTGCCGACGGTCAGCAGCCGCTTACCGCTGCGCTTGCGCCCCGTCGCGACCGGCAGGTCGGCCGGCGGCCGGCGGACGTCGATCAGCCGCCGGCCGAGCCGTGCGGCCCGCTCGCGCAGCAACGGATGCGCATCGAGCGGCGCGTGCATGCCGCTGACGATGTCGAGTCCCGCATCGAGCGCTTCCAGCAGCACCGGGATCCAGCTTGGGCCGATCACGCCGCCGGAATTGGCGATGCCGATCACGATCGATCGCGCGCCCAGCGCCGCAGCGCGGGCGGGCGTCAGGACGGGCAGGCCGGCGGTGACCGTCGTACCGGGCAGAGCATATTCGCCGACGCATTTTTCGGGCGCCCAGTCGCGCAATCCGAACGCGGTCTTGGCATAGCCCGGCTCGGTGATGTCGCCCAGGAACAGCAAATAGGGCGTCGGCAGATCGAGCAGCGGCAGGCCGCCGGGTCTTTCGCCCGCCTCGGGCCTGCCGCTCGGCAATTTGTGAACAGATTTGTGCAACGCTTTACTTTCCGAACGCGGTTGGGCGAGGCGGAGCCGGCCGTCTCCGGCTCAGAATTCCGCGCCGAAGGTGAGGCCGATCGTGCGCGGCCGGATCGACGACGCGGTCGCCAGCGGCACACTGGTTCCGCCGACCACCGGCGGGATCGTGCGGGGATAGCCGCCGGCATTGGTGAAGCCGTCGGAATTGGTCAGGTTCCGGACGAAGGCGCCCACCGAGAAGCGATCGAAATTGATCCCGGCGCGAAGATCAACCGTCTCATAACCGTCGATGACCAGCCGCCGCCCGAAGGCCGCGCGATAGTCGGGACCGAAGCCCGCGGCCTGGTCGCTGACGACCCGTACATTGCCGCCGACATAGGCGCGCGCCGAGCCGCCAACCGCCCATTCATAGTCCAGCGAGAAGTTCGCCGACAATTCGGGCGTGTAGGGCAATCGGTCGCCGCGCAAGCCGCCGGTCAGGTTGGGAATGCCGTCGGCAGGCGTCGTGTCGTCGCGCAGCTCGGCATCGGTGTAGGCGAGGTTGAGCACTGCGGCGAGGCCGCGAATGGGCCGCAGCGTGAACGTCGCCTCGGCACCGGCGCTGCGCGCCCGGCGGCCATTGCCGTTGGCGCCGAAGGCCGTGCCGGTATTGGGATCGATGAAGACGGTGTTGATCAGGATGTCGTCCCAATCGAGGTAGAAGAGGGAGGCATCGAAACCGAACATGCGGTTGGCGGTCTCGCCGCGCAGGCCGATCTCGTAGCTGATCAGCGTGTCCGCCGTGAAGGACGTCGGGAAGGTCGCAGGCGCGCCGGGCGGCACCGCATTGGGCCCGCCGGGCCGGTAGCCCTTGGCGATCCGGGCATAGAGCGCGGTGCGGTCGTTGATCTCGAAGCGCGGCGCGACGGACCAGGTGAAGACGCTTTGCGAGGAGCGCCCGTTGATGGTCTGGTTGGTGCCCACGATCGAGGAGAATTGCACGGAGCTCTGGCTGTTGTGGCTGTAGCGTCCGCCTGCGGTGATCTCGAACCGGTCGGAAAGATGCCAGGTCACGCTGGCGAAGCCGGCAATCTCCTCATATTCGGAATCGAGCGTGACGAAGACGAATTCCGGCAGTGTCAGGCCTGGCGCCAGCGTCAGCTCGCGCGGCAGCAATTGCTCCGTCGCCAGCGAGAAAGGCTGGAAGCGCTGGAACAGCCCGCTGTCTTCCTTTGTGTAATAGCCGCCGACCAGCCATTCGAACGTAGAGGAATCGGGCGAGGCCAGGCGCACTTCCTGCACGAACTTTTCGGTGCTGATGTCGTTCTGGAAGAGGAGGCCGACGGTGCCCGGCGCGGTCGGGGCGTAGAGCGCGTTGGCGAGATCGCGGTTTCCGGTATTGCTGAGATCCGTGATCTGCCGCTGGTCGAGCGTGCCGTAGCTGGTGACCGATGTCAGGGTCGCGAAGCCCACATCCCAGTTCAGCGTGCCGCTGTAGAGCCGGTAGTCGATGTCGTTATATTCGGCGATCCGTTCGAAGCGGGTACGGTTGTCGCTCGGCAAGCCGGTGGTGGCATTCACGGGCCGGAAGGTCACAGGGTCGATCTCGTAGGACGAGGGCGAATTGGCGCGGATATTCTGCGCCAGCGCCATCAGCCGGATCGAGAAAGTGCTGGTGGGCTCGAAGAGCGCCGAGATTCTGCCGCCATAGCTGTCGGATCCGTTGATGTTCGTGCCGCTGCGCCCGACTGCGTCGATATAGCCGGCATGGCGGCGATAGAAGCCGCTGGCGCGGAGCGCAAAAGTGTCGCCCAGCGGCACGTTGACGACGCCATTGCCCGACCAGCCGGTGCCGCCGCCATCGACGAAATCGACTCCGCCCTGGCCGCGCGCTTCGAACTGCCCCAGCCGGGGTGCTGCGGTCACGAACTTGAGCGTGCCGCCGAGCGAGTTGGAGCCGTAGAGCGTGCCCTGCGGGCCGCGCAGCACTTCGATACGGGCCACGTCGAACGTATCGAAATCGCCGGCAAGCTGGCCGGCATTGGACAGGCTGCCGCTCGATCCGAACGGCGTGTCGTCGAGATAGATGGAAACGGTGGAGCCGACCGAGCCGGTGTTGATGCCGCGCACGATCACGCGCGATTCGCCGGGATTTTCCTGCGTGATGCTGAGGCCGGGGACAAGTGCGGCATAATCGAGGAAGCTGGTCGCCTGCTGCCGTTCCAGCGTCTCGCCGCCGACCACGGAGACGGATTGGGGCACCTGGATCAGCGTCTGTGTCCGGCGTTGCGCGGTGACGATGATCACGTCGTCATCCTCCGCGGCCGCGGCCGCGGCCTGGGTTTCCTGCGCCTGCGCGGCCGTCGCAGCGGCGATCGCCAGCAATGCCGCCGATGCGGCATAGGAAGCACGCAACGCCTTTTCGATCCTGGTCATCCCCCGGTTCCTTCCTCTCCTTGCGCGCCGCCGTTCGCGGTCACGCCCATGTCGCGCCGAGCAGGCGCCTGAAATTTCCGCCGAGAATGAGCGCGATGTCGTCGTCGGCATGGCCGCGCCGGATCAGCTCTTCGGTCAGGTCGTAGGTTCTGCGCGGATGATCGAAGCCGTCCGTGTCGACGCGCTCGCGAAAGGCGTAGCTGCTTTCGTAGGACGCCTTCAGCCGCTCATATTGGTCCGGCGGCATGTCGTCATAGCCGTTGAGGTCCGAGTCCGATCCGATGCCGACATGCTCGATGCCGACGAGCCGGGCGACATGCTCCACATGATCGACGACATGGCCGACATTGGTGGGCTCGCGGTCGCGCACGAACATGCGCACCCCCGTGATCCCCATCACGCCGCCCTTTGCCGCCAGCGCGCGGATCGCCTCGTCGGTCTTGTTGCGCGGATGATCGGCGAGCGCGCGGCAATTGGAATGGGTGATCGCGATCGCCCGGGGCGACAGCGCGATCGCGTCGAGCGTCGTGCGATCGCCGCAATGCGACACGTCGATCAGCATGCCGACCTGATTCATCGCCTCGATGATGCGCGCGCCATAGCTGCTGACGCCGCCATCGGCTCGGTCGGTGCTGCCCGATCCGACCCGGTTCTGGCTGTTGTAGGTAAGCTGGGCGCAGCGCAGGCCAAGGCCGTGGAAATAGGCCACGTCCTCGACGGTATCGAATGGTGCGTTCTGCAGGCCCATGATCATCGCGATCCGCCCCTCGCTCTTGGCGCGGTCGAGATCCTCGGCCCTGTCGACCAGCCGGAACAGGTCCGGCTGGCGTCCGGCGAAGCCCTGCTGCGCGGCGAGGAAGGCGATGGCCGCGTCCCGGGTCGGCACGCCCATCGCATTGTGGATCGCATTGATGCCGGAGGCGCGGAACTGGGCGACCTCTTCGTCGGACAGCGGGCGGCTATAGGCCTCGGGGCGGAAGTCGAGCCGGGGAATGCCCAGCATGTCGATGACGAGCGCGCGTTCGACCAGAGCGACGGCGCGGGCCGAATAAGCCCGCTCCTGTGCCCCCGCCATCGCATAGCGCCCGATGTTGATCATCGGAAAACCGGCGCCGAGGCCCAGCAACGCGGTGCCTTGCAACATGCGACGCCGATTGAGGCTGATTTGGCCCACTTGCTCCCCATTCAGACTTAAAATGCCTAATCAGGACATTAGTATCCTGATTGGAGAAATGTCAAATTTATGATGCGTCCCGCTCGCCCTGATCCGCGACGGGGGCCGGCAGCGTGGCGATGACCCGTTTCGCCGGCCGGTCGAGCAGCACCAGCAGGCCCGCCGCGCAGGCGGCGATGGCGGCGAGCATTGCGAAGAATTCGGCATGTCCCATCCGGCTCCACAAGGTCCCGACCAGACCCGCCGCGAGGCTGCCGCTGAAGATGGCGAGGAACCAGGCGCCGACCGTGGTGGCGCCCAGACGTGGTGGCGCGAGGCGCGCGAACAGGCCCAGCCCGTTGGGCAGGATGTAGAGCTCGCCGAGCGTGAAGACGATGAAGAAGCCGATCAGCCAGAGCCAGTGCGCCTGCCCGTCCCCGGCAAATGCGGCGGCGGCGGCGAGAACGAGATAGGCGATTGCGACGATCAGCGCGCCGATCGCCATCTTCTGCATCGGGCTATGTTCCTTGCCGATCGCCGCCCGGCGCTTCCAGCGGGCGAGCAAAAAGGGCGTCATGAGGATCACCAGCAGCGGATTGAGCGAGATGAACCAGGTCATCGGAATGGCGAGGCCGCCGATCGCGCGATCGACGCCGCTGCCGGCCCAGAGCGCGACCGTATTGCCGACCTGCTCATAGGCGCCGCGAAACACGGTGACGGCGAGACCGATGGCGAGCAGCAGCAGATAGATGTCGCGGTTGCTGCCGCCGCTAGGCTTCGGCGCGGGTGCGGACGCCGCCGCGCGCTCCGCTTCAGGCGGCAGATATTTCCCGCCCGCGACATAGATGGCGAGGCCGATCAGCATGCCGATGCCTGCCGCGCCGAAGCCGTAATGCCAGCCGTAAAATTCGCCGAGCGTGCCGCAGATCAACGGCGCCAGGAAGCCGCCGACATTCACGCCGACATAATAGATGTTGTAGGCCCAGGGCCGGCGCGGATCGCCGGCGCGGTAAAGGTCGTTGATCTGGCTCGGCAGGGTCGGCAGGAACAGGCCGTTGCCGAGTGCGATCGTCGCCAGTGCGATGTAGAAGGACGCCTCGAACGCCATCAGGAAATGGCCGAAGGCCATGATGCTGGCGCCGATGATCACGGCGCGGCGCTTGCCCAGCCAGCGATCGGCGATCGCGCCGCCGACGATCGGGGTAAAATAGGCGAAGGCGGTGTAGAAGCCGTAGACGAGAGACGAGGTTTCCTGCGCGAGCAGGAGCTGACGCGTCATGTAATAGACGAGGAGCGCGCGCATCCCGTAATAGGAGAAGGTCTCCCACATGTTCGTGAGGAACAGGATGGTGAGGCCGCGCGGCTGGCCGAACCAGGTCGGCCCGGACTCTGCAAGCGCTGGGCGCGCGGTGTCGCTCATGCCGTGTGCGTTCCCGCGCCGCCCCATACCTCGTCGCCGCACCCGATGAAGCCGTCGCGATAGACGACGCCGGGATCGTGGTCGCGGGTCAGGAAGGTCGGCCCGTCCAGATCGACATAGTCGCACAATTGGCCGACCAGATAGCCCGGCGCGGTAGCGAGGCTGGAGCCGGCCATGTTGCCGACCATGACCTTGAGGCCCAGACGCTTCGCCTCGCGCGCCATCGCCAGCCCCTCGGTGAGACCACCGCATTTGTCGAGCTTGATGTTGACCACGTCGAAGCGGCCGACCAGGCCGGGCAGATCGGCGAGCGACAGCGCACTTTCGTCCGCCGCGATCGGGATCGGCGAGCGATAGTCCTCCAGATCCGCTTCGCGCCCGCGCGCCAGCGGCTGCTCCAGCAGCGACACGCGATGCCGGACGAGCGCTTCGACCAGCCGGTCGAGATCGCTCCGGTGATAGCCCTGATTGGCATCCACGCCGAGCCAGACGTCGGGCCGCACGTCGCGCACCGCCGCCAGCCGGCCAAGGTCCGCCTCGAATTCGCCGCTCAGCTTGAGCTTGATCGCCCGCGCCTCGGCATATTTGCGCGCGCCCGCGGCGACCGTGTCCGGATCGTCGGCGCCGAGCGTGAAGGTGGTGACGAGCGGCTTGGGCGGGGCGAGGCCGGCCAGTTCCCACACCGGACATCCGGCCAGCGACGCGTCCAGTTCCCACAGCGCACAATCGAGCGCGTTGCGGGCGCCGCCCGGAGGCAGCTGGGCCTGCAATTCCTCCCGGCTCGCCCCCGCCTCGATCGCTTCCCGGCAGCTTTCCGCCGCGGCCAGCATCTGCGGGCCGTTGTCGCCGAGATAATAGACGCCGGACGCCTCGCCGCGCCCCACATGCGGCCCCTCGCGCACCGTCGCGACGATCGCATCCCAATGTTCGAAGACATAACCGGAAATGCGGAAGGGCGCGGTGAGGCGGAGTTTCTCCGGCCTCACCGCCAGGCTGCGTCGCTTCATCAGTAATTCGCGCCGAGGCTCAGCAGGTTGAAGGCGAAGCCCACCCACACGACGATCAGAGCGGCGAGGACGAGCACGAGGCTCCAGACCTTCGCCTTCCAGCCCCGCTTGCCGCGCCAGACCAGCCAGGCGTCCCAAAGGATCACGCCAAACCCGCCCAGGAAAGCGACGAAGCCGAGGATCTGGAGCGTGTAGATGACCGGATCGAAGGACGGGTTCAGATTGTTGAAATCGCCCATCATCGTCTGGATCGCGAACATCCAGCCGAACAGCACAAGCAGGATGAACAGGGCCGCGCCGCGCACCAGCCGGTAGCTCAGCAGCTCGCGCTTCTCGAGCGTCAGCGTCGCGCCGAACCTGCGCCGGACGAGCGCGCGCACCGGCCAGAAGATCGCGGTGAGGGCGAGCACGGCCAGCGCGAAGAGCAAGGCAGGCATCAGCCAGGCCGAATTTTTGTACCAGGGCGCCCGGTCGAAGACCATGAAGGGCGAGACGGTATCGGTGCTGAAGCGCACCGCCTGCCCGTCGACGACCTGCGCGGCCAGCCGCTCGTGGCTGTCGAGATCCTGCCAGACGAAGGGCTCGACCTCGACCCAGCGGCGGGGCTCGCCGTTGAGGCCGGGCAGGAAGGGCACGACCAGGCCGCCGTCGCCGTTCAGGCCCACCTTCACCTGGCCGAGCAGCTCAAGGATGTTCATGAAGCTTGAAAAGGCGCCGCGCGAATTCACCCAGGTGCCGGTCATCATCCGGGCATGTTCGGCCGCGGTGTCGGCGTCCACCCGGCGCGCGTCGCGCGGTGCCGGGAAATAGCGGTCGGCGAACTGGTCGACGATCGCGCTCCTCAGGCCGCCGACCGCGCCCTGCCGCCCGCCGGCGTTGAACGAGACGAAGATGCCGACATTGTCGTCGATGAACAGGTGCAGGTCGGAATGGAAGCCGACCGTGTCGCCGCCATGGCCGATGGCGCGGCGGCCGTTGAGGTTGGTTTCATAGAATCCTAGCACCATGCGCTGGAGCGGCCCGATGCCGGGATGCGCGGTGGAATGCATCAACTGCACCGTCTCCGGCCGCAGGATGCGGGCATCGCCGATCGCGCCGCCGTTCAGGTGCGCGATCATGAAGCGCGCCATGTCGGCGCCGGTCGCCGACATCGATCCCGCCGGCCGCGGGCCGACAAATTCGAAGTCCACCGGCGTGCCGGAGGCGCGGCGATAGCCGGTCGCCAGCATCGGCACCATGCGCTGCGGCACCGGCTGGCGGAAGGTGGAATTGCGCATGCCGAGCGGGCCGAAGATGTGGCGTTCGACATAGGTGTCGAAATCCTCGCCCGAGACGCGCTCGACGACATAGCCGGCCAGGCTGGTCGCATAATTGGAATAAGCCGGCGTCGTGCCCGGCGCGAAGACGCGGTGCGGCACCCAGCGGCGCAGCAGGTCCTGATAGGAGGGGACCACGCCGTCGCGGGTGGAGATGAGCGATTTCATCTGCTCCTCGAAACCGGCGGTGTGCGTCATGATATTGCGCAGCGTGACGGGTTCGCCGCCGCGCGCGGGAATCTCGAAATCCAGGTAGGTGTTGACGTCGGCGTCGAGATCGAGCCGGCCCTGCTCGACGAGCTGCATGACCGCCGTCCAGGTGAAGAGCTTCGAGACCGAGCCGGGCCGGAACAGGGTGCCCGCCGGATCGACCGGCGTCCGGCGCGCCATGTCGGCATAGCCGAAGCCGCGCTCGGCGAGGACCTCGCCGTCCTTGACGATGACGATGACGCCGCCGGCCAGGTCGCCGCTGGCGAGCGCATAGGGGATGAAGCCGTCGAGCCAGGTGTTGACGTTCTCGGCACTCATCTCCGGCGTCCCTTCGGGCACGGTCGGAACCGCCGTCGCCGACGCCGCGCCTGCCGGCGCTTCGCTGATCGGATCGGCCGGGCGCGGCCCCACCTGCTGCGCTACCGCGGCGAGTCCCGCCAGGCCGAGCAGTCCGGCAAGCATGAACCTGATCGAACGCATGTCCTTCTCCCCTGATCGTGACGGCGGGCGTTTGCCTCGTGCCGCTTGTCCGGCTAATGTCGCAGCCATGATTGAACTTGGCCCAATCAGGACAATAATGTCCCGAACGGAAAATTGTCAATGCGAGCTTCCATGGCCCGCGTGAAGCCCGAATCCGGCCTGCCGACGCTGGGCCGGCTGCTGCGCGGCCTGCGGGATCGCGAGGGATGGACGCTGCGCGAGATGAGCGACCGCAGCGGCATCCCGGTCTCGACCCTGTCCAAGGTGGAGCATGACCGGCTGACGCTCACCTACGACAAGCTCCAGCAGCTCAGCCAGCGGCTTGGCCTGCGCATGTCGGAGCTGTTCGCCGAGACCGAGGAAAGTGTCGATGCGCCGGTGACGGCGCGCCGCAGCATCGGCCGGGTGGATCGGGCGATCCAGGTCACCACGCCCAATTACGACTATCACTATCTCTGCCCGGAATTGCGCCGCAAGCGCATGATCCCGGTGCTGACCAACATCCGGGCCAAGACCGTCGAGGAATTCGGCGATCTCGTCCGCCATCCGGGCGAGGAATATATCTACGTCCTGGACGGCCGCATCGAGGTCCATACCGAATTCTACGATCCGGTGGTGCTGGAGCAGGGCGAATCGATCTACATCGATTCCCAGATGGGCCACGCCTATATCGTCGCCGAAGGCTGCCGGGAGGCGACGGTCCTCGGCATCTGTTCGAGCGCGGACGAAAGCCTGATGCACTCGCTGCTGAACCTGCACGGATCGGATTCCGGCGACGCGGCAGCCGGCGGATCGTCGGTGCGCGAGCTCGGCGCGGCGGGGGCGGGCCGCGTCGGCCGCTGAACGGGAAAGCGCCGTCGGCCGGCGCAGAGGCTCCCGGGGAAGGGGTGGCGATGGCACCATCCCGACGCGGCCCGTCTCCGGTGAGCTATGTTCAGCCCGCTTCCTGCTGGTTCAGTCGGCGGGATGACATCTCAAAAGCGGCGCCAGATTCCTGCAAGTGACCTTCAGAAATTGAAGCGGACCTGACCGCCGATCCAGCGGGGACGCGTGAAGGTGCCATAGGCGCCGCCGAGCGGCGGGCCGGACACGTCGAAGCCGAAGGTCTTCTGCGCGCGATCGAACAGGTTGTTGGCGAAGACGGAGATGTCGAGCCGATTGTTCAGCGTGCGCAGGCTGATCCGCCCGTTCACCAGCCACCCGCCCGGAATGAGCGTTACCGGCGCGTTGGTGAGCTGCGCGTAGAATTCGTCGGTATAGGAGGCGTTGATGCTGGTCGTGATGCGGCCGAACGAGGTGCGCAGCGCGTGCGATGCGTTGAGGTTGAGCGTGTAATCCGGCGCTTGCGGTGCCTGGCGATCGACCAGGTTCGCGCCGATCGGCACGTCCTCGACCTTGGTGTCGAGCAACGACAGGCCGGCGCCGAACTGGAAACCCGCACCCGGATTCACCGACAGCTCGAAATCCGCGCCATAGATGGAGGCGCTGGTGTTGAAGAGCGTGAAGTTGAAACCGCGCTGATCGAACGCCTGATAATCGGAATAATCGTAATAGAAAGCGGCGCTGTTGAAGCGGACGCGACGGTCGAACAGCTCCAGCTTCGCCCCGATCTCATAGGCCATCAGGTTCTCGCCGTCGAAGCGGAAGCCCGACAGCGGTGCCTGCCCGACAAAGCCGGCATTGTAGTTGAACGCCTTGTAGCCCCGGTTGATGCTCGCATAGAGCAGGGTACCGGGGCCCGGCGTCCAGTTCAGCGACAGGCGGCCGGACCAGCCGGTTTCGCCGTGCGAATCGGTGGTGAGCCCGTTGGCGGCAAGCGAACCGGGTGCGATAAAGACGGCGCAGAGCGGGCCATCGCAGGTTTCGAGATAGGAATAGTCCTTCTCGTCGCGAGTGACGCGCAGGCCCGCCGTGACCGACAGCTGGTCGCTCAGATCATACTCGCCCTGCGCGAAGGCGGAATAGGACTGGGTATCGACGCTGTAGTCGGCGCGCGGATAGGAGGCGAAGGCAGGCAGATCGAAGCCCTGGAAATAATCGCCCCTTATGCTGAGATAATAGAGACCAACGGTCCAGCGGAACTGTCCCGCATCCTCGATCAGGCGTAGCTCCTGGGTGAAGTGGCGGGCGCGGGCGTTCTGCTGGAAGATGCCGATCGGGAAGGGCGAGAAATCATTGTCCGCCGCATATTCGGAATCCAGCTCCTGATAGCTGGTGAGCGACGCCAAGGTGAGATCGCCGAACGAATAGTTGATCCGCCCGCCGATGGTCCAGGTGCGCCGGGTGAAGCGGCCGGCGAAATCGAATTCGCCCGTATAGGGATCGCCGTCCGCATCGACATAGCCGAAGCCGGTCGGCGTGCCGGGCGGAAGCGGCTGGCCGAGGCCGTCCGCGTCGGGCGCGGCGGCGGTGATCTGCGCGCCACCCGTCGTGACCGGGCGGATCTTGTAGATGTCCGCGAACAGGTTGATGCGCAGGTCCGGCGTCGCGTCGATCCGCAATTGCGCCCGCGCCGCAATCGTATCGTCCTCGTTGATGTCCGGCCCGATCGCGTTGCGGATATAACCGTCATGCCGGTCGCGCAGGAACGAGACACGGGCGGAAACCGTGTCGGACAGCGGGCCGCCGATCGCGCCTTCGACGCGCACCTGATCATAGCTGCCGATCGTGAGATCGATGAACCCGTCCAGCGTGTCGGTCGGCTGGTTGGTGATGACGTGAATCAGGCCGCCGGTGGCGTTGCGGCCGAACAAGGTGCCCTGCGGACCCTTCAGTACCTCGACGCGCGCGACGTCGTAGAGCTGCTGCACGCTGGACGCGTTGGAGGGCTGATAGACCTCGTCGATATAATAAGCGTTGGCCGGCTCGATATGCCCGGCGAAATCGTTCTGCGAGACGCCGCGGATCGAAATAAGGCCGGCGACCGGCGAGCCGCCCGGATCCGTGAATTGCAGGCCAGGCGTCACGTTGGCGAGATCGATCGACGAACGCACGCCGGACGCGATCAGCCGATCGCCGGACAAGGCGGTGACGGCGATGGGGATGTCCTGGACATTGGCCTCGCGGCGGGTCGCGGTCACGATGATATCGTCGAGCCCGTCAGCGCCGGTCTGGGCCGCTTCCGCTTCCTGCGCCAGCGCCGGTGCGTGCAGGAGTCCCGCTGCCAGCGCAAAGAGCGCAACCCGATTGATGACGACCTTATGGCGCTTCATGAGCCTCTCCCCGCTCTCTTCGCCGCAGCGCGCTCGCGCTCCGGACGCTTTTCTTGTCATCGCGGCAATGCACGGGTGGGGGACGGGGAGATATAGCGGGAACCACTCAGGCGCGGCCGAGCGGCGAAAGGGGGATTCTCGCGTGGTTCAGGCGAAGGCGAGCAGGCGGGAGATGAGCTGGGTGCGGCTGCCCACTTTGGCCTTGCGATAGACTGCGCGGAGATGGTTCTCCACCGTCCGGAAGGAAATGCCCAGTTCTCCTGCGAGCGAGGCGTTGCAGCGGCCGGCGGCGATCAGCCGGGCGATCTCGCTCTCCCGCTGGGTGAAGCCGAAGGCGCGGCTCGCCTGCTCGAAAGACGAGCGCACCGGCGAGCCGGCGCTGGTGACGAGATAATGTTGCCGGTCGTTGCCGGAGCGGAAGCCGCGCACCTCCACTTCGGCGACAGGCGCCTCCCGCTCGCGCGGCGTGAAGGTGCGGCTGGCGCAGCCGGTCAGCGGTTCGCGCAACAGGCCTTCCTTGACCTCGCCGAGGATGGACGCATGAGCCGGCTCGGCGAGCCCGAACAAGGCGACGCCCGACGCATTGGCGCTCCTGACCACCAGGTCTTCATCGAGGACGAGATAGCCGAGATCGCCGCTTTGGCGCCCGGCGATGTCGATCAGCGCACGCGAGATTTCGAGCGTCTCGAGACAGGTCAGGGTGTGCAGCACCGAGGTGAGCGCGGGAGACAGGCGCTTGAACCAGGCGAATTGCTCGGGAAGAAACGGGGTATCTCCATAAGGGCGATGAAAGCCGAGACAGCTCAATTGCGTGTCGAACTCGGTCTCCATCGGCACAGCGAGCGCCATGACGTGGCCGATGTCGAAGGGCTTGAGGAAGACCGACGCGTAGCGATCGTCGAATTGTGGCGCCTCGAACGAGGTCGAGACGACGCTCGGCACCTTTTGCCCGGCCTCGTTGAGCGAATGGATGGCGGGCTGGATCACCGGATCGAGCCGGTAGAGGCCGTCGACATAGGCGTCGACCGCCTCCGGCCGCCCGCCGATATAGCGCGACGATCCGATCCCGTAGCGGTCGTAGGGCGATGATACGAACTGCAGGAAGACGGCGCTCTGCGCGCCGATCGCCTCGGCCACCGGTTCCAGCACGTCCGCGCACATCGCGCCCGGGCTCGCGCAGGAGAGCACCTTGCCGAAAATGTCGGCCGAAGGATCAGCGGCGAAATCTGCGCGGGGCACGTCTCGTCTCCCTCTCCGGACTGCCGGTCTGCGCCGGCTTGCGCCCTGTCATCCCGGTCAGGTTATGCCTCCCTCTGCCCCGGTCAATGTGAATCTCGCTCAGCCGAGTACCCGAACGGGATCGCTGCCGTCCCAGTCCTTCGCCGCCTGATGGATCATGTCGAACAGATTCTCCACGTCCGGGGTCATCTCGATCAACTCGATCATGCCGAACAGGCTGGCGCCGGTATCGACATAGGCGGCTCGCCCACCGACCCCGACCTCGGCGTCCAGCGCGAGCGCCGCACCCCGGTCGAGATGCCCTTGCAGGAGCGCGTCATAGCCGTCCGGCCGCGCGGCGACCGCATAATGGTGAAAGCCCCAGCCGCGCGCGTCGCGCGTCTCGGTATAAACGCTGGCATTGCCGTCATGCTGCTCGATCAGCTCGTACATCATGCCGCCCGACACGCCGAGGCAGAGGCTGAGATCGCAGCTCGTCTCGACGCCGCGATAGCTGAGCCGGCGGAACGGGAAATGCTCGATCACGAACCACGGCCCGATGCCGAGATCGCGGCTGAAGACGGACATCGAAGCACGCAGGTCCTCGACGATATAGGCCATCTGGATGATGCCGGCCTCCGATTGGCCCCAGCGCCAGTGCGTCATTCCGCTGCTTCTCCCGTTGCATGGACCGGCGCGGCATACAGCTCGCGCAGCGCCGTCTTCTTGATCTTGCCCGTCGCGGTCAGCGGCATGGCGGCGGTGAACTCGATCCGCTCCGGCACCCACCAGCGGGCCACGCGACCATCCAGGAAGGCGCGAATGTCGCCTTCCGAAACCTCCCGCCCCTCGGAGAGCTGGACGATCAGCAGCGGCCGTTCCTCCCAGCGTGGATCGGGCACGCCGATCACGGCGGCGATGGCGATGTCGGGATGGGCGACGACGGCATTCTCCAGCTCGATCGAGCTGATCCATTCGCCGCCGGACTTGATGATGTCCTTCGCGCGATCGGTGATCTGCATATAGCCGAGCGGATCGATCGTCGCGATGTCCCCGGTCGGGAACCAGCCCTCCGCATCGAGCAGCGGCTCGTCCTCGCGCCGGTAATAAGCGGACGTGATCCAGGGGCCGCGCACCCACAGCGCGCCGGCCGCCTTGCCGTCATGCGGCAAGGTCCGCTGCTCCTCGTCGACGATTTTGAGCTCCACGCCATATTGCGCGCGGCCCTGCTTGGTGAGCTGGCGCGCGCGGGTTTCGGCGTCCATCGCCGCGACCTCGGGCGTGACGGTGGCGACGACACCGAGCGGCGACATTTCGGTCATGCCCCACAGATGGAGCGTGCGGACGCCATGCGCCGCCAGCGCGTCGATCATGGCCGGGCTGACCGCCGATCCGCCGATCGTGGTGCGATCGAGCGTCGGCAGGGTGCCGCCCGTGATGCGCAGATGCTCCAGTACATTGGTCCAGATGGTCGGCACGCCGCAGGCGAAGGTGACGCCCTCGTCGTTGATCAGGCCGACGATATTCTCGGCATCGTTGCGCGGGCCGGGCAGGACCAGCTTCGCGCCGGTCATCGCCGCGATATAGGCCATGCCCCAGGCATTGGCGTGATACATGGGCGCGATCGCGATGATCGCATCGTCGCAGCCGATGTTCATCGCGCTTTTCTGCGCAGCCGCGAAGGCGTGGAGCACGGTCGAGCGGTGGCTGTAGAGCACACCCTTGGGATCGCCCGTCGTGCCCGACGTATAGCACAGGGCGCTGGCGGCCCGTTCGTCCAGCACCGGCCAGCCGACGATCGGCGGCTGTGCGGCGATCCAGTCCTCATAGTCGATCAGACCGTCCAGTCCCTCTCGATCCTCCGCGCTCGCTTCGCCGAGCAGGATCACGGCCTCCACGGACGGCGCATGCAGCAGCAGGCGGCGGACGATCGGCAGGAAGGTGGGATCGACGAAGAGCAGCCGATCCGCGCCGTGGCGGACGATATACTGGATCTGGTCCTCGAACAGGCGCGGATTCACCGTGTGGAGGACGGCGCCCATGCCGGAAATGCCGTAGAACAGCTCGAAATGGCGGTGCGTGTTCCAGGCGAGCGTGCCGATCCGGTCGCCCCGGCGAATGCCATAGGCCTGGAGCGCGGCGGCGACCCGCATCGCCCGTTCGCGCGCGACGCCATAGGAGGTGCGGTGAATGCCGCCCTCCACGGCGCGCGACACGATCTCCCGGCCCGGATGATAGATTGCCGCATAATCGAGCATCGAGGAGATGAGCAGCGGCCGGTCCTGCATCAGGCCGGGGATGAAGGGGGCGGCGTCCGTCATCGTCCGCTTCAATGCGCCAGCGTGAAGCCGCCGTCGCAGGCGATCGCCTGGCCGGTGACGTAGCGAGCTTCGTCCGAAGCGAGGAACAGGACGAGATTGGCGATGTCGATCGGGTCCTGATAGTCGCCCATCGGAATCCCCTTCAGGAATTCGTCGGAGAAGGCCTGGGCGGTCATGCCGTGCGCGGCGCCCATCCGCTCGAACAGCTTGTCGAGCATCGGCGTGCGAACCTGGCCGGGATGGACGGAGTTGCAGCGGATATGATGCCCGGCCTGCGCGCAGTGGAGCGCGACGGAGCGGGTGAGATGCTCGACTGCCGCCTTGGTCGCGCCATAGGCCGTGATGAACGGCGTGGGGACGAGCGAAGCGACCGAGGACAGGTTGACGATCGAGCCGCCGCCCGCCCGCGCGATCGGGCCGATGCCGTGCTTGCAGGCGAGAAAGACGCCGGTGCCGTTGACGGCGAAGATCCGGTTCCAGTCCTCGATCGGCGCGTTCTCGGGATCTTTCGCCGCTGCCGGATCGCCCTCGATCCCGGCATTGTTGACGAGGATGTGGAGCGCGCCGAACCTGCTTTCGACCTCGCCCAGCAAGGCGATCCAGCCCTCCTCGGAGGACACGTCCTGCGTAAAAGCGGTGGCGCCGATCTTGCCGGCGGCCGCCTCGATCGCCGCCGCGTTGATGTCGGTCGCGATCACCGTCGCGCCCTCCTCAACCAGTCGCGCCGCGATTGCACGGCCCAGGCCCTGCGCGGCGCCCGTCACCAATGCGATCTTGCCATTCACCCGTCCCATGTCAGACTCCTCGAATCACTGGAAATGCGCCGATGGTGGGCCGGCGAGCTGGGCGCCGTCCACGATCAGCGGCGAGCCGCTGACCATCGCGGCGTCGTCGGACATGGCGAAGAGGATCGTGCGGGCGATGTCGTCCGGCTTGGCGACCCGGCCCATCGGCACCAGCCGCGCCATGCCGGCGAGCAGGGCGCCGCGATCACCGCCCATCGCATCGACCACGGGATCGAGCATTTCCGTATCGACATAGGTGGGATGCACCGAGATGCAGCGGATTGGATAACCGCGCTGTGCGCAATGCAGCGCGATCGACTTGCTGAGGATGGTGACGCCGCCCTTGCTCGCGCAATAGCCGGCAATGTCGGCGATGCCGACCAGCCCGCCCAGCGATGAGAGGTTGACGATCGCGCCCGCGCCGCCCGAGCGCACGATGCCGCGAATGCCGTGTTTGCAGCCCAGCATCGTGCCGGTGAGGTTGACCGCGATCATCGCGTTCCAGTCGTCGAGAGTCACATCCTCGATCGTGCCGCCGCGCCCGATCCCCGCGATGTTGCAGACGCCGTCCAGTTTGCCGAAGCGGGCGATCGCCATCGCGACCGCGCCCTCCCAGTCGCTTTCGTTGGTGACGTCCATCGGACAGGTGAGCGCGGCTTCGCCGATCTCCTCGCTGGTTCGCCGCGCGCCTTCGGCGTCGATATCCGCGACGACGACCCGCGCGCCTTCCTGGGCGAACAGCCGCGCGGTCGCCCGGCCGATGCCCGAAGCGGCACCGGTGACGATCGCGATCTTGTCCTGCAAACGGCCCGCCATGGCGCTCCTGCTCTCCTCGTCTTTCTGGTCTTGGCTTCTGGTTGGCGAGCGAAGCGCGGCGAAGGCAATGACGAGTTCCACCTAGTCCGTGGCATGCGCGGCCGCCTGAGTGATCCCCGTCATTTGCCCGCACGGGGCGCCCGCTTAGGCTTCCGGCAAACACGAACATCCGAAGGGAGAGCGGACATGGCCGACAAGGCACCCGTCATCGCGCGCAGCGACAACAGCAGCGTTCAGATCACAGCAACGCACCGCTCGGCCTTCTTCAATCCATCGAGCCTGCCCTGGGCCGACTGGGTGATGGAAGGCACCTGGTTCAAGCTGCTCAACATCAACCCGGTCACCGGCGGCTTTTCGATGCTGCTCAAGGTCTCGCCCGACAACGAGGCGCCGATCCACGGCCATTTCGGCGCGGTGGAAGGCTTCATGCTGGAGGGCGGCTTCAGCTATGACGAGGATCGCGGCCGGGTTGGCGATTATGTCTATGAAGGCGCCGGCATCCGCCACATCCCCAAGACGCATGACGACGGCATGGTGATGTTCGCCGTCGTCCACGGGCCGCTCGGCGGATATCATGACGACGGATCGATCGCCGCCGTGGTCGATGCGCGGCTGATGTACGATCTGGCCGTGGCGGCGGGCGCCGCCGACCATATCGAGAAGCCCAGCCACTGGTGAGGCGACACCGGGTCGCCTAGGATATCGACGATGACCGGCCTCCATCCGATCGAGACGGCCTCGCGCGACGCGCTGGCGGCGCTCCAGCTCGATCGGCTGCGCTGGTCGTTGCGCCATTCCTATGAAGGCAATCCGCGTTACCGCGCCAAGTTCGACGCGGCCGGCGTCCATCCCGACGATCTGACCTCGCTCGACGATCTCGCCCGCTTCCCCTTTACGACGAAGACGGACCTGCGCGAGGCTTACCCGTTCGGCTTCTTCGCGGTGCCGCAGGACCGGCTGGCGCGGATCCACGCCTCGTCCGGCACAACCGGCAAGCCGACCGTGGTCGGTTATACTCGCCGGGACATCGACACCTGGAGCGAGGTCGTGGCCCGCTCGATCCATGCCGCCGGCGGACGCCGGGGCATGAAGGTCCATGTCGCTTATGGCTATGGCCTGTTCACCGGCGGCCTGGGCGCACATTACGGCGCGGAGGCGCTGGGCTGCACCGTCATCCCCATGTCGGGCGGGCAGACCGAGAAGCAGGTCCAGCTCATCGAGGATTTCCGTCCCGAGATCATCATGGTGACGCCGAGCTACATGCTCGCCATCCTCGACGAATTCCGCCGCCAAGGCCTCGATCCGCGCGCGTCTTCGCTCGCCACCGGCATTTTCGGCGCCGAGCCCTGGACCGAAGCGATGCGCGCCGAGATCGAGGAGGCATTCGCGATCAATGCGGTCGATATTTACGGCCTGTCCGAAGTGATCGGCCCGGGCGTCGCGCAGGAATGCGTCGAGACCAAGGACGGCCCGACCATCTGGGAGGACCATTTCTATCCGGAGATCATCGATCCGGAGACCGGCGCGGTGCTGCCGGACGGTTCGGAGGGGGAACTGGTCTTCACCTCGCTCACCAAGGAGGCGATGCCGATCGTGCGCTATCGCACCCGCGACCTGACCCGGCTGCTGCCTGGCACGGCGCGCACCATGCGCCGCATCGCGAAGATCACCGGCCGGTCCGACGACATGCTGATCGTGCGCGGCGTGAACGTATTCCCCACCCAGATCGAGGAGCAGATCCTCGCCTGCCCCGCGCTCGCGCCGCATTTCCGGATCGAGCTCAGCCGGCCCGACCGGCTCGACATCGTGAAGGTGATCGTGGAGCGGCGCGGCGGCGCGAGCGATGAGGAAGCGGCGCGCGACGGCCTTCTGCTGGTCGAGCGGATCAAGGCACTTATCGGGATCAGAGTCTCGCTCGATCTGTGCGGCGAAGGCGATATCCCGCGCTCTGCCGGCAAGGCGCAGCGGGTGAGCGACCTGCGTTAAGCGCGGCCGGAGGGAAGTTCATGAGCAGCCGCCATCTCGTCGATCCTGAGCTGCTGCCGCTGCTCGACGCCTTTCCGCCGGTGGCCCTGAGCGACGAGACGCTGGATGCAGTGCGCGACGTCGTGCTGCCGATTCCCGACATCGGCGATTGCGGGGTGACTCTGAAACGCCTTCAGGTGCCGGGGCCCGCTGGCGCACCGGACATCAGCCTCCACACCTATCGCCCGGCGCAGGCGACGGGGCCCCTGCCCTGCATCTACCACATTCATGGCGGCGGCTTCGTGCTCGGCGCGGCACGCGATTTCGAGGCGATGCACCGCCCGCTGGTCGCCGCGCTCGGGTGCGCCCTCATCTCGGTCGATTACCGGCTGGCGCCGGAGACGGCATTCCCCGGCGCGATCGAGGATTGCTATGCGGGCCTCGCCTGGACGTTCGATCATGCGGCGGAGTTGGGCATCGATCCGGTGCGGATCGGCGTGATGGGCGAAAGCGCCGGCGGTGGACTCGCCGCCGCGCTCGCATTGCTCGCCCGCGACCGGGACGAATATCGTCTCGCCTTTCAGCATCTCATCTATCCGATGCTGGACGATCGCACCTGCGTCGCGCCCGATCCGCATCCTCATGCCGGCGAATTCATCTGGAATGCCGCCAACAACCATTTCGGCTGGTCGGCCCTGCTGGGCCACGAACCGGGCCGCGACGGGGTATCGCCCTACGCCGCACCGGCCCGCGCGGACGACCTCACCGGCCTGCCGCCCGCCTTCATCACGACCGGCGCGCTCGATCTCTTCGTGGAAGAAAATATCGGACATGCCCGCCGCCTGCTGCGCGCCGGGGTTCCGACCGAACTGCATATCTATCCCGGCGCCTTCCACGCCTTCGATCTCGCCGCCGGCACGGGCGTCGCGGACCGGGCGAAGCGCGACAGCCATGCAGCGCTGGCCGGATTTCTATTCCCCCGGTGAAAGATCATCGCGAAGCGCGCGGCTGGCTTTTGAAATTCAGGACGAGGTGGCGGAGCGGGAGGGATTCGAACCCTCGATACGGTTTTGCCGTATACTCACTTTCCAGGCGAGCGCCTTCGACCACTCGGCCACCGCTCCGCATCTCCTGGCAGGCCGCCTCCTCTAGAGGCAGGTTCGGCCTAGAGCAAGCGGTGCGCGATGGCATCGATCCGGCGGGCCAGCGCCACGTCCTTGTCCGTCACGCCGCCGTCGCTGTGGGTGGTGAGCAGGATGTCCACCTTGTTCCACACATTGGACCATTCGGGATGGTGATCGGCCTTCTCGGCTTCCAGCGCGACTTGGGCCATGAAGCCGAAAGCGGTGCCGAAATCGGCGAATTTCAGGCTGCGCGCGATGCCGTTGCGGCCCGCATCGAAGCTCCAGCCGGACAGCTCCGCCAAAGCGGCGTCCCGTTCCGTCGCGCTCAGCACGCCCATGCCTCTTCCTCCATCCCGTTCGCCGCTCTATGTCCGCAAGCATGGCAGGCGGTCAAACCCATGCGCCCGATGCGGCGGCGATCGAGCGGCTGGCGGAAGCGGCGATCGCGGCTTTGCCGGAAGAATTCCGCCGCCATCTCGACGGCGTCGTGCTGCGCATCGAGGATTTCGCGGACGAGGAGGTGCTGGCCTCGTTCGGCATGGAGGATCCGTTCGAGCTGACCGGCCTCTATTCCGGGCGCTCGCTCGACAAGCAGAGCAGCTGGGTCTCGGGCGAGCTGCCGCCGATGATCCATCTCTATCGCCGTCCGCTGCTCGACGAATGGGTCGATACCGGGGTCGCGCTGGAGGACCTCATCACGCATGTCATCGTCCACGAGGTCGGCCACCATTTCGGCTTTTCCGACGACGACATGCACGCGATCGAGGATGCGGCGGATTGAGCGGCGCGGCCCTGCTCGCGCTTGAGGATGTGACCGTCCGGCGCGGCGGGCGCATGCTCGTGGCGGGGCTGAGCCTTCGGCTCGCGCCCGGCGAGGCGGCGGTGCTGACCGGCCCCAACGGCGTCGGCAAGTCCAGCCTGATCCGCGTCGTCGCCGGCCTGCTCGCGCCCGCCGCCGGAACGGTGGAGGCTGAGCCCGCCGCGCTGGCCGACGAGCGCCTCGCGCTGGATGAGCGGCTGCCTCTCGCCCGCGCTCTGGGCTTCTGGGCCGCACTTGATGGAGCCGCGCCCGCGCTCGATGCGCTGGGCATCGCCCATCTCGCCGAGGTGCCGGTGCGAATGCTCTCCACCGGCCAGCGCAAGCGCGCCGCGCTGGCCAGGGTCGTCGCCAGCGGGGCGCGGCTCTGGCTGCTCGACGAGCCCGCCAACGGCCTTGATACGGACGGGCAGGCGCATCTCGCCGCCGCCATCGCCGCGCACCGCCTCGCCGGCGGCGCCATCCTCGCCGCGACGCATCAGCCGCTCGGGCTGGACGACGCGAAGCAGGTGGCGCTGGCATGATCGCGCTGATCGCCCGCGAGCTGCGCCTCGCCGCGACCGGCGGCACGGCCCTGCTTCCGCTCGTCTTCTTCCTGCTGGTCGCGACGCTCTTTCCGTTCGCGGTCGGGCCGGACGGGCCGCTGCTGGCGCGCACCGGCGGCGGCGCGCTTTGGATGGCCGCCTTGCTGGCGGCGCTCCTGCCGGTCGATCGCCTCGTCGCGCCGGACCTGGAATCGGGGGTGCTCGATCAACTCGCCTTGCGCGGGATGAGCGAAGAGGTGGTGGCGATCGCCAAGCTCATCGGCCACTGGCTGAGCTTCGGCCCGCCGCTGATGATCGCGGCGTTGCCCGCCTCGGCGCTGCTGAAGCTGCCGCCGGACGTGCTGTTGCGGCTGGAGCTCGGCCTGCTGATCGGCACGCCCGGCCTCGCGGCGCTTACGCTTGGCGTCTCCGCGCTCACCGCCGGCCTGCGCCGCGGCGGCGCGCTCGCCGGCCTGCTGATCCTGCCGCTCGCCGTGCCGCTGCTGATCTTCGGCGCCGGCCTGATCGAGCGTGGCAATGACACGGGCGCCCTGCAATTGCTCGGCGCGGCCTCTCTGCTGCTGGTGGCGGGAGCCCCCTTCGTCGCCGGCGCCGCGATCCGGGCCGCGCGGGACTGAACGAAACCGTCATTGCGAGCGGAGCGAAGCAATCCAGTGCAGCCTCCGAGCCCCGCTGGATTGCCGCGTCGCTGCGCTCCTCGCAATGACGGGTTGGGGGATCAGCCTCTCGACCACCGCGCGAAGATCGCGGTCGGCAGCAGCAGTCCACGAGCTTCCTCGCGCACCGCCATGTCACCGCATTCGATCCGCCCGCCGAGATGGCCGAGCGCCTGATTGAGCAGCTCCCCGATCGCCAGCGCTGACATCCGCACCGCATAGACGGTCAGCACCAGAAACCGGCTGTCGCCATCCAGCAGCTTGGCGCAATCGGTGATCAGTCCGGGCAGGCCCTCCTCCAGCCGCCAGACCTCGCCGCCCGGTCCGCGCCCGAATTTGGGCGGATCGAGGATGATGCCGTCATAGCGCCGTTCGCGCCGCACCTCGCGCGCGGTGAACTTGGCGGCATCGTCGACCATCCAGCGGATCGGCCGGTCCGCCATGCCGGAGAGCGCCGCATTGGCCTTGCCCTGCTCGACCGATTTCTTCGAGGCGTCGACATGGGTGAGACTCGCCCCCGCCGCGCTCATCGCCAGCGTGCCGACGCCGGTATAGCCGAACAGGTTCAGCGCCTCGGTTCCGTCCCCCAGCCGCTCGCGCATCCAGGCCCATTGCGGCGTCATGTCGGGGAAGAAGGCGAGATGGCGGAACGGCGTGCACTGGGCGGTGAAGCGCACCTCCTCCCAGCCCAGCTCCCAGCCCTCGCGCGGCACTGGCTTGCCGAACTGCCAGCGCCCGCCGCCCTCCTCGTCGGAGCCGGGCACGAACTCGCCATGCGCGTCCCAGTCGTCGGCCGTCGGCGCCCACATCGCCTGCGGCTCGGGGCGGATGAAGCGATAGGGGCCATAGCGCTCGAGCTTCCGGCCATGGCCCGAATCGACCAGGCCGTAATCGGCCCAGGGTTCGGCGATCAGGCTGTCGAGCCTCACGCGGCGCGGACGGCGGGGACGCCGATCGTCGCGGCGGCGCGGGGCCCGGCGAGCATCTTCGCGCCGGCGGCCCGCACGTCGTCCAGCGTCACTCCCTCCAGCTCGGCCACCACTTCGGCCGGATCGACCAGCCGGCCGCGCGTGGCGAGCTGCCGCGCGAGATAGGCGGATTGCCCCCAGGAGCTTTCCAGGCTCATCAGCAGCCCGGCCTTGGCCTGGGTGCGCACCCGGTCCAGCTCGCGCTGCGTCGCACTTGCTGCCGCATCCGCCAGCGTTTCGGTGATCAGCGCGCTGGCCGCCGCCGCCTCGCGCCGTGCGGTCGCGGCATAGAGGTAGAAGGTGCCGCCATCCGCATAAGGCAGCAGCGACGACCAGATCGAATAAGCGAGGCCCCGCTCCTCGCGCACCGCCTGGAACAGCCGCGACGCGGCGCCGCCGCCGACCAGATCGGAGAAGAGCCGTGCGGCGTAATAATCGGCGTCGAGCAAGGCTGGCGCCGCATAGGCCAGCGCCAGATGCGCCTGGTCCGCACGCGGCCGCCCGGCGCGCAGCCCTCCGGCGAAACGGCAGGCTTCGGCTTCGGCGATCCGCCCCTCGGGCAGGCCGCCGAACCGCGCCTCGGCGATCCGTACCAGTTCGTCATGATCGATCTTGCCGGCCGCGACGAGCGCGAGACTGCCGGCGCGATATTCCTCGGTCCGCCACCGATGGAGATCGTCCACGCCGATCGCGCCGACGCTCGTCTCGTCGCCGAGGATCGAACGGCCGAGCGGCTGGTCCGGATAGGCGGCCATCCACAGATCGTCGAAGATGATGTCGGAGGGCGTATCGCGCGCTTCGCCCAGCTCCTGCAGCACCACTTCCTTTTCGCGGACCAGATCGGTCTCGGCGAAATGGGGGCGCAGGATCATGTCGGAGAGGATCTCGATCCCCAGCGGCAGATGCTCGGCGAGCAGGGAGGCGGAAAAGCTCGTCCCCTCGCGTTCGGTGCAGGCGTTGAGATCGCCGCCGACATCCTCGATCGCCTCGCTGATCTCGCGCGCGGAGCGGCCGCCGGCGCCCTTGAACACCATATGCTCGAACAAATGGGCGATGCCGTTCACCCGCGCCGTTTCGTGCCGCGAACCGGCGTCGGCGTAGAGGCCGACCGCGACCGTCTCCAGCCCCGGCATGGCCCGGCTGGCGACCTTGAGGCCGTTGTCGAGAATGGTGAGCTTCATCATGGCGCGCGCATGTAGGCGCTCAAGGCTCTCTCGGCAACTTCGGCGCCCGGCGGCGCAGCGCGAGCAGATAGATGACGACCGCGACACCTGCGAAGAAGAACCATTGGAAGGCATAGGCCAGATGGTTGTTCGGAATGTCCTCGATATTGGCCGGGGCGCCGGGCTGAAGCGGGGCGCTGACCGTGGCGGCGGTGAGCGTGATCGGCCGTCCGGGTTCGACCGGGCCGAGCCGCCCCGCGACGATGCCGTCCAGATTCACCCGTCGATTCTGGTCGGGCAAGGGGCTCCAGCCGGCATTGACGATGATCCGCCCGGCCAGCCCTTCCGCGTCCGGGCGGCAGGGAACGAGATGGGCATAGCCGCCCTGGCCCGCGTCGCTCCGCCCGCCGCGCAGCTCCGGGGCAGCATCGCGAACCTGGCAGGTGACGAGCACGCGTCGGAAGGGGAGGGGCGGGATCGCGCTCTCGCCGCGCGCGAGCAGCGGATCGAGATCGAGCGCCGGCAGCGCGGCGGCGGCGGCATATTCCACGAGCAGCCGGTCCTTCCACGCCGCGCGCTGGAGCTGCCAGAAGCCCAGCGCGATCATCGTCGCGACCGCGGCGGCGACGATCAGCGTCGGGAGGATGGGCAGCTTCTTCATTCCGGTCCCTTCAACCGCCCCTCGCGCGCCTGGTTGCGATATTCGAGGATGAGCAGCAGCGCCTTGCCTAGCCGCAGCAGCCCGACGGTCAGCGCGGCGGTCAGCGGCAGCCAGAGCAGCGCATGGACCCACCAGGGCGGCGCGAAGGCCAGCTCGGTCGTGACCGCGAGCGCCGTCACCAGCCCGCCGACGATGAAGATCAGGAAGGCCGCCGGCCCGTCGCCGACATTGAAGCCGTCATAATCGAGCGCGCAGGCGCGGCAGCGCGGCGCGAAGGTGACGAAGCCGGCGAACATCGTCTTCGCGCCGCAGCGCGGGCACAGGCCGCGCAGGGCGGAGGCGGCGGTCGCCGGCTCGGTCATTCCGTCACCCTCCGGGCGACGGCCGCTCATCAATGAACCGGCGCGCCCGCGCTGCCCCAGACGTAGACGACGACGAACAGGAACAGCCAGACGACGTCGACGAAGTGCCAGTACCAGGCCGCCGCTTCGAAGCCGAAATGCTGCTTCGGCGTGAAGTGTCCCTTGTAGGACCGCGCCAGGCACACGATCAGGAAGATCGTGCCGACCAGCACGTGGAAGCCGTGGAAGCCGGTCGCCATCATGAAGGCGGAGCCGTAGATGTTCGCCTCCGGTCCGGTGAAGCCGAACGGCGCTTGCATATATTCATAGGCCTGGATGCCGGTGAACAGCAGGCCGAGGGCGATCGTCAGCCACAGGCCGGTGATCAGGCCTTGGCGGTCGCCCTTGATCAGCGAATGGTGTGCCCAGGTCACGGTCGTGCCGGAGCAGAGCAGGATGAGCGTGTTGAGCAGCGGCCAGCCGAACGGGTCGAGCACATGCAGCCCCTCGGGCGGCCAGACCCCGCCGATCGAATCGACCGTGGCCGGGAAGAGCGAGGCGTTGAACCAGGCCCAGAACCAGGCGACGAAGAACATCACTTCCGAAGCGATGAACAGGATCATGCCGTAGCGCAGGTGGAGCTGCACGATCGGCGTATGATCGCCGCCATGCGCTTCCTTCACCACGTCCGCCCACCAGGAGAACATCGTGAAGACCACGCCGATCAGGCCGGCAATGGCCAGATAGGCGCCGCCCGCATAATCGTGCATCCACATCACGCCGCCCCCGGTCAGGAGGAGCGCGGAGAACGAGCCGATCAGCGGCCAGATGCTCGGCGCCAGGATGTGATATTGGTGGTTCTTCGCTCCGGCCATGGTCGGTTCCGTCCCTGTTTTCGCTTTTGCTCTAGCTGCCGCTTTGCGGCTGGTCCACTGGGTAAAAGGTGTAGGAAAGCGTGATCTCGCTGATGTCGCGCGCATTGGGATCGTTCAGGATCGCGGGATCGACGTAGAAGACGACCGGCATGCGCATTTCCTGGCCCGGCTCCAGCCTTTGCTCGGTGAAGCAGAAGCACTGGACCTTGGCGAAATGCTGCCCGGCCTGGTTCGGCGTCACGTTGAAGGTGGCGGTGCCGACCAGCGGCCGGTCGGAGACGTTACGCGCGGTGTAGATCGCGATGTTGCGGGCGCCGATCGCGACCTGGCGGTGCGTGTCGACCGGGCGGAATTCCCAGCCCAAAGCCGGCGACACATTGGCGTCGAACCGCACCGAGACCAGCCGGCCGGTCGAGCCCGGCGCGTCGGTGCCGACCCGCATCTGGGTGGTGCCGCCGAAGCCGGTCACCTGGCAGAAGAGCTGGTAGAGCGGCACGCTCGCATAAGCGAGGCCGACCATGCCGGCGACGACCAGCGCGAAGATCGTGGCGGTGCGGCGGTTCTTCTGGGCGAGGCTTGTCATCAGTTCACAACCATCTTGGCGATCGTGATGAAATAGATCAGCGCCACGAAGGCGAAGAGGCCGATCGCCATGATCAGCGCGCGGGCGCGCTGGCGGCGGCGAATTTCCTGCAGAACGGGATCCTCCTCAGTCATGCGATCAGCCAGCGGTCGAGGACGAGCGCCCCGAACAGGACGAAGAGATAGAGGATGGAGAAGGCGAACAGCCTTTTCTCCGGCTTCATTTCGGCCGGCTCGGTCGCGCGGTTGGCGGCGACCTGGGCGGCGAGGCCGAGAAAGACCAGGCTCAGCGCGCTCGCCGTGGCGCCGTAGAGCGCGCCGGCCAGGCCGAGCGGCCAGGGCGCGATCGCAGCGGCCATCATCGGCAGCGTGTAGAGCAGGATCTGCAGCCGGGTCGCGCGCGCGCCGGCGACGACGGGCAGCATCGGCACGCCCGCCTTGGCGTAATCGGAGCGCACGAACAGAGACAGCGCCCAGAAATGGGGCGGCGTCCACAGGAAGATGATCGCGAACAGCAGCACCGGCAGCGTCGCCGTGTCGCCGGTCGCCGCCGCCCACCCGATCAGCGGCGGAAAGGCGCCGGCCGCGCCGCCGATCACGATATTCTGCGGCGTGCGGCGCTTCAGCCAGACGGTGTAGATCAGAACGTAGAACAGGATCGATGCGGCGAGGATGGCGGCGGCGAACCAGTTGGTCGCCACGCCCAACAGCACGACCGAAAAGACGGCCAGGCCGACGCCGAAATGCAGCGCCGACTGGCGGTCCATCCGCCCGGCGGGGAGCGGCCGTCCGGCGGTGCGCTTCATCGCCGCGTCGAGATCGGCCTCATACCATTGGTTGAGCGCACCCGCCGCGCCCGCGCCCAGCGCTATGCACAGCACGGCGGTGAAGCCCAGCACCGGATGGATGGCCACCGGCGCGACGAGCAGGCCGCACAGCCCGGTGAAGACGACGAGCGACATCACCCGGGGCTTGGTGAGCGCCAGGAGGTCCCGCCAGTCCGCGGGCATGGGGTGGGTGATGGTCTGCGTCGTCATAAGCCAATCCGCGCGGCGGGCCCGAAGACCCGCCGCGCGGCCGTCAATGATGCTTGCTGTCGTCGATCACCGGCAGCGTCTCGAACTGGTGGAAGGGCGGCGGGCTGGACAGAGTCCATTCCAGCGTCGTCGCACCCTCGCCCCACGGATTGTCCGGGCACTTCTTGCCGGCGAACAGCGACCAGAAGACATTGATGAAGAAGAACACCATGCCGACGAGCATGATCAGATAGCCGAGCGAGGCGATGTGGTTCCAATGGGCATAGGCGTCGGCGAAGTCCGGCACGCGGCGCTGGAAGCCGTCCAGGCCCAGGAAGTGCATCGGGAAGAACAGCACGTTCACGCCGATGAAGAAGGTCCAGAAATGGAGCTGGCCGAGCAACTCGTTATACTGGCGCCCCCACATCTTCCCGAACCAGTAATACCAGCCCGCGAACAGCGAGAAGACCGCGCCGAGCGACAGCACGTAGTGGAAGTGCGCGACCACATAATAGGTGTCGTGCATCACCGTATCGATGCCGCCGTTCGCCAGGACGACGCCGGTGACGCCGCCCACGGTGAACATGAAGATGAAGCCCAGCGCCCACAGCATCGGCGTCTCGAACGTCATGGAGCCGCCCCACATGGTGGCGATCCACGAGAAGATCTTGATGCCGGTGGGCACCGCGATCACCATGGTGGCGGCGGTGAAGTACATCTTCGTGTTCACGTCGAGGCCGACCGTGAACATGTGGTGGGCCCACACGACGAAGCCGATCACGCCGATCGCGACCATGGCATAGGCCATGCCGAGATAGCCGAAGACCGGCTTGCGGCTGAAGGTGGCGACGATCTGGCTGACCATGCCGAAGCCCGGCAGGATCATGATGTACACTTCGGGATGGCCGAAGAACCAGAACAGGTGCTGGTAGAGAATCGGGTCGCCGCCGCCGGCCGCGTCGAAGAAGTGCGTGCCGAAATTGCGGTCGGTGAGCAGCATGGTGATCGCGCCGGCCAGGACCGGGAGCGCGAGCAGCAGCAGGAAGGCGGTGACCAGCACCGACCAGACGAACAGCGGCATCTTGTGCAGGGTCATGCCCGGCGCGCGCATGTTGAAGATGGTGGTGATGAAGTTGATCGCGCCCAGGATCGAGGCCGCGCCGGCGAGGTGGAGCGAGAAGATCGCCATGTCCACCGCCGGGCCGACCGACCCGGAGGTCGATAGCGGCGCGTAGACCGTCCAGCCCACGCCCGCGCCATGGCCGGTGCCGCCCGGCACGAAGGCGCTGCCGAGCAGAAGGATGAAGGCCGGCGGCAGCAGCCAGAAGGAGATGTTGTTCATGCGCGGAAAGGCCATGTCCGGCGCGCCGATCATCAGCGGCACGAACCAGTTGCCGAACCCGCCGATCATGGCCGGCATGACCATGAAGAAGACCATGATGAGGCCGTGCGCGGAAATGAGCACGTTCCACATGTGGAGGCCTTCGTCGAAGGTCGCCTCGGTGCCCCCGGTCATCGAATTGACGATCGTGGCCCAGCCCTGGAGATACTGGATGCCCGGCTCGGCGAGCTCGAGACGCATCAGGCCGGAGATCGCGCCGCCGATGATGCCGGCGATGATCGCGAAGATCAGGTAGAGGGTGCCGATGTCCTTGTGGTTCGTGGACATGAACCAGCGGGCGAAGAAGCCCGGCTTGTGATCGGCGTCGTGATGCGCGTCATGGCCGTGGTCGGCCTCGAAGTGGACGGCGTTCGCGGTGGTGTCGGTCATGTCTCTCGCCGCCTCAGTTCGCAGGGATGGCTTGGTTGGTGTCGGCCGCCGGCGCCGCGTCGGCGACGGCGTTGTCATTGGCCGCTTCAGGGGCCGCGGCCGGCGCCGCCTCGGCGCTCGCGGCCTCGGCCGGCGCGGCGCCGGGCATCGTGCCGCCGCGCGCGGCGACCCACTGGGCGAAGCGTTCGCGGCTGACCACCTCGACGGCGATCGGCATATAGCCGTGGCGGGCGCCGCACAGCTCGTAGCAGACGCCGTAATAGACGCCTTCGCGATCGGTGCGGAACCAGGTCTCGTTCAGCCGGCCCGGCACGGCGTCGATCTTCACCCAGAAGGCGGGAACGCCCCAGGCGTGGATCACGTCGTTGGAGGTGACGATCACCTTCACGGTGGCGCCGACCGGGACGACCATGCGCTCGTCCACCGCGAGCTGGCGCGGCTCGCCATTGGCGATCGCCTCCTCATCTGGCAGCATGTTGGACACGAGCTCGATGCCGTGATCGGGATATTCGTAGGTCCAGTACCACTGGTTGCCGATCGCCTTCACGGTGATGTCGGCGGCAGGCGGCGAATATTGGTTGGCGAGCAGCCGGATGGACGGCACTGCGATCGCGACCAGAATCAGCACCGGCACCAAAGTCCAGATCACTTCCAGCGCGGTGTTGTGGGTGTTGCGCGACGGGGTCGGATTGGCGGCGCGGCGAAAGCGGACCATCACGTAGAGCAACAGGAAGAGGACGAAGATCGAGATCGCGAAGATGACGGGCAGCAGGATCACGTCGTGGAACCAGACGGCTTCCTCGCCGATCGGCGTCACCATGTCCTGAAGGCCGTAGCGGCCGTCGGGCTGGCCGATGCCGGGCGTCGGGGCCAGTGCTTCCGGCGCGGCGGGCGCCTCGGCGGCGGCCTCATTCGCCGTGGCGGCGGCATCCGCCGGCGCCGCATCCGTCGCGGGCGCAGGTACGGCCGCGATCGCGGCGGGCGCCAGGCCGAACGCGGCGGCAATGGCGACGAGCTTGTATAGAGTCTTCATCTAAACCCCTGTTGCAGCCGTCGGGGTGGCTGGAATCATCCGCCGACGGGCCCGACGCGGCGCCTTATAGGCAGCACTCTCTATTGTCTCAAGCATGTTGGTCGCAAGGCGGCGAATGCTTGAAGCGGCGGGCGCGGACACCTATCAATCCGGGACTGTTCCCGATCCGGAAAGACCATGACCGAAGACGAGATTCTCGCCGAATTCCGCGCCGCGGGCGCGCTGCTGGAGGGACATTTCATTCTCTCCTCCGGCCTGCACAGCCCGCGCTACCTGCAATGCGCGCGCGTCCTGATGGACCCGGTGCGCGCCTCGCGGCTGGCCAGCGCGCTCGCCGCGTCGATCCCGCGCGATCTGCGCGCGCAGATCGAGATCGTGGTGTCGCCGGCGATGGGCGGCGTCGTCATCGGCCATGAAATGGGCCGGGCGCTGGGCGTGGAGGCGATCTTCGTCGAGCGCCCGACCGGCACGTTCGAATTGCGCCGGGGCTTCGCGCTGAGGCCGGGGCAGAAGGTGCTGCTGGTCGAGGATGTCGTCACCACCGGCCTGTCCTCGCGCGAGGCGATGAAGGCGGTGGCGGAGGCGGGGGGCGAGGTGATCGCCGCCGCCTCGCTGGTCGATCGCTCGGCCGGCGCGGCGGATATGGGCGTGCCTTTCTACCCGCTCGTCTCGCTCAACGTGCCCAGCTATCCGGCCGACGATCTGCCGTCCGAGCTGGCCGCGCTGCCCGCCGAAAAGCCCGGGAGCCGCAAGGCGGCCGCGTGACCTCCCATCTCCGCCTCGGGGTCAATATCGACCATGTCGCGACAATCCGGAACGCGCGCGGCGGGCTCTATCCCGATCCGATTCGCGCCGCCCTGGCCGCGCAGGAGGCGGGCGCCGACGGCATCACCGCCCATCTGCGCGAGGATCGCCGCCACATCATCGACGAGGATATCGCCCATCTGATTGGCGCGATCGCGCTGCCGCTCAACATGGAGATGGCGGCGACCGAGGAGATGGTGGCGCTCGCGCTCAGGCATCGCCCCCACGCCGCCTGCATCGTGCCGGAGCGCCGCGAGGAGGTGACGACAGAGGGTGGCCTGGACGCCGCCGGGCAGCACAATCATCTGAAGCCGCTCATCGCCCGGCTCGGCGACGCGGGCATTCGGGTCAGCCTCTTCATCGAGCCCGATCCGCGCCAGATCGAGGCGGCGATGCACCTGGGCGCGCCGGTCGTCGAATTCCACACCGGACGCTACGCCCATGCCGAGGGCGAGGCCCAGGCCGCCGAGCTCAGCCGCCTCGCCGATGCCGCCGCGCTCGCCGCCAAGAACGGGATCGAGCCCCATGCCGGCCACGGCCTCACCTACGACAATGTCCAGCCCGTCGCCGCCATCCCGCAGCTCGCCGAACTCAATATCGGCCATTTCCTGATCGGCGAGGCGATCTTCACCGGCCTCGACGCCAGCGTCCGGCGAATGCGCGCCTTGATGGACGAGGTGCGGGGATGAGGGTCGCCCGCCCATCCGTCATTGCGAGCGAAGCGAAGCAATCCAGGCCCGGCACTTCGCTTATCTGGATTGCCGTGTCGCCTTCGGCTCCTCGCAATGACGGCCTGTGGGAACCGTCATGATCATCGGCCTCGGCTCCGACCTGTGCAATATCGATCGCATCCAGAATTCGCTGGACCGGTTCGGCGAGCGCTTCCTCAACCGTGTCTTCACCGACAAAGAGCGCGCCCGCGCCGAAACGCGCCCGTTCACGCGCGCCGGCACCTATGCGAAGCGCTTCGCCGCCAAGGAGGCCTTTTCCAAGGCGGTCGGCACCGGTTTCAAGCGCGGCGTCTACATGAAGGATATCGGCGTCGTGAACCTGCCGTCCGGCGCACCCACCCTGGCGCTGACCGGCGGTGCGAAGGAGAGGCTTGACGCGATGACGCCGCCGGGCCACGCGGTTCATGTTCATCTGACGATGACCGACGATCATCCCTTCGCGATGGCCGTCGTCGTCATCGAAGCCTTGCCCGAGGAGCGCCCGAAGTGACCGAAAGCGACCGCGAGACCGCGGCCGAACCCCGTAGCGAGGCGGACGGCGACGTCGTCGCGCCGCCGGTCGCCCTCGACACTCCGCCGCCCGAAACCGCGCCGAAGAAGAAGGGCACGGACTGGTGGGGCGAGGTGAAGGCGATCTTCTGGCTGATCCTGGCCGTGCTCGGTTTCCACTCCTTCATCGCCAAGCCGTTCTACATCCCGTCGGAATCGATGATGCCGGGCCTGCTGGTCGGAGATCGGCTGGTGGTCAGCAAATATCCCTATGGCTGGTCCTGGGTGTCGGCCAGCTTCCACATCTTTCCGCGCACGTCGGGCCGGATCTGGGGCCGGATGCCCGAGCGCGGCGACATCGTGATCGCCACCCCGCCGGGCGAGAATGCCGATTATATCAAGCGCGTGATCGGCCTACCCGGCGATGCGATCGAAATGATCGACGGCCAGCTCTTCATCAACGACGAGCCGGTCCGGCGCGAACGGCGCGAGCCGGTCATGTTCCCGATCGACGACAATCTGCCCTGCCGTCCCGACACTCTCGGCGACTATCGCGTCACCGGCGAGGACGGGCGTGCTTATTGCCGCCTGCCGATCGTGCGCGAATATCTTCCCAGCGGCCGCCATTATGATACGATCGATCTCGGCTATTCGCAGGGGGACGATTATCCGCGCACCGTCATTCCCGCCGATCATGTCTTCCTGATGGGCGACAATCGGGATCACAGCGCCGACAGCCGCTTCGAAGCCGGCTTCCCCGAGCGCGGCCTGGGCGGCCCGGTGCCGTGGGAGAATATCGGCGGGCGGGCCGAATTCATCACCTTCAGCCTCGACGGCAGCTCTTCCTACTGGAACCCGATAAGCTGGTTCACGGCGCTGCGCTCCGGCCGGGCGGGCACGTCGCTGCGTCCCGCCGAGGGCCCGGCACCGCCGCCCGCGCAAGGAAATGCCCAGTGAGCAGGAAGACGCCCCAGGCCGATACGCAGCGCCCGGGGCCGTCGGAATTCCGCGATCCGGTCATTCGCGAGGAGATCAAGCGCGCCGGCGTCTGGTTCGCGATGGGCCTCGCCGTGCTGGCGATCATCTTCCTCGCCCAGCCGCTCCTCCTGATCTTCGGCGGCATCGTCTTCGCCGCGATCCTCGACGGCGGCACGCGCCTGTTGGGCCGGGTGCTGCCGATCGGACGGGGCTGGCGGCTGATGATCGTGGCGCTCGTCGCGGTCGCCGCGATCGTCGGCACGGTCTGGCTGGCCGGCGTCCAGCTCACCGCCCAGTTCGCCATCTTCCAGGAAACGCTCACGCTGCAGGTCAACCGGCTGCTGGCGCTCGCCGCCGCGCACGGGCTGGGGGTGGACATGGTCGATCCGGGCCAGGTCGCCCAGCAGGTGATGGGTTCGCTCGGCCAGCTCACCTCGGCGGTCAGCACCGCGTTCGGCGCGGTGGCCAACATGGTGATGATCGTCGTCATCGGCCTGTTCATCGCGATCGAGCCGCGCCTGTACGAGCGCGGCGTCGCCTGGATGTTGCCCAGCGCCAATCGCGAGCGTTTCTATCGCACGTCGGACCGGATGGGCTTCACCATGCGCCGGCTGATGGCGGGCCGCCTGCTCGGCATGGCGGTGGAAGGCGTCGGCACCTGGCTGCTGCTGCTCGCCGGCGGCGTGCCGATGGCGGCTTTGCTCGGCCTGCTCACCGGCCTGCTCGCCTTCCTGCCCAATATCGGCGCGATCATCTCCGGCTTCCTGATCATCCTGATCGGCTTTTCGGTGAATGTGGAAACCGGCCTGTGGGCGGTGGCCGTCTATGTCATCGTCCAGGTCGTCGACGGTTATCTGATCGTGCCCTATGTGGCGCGCAAGACGGTCGATCTCGCTCCCGCGCTGGTGCTCGGCGCGCAGCTCATCTTTGGCGCTTTGTTCGGCATTCTCGGCCTCGCGCTCGCCGATCCGATCGTCGCGATGATGAAGGCCGCGCTGGAGCAGAAGTCGGAAGACGACAATCCGCAAGCGGCGAAGGACAAGCCGAAGCCCGCCGCCGGCCGGCGACGAGCCCCCGCCAGCGGCTGATTATTGACCCGGCGGCGGTCCCGGCGGCGCCATCTCGGCGCCCGGCGGCAGCGCACCCGGGGGCAGGCCGCCATGGGGATCGCCACCATGCGGATCGGTGCCCATCGGGCCCATGCCGCCCATCATCGACTGCATCGCCGCCAGCCCCGGCGCGACGTCCACCACCTGCACGTCGAAGCTCAGCACCTCATCGGCGTCGAGCCCCGCGCCTTCCGGCAGCTCGCCCTGGAAGGCCTGGCTGGGCGGCAGCCAGAAGCGGTAGCGCGCGCCCTTGCGCATCAGCTTGAGGCCCTGGCCGACGCCGGGGAAGAAGCTGTTGTCCGGCGCCGTCGTGACCGGCTCGCGGCCCATCGAGGAGGCGAAGACCGAGCCGTCGCCGCGCCGCGCGACGAAGTGGAAGAGGACGAGATCGGCCGACGTGATCGTCGCGCCCTCGCCCTCGTCCAGGATCTGATACTGGACGCCGGTCTCGGTCATGTGCCGCTGCAGCGGGCTGGTGCCCAGCCAGGCAAGCGCCGCGCCGCCGGCGACGAGCACCGCGATCGCGATCCACAATTTCAGGATCGCGCCCTTGGGCAGGGGCAGGATCGGAACGGCGGTGACTGCGGACATCGGCTTCCCCCGGATCAGGCTGGCCCCAAAAGAAAACGGGCGGCGATGGGTCTATCGCCGCCCGGTCTTTCTGCCAAGCCGTGAAGCTTGAACGGTTCTTTGGAATCGTTTTCAGCTTCGCTGAAGCGGCGCCGGCCCGCTCCCCCACCCGGCCTCCCAACGATAGTAACCTGG
>JBBCJP010000009.1:0-122500 GCA_037190625.1 Alphaproteobacteria bacterium
CTGGGACCGCAATTTCGGATCCCAGTTCGCTTTGTGGGACTGGCTGTTCGGCACCATCTACATCCCGAAGACCCGCGAGAACCTCTCCTTCGGCATCAGTGCCCACGACACCGAGCGCATGCAGACCGTCGCCTCCCTCTACATCGTGCCGTTCAAAGACGCGTGGGACGTGGCGAAGCAGTGGCGTGAGGGAAAGACCGAGCCGAAGCGCGGCGAAGCGCCGCATCGCGAAACCACCCGGCGTCACGCCGCCTGATCGACCATTGACGCCGGCCATGGCAGGTCCGCATAGCGCGGCGTGATGCTGCCCCTCGGCCTCGCCTTTCTCGCCGGCCTTGCCTCCGCGCTCGGCTTCGCGCCGCTGGAGCTGTGGCCGCTCACGCTCGTCGCCTTCGCCGGCCTGCTCTGGCTGATCGACGATGCCCCGAGCCTGCGGTCCGCGCTGGCGCGGGGCTGGTGGTTCGGCTTCGGCCAGTTCGTGGTGGGGCTGAACTGGATCGCGACCGCCTTCACCTATCAGGCGGCGATGCCGGCCTGGCTCGGCTGGCTCGCCGTGCCGCTGCTGTCGCTCTATCTCGCGATCTTTCCCGCAGCGGCGGCCGGGCTGGCCTGGCGATGGGGGCGCGGCCACCGGCCCGCTCTGGTCCTTATCCTCGCCGCCGCCTGGATCGTCACCGAATGGCTGCGCGCCACCCTGTTCACCGGCTTCGCGTGGAATCCGGTGGCGGTGACGCTGATGCCGAGCGGGCTGGCGGGGCTGGCGGCCTGGATCGGCACCTATGGGCTGTCGGGCGTGGCGGCGCTGTTCGGCGGCGCGTTCTACCTGGTTCTGCGCGACGCTCGGACCGCTGCGGCGATCACCATGCTTGCGGTGATCGGGGGGGGCGCCTTGGCCTGGGCGGCGGCGCCCGCTCTGTCCGGCCCCGGCCCGCTGATCCGCGTCGTTCAGCCCGATATCGGCCAGCAGAACAAGTGGGACCCGAATTTCGAGGCGGAGAATTTCCGCCGGCTGGCGCGGCTGACCGGGGAGCCGTCCGACACGCCCCGTCTCATCCTGTGGCCCGAGGCGGCGACGCCCGATTATCTCTCGGTCCAGTCGCGTGCGCGCCAGCGCATCGCCGCCCTGATGGGTCCGGACGACATGATGTTGCTCGGCGGCGTCGAGCTGGTGTTCGGCGACGACGGCTATGCGAACGCCGCCTATAACAGCCTCTTCATGATCGACCCGCAGGGGCGGCTGGGGCCGCGCTACGACAAGGCGCATCTGGTGCCCTATGGCGAATATCTGCCGATGCGCCCGCTCCTCTCGGCGCTGGGACTCAGCCGGCTCGCGCCCGGCGATCTCGATTTCCATGCCGGACCCGGGCCGCGCACGCTCGACGTGCCGGGCTTCGCGCGCGCCGGCATCCAGATCTGCTACGAAATCGTCTTTTCCGGCGCGGTGGTCGATCGCGCGGACCGGCCCGACTTCATCTTCAACCCGTCGAACGACGCCTGGTTCGGCGCCTGGGGCCCGCCCCAGCATCTGGCCCAAGCCCGGCTGCGGGCGATCGAGGAGGGCCTGCCGGTCGTCCGCGCGACGCCGACCGGCATTTCTGCGGTGATCGACGCGCACGGCCGGGTGCTGGACAGCATTCCGGCGGGCGCGGGCGCGATCGACGCGCACCTGCCCGGCACGGCGGCGCCCACCTTGTTCGCCCGCTTCGGCAATATCCTCCCCCTCGCCTTCGCCCTGTTGCTCGTCGCGGGAGCGATTGCCCTGCGCCGTAAGGCGCGCTAGGAAGCGCACCGCACATAAGGATATCTTTATATCCGCAATCCCAGCCCCATGAAGGAACGGCTTTCCGCGATGCGCAGCACCTATCTCTTCACGTCCGAATCGGTGTCCGAAGGGCACCCCGACAAGGTCAGCGACCAGATTTCCGACGCGATCGTCGATCTGTTCCTGTCCAAGGATCCGGAAGCGCGCATCGCCTGCGAGACGCTGACCACCACCCAGTTGGTCGTGCTGGCCGGCGAAATCCGCTGCAAGGGTGTCTATGAGAACGGCGCCTGGGCGCCGGGCGCCGAGGAAGAGATCGAGAAGACGGTGCGCGAGACCGTGAAGCGGATCGGCTACGAGCAGTCCGGCTTCCACTGGGAAACCCTGCGTTTCGAGAACAATCTCCACGGCCAGTCCGCGCATATCGCGCAGGGCGTGGACGAGAGCGGCAACAAGGACGAAGGCGCGGGCGACCAGGGCATCATGTTCGGCTACGCCACGGACGAGACCCCGGACCTGATGCCGGCGACGCTCTATTACAGCCACAAGATCCTGGAGCGGATGGCCGCCGACCGCCATGCCGGCGCCGCGCCCTTCCTCGAGCCGGACGCCAAGAGCCAGGTGACGCTGAAGTTCGAGAACGGCAAGCCGGTGGCCGCGACCGCGATCGTCGTTTCGACCCAGCATGCCAAGGGCTATGACGAGGGCGACAAGGAAGCCGAGCTCAAGGCCTATGTGAAAAAGGTCGTCGCGGACGTGATCCCGGCGGAGCTGCTGTCCGACCAGACGGTCTATCACATCAACCCGACCGGCAGCTTCGAGATCGGCGGGCCGGACGGCGATGCGGGCCTGACGGGCCGCAAGATCATCGTCGACACCTATGGCGGCGCGGCCCCGCATGGCGGCGGCGCGTTCAGCGGCAAGGATCCGACCAAGGTCGACCGTTCGGCGGCCTATGTCAGCCGCTACCTCGCCAAGAACATCGTCGCCGCTGGCCTCGCCAGGCGCGCCACGATCCAGCTTTCCTACGCGATCGGCGTGGCCGAGCCGCTGTCGCTCTATGTCGATCTGCACGGGACCGAGCTCAACGGCGCCACCGCGGAGAAGCTGGAGGAGGTGCTGCCCCGGCTCGTGCGCCTGACGCCCAAGGGCATCCGCACCCATCTCGGCCTCAACAAGCCGATCTATTCGCCGACCGCCGCCTACGGCCATTTCGGCCGCAAGGCGGAGGGCGATCATTTCTCCTGGGAGCGGACCGACCTGGTCGACGCGCTGAAGCAGGAGGTCTAGCCGAGCCCGAGGGAACGGGTCTTTCGGGGCGCGGAAGTTGACGAACCTGACGCCGCGTCGGGGGTGAGTCTCCCTCTCGCAAGGATATTCAGAACGGAAAGAACGGGAGGGGTGAGGCCAGAGGCCGTGGATCATGGATGCTCCGAGTCGCGCGAGATCCTGACAGTGCAAATCCTACATTCCAAGGCCTTGCAGAAGGGCGGCAAGGATGGACGGGACGAAGCGCTTGGCGGGCGCCGCGCTTGACGCGATAGAGCGTCCATGAACGCGAACCTCTGGACCCTGATCGCCCAGGCCGCGCGCACCGCCGGCGACGTGCCGGCCTTCGTCGAGCATGGCGACGTGCGGCTGCGCTACGACGAACTGGACGCGGCCGTCGCCGGCTGGGCCAATGCCCTCGTCGCGCGCGGGGCGAAGCCCGGCGACCGGATCGTGGTGCAGACCGAGAAATCGACCGACAACGCCCTGCTCTACCTCGCCAGCCTGCGCGCCGGCCTCGTCTATGTGCCGCTCAACACCGCCTATACGGCCGCCGAGCTGGACTATTTCATCCAGGACGCCGAGCCGGCGATCGTGATCGCCCCCGGCCATCTCGATCTTGCCGAGCTGACGCCCGCGCCCGGCCCGTTCGAGACCGTAGCGCGCGGCCCCGACGACCTCGCCGCCATCCTCTACACGTCCGGCACCACCGGCCGCTCCAAGGGCGCCATGCTCAGCCACGACAATCTGTCGTCCAACGCGCTGGTGCTGAAGGATTATTGGCGCTGGCGGCCGGGCGACGTGCTGATCCACGCTTTGCCCATCTATCATGTCCATGGTCTGTTCGTGGCTTTGCACGGTGCGCTTCTGAGCGGCTCGACGATGCTCTGGCACAAGAGTTTCGATGCCGATGCGGTGATCGACGATCTGCCCCGCGCCACGATCCTGATGGGCGTGCCGACCTTCTATGTCCGCCTCGCCGCCCATGACCGGCTGACCCGCGAGGCGGTCGCGAACATGCGCCTCTTCATTTCGGGATCGGCGCCGCTGCTGGAGGCGACCTTCGCCGATTTCGAGGCGAAGACCGGCCATCGCATCCTGGAGCGCTACGGCATGACCGAGGCGGGCATGATCTGCTCCAATCCCTATGACGGGGCGCGTATTCCCGGCACGGTCGGCTTTCCGCTGCCCGGGGTCGAGGCGCGGATCGTGGACGAGGTGCTCGAAATAAGCGGGCCGAACCTGTTCAAGGGCTATTGGCGCAATCCGGAAAAAACCGCCGAGGACATGCGCGCCGACGGCTGGTTCATCACCGGGGACATGGCGACGATGGCCGATGATGGCCGGGTCGCGATCGTTGGGCGGGCCAAGGACCTGATCATCGCCGGCGGGCTCAACATCTACCCCAAGGAGATCGAGCTGGCGATCGACGCGGTGCCCGGCGTCGGCGAAAGCGCGGTGATCGGCGTGCCCCATGCCGATCTGGGCGAGGCCGTGGTCGCGGTGGTGACGCGCACCGATCCCGCGTTGGACGAAGCGACGGTGCTGGCCGGTGTAGCGGACCTCGCCCGCTTCAAGCAGCCGCGCCGCATCCTCTTCGCCGACGCTTTGCCCCGCAACACGATGGGGAAGGTCCAGAAGGCCGCCCTGCGCGAGACGCACAAGGGGTTGTTCGGCTAAACCGACAGCGTTGATGCCAAACTCCGTTCGGGCTGAGCCTGTCGAAGCCCTGCACTTTCTTTCTGCCGTAGAAGAAAAGGAAAGCCCTTCGACAGGCTCAGGGCGAACGGAGGAGAAATAAGTCAGAGCAGTCTAAGCTGCCTCGCGCGCTTCCTCGAAACCCCGTTGGAAGTCGAGGCCGGTCGGCTGCTGGAACAGGCGTAGGCTGAATTCCGGCAGGATCGCGATCAGGTGATCGAAAATGTCGGACTGGATGTCCTCATATTCGCCCCAGGCGGTGGTCGCGGTGAAGCAGTAGATTTCGATCGGCAGGCCTTCTGGCGAGGGACTGAGCTGACGCACCAGCAAGGTCATCTTGTCGGTGATGCGCGGATGCGCCTTCAGATAGGCGGCGACATAGGCGCGGAACGTGCCGATATTGGTGAGCCGCCGCGCGTTCACCGCATCGGCACGGTCCGGCTTGGCCAGGTTCCACGCCGCGATCTCCGCTTCCTTCACATCGAGATAGGGACGGATCAGCTTGAAGCGCTCCAGGCCGTCCGCCTCCTCCTCGGTCAGGAAACGGACGCTGTTCTGATCGATCATCAGCGGCCGCTTGATCCGGCGCCCGCCCGATTCGGACATACCGCGCCAGTTCTTGAACGAATCCTCGATGAGCTTGTGAGTTGGGATCGTGGTGATCGTCAAATCCCAGTTCTGCACCTTCACCGTGTGCAGCGCGATGTCGATCACGTCGCCGTCGGCGCCATATTTCGGCATCTCGATCCAGTCGCCGACCCGCAGCATATCGTTGGAGGTGAGCTGGACGGAGGCGACCAGCGACAGGATCGTGTCCTTGAACACCAGCATCAGCACGGCGGCCATCGCGCCGAGGCCGGAGAAGAGCAGGATCGGCGAACGATCGATCAAAGCGGCGACGATCAGGATCGCGGTGATGCAGAAGATGACGATCTTGCCGACCTGGACATAGCCCTTGATCGGCCGCGAGCCGGCGCTCGGGCGGCGCGCATAGACGTGATTGCCGAGATCCATCGCCGCGCCGATCGCCAGCGCGATGGTCAGGATCGCGAAGCCCGTCGCGACGTTGCGGACCAGGATGGGCGCCCAGGCGGGCAGATGCGGAACGGCGAGAATGCCGGTGCTGACGATCAGCGTCGGGACGAGATTGGCCAGCCGCGCCACGATCCGGGTGACGGCGTCCGCCTCCTCCCCGATCGGCGAGCGGGCGAGCAGGCGTCCGATGATGTTGTGGGCGATCTTCTTGGCGATCCAGTTGCTCATCCAGGCGATGAGGATCAGCAGCGACAGTGAGATCAGGATTTGCAGCCAGGCTTGGTCGGTGATGGTCAATCCGATCAGGTCGGCGATGACGGCCTCCTTCGAGTGATGCTTTGGGGATGAACCACCCTAACGCCTTCGCGCGTGAATTTCACCCCCGACGGCTAACCGCTCTCCTGACAGCGCACGCGCCACTGCCGCCCGTGCAGGATCAGGATGCCGGCATAGCCGGTCCCGGCGCGCCTGGCGTCGAGACGCGCGATCCGTTCGTCGGCGTTGCTGTCGAGGATGTCGAGCTTGAGCTGATCGCGATCGAGCCAGGACTGGGCAATGATCGGCGCGTCCGCGCCGTCGCCGGTGGTGAAAGACCGGTCGCCCTCGTCCAGCCGCGCCTGGACGATCCCGCCCGCGCCGACGACCAGCGACAAGGCCGGTCCGTCGGTGGGGCTGGTCGTCGACCGGCACGATATCGTGCTTGTCGCCAAAGCGGGCGAGGCGGCCGCGCACAAGGCGGCGGCGATACAGCTTGCGAGTCTCATGGAAAGCGCGATAGCAGCGCGCGACCGACCCGACCATGAACGATCCCTCCACCATCCGCCGCCTTTACGGCCGCTCGAAGGGCCGCCCGCTCCGCCAGGGGCAGGCGGCGCTGATCGAGGAGCTGCTGCCGGCGCTCAGCGTGCCGGACGAGGGGGCGATCAGCGCAGCGAGCCTGTTCGGTCATGACCGCCCGCTCCATTTCGAGATCGGCTTCGGCGGGGGCGAGCATCTCGCCTATCGCGCCGATCTGCTGCCCGATCACGGCTTCATCGGCTGCGAGCCCTTCCTGAACGGCGTCGCCACCGCGCTCGGCCATGTCCGCGAGAAGCATCTCGCCAATGTGCGCCTTCACATGGGCGACGCATTGGAGGTGCTGGCGCGGCTGCCGGACGCGAGCTTACGCTTCGTCTATCTGCTCCATCCCGATCCCTGGCCCAAGGCGCGGCACGCCAAGCGGCGCATGGTCAATCACGGCCCGCTCGACCTGATCGCGGCCAAGCTGCAGCCGGGCGGCGAGTTCCGGCTCGGCACCGACGACCCGACCTATTGCCGCTGGGCGATGATGGTGATGGGACAGCGCACCGATTTCGAATGGCTGGCGGAAAGCGCGCGGGATTTCCTCGTTCGCCCCGGGGGCTGGCCGGAAACACGCTACGAGGCGAAGGCGCGCCGCGAGGGACGCGAAGTCTGGTATTTCCGCTATCGCCGTATCTGAACTATAATCGCCGACGTCATCGCAAGGATGGGGGGCGATATGGGTGCGGTCTGGACTTGCCAGGATGCGACGTGCGGGCGCACCGTCGATACGAAGAGCGACACCTGTCCCAAATGCGGCGGGCCGATGAAGAAGATCGGGGAATCGCCGTTGCGGGCCTGGGCGGCCATCGTCTGCGGCGTGATCCTCATCCTCCTGATGGGCACGATCACCTGGAATCTCAGCCCCGATCTGCAGCAGGCAATCGCGACCGGAAGCGCGGAGAATTTCACCGGCACGGCGGAGCAGGCGCAGGCGATCCTGCACCTGTTCTACGCGGTGATCGCCTTGGGAATCCTGTCGCTCGCCAACGGCCTCTACATGCTCGCGAAGGGGGCGCAACACCGCATCTTCATCCTCCTGATGGTGGTGAATGTGCTGGTGCTGCTGTTCACCCTCTACCGGACCTTCACCCTGCTGGCGTAAGCCTCAGCAACCGGCCGCCCGAGCCCTCCCGCTGGTCCTCCAGCAGGTAGATCGAGCCGTCCGGCCCCTGTTCCACCTCGCGGATGCGCTGGCCCATGTCGAAGCGCTCCGCCTCGCGGGCATTGTCGCCGTCGAAGGTGACGCGGACCAGAGCGCGACCCGACAGGCCGCCGATCAGCGCGCTGCCGCGCCAGGCCGGGAACATGTCGCCCGAATAGAAGATCATGCTCGACGGCGAGATGACCGGCGTCCAGGTGATCTTCGGCGCGGTGAATTCCGGCCGCGTGTCATGGTTCGGGATCGGCCGGCCGTCATAATGATCGCCGTTGGAGACGGTGGGATAGCCGTAATTGGCGCCGCGCTCGACCAGATTGAGCTCGTCACCGCCCTGCGGCCCCATCTCGTTGACCCACAGGCGCCCCTGCCCGTCGAAGGCGAGGCCGAGCGGATTGCGGTGGCCGAGGCTCCAGACCTGCGAGATGATCCGCCCCTGATCGTAGAAGGGATTGTCGGACGGCACCATGCCGGTGTCGCTGAGCCGTACGATCTTGCCCGCATTGGAATTGCGGTCCTGCGCCGGATCGAATTGCTGGCGCTCACCCGAGCTGATGTAGAGGAACTGGCCATCCGGCGAGAAAGCGAGGCGGTGGCCGTAATGGCCGCGCCCGGTGAAGCCCGGCTCCTGCCGCCAGATCACCTGAAAGCCGTCGATCCGGGCAGTGTCGCCCTCGACGACCAATTGGCCCCGCCCGACCGCGGCGTGGCGGGTGCCCCCCTCGCCCGCTTCGGCATAGCTCAGATAGATGATGTTGTTGTTGGCGAAATCGGGATGGACGGCGACATCGCCGAGCCCGCCCTGCCCGCCATATTCGACCGCCGGCACGCCGGCCACGTCGATCGCCGCGCCCCCCACGGTCCACAGCTTCAGCGTACCCGCTTTCTCCGTGATCAGCGCATGACGGCCGTCCGGCAGGAAGGTCATCGCCCAGGGCTCGCGGAATTGCGCGATCTCCTCGACCGCGAACGGCCGCCCGTCCGACGCCGTCGCCGGCGCTTGCGCCTGGCCGGCATTGCCGGTGTCGCTGGCGGCGGTGCAGCCGATCAGGACGAGGGCGGGAAGCAGGACGGTGCGAAAAGCGCGCATGGAAAGCTCCTGTGTGGCTGGTGCCGGGGCAACGCTCCGGCTCGCGGGATGTGCCTTAGATAACCAGCCGATTTGCATTACGCGACCCCCGCGATAGGTTAGCGCCATGAAACACTCCCTCACCCTCCTCGCCGCGCTCGCTCTCGTGGGCTGCACCCCCTCCACCGACGTCACAGACGCGAATGCCGCCGGCAATGAGACCGCCGCCGGGCCGCAGAACGAATTCTTCCAGCGGCTGACCGCGCTCTGCGGCCAGGCGTTCGAAGGGCGCGTCACCGCCACCGAGCCGGCCGGGATGGATGACGACTTCGCCTCCAACCGCCTGGTCATGCACGTCCGCGAATGCACCGACAACGAGATCAAAATCCCCTTCCATGTCGGCGAGGACCGCTCGCGCACCTGGGTTATCACCCGCACCGACGCGGGCCTGCGCCTGAAGCACGACCATCGTCACGAGGACGGCAGCGAGGACGTGCTCACCCAATATGGCGGCGACACCGCCAACGAAGGCACCGCCACCCGCCAGGAATTCCCGGTGGACCAATTCTCCATCGACCTGTTTAACCGCGAAGACAGGGCCGTCTCGACCACCAATGTCTGGGCGGTGGAGGTCGATCCGGGCCGCACCTACGCTTACGAGCTGCGCCGCGAGAACCGCCTATTGCGCGCCGAGTTCGACCTGACCAATCCGGTCGAGGCGCCGCCGGCGCCCTGGGGGCATGAATAGGGGCAAGCTCTACAACGTCATGATGCCCTTGCGCGGTTCGCGCGTGCCGAGCGTCTCCGCGGCGAGCGGCGCGCCGGCCGCCAGCAAGGCGGCGCGGCGGCCCTTCGGATCGGTGCTCAGCTGCGCCTGCTCGTATTTGAGGAAGCGGTGGATGCAGTCGTGCGCCAGCGTGCGCGCGACCCATCCGGCCGCTTTCGGCCAGCGCGCGGCATCGATCTCGAAGCCGGCATAAGCCGCGTTGCGGAAGAAGCAGGCGACAGCGATGTCGGCGAGGCCGATCTTGCCGAACAGGAAATCCGCTTCCGGCGCTTCGGCTTCCAGATAGTCGAGCGCGCCGGGCAGTCCCTCCGTCAGCGTGCGTTCGACCCGCGCAGCGTCCGTCGCCTCGCCGAACACCATCGGCCCGACGATCTTCTGGTAGAACAAGCCCCAGATGCAGAGATCGCCGAGCCGGGTGTCGGCATATTCCTCCAGCCAGCGCGCCTTGGCGCGATCCGCCGGATCGGCGGGCAGCAGGGGATGGCCGGGAAAGGCCTCGTCCAGCCAGGCGCAGATCACGGTGGAATCGTTCAGCGCCAGATCGCCGTGGATCAGCACCGGAATGCGCCGCAGCGGCGACAGCCGCTGAAACTCCTCGCCGCCGAAAAAGGGCGTGATCGGATCGATCTCGTAATCGTCGATCCCCTTCAGCGCCATGCAGGCGAGCACCTTGCGGACATAGGGGGAGACGTAGCTGCCGACGATCTTCATGCACCACTTCTGCCAGAGACCTGCCGGCAGGGCCATGACCCCGTCGTGCGTCCGCATCCGGACTCGCCTTTGCCAACGCCCCGGGATACGATGCCGCCTTGGGGGGAGAAGGGTTTTTGGGCGAGGAATCGCGCTCAATAAGGCTGGCCCAAGTGCCGCCATTCCGGCTCGGAGAGATGCTGGTTGATCCGCCGCGCCGACGTGTGTCGCGAGGCGAACAAAGCGTCCTTCTCGAGCCGCGGGTCATGCAGGTGCTGGTCCTGCTCTCCCAGGCCCGAGGCGCGGTGATTTCTCGTGACGAGCTGATCGAACGCTGCTGGGGCGGTCGAATCGTCGGCGAGAATGCGATCAATCGCGTGATTTCCCGCATCCGCCAACTGGCGTCGGAGCTCGGCCTGGACTGCTTCCTGCTCGAGACGATCACGAAGGTCGGCTACCGGATGGTGGTGACCGCCGAGGCTCAGCCTTCGGCGGTCAAGGACCTCTATCCTCCCTGGCCTTTGGCGGAGCGCAAGCCGCCTGCCGCTCCCGCCCCGGCGTCGAACCGCGAACGGGGATACGGAACACGCGAAACGACCAGACGGCGATTCATCGGAGCCGGCACGGCACTCGCCGGGCTCGGCGCCGCCGGCGCATGGTTTTGGAGCACGCGGCGCGCCCATCAGCCAGATCCGCGCGCCCTGGAATTTCATCGCCGCGGCCAGATCGCGCAGCGTCAGGGCGTGGCGGAGCAGGTCCGCCAGGCCATAGCTTTCTTTCGCCAGGCGACCGAGATCGATCCGCTCTATGCCGATGCTTGGGGCGGGTTGGCCTTGTCCTACCGTCATATCCTCGAAGGCTTTGCCGAAGGAAATCTGGAGAGCTTGCCCGGCCTGATCGAATCCTCGGCCCAGCGCGCGCTTGCGCTCGATCCGGACAATGCCGATGCAAGGGTCGCGCTGGCGATGATCGATCCTAATTTCCGGAACTGGGAGCGGATCGAGCGCGATCTGATCCGCATCGAGCGGGACCATCCCGATCACTGGTTCGTGCAAGGCCAGCTCGGTATCGCCCGCTATGAGACAGGGCGTTGGCGCGACGGCCTGCCTCATACCGAGCGGCAGTTGGAGATCGAACCGTTCATCCCGATTCCCCACGTCAACCGCGCCCGTGCTTTGTGGAGTCTCGGCCGCCTGCACGAGGCGGAGGCGGTGCTTGACCAAGCGGTCGCGCGCTGGCCCGGAAATTTCCTCCCATGGGGACTCAAATACACCTTCCTGCTGTCCAACCGCCGTGCGCCGGCGGCCGCGGCGTTCGTGATGAACCCGGAGGTCCGGCCGGAAAATTTGCGTCCGGAAGGGGTGGAAGCCCGCGTGGTGCTCGCCCGGGCGGTCGAGCGCGGCGATCCCGCCGATGTCGCCGCCAGCCTGGCCGACCAGCGGGCGATGTCCGCGTTCGTGGATTCCGCGCCGATCACCGCACCCGTCTTCCTTCTGCTCGGACGGGCTGATCTGGCGCTGCTCACGGTCGAGCGCTATTTCCTGGGCAGCGCCGCCAGCGAGATCGGCCCGGCCGTCCCGCCCCCGTCGCGATATGAGCGCCGTTACACCCTTTTCCTGTTCATGCCGAATATGGCGCCGCTCTGGACCACGCCGCGCTTTGCCGCATTGCTCAACCGGATCGGGCTGGAGGGCTATTGGCGCGCGACCCGAACCGTTCCGGATTATCGCCAAGCCGGTTGACCGGGCGGAGCCGAAGCCCCGCCCGCCCCAGGGATCAGAACTCCCCCGCCACACCGGCGCGGAACGCATTGTTTCGGTTCCCGGCGAAGGAAAAGCCGACGCCGATCGCGAACGGCGTTTCCGTGTCGAACCGGTGGAGGATGGAACCGCCGAGCGCGAATTCGCCCCGGAAGGTGGAGCCGTTGAGAACGTAGGATGTCCGCCCCGGTGCCGAAGGCATCGGCGCATGGCCCATCGCAACAGCCGCCGCGACGCCCTGCCGCATGTCGCGCCGGTCGAGATCGCGCAGATCGAACAGATCGTCGATCTGGCTGGCCATCAGGTTCTGGGCAGCCTGCAGCGCGCCGACATTGGGCAGCACGGTCGAGCTGCGGCCGATCGTACCGCTGGCGTCGATGGTCATCACCGAGACCGTGCCGGACTGGGCGGCGGTGCTGGCGGCGATGTCGCCGATCCGGACCGAGCTGCCTGTGCCGCCCAGCGCCACCTGGTTGACGGCCGTGGTTGCCGCGCCCGCGCCGACCGCCGTCGATGCGGCGAAAGTGGCGCTGGAACCGGCGCCGACCGCCGTCGAACCGTCGGCGCCGGCATTGGCAAGACGCCCGACGGCGGTGGCGCCCAGCCCGGTCGCCTGCGCGCTGACGCCGAAGGCCGAAGATGCCAAAGCGGTCGCGCGGCTGTTATGACCAACCGAGGTGGACGCGATCGCCGTCGCCTGCGAGCCCTGACCCATCGCGGTCGAATTGAGACCCGACGAGATCGTCGAGTCGCCGACCGCGATCGCGCCCTGCCCGGAAGCGGCTGCGCCATTGCCGGCGGCGAGGGACTGGACGCCGCTCGCCGACGCGCTCCAGCCGAACGCCTGCGCACCGGCGGCGGATGCCACCGACCCGCTGCCGACGGCAGTGGCGCGGAGGCCCGAAGCGACCGCATTGCCGCCGACGGCGACCGTATCCTCATCCGTGGCTTCGGCAAGCTGGCCGAGTGCGACGGCATTGCCGGCGGAGTTCGGGTTGCTGCCGTTGGTCGCGATCGCGCCGGCGCCGATCGCGATCGAACCGACCGACGAGGCCGTCACGTTGCGCGCGACCATGGCGCCGGCCGGCATGGCTTCGCCGCCGATCGCGATCGCCCGGTTCGCCGTCGCCTGGGTCCGACCGCCGACGGCGATGGCACCGATCGCTGCGGCGGTCGCGTTCGGGCCGATGGCGGTCGCCGCCAATCCCGCCGCGGTGGTCGTGGCCCCGGCGCCGAGCGCGACGCTGACATTGCCCTGGGCGCTGGTCGCTTGCCCCGATACGGGATTGATGCCGCCGACGGCGACCGCGCCCGGCGCTGCCGCGCTGGCGCCGACGCCGTTGGCGGTGGCGTTGGGGCCGGACGCCGTGCTGTTCTGCCCGGTCGCCGTGGCGCCGGGCGCGGAAGCGGTGGAATTCGTGCCGCATTCGGTCGAATTCGGCGCCGGCCCGTCATTGCATTCGGGTGTGCCGTCAGCGTGGGCCGGGCTGGGGAGCGCAAGCATCATGGCCGCGGCACCGAGAAAGGCACCGCCGAGCAGCCGGGAACGCGCCGCCCGAGAACGGGCGAAAGTGTTGGATATGTTCGTCATTTCATCCTCCCTGTCGCATGTCGTCATGCCGGCGCAGGGTGTGGGGACGGGCCGGAGGCGGCTACACCGGGACGGTGATGAAAGCGTGATGAAGTTGTGATTTGTGCGATTCCGGGCGGATAGAGCGGTACCGGCGGTGCGCGGCACGGGGCGCAGCCATTCGCCGCTTGCCCCCTTCCCTCGCCTCCCCTATATGGCCTGTGCCTTTCTCGACATCGTCAAACATGTTGAGGCTGGTCCCGGGGACGGGGCCGGCGCGGAGGCGCTTTACTTTTGCAGGAACGCGCATGGCGGACATCGCCGCATTGACGAGGATCATCGAGCCGGAGGCCGAGGCCGAGGGCTTCGCGCTCGTGCGCGTCAAGATGATCGGCGGCAAGGACGATCCGACGCTGCAGGTGATGGCGGAGCGGCCCGATACCCGCCAGCTCGACCTCGCCGATTGCGAGCGGCTGTCGCGGCGGCTGTCCGAGCGGCTCGACGCGCTGGAGGCCGAAGGGGCCGATCCGATCGAAGGCGGCTACCGGCTCGAAGTCAGCTCGCCCGGCATCGACCGGCCGCTCACCCGGCCGCAGGATTTCGCCGACTGGCGTGGCCATGAGGCGCGGATCAACCTCGTCGAGAAGACCGACGGCCGCAAACAGTTTAACGGCGCGCTGATCGGCTGGGACGACGGCGCGATTCTGGTCGATGTGCCCAATCTGGGCGAGACCCGCGTGCCTTTCGCCAATGTGGCGGGGGCGAAACTGGTCTTGACCGACCGGCTCATCGCCGCCACCGCGCCGCTCGACACGGCCGGCGCGGACGCATTCGAAGAACTTCAGGAAGAAGGACAGGACTGACATCATGGCCACCGAAGCGCCCGGCGCCGTCTCCGCCAACAAGGCCGAACTGATCGCCATCGCCGACGCCGTCGCGCGCGAGAAGCTGATCGACAAGGGCATCGTGATCGAGGCGATGGAGGACGCGATCCAGCGCGCCGCCCGCGCCCGCTACGGCGCCGAGAACGACATCCGCGCCAAGCTCGATCCCGCGACCGGCGATCTGCGCCTTTGGCGCGTCGTCGAGGTGGTCGAGGAGGTCGACGACTATTTCAAGCAGGTGAACCTTGAAGACGCCGCCAAGCTGCAGAAGGATGCTGCGCTGGGCGACTATATCGTCGATCCGCTGCCGCCGATCGAGTTCGGCCGCATCGCCGCCCAGGCCGCCAAGCAGGTCATCTTCCAGAAGGTCCGCGACGCCGAGCGCGAGCGCCAGTTCGAGGAATTCAAGGACCGCGGCAACGAGATCATCACCGGCGTCGTCAAGCGCGTCGAGTTCGGCCATGTCGTCGTCGATCTCGGCCGCGCCGAAGGCGTGATCCGCCGCGACCAGCAGATTCCGCGCGAATTGCTGCGCGTCGGCGATCGGGTCCGTTCGATCATCCTGCGCGTCGTGCGGGAAAATCGCGGCCCGCAGATCTTCCTGTCGCGCGCCCATCCCGAATTCATGAAGAAGCTGTTCGCGCAGGAAGTGCCGGAAATCTACGACGGCATCATCGAGATCAAGGCCGCCGCCCGCGATCCGGGCAGCCGCGCCAAGATCGGCGTGATCAGCCATGACAGCTCGATCGATCCGGTCGGTGCCTGCGTCGGCATGAAGGGCTCGCGCGTCCAGGCCGTGGTGCAGGAGCTGCAGGGCGAGAAGATCGACATCATTCCGTGGAGCGAGGACACCGCGACCTTCATCGTCAACGCGCTGCAGCCGGCCACCGTCGCCCGCGTCGTGATCGACGAGGAAGAGAGCCGGATCGAGGTGGTCGTTCCCGACGATCAGCTCAGCCTCGCCATCGGCCGTCGCGGCCAGAATGTCCGCCTCGCCAGCCAGCTGACCGGCTCCGCCATCGACATCATGACCGAGGCGGATTCGAGCGAGAAGCGCCAGCGCGAGTTCGTCGAACGCTCCGAGATGTTCCAGAACGAGCTGGACGTGGACGAGACGCTCGCCCAGCTGCTCGTCGCCGAGGGCTTCGGCGCGCTGGAAGAGGTCGCCTATGTCGAGGCGGAGGAGCTTTCGACGATCGAAGGCTTCGACGAGGAGCTGGCGGCCGAGCTCCAGAACCGCGCCGCCGAAGCGCTGGAGCGCCGCGAGGCGGCGAACCGCGACGAGCGCCGCGCGCTCGGCGTCGAGGACGCGCTGGCCGAGATGCCCTATCTCACCGAGGCGATGCTGGTGACGCTCGGCAAGGCGAACATCCGCACGCTCGACGACCTGGCCGATCTCGCCACCGACGAGCTGATCCAGAAGAAGCGCCCGGAGCAGCGCCGCCAGCGCGAGCCGAACAACCGGCCCGAGGACAAGGGCGGCGTGCTCGGCGAATATGGCCTGACCGAGGAACAGGGCAACGAGATCATCATGGCCGCCCGCGCCCACTGGTTCGAGGACGAGGATATCAAGGGGGAGGACGCGGTTGCGGAAACTCCCCAATGATCGCCTGAGCGAAGGACATTCGCCGGAGCGCATGTGCGTCCTGACCCGGGAGACCGGGGCGCGGGATGAGCTGATCCGCCTTGCCTTGTCGCCCGACGGAGACGTGCTTCCCGACGTACGCGCCAAGGCGCCGGGCCGGGGCGCGTGGATCGGCGTCGATCGCGCTGCACTCGATACGGCGCTGGCCAAGGGCAAGCTCAAGGCGGCGCTGGCGCGGGCGTTCAAGACGAACGAGATCGTCGTTCCCGCCGATCTGGGCGAGCGGGTCGAGGCCGCATTGCGACAGGCGGTGCTCGACCGGCTCGGGCTGGAGGCGCGGGCCGGCAATGTCGCGACGGGCAGCGAGAAGATCGAAACGGCGGCGCGGCGCGGGCAGGTTCGCATGCTGATCCACGCCGCAGATGCCGGCGAGGAAGGCAATCGCAAGCTGGATCAGGCCTGGCGCGTCGGCTCCGAAGCCGAGGGTTCCGGGCAGCGGGGCTTGGTTTTGCCCCTGCCGAGGGCCATATTGTCGTTGGCGCTGGGCCGCGACAACGTGGTACATGTCGCCATAGTGGATGGGGCCGCCGCGAAGCGTGTTTCGCACGCGATTGCGCGGTGGCGCGCTTTCATCGGACGTGATGCTGGGCTAGAGGCCGTTTCCGCGGATGCGGCGGCTGCGTCCGATATTGAATGAATGAAGGATTTCGAGTGAGCGATTCGACGGACAAGCCGAAACTGGGGACGCGGGCGCCGCTGGGCCTGAAGCGCACGGTCGAGACCGGCAAGGTGAAGCAGAGCTTCAGCCACGGCCGCTCGAACACCGTCGTCGTCGAGGTGAAGAAGCGCCGCATCCTGGGCCGCCCGGGTGAGGAGGCCGCACCGGTCCAGGCGCCCGAGCCCGCCGCGCCGCCGCCCGCGCCCGCCGCCCGCGCGCCCGAGCCGGCGCCCAAGCCCGCGCCGGCGCCCGCCCCGTCGACCGAAACCCGCAAGGAATTGCAGGAGCGGCTGCTGCGCGAGGCCGAGGAAGCGCGTCTGGCCTCGCTCGAAGAAGCGCGTCGGCGCGAGGACAAGCAGGCCAAGGCCGCGACCGCGGACGAGAAGCGGCGCGCCGAGGAGAATAAGCGCGCCGAGGAAGAAGCTCGGATCAAGGCCGAGGAAGAGTCCAAGCGAGCCGCCGAGGAAGAGGCGCGCGTCGCCGAAGCTCCCGCGCCCTCATCCGAGGCCGCGAGTGACGAAGGCGATCGTCGCCCTGCCCATGGCCGGCCGCCGCGCCAGGCCTTCACCCCGGTCAAGCGCCCGGAGCCGGCGCGCCCCGCACGCGGTCGCGAGGATCATCGCCGCGAGCGCGGCAAGCTCACCGTCACGCGCGCACTCGACGACAGCGGCGATGCCCGCGCCCGTTCGATGGCGGCGCTCAAGCGCGCCCGCGAAAAGGAGAAGCGCGCCCATATGCAAGCGGGGCCCTCCGCGAAGCAGGTGCGCGACGTGCAGGTGCCGGAGAACATCACCGTCAGCGAGCTCGCCAACCGCATGGCCGAGCGCGGCGCCGACCTGGTGAAGGCCCTGTTCAAGATGGGCGTTGTCGTCACCGTCAACCAGACGATCGACCAGGACACGGCCGAATTGCTGGTCACCGAGTTCGGCCACAACATCAAGCGCGTCAGCGAGAGCGACATCGACATCCAGACCGAGACGGATGTGGATGCCGAGGACACGCTCAAGGCCCGTCCGCCGGTCGTCACGATCATGGGCCATGTCGACCATGGCAAGACGTCCCTGCTCGACGCGATCCGGGGCGCCAATGTCGTGTCCGGCGAAGCCGGCGGCATCACCCAGCATATCGGCGCCTATCAGGTGACGCTGAAGGACAAGTCCAAGCTCACCTTCCTCGATACGCCGGGCCACGAGGCCTTTACCGAGATGCGCGCGCGCGGTGCGAACGTCACCGACATCGTCATCCTGGTGGTGGCGGCCGATGACGGGCTGAAGCCGCAGACGATCGAGGCGATCGCCCACACCAAGGCGGCCGGGGTGCCGATGATCGTGGCGATCAACAAGATCGACAAGTCGGGCGCCAAGCCGCAGAAGGTCCGCGAGGAGTTGCTGCAGCACGAAGTGGTCGTTGAGGATATGGGCGGCGACGTGCAGGACGTCGAAGTCTCGGCACTGCAGAAGACCAATCTCGACAAGCTTCTGGAGGCGATCCAGCTTCAGGCCGAATTGCTCGAACTCAAGGCCAATCCGGACCGCGCCGCCGAAGGCGCCGTGGTCGAGGCCAAGCTCGACAAGGGCCGCGGCCCGCTCGCCACCGTGCTCATCCAGCGCGGCACTCTGCGGGTGGGGGACATCTTCGTCGCCGGCCCGGTATCGGGCAAGGTGCGCGCGATGATCGACGATCATGGCCGCCAGGTGAAGGAAGCCGGGCCGAGCGTTCCGGTCGAGGTGCTGGGCCTGTCCGGCGTGCCGTCGGCCGGCGATACGCTGACCGTGGTCGAGAACGAGGCACGCGCCCGCGAGGTCGCCGCCTATCGCCAGGGCGTCATCGATCTCAAGCGCACCACCTCCGCGCCGGCCAGCTTCGACACGATGTTCTCCGCGCTGAAGGAGAAGCAGGCGGTCGAATTCCCGCTGGTCATCAAGGGCGACGTGCAGGGTTCGGTCGAGGCGATCGTCGCGGCGGTCAACAAGATCTCCAACGAGGACATCAAGGCGCGCGTGCTCCATGCCGGCGTCGGCGGCATCACCGAAAGCGACGTGACCCTGGCCGGTGCGTCCGGCGCGCCGATCATCGGCTTCAACGTGCGTGCCAACGCCAAGGCGCGCGAGATCGCCGAACGGCAGGGCGTCGCGATGCAATATTACGACGTCATCTACGACCTCACCGATGCGGTGAAGGCGGCGATGGCCGGCAAGATCGGCCCGCTGATCATCGAGAATGTCGTCGGCCGGGCGGAAATCCGCGAGGTCTTCTCCGCCGGCAAGCATGGCCGGGCGGCCGGCCTGCTGGTCGTCGAAGGCTATATCCGCAAGGCGCTGAAGGCGCGCATCATGCGCGACGACGTGATCATCTACAACGGATCGATCGCCTCGCTGCGGCGCTTCAAGGACGATGTGCCGGAAGTGCGCGCCGGCCTGGAATGCGGCGTGACCTTCGAAAGCCACACCGACATCAAGTCGGGCGACTTCCTCGAGACCTTCGAGATCGAGGAGCGCGAGCGGACGCTCTAATCCCTCTCCCGCTCGCGGGAGAGGGCCGGAGTGAGGGTTTTTGCCATGGCACGCCACAACGAAACCCCCGAAGACCGTTCCGTCCGGCTGCTGCGCGTCGGCGAACAGGTGCGCCATGCCCTCAGCGACATATTGATGCGCGGCGACGTACATGACGCGACCCTGGCCAGCCACAGCGTTTCGATCACCGAGGTGCGCATGTCGCCGGACCTGCGCCACGCCACCGCCTTCGTCATGCCGCTGCTCGGCGGCGATGCGGAGCAGGTGCTGAAGGCGCTGCGGACCAACACCGCCTATCTGCAGAGCGAGGTCGCGCGGCGGGTGAACACGAAATATGCCGCCCGGCTCAAATTTCTCCTCGACGAAAGCTTCGACGAGGGCAGCCATATCGACAAGCTGCTGCGCGATCCCAAAGTGGCGCGGGATCTGGGCTCCGACGACGCATGACGCTCGGCGCGGCGATGGCGGATGGGGACGTCCGGCTGGAACCGCTTGCCGAAACCCACCGTGCCGCGCTCAAGGCCGCCTGCGCCGAGGATCGCGAGATCTGGCCGATCTATTCCGTTTCCTTCGATCCCGATCATTTCGACGCCAGCTTCGATGCGATCCGCTCGAATGCCGACTGGCAGTGCTTCGCCCTGTTCAAGGGCGGAGCGTTCGCGGGCATGTCGAGCTTCATCGGCATAGATACGAAACGCGGCGTATTGGAGATCGGCTGCACATATTACCGGCCGGCGCTGCGCGGCACCGGTTTCAACCGGCGGATCAAGGACTTGATGCTCGCCCGCGCCTTCGATTGCGGCTTCCGCCGGATCGAATTTCGCGTCGATGCGCGCAACGGCCGCAGCCAGGCGGCGATGACTAAGCTCGGCGCGGTGCGCGAGGGCGTGCTGCGCGCCGACCGGATCACCTGGACCGGCCATGTCCGCGACACCGTCCTCTTCTCGATCCTCGCGGAAGAATGGCCGCGCTCAGCCGCCGTTCATGCAAGCGACAGGATAGTTTGAGCCCGATCTCGCGAACAGAAGGAGCGTCCGTCTCATGATCGCCCGATTTGCACTCGCCGCCGCCCTTTCCGCCAGCGCCGTCATTCCCGCGTTCGCCACCACTCCGGAAGCGCCGCCCGAAGCCCGGATCCGCAATATCGGCGCAATGCTGGAAACCGTCACCGATCCGCGCCAGGGCGTTTACATTCGCGCTTATGATGGGCGCTGGTTCTATGCTCGCGTCCGCGACGAATGCCCGCGGCTGACTGCATCCGCGCGACTCGGGCTCAACGGCTCGCCGGGCGGCCATTTCGATCGCAACAGCACGATTTCCGCCGATGGCTGGCGCTGCTTTGTCGACAGCGTCACGCTTTCCGAAGGGCCGCCCAGCCGCCGTCACTGATCGCATCTTCCCAAGCCGGCCGCGGGCGCTACAAATGCGCGCGTGGCCAAGCTTTATTTCTACTACGCCTCGATGAATGCGGGGAAATCCACCACGCTGCTGCAGGCCGATTTCAATTATCGCGAGCGCGGCATGGAAACCATGTTGTGGACCGCCGCGCTCGACGACCGGGCGGGGCACGGCATCATCGCCTCGCGGATCGGGCTGGACGCCGGCGCCCATGCCTATGAACGCGGCACCGACATCCGTGCCGATGTCGAGGCGGAGCTGAAGAAACGGGAATTGCACTGCATCCTGATCGACGAGGCGCAGTTCCTGAGCCGCGCGCAGGTCGTCCAACTCGCCTCTATCTGCGACGAGCTCAATATCCCCGTTCTGGCTTACGGCCTGCGCACCGATTTCCAGGCGAACCTGTTCGAAGGCAGCGCCCACCTGCTCGCGCTCGCGGACAGCCTGATCGAGCTGAAGGCGGTCTGCGATTGCGGGCGCAAGGCGACGATGAACCTGCGCGTCGACGAAGGCGGCCGCGCGGTGAAGCAGGGCGCGCAGACCGAGATCGGCGGCAACGACCGTTACGTTTCGCTCTGCCGTCGCCATTACATGGATCGGATCGCCGAGGTGGACGGCGAGCAGCTCCGCCTGACGCTGACCCGGGCGGCGGCCGAAGCGGCGGAATGAGTCATTGAAGAGTCGCTGAAGCGTCCCATATCGCGTGTCGTCCCGAGGGATTCGGGGTCTTGGGGGTTCAAGCCATGGTCAGTCCGCTTTTCACCGCTCTGGCGCTCATCGCGACCGGCCAGGCCAAGGTTCCGCCTTTGTCGGCGGAGCTCGCGTCTCCTGTCGGCATTCGCCGCAGTATCGAGCTGGACGAAACCGACGCGGATGATCGCGACGGCGAGGATGTCGGCGGCTGACTTGGGGTTGGCCGGGCGCTAAGGGCGCCGGCATGCATGGCTGGCTGATTATCGACAAACCGGTGGGCACCGGCTCGACCCAGGCGGTGAGCGCCGTCAAGCGCGCGCTGCGCGAGGGCGGCTATCCCAAGGTGAAGGTCGGCCATGGCGGCACGCTCGATCCGCTGGCGAGCGGCGTGCTGCCGGTCGCGCTGGGCGAGGCGACCAAGCTGGCGGGGCGGATGCTGGACAGCGACAAGGTCTATGACTTCACGATCCACTTTGGCGTGGAAACGGACACGCTGGATATGGAAGGCGCGATTGTCGCCACTTCGGACGCGCGTCCGACCCTTGCCGAAGTGGACGCGATCCTGCCTCGCTTCACGGGCCCGATCGCGCAGGTTCCCCCTGCCTTTTCCGCCCTGAAAGTGGATGGCAAGCGCGCCTACGATCTGGCACGCGCCGGCAAGGATGTGGCGCTGGCGAGCCGGGATGTGACCATCCATGCCTTGACCATCGCAAAGACGGACGCGGACAGCGCTACCCTTTCCGCCTGCGTTTCCAAGGGCACCTATATCCGCAGCCTGGCCCGCGATATCGCGCAGGCGCTTGATACGGTCGGCCACGTCACCATGTTGCGGCGGACCAGGGCCGGCCCGTTCGGGCTCGATTCCGCGATTTCGCTGGACAAATTGAGCGAAGCCGCTAAGGGCCGCACCCTTGACCAACATCTCCTGCCACTGACGGCGGGGCTGGACGACATCCCGGCTCTCTCCGTCACACCCGATCAGGCAGGGGCGCTCCGCCAGGGGCGAAAGCTGATCGGGATCGCCGCTAAGCCAGGGCTCAATCTCGCCACGGACCGGAACATTCCGGTCGCGCTGGTGGAGCTTTCCGGAGACGAGCTCCGGGTGGTGCGCGGCTTCAACCTGTGATTTTATGAAGGAGTGAACGATGTCGGTGACCGCCGAGCGCAAGCAGGAAATCATCAAGGACAACGCCCAGAAGAAGGGCGACACGGGTTCGCCCGAGGTGCAGGTCGCGATCCTCACCGAGCGGATCGTCAACCTCACCGAGCATTTCAAGACGCATGCGAAGGACAACCATTCGCGCCGCGGCCTGCTGATGCTCGTCAACAAGCGCCGCTCGCTGCTCGATTATCTCAAGCGGGAAGACGAAGCGCGCTACACCGCACTCATCGCGAAGCTGGGTCTTCGCAAGTAACGCAATCGTTCGGCCCGCCTCGGCGGGCCGTTTACGTATTGCGTTATCCCGGCGGAGGCCGGGATCCAGTCAAATGACAAGCGCGGGAGCGCTTTCCTGACTGGGTAACTGGACCCCGGCCTTCGCCGGGGAACATCGGAGTGGGACAATCCGGTCGCACCCCATGAGCCTAGAATGGCTCGCCCGGGCGCCGCGAAAAAGCCTTGCGGCGCTCTCTGACCCGGTGGGATGGCTCACTGGATGAAGGAAACCAGATGTTCAATATGAAGAAAGTCGAAATCGAGTGGGGCGGCAAGACGCTGACGCTCGAAACGGGCCGCGTTGCCCGCCAGGCCGACGGCGCGGTGCTCGCGACCTACGGCGAAACGGTCGTCCTGTGCGCCGTCACGGCCGCCAAGTCGGTCAAGGACGGGCAGGATTTCTTCCCGCTCACCGTCCACTATCAGGAAAAATTCTCGGCCGCCGGGCGCATCCCGGGCGGCTTCTTCAAGCGGGAACGCGGCGCGACCGAAAAGGAAACGCTCACCAGCCGCCTCATCGACCGGCCCGTCCGGCCGCTCTTCCCGGAAGGCTTCTACAACGAGATCAACGTGATCGCGCAGGTCCTCTCCTATGACGGCGAGACCGAGAGCGACATCCTGGCGATGATCGCGGCCTCCGCGGCGCTGACCATCTCCGGCGTGCCCTTCATGGGCCCGATCGGCGCGGCGCGCGTCGGCTACAAGGACGGCGAATACAGCCTGAACCCGTCGATGGACGAGGTGAAGGAAGGCGAGCTCGACCTGGTCGTCGCCGCCACCCACGACGCGGTGATGATGGTCGAATCCGAAGCCAAGGAGCTGTCGGAAGAGGTCATGCTCGGCGCCGTGCTGTTCGCCCATGACGAGATCCGCAAGGTGATCGGCGCGATCATCTCGCTGGCCGAGAAGGCCGCCAAGGACCCTTGGGAAATGGCCCCGCAGGACGATCTGGGCGCGCTCAAGGCGAAGCTCAAGGACCTGATCGGCAAGGACATCGCGGCGGCCTACAAGCTGACCGACAAGTCGGCCCGCTCCAATGCGCTGAACGCGGCGCGCGACAAGGCCAAGGCGATGTTCGCCGAGGACGGCCTGGACGCGCAGAGCGTGATGGCCGGCATCAAGCTCACCAAGAAGCTCGAGGCCGAAATCGTCCGCACCGCCATCCTGAAGGACGGCCAGCGGATCGACGGGCGCACCACGACGCAGATCCGCCCGATCGAGGCGATCGTCGGCTTCCTGCCGCGCACCCACGGCTCGGCGCTGTTCACGCGCGGCGAGACCCAGTCGATCTGCACGACCACGCTCGGCACCAAGGAATCCGAGCAGATGATCGACGGCCTGACCGGCCTCTCCTACGAGCGCTTCATGCTCCACTACAACTTCCCGCCTTATTCGGTCGGCGAAGTGGGCCGCTTCGGCGCGCCGGGCCGCCGCGAAGTCGGCCATGGCAAGCTGGCGTGGCGGGCGCTGCACCCGGTGCTGCCCACGCATGACGAGTTTCCGTACACGATCCGCGTCCTCTCCGACATCACCGAGTCCAACGGCTCCTCGTCGATGGCGACGGTGTGCGGCGGCTCGCTGTCGATGATGGACGCCGGCGTGCCGCTGAAGCGGCCGGTGTCGGGCATCGCCATGGGCCTGATCCTGGAAGGCAAGGACTTCGCCGTCATCAGCGACATCCTGGGCGACGAGGATCATCTCGGCGACATGGACTTCAAGGTGGCCGGCACGTCCGAAGGCATCACCACGATGCAGATGGACATCAAGATCGCCGGCATCACCCGGGAAATCTTCGAGACCGCGCTGAACCAGGCGAAGGACGGCCGCGCCCACATTTTGGGCGAAATGGCCAAGGCGCTCGATCACACCCGCGAGGAGCTGTCCGCCCATGCGCCGCGGATCGAGACGATGCAGGTCGACAAGTCCAAGATCCGCGACATCATCGGCACCGGCGGCAAGGTGATCCGCGAGATCGTCGCCACCACCGGCGCCAAGGTCGACATCGACGACGAGGGCGTGGTGAAGATCAGCTCGTCCGATCTCAGCCAGATCGAGGCGGCCCGCCAGTGGATCGCCGGGATCGTCGAGGAGGCGGAAGTCGGCAAGATCTACAACGGCAAGGTCGTCAACATCGTCGATTTCGGCGCGTTCGTGAACTTCATGGGCGGCAAGGACGGCCTCGTCCACGTCTCCGAGATGAAGAACGAGCGGGTCGAAAAGCCGACCGACGTCGTCTCCGAAGGCCAGGAAGTGAAGGTCAAGGTCCTCGAGATCGATCCGCGCGGCAAGGTCCGCCTGTCGATGCGCGTCGTCGACCAGGAGACCGGCGAGGAGCTCCCCGACACCCGCCCGCCGCGCGAACCGCGCGAGGGTGGCGATCGTGGTCCGCGTGGGGACCGTGGTCCGCGCCGTGACGGCGACCGGGGTGGGCGCGGCCCGCGCCGGGACGGTGGTGGTGATCGCGGCGGCCGTGACGGCGGTGGCGACCGTGGCCCGCGCGGCGACCGCGATCGCGGCCCCCGCCGCGACGGCGGCGGCGAACGCGGCCCGCGCCCCGAGCGCGACGACGACGGCCCTGCGCCCGAGTTCGCCCCGGCGTTCCTGACGCGGGATGATGACTGAGCTTTGAGCCCCGGACCCGATCCGGGGCCAGGCTGAAACGAGAAGCCCCGCCAGCGATGGCGGGGCTTTTTGTTATTTGCTGTTTTTTGGTGGACCTAAATCGAGCCGAGTAATGGAAGCGCAAGTACCAGCCCGAGGGCACTGACCCAGATCGCTAAACGAAGGTTCTGATATTTATTCCAACATATATTTGAGACATCATAGCAGTGCCGCAGTCTTGCATCATTTAAGCGTTCGCCCCGAGCCGCACGCACGGCTTGGGCATATGCCTCGCCGTGTGCATGAGCGCGAACCGCGCCAAAGAACACAAGTCCCTCACCAGTATGCTTAAGGCGTGGCGCGATGACCCACGTACCCAGCCCTGCCCCCACGATTAAGAGAACTGCACTCGCCCAAGCCAAAACGCTCCGCCAGTGACATGAGGGCTCAAAGACAAGCAACTGAAACCCGCTCTTAGAAAATAAAAAGGTCACGAAAGTTGTTACCAGGCCGAACAGTACGACCGCCTTGGTGTCAGCGAGAGCTACATAGTGGCGTAGGTAGCCTTCGTGAAAACTGGCGAACTCGGCGAGAGAAGCTTCAACATCAATCTTCGTCACGTCAGATTTTCTCGTTTGGCTAGGCTGGCGCGAGCCAGCGACCGGAGTATCTCCAGAAGTGGTAGGCTTTGCCATCGTCGTAAACCCATCCCGATTGCGTTCCCGAATGAGAAACGTACTGATCTACCCAAGCCTGCGGCAGTCCTCCTAACATCGAATCGCCGATTAGCAGATCGTCGGGGTTGGCATGTGCGAGCATCTTTGAGGTCCGGTTCGCAGCAGTGCCAACCGCGACGATGTGGTTGAAACGTTGCGCTGCTCCAAGTCGCGCTACCGTTATGAAACCATAATCTATGCAGACTCGAAACTTCAAGGGAGCGAGGCCACTATTCGCAATGATCGGGTTGATAAGATGCGTAGCCGCGTGAAACATATATAGGGCGCAAACTAGCGCTCTTTGTCGTGTGTCTGGAGTGCCGCGCCGGGGGCGACTAAAATACGCCATGACGCCATCGCCCGTATTTTTTTCCACCGTGCCGCCGAAGTCGCCAACGATTCGGATCATTTCGGAGAAAAATAGGCTTAAGATACGAACTTGATGATCTTGCTCTTGGGCCGTCTCTGAGGCCCGTCGCGTAAAACCAGAGATATCGAGAAACAGGATCGCGGCCTCCAGCCTGCGTCCTCGGCCAATTGGCAGGTCTTGAGGATCAGGGACAATCCACCCCAAAGCGACGGTTTGCTCCAACGCCCGTATACGACGACGCATGATCTCAATCCTGCGCGCTTGAATTTGGTGATAGGGCTTGGAGAACAAATCGAGTGGCGGCATTATCGAACCTCGAACACTTGATAACCGGGTATGCCCACGTTCTCGCCGATAAATGGGACTGAGTGACTACGCTCGAGCCATTGAACATGCAAAAGACGATAAAGGTCATAACCAATCCGAAAAGTGTTTGGATCGGCACTTTCTTCTATTTTGACAGCACGGTTAAGTGCGTCGCTCGTAACATCAAGATTGAAATACCCGGTCATGGCAACACGGACTTCGCGTGCGATAGCGGGGCCATAGTCTGCACCAACACGAATAGCGATTGGTGTAAGACCATGTTCCAAAATAGCTGGATTTATAGCTTCGTTAAGAACACGAATCAGAGAAAGACCTAAGTCAATTGTGTTGTCCGCCAGAACCGTAAAACCAGGTCCGTCGAGATACGCAATAAATCCATCACCCGTGGTCTTTAAAAGTGATCCTGTGAATTGTCCTACTACAGTTCCAAGTTCTTGAAGAAAAATCTGATATACTCGGTCGAATCCTTGAGAATCGCGGCGCCGATAAGCCGTTGAACCGCATACATCTACCGAGAGAAAAGCCATCTCCCGCTCAATATCACTAGTAGTTAGCGGTTCATGAGCGCGCGCTCTCTCACTTGGGGGCTGATATTGTCCGGTTTGGAGTTCAGTTGAGATCGCCTCCTTCCGTCGCACGGCATACTCTGGCGTAGAATCTATTGTGCTGTCGGAGCTGAAAACCGGCAGACCGGCCATGGACGTCTCCGCAAAGTCCTCAAGTCGAAACAGCGTTCGAAAATAGCGGTCCATGTACCACGTCCCACCCTCCATCTCGACACGTTCGTATCGGCGGGGATCTGGTTTGACGACCAGTCGTGCAATTCGAGTCTCCTCGTCAAAAGAATGAACCTCCTGAACAAGATCGAGGCGCATGCGCATTTCAGCACGCCGGATAATTTCGCTCTTGGGCTCTTCCGATTTCTCCACATCCATGTGTATTTCGCTCATGTTGCACTGCAGCTCATTGCGTAGAGCTACATCACATGCATAGCGCATTTGGAAGGACACCCGGAAATGGGGTTCTGTATCAGTCCGGAATGACGAGAAGGTGGAGAAGCCGTCACGAACTAAATTCGTGACGTCAGTCGGGTTCGGCTGCGCCGACCCGCTGGCCGGCTCGTAGCGGCTCTACGCGCTGCTTAGGCGCCGCTTCGCGTCGGCGGCGCTGCGCTCGGCATTTCGTGCTGTCCAACAGCGCTAACTTTGTAATATCTGAATTGCCTCCAAGTGGAGAACCGCCCTTCGACGCGCTCAGGACGAGCGGAAGGGAGAGAGGAGGCAGATATGTCGAAAAAGATCAGCAAGGCCCCTTCGACACGAGCCCTCGACGGGGCTCGGTCCCTGCTCAGGACGAGCGGGAGGGCGGCGTGAGCAGGAAAATCAGCGAACGCCGCCGGGAGGCGTTCTTCCGGGCGCTGGAGGAGACGGGGAACCAGACCATCGCCGCCGAGCGGGATGAACAGGTAGGGATGTCCCCCGGACATCCCTAGCCCTGTCCGGGGGACAGGGCGGCCTGTTCATGGTGTCGCGATCCTGGGTGACGCTGCACCGGGCCGATCCCGCCTTTCGCGCGCGGGCTGCAGGGCGCGCCGATCCCGGCCGACACGCCCTTTCCCGACCCGCGCTTTGCCGACGCGCTCCACCTGCTCGGCATGCACAAGCGGCGGGCGCTGGGCTTCTGCGGATCGGAGGGCGGCTAGAGCAGCGACCAGACCTGGTGCGCGCACAGCACCACGAACAAAGCGCTCGCCGCCGTCAGCAGGGCGTTGGAGAGCCAGCCGGAGCGCCATTGCGCGGGGACGCGTTTTGAGTTGAGCAGCCACATCAGGGTGAGCGCCAGGAACGGCATGAAGAAGGCCCCGAAGGCGCCATAGGCGATGATCAGGGCGAAGGGCTGGCCGAGCAGCAGCAGCGCCATCGGCGGGATCGTGAGCCACAGCACGTAGAGGCGGAAGGGCGTGGACTTGTCGAGATCGACCGGAGCGGGGCCGGCCTCGCCCGGGGCATGACGGAGGCTCCGCACGAAATCGGCGAAGAGCAGCGAGACGCCCTGCCACACGCCGAGCAGGGAGGAGAAGGTGGTTGCCGCGAAGCCGATCAGGAAGATGGTGGCGATGATGGAGCCGAAGCGGTCGGCCAGCACGGCGCCGAGATCGAGCAGGCCGCGATCGCCGCCCGCCAGCGCGATCTGCGCCGCATGGAGGAGCTCCGCACCGACGATCAGCATGGCGATGACGAAGAGGCCAGTGGCGGCATAGGCCACACGGTTGTCGAGCCGCATCATCCCGATCCATTGCGGCCCGCGCCAGCCCTTCGCATTCACCCAATAGCCGTAGGCGGCGAGCGTGATCGTGCCGCCCACCCCGCCGATCAGGCCAAGCGTGAAGATCGCCGAGCCGGGCGGCAACGTGGGGACGAGGCCGGTGGCCATGTTGCCGATATTCGGGGCGACCAGGATGGCGAGGCCGACGACGATCACGAACATTACGGCGATGAAGAATTTCATCACCGCCTCGAACACGCGGTAGCGGTTGAAGAGGACGAAGGCCGCGCCGAGCAGGCCGGCGGCGGCGCCCCAGGCCCAGAAGGGCAGCAGATCGGGGAACAAGGCGGCGAGCGGCAGCGCCGTCGCGCTCATCGCCGTGCCGCCATATACGAAGCCCCAGAGCACGATGTAGATGCCGAAATACCAGCTCGTCCAACGGCCCAGCGAACGCCAGCCCTCCAGCATGGTGGAGCCGGTGGCGAGGTGATAGCGGCCCGTGCCTTCGGCCAGCGCGATCTTGAGGATGCAGCCAAGGATCGCGGCCCAGAGCAGGGCGTAGCCGAAACGCGATCCGGCGACGAGCGTCGCCACCAGATCGCCCGCGCCGACGCCGGTGACGGCAACGACGATGCCGGGACCGATCAGCTTCCAGCGGGCGAGGCCGGGGGGCGGGGCATCCGGGGCGGGCGCCGTGGCTTCAGCCTGTCCGTCTGCGCCCGCCATCATGCTCCCCTCGCCGTTTCGGCCAGTCTGGCACGGATCGGGCGGATATGCCTAATCTGCGGCGTTGGTTTCCGCGGCATTGGCATCGGCCGGCTCGGCGGGCGCAGGGCGGTTGGCCAGCGCGTCGATCTCTTCCTGGATACGCGCCTCGGCGGCGCCGACGCGATTGGCGACCTCGGCCTCCAGCGCGTTCGCCTTGTTCTCGATCTCCGCGCTCATCCGGTCGAAACGGTTGGCGACGGGCTCCTCCGCCTGGCGCGAGCAGGCAGCGAGCAAAGCGAGGGCGACGAGGGGAAGGAGACGTTGCATGCGCCCTGTCTACGTGGGAGAGCGCGAAAGTGGAAGGTGGGGGTTTCTGTTGCCCGGCACCCCCAGGCCGCTGGAATCCGCTTCTGTTGCCCGGTGCGGCCCGACCGCGCTTTTGTCCTTATAACCTAGACCGTGAGGTCATTGGTTACGCGGCAATCGCGAGCGCCTCGTTATCGTTGGCACTTGTGTGATGAGCCGTCGCGGTGGCCCCTTCCGAGCGAAAGTCGGTGCTTTTCAACACACGTCGATCCTGGTTCGGCCCCATCAGAAACAGAGAACCGCAAAGCCGACACGCATGAAGCGCGCCGCCTATGCGGACTCAGCTCTTGGTGGAGCCGCCGGGTACTGCCCCCGGGTCCGCTGTGCCTATTGCACACCGTCGTTTATCGCCATAGCCGGGCGAACCCGGCACCGCCTTATATAAGCGCGCGGCCCTTAATGTGAAGTGAGTGGGGCGTTCGGTAGTGGGTCAGTTTGAATTCTTGCGGCGCACAGCCTGATAGATTGAAGACCCGACACCAAAGGCGGCGAGACCGAGCACAAGAGCTATCAATGGCCTTATCCACCACTGATTATTTTCGAGCGAATCAGTCAGACGGCACTCATCTCCGTGGTAGTCGGAGCCTTTCTCAGTTCTCGCCTGATCGCACTCCACCTGAGCGTTTACGATCGCGCGGGAAGCCCGACCAGCCCTTGCGGCATCCGCAGAGGATGGAACGCAAAGACTTCCCACGGCTAAGGCAATGACCAACGCCTTCATTTCAATCCGCCTCCCGCATGATCTGAATATCATGCGGCTTTTTGTAAGGCCCGCGCTTCGTCGGCAACCGGCTCTCCGCCTTCTCGATCAGTGCAACAATATCGCCGATCTCCCAAAGCCGATCAGCAATGCCAGCGGCCATCGCCGGAGTGACGCGGAGTGTCTTATGGATGCGGACGAAATTGTAATACATCATGTGAAGCGCGACGGCGTAAGCGTGGTTCTCGACCTTCTTTGAAAAGCCGTTGGTCAACCGTGTGAAGCGGCGCATGTGCATCCGCATCGTGAGGTTCTGGCGCTCGACATAGGACGTGGAAACGTGCGCTTCGTCAGGATTGCCTTCGACGCGGCGCTTGCGGATGCCGGTGCATTCGGCGGGGCTGTAGCGGACTTCGCTGCTCTTGCCACCTTCGGAGCCGTAGAGCTTCACAAGCTGGGCATAGTCCACGTCCGCGCCGAACGCGCCTTCCACGGCCTCCAGATAGGCGCGATGGCCGTCTGTGGTGAGTTGGACGCGGTTGGCGAGGCGCGCGCGCAGATCGTCCATGAACCACATCGCATATTCGGCATCGCGACCGCCGACGAGATAAGAGACGATTAGTTTGGTATCGGCGTCGATCGCGGTCCAGGTCCAAGTGTCGCCCGCGTTCGCCGGGGCGGCTTTCGCCGTCGCGACGTTCTTCTGCTTGGCATAGGTGAACGACCAGATTTCATCGCACTGGACGCGGCTCGCCTTCACGTTGCGCACCGTTTCGTCATGATAGGCCATGCACGCTTTGCCAGCGTCGATCAGCAGCTTTGAGACAGTGTTTTTGCTCGCGCCAGTCATGCGGGTGATCGCGCGGATGCTGTTACCCTCGCAGAGCATGTGAAGGATGCGGGCGCGTTCGACGTGATCAAGCTTGTTCATGCGCCCACAGAACATGAAACAGGCCTTTAGTCAAGCATAAGAGTCAGTTTGGCTAGGCTAGCCAATTGTCTATTGCGGTCGAGATTCCCATCATGCTATAAGGTGCCAATGGACATCGTGTTCGCTGACGAGGAGTTGGCACTGATCGAAACCGACCAAGCAGGGACCACCCGGCTGAGCGTGGCGGTGATCAAGTCGGCGCGTCGGAAGCTGACGATGTTAAGAGCGGCGGTTGACGACCGTTCACTCCGAAACTGGAAAAGCCTGCACTACGAAAAATTGAGGGGGGATCGTGAAGGTCAGCGGTCAATTCGGTTGAACGATCGATACCGAATGGTTTTCGAGCTGGACGACGAAACCATGCCGCAGGTCGCCACGATATTGAGTATTGAGGATTATCATTGATGGCCAAAGCCGTACCAGCGCCGGTTGATCATCCCGGCACGTTCATTGAGGAGGAGCTTCTGGCCCGTGGATGGGCGCAGGGCGATCTCGCTTACATCTTGGGCATGGACAAGACTCAGCTCAACAAGTTGATCAAGGGCCAGACGAAGATCATGCCCGATACCGCCGTCGCCCTTGGCGATGCGTTCGATATGCCCGCAGAGTTTTTCATGAACCTGCAGAAGCTCTATGATCTGCACCACGCGAAGCAGCCTGACCCTGGGGTGCGGACGCGCGCCGCTTGGCTGTCCAAGTTCCCGATCAGGGAAATGATGAAGCGCGGCTGGCTTGCCGAAACCGAGGCCGATCTTCTCGATTTGCAGATGATGCGATTCTTCGGTGCAAATCGCATCGAGGATATCCCCGGCGTAGGTTGTGAGGCCGTCGCTCACGCAGCGAAAAAATCGGCTTACGAGGAAATCACCGGGAATCAGCTCGTATGGCTTCACCGGGTTCGAAAGATCGCTGAAACCACAGACGCGCCCTCATATGATCGCGCTAAGCTTCTGGAGGTGCTGCCAGATATCCGCGCACACATGTTTGATGTGGACGACTTTGCGGAGATTCCGGGGCTGCTTTTCGGTTGCGGTGTAAGGGTTGTTTTTGTTCAGCCCCTTCCGGGGTCGAAGATCGATGGGGTTTGCACTTGGCTAGGGGATCAGCCGGTTATCGGGTTGAGTTTACGACTGGATCGCCCTGACAATCTTTGTTTTGTGATCCGCCATGAAATCGAGCACGTCCTTCAGGAAGACGGCAAGGATACCGCGTATTCGCATGTCGATGTGTTTGAGCCGGATCGTGACACTGGTGCGCTTCCTGCGGAAGAGAAGCGCGCTGACACTGCCGCAGCGGAGTTTTTAATTCCGCAGGAAAAGCTCGCGTCGTTCATGGCCCGGAAGGGCAAGTGGATTTCCGAGACCGATGTGATCGCGTTTGCGGCTCGCCATCAAATTCACCCTGCTGTGGTGATCGGACAAATTCAGCATCAGCGCCACAAGCAGGGCGACGAGCGGGCATTCGCCTTTCTCCGCCGATACATGACGAAGGTGCACGAGTATTTCATGGATTGGCCGCTCCGCGATGGCTGGGGCAAGGCCGCGGCGGTTGGACTATAGGAGCGCAATACGGTGGCTAATTACAACGAGCAGCTCATTCGCGCTTGGGATGAGTTTGAGCAGATCACTGGCAACGAGGCCAATGACCCCGACGATTTCATCGATTGGGCAATCGCCAACAAGAAGCTGCACACGCCCCTTGAGGACGTGCGCAAAATCCACCGGCGCCGCGTCTCGGAAGCATTGCGTCAGGTCCATCGGGTCAATGACGAGGGCACTGAGTATCGCGCAAAGCAGTGCGTCACGATCTCGGAGGAAGGGCGCCAGCGAACTCTTGTTTTCGATGTCGACAAGAACGGCACCCCGCAACTCAGGCAGAAAGCCGTCAAGCAACGTCGAGATGCGATCGCCAATGACGTCTATCGGGCAATGTCCGACGTCTCGCACATGAGATTCGCATATCCGAGCGACCCGCCCATCCAGTTCGATATGGATTTCACTGAAGATTACGAGGAGCGGAGGGCACTGGAACGCTATGAGCGCGAAGGTCGCGGCGCAGCCTAGCCGCTCTTCTTCCAGCGCGCCTGAGCCGCAATGCTGGCGATCTCCGAACGCTGAGCCGGGGTCAGCGACTTTGCCCTCGCGGGTCCGCCTTTCGTACCACCTTTGCTTGCGCGTTTAGCGCTCTCGGATGACTTTATATCCTCCGCCTCGCCCGCCGCGATATCCACGATCATCTTGGCGAGCTGGTTCGGATCGCGCGGGCGTTTGGGGTGCTTAGCCATGCTCTCGATATAGCGAGGGTGGCGGTGAATTGCAGGGGTGGTTTTCAAACTGACCCACTACCGGGCGTTCAGCCCTTCTTCTTCAACGCGTCGCGGATCTCGCGCAGCAGCACGACTTCGGCGGGATCTTCGGCCGGTGCGGCTTCCTCCTGCTTCTTTTCCGCAATGATCTTGTTGGCCGCCTTGATCAGCAGGAAGATGATGAAGGCGAGGATCAGGAAATTGATCACGACGGTGATGAACTGGCCGTAGCCGAAGACCGGCGCGCCGGCCGCCTTCAGCGCCGCATAATCGTTCAGAGAGCCGGCATAACCCTCCGGCACCGGACCGAGCAGGATGAAGTAGCTGGAGAAATCGAGCCCCCCGAAGATCGCGCCGACGACCGGCATGATCACGTCCTCGGTGAGCGAGCTGGTGATCGTCGCGAAAGCCGCGCCGATGATCACCGCCACCGCCAGGTCGAGCACGTTCCCGCGCGCGATGAAGGCCTTGAATTCCTGAAGCATCACTTCCTCCCGTTGCGGAGCCCCAGCCGAATGCTTACGTCGCGAACGACGCCTTGCAAAGAAGGGGATTGCCGATGCGTACCCGTCTTCTCGCCCTGATCGCGCCGATGGCGCTGGCTCTGTCCGCCTGCGGGATCAATTCGATCCCGACCGCCGAGGAGAATGCCAAGGCGCGCTGGGCCGATGTGCAGAGCCAGTATCAGCGCCGCGCCGATCTCATCCCCAATCTGGTCAACACGGTGCGCGGGTTCGCGGACCAGGAGCGGACCGTGCTGACCGAGGTGACCGAGGCGCGGGCCAGCGCGACCCGGATCACCGTCTCGCCCGAACAGCTTTCGGACCCGGAGGCGATGCGAGCCTTCACCGAGGCCCAGGGGCGCCTCACCAACGCGATCATTCCGCTCCAGCGCCTCCAGGAAAATTATCCCGAGCTGCGCTCCAGCGAGCAATTCGCGACGTTGATGAGCCAGCTCGAAGGCACGGAGAACCGCATCCAGATCGCCCGGCGCGACTACAACGCCGCCGTCCAGGCCTATAACACCCGCATCCGCACCTTCCCCGATCTGATCGGCGCGAGGGTGATCTACGGATCGGAGCCGATGGTGCCATTCGAGGCGCAGGCCGGGGCCGAACAGGCGCCGAGCGTCGATTTCGGCAACCGCCAGTAAAGCGTCAGGCCCTTGCGGCTCCTGCTCCTCTTGCTCGCGCTCGTCGCGGCCGCGCCGGCGGCGGCGCAGACTTTCCCGGACCTGACCGGCCGGGTCGTCGATACGGCCGAATTGCTCGACACAGCGCAGGAGCAAGCGCTCGCCGGGCGAATCGAGGCACTGGAGCAGGAGAGCAGCCGCCAGCTCGTCGTCGCCACCGTGCCGGACCTGCAAGGCTATCCGATCGAAGATTATGCCAATCGTCTGTTCCGGCACTGGCAACTGGGCCAGGCGGACGCGAACAACGGCGTACTGCTGCTCGTCGCCGTCGCCGAGCGGCGGGTACGGATCGAGGTGGGCTACGGGCTGGAGCCGATCCTGACCGACGCTCTGTCCGGACAGATCATCCGCAACCAGATCACACCCCGGTTCCGGGACGGCGACTATCCCGGCGGCATCGAGGCGGGTACCGAGGCGATCATCGCGCAGCTTCAGGCGCCGGCCGAAGAGGCCCAGGCGCGCGCCGCCGCGGCGGCTGCCATCCAAACGGCGGATCGCGACCGCGGCGACGGCTCGATGCTGCCGTTGTTCATCTGGATCGGTGTCGTCGGCCTTGTCCTCTTCGCACTGGCGAGCCGCGCGGCCAGAGGGCGCTCCTATCGATCGACGGGCAACAGCCTGGGCTGGATCATCCTCTGGGAAATCCTGGAAGAAGTCGGCCGCAATAACGGGTCGTCGGGCGGCTCTTCCTGGGGCGGTGGCAGCGGCGGCAGCTCCTGGGGCGGATCGTCCTGGGGCGGCGGAGGCGGAGGCGGCGGCTGGGGCGGCGGCGGCTTTTCGGGCGGCGGCGGATCGTCCGGCGGCGGCGGGGCTTCGGGGGGATGGTGATGCGGGCGGTGCACCTGTCGGCGGAAGATCACGAACTGGTCACCGCCGCGATCGTTGCGGCGGAGCGGGAGAGCAGCGGCGAGATCGTCACGGTCGTCGCGGCGCGATCCGATGCCTATCATGATGTCGGGCTGCATTATTCGGTGCTCGCCATGCTCGCCGTGCCGGGCGTCGTCGCGATCCTGCCCGAAGCTTGGGTGGCCGGCGCGATGGCCTGGTGGCTCGGCTGGAACGGCGAGGTAACGCGCGGCGGACTGATGCTCGCCTTGTTCGCCGCGATGACGCTGGCCTTCCTGGTCGTGCGCTATGCTTTGGCCTGGACGCCGCTGCGCATGGCGCTGACGCCGGGGCGGACCAAGACGCGGCGCGTGCACCGCCGGGCGATCGAGATATTCCGCACCGGCGCCGAGCAGAAGACGCAGGGCCGCACCGGGGTGCTGGTCTATCTCTCGCTCGCCGAGCATCGCGCCGAGATCGTCGCCGACCGTGCGATCCACACCAAGGTCGAGCCCGAAATCTGGGGCGAAGCAATGGCCGTGATGATCGAAGAGGCGAAGGCCGGGCGGCCCGGACAGGGCATGGCGCGGGCGGTGGCGAAGATCGGCGCCGTCCTCGCGCAAATCCTGCCGCCGCAGGAAGACAATCCTAACGAATTGCCGGACAGAGTGGTCGAATTGTGAAAGCCGCATCCAACGAACCCGAACGCATCGCCTGGGAAGGCAAATATCTCGCCGTGAAGACGCGCGGGAAATGGGAATATGCCGCGCGCACGCGCGGCATAAGCGCCGCCGTGATCCTCGCCTTCGATGCCGGCCATGTCCTGCTCGTCGAGCAATATCGCGTGCCGCTGGGACGCAATTGCCTGGAGCTGCCCGCCGGCCTGGTCGGCGACGAGGAGGCCGGCGAGGAAGCGGCGACGGCGGCGATCCGCGAGCTGGAGGAGGAAACTGGCTACCGCGCGAGCCGGATGACCGATCTCGGCCGCTTCTACAGCTCGCCCGGGATGAGTTCCGAGGGCTTCACGCTGCTGCGCGCCGAAGGGCTTAGGAAAGTCGGCGAGGGCGGCGGCGTGGCGGGCGAGGAGATCGTCGTCCACCGCGTGCCCGTCGAGGATGTCCACCTGTTCGTGAAGGCCAGGCGTGAAGAAGGCTGCGCGATCGACGTCAAATTGCTCCTCCTGCTGAGCGCGGAATTGCTGGCCTGATCCCTCGCCCGATTTGACTTACCCGTGCGCGACCCCCTAGCTAGCGGGCGCCCCGCGCGAATTTCCCCAACGGACCGGGACCCTTGTGAGCACGACTTTCGCCGCCGATCTCGCGGCTTTCATCTCCGATCATCGCATGTGGGCGGGCCCGATCATCGGGCTGGTCGCCTTCACCGAATCGCTCGCCATCGTCGGGCTGCTGGTGCCGGCAACCGCGATCATGATCACGTTCGGCGGACTGGTCGGCACCGGCGTGCTCGATCCGCTGCCCATCTATCTATGGGCGGTGACGGGCGCGATATTGGGCGACTGGGTTTCCTACCTGATCGGGCGGCGCATCGGGCCCTCCGTCCAGCGCTGGCGGATCATGCAGAAGCACCGCTCCACGGTGGCACGCGCGCGGCTCTTCTTCCATCGCTACGGCATCGTGGCGGTGTTCGTCGGCCGCTTCCTGGGGCCGATCCGTGCGACCATCCCGCTGATCGCCGGCGCGATGGGCATGGGGCATCGCCCGTTCCAGATCGCCAACGTCTCCTCGGCGATCTTCTGGGTCCCGGCCCTGCTCGCGCCCGGCTATCTCGCGGCGCGCAAAATGGGATCGATGGAAGAGATGACGATCGAATATCTGATCGGCTTCGGCCTGCTGATCGTCGCCATGACTTTCGCCGCCGGCCTGCTCTCCGCCCGCATTCTTGGCGGCCGGCGCAAACGGCGCGGGACGGAACGGACCTAGCGGACCTTAACGAAAATTGTCGGCGTAGGCCTGGAGCTTGAGCTTGGGCTGCGCGGGCGGGACGAGGTGGGCGTCGATGCCGTTCTTCGCCGCATAGGCCTGGGCGGCCTCCAGCGTCGGAAAGGTGAGGCGCACCTGCTCCTGCGTGTCGGCGCCGCCGGCCCAGCCGGTGAGCGGATCCGGGCGCCGGGATGCGCCGGATTCGAATTGCAGCACCCATGTGCCGACCCGGGCCTTCCCCGACTGCATCGCATTTTTCGACTGCTGATAAATCCGTGCGGCCATGTTCGCTCCCTCGCCCATGCCCTGCCGAATTCGGGGGGCGGAATCAAGCGCAACCCCCTAGCCCGCGTGGCTCGCCCTCTCTATCACCGCGGCATGACGCGGCGTGGCGAGCGGAGAGGGATCAGCCGGCGGGCCTTTCTGGTCGGGGGCGGCGCCGGCGTAGGGCTGGTGCTCGCCTGGACCTTGTGGCCGCGCGTCTATCATCCGAACCTGCGCACAGCCGAGGGTGAGACAGGCTTCAACGCCTTTCTGAAGATCGGGCGCGACGGCCGCGTGGTCGTCGCCGTGCCGCAGGCCGAGCTGGGGCAAGGGACATGGACCGCCCTGCCCCAGATCCTGGCCGACGAACTGGGCGCCGACTGGCGCACCGTGTCGGTCGAGCCGGCGCCGATCGGGCCGCTCTACGCCAATCTGTTCGCCGCCGAGGAGGCCGCCGACGCCAGCCTCATCCCAGCCGCGCTCGGCGCGGATCATTGGGCGGCGCGCGAATATGCGACGCGCCACGCGCTGATGCTGACCGGCGGATCGACCTCGGTGCGCGGCTTCGAGGCGCGGCTGCGCGAAGCGGGCGCGGGGGCGCGGGCCTTGCTGTGCGTGGCGGCGGCGGCGCGCTGGCAGGTGGAGTGGAGCGAGCTCGACACGCGCGACGGCTTCGTCTGGAACGGCGAGCAGCGGATCGCCTTCGCCGAACTGGCCGAAGCGGCGGCGCAGGCCGAACTGCCCGACGAATTGCCGGCGCGGGGCGGGATCGATTACCGGCTGACCGGCCAGGCGCTGCCCCGGCTCGATCTGCCCGCCAAGATTGACGGCACGGCGATGTTCGCCGCCGACATCCGGCTGCGCGACATGGTCTATGCCGCGGTGCGCGGCGCGCCGCCGGGCAGCCGCCGGGTGAGTGTGGACTGGGATGCCGCCGATCGGGTGCCGGGCACGATCAAGCTGATCGAGAATCCCGACTGGATCGCCGTGGTGGCGAGCAATGGCTGGGCGGCGGGAAAGGCGCTCAACGCGCTCAATCCGCGCTACGAAGTTCCGACCGATCTGCCCTCCAGCCGCGACATCGCGGTGCGGATGACCGCCGCGCTCGACAGCGGATCGGCATCGACCATGTTCGAGACGGGCGATGTCGGCGGCGATTTTCCGGGCGCGAGCCGAATCGACGCGGTCTATGCGGTCGGTCCGGCGCCGAGCGCGGCGATCGAGCCGCTCGTCGCCACCGCCCGGCTGATCGACGGCCGGCTGGACATCTGGGCGCCGAGCCAGGCGCCGGGCCTGGCCCGGGCGGCGGCGGCGCGGGCCGTCGGCATGCCCGAAGGGAGAGTAACGCTCTATCCGACGCTGGCCGGGGGCGGTTACGGCCGCAAGCTGGAAGTGGATGCGATCGTCCAGGCCGCCGTCATCGCGTTGAAGGTGGAACGACCGGTGCAGGTCACCTGGCCGCGCATCCATGAAATCCAGGCCGACGCTTTTCGTCCTCCTGCCGCGGCGCGGATGAGCGCCTGGGTTGCGGGCGGGCGCGTCCAGGGCTGGCAGGCACGGATCGCCGCAGCCGATGCTTCGGCGGCGCTGGCGCGGCGGCTGGGCGTTCCAGCCAGCTTCCTGCGCCCGGACGGCGGCCCGACGGCTGGCGCGCCACCGCCTTACGGCATCGCGCATGTCCGGATCGACCATGTCGACGCGGATACCGGCATCGCCGCGGGCATCGCGCGGGGCGGCGCGCGTTCCTATACCGGCTTCTTCACCGAATGCTTCGTCGACGAGCTGGCGCGCGCGGCGGGCATCGATCCGCTTACCTTCCGCATGGGCATGCTGGGCGGCAATCCGCGCCTCGGCCGCTGCCTCGCCGCCGCCACCGCGATCGGCGGCTGGGACGGCGGCGCGCCGGGCAGCAATATGGGGATCGCGGCGATGAGCGCCTACGGGTCGCATATCGCCGCTTTGGTCGAGGTGGAGACGACGACGGACCAGCGGGTGCGCGTCACCCGCGCGGTCTGCGCGGTGGATTGCGGGCGGATCGTCAATCCCGAGCTGGTCAGGCAGCAGATCGAGGGCGGGCTAATCCATGGCATTGCGACCGCGACGGGACGGCCCCTGCTCTTCGAAGGCGGGCTGCCCATCGCGCGGACGATCGACGATTACGGCCTGCCCCGGCTGCGCGATGCGCCCGAAGTGAGCGTCGAGCTGATCGAGAGCGAGGACGATCCGGGCGGCGTTACCGAGTTGGCGGTGCCGGTCGCCGCGCCGGCCGTCGCCAATGCCTGGTTCGCGCTGACCGGCAATCGCGCGCGCAGCCTGCCGATCCGGGTGGGGAGCGGATCGTGACGCGGCCACCCGATCATCCGCCAGTGAAGCCGCCCCGGATCGGCGTCCTCCTCGTCAATCTCGGCACGCCGGACGCGCCGGAGCCGGGCGCGGTGAAGCGCTATCTGAAGGAATTCCTGTCCGACCGGCGGGTGGTCGAAATCCCGCCGATCGTCTGGCAGCCCATCCTGCGCGGCATCATCCTCAACACTCGGCCCAAGAAATCCGCCCACGCCTATCGGCAGGTGTGGACCGAGGAGGGATCGCCGCTCGCCGCGATCACAAGGCGGCAGGCGGCGGCGCTGGCCGGCGCGTTCGGCGAGAACGTGATCGTCGATCATGCGATGCGCTACGGCAATCCCGCGATCGGCGCGCGGCTGGCGGCGCTGAAGGATGCGGGCTGCGAGCGCATCCTGATCGCGCCGCTCTATCCGCAATATTGCGGGGCGACGACCGCGACCGCCAACGATGCCGCGTTCCACCGGTTTTCGCAGATGCGCTGGCAGCCGGCGGTCCGCACCTTGCCGCCTTATCATGACGATCCGGCCTATATCGGTGCGCTAAAGGCGTCGGTGGAGGCCTCACTAGCGGCGCTCGATTTCGCGCCGCAGGCGATCCTCGCCAGCTTCCACGGCATGCCGGAGCGCACGCTTCATCTCGGCGATCCCTATCATTGCCACTGCCGGAAGACGGCGCGGCTGCTGTCCGAGGCGCTGGGCCGCGAGCTTGTCGTCACCTTTCAGTCGCGCTTCGGCCGGGCGAAATGGCTGGAGCCGGCGACCGATCAGGTGCTCGCCGGGCTGCCGGCCAAGGGCATCACCGACATCGCCATCGTCGCGCCCGGCTTTTCGGCCGATTGCCTGGAGACGCTGGAGGAGCTGGCGATAAGGGGAAAGGAGACGTTCGAGGCGGCCGGCGGGCGGCGCTTCGCCTATCTCCCCTGCCTCAATGACGGCGAACCCGGCATGACCATGCTGCGCACGCTGATCGCGCGCGAACTTGAAGGATGGCTGCCCCCGTCATAAGCCTGCTCTCACAGAAAAAATCAGGAGAGCGATTCATGGCACGCGTAGCAGTCGTCACGGGCGGATCGAGAGGCATTGGCGAGGCGATCAGCATCGCCTTGCGGGACGCGGGGCTAACCGTCGCGGCCAATTATGCCGGCAATGACGAAAAGGCGCGGGACTTCACCGACCGGACCGGCATCAAGGCCTATAAATGGGACGTGTCCGATCTCGACGCCTGCGTCGCCGGTGTCGCGCAGATCGAGAGCGAGCTCGGGCCGGTGGACGTGCTGGTCAACAATGCCGGCATCACTCGCGACGGGACGATGAAGCGGATGGACCGCCAGGCCTGGGACGATGTGATGGACATCAATCTGGGCGGCTGCTTCAACATGGCCAAGGCGGTGTGGAACGGCATGAACGACCGCAAATATGGCCGCGTCGTCAATATCGGATCGATCAACGGCCAGGCGGGGCAGTACGGCCAGGTGAATTATGCCGCCGCCAAATCCGGCATTCACGGCTTCACCAAGGCGCTGGCGCAGGAAGGCGCGCGCGCGGGCATCACGGTGAACGCGATCGCGCCAGGCTATATCGACACCGACATGGTCGCCGCCGTGCCGGAGGACGTGCTCGCCAAGATCGTCGCCAAGATTCCCGTCGGCCGGCTCGGCCAGGCCAGCGAGATCGCGCGCGGCGTCGTCTTCCTCACCGGCGAGGATGCGGGCTTCGTGACCGGCAGCACGCTGTCGATCAACGGCGGCCAGCACATGTATTGACGCTCATGGGGCCGGTGAAACGCTCGATCATGATCGCCGGCCACGCGACCTCGATCAGCCTGGAGCCGGTCTTCTGGGACGCGCTCCGGGATACGGCGGAGGCTGAGGAATTGCCACTGAACGCGCTGGTCGCTCGCATCGACGCCGAGCGGATCGCGATGGCCGATCCACCCAACCTCGCCAGCGCGATCCGGGTCTGGCTGTTCGCGCGGGCGGGTGCGGCTAATCCGCCGGGGCATGGGCGTAGCTGAAGACGCGGGCGAGGCGCCAGCCGTCGTCCGTCAGCCGCCACAATTGGGTGAAGCGTGCGCGGCCGACCAGCCGCTCCGGCCCATCGCCCTGCCGTTCGTAGAAGAGATGCTCGCCATCTTCGATCGCGCCATAGCCGGGAACGGGATGGACGTTCAGGCTGGCGGCGACCAGCTCGCGGCGTGAGCGCCAGGCATCCGGCGCCTGCAGCGCCGTGCAGGATTGCGCATAGTCGCGCACGAACGCCTCGGCGTCCTGAGCCACGAAGCCCCCGCGGTCGTGATACATCTCGAAATCCGGGGTCAGCATGGTGCGCAGCCGCTCCGGATCGCAGCCGTCGAACGCCAGAGCGAAGAATTCGGCGTCGCGGGCGCGGATGATCCCGGTCAGCGCCGGACCGTCGGGAATGGCCGCTTGCAGCGCGAGGGTGGCGAAAAGGGTCAGCATCGACGAAGCTCCAACTGTATTGTTTTAGTGATACAGTTGGAGCTTCGGGTCAATCACCGCCCCAGCAGCACCCGTGCCTGCGTCGCGATCTGGGCGAGCATCGGGGCCGTGGTGGTCGCCGCCGCCCGGGCGCGATCGACGGTGCGGCGGAACTGATCGATCCGCGCACCCTGATCCGCGACCCATTTCTCCACAGCCGCATTGGGATCCGCGCTCTTGCGCCGGGCGAGGAAATCGAGCCGGAGCTGCTCGAAATCCCGGGCCAGGCCGGCGGTGAGAAGTCGCTCCCACTGGTCGGTCGCCTGGAAATGATTGGCGGCGTTCTGCGCCCAATCGAGACCCAGCGCCTCGCCGAGCCGCGTATAGGCCCGGGTCAGCGCCACCTCGTCCACGCCGAGCTTGCGGCCCAGCACGGCAAGGCCGACTGCGCCGTTCATCTCGAACAATCTCACGATTCGCGCCGCAAGGGTGCGCGGCGCGCCCATCGCCTCCAGCTCGGCGCGGCGCTCGCCCGCTTCCGCCTTGGGCTCGGCGCGCAGCAGATCGTCGACCGCGGCGGCGAGCTTGTCGAGGCCGGGACGTATCTGCGCGACGATCTCGCCGGGCTGCTCGTCCGGCGACGTGCAGCGCAGCAGGTCGGCGATGTGATGCTGCAGGCCGGTGCCGGCCTGTTCGAACAGGGCGAGGCGCACCTGTTCGGGCAGGTCGGCCCGGTCGAGCTCGGCCCATAAGGCCGGCATGTCGAACAGGCGCTCGGCGGCGACGAATGCGGCGGCGGCCTGGCCGAAGGCGGCGCCCTCCTCCTCGGTCAGTGCGAAGGGCGCGACGATGCCGAGCCGGTTGACGATGCGGTTGGCGATCTTGGTCGCGATGATCTCGCGCCGCAGCCGGTGCGCCAGGATCGCGTCGCGATGCCGCTCGCGCATCGCCGGCGGGAAGGCGGCGAGCAGCTCAGGCTCGAGCGTCGGATCGCTCGGAAAATCCGCCGCCTCGATCGCCGCCTGGAGCTGCATCTTGGAGGTCGAGAGCAAGACCGCCAGCTCCGGCCGGGTGAGACCGTGATTCTGCTGGGCGCGACGGAGCAGTTCCTCGTTGCTCTCCAGCCCTTCCACCTCACGGTTGAGCCGGCCGCTCTCCTCGAGCAGCTCGATAACGCGCACGAAGCGCGGCAAGGCCGCCGCGCCGCCGCGCTCGGCGATCGAAAGCGCCAGCGTCTGCAGGCGATTGTCCTCCAGCACCAGCGCGGAAACGTCGTCGGTCATCTCGGCCAGAAGCGCATTGCGCGCCTCCATGCCGAGCCGCCCCTCGATCACCTCGCGGTTGAGCGGGATCTTGATGTTGACCTCGTTGTCCGAGCAATCGACGCCGGCCGAATTGTCGATGAAGTCGGTATTGATCCGGCCGCCCAACTCGGAAAATTCGATGCGCGCGGCCTGGGTGACGCCGAGATTGGCGCCTTCGCCGATCGCCTTGGCGCGCAGCTCGGCGGCGGATACGCGGATCGCGTCATTCCCCGGATCGCCGACCTCGGCATTGTTCTCGTGGCTGGCCTTCAGATAGGTGCCGATGCCACCGAACCAGATGAGATCGATCGGCGCGCGCAGAATCGCACTGATCAGCGCGGCCGGCTCCATCTCCTTGGCCTCGACGCCGAGCAGGGCACGGACCTCGCGGCTCAAGGGAATAGACTTCTGGCTGCGCGGGAAGATGCCGCCGCCCTTGGAGATCAGCTCCGCATCATAATCGGCCCAGCTTGAGCGCGGCAGGTCGAACAGGCGCTTGCGCTCCTTCCAGCTCTTCGTCGCATCGGGAGCGGGATCGAGGAAGATGTGGCGATGATCGAAGGCGGCAACCAGCAGAAGCGCCTTCGAAAGCAGCATGCCGTTGCCGAACACGTCGCCGGACATGTCGCCGACCCCGGCGATCGTGATCGGCTCCTTCTGCACATCGACGCCCATCTCGCGGAAATGGCGCTGGACGGAAACCCAGGCGCCCTTGGCGGTGATGCCCATCGCCTTGTGATCATAACCCTGGCTGCCGCCCGAGGCGAAGGCGTCGCCCAGCCAGAAACCGCGCTCCACCGCGATCGCGTTGGCAACGTCGGAAAAGGTCGCCGTGCCCTTGTCGGCGGCGACGACGAAATAGGGATCTTCGCCGTCATGGATGGTGACGTCGATCGGATGAACCACCTTGCCGTCGACGATATTGTCGGTGATCGACAGCAAGGCGCGCATGAAAATGCGATAGCTTTCCGTGCCCTCCGCCAGCCAGGCGTCGCGATTCTCCGCCGGATTGGGAAGCTGCTTGGGATAGAAGCCGCCCTTCGCGCCGGTCGGCACGATGACCGCATTCTTGACGAGCTGCGCCTTCATCAGGCCCAGAATCTCGGTGCGGAAATCGTCGCGCCGATCGGACCAGCGCAAACCACCGCGCGCGATCGGCCCGCCGCGCAGGTGGATACCCTCGATGCGCGGGGAATAGACCCAGATTTCGCGCCAGGGTCGCGGCGCGGGCAGGCCTGGCACGGCGGCGGAATCGAGCTTGAAGGACAGCGCCTCGCGCCCCGCGCCGGCAAAGGCGTTGGTGCGCAGCACTGCGCCGATCACGCCCCGGATGAGGCGCAGGATGCGGTCCTCGTCGATCGCGGCGACCGCGGCGAGTCCCTTCTCGATCCTTTTGTCGGCGGCAGCGACCGCTTCCTCGCGGCCCTTGCCGAGCGCCGGATCGTGATGTGCGCCGAACAGCTCTATAAGGCCGCGCGCGACGTCCGGTGCCTTGCGCAGCGCCTCGACCACGGTGACGAGGCCGTAGGAAAGGCCGGTCTGGCGCAGGTAGCGGAACCAGGCGCGCAGCAGCACCACGCCCCGGGGATCGAGGCCGACCGAGACGAGCAGCTGATTGAACGCGTCATTTTCCGCCGCGCCCTCCAGCACCTGCGCGATCGATTCCTCGATCACATCCGCGCGGGCCAGCAGCGGCACGACCGAAACGCCGTCGGGCAGCGCCACGGTGAATTCGTGAATATGGCCGGTGCTGCCGCCCTCCAGCCGGGTCGGTGCCTCCTTCAGCACGTTGAAACCGAAATTCTCCAGCACCGGGACGACGTCGGACAGCGACAGCAACCCGCCCATCCGGTAGATTTTCAGCCGGAGCTGATTGTCCGGATCGATCGGCAGCCGGTAGAAGCGCGCCGAACGGGCCTTGTCGCCGCCCAGCGCGTCCAGGCGCAAGATATCCTCGGCCGCATCGTCGATCGGATAACGGGCGCGATAGGCGGCCGGGAAGGTCGCGGCATAAGTGAGCGCGAGGCGCGCCGCGCGATTGGCGCCGACCCGCTCGGCGAGCAGGGCCTCCACCGCCGGCTCCCAGCCGCGCACCATTTCGTCGAGCCGGTGATCGAGCGCGACCGAATCCGGCGTCGGCGCCTTGGTCGAAACACCGAGCGTGTAGCGCACCAAAGCGAGATCGCCGTCGCCCAGCTCGACCGACCAGCTGCCGATCACGCCCTTCGCGGCCTGTTCGAGCATCTCGCCGATCTCGACCCGGCGCCGCGTCGTGAGCTCGTCGCGCGGCAGCCAGACGAAGGCGAAGAGATGCCCCTTCAGGATCGAGCGGACCAGGATCAGCGTCGGGCGCGGCCGATCGGCCAGAGACATCTGGGTCAGCACCAGCGACTTCACCGAATCCCGGTCGAGGTTGACCAGCAAATCGTGCGGCAGCGACGTGAAGGCGTGGCGCAACGCCTTGCCGCTATGTCCCTTGGGATCGAAGCCGAACTCGGCCTCCAGTTCCGCGAGGCGGCGGCGGAGCACCGGCACGTCTTCGACCGGCGCGCTGAGCGCCTGGCTGGTCCACAGGCCGGCATGGACGCCGATGCCCGTGATCTTGCCGGCATCGCGGATCGGCACTGCGACGAGATCGAGCGGCACGCGGCGATGGACGGTCGATTTGCGCTCCGCTTTGGCCGACAGCGGCACCGCGCCGCCCTTCTCGAAATAGCGGATCGCGCCTTCCGAGCCGCCTTCCTCGTCGGGCGGGCTGGGCGAACGATAGACGCCGAGCCCTTCGGACGAGGGCACGCCGGGCCGTTCGACTTCGAAGCCCAGCATGGTCATCGCCCCGTCGGCGAACCATTCGAGCAGAGCTCGGCCTTCCGCATCCTCGATCGAAGCGGCGTCGGCGCGCATCCGCGCCCGCATCGCGGGCCAGTCCTCGACCGCCGCGCGCACGTCGGCGAGCGCCTGGTGCAGCTCGGCGGTGAGCTCGGCGCGACCGCGCGCATCGGCGCGGTCGATCTCCAGGTACATCAGCGATTCGCGCGCGCCCTCGCCAGCCGGTGCGACCGTGGTCAGCATCCCGTCGGCATCGCGGCTGGCAGCGATCACCGGGTGCAGCAGGCGGTGGATGATGAGGCCCCGCGCGGCGATCGCGGCGGCGACCGAATCGACCAGGAAGGGCATGTCCTCATTGGCGATGCACAGCCGCATCCGCCGCCGCCCGATTTCGGTGCCCGAGGATTCGAGCCGGACGATCGCCATGCCGGGCGGCCTCAGCCGCGCCGCTTCTGCGATGAAGGCCGCCGCCTCGCGCCGCTCCGCTTCGGGAAAATCCGCCAACTCGCCGGGCAGCGCGCCGTCGCACAGGATGTGGACGAGCTCATTGGTCAGACGCCGATCGTCGGCGCCCTGCCCTGACTTGCCATCGGAATGCATAATCGACCGCTCCCGGAACCGGCCCAAGAGGGGCCGTCATTTTGGCTGGCCTATAGCCTTGCCGCGCGCGGGCGGGCAAGGCTTGGGGGTCATTCGACGACGATCTCGCCGCGCATTCCGAACGCCGTGTGAAGCGTGTGCGTGCAGCGCAGCGCATAGCGTCCGCGCGCCGGGGTCAGCGCGATCTCGACCGTTCCATGCGCAGGCACCTCGATCGTGCCGCGCGCGATGGCGGCATTCTGCCCCTGCGCGAGGGTCGCCGCCGCGAAGAAGTCGGGCGCCGAGAAATTGTGACCGCCATTCGCGCCGTTGACGAGCCTCAGCACCACCGGTGCGCCGGCCCGCAAGCGCAAGGAACTGGGCGTGAAGGCGAAGCTCGACAACTGAACCTCGACGATCTGCGGCGCATTCTGGGGCTGGGTCGCACCCGGTGCGGCGGCGAGAAGCAAGACGGCAAGGAGAAGGGGACGCATGAGACGGCCTCCGCGAAATCCCCTGCTCCGCATATTATATCATGGAAGCGCCGGCCGAAGCCAGCACGGGATCAGGCCGCGGACTTGCGGATCGCCTGTTCGACCAGCTTCGCATCGGCGACCGGCGCGACGATGGCGAGGCCGTCCGCCTCGCGGCGCGCGACGAGCAGAACAAAATCCTCTTCGCCCGACACGGCGACGTCCACCTTCGCCAGCGGCGGCCGGGCCTGCAGCTCGGCGCGGATCTCTGCCCAGCGATCCGGCTTGCTCGGGCGGCGACGGAAAGCGCGCTCGGCGGCGACGATGCCCTTGAGGCCGCCGTCATGCCCCTCGATCAGCTCGGCGAGCGCGCCGGCGGGAACGCCGGTGCGGTCCGCCCAGGACAGAGCGGCAGCGAATTCGGTGAGGCGGGTCTTGTCGTAGCCGATGCCGAAGACGAGCTTCACGATCGGCGTCATCGGCGCGCGCGCCTGGACCTTCAGCCCGGCATCCTCGAGCAGTTCGGCGTATCCGTCCGGATCCTCGTCGGCGGCAAGCGCGAAATCGTAAGCGAGGCCGAGCGCGCGGTAGAGCGCGGCCCGGCTGCGCTGGTCGGCGCCAAGCGCCGCCTCCGCGCCCTCGCGCGCGGCGACCAGGCGGTCCGCCAGCCCATCGGCATCGGACCACAGGCTCAAAGTGGCGTCGTCGGCGGCTGGCATTTCGGCCTCGGCAGGCGCCTCATCCGGAAAGTCGGCGAAGCCGGCGCTGGGGCCATCGGCCCAGCCCGCGCTTTCCGCGGAACCGCTCGCCGTCGCACCGGCCGCTCGCGCGACCTCGCCGGCGAGATTGTCCAGCATCTCGCTGTCCGCCATCTCCTTCCAGTTGATGACGCCGTAGATGAAGTCGATCGCCTCGCCGTTTGACGAGAGCGGCATCAGGATGCCGCGATAAAGCATGTTCTTGCCGAGATCGCTGACGAACTCGGCCTCGAAACCGATCGGCGCACGATTCGCGATGATCTGGAGATAATGGTCGGTCAGCCGTGACAGCAGCGAGCGCGCGGGCACCTGGCTGATCGCCTGGATGTCCCGCTCCAGCGCGCATTCCGCGCGCAGGGCGGTGCCCAGGAAGGCTATGCCGGGATCGTGCTCGCTCTTCGAGAAATCGAGCAGCACGCTGTTCGGCCCGAAATCCTCTATCGTGTGGGGATCGACGTCGCTGATCGACGGATAATCGCGCCCGTCGAGCAGGGACACCCAGTAATTGTAGGCGCGTACATGCATCCGGCGTTCGTCCACGCCGATCTCCGGCGGCGCCTCCATCACGGGCTCCTCCTCCGGCACCGGCGTCAGCGCCGTATCGTCCTCGAAACCCCGAAAGCTGTCCATGCCGGCGCCAGGCCCCCGCCATTCTTCACGAGCTTCGAAAGTGCACCCAACGTGGTTGAGATATGGTTAAGCCTGGCCCCGCGCCGCCCGCTTGTCTTTCGCGGGACGCGCTGATATTGGCCCGCCTTCCCGGAACGGGCCGCTTTAGCTCAGCTGGTAGAGCACATCATTCGTAATGATGGGGTCAGGTGTTCGAGTCACCTAAGCGGCACCACTCCCGGCCCCAGCGGCCGGTTTCAATTCGCCGGGGTTTCCTGCGTGACCAGCAATTGCTCGATGAAGCTTTGCCCGGCGGCGGCGCGCATCCAGCGCAGCACTTCGATCGTGTTGCGGGCCGCATCCTCGAATTGGAAGCGAATCTCGCCGTTGGTGATACTGCCTTCAAGGACCGGGGTCTGGCCGCCGCGATAGACGAAGACGCAATTGTCGAACACGCAGCGCTCGAAATGCCGGCCATCGATCTCCACCAGCGTGCCGGGCTCGAATATCTGCCCGACGACGCGCGCGCGTTCCGAATCTTCGGCCAAAACCGTCTCCTTCTGGCTGTGCTCCACGCGCCAGCCTTAGGGGCGGCGATCGATATCCGCAACGGCGGCGCTAGCGCCGGCCGGGCGTCCCGAAATGGCCTTGCGGCACCGGCTTGCGGCCCAGCGCCAGGGCAAGCTCGACCGTGGCGTCATGGAGGGGCGTCACGAATTCGAAGCCGGCATGGCCGTTTTCCATCCAGACGAGCTTGCTGGCCTGCGGCTCGATGCCGCCCAGCTTCAGCCAGGCGAAGGCGCCGATTTCCAGCGCGATCGGCACGCTCGCCATGAAGCCGTCGGTGGACAGGTTGACGACGTCGATCTCGACGACCCGTGCGCCGCGATCGCGCAGCCGCGCGGCGAGGTTCACCACGCGGCGTTCCGCGCGACGACCGTTGTTGACGGGCAGAAAGGCCAGTTGCGCCATCGTCACGCGGCATATCTCCTCCAACGGCGCACGATGCCGGCCAATGCCTAAGCAAGGCTTAAGAGGAAGCCCGGGATCGCTCGCCCGCTTCGGCGCGTTGATGGCGATAATGTTCCGCGTTCGGGGAGTGATTGCGTGAAAAGAGGATATGTGACGCTGGCGCTGCTGATCGCCGTCGCCGGCTGCACCAATGCCGGCAGCGGCGATGGCGGCAACGGCATTGCGGCGGTGCAGCCGAGCCGGATTTCGGTGGCCGATCTGCAGGCCGCGGTGACGACGGACGATCTGCGCGGCTTCTACGAGGCCCGGCAGTGGCAGCCCGCCTGGAATGCCGGCAATGCCCAGGCGCTGGTCGAGGCGATCGGCGCGGCCCCGCGTCACGGGCTCGATCCGGCGACGTTCCTCGGCGATCTCGCGGAGGACCAGACGCCAGCGGCGCGCGAGGCGGCGTTGAGCGCCGCCGCCCTGGCCTATGCCCGGGCGCTGGCGCTTGGCCGCGCCGATCCCCGACGCTTGCGCGAAATCTATACCCTGCCCCGGCCCGACACCGACATAGCCGCCGGGCTGGGCCAGACGCTCGAGGGCGGCGGCAACGTCGCCGACTGGCTGAACGGCCTGGCGCCGCAGGATAACGACTATCGGCGCCTGTCCGAAGCCTATGTCGCGGCGCGCGAACAGGCGAATGGGGCACAGCCGCGCGAGGCCATTCCGGCCGGCAGCACGATCCAGCCTGGCGCCGCCGATCCGCGCCTCCCCGCCATCGCCGCCGCGCTCGCCGCCGACGGCTATCTGGAGCGCGCCGGGGAGGCCCCGGCACGGCTCGACCCCGATCTGGCTGCGGCGGTCCGGCGCGTCCAGGAGGATTATGGGCTGACCGCCAATGGCGCGATCGATGCCGACACGCTGGCGGCGATCAATGAGGGCGCGATCGGGCGGATGCGCGCGCTGGCGGTCAATCTCGATCGCCGCCGCTGGCTGGCCCGCGAAGCGCCGGCGACGCGGATTGACGTCAACACCGCCGCCGCGATGCTCACTTACTGGCGCGACGGATCGGTCGCCGACCGGCGCCGCGCCGTGGTCGGCGAGCCGGGCACGGAAACGCCTGAGCTCGGTTCGCCGCTCTACCGGCTGGTCGCGAATCCGACCTGGACGGTGCCGCGCTCGATCGAGCAGGGCGAGATTGCGCCGCGCGGCGCGGCCTATATGCGTCGCAACAACATGGAATGGCGCGACGGCTGGATCGTGCAGCGTCCGGGGCCGACCAATTCGCTCGGCCTCGTCAAGTTCGACATGCAGAACGATCACGCCATCTATCTGCACGACACGCCGGCCAAGGCCTTGTTCGACGAGGACGACCGCCATCGCAGCCATGGTTGCGTCCGGGTGCAGGACGCGCTCGGCTTCGCCGCGATGATTGCGGAACAGGAAGGCGTGCGCGCCGAATGGGAGCGCGCCCGCGCCGGCGGCGACGAGGCGTTCGTGCCCCTGCCCCGGCCGATCCCGGTGCGGCTGATGTATCAGACTGCCTTCGTCGATGACGGAAGGGTGCGTTACCGGCTGGACGCCTATGGCTGGGACGATGCCGTCGCCAACGCGCTCGGCCTGGCGGAACGGCCGGCCCGCACCCTGCGCGAACGGCGCGGCGATATCGGCCCCTGATTGCGCGAGGCGGCGCAAGCGTTTAGGCAGGCGGACGTGACTGCCCTGCGCCTCCTGCCGCTATTCGCACTCGTCGCGCTGCTGATCGCGCCGTTTGGCCGAATGGGTATGGCGGAGGCGGCCGGCATGGACCACCATGCCGCCCCGATGGCGATGGCGATGTCCGGCCATTGCGAGGACATGCCGATGCCGGAGCCCGGCAAGCCGAGCAAGGCGGCAATCGATTGCATGGTCGCCTGTGCCGCCGTCGCGCCCGCGCTGCCGCCCCAAATCGCCGGCTTCGCACCGCCTGCGGCCCCACTGACGCCGACCGCGCTCACCGCGTTCCGGGGCATCCATCCGGAAGCCGATCCTCCCCCTCCACGCCGCTCCTGACGATTTCGATTCCTCGATTCGATTTCCAGGAGACTGACATGAAAATCCTCATCCTGGCGGCCGCTTTCGCGGTCGCCGCACCGGCTATGGCGCAAACCGCGCCCCAGCCCGCTCCGGCGCCTGCGCATCAGGGTCATGGCCCGCAACATGGCGACCATCGGGGACATGATCGGCACGAGGGCCATGACGGTCATCGCGGCGAATGCTGCCCCCGCGACGCCGATGGCCGGACGCCCGAATGCTGCGCCGAAGGCGAGGACGGCCGCCGTCCCGCCTGCTGCGAAGCCAGGGACCGGCAGGACGCGCACGCGGACCACCACGCCGAATAAGGATATGAGGCAGCGGCGATCATCGCCGCCGCCCGCATCCGCCCATGTCTTGACCTTCCTGTCACTGGAAGGCGCAGGAGGCACATATATGAACATCGGTGAAGCAGCACGGCGCAGTGGCCTGCCGGCCAAGACCATCCGTTATTACGAGCAGATCGGCCTCGTCGCCCCGGCGCGGCGCCACAACGACTATCGCGATTATGGCGACAGGGACGTGCACGAGCTTTCCTTTATCGCCCGCGCCCGCAATCTCGGCTTCGGGATCGGCGAATGCCGCCATCTGCTCGGGCTCTACCGCGACGGCGGGCGTTCCAATCGGGACGTGCGTGCCGCCGCCGAAGCCCAAATCGCGGAAATCCGCGGCAAGATCGGAGAATTGAAGGAGATGGAGCAGGTGCTGAGCGGTCTCGTCGCGGCCTGCCGGAACGGATCGCGCCCCGATTGCCCGATCCTCGAAGGACTGGCGGGGGAAAGCCGGTGACCGATCGTCTCGCGCTTCCCCGCCGTACCTTCCTCGCCGGGGCGCTGGGCCTCGGCGCCGCCGGCCTGTTCCCCGCCTGGGCGACCAGCGGCAGCGCCGGCATCGGCGCCACTTTGTCCGGCGAGGACATCCGCCTCGCCATCGGCCACAGCCATTTCACGACTGGCGGGCGCAGCGGGCATGCGATCACCGTCAACGGCACCCTGCCCGCGCCGCTCATCCGGCTGCGCGACGGACAGAATGTGCGCCTCCACGTCACCAACCATCTCGACGAGGACAGCTCGATCCACTGGCACGGCCTGCTCCTGCCGTTCGAGATGGATGGCGTGCCGGGCATCAGCTTTCCCGGCATCCGCCCGCACGAGACCTTCACCTACGAATTTCCGGTGCGGCAGACGGGCACCTATTGGTATCACAGCCATAGCGGACTTCAGGAGCAGCAGGGGCATTACGGCCCGCTGGTGATCGATCCGGCCGGGGCCGATCCGGTGGCTTACGACCGCGAGCATGTGATCGTGCTCAGCGACTGGAGCTTCCTCCATCCCCACCAGATCATGGTGAAGCTGCGACAGCAGGCCGGCTATTTCAACCGGCGGCGCCAGACCTTGGCGGGCGATGGCGGACCGCGCCTTTCGGCGTCGGATCGGGCGATGTGGGCCCGGATGCGGATGGACCCGACCGACATCCTCGACGTCAACGCGACCACCTACACCTATCTGATCAACGGCCACGGCCCGGGGGAGAACTGGACCGGCCTGTTCGCGCCGGGCGAGCGGGTGCGCCTGCGCATCATCAACGCCAGCGCGATGACGATCTTCAACGTCCGCATTCCGGGCCTGCCGATGCGCGTCGTCAACGCCGACGGCATCGACGTGCGCCCCGTGGAGGTGGACGAATTCCAGATCTCGGTCGCCGAAACCTATGACGTGATCGTCCAGCCCCGCGAGCCGCAAGCCTATACGTTCGTCGCCGAGGCGATGGACCGCTCCGGCCTCGGCCGCGCCACTTTGGCGCCGCGCCTGGGGATGGAGGCGGCGGTGCCTCCCTTGCGGGAACGTCCGTTGCTGTCGATGGCCGACATGGGCATGGGCCATGGCGATCATGCCGGCATGGACCACAACATGGCCATGCGCGACGGCGCCAACGCCCCGCAGGTCGATCTCAATCCCGGCGTCGAGATGATCGCGCCCATGCCGACGGACCGCACCGGCGAACCGGGCCTGGGCCTCGAAAATGTCGGCCACCGGACGCTGACCTATCGCGATCTCGTGTCGCTGAACCCGAACCCGGACAGCCGCGCGCCGACCCGAACCGTCGAGGTCCACCTGACCGGCAATATGGAGCGCTTCATGTGGTCGTTCGACGGCCTGCGCTTCAGCCAGAATCCCGAGCCGCTGCGCTTCGAGCGGGACGAGCGGGTCCGGGTGCGCCTGATCAACGACACGATGATGGCGCACCCCATCCATCTGCACGGCCATTTCTTCGAGCTGGTGAACGGCCATGAAGGCCACCACCCGCTGAAGCACACGGTGAACGTGCTGCCCGGCGGCATCGTCGAGTTCGATCTCACCGCCGACGCGCCCGGCGACTGGGCGTTCCACTGCCACCTGCTCTACCACATGCATGCCGGGATGATGCGCACAGTCACCGTCCGGCCGATGGATGGAGAGGCGGCATGATCCGGCTCCTCTCCCTCCTCCTCGCCGCCTGCGCCGCCCCCGCGCTTGCCCAGGGGCACGATCACAGCCAGCATCAGGGCCACCACCCGGCTCCGCCGCCGCCCGCGCAGGACCCGCATGCGGGTCACGCGCCGCCGCGACCGGCCACGCCCGATCCCCATGCGGGGCATCGCATGACGCCCCCCGAACCGGCGCCCGATCCCCATGCGGGCCACGCCATGCCGTCGCAAACCACGGCGCCTCCCATCGCCCCGCCCCCGCCCGGCGCGCTGAGCGGCCCGGCCCATGCCGCCGACACGATTTTCGACCCCACCGAAATGGCCGCCGTCCGCGCCGCCATCGCCGCCGAGCATGGCGGCATGCGCACCGCGCGCTTCCTGATCGACCGGCTCGAGGTTGCGTTCCGGCGCGGCGGCGACGGCTATGGCTGGGAAGGCGTCGAATTCTCCTACGGCACCGCCACCGACCGCTTCGTCCTCGCCAGCCGGGGGGAAGGCGGGTTCGACGATGGCGTCGAGGAGGTGGAAACGCAGGCGCTCTGGAGCCACGCCATCGATCCCTGGTTCGATATGAGGCTCGGCGCGCGCGCGGATTTCCGCCGGGGCGCGGACCGGGCCTGGGCGGTGCTCGGCGTCAACGGCCTCGCGCCCTACTGGTTCGAGGTCGCGGCCACCGCCTTCCTCTCCGAAAAGGGCGAAGTCACCGCGCGGTTCGAGGCGGAATATGATCTGCGCCTCACCCAGCGCCTGATCCTCCAGCCCGCCGCCGAGATCGAGCTGAGCGCGCAGGACGTGCCGGAGTTGGGCCTGGGCTCCGGCTTCGCCAAGGCCGAAGCCGGTCTGCGCCTGCGCTACGAGTTCGTGCCGGAATTCGCGCCTTATGTCGGGGTCGAATATGAACGTGCCTTTGGCGGCACCGCCGATTATCGCCGGCTGGCGGGCGAGCGCGCCGGCGGCTGGAGCCTGTTGATGGGAGTGAGAGCATGGTTCTGATGACGGAAGGCGTTTCGCGGCGTTTCATCCTGCTCGCGCCGCTGGCGCTGGCCGCCTGCGCCGCCGCGCCGCGCCCGCGCGTGATCGAGGTGGTGAAGACGCCGACCTGCGATTGCTGCACCGGCTGGATCGAGCATCTGCGCGCCGCCGGCTTCACCGCCAATGTGACCGACGTGCCCAATCTGCACCCCGTCTCGCAGCGGCTGGGCGTGCCGGAACAACTGCACTCCTGCCACACGTCCACCATCGGCGGCTATGTGGTCGAAGGCCATGTGCCGGCCGCCGACATCGTGCGCCTGCTCGACGAGCGGCCGGACATATTGGGCATCGCTGTGCCCGGCATGCCGATCGGATCGCCCGGCATGGAGCAGGGCGACGAGCGCGAGCCCTATCAGACGATCGCCTTCACGCGGGACGGTCGTCTGTCCGTATTTGCCTCGCATTGAGTCTGTCCGCCCGGCGCCGGCGGCGCCAGGCGGTATAGCCCAGCCGGCTCGGCAGCATGACGATGCCGGAGACGACGACGATCAGGCCGAGCGCGGTCGAAATGATCAGCAGCCAGGTGTTGAAATCGGTGCGGCCGCGCCAGTCCATGATGTGCAGGCCCCAGAGAAAATCGAAGGTCCGCCACAAGGTCGAGCGGCGCGCCGTCACCTGCCCGCTATCCGCGGCGACATAGAGCGCCCGGTTGGCGCCGTCGTCGAAGGCGACGCGCCAGGCGGGGACGGCGCCGCGATATTCCCCGCCGGCCTCGCGGATCAGCTCGACCCGCGCAGCCCGCGCGTCGCCGGCATGATCGGCCTCGGCGATCCGCACCGCCAGCTCCATCGGGATCGGCGACAGCGGCTGTCCGCTGGCGAGATCGAACAGGCGCGGCCTTTCCTCGCCGCGATGGACGAGCAGGACGGGGCGGTCGAGCATAGTGCGAATTTCGATCCGCTCGCCAGTCACGCCCGCCGAGCCGAGCCGCAACAGCGCGTCCGCCGCCATGTCGAACGGCACGGGCGGCGCCGTCCGCTCGGCGATCATATGCTCGGAGCGCACCCGCTCGATCGGCACGACGGCGAAGAACAGTCCGCTGCCGAACCAGAACAGGATCTGGATCGCCATCAGCAGCGCCAGCCATTTGTGAATCTTCGCCCAAATTCCGTTTACCGACATTCCCCGCGCGCTCCCCGGCAGCTATGCTGATCCCATGACGACGCCGGTCCTCTACGATTATTGGCGCTCCTCGGCGAGCTATCGCGTGCGCATCGCGCTCCATCTCAAGGGCATCGCCTTCGATCGCGTGCCGGTGAACCTGCTGGAGGGCGAGCAGCGATCCGACGAGTATCGTGCCCGCAACCCGCAGGGCTTCGTGCCGATGCTGGAGCTGAACGGGATGCGGCTTACCCAGAGCCTCGCGATCATGGACGTGCTCGATCATCATGTCTGCGACCCCAGGCTGGTGCCGGAAGACCTGGCGGCGCGCTCGCACGTGATCGCCATGGCGTTGACCATCGCCTGCGACGTGCATCCGCTGAACAATCTGCGCGTGCTCAAATATCTGTCCGGGATCGGCGTCGAGCAGGACGCGCGCGACGACTGGTATCGCCACTGGGTCGCCGAGGGTTTCGACGCGCTGGAGGCCCTCGCCGCGCCCCAGGCCGGGGCCTTTCTCCACGGCGATACGCCGACGCTGGCCGACATCTGCCTGGTGCCGCAAGCCTACAACGCCCGCCGCTTCGACATGGACCTGAATCGCTGGCCGACGCTGGCGCGGGCAGACGCCAATGCACAAAGGCTCAACGCCTTTGCCGCCGCCCATCCGGACAGGGTCGCGCCGGAGCCTGCAAAGGGTTAGGGTCGGATAATATTCGGGAGAGAGACATGGGACGCATCGATACGATATCGCGCAACATGGCGGAGGCGCATGCGCTTTCGACCGTCGAGATACCGCTGATGCAGGACAAGGTGAGCCCGGAGGAATGGAAGATCCGCGTCGATCTCGCCGCCGCCTATCGCCTCGTCGCTTATTATGGCTGGGACGACCTTATCTTCACCCACCTCTCCGCCCGTGTGCCGGGGCCGGAGCATCATTTCCTGCTCAATCCCTACCAGCTGATGTTCGAGGAGGTGACGGCCTCCAGTCTCGTCAAGGTGGACATGAACGGCAATCCGGTCGAGCCGACGCCGTTCATCACCAACGCGGCGGGCTTCACCATCCATTCGGCGCTGCACATGGCACGTGAGGATGCGCATGCGGTGATGCACCTGCACACGCCGAACGGCCAGGCGGTCGCCGCCCATGCCGAGGGACTGCTGCCGCTCACCCAGACCGCGATGGTGATCCGCGAGGAGATTGCCTATCACGATTATGAGGGCATCGCGGTCGACCTTTCCGAGCGCGAGCGGATCATCGCCGATCTGGGTACCAAGAGCGCGATGATCTTCCGCAATCACGGCACGCTCACCGTCGGCGAGACGGTCGGCGAGGCGTTCCTGAAGCTCTATTTCCTGGAGCGCGCCTGCGAAGCCCAGGTGCTGGCGCTGACGGCGGGTGAAGGCAATCTCAACAATCCCCCGCAGGGCGCGCCCGAAGTCGCCGCCGAACAGGGCCGCGCCAGCCTGAAGATGGGCGCCAACCTGCTCGCCTGGCCGGCGCTGTTGCGCAAGGCCTACCGGCTCGATCCGAGCTTCGCGACTTAGGCCACTTAGGCCACCCAGTCCTTCGCCAGCCGCTTAGAGGCGATGAAGTAGAGCAGGGCGCTCAAAAGGTAGAAGCCGAGCCCGTAGAGGATCGAATAGCGCAGCGCGTGCTCGCCATAGGTGGCGGTCATCGTGTCGGACATGAAGCCCAGGAAGGAGATGCCGAAGCCGATCCCGATCAGATTGTTGATGAAGAGGAAGCTGGCCGAGGCGGTGGCGCGCATGTTCGGCGGGACGATATGCTGGACGGCGGCGATCACCGGGCCGAGCCAGGCGAGCGCCAGCATCTGGCCGATCGCGAAGAGGATCCAGCCGGTGACAAGCGATTCGGCGAACAGTCCGAACGCGAAAACCGGGGCGGTAATGACGAAGCAGATCGCCGGGATGCGGGCATAGGAGCCTGGATCGGACGGGCCCGTCCGGTCGCCCAGCCAGCCGCCGAGCCAGGTGCCGGCCATGCCGCCGATCAGCACGATCGAGCCGTAGAACCAGCTCACTTCGATCAGCTCCAGCCCGTAGCTGCGACTGAAGAAGCTCGGCAGCCAGAAGATCAGGCCGTAGCCGAGGATGGAGCCGGAGGCGGCGCCGAAGGAGAGCAGCCAGAAACTGGGCTTCCGCGCCAGCGTCGCGGCGACCAGCGCGAAGGGCGGCGCCGGCTCGGCGGCCTGCCCCGCTTCATTGTCGAAGGCGCCGCGCGGCGGCTCCTTGATGCCGTAACGGACCAGCAAGGCGGCCGGGATGCCGGCCAGCCCCACGATGATGAAGGCCGCGCGCCAATCGAGGTTGGAGGCGATCCAGCCGCCGAAGAAGACGCCCAGCGCCGAGCCGATCGGGATGCCGAGCGAGAAGAAAGCGAGCGCCCGCGCCCGCCGCTCCTTCGGAAAATAATCCGAAACCAGGGCGTAGGAGGGCGCGACGCCGCCCGCCTCGCCGATGCCGACGCCCATCCGGGCGAGAAACAATTGCCAGAAATTCTGGGCGAGACCGCAGAGCGCGGTGAAGCTGCTCCACAGGGCCACCGACCAGGCGATGATCTTCACCCGGTTGTAGCGGTCGGCGAGCCAGGCGATCGGGATGGCGAGGCCGGAATAGAAAAGCGCGAAGGCGATGCCTCCCATCAGCCCGAGCTGGCGGTCGGATAGTTCCAGCTCCGCCTTGATCGGCACCGCCAGGATGCCGATGATCTGGCGATCGACGAAATTGAAGATGTAGGCGAGGAGCAGGATGAGGAGCACGCGCCCGCCCGGGCTTCTCTCCACGCTTGTGCTCCCGCTCCCCGCCATGATCGCTCCTTAGAAGTTGACGCCGACGGACAGATAGACCTGCCGCGGATTGCCGTAATAGGCGGTCAGAACGCCCTCGTTGCCCAGCGTCGGGATCAGCGCGCCGGTCCCGGTCCGGTTGAATTCGCCGGTATCCGGGTTTTGCGAGAGGAAGTTGTAGCCCGACACGATGTAGCGCTTGTTGGTGAGGTTGCGCCCGTGCAGGCCGACCGACCAGCGATCGTCGTCCGAACGCCACACCAGGTTCGCGTCCCACAAGGCGAAGCCGCCCTGGTCGAGCCCCGGCGTACGCAGCTCGAATTGCTGGCTGGCGCTGCGGTAGGACAAGGTGCTGATGAAATTCAGCATGCCGCCGCCGACGGGCGTGCCATAGTTGATCGTGCCGCTGGTGGTCCATTCCGGCGTATTCTGGATCGCCCGGCGGTCCGCGACGTCGATGCCGCGCCCGTCGATGAACTCCAGATACTTGGCGTCGAGATAGCCGAGCGACCAGGCGAAGTTCAGCGAGTCGCCCGCGGCGGCCAGGCTGCGCCCGAGCACCGCATTGCCTTCGAATTCCAGGCCCTGGAACCGCGCCCGGCCGGCATTGGTGGTGACGCCGATGAAGGTCTGCTGCCCACCCACGGTCACGCCGATCGAACCGGGCACCTGCACGTCGCGATAATTGGCCCGGAACAGCGACAGGCTGAAGTTCAGCCGCCGATCGAGGAGCTGCGCCCGGTAGCCGAGCTCGTAGCTGGTCACCGTTTCGGGCTCGAACGCCAGGAAGTCGTAAACCTGCTCCGCGCTGCAGATGCCGCCTGTCGGAGTCCGGCACGCGGTCGTCTGGCCGCGCGGATCGAAGCCGCCGCCCTTAAAGCCGCGCGCGAAGCTGGCGAAGATCGCCTGATCGTCGGCCGGCTTGAAGGTGATCGAGGCGCGCGGAGTGAATTCCCGGAAATCGGCGGTGCCGGTAAAGTCCGAAGTGGTGGCGAAGAGGACGCCCGCGCCGTTGAAGAACGGCGATCCGCCGCCCAGGAAGGTCTGGCGCAGGATGTCGGACGTGCGCTCGTCCCAGGTGTAGCGGCCGCCGAGCGAAAGACTGAATTGCGGCGAGAGATCATAAGTGAAATCACCGAAGATCGCGTAGGTTTCCGTGCCCACGTCGCCGAAGGTGAGAGCCGTGACCCCGCCCGGGAGGCGCACGTCGAAGATCGTCTGCGCCTGCGCGTCGAGATAATAGAAGCCAAGCAGCGCGTTGAGCGGGCCGTTGCCATAGAGGATCTGCAATTCCTGCGAGGTCTGCTGGTTGCGATAGACGGCGGGCACATCGACGTTGACCGAAGGCAAAGCATCGAAATCGATCGGCGTGCCGCTGCGGTCGCGGCGATAGGCGGTGATGCTGCGCAACGTCCAATTGTCCCAGGGCTGCACCTCCGCAAACAGGCTGACGCCCCAGGCGGTCACCCGCTGCTCGGGATCGGCGAGCCCGCCGCGGCTGTCATAAACGTTGCTGAGCACCGGCGCGCCGGTCGCGATTCCGGGGATCAGCCGGTGGCCGCCGCGCGGATTGCTGTTGTCGCGGGTATAATCGCCCTGAACGCGCACGAAGACATTGTCTTCATTGTTCACCTCGATGGCGGCGCGCCCCGCCCAGATGTCGCGATTGTAATTGTCTTCGCCCGTGGTGAGATTGTCGCCGAAGCCGCCGCGCGACAGGCGCGCCGCCGAGCCGCCGATGCGCACCGTACCGTCGCCGACCGGGGCGCTGCCGGTGAGGACGAGGTCGGCTTGCTCATAAGTGCCGACGGTGCCGCGAATGCGCAACTCGGCGTCGCGAGGCATGCGGCGGGTGACATATTTGATCGCGCCGCCGATCGTGTTGCGGCCGTAAAGCGTACCTTGCGGGCCGCGCAGCACTTCGATCCGCTCGACATTGTAGATATCGAGCAAGGCCGCCTGCGGCCGGTTGAGATAGATGTCATCGACATAGATGCCGACGCCCGCCTCGAAGCCGGCGACCGGATCCTGCTGCCCAACGCCGCGGATGAAGGCCGTGAGCGTCGAATTGGTGCCGCGCGAAGCCTCCAGCGTCACGTTCGGAGTCGTATCGCCGATGTCGGTGAGATCGAGCGCGCCTTCGGCTGCGAGCTGGTCGCCGGAATAGACGCTGATCGCGATCGGCACGTCGATCAGGCTCTCCGCGCGGCGGCGGGCGGTGACGACGATGGTGCCGTCATCGGCATCCTCGGCGGCGGTCGCCGACGGCGCGTCCTGCGCCTGGATCGGGACGGCGGCGGCAAGCGCGGCGAGCGCGACGCCGAGTTTCAGGCCGGTGGTGTGAATGCGGGTGCGGGACATGATGTTCCTCCTCATCGATGCGTTGTTTCCATGGTGGGCGCGCGAGACAGGCGCACCGCGAAATCCTTGAGCGTGCGGTTGAAGGCGTCCGGCTCCTCCAGATGCGGGGCATGGCCGGATTGATCGAAGCGAACCGCCTCGGCGGCCGGCAGGGCCGCGACGAGATGATCGGCGGTGTCGTCGCCATAAAGACGACTGCGGCCGCCATGGACGATCAGGGTCGGGTGGGCGATGCCCGTGAGCAAAGCGCGCACGTCCTGGCGGACCAGCGAGGCCCAGACCGACCCAATCGCCTTGGCGTCGGCGCGGGCGAATTCGGTGCCGGCCCAGCCGGCCAGCTCGCGCAAATGTGGCGGCACCGGCTCGGCGAAAATGCCCTCGCCGGCATTGCGGGCGAAGCTTTCGAAATCGTCGCGGATCGCCTGGGACCGGGCCTCGCACGCTTCGGGCGACAGGCCGAGATCCCATTCATCGTCGTTACGGACCCGCGCGGTCATGTCGATCACCACCGCACCGGCGAAGCGAGATGCGGCGGGGCCGGTGAGCACATGCCAGAGCACAGTCGCGCCCAATGACCAGCCGACGCCGATCGCGCCTGCAAGGTCTAGCGCGGCGACCAGTCCGGTCACATCGGCGGCGATCCGCTCGACGCTCGCCTTGCCGTCCGGCGCCGGCGATTCGCCATGGCCGCGCAGGTCGATCGTCACCAGCCGGAAATTCTCGGCCAGCGGCGCCTGCTCCCGGAAGAAGCCGCCATGCGCCATCAGCCCGTGCAGCAACACGAGCGGCGTGCGGCCGTCTCCGGCCACTCCCGTGTCACGATAAGCGATGCGCGCCCCGTCCGATGCGATGAAATGCTGCAAATATCCTCCCCGCCGCTCGCGCCTGTTCGGAGTTCTGCGGCTCGTCCCTCCTGCCTTCACATGAAAACCGAGTCAATGTTCAAGTTGATATATGGTTCAACTTTCAAATCGAGTGCTGTATGCGGGTATCGCCCCCGGGCTCGTTAGCCCTTGCGCGAAGTTGAGACTGGGTTCAGGTTCACTCCGGGAGATGGGTGAATGAACGATATGGGGCAGGCCGCAGTTTCGGCGGACAAGGCGCCGCGTACGGAGCGAGGGCGGCGAACGGTGCGCAAGCTGCTGGAGGCGGCGGCACAGGAATTCGGCGCGCGCGGCTATCACGAGGCGGCGATCACGGGGATCACGGCGCGCGCCGGCGTCGCGCTCGGCACCTTCTACACCTATTTCGAAAGCAAGGAGGAGCTGTTCCGCGCGCTGGTCCGCGACATGAGCGATGCCACGCGCAGCCATGTCGCCGAAGCCGTCGCCGGCGCCCCCGACCGACTCGCCGCCGAACGGCTGGGCCTGGCCGCCTTCATCGCCTTCACGCGCCAGCACCCCGAGCTCTACCGGATCATCGAGGAGGCGCAGTTCGTCGCCGAGGACGCCTATCGCGCCCATTACCGTTCCTTCGTCGAGGGCTATCGGCAGGGCCTGGCGCAGGCCAGCGCACGGGGCGAGATCGTCGAAGGTCCGGACGAGCTGCGCGCCTGGGCGTTGATCGGGATGAGCGTGTTCCTGGGCATGCGCTACGCGATCTGGGACAAGGATGAGGATCCGGCCCGCATCGCGGACCAGGCGATCGACCTGATCGCCGAGGGGCTGAAGGCAAGATCGCCATGATGAGCGCGATCCCCGATCTCGCCGCCAAGCGCGCGGCGCTGTCGCCCGACGCGGTGGCGCTGGAGGAGCTGACGACCGGCGCGACCCGCACCTATGCCGAGCTGAACGCGCGCGCCGACGCGGCTGCGGCGATGCTCGCGGCGCGCGGCGTGCGCAAGGGCGATCGGGTTGCAATCCTGTGCCGCCAGCGTATCGCCTTCTTCGAGCTGCTGTTCGGCTGCGCCAAGCTCGGCGCGGTGCTGGTGCCGCTCAACTGGCGAATGCCGCCGGCCGAGCTGGACGCGCTGATCGCCAATGCCGAACCCAGCCTATTGCTTCATGACGCGGCGGATACCGAGACCGTGGCGCGCCTGGCCGCGCCACCGCCGTCGGTCAGCCTCGACGCGGACTATGAAGCAGCGCTGGCCGGCACGCCCGCGGGCCGTGCGCGCCCCTCCTGGCCGGCGGCCGCGACCTGGTATCTGCTATACACGTCGGGCACGACCGGGCGGCCCAAGGGCGTGACCTACACCTATCGGATGGCGGTGGCGAACCATGTCAATATCGGCTCGGCGATCGGGCTCACCGCCCGCGACACGACCGTGGCTTTCTTGCCCAATTTTCATACCGCCGGCATCAATCTCCATGCCTTGCCGACCCTGATCGCAGGCGGCCGCGTCATCCTGATGGAGACGTTCGAGGCGGAAACGATGGTCGGCCTGATCGAACGGCGGCGGCTCGACACCGTCTTCGCGGTGCCGACCGTCTATCAGGCCCTGCTCGATCATCCGCGCTTCGCCGCCGCGCCGCTCGGCCATGTCCGCCACTGGGGCTGCGGGGGCGCGCCGCTGCCGGATGCGCTGGTTGAGCGTTATCGCGACCTCGGCGTGCGGGTATGCAACGGGATGGGCATGACCGAGACGGGGCCGACCGCCTTCCTGGTCGATCCGGCCGACGCCTGGGACCGGATCGGATCCGTCGGCAAGCCGCAATTGCTGTGCAGCGCACGGATCGTCGATGCCGAAGGCCGCGATCTTGCCGATGGAGAGGTGGGCGATCTGCTCTTCGCCGGACCGGGCGTGACACCGGGCTATTGGCGCGACGAGGAGGCGACGCGCGCCGCGTTCACCGAGGATGGCTGGTTGATCTCAGGCGATCTCGCCCGGCGCGACGCGGACGGCTTCTATTGGGTGGCGGGGCGGCGGAAGGAAATGTTCATTTCCGGCGGTGAGAATGTCTATCCGGTCGAAGTCGAGAATGTGCTCGCCGCGCATCCGGCGGTCGCCGCCGTCGCCGTGCTCGCCCGGCCGGACCCCAAATGGGGCGAGGTCGGCCGCGCTTTCGTCCAGCCGGCGAACGGCGCCCGGCCCGACCGCGACGAACTCGACGCCTATTGCCGCGCCCGCCTCGCGCCCTACAAGGTGCCGGTGAGTTTTGAATTCGTCTCCGAATTTCCGCGCACGCCGGGGGGCAAGATCCAGAAGCATTTGCTGGCTTGAACGCGGGCATGACCGATCTTCCGCCCCCGATGCCCGCGGCGACTTTGGTGCTGATGCGCGCGCGTCCCGGCGGCGCGCCCGAATTGCTGATGACCGAGCGGACCGGCCGCATGGCCTTCGCCGCCGGCGCACTCGTTTTCCCCGGTGGACGGATCGATCCGGAGGACGAGGCAGCGGGGCAGGCCTACCCCACCTTGCCCGACGCCGCCGCCCGCATCGCCGCGATCCGCGAGACGATAGAGGAGACCGGGATCGCCCCAGCGCTGTCCCCAACTCCGCCCCCCGCATTGCGCGAGGCGATGGCGGCGGGCGGGGATTTCGCGGCGCTGCTCGATCACCACGGCCTGACGCTCGATCTCGAGGCGCTGACGCCCTTCGCCCGCTGGTGCCCCAATTTCCGCGAAACGCGCCGCTTCGACACGCTCTTCTATCTGGCCGAAGCCCCCGCCGGCGCCCGCGCCCCGCTGGTCGCCGAGGCCGAGGCGGTGCGGGCCTTCTGGGCGAGCGCGGGAGACATCCTTGCCGAGCTCGACGCGGAGCGCGCCCACGCCATTTTCCCGACCCGTCGCAACCTGGAACGGCTCGCCCGCTTCGGTTCGATCGAGGAGGCGCGCGCCGATGCCGCCCGTCATCCGGTGACCTGCATCACCCCCTGGGTGGAGGAACGGGACGGCCGCAAGTTCGTCTGCATTCCCGAAGGCATCGGCTATCCGGTGACGGCAGAACCTCTGGAGACCGCGCGGCGGCGATAGGGAGCATGCGAAGACTGCGCCGGACCATCGCGACCATCGTCCTTCTGGCACTGGCATGCCTCGGCGCGCTGCTGCTCTACGGCCATGCGCGCAAGCATCCGCAGGACATGCCCTGGACGTCTCTCGACCTCACCCAGCCCATCGGCTTGTTCACGGGCCGCAAGCTCGCCGATCTCGCCGGCGAGGGGCCGCGTTGCCGGGCGCTGCTGACGGAGGCCGGGGTGCGCCACACCGCTTTGCCGGCGCGTAGCGACGGCGCGCAATGCGGTTATGCCGATGCGGTGCGCTTCACGAACGGCGGATCGCGCGAGATCGCCTGGCGGCCGGACGGACTGGGCACGAGCTGCGCCGTCGCCGCCGCGATGGCGCTGTGGGAATGGCATGTCGTCCAGCCGGCCGCGCGGCGCCATTTCGGCCGCGACGTGGTCAGCATCGAGCATTTCGGCAGCTACAATTGCCGCCGGCTTTATGGACGCGACGAAGGCGCGTGGAGCGAGCATGCCACCGCCAATGCGGTGGACATCGCCGCCTTCGTGCTCGACGATGGCGCGCGCATCTCGCTGATCGGCGACTGGGCGGAAGACGATGCGAAGGGGCGTTTTCTACGCGAGGTCCGCGACGGCGCCTGCGACCTTTTCGCCACGGTCCTGTCGCCCGATTACAACGAAGCCCACCGCGACCATCTCCATTTCGACCAGGCGCGAAGGGGCGCAATGGGCTGGCGCGCCTGCCGATGAATCAGGCATTTGAAACCTAGCCGCCGGAATCGAACGCCGCCCGCACCGCCTCCCGATATTTGCGCCCCACGGGCAGGCGCTGGCCGTCATCAAGCTCCAGCACCGGCGTGGAAAAACGACCGCGCAGGACGGCACGGACCTTGTCCTTCCGCACGATCGCCGAACGATGGATCCGCAGGAAATCGTGCGTGTCCAGGGCCCTTTCCATGTCGCCCAGCATCGCGTTCACCAGATGCGCGCGCCCGTTCATATGCACCCGTACATAATCGCGCTCGGCCTGCAGCCACCGAATTTCCGTCAGGGCAAGGCGGCGTCTTTCGCTGCCGATCTGGACCCACAGGCCCGGATCGGATGCGGCGAGCGCTCGGCTTTCCAATTCGGCGAGCCGCCCCTGGAGAAACGCCAGCCGCTCACCCGCGCGGCGCGCCGCGAGGTCGCTGCGAGCCTGGTCGAGAGCGCGCGCGAGCCGATCGCCGGCCACCGGCTTGACCACGAAGTCGGTCGCACGCAGCTCGAACGCCTTCACCGCATGATCCTGGAAAGCCGTCACGAAGATGATCGCCGGCGCGATGCCCGGCGGCAGCGCCTTGAGCACTGCGAACCCGTCCACTGCGGGCATTTCGATATCCAGCAGCAGCACGTCCGGGCGGAGCAGATCGACGAGCTTCAGCGCCTCGCGGCCGCTATCGGCTTCGCCGACGATCTCCACATCGGCGCATTGCGCCAGCAACTGCACCAGCCGCCGCCGCGCGAGCGGTTCATCATCAACGATCAGCACACGCATGTTCGACGTCCGGCCTTCTCCCTTTTGACGTTCATCGATCAGCGGCGGACGCCTGTCGAGTGCTCTTGGCTTTGTCGCGCCGGCGTCGCGAGCCAGGCTTGGTATTCCGCAGCCGCAATGCCCCCAACCATTGCGGCTGCGGAATACGAACCCTAGACCGGGCTTTTGCACAGGGCTTCGTTGGACAGCACAGCGCATCTCGATCGATCCGTCACGCCTGTCCGGCTGAAGCGCGGCGCGGGCATATTGATCGCCGTCTTCTGGGCGGTCCACTTCAGCATCATGTGGCTGCGCGCCAATCTGGCGCAGCAATGGGGTTTGGAAGACCTGCTTGCGGGGACCCAGCGGCGCGTCGTCTTCGCTCTGTTCGGAGCTGCGCTCTGCTACGGCATCTATCGCGGCCTGCGGCCGTTGCGGCACGACAGGTTCGGGCGGCAAACGACGGCCGGCGCTTTGCTCGCCTTATCCGCGGCCTGCATCCAGGCGGTGATCAACACCGTCATGTTCGGCGCCGAGGCGCTGACTCATTTCACGAATTTCCTCTTCTACGCCATGTACTGGTTCTGGTTCTATTTTTCCTGGACCTCGGCCTATCTCGCGCTGTCCTACAGCGTCACCGTGCAAGAGCAGGAGCGGCATGCCGCCGAGCTGGCGGTCAAGGCGCAGGAGGCGCAGGTCCGGGCGCTGCGCTACCAGATCAACCCGCATTTCCTGTTCAACACGCTCAATGCCATCGCCGCCCTGGTCCGCGACGGACATCCCAAAGCGGAAGAGATGGTGGTGCAATTGTCCGATTTCTTCAGGCGCAGCCTGGCGATCAATCCCATGGAGGACGTGACGCTGGCGCAGGAGGCGGATTTGCAGCGCCTCTATCTGGAGATAGAGCGAACGCGCTTTCCGGAACGACTGCGCTTCGACATGGCGCTCGATGCTGGCACCGCCGACGCGCGGGTGCCGGCGCTGCTGCTGCAGCCACTTGTCGAAAATGCCGTGAAGCACGGCGTCGCCCGATCGGAGGCGGCGACCTGCATCCGCATCCGCGCCCGACTGGACGGACCGGTGCTGGAGATCGTCGTCGAGAACGATGCCCAGGCTTCAGGCCCCCCGGCTCGCGGGGAGGAAGTGGGCCTGCGCAACGTCGCCGACCGGCTGCGCTCGCGCTTCGGCGACGAGGCCAGCCTCGCCACCGGAGACATTGCGGAAGGCGGGTTCCGGAACATGCTGCGCATCCCGCTGCGCCGCTGACGCTCGTCGCCCGATATGGGCGTTCGTCGATCTCGGCGCGGCGTCCCGGCGGCTTCGGCCAATCTGGCGACAAAGGCAGACGGGAGATGACGCATGAAGGTTGACTGGATGGCGCCGGGTGCGGCGTTGCTGCTCGCCACGGCCGCAATGGCTCAGCCGGGGCCGGGAGGCGGGCCGCCACCCCAAGGCCCGGCGACTCCCGTCCAGGACAACGAACTCGTCGAAACCTGGAACGAGCGGATCAGCGCCGGCCCCCCGGTCGGCGCGTTCGGCGAGTTCGACGGATGGAGCATGGGCCATGCCATGCCGCTCGCGCGCTCCGAACATGCGGTGGCGGAACTGAACGGCCATATCTGGGTGCTGGGTGGCTATCCGCCCGGGCGGCTCCCGTCCAATCTCGTCCAGATCTACGATCCGGCAACGAGCCGCTGGTTGCTTGGCCCGCGGCTTCCGCAGCCGATCCATCACATGATGGTCAAGGCGGTCGAAGGCCGACTCTATGTGATCGGCGGGGAGATTGACGGCGCGAGCACCGGACGGCCGGAAATCTTCGTGAATCATGTCTGGATGCACGATCCGGCGGTCGGCGGCTGGGTCCAGCGCGCGCCGATGCCGACGCCCCGCAGCGGCGGCGGCTCCGCGGTGATCGACGGCAAGATCTATGTGGCCGGCGGCCGGCCGCCGGGCGGCTCCGCCTTCGAGGTGTACGACCCGGCGACGAACCGGTGGGAGCGGCTGCCGGACCTGCCGACGCAGCGCAATCACCTGGCGATGGCCGCGATTGGCGGGCGGATTTACGTCGTCGGGGGACGCACCGGCCCGGGCGCCATGGCCGAGCGGGTGGACGTGGTCGAAATCTACGATCCTGCGACCCGCCAGTGGAGCCGGGGCGCCCCGCTTCCCGCGCCTCGCGGCGGCATTACCGGCATGGCCCATGCCGGCTGCATGTTCGTCTTCGGCGGTGAAGGGGAGCGGACCCATGTGATGGGCCTGACGCCAAGCGTCTATGGCTACGATCCCCGCGGCGACCGCTGGACGACCCTCCCGGACCTTCCCATCGCCATCCACGGCATCAAGGGCGGCGCGGTGATCGACGGCCGGATCTTCCTGCCGGGCGGCGCCGTCACTCTCGGCGGAAATACCGGCACCAATGCGATGCAGGTGTACCGGCCGACAATGCGTTGCGAATGAGGCCGCTATGGAGTGACGAAACGCCTGAGCACGCAAGCAAGACACTCGAGAGAGTGTGGTGACCCCTACGGGAATCGAACCCGTGTTTCAGCCGTGAAAGGGCCGCGTCCTAACCGCTAGACGAAGGGGCCATGAAGGCGAGGTGGGGCCTTACGGGCTGGGGGCGAGCCGGTCAAGCGTCGGCCCAGGCCGCGTCCTCCAGATGGAGCTCGGCGGACAGGCGGCCATTATATTCGTCCTTCTTCATCCGCCCCGCGAGCCACAGCCGGCGATGCGGGGGGGCGGCGAGCATCGCCTCGCCCAGCGGGCTGTCGGCCATGCGAAAGGCGATCGCCTTGATCCGCCGGCCGTCGTCGCCCGCGGCGATGACCCGCAGATGATTGGCGCCGACCACGTCCGCCTTGACGATGCCGACCGGCCCCGCCGCCACGCGCGGGCCGGGCCAGCCGGCGCCATAGGGCCCGCCCGCCTCCAGCGCGTCGCACAGATCGGGAGAGACGCCGCCGGGCGCCAGCAGCGCGTCGAGCAGCAGCGCGCGATCCTCCCGCGCACGGGCGACATCGGCAGCGAGCCTCTCGTCGAGAAAATCGCCGAGCGCATCGACCTTGTCGGCCGCGACAGTGAGGCCCGCCGCCATCGGATGGCCGCCACCGGCGACGAGCAGGCCGCTGTCCTTCGCCGCCAGCACCGCCGCGCCGAGATCGACTCCGGAAATGGAACGGCCCGAGCCCTTGCCCAGCCCGTCCTCGCCCAGCGCGACGACGATCGCGGGGCGGCCCAGCCGTTCCTTCAGCCGCCCGGCGACGATGCCGATCACGCCGGGATGCCAGCCCGGCGCCGACACCAGCGCAACGGCGCGGTTGCCCTGCGTGGCGGACAAGGCCTCCGCCGCTTCCGTCACCGCCGCCTCGATCGCGCGGCGCTCCTCGTTGAACCGGTCGAGCTCGGCGGCGATGGCCTGCGCTTCCGCGGGATCGTCGGTGGTGAGCAGGCGCACGCCGAGGTCGGATTTGCCGACGCGGCCGCCGGCATTGATGCGCGGGCCAAGCGCGAAGCCGAGATCGCGGCATTCGGGCGCGCGGGCGAGGCGGGCGGCATCGGCGAGCGCGGCGAGGCCGGCATTGCGCCGCCCCGCCATCACCTTCAGCCCCTGGGTCACGAAGGCGCGGTTGAGCCCGCGCAGCTGTGCCACGTCCGCCACCGTGCCGAGCGCGACCAGATCGAGCAGCTCGATCAGCTTCGGCTCCTTGCGCGTCACGAAATAGCCCCGGCCCCTGAGCGCGCGCAGCAGCGCCGCGCCGAGCAGAAAGGCAACGCCGACGGCGGCGAGATGGCCGTGCGCGGCCGCCTCGTCCGACTCGTCCAGCCGGTTCGGATTGACAATGGCGAAGCCGTCCGGGAGCGTCGCGGCGCATTTGTGGTGATCGACGACGATCACGTCCACGCCTGTCGCCTTGGCCATGGCCAGCGCCTCGAACGCCTGCGCACCGCAATCGACGGTGACGATCAACCGCGCCCCGCTTTCAGCGATCCGGACCAAAGCCTCGCCCGACGGGCCATAACCCTCCATCAGCCGGTCCGGAATATAGGCTTGGGCATCCAGGCCGAGCTGCCGGAGCAAGCGGACAAGTAGCGCGGCCGAAGTCGCGCCATCCACGTCATAATCGCCGAACACCGTCACCGCCTCGCTTGCTTCCACCGCGTCGGCGATCCGCGCGGCGGCCTTCTCCATGTCGCGGAAGATGGCGGGATCGGGCATGAAGCCGCGCAGGGTCGGCGTGCGGTGCCGCTCCAGTTCGTTGCGGGCGACGCCGCGGGCCAGCAGCAGCTGGTCGATCAAGTCGTCGGGGCGGAAATCCGAATCCTCCGCCGCTTCTCCCCGCCAGCGCCAGGGCTGGCCGAGAATCGAGCGTTCGACGCCGCAAACATGGAATGGAGAGGCGGGCATGACGCCACTCTAGGCGATCGCTGACGAAACGTGAATCCGACATTTCCGATGGACTTGGGCTTATCAAATGCTCTTCATATGTTCCATGTTCTCGACCTCAACCGCGTCCCCGATCCGGTCGAGTTCCTGTTCTGAGAAACAGGCTGAATCCTTCCCTAACCATAGGCCTTGGCGAAACCTTCAGGGCGGCCATGACAAAGGCGACATTGCCGAAATCCGGCATGGGAGGAATGTCATGCGACTCGCCGCCTCGATCCTGGGTCTCGCCGCGCTGGCTGGCGCCGGCATGGCCACCGCCGAGAAGCCCGTGCCCGCGACGACGGACACGCCGGTCCGCACCATCGACCTCGAACTGCGCGAGAATGGCCAGCTGATCGGCGCGCCGACGCTGACCGTTCAGCTCGGCCGCCCGACGGCCGTCGCGGTGGGAGGCCTCTATTCGATGCGGCTGCGGCTCGACGCCGAGCCGGACACGGACGGCGACGGCATCGCGCCGCTCGTCGTGCGGTCCAGCCTGTTCCGCCCCGGCGACGCCAATTGGGCGCGGGTCACCGCGCCGGCGATGACGGTGGTGGAAGGCATGCCGGCGCGCATCCGGATGGCGGGCGCCGACGGCAGCAACCTCTCGCTGGCCGTACTGGTCCGCTGATTGGCGGGGCGGCAAGAGCCGCCCCCGCTTCTGCTCAATCGCAATGCTCTCCGGGGGCGCGGCGGTGCTCGCCCCTCACCCAGCGAACCGTGCCGGTCGAGGCGCGCATGACCACGCTTTCGGTAGTGACGCAGCTCTTGCGGCGCTTGACGCCCTCCAGCAGCGAGCCGTCGGTGACGCCGGTGGCGGCGAAGATCACGTCGCCCTGCGCCAGATCCTCCAGATGATAGATGCGGTCGAGATCGGTGACGCCCCATTGCGCGGCGCGGGCGCGCTCGGCGTCGTTGCGGAAGACCAGCCGGCCCTGGAACTGCCCGCCGACGCAGCGCAGCGCGGCCGCCGCGAGCACGCCCTCCGGTGCGCCGCCCTGGCCCATATAGGCGTCGATCGTGGTGTCGGGATCGGTGACCGCGATCACGCCGGCCACGTCGCCGTCGGGGATGAGGTGCACCCCGCAGCCCAGCCCGCGCAACTCGGCGATCAAGGCGGCATGACGCGGCCGATCCAGCACGCAGACAATGATGTCGGATGCGTCGACGCCCTTGGCGGCAGCGATGGCGCGGACATTCTCGGTCGGAGACTTGGCGAGATCGATCACACCCTTGGGATAGCCCGGCCCGACCGCGAGCTTGTCCATATAGACGTCCGGCGCGTTGAGCAGGCAGCCCTGCTCGGCGATGGCGAGCACGGCCAGCGCATTGGGGCCGGCCTTGGCGGTGATCGTCGTGCCCTCCAGCGGATCGAGCGCGATGTCGATGCGCGGCCCGGTGCCGGGCGAGGTGCCGACCTTCTCGCCGATATAGAGCATCGGCGCCTCGTCGCGCTCGCCCTCTCCGATGACGACGGTGCCGTCCATGTCGAGCGTGTTCAGCGCCGCGCGCATCGCCTCGACCGCGGCATGATCGGCCGCCTTCTCGTCGCCGCGGCCGATCAGCTTGGACGCGGCGACTGCGGCCGCCTCGGTGACGCGCACCATCTCCATCACCAGCAGCCGATCGAGCACGTGGCTTGCTTTGACCATGTCGCGCGTCATCCTCTCATTGCAGCGGAGCCATGCGCGGCGGATTAGGCGAGCACAGTGACAAAGTCGAGATGAGCCCTGCCGCAGCCGGCCATTGCAGCGGTCGCGCGCGGACCCTAGACCAATAGCGAGAGGATCGAGATGGCCGAAGAGACGAACGCCGGCGGCGCCCCCTTCACCCCACCCAGCCTGGAGGACATCCAGCACTGGACCTTCGTGATGGGCCGGGCGCAGCAGATGATGATGGAGCACCTGGCCCGGCAGATGGGCGAGGCGGCGGCCAAGGTGCCGGCCGACCCGGACAAGGCGACCGAAACCATGGCGCAATGGCCGGGCGCGAGCCTGTTCGGCGATCCCGCCAAAATCATGCAGCAACAGGCCGAGATGTGGAACGAGGGCCTGGCGATCTGGCAGCGCGCGCTTGGCCATGCGATGAGCGGTGCGCCGGAAAATGCCGAGGTCGCGCGCAAAGCGGACCAAGACCGCCGCTTCGCCGCGCCGGAATGGCGCGACAATCCGTTGTTCGATACGATCCGGCAGACCTACCTGCTCGTCTCCGACCGGTTGCTCGGCGCGGTCGAGACGCTGGAGGGCGTGGACCGGAGGACGCGCGAGAAGATTCGCTTCAACACCCGCGCCTTCGTCGATGCGATGGCGCCGTCCAATTTCGCGCTCACCAATCCGCAGGTGCTCGAAAAGGCGATGGCCACGAAGGGCGAAAGCCTGCTCAAGGGCCTCGAGCATATGCTGAAGGATCTGGGCCGGGGCCAGCTCACCCACACCGACCCCGGCGCCTTCGAAGTCGGCCGGAACATCGCGACGACGCCCGGCAAGGTCGTTCACGAGACCCGGCTCTACCAGCTCATCCAATATGCGCCGGCGACGCGCGAGGTCCACGAAACGCCGCTCATCATCTTTCCGCCCTGGATCAACCGCTTCTACATTCTCGACCTCAACCCGAAGAAGAGCTTCATCCGCTGGGCGGTCGAACAGGGGCTGACCGTCTTCGTGGTCTCCTGGAAATCGGCGGACGAGAGCCTCGCCGACGTGACGATGGACGATTATGTGCTGGCACAGGCCGAGGCGATCGACCTGGTGCGCGAAGGGTTGGGCGTCGAGAGCGTCCACACGATCGGCTATTGCGTCGCGGGCACGACGCTGGCCGCGACGCTGGCCTTGCTCGCGACGCGCGGCGAGGCGGGCAAGGTCGCCAGCACGACCTTCTTCACCGCCCAGGTGGATTTCTCCGAAGCCGGCGATCTCAAGCTCTTCGTGGGCGATGAGCAGATGGAGCTGATCCGCCAGCTTTCCGCCGAGACCGGCTATATGGACGGCCGCTACATGGCCGCGACCTTCAACCTGTTGCGCGGCCGCGACCTGATCTGGAGCTACGTCACCAGCAACTACCTGCTGGGCGAGGATTATCCGCAGTTCGATCTGCTCTACTGGAACGGCGACACCACCAACCTGCCGGCGAAATGGCATCAGGCCTATCTTGCCGATCTCTACCGCGACAACCGGCTGGCACAGCCCGGTGCGCTGGTGATCGACGGCACGCCGATCGACCTCAGGAAGGTGAAGACGCCCACCTATGTCCAGGCCGGGCGCGAGGACCATATCGCGCCGCCGCAAAGCGTGTGGAAGATCACCCACCATTTCGCTGGCCCGCTGCGTTTCGTGCTGGCCGGCTCCGGCCACATCGCCGGCGTGGTCAATCCTCCCGAGGCGGGCAAATACCAGTATTGGACCAACGAAAAGAAAGCCGAGACGCTGGACGACTTCATCGCCGGCGCGACCGAGACCAAGGGGAGCTGGTGGCCCGACTGGATCGGCTGGATCGAAAGCATATCGGACGAAAAAGTGCTCGCCGCCGGGGTGCGCGAGCCGGGCAAGGGCCGCCTTAAGGCGATCGAGGACGCGCCGGGGAGCTATGTGAAGGCGCGATAGCGGGGCGCAATCCCGTTGCGAATATGCTCTAGCCCACTGGAATAATTGCCTTATTGCAAATTTGTTGCGGTGCACAAAAATCACTTGCAATTCCGTTGCGGTGCACCTATTTGCTGCATCGCAACATAGTGGAGCGTAACCATGGCCGAACCGAAAGCCGCCGCACCGACCATCGAACCCGCCCCGGCCATCGTGCCGCCGGCCGAGGAGAAGGTCTCGCTGCAGGCCGAGGCACCCAAGGCCGAGACGCCGGCACTTGTCGCCAAGACCGCCGAAGCGGTGGCGAAGCCGGCGCGGCGCAAGCCCGCCCCCAAGGCGGCGGCGCCCGTGAAGAAAGCGAAGCGGGCTGCTCCGGCGGCCATGCGGAAGGCGAAGAAGATCGTGAAGCCGGCTCGGGCCGGCGTGAAGCAAATGATTCAAGGAGTGAAGATTATGGCTACCAAGACCCAGACGCCGTTCATCGGCACCGAGCAGTTCACCGCCGCCTTCGGCGACGTCAATGCCCGCGCCAAGGATGCGTTCGAGAAGGGTACGAAGATCGCCGAGGAAATCGCCGATCTGACCCGCGGCAATGTCGAGGCGCTGGTCGCCTCCTCGAAGGTCGCCGCCAAGGGCGTCGAGACGCTGAGCCAGGACGCCGCCGAATATGGCCGCAAGAGCTTCGAGGACGCTTCGGCGACCCTGAAGAGCTTCGCGGAAGTGAAGTCGGCCACCGACTTCTTCAAGCTGCAGAGCGATTATGCCCGCAGCGCCTTCGACGCCGCGGTCGCCGAGAGCGCCCGTGTCAGCGAAGCGTTCATCAAGCTCGCCGGCGACGCCGCCGAGCCGATTACCAGCCGCTACACCGTCGCGGCCGAGCGCGTGAAGACTCTCGCCGCGTAAGGGACTTGTCCCCCAGGCAGTTTGCGTGAGGTCGCACCGTCGGCCGTGTAGAAAGGGCGGGCGCTCCCAGTCGGAGCGTCCGCCCTTTTCCTTTTTGAGAACGCATTCGCATCAGAAGCGCCTCCTTCACCCCTTGCGAGGCAGGGCCGCCTTGCCATATTCTTGGGGCTAGGATGGCGATGAACGAGACACGGATTTTCGCGTCGGACGGCAACCGGACCGACGATGGCGACCAGGGCACCGGCCTGGGCGTCGCCACCAAGACGCGCACCCGCACCAAATCGCCTTCGCCCTACAAGGTGCTGATGCTGAACGACGATTACACGCCGATGGAATTCGTCGTGCAAGTCCTCCAGAGCTTCTTCAAGATGGGCATCGAGGACGCGACACGGGTGATGCTCCATGTCCACCAGCGGGGCGTCGGCGTGTGCGGGATCTTCCCCTATGAGGTCGCCGAAACCAAGGTCGCCCAGGTCATCGATTTCGCGCGTGCGAACCAGCACCCGTTGCAGTGCACGCTGGAGAAGGCCTGACCCAGATCAGCGCGCGGGCGGCAGCCAGCTTGTTTCGATAGCGGCCCGATCTAGAAAATGCGCTTCCTCGCAGAGCCGGGCTTCATCGAGAACGCGAATGCGGCCGCCCTCCCGCGCAATCACGCGGTCCTCCACCAGCCCGCGCATCATCCGATTGACGTGAACTGCGGTGAGCCCGGTGGCGTCGCCGATATCCTCCTGCGTCAGCGGCAAAGCGATCGGCCCGCCTTTTGGAGCACCGAATCCGCGCATGCGCATGTAGACTTCGCAGATCAAGGCGGCGACGCGGGCGCGTGCCGGCGTCCTGCCGATGGAGGCCAGCCGGTCTGCCAGCGTCACCCGCCCCGCGACCGCGAAGGCGAGCAGCAGCGCCGCGAGCCTGGGATGGCTCTCGATCAAGGTCGCCAGCCGTTCCCGGCTGAAGGGGCACAAAGTCACATCGGTGGCGGCCGTCACCGTTTCGGGCGAAGCCGGAAAGGCCAGTAACGGCAGACCGAGAAGATCGCCCTGAAAGTGAAAGCGCATGATCTGGCGGCTGCCATTGCCAAGAACCGCGCTCGAATGAAGCCATCCGGTCCGGACGATAAACAATTCGCGCACAGTTTCATGTTCGCGGATAATTACGGAGCCGCGACGAAATGGCCGATCCTGATCCTCTAGGCGATCAAGCGCGGCCTGCTCGGCGGTGGACAGGCGCACATGCTGCCCGAATCGATTCGCGAGGCAACTACCCCCCAAGCCATCTTCCCCCGACATATACGCAACCTATACAAAGGCGTGACTTTAAGAGGGAATTCTCTACCCCGCCCTGATCGAAATCAAGAGAATGGCGGCATGACGCATTTTTGGCGGGCGCGCGGCACACGCCTTGCGTAGCGTCGGATATGGCGTAAACGCGGGGCACAATGGACAGGATCATCATCCGGGGCGGACGCCCCCTCAACGGCAAGATCGCCATTTCCGGCGCCAAGAATGCGGCGCTGACCCTGATGCCCTGTGCGCTGCTGACCGATGAGCCGCTGACGCTGCGCAACCTGCCCCGGCTGGCCGATGTCGATGGTTTCGGCCACCTGCTCAACCAGCTCGGCGTCACGACGACGATCGAGGGCGCGCGCGGCGGCGAGTTCGGCCGGGTGATGACTTTGCGTGCGTCGAAGATCGCCTCGACCGTCGCGCCCTACGACATCGTGCGCAAGATGCGCGCGTCGATCCTGGTGCTGGGGCCGCTGCTCGCCCGCGCCGGCGAGGCGACGGTGTCGCTGCCCGGCGGCTGCGCGATCGGCAACCGTCCGATCGACCTCCATTTGAAAGCGCTCCAGGCGCTGGGCGCGGAGATCGAGCTGGCGGCCGGCTATGTGAAGGCGACGGCCCCGAAGGGCGGCCTCGTCGGCGGCACGATCAGCTTCCCGACCGTATCGGTCGGCGCCACCGAGAATGCGCTGATGACGGCGGTCCTCGCGAAGGGCACCACCGTGATCGAAAATGCGGCGCGGGAACCGGAGATCACCGACCTCGCCCAGTGCCTGATCGCGATGGGCGCCGAGATCGAAGGGCTGCGGAGCGACACGCTCACCATCCACGGCAAGGATCGGCTGCACGGCGCCACCTATGCGGTGATGCCGGACCGGATCGAGGCGGGCTCTTATGCCTGCGCGGCGATGATCACCGGTGGATCGCTGGAGCTGGTCGGCGCGCGCGAGGACTCGATGCACGCCATCCTGGCCGGCGTCAAGGATGCCGGCGCCGAGATCGAGATGCTGCGCGACGGCATCCGCGTCTCGGCGAACGGCGCCACCAGGCCGCTGTCGCTCTCGACCGCGCCCTTCCCCGCCTTCCCGACCGACATGCAGGCCCAGTTCATGGCCATGCTCGCGCTCGCCGACGGCACCAGCCTGCTGACCGAGACGATCTTCGAGAACCGCTACATGCACGTGCCGGAGCTCAGCCGGATGGGCGCCGACATCGAGGTGCGCGGCCGCTCAGCGGTCGTGCGCGGGGTCGAGAGCCTGGTCGGCGCGCCCGTGATGGCGACCGACCTGCGCGCGTCGATGAGCCTGGTCCTCGCCGGCCTCGCCGCAAAGGGCGAGACCCTGGTCAACCGCATCTACCATCTCGACCGCGGTTATGAGCGGCTGGAGGAGAAGCTCCAGGCCGTCGGCGCGGACATCGAACGCGCCGGCGGCGACTGAGCCCGCCGGATCAGCTTGCTCGGCATACCGACAATATCCTGAGCCGCCGGGATCTGCCTGTCGCATCAGGCCAGTCGATCGCCTGCCCCTCGGCAAGACCAATCAACCCCGCTCCGACGGGGGTCAGAATAGAGATCCGGCCCGCTTCGATATCCGCGTGAGCCGGCAGGACAAGGACGACGCGACGGCGTTGGCCGCTGCCTTCATCGAGGAACTCGACATCGGCTCCCAGGGAGACGACATCGGCAGGCAGCGTCTCGACACCATGGATTTCGGCCCGGTCGACTTCCTCCAGCAGCAGGGCGGCGACGTCCGGCATGCGCGGTTCGGCTTGCAAGGCGAGTTGCGTGATGATGTCGGCCTCATCGTCGATGAGGCGGATGCGCGGCCGGGTGCACATGTCGGTATCGATGGTCATGATCGGTCTTTCGGAAAAGCAGTGGAGGTCGCGGACCCGGGCCGCGACATGCGGACCCGGGCTTAAATGCGCGCGGCCAACTGCCCTCCGTGGGCGCGGAAGCGGAGATAGATATGCGCCGTCATCCCGCCATGCTGGGCCAGCGGCACGACAAAGTCAAAGCCGTGCCTTTGCTCAGTCCGCGTCGGTGAGTTGCCGCTCGCCGCCCAGCTTGTGGACGCGGCCGTGGCGCATCACGAAGCCGACATTTTCCAGCAGCCGGACATTCTGCGTCGGATCGCCCGCGACCGCGATGATGTCTGCGTCGCGGCCGGGCTCGATCGTGCCGATCCGGTCCTCGGCGCCGAGCAGGGTGGCGGCCCCCACCGTCGCCGCGCGGATCGCCGCCATCGGCGTCATCCCCGCTTCGACCATCAACGCGAATTCCTGGGCATTGTCGCCGTGCCGGCTGACGCCGCTGTCGGTGCCGAAGGCGATGTTGACATTCTCGCGCACCGCGCGGCGCAGGCTGCCAATCGCGCTGCCGGCGGCCTCGCGCGCCTTGTCATATTGCGCCGGGGTCAGCGCACCGCGCTCGCCGTCCGCCAGGGCCGCCGCCGGCGCCAGCAGTGTCGGCACATAATAAGCGCCGGTGCGGCGATAGAGCGCGAAGGTCTGATCGTTGGTGAAGGTGCCATGCTCGATCGAATCGACGCCGGCCTCCAGGGCAGCGTTGACCCCGTCCACGCCATGGGCATGAGCGGCGACGCGGCGACCGAAGGTGCGCGCGGTCTCGACGATCGCGCGCATCTCGTCCGGCATCATCTGGCGGGCGAGGCCACCGGCGACATTGCTCAGCACGCCGCCGGTGGCGGTGAACTTGATGACGTCGGCGCCGGCCGAAATCTGCTCGCGCACCGCGCGGCGGCAATCGTCGGCGCCGTTGCAGACGTTGACGGCGCGTTCGCGAGCGATCTCGGTAAGGTCGCGGTTGAGGCCGTTGACGCCACCATGGCCGCCTGTGACGGAAACGCCCCGGCCCGCGGCATAGATGGTCGGGCCGGAAAACTGGCCGGCATTGATCGCATCGCGCAGCGACGTGATCGTGCGCGGATCGGCGCCGAGATCGCGCACCGTGGTGAATCCGGCGAGCAAAGTGGCCCGCCCATTGAGCAGGGCCGTATAGGCCTCGTCCTCATAATCGCGGCCTGCCGCCTGGAGGCGCGCCTGGAAGCGGTCGTTGAGGCCGATCAGGTGGACGTGCATGTCGATGAGGCCGGGCAGCACATAGGAATCGCGCAGGTCCACCACGCGCGCGCCGGGAACATCGACATAGCCGTCGCGAATTTCGGCGATCTGGCGCCCGCGAACGACGATGCTCGCCTCGCGCCGCGCCGGGCGTCCGGGCACCGCGAGCAGGGTGCCGGCATGGATCACCGTTACCGCCTCCTCGCGTGCCTGGGCGGCGGGCGGCGTCTGCGCGACGGCGGGGGCGGCGAGAGCAACGGCCGCAGCGGCGGCGAGCAGGCTGGCGAATTTCATGACGATCCTCCCTGTGTTCGGCGCGCAAGAAAGACCAATGCGCGGCGCGGTTCAAGCCGTCTCGAATGGCGGCAACTTCTGTTCAGGAAACTGCGATTCAAGCTGAACGCAGGGCGCGGAAGTTGACGAACCTGACGCCGCGTCGGGGGAGGAACGCCTTCCCCAAAAACCCGATTGCCGCGCAAAACAAGGTGACGGGGCAAGGACGATGGAAACCGCATCACGACTGAGTGACAGATGATTTCCTACATTGCCAGCATCGGCGTCCCGGCCTCAGATCAGGGTTTCGATCGTGTGGATCGCCAAGCCGACGAGACCGCCGACCAAAGTGCCATTGATCCGGATATATTGCAGATCGCGCCCGACGGCATTTTCCAGCCGGTCCGAGATGGTGCGCGCGTCCCAGGAACGCACCGTTTCCGACACCAGCTTGACGATCCCGTCGCCATAGGAGGCGGAAACGCCAACCGCGGAACGGCGCGCGAACTGATTGATCGCCCGGCGCAGGCTCGGCTCGCGCTGAAGCGTCTCACCCAATTGCCGCAGCGCCTCGCCGAACTTGCCGGCGAGGGCGGCGTCGGGGTCGCGCGCACTCCTGAGCAGGCCGGCGCGGCTGTTCTCCCAGACGCCGGACAGCCAGTCGCCCACCGCCTTGTTCTCGATCATCTCGTCCTTCCACGCCTCGACCTTGGCGCGGGTCTCGGGGTCGGACTGGAGATTGGCAGCGAGCCGGGCCAGCCCCTCCTCCGCCTTGGCGCGCAGCGGATGGTGAGGATCGATCGCCATGTCGATGGTGAGCTTCCTCAGGCCATCGACGATCGCATCGGCGAGCCGCGTATCGAGCCCCGCCAGCTTCAGGATCCAGCCGGCGCGCTGGTTGACCATGTTGCGGATGATGTCCTCATTGGCATCGAGCGTCCGGCCGGCCCAGGTGACGATGCCGTCCACCATCGGAACGTGCCGCTCCTCGGTCATCGCCGCCTCGAGCGTCTGGCCCAGCAAAGGCGCGATATCGATCGCGCGCAATCGGGCGACGACCGCGCCCTTCACCATGCCGCCAAGTTTCTCCTCGTCCAGCGCCTCCAATATGTCGGCGAGCAGCCGCGAGGCGCCTTCGCGCAAGCGTCCCTCTCCCGGCGGCTGGGCGAGGAAGCGGCCGACCGCGCCGGCCACGTCCACATTGCGCATCCGCCGCGCCACCACCGAGGGCGTCAGAAAATTGTCCTTGAGGAAATTGGCAAGCGCCGCGCCGATCCGGTCTTTGTTCTTCGGCACGATCGCCGTGTGGGGAATCGGAATCCCCATCGGATGACGGAACAAGGCGGTCACCGCGAACCAGTCGGCGATGCCGCCCACCAGCCCGGCCTCGGCGAAGGCGCGCACGAAACCCCAGGCGGGATGGACTTCGACGAGATTGGTCGCCGCGATGAAGATGGCGAGCATACCCGCCAGCATCGCCGTCGCCAGCGCCCGCATGCCGCGCGCGCCGCCCTGCACCGGATTGAACCGGCCGAGCGGCGGCGGTTTGAGCGGACTCATGCGACTATGATTAGGGTCCGGACTCATAACCGGCAATGGTCGTGATCGCCGGGAGAAGGCCGATGGCAAGGAGCGCGGCGCAGACGCGTAGCGTTGCTACGCGCAAGCAAGCAACGCCGTCCATCGGCCTTCTCCCGGCGACCGCGAAGCGGCGGGCGGCTTTCGCGCCAGGGCCGCGTCCTTCGTCGGTCACGATGCATCAGCATCGCTCCCTCCTCACTCCTTGCCCTGACCCGAAATCCACTCCGTCACGACCATTGCCGGTTATGAGTCCGGACCCTTGCCGGCGGCCGGGTTGGTTCAACCCGCGCCGGCTATTCCGCGGGATGCGGCGCCGGCTCGCTCCCATGATCCTTCGCGCCGCGATAGGTGAGGATTCGCTTGAACTTCGGCGCCAGCCATTTCTCGAAGCTGTCCGCAAGGCTGAACGACGCCGGCACCAGCACCAGGGTGAGCAAAGTCGACAGCAGCAGGCCGCCGATCACAACCACCGCCATCGGCGCCCGCCAGCTCGCATCGCCCTCGAGCGACAAAGCGGTCGGCACCATGCCCGCCGTCATCGCCATCGTCGTCATCACGATCGGCTGGGCACGCTTGTGGCCGGCATCGATAATCGCCTCGTTTTTCGGCACGCCCTTGGCCATTTCCTCGATCGTGAAATCGAGCAGCAGGATCGAGTTCTTGGCGACGATGCCGAACAGCATCAGGATGCCGATCAGCACCGGCAACGAGACGGCATGGCCGGTCAGGTGCAGCGCAAGAGCGCCGCCCAACGGCGCCAGCAGCAGCGAGCCCATGTTCACGAACGGCGCCATCAGCCGCTTGTAGAGCAGCACCAGCACGGCGAAGACGAGGAAGGTGCCGGAGATCAGGGCGGTCATGAACTCTGACACCAATCTCGCTTCCTCGCGCTGCTGGCCGGAACGTGCGCGCTCCACGCCTTCGGGCAGGTTTTGCATGATCGGCAGCTGATTGACGATCGTCTCGCCATCAACGACGCCGGGGGCGAGATCGGCGCCGACCATGATCCGCCGTTCCTGGTTGATGCGCTGGATGACCGAGGGACCGGCGCCAAAATTGATCTCGGCGACGACGCGCAACGGCACCGTCCCGCCAGTGGATGTCGGAACCGGCATGTTTTCGATCGTCGACAGGCTGCGGCGCGCGCCCTTGTCGAGCGCGACGCGGATCGGAACCTGCCGGTCGGAAAGAGAGAAGCGCGCACTGGCCTGATCGATCTCGCCCTGGGTGGCGACGCGGATCGCCTGGCTGAGCGCGGCCGTCGTCACGCCCATATCGGCCATCAGGTCGAGCCGCGGCGTGATCGTGATCTCGGGCCGGCGCAGGTCGCCAGCAATGCGCGGCGCGCGCAGCTCGGAACGCTGACGCATTTCCTCGACAAGTTGCAGCGCCGCAGCCTGGAGCCTCGCGGGATCGGAACCGGCGAGCAGCACCGACACGTCGCGGCCGCCGGGCCGGTTCTGGTTGCGGAAGGTCACCCGAGCGTCGGGGATCGACTGGAGCAGCGGCTGGACCTCGCGCTGGAATTCAGTGCTGGTGCGCTCGCGCCCGTCATCCTTGCCCTTCAGCGACACGTAGATGGTGGCGTTGCCGGCGCGGACCGACGCAAAGGCCGATTCGACGTCGCTCTGCCCACGCGCCACTTCGGCGGCGCGGTCGGCGATGACGCGGGTCTGATCGAGCGTCACGCCCGGGGGCATTTCGACGGCGATCTGGACCGTGTCCTCGTCCGTGTTGGGCTGGAAGGTGAAGGGCAGGGTCGCGAAGGCGAAAATCGTCGCGACGAAAGCAACCACGCCGATCGCCATCGTCTTCCAGCGATGCACCAGCGTCCAGCGCAGCACATCCATGTAGCGATCCATCAGCCAGCCTTCGCCATGGCTGGCCTGGCCCTTGGCCTTCAGGAAATAGGCCGCCATCATCGGCGTGATCATGCGCGCGACGGCAAGACTCATCAGCACCGTAATGACGATGGTGAGGCCGAAGCTGATGAAATACTGCCCGATGATTCCGCCCATCATCGAAACGGGCAGGAACACGGCGACGATCGAGAAGGTCGTCGCCACCACCGGCAGGCCGATCTCGTCCGCCGCCTCGATCGACGCCTGATAGGCCGATTTGCCCATGCGCATGTGCCTGACGATATTCTCGATCTCGACGATCGCGTCGTCGACGAGCACGCCCGCCACGAGGCTCAGCGACAGCAAGGTCACCATGTTGAGCGTGAAGCCCATCATGTCCATGAACCAGAAGGCCGGGATCGCGGAGAGCGGAATGGCGACGGCCGAGATGATGGTCGCCCGCCAGTCGCGCAGGAACAGGAAGACCACGATCACCGCGAGCAGTGCGCCTTCGACCAGCGCCCGCATCGAAGAGGCATACTGTCCCTCGATATACTGGACCGGCGTGAACAGCAGGGTGTAGCCGACCCGCGGATCGTCCCGCTCGAGCTGCTCCAGTGCTTCCATCACCTCGCGATAGACCGTGACGTCGGAATAGCCCTTGGCCTTCTGGACCATGAAGCTGACGACCTGGCGACCGTTCTGAAGGCCGTAGGAGGTCTGCTCGGCCCATTGGTCGCGCACGCTGGCGATCGAATTCAATCGCACCGTGCGCCCGCCGCCGACCGAAATCTGGGTCTGGCCAAGCTGATGCGCGGTGAGCGCGCTGCCCAGCACGCGGACCGATTGCTCGGAACCGGCGATCTCCGCCCGCCCGCCCGCGGCGTTGAGGTTGATCGCGCGGAGCTGCTGGTTGAGCTGCGCGGCGCTGATGCCCTGCGCCTGCATGCGTACCGGATCGAGCTCGACGCGGACCTCGCGGCTGACGCCGCCCGTCCGGCTGACGATCGACACGCCTTCCACGCCCATCAGGCGCCGGTTGATCGTGTCGTCGATATACCAGGAGAGCTGCTCCACCGTCATCGCGGTGCTTTCGGCGGACATGTAGACCACCGGATAGTCGTCATTCTCCTCGCGGATGATCTGCGGCTCCAGGATGCCGTCGGGCAGATCGCCCCGGATGCGCGCGATCGCGTCGCGTACGTCGGTGACGGCGCGATCGATCGGCGTGCCGATCTCGAACAGGACGAAAGTGGTGCTGTTGCCTTCGCGGATGGTCGAGTTGATCTCGGTGACGCCGTTCAAGGCGCGCACCGCCGTTTCCACCCTGCGGGTGATCTGGATCTCCAGCTCCGGCGGCGCCGCGCCCGGCTGGCTGATCGAAACGATCGCGGCCGGGACGCTGACATCCGGATTGAGGTTCACGTCCATCCGGTTGAACGCCAGCAAGCCCATGGCGAGCAGGAAGGTGAACAGGACGAGCGGAATCACCGGGTTGCGGATCGACCAGGCGGAAAGATTGCGAAGACCCATGACCTGTTTTCCGTTCCTTCGATCCGTCCTAGCGACGCGCCGCCCGCTCCGGGCGAATACGCTCGCCCGGATTGAGGAAGGCGCCGGCCGATGCGACCACCTGCTCGTTGCCCTCGAGGCCTTCGCCGATCACGACGCCGCGATCGTTGACGTCGCGAATTCGCACCCCGCGTCGCACGACGGTGTTGTTCTCGCCGACGATCATCACATAGGAGCCCTGGTCGTCGGTGAGGACGGCCGATTCGGGCAGCAACGGTGCGGTGACCGAGCCGGCGCGAATTTCGGCACTGGCGAAACCGCCCGGCCTCAAGTCGGGATTGTAGGGCACCAGAATCCGCGCCTCGCCTTGACGGGATTGCGGATCGACGACCGGCGACACCTGCCACACCCGTCCCTGATAGCCCTGTTCAGAACCGACCGGCGTGACCGTGGCCGCCACGCCCGAGCTAAGCCGCGCCAGATCGCTCTGCGGCAGGCGCGCGCGCAGCTCCATTTCGCCACCCTGAGCGATGCGGAAGACCCAGCCCGAACCGCCGCTGACCACCTGCCCCGACTCGATATTGCGGGCGAGGACGAGGCCGGCGGCCGGCGCGCGCACGTCGAGACGGCCAATGCGCGCCCGCGCAGCGCCCAGTTGCGCTTCGGCGACACGCACCCGTGCCGCTGCGGCATCGCGAGTCGCCCGGCGGCGGTCGAGATCGGCCTGGCTGATGAAGCCGCGCGAGACCAGTGCCTCGGCGCGCTGCAATTCATTCTCCGCCAACCTCAAGTCGGCCCGGTTGACCTCGATCTGGGCGGCGAGCTGCGCCGCTTCCTGCGACTGGACCTGGCGGTCGATCACGGCCAGCGTCTGCCCGGCGCGCACCCATTGGCCCGGCTCGGCCAGCACACGCACCACCTGCCCGCCCTCGCCGGGAACCCCGACCTGCATGTCGCGCCGCGCGGCAAGCGAACCGGTCGCGGAGATGATCGCCTCGATATCCTGGCGGCCCGGCACGATGACAGTGACGGCGGGAAGCTGCTGCCCCTGCTTGCCCTCCGGCCCAGCCGCCTTCTCGCCACTGCCGCCGAAGACGAACAGGCCGACGACGGCGAGCAGCAGCACGACCACCACGGCGATGATGATGCGCCGGTTGCGGCGGCGACGCGCCAGCGTCTCCTCGTCCATCACGACATCGTCGAGCGCCTCGCGGCGCCATTTGCTCGACTCGAAATTCATCGCTTTCATCGTCCCCACTCGGGCCCGCGGCCTCAAAGCTGAATGCCGCGCTGTATTATCCGAATAAATCACCCGGAACAAGCCGGAAAAACAAGCCGCGCCCCCGCGCCGGCATGCGCCGCGCCTTTACAACCACTTGACGGCCTTTACCAACGATGAATGCATGCCCGCGCTGGGCGCATCGAAAGGGAGAATAGGAAGATGACCGAATATCTCGCCGACTATGGCTGGGTGACCTGGATCCTGATCGGCCTCATCGCCGGCGCGATCGCCAAGGCGCTGACGCCCGGCCGCGATCCGGGTGGCTGCCTGATCACCATCGCGCTCGGTATCGCCGGGGCGCTGGTCGCCGGCTTCCTGGGCCAGCAGATCGGCTGGTACCAGCCCGGCGAGGGTGCCGGCTTCCTGGCGGCGATCGTGGGCGCGGTCATCATCCTGTTCGCCTATCGGCTGATCGCAAGGCGCTGAACGCCAGCTTTCGGACCGGTTCAGCAACGATGAAGCGGCTGTCGCGTTAAGGGGACGCGACAGCCGCATCGGGCGGCGTCGCGTAACAGGAGTGCTTCATGATTCGCCCCCTTCTCGCCGCGTCCCTGCTGGCAATGACGGCCGTGCCGATGGCCGCGCCCGCGCTGGCGCAGGATGCCGCCGCCCGGCCCATCGCCGGCGCCAGGCTCGACGTCGCCGCCGTTGGCGAGGTCCGCCGCGTCCCGGACATCGTCAACATCAATGCCGGCGTCGTCACCCAGGCGCCCAGCGCGGTCGAGGCGATCCGCCAGAATGCGGCGCAGATGACATCAGTGCGCCGGGCCCTGGAGCGCGCGGGCATCGCCGCGCGCGACATCCAGACCAGCAATGTCAGCCTCAATCCCGAATATCGCTATGCCGACAATCAGCCGCCCCAGCTGGTCGGCTATCGCGCCTCCAATCAGGTCAATGTCCGGTTCCGCGACATCGAGGCGAGCGGGCGCATCCTCGATGCCCTGGTCGCCCAGGGCGCCAACCAGATCAACGGGCCGATGCTGGGCATCGATCGGCCGGAAGCGGCGCTGGACGAGGCGCGCACCGCCGCGATCGCCAATGCCCGCGCTCGCGCCGAGCTCTATGCCCGCGCGCTCGGCATGCGCGTCGTACGCGTGCTTTCGGTGAGCGAAGGCGGGGCCATGCCCCAGCCGCCGATGCCGGTGCTGCGGATGCAGGCCGCGGATGCCGGCGCATCGACCGAGATCGCGGCCGGCGAGCAGGTGCTGAGCGTCAGCCTGACGGTCAGCTTCGAACTGCAATAGCCACAAAAAAGGGCCGCTCCGAACGGGAGCGGCCCTTTCTCGTTTCCCTTCAAGATCGGTTCAGCGCACGCTGCCGCGGCGCACCAGATTGACGATCGCCAGCAGGACGATCGCACCGACCAGCGACACCAGGAACGCGTTGAGGCTCAGCGGCGCCTGATTGATCGTGCCGCCCGAGAAGATCAGGCCGCCGATGAACGCGCCGACGATGCCGACCACGATGTTGAGCAGGATGCCCTGCTGGGCATCGGTGCGCATGATGATGCTGGCGAGCCAGCCGACGATGCCGCCAACGATCAGCCAAATGATAATGCCCATGTTTCAGTCTCCTCCTGACCGCGACGCCCCCGATGTTTCAGCGGCGGTCCGAATTCCAAGACGCGCCACGGGCAGTCTTGTTCCTGTCGCGAATGATGCAGGAGGAGGGAGAATCGAAAAGCCCGGCGAAAGGCCGGGCTTTAAGTCGTCAATATTTCTGCTGGCGCTCGTACAGCGTCTTGTAATGCTGGATGCGCGTCACCCGGAGGCCCGGCATGCCGGATCGGTCGACGGCGCGCTGCCAGCCGGCGAATTCCTCAAGGCTCAGCCTGTAGCGCTCGCATGCCTCGTCCACCGACAGCAGGCCGCCATTGACGGCGGACACCACCTCGGCCTTGCGCCGCACGACCCAGCGCGTCGTGCCCGGCGGCGGCAGCGACTCAAGCGTCAGCGGCTCGCCGAGCGGCCCGATCACCTGGGCGGGACGGATTTTCTGGTTCTCGATCATTCGTACCTCAGAACGAAACACACGGTTCGGCGATCGATGCCGCCGCATTCCCCCCCGGTACCGCCAGAGCATTGAAGGAACGCTAAAATGCGACGGTAAACGTCTCGGTGAAGAGGGTGAATCAACGGTAAAGACGTGGCTGCGGTTCTCACGGGCGCCGCTCCGCTTCGGCGCGGTTGAAACTGCCCTGCTGTGCGCTCAGCGCCCGCCGCCAGCCCGGGCCGGCAAGCAGAATCTCGGTCATCGGATCCTCCTCGACAGGCGCGTTCGGCTCGCCCGCCCCGGCTTTCGCGGCGGCGCCCGCCGCGCGCTCGACGGCCAGCGCGGCGAGCAGCACCGCATGGTCGAGCGGCGCTTCCTCATGCGCCGCCGTGGGGGGATGATTCATGTCCATCGCCCGCCTCCCTACCGAAAGAGAGTGAAGAGGCGGTAAAGCAGGCCGGGGGTGGGCTTGTGCCCTTCAAGTCCCTATCTAGCGCCGCAATGGACGCGGATTTTCAGCTCGGTCGCCCGGCCAAGGGTGCGCGGATCGTCGTCGCCATGTCCGGCGGCGTCGACAGCTCGGTCGTGGCCGCGTTGGCGCAGCGCACCGGCGCCGAAGTGATCGGCGTGACGCTCCGGCTCTACGATCAGGGGGCGGCGGCGGCGCGGGCCAAGAGCTGCTGCGCGGGGCGTGACATCCACGACGCGCGTGCCGTGGCCAACCGGCTCGGCTTCGCGCACCACGTCTTCGATTATGCCAGCCGCTTCAAGGACAGCGTGATCGACCGCTTCGCCGACGAATATGCGCGCGGGCGCACGCCGGTGCCGTGCATTTCGTGCAACCAGAGCGTCAAGTTCACCGACCTGCTCGCCTTCGCCCGCGAGCTCGGCGCCGATTGCCTGGCGACCGGCCATTATGTCCGCCGCATCGTCGGCGCCAACGGGCCGGAACTGCACCGCGCGATCGATCCGGCGCGCGACCAGAGCTATTTCCTGTTCGCGACCACCCGCGACCAGCTCGATTTCCTGCGCTTTCCGCTGGGCGGCCTGCCCAAACCGGCGGTACGAGAGCTGGCCCGCGAGCTGGCGCTGATCGTCGCCGACAAGCCGGACAGCCAGGACATCTGCTTCGTCCCGGACGGCGATTATGCACGGGTGGTGAAGCAGGTGCGGCCCGAAACCGCGCAGCCGGGCGAGATCGTCGATCGGGACGGCCGCGTGCTTGGCACCCATCCGGGCCTGATCCACTTCACCGTCGGCCAGCGCCGGGGACTGGAGATCGGCGGCCAGGCGGAGCCGCTCTACGTGCTCCGGCTCGAGCCGGAGCAGCAGCGCGTCGTCGTCGGCCCGAAGGCGTCGCTGGCAGTGCGCGCGGCGCGGCTCGACGGGATCAACTGGCTCGGCGAGGGCCAGGCAGAGGATCTGACCGTCAAGGTCCGCTCGCTCGCCAAACCCGCGCCGGCGCGGCTGGAGGGCGACCGGGTGGTCTTCGCGATGCCCGAATATGGCGTCGCCCCGGGCCAGGCGGCGGTGATCTATGACGGCGAACGGGTGCTCGGCGGCGGCTGGATCGCCGAGACTCAGCCGGCGGAGCTGGAACCGGCCTGACGCCTGGCGATCAGGTAGAGGACCAGACCGAGCAGCAGCAGCCCGCCCAGCATCGCCCAGGACGTCCAGGCCGATTGCAGGGCGACCCAGCCGCACACCGCGAGCCCGGCCACCATCAGGATCAGCATTCCGGCGCCCCCGGCTGCGCCGGCGCGCCGCTGTGCCGCCGGCAATGCCGCGATGCTGACCGCATAGACGATCATTCGCGCCAGCGTGCTCACCACCGCCAGCCAGACGAAGCTGCCGCTCACCGCCAGCACGATCGCGACCAGCGCCAGGAACATGATGGAATTGGCGGGCGTGGCGTAACGCGCGCTGATGGCGCCGAACCAGCGCGGCAGCATGCCGCCTTCCGCCATCGCGAAGGTCACGCGCGGCGAGCTGGCGAGATTGCCGGTGAGATTGCCCGCGACGGACATCATCGCGACCAGTGCCAGCAATATCGCGCCGGCAGGCCCGATCAGGAGTTCGGCAAAGGCGGCCAGAGGCGCGTCCGGCTCCCCGCCGGCGGGCATCACCGACACATAGGCAAGCTGCACGACGAAATAGAGCAAGACCGTGGCGATGATCGTGCCGATCATCGCGCGCGGTATCGTGCGGCCTGGATCGCGCGTTTCACCCGCCGGCACCACGCCATTTTCGAACCCGATAAAGGCATAAAGGATGAGCAAGGCGGCGGCTTCGATCGCGGAGAAAGCCGGCGGCGGCCCAGGCGTGGGGACCACAGGTGAGCTCGACAATCCCCAAATGGCCAGCGCGACGAGCGGCAGCGCCTTGAAAAAGGTCATGATGTCGATCGCCCGGATCGCCCGTCTTATGCCCACGACATTGATCGATGCCAGCGCGACGATCAGCCCGACGACTGTCATGATCCGGCCCGCCGGGCTGCCCAGCGGCGCCCACAGCCATGCCGCGTAGGTCGCGAACACATGCGCGTTGGCGGCGAGCGACGTGACCTTAGCCAGATAATAGAGCCATCCCGCCTGGAACGCGACGAGCGGACCGAAGGGCGCGGCATAGAGGACCGGCCCGCCCGTTCCGGAGAACAGGCTCGCGAGCCGCGCGAAGGGCAAAGCGAAGATCAGTACCAGCAGGCCGAAGATCGGGAACAGCCAGGGGCTGAACGTTCCGAACTGGAGATAAAGGGTCGCCGGGAGCGCGAAGATGCCTGCGCCGACGATGCCGTTGAACGAAAGGAAGGCCGAGCCGGTGAAGCCGATGTCGCGACGCAGCCCGGGTTGTTCATCGTCCTGCATTGCGCCCTCCCCCGGTCCAGCATCTAGCTGCGGGATCGGCGCGCCTTAAGCAAGCCCACTTCAAGTCATTCGGGCGGGATGCCGGCCTCGATCCGCTCCTCTTCGCGCCCTTCTTCCAATATCCGCCGCTCTTGCTCCCGCAACCGTTCCTGGCGCGCCTCGTCGATCAGCTGGTTCCAGTTGACCCGTTCATCCGTGCGGCGCTCCTCGCGGGCATTGCGGACAAGCTCGTTGAAGCAGCCGGTCCAGCCGCCGGAGCCCACCGTCGAGCAGCTTTCGGTGCCGGTCCGGCCGACATAGGACAATTCCGTCGCGCGGCGTGCCCAGCTCTGATTGGCCGGCGCATTGGGGTCGTTGCGCAAATTATCCGGGATGCGGAAGCGCTCGTCCTCCGGTAGCCGGGCGCAAACCGTGATCTCCTCGGGATCGGAGCTTTCCGGGCAGGCGTCGTCGCCATAGACGATCACCTGGCTGACGCGCGGTTCCGCCCCGCCTTGCGCCAAAGCGGGCGTTGCGATCAAAGCGGCGGGCAAGGCCAGCAGGGCATAGCGCATCGGTCAAATCCTCTTCGAAAGCTCGATCGCGAGGCGGCAACCGGCCCGGATCGCGGAATAGAGCACAGGATAGCCGAAGCTGTCCTCGGCGCCAGCTTCGATCGCGGCATCCCGGTGCTCGCGCTCGTCGGCCTGGAACTCGGCGATCGCCTCCGAGAAAGCGGGATCGCTGTCGCCGAGCGCTTCGAGCTGCTCGGAATAATGCCGGTCGATCTCGTCCTCGACCGCGGCGGTGCAGGCCATCGCCGCCCGCGGACTGATGAGGGCGGTGGCAGCGCCCAGCGCATGGCCGGCGACGCGCCAGACGGGCTGCAACACCGTCGGGCGAACGCCGCGCGCGGCCAGCATCTCGTCGAAATGCGACAGGTGCCGTTGTTCCTGCGCCGCCATGCGCGCGATCAGGCGGCCGGCCGGCCGATCATCGCCCAGCACGGCGAGCTGCCCGGCATAGATGCGGGTCGCGCCATATTCGCCGGCCTGATCGACGCGCAACATCGACGCGGCGTCGGGTCGCGCGTCCCCGGGCCGCCAGGCAGGCGTCACGGGTGCACCGGCTTGCGTTTCAGGCTGAGCCATAGAACCGACAACGCACCAAGGGTCGAAAGGATCGCATTCCACCCCGCCATGGAGATGCCGAACAGCGACCAGGGCGCTTGATCGCAGCGGATCACCGGCGCGGCCATGATCTGCTTCAGCAAGTCGTCGGTCGAGCCTGCTGCGAGCAAGGACGTGCATTGCGTGAAGCCCTTGAAAATGCCCGCCTCGACGCCGGCATGATAGGCGCCGATGCCACCGCTTGCGAGAATGGCGAGCGCCGCCAGCCAGACGAAGGACCGGCCGCGATCGGGCAGCCGGGCACCGATGAGGGCCATGACCGCGAAACCCAGCGCGGCCATGTGCGCCCAGCGCTGCCAATAGCACATCTCGCAGGGCGGCAGCCCGCCGATATGCTGAAAGCCATAGGCCCCGGCGAGCAGCCCCGCGGGCACGGCGAAAGCGATCAGCTTGGCCAGGCCGAGCGATCCCGATGCCGGAGCGGCGAAAGCCTGGCTCGCCATCGCCCGGCTCAGCGGCTGGCGGAGCGCGCGGGCGCGGCGGCGGTCTGCACCCGGCCCAGCCGCGCGATCGTCTGCAGCGCGTAATGGAGCTGATAATCCTCGATGCCGCGCTGCTCCAATTCCTCGGCGGTGGCGGCGAAGCGCGGGTCCGGGCGGCCGTCATCCTGGATCAGGTCATCGCGCACCCCGGCTTCGTTGACGAGATGGCGCCGCAGATCGGATTCGCGCACCCGGTTGCGCGAGCGGTAATCGGGGTCGGAAAGCTGCGGCACCATGATATCAGGCGTTATGCCGCCTTCCTGCACCGAGCGACCCGAGGGCGTGTAATAGCGCGCGGTGGTGAGCCGGAGCGCCGTCTCGCCCCGGCCAAGCGGGACCAAAGTCTGGACCGAGCCTTTGCCGAAGGTACGATCGCCCATCACGATCGCGCGGCGATGCTCCTGCAGCGCGCCGGCGACGATCTCGGAAGCCGAGGCGGTGCCGGCATCGACCAGCACGATGACCGGCGCGCCCTGCGCCTCGTCGCCAGGCCGGGCGTAATAACGTTCGATGTCGGTCCGGCGCCGGCCGCGCTGCGAGACGATCTCGCCGCGCTCGAGGAACAGGTCGGCGAGCCCGACCGCCTGGTCGAGCAGCCCGCCGGGATTCGAGCGCATGTCGAGTACCCAGCCCAGCGGCTCCCCGCCCATCTCGCGGCGGATGTCGGCCATGGCGCGGCGGGTGGCTTCGGTGGTGTTGCGGTTGAAAGTGGTAACGGTGAGCACGCCGACCCGATCGCGAACTTCCGAGCGCACCGCCGGTATGTCGATGATCGCACGGGTTATGTCGAGGTCGAACGGCCGGTCGCGGCCGGCGCGCACGACCGTGATCCGCACGCTGGTGCCCGGCGCGCCACGCATCTTTTCCACCGCCTCGTCGAGCGTGCCGCCAAAGAAGAGCTGGCCATCGACATGGGTGATGAAATCGCCGGCCTTGATGCCCGCCAGATCGGCCGGCGTGCCGCGCGTGGCGGCGATCACCTTGACCGCGCCGTCCTCCATCGTGACGGTGAGGCCGAGCCCGCCATAATTGCCGTCGGTGGTGCTCATCAGGCTGCGGAAACCGCGCGCATCGAGATAGGAGCTGTGCGGATCGAGGCTGGCGAGCATGCCGTCGATCGCGCCGCGGATCAGGGTCGCGTCGTCGACCTGATCGACATAATCGGCCTTCACCCGCTCCAGCACGCTCATGAACTGGTCGATCTCCCGATAGGAGGCGACATCGACCTGAGCCAGAGCTGCGGTGGTCGCCGGGATGAAGGCGACGGCGCCGACCAGGCCGAGAGAGCGGATGAGATCGTTGGCCATAAGAGTCCTGCTGAAACGGATTTCGCGGTTCTTACCGCGTTTCTAGCCCCGCGAAAAGCAACGCGCGATGAACGGTCTAGCCCGTCAGGAGCTGCGCGATCGGCACCGGCCGGCCCTCGCGGCGCAGCTCAACCGTGATGCGGGGCGCGGTTCCCCCCCCGGTACGGCCGATGCGCATGCCGCGCCGGACCGTCGCGCCGGCGGTCACATCGAGCGTGGCGATATCGGTGATCACGCTGGACCAGCCTTGCCCATGGTCCAGGATCACGACCCGGCCGTAGCTCCGGAACGGGCCAGCATATGCGACCCGGCCGTTGGCCGGCGCCACCACATCGGTGCCGGCGGCGGTCTCGAAGGTGAGGCCGCGGGAATGAACGCCACCATCGGAAATCTCGCCGACGCCCGTGACCAGCCGTCCTTCGACCGGCAGCCGATAGGGGATCGCGGCGGCGGCACGCTCCTCGGCCGGGCCAGGCCGGGGCAGCGGGCCCGAAAGCGCGCCGAGTGCCGCCCCGAGGCGGACTTGATAGCTCCGGGCCCCGATCCGGCGGGCGAGCGCATGCGCCTCCTCATCGAACGCCAGGGCGCGGTCCGATTCGGCCAGCGCGAGCCCGGACAAAGCGGAAGACCGCGCCCGTTCCCGCGTTTCGAACGCGGCCAGCTCGACGCGCCGCGAGCGGAGCGTCTCACGGCTGGCGAGCAGTTCGCCGCGCGCCGCTTCGATCCCGGCCTGAAGCATGTTGGCGCGATCGACTTCGGCGCGCAGGTCGGCGGTGCGGCGGCGGATTTCGGGCACGGCCGCCTCCAGCAACGCCCGGACATGAACGGTATCGCCGACCGAGCCGGGCTGGACCAGGGCGAGCGCAGCCGGCCGGCGCGCCATCGTCTGCAGCGCGCCGGTGAGCCGCATCAACGGCTGCTGGCGCTCGGCGAGGCGGGTGCGCTGGGCGAGACGCAAAGCTTCGATGACGACGATGCGCCTTTCGGCGGCGGTGAGATCCGCCTCCGCCGCCTCGATCCGAGCCGCCAGCGCCGCGCTTTCGGCGCGGGCACGCTCGGCGGCGTCGGTGGCGCTGCGAGCCCGCCCTTCTAGGGCGCGCACCCGGTCATTGGCCTGCGCTGCCTCGCGCTTGGCCTGGGCCAGAGCCTGGGCATCGCCGCCGCCCGCCGCATGGGCGGCGATGCCGGCGGCGGCCACGGCTACGGCGATGAGCAGGGCGGGCATGCGCATGCCCTATCCTTCCCGATGATAGGGGTGGTTCGCAAGGATGCTCGTCGCGCGGAACAATTGCTCGGCGAGCATCGCCCGGGCGAGGAGATGCGGCCAGGTCGCCTTGCCGAAAGCGAGCAGCAGGTCCGCGCCGGCGCGCTCGGCATCGCCGAAGCCGTCGGCCGCGCCGATCAGGAAGCGCGCCTCGCGCCTGCCGTCGTCGCGCCAGCGTTCGAGCCGGCGGGCCAGATCCATCGACGAAAGCTGTTCGCCTTTCTCGTCGAGAAGAATGGTGACGCCGTTCGGGGCCGGATCGGGCGTCCTGCCGCCCGTGTCGGGCAGCTCGGTCAGCTTCACCGGCCAGGCGATGCGTTTGGCATAGCGTTCGACGAGATCGGCCTCGGGCCCGCGCCCGATCTTTCCCCGCGCGACGATGTGCAGCAGCAAGGAGCGATCAGTTCGCGGCCGTCGCCGGCGCGGCGCCGTCCTCGAACGCCCACATGCGCTCGAGATTGTAGAAGCTGCGCACTTCGGGGCGGAACAGGTGGACGATCACGTCCTCCGCGTCGATCAGCACCCAGTCGGCGACCGGCAGGCCCTCGACGCGCGCGGACCGGCCGAGATCGCGCTTGATCCGCTCGGTGAGCTTCTGCGCCATCGACGCGACCTGCCGCGTCGAGTTGCCGCTCGCGATCACCATATAATCGGCGATGTTGGATTTGCCGCCGAGAGGGATGGAAACGACGTCGATCGCCTTGTCGTCGTCGAGGGAACGAAGCACGAGGTCATGCAGCGCCTCGGCCTGTTCGTCGGCTCCGCCGGTCTGCGGAGCGGGGTTATTAGCGGGCAAATTGCCTCCTTCGCTTGCGCGGCTCCGCGAGTTTCCGGCGAGTCACGCCGTCACGAAGTCCTTGATATTGAAACGTTTCGATGACGCTTTTGTGCCAATCGGGATCGGCGGCGCGGATGGCGGTCGCTGAAGTCGGGTCGGGCGGCAGATCAAGCAGCACGAGCGACGGCAATCTCCAACACGTCCGGTTCCGAACCCCGGCCGCGGGGCGGACGAACCGCCGCAGCCAGCCCATGGCGGGCGCCTTCTGGGCACGCCCATCATAACCCGGCCGGGCGATAACGGCAATCGGCACCATCGCGGCGATCTTCCGCCAGTCGCGCCAGCGATGAAACTGGGCGAGATTGTCCGCGCCCATCAGCCAGACGAAGCGACGGTCCGGGAACCGGCGGATCAGCTCGGCGAGCGTATCGGCGGTGAAGCGCGTGCCCAGCTCCGCCTCGATCGCGGTGACACGGATCGGCGCACGGCGGGCCATCCGCCGCGCCGAGGCGACGCGCGCGGCGAGCGGCGCCATGCCCTTGGCGGGCTTCAGCGGATTGCCGGGTGAGACCAGCCACCACACCTCGTCCAGCCCCAAATGCTTGAGCGCGCCGAGGCTGAGCGCGCGGTGGCCGCGATGCGCGGGATTGAAGGAGCCGCCGAGCAGGCCGGTGAGCGTCATGGCCGCGCGATAGCATGGGCGCCGCCCCATGCGAACGGCCTCGACGCAGCCGTCCTGCTTCGCCATAACACCGCCGATGAGCGGGATCGAAGGCGTCGGCGAAGCGGTAACGGGCGGGATGCTCGCGCGCACAGCCGAGCCGGAAGCGGGCGAGAATGCGCGCGAAGAAGACGGCGTCTGCCTCAATTGCGGCGCCGAGCTGACCGGGCCTTATTGCCGGGCATGCGGGCAGAAAGCGCATCTCCACCGCACCATCTCCGCGATCGGCCACGATCTCATCCACGGCGTCCTGCATCTCGACGGCAAATTCTGGCGCACTTTGCCCTTGCTCGCCTGGCGGCCGGGCGATCTCACCCGGCGCTATGTCCATGGCGAGCGTGCCAAGTTCGTGTCGCCGCTCGGCATGTTCCTGTTCGCGATCTTCCTGATGTTCGCGGTGCTGCAGATTTACGGCCTGTCGCTCAGCAATATCGCGCCCGACACCATGTCGCCCCGGGTGAGCGTGGAGCAGGCGGCTGCCACCGTCGAACGCGAACTGACCGATTTGCGCGAACGGCGAGAGACGTTGGAAGCCCGCGCCCAGCGGGAAAGCGCGCGACCGCCTGCGGAGCGCTCCAAAGCCGAACCGGGCCGCAGCCCGGCCGAACGGATCGCCAGAATCGATGTGCAGATCGCGGAGCTCGAGCGGGGACGAGAAACGCTGCGAACCGTCGATGCGCAAATGTCCAGCCTCAGCACGGGCGGCACCGGAATGCCGCCGACGGGCTGGCAGCGGCTCGACAAGGGCATTCAGAAGATCAACGAGAATCCGGGCCTCGCGCTCTACAAGCTGCAGACGAACGGCTACAAATTCTCCTGGCTGCTGATCCCGCTCTCCGTGCCCTTCGTCTGGGCGCTGTTCTTCTGGACGCGGCGCTTCCGTTTCTACGACCACACCGTGTTCGTCACCTATTCGCTGGCCTTCATGTCGCTTCTGGCCGTGGTGCTGACGGTGCTTGGCTTCGCCGGCGTGCATGTCGCCATCATCGGCACGGCGGGCATCTTCATTCCGCCGATCCACATCTATCGCCAGCTCAAGCAGGCTTACGGGCTCGGCTGGTTCGGCGCGCTGGTGCGCACCGTCCTGCTCGTCAATTTCTGCTTCTATATCGCCGGCTTCTTCTTCGTCCTGCTGCTCGGCATCGGCGCGCTGGGCTGACGAAAAAAGGGGCCGCGCGACGCGGCCCCTCCTTCATTCTGCTTTCGGCCTGGCTGCTTTCGACCTGGCTAGGCGCCCTGCGGGGCCGGTCCGCCGATGCCGCCACGGGGACGGCGGGTACTCGGAATGGTCGATCCGGTGATCGGCGTCGCGGCCGGGCGGTCGGCCGGGTTCTCGCGGCCGATATCCTCGCCCTTGATCGCCCGCTTCGATTCCTCGCCGGTCAGCGTCTCATATTCGAGCAAGGCGCCGGCCAGCTTGTGGAGCTCGTCGATATTGTCGGTCAGCACCTGGCGCGCGCGGCCCTCGGCCTCCTCGATCAGGCGGCGGACCTCCTGGTCGATCAGCCGCGAGGTCTCCTCCGAAACGCTCTGCGAGCGCGCCACGCTGTGGCCGAGGAAGACTTCTTCCTGATTGTCGCGGTAGCGCAGCCAGCCGAGCTTCTCGCTCATGCCATATTCCATCACCATGGCGCGGGCCATGTCGGTCGCCTGCTGGATGTCGTTGGAAGCGCCGGTGTTCAGCGCGTCCTTGCCGTAGATGAGCTGCTCGGCGATGCGGCCGCCGAAGCAGAGCGCGAGCCGCGCCTTCATCTGCTTCATCGACATGGAATAGCGGTCGCGCTCCGGCAGGTTCCAGGTGACGCCGAGCGCGCGGCCGCGCGGGATGATCGTCACCTTGTGCAAGGGATCGCAGCCATCGACATGGAGCGAGACGAGGGCGTGGCCCGCCTCGTGATAGGCGGTCGCCTTCTTCTCTTCCTCGGTCATGACCATGGATTTGCGCTCGGCGCCCATCATGACCTTGTCCTTGGCCTCCTCGAACTCCTTCATCGCGATCAGGCGCTTGCCCTTGCGCGCGGCGAGCAGGGCCGCCTCGTTGGCGAGATTGGCGAGATCGGCGCCGGAGAAACCCGGCGTGCCGCGCGCGATGGTGCGGATGTCGACGTCGGGCGCGAGCGGCAGCTTCTTGGTGTGGACGAGCAGGATCTTCTCGCGGCCCTCGATGTCGGGGCGCGGCACCACCACCTGGCGGTCGAACCGACCCGGCCGCAGCAAAGCGGGGTCGAGCACGTCGGGCCGGTTGGTGGCCGCGACAATGATGATGCCCTCATTGGCCTCGAAACCGTCCATCTCGACCAGGAGCTGGTTCAGCGTCTGCTCGCGCTCGTCATTGCCGTTGCCGAGGCCCGCGCCGCGATGGCGGCCGACCGCATCGATCTCGTCGATGAAGACGATGCAGGGCGCGTTCTTCTTCGCCTGCTCGAACATGTCCCTGACCCGGGACGCGCCGACGCCGACGAACATCTCGACGAAGTCGGAGCCCGAAATGGTGAAGAAGGGGACGTTCGCCTCACCCGCGATGGCGCGCGCCAGGAGCGTCTTGCCGGTGCCGGGCGAGCCGACCAGCAAGGCGCCCTTCGGAATCTTGCCGCCCAGGCGGGCGAATTTGGTCGGATCCTTCAGGAACTCGACGATCTCCTGAAGCTCCTCGCGCGCCTCGTCGATGCCGGCCACGTCGTCGAAGGTGACACGGCCATGCTTCTCGGTCAGCAATTTCGCCTTGGACCGGCCGAAACCCATCGCGCCGGAGCCGGCATTCTTCTGCATCTGCCGCATCACGAAGAAGGCGATGCCGAGAATCAGCAGAAACGGCAGCGACTGGATGAGGATGTACATCCACAAGCTGGTCTGCTGCTCCGGCTCTGCCGCGAAGGACACGCCGCGGTCGCGCAGGCGCTGGACGAGCTGCGGATCGGAAGGCGGCGCGGTGGTCCGGAAGGTCTCGTTGTTGGTGAGCCGGCCCGTGATCGTCTCCTTGCCGATCACAACCTGCTTGACCGAGCCTTCCTCGACCCGGTTGAGGAAATCCGAATAGGCGATGGCGTCGGCCGGACGGCTGGTGCCGCCGCCGGCGACCTGCACGAACAGCAGGACACCGAGCAGGATGCCTGCCCAGATCAGCAGGCTCTTCATCCAGGCATTGCCCGGATCCTTGTCCGGCGTGCGGTTGTCGTCGCTCATTCAATTGTCCCTTCGCGCCCTAGATAGGAGATCGGGCGCGAAGCGCAATGTAGGAGAAAAGCGGTGAACGCGCGATGAGCGGAAGACGGAAAATGTGCGTCAGGCGCCGGGCGACGAGGCCATCAGGAACCCGGCCGGCGCTTTCGTCTCCACATGATCGTCATGATACATGTCGATGAAGAGCGAAAACTGGCCCGGCTCGGCGTCGCCGCAATCCAGCGGATAGACGTCGACGATCGTCCCGAACGGGCCTGTGCCGACATTGGCACGCTGTCCCACCTGAGGCGCACGCCCGTCAGCGCAACGTAGCCGCGCGATATAGCCCCGCTGCCCGGCAGGGCCGCTGACCCTGACCGGATTGCGATCGCTGCCGAGCGGATATGCCGCCGCCGTCGCGATTGCCGAGCGCACTCTCTGCGCAACGGGCGCGAGTCCCATGCCTTCCAGCATCTGTCGCGGCGTCTCGTCGGATTGGGCGAAGGCTGGCGAGGGCAGGAGAAGCAATAAGGCCAGGGCGACGCGCACCGTGTTTCTCCTCCGTCAGCCGCCGATAGCGAAGCCCGGCGGGGCGCGATTCTCGGCATGTTCGGCATGATACATGTCGAAGACGATACGGCGCGTCGTACCGCCGCAGGCGAGCGGATAGGCCGCGGTCACTGTGCCGAAAGCGCCAACGCCCGAATCGACGCGCGTGCCGATCCGGGGTGGCGCGCCGCCTTCGCAGCGCAGGCGGGCCAGATAGGCGCGTTCGCCCTGCGGGCCGCCGACCCGGACGGGATTGTCGATCGAGCCGAGCGGAAAGGCCGCCGCGGCGGCGATCAGCCGCGCCATCTCGGCCTCGGACGCGGCCGGATCCATCTGGCCGAGCAGCTCCTCCGGCGTCGCGGTGGGTGCGCCGAGTTCCTGGGCGGCAGCCGGGGAAGAAAGCGCGAAGAGCGGCGCCAAGAGCAGGGCAAGTGATGGGATACGCATGGGATTCTCCGTGGGGACGCTCCGCTCATACGGGCGAAGCCCCGCCCCGCACAATCCGAAATGCATGGCGCCGGCGCTCGACATTTGGTCCCTTCGCACCCACAAAGGCCGCGATGAAACCGATCCGATCGGCCTTTGCCGCCCTCTTGCTGTTCGCTGCTCCGCTTTCCGCCCAGCCGGCTGCTTCTCCGCCAGCAACAGCACAAGACGATGCGGCCTGGCTCTATCGCGGCAGCGATATTGCGCGCGATCCCGCCTGGCGCTTCGGCACCTTGCCCAACGGCCTGCGCTATGCCGTGCGCCGCAATGCGCTGCCGGCCGGCCAGGTTTCGATCCGCGTGCGCATCGACGCCGGCGCGCTGCACGAGGAGGATGCGGAGCGCGGCTGGGCGCATTTCCTGGAGCATATGCTGTTCCGGGGCACGGAAAGCTTCCCGGACCGCGCGGCGCGGGAAACCTGGCAGCGGCTCGGTGCCAGCTTCGGCAGCGACAGCAACGCCCGCACCAGCGCGACCGACACCGTCTATCAGCTCGACCTGCCCCATGCCGACCGAGCCAATCTCGATACCAGCCTCCATGTCCTCGCCGAAATGATGTCCAGCGCGCGCATCGAGGCGGCGGCGGTGGAGGCCGAGCGTCCGGTCGTCCTCGCCGAAAAAGGGCGTCGGCCCGAGCTGTCGCAGCGCGGGCTCGATTTGGCGATGCCGCTCTATTTCGCCGGCCTGCGTTATGCGAACCGCGATATCATCGGCACCGACGCGACGCTGAATGGCGCCACCGCCGAAGGCCTCCGCGCTTTCTATCATCGCTGGTATCGCCCCGAACGCGCGACAATCGTCATGGTCGGCGATGCCGATCCGGACATGATGGCGGAATTGATCGCGGCGCGCTTCGGCGAATGGCGGGGGCAAGGCCCGCCGCCCGCCGAACCCGATTATGGCGTGCCGGCCGAAGTCGAGCGCCCGGTCGCCAACCTCGCTTATCCCGGCGTGCCGGTTTCCGCGAGCGTCGTCTGGGTGCGCCCGCACGAGGCCGAGCCGCACACCATGGCCCGAGAGCGCGATTTTCTGGCCGAATCGCTCGCCGGGCGGATCGTGAACCGCCGGCTGGAAGCGCATGCGCGCAGCGAATCCGCCTTCATTAACGCGGCCATCGGCGTTTCGCGGATGCGCAGCATCGCCAATACGACGACGCTGGCCGTAAACGCGCGCGACCGGCGCTGGCGCGAGGCGCTGGCCGAGGCCTTCGCGATCCTCGGCGATGCGATCGCCGCGCCGCCCAGCGCAAGCGAGATCGATCGGGAGATCCAGAATCTGCGGACCGGGGTCACGGCCGCCGTGCGGGGTGAAGCCACCGCCCGTTCGCCAAACCGGGCCGAACAGCTCATCAACGCCGTCGACAATCGGAGCGTCGTCGCCTCGGCGCAGACCGTGCTCGACAATTTCGAGGCGAATGTGCCTGCGATGACGCCGGAGCGGATCGGATCGGCGATGCGCGACCTGCTGGCCGGCTCCGGGCCACGCATGATCCTGGTCACTCCCACCCCCGTCGAGGGCGGCGAGACGGCGATCGCCGAGGGACTGGCAGCCGCCCGCGCCGCGGCGCCGGCAGCGCGCCGCGCGGAACGCCGGGTGAGCTTCGACGATCTGCCGGCGCTGGGCGCGCCCGGCCGCGAGACTGGCCGCCAGACGATCGAGGACATGGGTGTCACGATCGTGCGTTTCGCCAACGGATCGACGCTGGCCTTCAAGCGCACCACCTTCGAGGAGGGATCGGTGCAGGTCCGGCTGCGCTTCGGCAGCGGAGTCGCGGGACTCGCGCCCGACAGCCCTTCGCTGAGCTGGCTGAGTGGCCTGGTCGCGCCCTCCGGCCTGGCCGGACTGGATCTTGACGGGATGGAGCGGCTGCTGACCGGGCGGCGGATGAATCTCACCTTCGCGGTCGGCGAAGATGCCTTCGTGCTCGCCGGCCAGACCAATGCCGACGATCTTGGCGATCAGCTCCGTCTGCTCGCCACCAAGCTGGTCGCGCCCAATTGGGATCCGGCGCTGTTCGCCCGCTTCCGCGCGAGCGCGGTGGACAATTTCGACATGCACTTCACCTCGGCATCGGCGCGCGCCAGCCGGGAGCTGCGCGGTTTCGTGCGGCCCGGCGACGAACGCTGGCGCGCGATCGAGCGCGAGGAGATGGCGTCCGCCACAGTCGATCGGTTCCGCGACTATTTCGCGCCGCTGCTCGCCGCCGGGCCCGTCCACGCGACGATCGTGGGCGATGTCGAGCTGGACGCGGCGGTCGAGGCGATGCGGCGGACGATCGCCGCCTTGCCCGAACGGCCTGCCGCCGCCGCCAACGGCGCCGCCTCGCTGCAGCCGCCCGCGCCGTCGCCGGACCCGCGCATCTTCACCCATCGCGGCGATCCCCATCAGGCCTTCGCGCTGATCGGCTGGTCGACGCTCGGCGGGCTCGACAATATCCGCGACCGGCGCGCGCTGGCGCTCGCCGCCAACATCTTCCAGGTGCGCCTCTACGACCGGCTGCGCGAGGCGGAGGGCGCGACCTATTCGCCCAGCGCCTCGCACAACAGCTCGGAAACCTTCCCGGCCTGGGGCATCTTCTATGCCGCCGCCGAAATCCGTCCGGACCGCGCCGAGGCCTTCTTCCGGGCCGCGCGCGAGATCGTCGCCGATCTCGCCGCCCAGCCGGTACAGGCCGACGAATTCGCCCGCGCGCAAAATCCGGTGATCAGCGGCATCGAAAGGCGGCTCGCGACCAATGCCTATTGGGTGGACGCGATCGCCAACTGGGTCGAGCAGCCCGGCGAGATCGACAATGCCCGCACCTATCTTTCCGCCTATCGCGAAATGACCGCCGAAGACGTGCGCCGGGCGATGGCGGCATGGGTCGCCGATCAGGGCGACTGGTCGATGCTCGTTCTTCCCGATAGGAATGGCACCGAGCAGGACGCGCGCATTGCCCGATAGCATCGCCCCGACCGCCGCCCCGCCGAGGGAAGAGGCACCAGGCAGCCGGCCGCCGCTCCGGGTCCGCGGCCGGTCGTTCTTCGAAGACAAGAATCGCGCCTTCTGGACGCTGCAATCGGTCGGCTGGGCCGGCTATTTCATGCTGCGCACGCTGTCCGGCATCGCCAATGCGATGGGCTGGAGCTACGTGCTGCACACGCTCCTGCTCACCGCGACCGGCTATTCGATCACCTTGCTGATGGCGGCGGCCTATCGCCGGCTCGTCCAGATGAAGGAGATCGTCACCTGGGTCGGATCGATCCTGATCGTGATCAGCGCGGCGGCCGCCTTCTCGGCGATCGAGACCTGGAGCGTCGCCACCTTCCTCCAGCCCGGCACCCGCCCCGAAGGCATCCGTTTCTTCGGCGCGATCCTGTTCACCGTCTCGATCCTGACAGCCTGGTCGGCGCTCTATTTCAGCATCAACTTCTACATCCTGCTGGAGGAGCAGAAGAAGCGGCTGCTGCGGCTTGAAAGCCAGACCTCCCATGCCCAGCTCGCGATGCTGCGCTACCAGCTCAATCCCCATTTCCTGTTCAACACCCTGAATTCGATCTCCACCCTCGTCCTGCTGAAGCAGACCGACCGCGCCAACGCGATGCTGTCGCGCCTCTCCTCGTTCCTGCGCTACACCTTGGTCAACGAACCGACCGCGATGGTGACGATCCAGCAGGAGGTCGAGACGCTGAAACTCTATCTGGAGATCGAGAAGATGCGCTTCGAGGAACGCCTGCGCCCGCATTTCCAGATCGATCCGGAGGGCGCACAGGCCTTGCTGCCCTCGCTGCTGCTCCAGCCTTTGGTCGAGAATGCGATCAAATATGCGGTGACGCCGCAGGAGGAGGGCGCCGACATCTCGGTCGCGGTGCGGCGCGAGGGCCGGCGGGTGCTGATCGAGGTCAGCGATACCGGCCCGGGCACGGACGCCCAATATCAGGAGCGCGCCGCGCAATCGACCGGCGTCGGACTGGCGAACATTCGGGACCGTCTGGCGCAGGCCTATGGCGACAACCAAAGGTTCGAGACACAGTCGGAGACAAAAGGGGGCTTCCGCGTTTTTATTGAGATACCGTACCAAACCGAAGAAGCCGAGGAATTGAAATGACCATCCGCACCATCCTGGTGGACGACGAACCGCTCGCCATTCAGGGCCTCCAGCTCCGCCTGGAGCCGCATGAGGATGTCGAGATCATCGACACCTGCTCGAACGGGCGCGAGGCGATCCGCTCGATCAAGACGCACAAGCCCGATCTCGTCTTCCTCGACATCCAGATGCCCGGCTTCGACGGCTTTTCCGTCATCCAGGGCCTGATGGAGGTCGAACCGCCCTTGTTCGTCTTCGTCACCGCTTATTCCGACCATGCCTTGCGCGCGTTCGAGGCGCAGGCCGTGGACTATCTGATGAAGCCGGTGGACGAAGCCCGCCTCGCCGACACGCTGGAGCGGGTGCGCCAGCGCCTGACCGAGAAGCGCGGCGTCGAGGAGGTGGAGAAATTGAAGGAAGTGCTCGCCGAAGTCGCGCCCGACGCGATGGATGCGGCGGACACGGGCGGCGACGACGGCCACGCCGCCAGCCGCTACGAAAAGATGATCAACATCAAGGATCGCGGCCAGATCTTCCGCGTGGACGTCGATTCCATCGAGAAGATCGACGCCGCCGGCGACTATATGTGCATCTATACCGGCGACAACACTTTGATCCTGCGCGAAACGATGAAGGATCTCGAAAAGCGCCTCGACCCCCGCCGCTTCCAGCGCGTCCACCGCTCGACCATCGTCAATCTCGACCAGGTTCGCCAGGTGAAGCCGCACACGAACGGCGAATGCTTCCTGGTGCTGGGCTCGGGCCAGCAAGTGAAGGTGTCGCGCTCCTATCGGGATGTGGTGGCGCGGTTCGTACACTGAGGGGCGCGATCTGGCCCGGCGAACACCGAGGGAGAATATATACTGTCCCGGTTTTCCATCACGTTGATGGAAGGAAGCCATGGTTGCGCAGGCGCTTGGTCACCACTTCCGGGAAAATGTCGGGACGCCGCTCGGAAAGATGGGCGAGGAGCGTCCCCATATCATCCTGATTGAGGCCGGAAGCGTAGAGCGCCACATCCTCCACGTCCGGATCGCGCGAGCTTATCTCCAGTACCTGATAGGGCATCAGCCGCGTAACCCCAGGGGCGGGGTTGGGCGGGGAACTGCCCTTCATACGCTGCATCTCATCATAACTCATCGAATGCCAGGGATGGCGCTGGAACAGCAGGTTCCGAAATCCCCAGTCGCGCATATAGACTCGCTCGTCGTCCCACGCGATCCGGTAGCCGCTGTGGTTCGTGTAGATGAGTAACGCCAAGCCGCCTATGAAAAAGAAGCCAATTGCAGCGACATCATATTGTTGAGTTTGAAAGATTGCAGAGAGAGTTCCGATAACGACAACTGGAAGACCAAAACTCAAAACGATCTTGATCGGAGTCGGTAGCTTGTGCCTGATTCTTCGTGTGGAGGATTTGAGATGAGATGAAGGCTGGCTCACCGATTGTTGTCCTGATAGATGCCGATATAGGCAGTGGAAATTGGGACAGTATATATTTATGCCGCCGATCGCTCACGCTGCCTCCAGAGTAGGAATGCCTGCAAGCACCGCAGCCGCCTTTTCCGCCTCGATCCGCAGGTCGTAATTGCGCTGCATGTTCACCCAGGATTCCGGCGTCGTGCCGGTGAGCTTGGCGAACCTGAGGGCCATGGCCGGCGTGACCGGCTGCTTCTCGGCGAGAATGTCATAGAGGGTCTGGCGCGACACCTGAAGAAGACGCGCGATCTCGGCCTTGGGACGGCCGAGCGCGGGGAGGATGTCCTCGCGCAGCAGCTCGCCGGGATGGGTCGGGGCAAGGCCCTTGAGCAGCGGATTCGTCATCGTATCTGGCCCTCCTCGGCCTTAGTGATAGTCCTCGAGATCAACGTCGATCGCATCGACCCCGTCCCAGCCGAAGGTCAGGCGGTAATTGCCGCTGGCATCGACCGCATAGCGTTTCGGCTTCCCCGCCAGCCCATGAAACCGATAGCCCGGCAAGTTCATGTCCTCCGGCACCACCGAGGCTTCCAGCCGCGCGACCATGCGGCGGAGCCGGGCATGATTGGCCACCGGCAATTTCTTCCCGTCACCCGTAGCCGCGAACGCTCTTAACGCCTTGCTGCGGAATGACCTGATCATTTGAGGATATGTAAGGCATCAGTTTACGTAAGTCAATGGCTTACAACATGCCTCGGATAAAGCAGCCCAGGAGCAACATATCTGCCCCGCCCGCTTCCAATGTAGGAAATGCTCTGTCACGCTTGCCCCCGACTCGGGGTTTCGGCTCCGCTTCGCCGGCTCTTTGAACCGTCCGTCCCGCACGAAAAGTTTTCGGCCAGACCATCGCCGATATGGGTGAAGATGCTGAAGGTTCACACCCTTGTATTCCGCTCTTCGACACCCCTGTAAACACCCCTCACCCTGTCAACTTTGTAAACTTAGCAGAGAGGGGCTGCCCTGATTGCGCGGCAGCGGCTCAGGGCCGCCTGACCGCAAGAAACGGGATGCCCGAAGCCAGGCTGCGAGTCATTGCGGCGGGCAACGTCCAGGATGATGAGCGCCGCCCGAGGCGCGCGAAAAGGAGAATGCCGCGATGCCGTCACAGCCCGAGAAAGCCGCCTTGTTCGCCGCGCTGCACCGGCCGGGCGATCCTCTGATCCTCTACAATATCTGGGATGCGGGCAGCGCGAAGGCGGTGGCGGCGGCCGGCGCCAAGGCGATCGCGACCGGCAGCGCCTCGGTCGCGGCGGCGAACGGGTTCGGAGATGGCGAGGCGCTGCCGATCGAGGCGGCGCTCGCCAATGCCGCGCGGATCGTAGCATCGGTAGATCTGCCGGTGACGGTGGATTTCGAGGGCGGCTATGCGCGCGCGCCGGACGAGGTCGCGGCCAATGTCGCGCGGCTCGCGGAGACCGGCGCGATCGGCTGCAATTTCGAGGATCAGGTGGTGGGCGGCAACGGCCTCCATACCATCGCCGATCAGGCGGCGCGCATCGGCGCGATCCGCGCGGCCGTCGGCGCGCATTTCTTCCTCAACGCACGCACCGACATCTTCCTCCAAGCCAAGCCGGACACGCATGACGATGCCAAGGTGGATGCGGCGATCGAACGCGCCGAGGCTTATGCCGATGCCGGGGCGAGCGGTTTCTTCGTCCCCGGCCTCGCCAATCTCGCCTTGCTGGAGCGGGTCTGCGCCGCCGCGCCGATCCCGGTCAATTTCATGGCCTTTCCCGGCGCGCCCTCGGCGGCCGAGGTGGCCGGCGTCGGCGTGGCGCGGATCAGCCACGGCCCCTTCCCGCACATGGATGCGATGAAGGCCCTGACCGAAGCGGCCGGGGCGCTCTACAGGAGTTGATCGGCCAAAGCGGCCTCGCGCGCCACGGCGTCGAGCACGCGGTCCATCCGCTCGATGATCTGGCGCTGCCGGTTGGCGCGCTTGGCGGTGACGTCGCGCATCGGCCCGCCATCCTCCGATTCCTGGATGACAAGGCCCTCGTCCTCGATCTGCCGGAGCGTTTCGAGCGCGCGCTCGCGCTCGTCGCGAATCAGGTCCACCACATCCTGGTTCATGCCGCCTCCATAACGCAGAAACGCATAGGACGCGATTCAGCCCCCGCGGCTCGTGGCCGAAATCACCCGTCCGGGCGATGGCGGGGAGCCCGCGATGGCCCTAGAACGCGATCGGTGGGCGGCAACGGGAGACAAGGATATGGCGAAGGTCACGGGACTGGGCGGCATCTTCTACAAGGCGGCCGATCCGGCGCGGACGCAGGCCTGGTACAAGGAGAATCTGGGCATCGGCGGCGATTGGGGCGCCCATTTCCGTTGGGCGGACGAAAGCAAGGACGACCCCTACAGCCTGCTCAGCCCGTTCAAGCAGGAGACCGACTATTTCAATCCGTCCGAGGCCGGGTTCATGATCAATCTGCGCGTCGACGATCTGGACGCATTCTTGGAGGAACTTAAGACGAAGGGCGTCGAGATCCTCGGCTCTCAATCGGAGGACTATGGCAAATTCGCCTGGATCCTCGATTGCGACGGCATCAAGATCGAGCTGTGGGAGCAGGCCGGCCCCGCTCCCGCCTGAGCCCCGATCAGCCCGCGCCGGTGCCGCGCCAGAAAGCGAGGCTGAAGAAGGAGCCGCTGGGCGAGGATTTGAGAACGGTCATCCGGAACATCCGCGAGGAGACCCGGATGATCAACACCACCCAGATCGCTTGCCAGGCGAGCGCCACCAGATGAGGCCAAAGGACTTCGAACCGCGCGGCATGGGCGATCATCGCAAGTGGCGAGCTGAACGGGAAAACATAGGCGAACCAGGCCAGCCAGGTTTCATCGTCGCCCACCACCGTGAAGGCGATCAGGAATACCGCCACCTGCAGCAGCGTCACCGGCATCGACAAGGTCTGGATGTCGCGGATGTTGCTCGCCTGCCCGCCAATGCCAAGGAAGAGTGCGCCGAGCAGCATATAGTTCGTGCCGTAATAGGCGAAGACCAGGACCAGGAAGGCAGGCCAGCCCACCGCCGGCGCGATCTGCGGCAAAGCCACCCAGTCCTGCACGACCTGAACGAACAGGTAAGCCAGGCCCGCCATCCCCCCCCACACGGCGAGTCCGACGAAGGAGATGCCCAGCATCGCGATCAGCTTTCCGAGGAACACCGCATCGAGGGGCACGGCGGCGGCGAGAATTTCGATCACTTTATTCGACTTCTCTTCCGCCATGTTCGACAGCAGCAGGGTAGCCAAGAGCACCGTGATGCCGAAGATCAAGCCTTGGACGATGCGGGCGATGTCGCGGCGCAGCAGTTGAAGATTGCCGGCCGCCTGCTCGGTGGTCACCCGCTCGACTGGCCCCACAGCCGGCATTGCGCCGGCGGCGTCGAGAGCCACCGTGCGGCGGGCATCGTCTATCATCAGCTGAATGCGTGTGCCGACATTTTCCTCGACCTTCACCGGACCGGTCAGCACCGGCCGCTCGAGCGTACCGCCCAGAACCGCCGAATAGCCATTCTCCTCGTCCGCGAGCAGCCGGCGGGCCTGGACGTCCAGGTTCTCCGCCGGCGCGACGGTTTCCAGCAGGGGAAAGCTGCGCTCCGATGTCCCTGCCGCGAGCCGAGCCCGCGCGGCGCGCAATGCCTGGGTGGTTTCCGTATCGGTGACCAGAGCGACCACCGGCTGCGACGCGCGCCGATCGGCATCGTCGACCATCTGGCTGACGCCCAGAACCGCGGCGAGCAGAATCAGCGGCACGATCAGGAACAGGATGAAGCTGCGCGACATGACGGTCGCGATGAAATCGCGGCGCGCGATCACCCAGGCGGCTTCGAAAAGGCTCATGCGGCCTCTCCCAGCACGTCTCCATCGTCGTCTACCATCTCTCGGGCAGCCGCTTCGCCGGCAATGGCGACGAACGCGTCGTGCAGCCCGCGCCGCTCGATCGACAATTCCTCGATACCGGCGCCGCCATCGATCAGCGCCTTCAGCAGCGCCTCCACCCCTTCGTCTGGCAGGTCGAAAGCCCAGATGCCGTCGCGCAGCCTGGCCTCGGCGGGCAAAGCGCGGCGCCAGGCCCCCTCACCATCGCGGGTCTTCAGGCGCACCTGCGGGCGCAGCCTGTCGCGTGCCTCGGCAACCCGGCCTTCGAAGCGGATTTGGCCGCCCGCGATAATCGCGACACGTTCGCAAAGCCGCTCGGCATGGTGGATGACATGGGTCGAGAAAATCACGGTCGCGCCGGCGGCGGCCTCTTCGCGGATCAAATGTTCCAGCCGGCCCTGGTTGATCGCATCCAGCCCGGAAAAGGGCTCGTCGAGCACCACCAGCCGGGGCTTGTGGACGATCGTGCCGAAGAGCTGGATGGTCTGCGCCATGCCCTTGCTGAGGCTCTTGATCGGCTTGTCGACATAGTCGCCGAGGCCGTTCTCGCGGAGCAATATCTCCGCGCGCTTGCGCCCGATTTCGAGTGGCAGGCCGCGCAACGCGCCCATGAAGGCGATCGCTTCGCGCGTCGTCATGGCTGGATAGAGGCCGCGCTCCTCCGGCAGGTAGCCGACGAGCTTGGCGGCCTCGAGCGGGCGCTCATGGCCGAGCAGGGTGCGATGGCCGGTGTCCGGCTCGATAATGCCGAGCAGCATCCGCAGCGTCGTCGTCTTGCCGGCACCGTTGGGGCCCAATATGCCGTAAATGCTGCCTTGCGGCACCGCAATGTCGATGCCGCGCACCGCCGGTTTGCCATCGAAGGATTTGAACAGTCCCCGGGCCTCAATCGCCAATTCGCCAGTCACGCCGCCCAGCTTCCCCCCTGAACAAGTAAAGTGATAAAGCCCAGAACGTGTTGAATGGCAATATAAACTTGGAAGAAGAGCTGGAGCGGAAAGCTCGGGAATTGGGCTTCGTCGCCTTCGGAATCGCACGCGCGAACGCCGCGCCTAGAGCCGGCGAACGACTGCGCGCCTGGCTCGCCGACGGCGCGCATGGCGACATGATCTGGATGGCCGAGACGGCGGAGCGGCGCGCGTCGCCGGCGGGACTATGGCCGGAGGTGAGGAGCGTCATCTCGCTGGGCATGAGCTATGCGCCCGCCGTCGATCCGCTGGCGCTGGCCGGGCAATCGAACCGCGGACGCATATCCGTCTATGCCCAGGGCGCCGACTATCACGACGTGGTCAAGAAGGCGTTGAAAGCGCTGGGCCGCTGGCTGGTCGAGATCGCCGGCGAAGAGATCAAGGTGTTCGTCGATACCGCGCCGGTGATGGAAAAGCCGCTGGCCGAAGCGGCCGGGATCGGCTGGCAGGGCAAGCACACCAATCTGGTCAGCCGCACGGACGGGAGCTGGCTGTTCCTGGGCGCGATCTACACCACGCTGGAACTGGCGCCGAACCCACCCCATGCGATGCGCTGCGGCTCCTGCCGCGCTTGCCTCGACGCCTGCCCGACCGATGCCTTTCCCGCGCCGTTCCGCCTCGATGCGCGGCGCTGCATTTCCTATCTCACGATCGAGCATAAAGGACCGATCCCGGAGGAATTCCGCGAAGCGATCGGCAACCGCATCTATGGTTGCGACGATTGCCTCGCGGTCTGCCCGTGGAACCGCTTCGCCGACGCCGCGCGCGCCAACCGGGCCTTCCTGCCGCGTGCCGAGCTTGCCGCGCCAGCGCTCGCCGACCTTTTGGCGCTCGACGACGAGGGATTCCGCAAGATCTTCGCCGGGTCGCCAATCAAGCGGATCGGGCGCAACCGAATGGTGCGCAATGCGGCGATCGCGGCGGGCAATAGCGGGTCGCCCCGCTTCGTCCCCGCGCTTCGCGAACTGGCGGGAGACGAGGACGAGGCAGTTGCGGATGCGGCGCGCTGGGCGCTCGACAGGCTTATTGCGCTTCCCGCCGCCGACTGAGCGCGGCGACACAGGACGAGCGGTCCATCTCCCGCCCGTCGGGCAAGCGGGCGTCGACATGAGTCACCGTCGCTTCGCCTCGCCCGCCCCGCGGCGGATAGAGATAGGCATCCAGCACGCAGGCCGGCCCCAGAAACTGCAACTTGCGCGCCGGTCCCTCGCGCGCATCGAGATCGGGCTGGCCGAATTGCGCCACGAGCGCGGCGGCGGTGGCGCCCAGCACGGCCTCGAGCCCGACAGGAGCATAGGCCCGAGGCGGCGGCGGAGCGGATGCGGTGGGTGGCGGGGCCTGTGTGGTCGGCGGCACGCATCCCGCCAGGCCGATGCCCGCCAGCAGCAACACCGCAATTCCAGTCCGCATCGAATGACTCCCCCGAAAGCGCGTGAAGGAATCATGTCTGGCGCACGGCGGCAAGGCCGGTCGGCTCGGGCCGCCGCGCGCAAGCCTCTCCCCGCCCGAGCCGAACCGCGCTAAGGAGGATTCATGTCTAGACTGCCGCCTTTCCACCTCGCCTTCCCCGTCCACGATCTCGCCGCCGCGCGCGCCTTTTACGGCGGACTGCTCGGCTGCCCCGAAGGCCGCTCGTCGGACGAATGGATCGATTTCGATTTCTTCGGTCACCAGATCGTCGCTCATCTCGCACCCGAAGCGGTCGCCGCGCGGGCGTCAACCGCGGTGGACGGGCATGACGTGCCGGTGCCGCATTTCGGTGCGGTACTGACGATGGCGGAGTGGGAGAAGCTGGCCAAGCGGCTGGAGGGTCAGGTTGACTTCGCGATGGCGCCCACAGTGCGTTTCAAGGGATTGCCCGGCGAACAGGCGACGATGTTCTTCCGCGATCCCTCAGGCAATGCGCTGGAGATCAAGGCGATGGCGGACCCGGCGGCATTGTTCGCCAGATAGGGATCAGTTGCCGACGCTTCCGTAACGGCCGTCGAGATAGACGAGCGGATCGACGCCGTCGCGCGTCGATACCTCCTCGACCACGCCGATGAAGATCGAATGGGTGCCGAACGGGTGGTGATCGATCCGCCGGCACAGGATCGAGGCCTGCGCGTCGATCAGCCGGGGCGGACGGACGCAATCATTCTCCCATCCCTGCAGAAACCGCTCGGCATGGAAGCTCCGGTCGGCGAAGATTTGCGCCACGCCTTCCTGATCGCGGTGCAGCACATTGACCCGAAAATGGGCAACGTCCTCCATGGAGGTGTGCACCGACGCGGCACGATTGATGCACACGAGCAGGCTGGGCGGGTCCATCGAGATGGACGACACCGCCGTCGCCGTGATGCCCATCGCCTCGCCATCGACGCACAGGCTGATCACGTTCACCGTCGAGGCGACCCGGCGCATCGCCTGGCGGAACGCATCGACAAGGGCGGGGTCGGCCTCGATCATCGCTCCGCCTTGCAGGGGGCGAGCGTGCGAGGCAAGCCCCGCCGGGAATTCACCAAATCCGGACGCGCTGATCCGGCGGCAGATAGAGCGCCGAATCTGGGCCGATGCCGAAAGCCTCGTACCAGGCGTCATGGTTGCGCACCGACCACGTCCGCCAGCGACTCGGCGAATGGACCCCGGCGATCACCGCCTGTCTTAGCGCCTGCTCGCGAAACACGACCCGATTGACCTGGGCGCGGCCCATGAAGAAGCGCTGTGCGCCGGTTGTGCCGTCCAGCACGGGCGCCGGGCGGCCGTTCAGGTGAATCTGGTAAGCGTCCCAGGCAACGGCCAGCCCGGCATTGTCGGCGATATTCTCGCCGAGCGTTTGTGACCCGCGGATGTTGAGGCCGGGCAGAACTTCATAGCCATCATATTGCGCGACGAGCCGCTGGGTGCGCTCGCGGAATCGGGCCTGATCCGCTTCCGTCCACCACTGAACGAGGCGCCCTTCGGGATCGAAACGGCTGCCCTGATCGTCGAAATGATGACTGATTTCGTGCCCGATCACATAGCCGATCGCGCCGTAATTCACCGCCGCATCGGCATTGATGTCGAAATGCGGCGCTTGGAGATAGGCCGCGGTGAAGACGATCTGGTTGTTCTGGAAGCTCGCATAGGCGTTCGCCGTGATCGGCATCATGAACCATTCGTTGCGGTCCACCGGCCCGTCGATCCGGTCCAACTCGTACTGGAACTGGAACCGGGCCGACCGCACGAAATTCTCATAGGCTTGGTCGGAGCGCACTTCGAGCCCGTCATAGCTGCGCCAGGTGTCGGGATAGCCGATCATCGGATTGAAAGCGGCCAGCTTGGCGCGGGCGCGTTCCCGGGTTTCCGGCGCCATCCAGTCGAGATTGGCGAGCCTGCGGTCCATCGCCGTAATCACGTTGCGGACGAGATCGTCCATCGCCGCCTTGGTCGCGGGCGGGAAATGCCGCTCGGCATAAGGCCGCGAGACGGCATCGGTCAGCGCCACCGCCGTCAGCTCCACCGTCTGCAGCCAGCGTGCCGGCGCTTCGGTCGCGCCGCCGATCGCGCCGCCGCTGAACGCGAATTCGGCCTCGGCGAAAGCGCGTGGCAGGACGAGCGCGCGATCCTTCGCAACCCGCACCGACAGCCAGTCCTGCAACACCGGCAACGGCGTTTCCGCGAACAGCCGGGCGATCGCGGTGATCGCAGTCGTCTGGCTGACGATATAGATCGGCCGTTCGGCAAGCCCGGCGCTACCGAGATAGGCACGCCAGTCGAAGCCCGGCGCCTCTTCGATCAATTGTGCCAGTGTCCGTGGATTGTAGGTCCGCTCGGCATCGCGCGATTGCGCGATCGGCCATTGCGCTTCGGCAATGCGCCGTTCGAACTCATAGATGGCGGCGGCCCGGGCTTCGGTTTGCGCCTGCGGCACGCCGATCAGGCCGAGCATGGTCGCGACATGGGCGCGATAGGCCTGCTGAATAGCCTGCGAGGCCTCGTCCGTGCCGATATAATAATCGCGCGCCATGCCGGTGCCGTCCTGGCCGATGCCGGGCACATAGCGGGTGGGCTCGCGGTTGTCCTGGCCGATGCCGACGAAGAAGGGGCCGGGGGCATAACGCGGCATGCGGCCCAGAGCGGGCGTCCACGTCCAACCCGGCACCATCGCGCCCATGGCGGCGGCCAGCGCTGAATGGGACTGCGCCGCGCGGACCGGCGCGAGTTCGGCGAGCAACGGCGCAGTGCCGCGCGCATCGATCGCCGCCTGGTCCATCAGGCTGGCATAATAATCGGCGGCGCGCAGATCGTCGCCGGACAGTGCGGATCGGTTGGCGGCCATCTCCTCCATGATCGCGCGGACCTGCGAAGCGGCGAGATCGCCAAGACGCGTGACTTGTCCCTCTGCCCCCCGATCGCCGGGAATCTCGGTGGTGCGCGCCCAATTGCCGTTCACATATTGCCAGAAATCGTCGCCGGGCCGGACGGAGCGGTCCATGCCGTCCGTATCGATGCCGAACGCGCCCCAGGCGGCGTTACCCTGAATGTTCTCCGCGGCGACCACGGGCGGCGCCAGCATCGTGAGCGCAAACAGCAAAAACGGCAATTTCGGGCGCATCGCCATCATCCCCCCCTGTCGAATCGGCAAAGGCTAGGACGGAACAGCGCCGCTGTCATTGTCCGCGTTTGTTGAACCCCGCGAGAATCTCCGCCACCCAGCGCGCGGCGGTAAGGCCGCTCAGGTCGCTGGCGTCCAGGCTCGGATCGAATTCGGTGAGATCGACGACGCGGACACGTTCCTCCTCCGCCAGCCGCCGCGCGGCACGGAAGAAATCCCAGACCGGCAGACCGCCGGGGCGGGCGCCGGGCGCGCCGGGAAACTGGCCGCGATCGATCACGTCGATGTCGAAATCGACCAGGATCGCCTCGACATGCGAGAGGCGCTCAAGCGCCTCGTCGATCGCCGCCTCGACTCCCTCCGACAGCACGAACTCGATGTCGAACACGCCGATGCCGGCGGCCAGCGCGTCCTCATGCATCCTGCGCGTATTGGCGAAGGGCGCGAGGCCGATCTGGCAGATATTGGCGCCGGGCAATCCGTCTTCGAGCAGGCAGCGGACCGGATTGCCGTTCAATGGCCCCTGATCCGTCTCGCGCATGTCGAAATGGGCGTCGAGCGTGATCAGGCCGATCTGCTCCAGCGGCAGGCCGAGCCCATGGGCGGCAGGGCGCGTAACGGCATTGTTGCCGCCGACCAGCAGAGTCAGATCGTGACGCCCCACGCATTCCGACACCACATCGCGGATCGGCGCGAAGCCGTCCACCGGCATCACGCCGCGCACCGGCACGTCGCCGGCGTCGCGCAGCGCCGTCTCGATCTCCAGCGATTCGACGAGATCGTAGGTGCTGAGCCGCTTCAGCGCGCGGCGCACGGCGTCGGGTGCGAGATCGCAGCGGCCCGGCGTCACCGATCCGGCGTCCATCGGCGCGCCCAGCAAAGCCACCGGCGCGGCGGCATCGTCCACGATCAGATCGGCGATCGATTTCCAGCTCATCCTTTGCCCTTACACGCCCGAGCCCCTAGAAAGCGAGGCCATGTGGGACCGCCTCCTGATCGACTGCAACATCGCGACCATGGACCCGGCCGTGCCCGGCGCGTTCGGCGCGATCGAGAATGGCGCGATCGGCATCCAGGACGGGCGGATCGTCCGCGTCGGTCGGCGCACCGAGCTGGCCGGATACCAGGCCAGGAAGGTCGAGCCGCTGCACGGCGCCTGGGTGACGCCGGGGCTGGTCGATTGCCACACCCATCTCGTTTTCGGCGGCAACCGCGCGGGCGAGTTCGAGCAGCGGCTTGAGGGCGCGACCTATGAGGAGATCGCGGCGGCGGGCGGCGGCATCGTCTCGACGGTGAAGGCGACGCGAGCGGCAACGCTCGACGAGCTGATCGAGGTCGCCCGGCCACGCCTCAAGACATTGATGGCGGCGGGCGTCACCACGGTGGAGATCAAGTCCGGGTACGGGCTCGATGTCGATGCCGAGCTCAAGATGCTGCGCGCCGCCAAAGCGCTCGCGGCCAGCGAGAAGGTCCGGGTGGAGACGACCCTGCTCGCGCTCCATGCGCTGCCGCCGGAGTTCAGGGACCGGCGCGAGGATTTCGTCGCGCTGGCGATCGACGGCATCCTGCCCGCAGCAGCCGCGCAGGGGCTGGCGAGTGCGGTGGACGCCTTTTGCGAGGGGATCGGCTTCACGCCGGAGGAGGTGGAAGATCTTTTCCGCGCCGCCTGGCATCATGGCCTCAAGATCAAGCTCCACGCCGAGCAGCTCAGCAATTTGCAGGGCGCCGCGCTCGCCGCGCGTTACGGCGCGCTGTCCGCCGATCACCTGGAGCACATCGACGAGGCCGGGGTCATCGCCATGGCCGAAGCGGGGATGGTCGCGGTGCTGCTGCCCGGCGCCTTCTACGCGCTCAAGGAAACGAAGAAGCCGCCGGTGGACCTGCTGCGTCGGCACAAGGTGCCGATGGCGGTGGCGACGGACTGCAACCCCGGCACCTCGCCGGTGCTGTCGCCGACCCTGATGATGAGCATGGCCTGCACCTTGTTCGGCCTCACGCCGGAAGAGGCGCTGGCCGGCATGACCCGTGAGGGGGCGCGGGCGCTGGGCATGGCGGACGAGATCGGCACGATCAGCGCCGGCAAGGCCGCCGACCTCGCCGTCTGGCGGATCGGTCGCCCGGCCGAGCTCGCTTACTGGATCGGACTGCCGGGACCGGAACGCCGGATCGTGGCGGGAGTGGACACCTGATATCTCTGTTCGGGCTGAGCTTGTCGAAGTCCTGCCCTTCTTTCTAAGGCCGAAAAGAAAGGACAGTCCTTCGACAAGCTCAGGGCGAACGGCTAGGGGGCGAACATGCACAACAGACGCGATAACAGCCGCCATATCCGCGCCGCCACCGGCACGGAGATCACCGCCAAATCTTGGACCACCGAAGCGGCGCTCCGGATGCTGATGAACAATCTCGATCCCGATGTAGCCGAGGCGCCCGAGGAACTGGTCGTCTATGGCGGCATCGGCCGGGCGGCGCGCGACTGGGAGAGCTTCGATGCGATCGTGGAGACGCTGAAGCGATTGGAGGAGGATCAGACGCTGCTGATCCAGTCCGGCAAACCGGTCGGCGTCTTCCCCACGCACAAGGATGCGCCGCGCGTTCTGCTCGCCAATTCCAACCTCGTGCCGCATTGGGCGACCTGGGACCATTTCAACGAATTGGATCGCAAGGGGCTCATGATGTACGGCCAGATGACGGCCGGCTCGTGGATCTATATCGGCAGCCAGGGCATCGTTCAGGGCACTTACGAGACCTTCGTCGAGATGGGCCGCCAGCATTTCGGCGGCGATCTTTCGGGCAAATGGGTTCTGACCGCGGGCCTTGGCGGCATGGGCGGCGCGCAGCCGCTTGCCGCGGTGATGGCCGGCGCGCACTGCATCGCGATCGAATGCCAGGAAAGCCGGATCGAGAAGCGGCTGGAAACGCGCTATCTCGACAAGCGCGCGGCGAGCATCGACGAGGCGCTGGAGATGATCCGCGCGTCGGATGTGCCGATTTCCGTCGGCATCCTCGGCAATGCCGCCGAAATCCTGCCCGATATGGTGAAACGCGGCATCCGGCCGGACGCGGTGACCGACCAGACCTCCGCCCATGATCCGGTCAACGGCTACCTTCCTATCGGCTGGAGCGTAGACAAATGGGTCGAGCTGCGCGAGCGCGATCCGAAGACCGTGGAGCGCGAGGCACGCAAGTCGATGGCGGTTCATGTCGAGGCGATGCTCGCCTGGCACGATTTGGGCGTGCCGACCTTCGACTATGGCAACAATATCCGCCAGGTCGCCAAGGACGAGGGCGTCGCGCGCGCCTTCGATTTCCCCGGCTTCGTGCCGGCCTATGTCCGCCCGCTCTTCTGCCGGGGCGTCGGCCCGTTTCGCTGGGCGGCCCTGTCCGGAGATCCCGAGGATATCGCGAAGACCGACGCCAGGGTGAAGGAGCTGATCCCCGACGATCCGCACCTGCACCGCTGGCTCGACATGGCGAAGGAACGGATCGCCTTCCAGGGCCTCCCGGCGCGCATCTGCTGGGTCGGCCTCGGCCAGCGCCACCGGCTCGGCCTCGCCTTCAACGAAATGGTCGCCTCGGGCGAGCTGAAGGCGCCGATCGTGATCGGCCGCGATCATCTCGACAGCGGATCGGTCGCCAGCCCCAATCGCGAGACGGAGGCGATGGCCGACGGATCGGACGCGGTGTCCGATTGGCCGTTGCTCAATGCCCTGCTCAACACCGCGTCGGGCGCGACCTGGGTGTCGCTCCATCATGGCGGCGGGGTCGGCATGGGCTATTCGCAGCATAGCGGCATGGTGATCATCGCCGACGGCAGCGAGGATGCGGCGCGGCGGCTGAAGCGGGTGTTGTGGAACGATCCGGGCACCGGCGTGATGCGTCATGCCGATGCCGGTTACGATATCGCCATCGACTGCGCGCGCGAGCAGGGCCTCGATCTGCCGATGGTGGGACGGTGAGCGCGCTCGTCCCCGGCAGCGCGACGCTCGCCGAGCTGCGGGCGATCTGGGACGGCGCGCCGGTCACACTGGGCGAAGGCGCCTGGGCGGCGGTCGAAGCCTCCAGCGCGGCGGTCGGCCGGATCGTGGCCAGCGGCCGTACCGTTTACGGCATCAACACCGGCTTCGGCCTGCTCGCCAACACGCGCATTCCGGCGGACCGGCTGGAGGAGCTCCAGCGCAATCTGATCCTGTCGCACAGCGCCGGCCTCGGCGATCCGCTCGATCCGCGCATCGTGCGCCTGATGATGGCGCTGAAGGTGATCGGGCTGGCGCGCGGGCATAGCGGCATCCGGCGCAAGGTGATCGAACGGCTGCTGGCGCTGATCGCGGCCGATGCCCTGCCGGTCGTGCCGAGCCAGGGCTCGGTCGGTGCCTCGGGCGATCTCGCGCCGCTCGCCCATATGAGCGCGGCTCTTATCGGCGAGGGCCGGATCGCGCTGGCGGGCGATATCCTGCCGGCAGCGGAAGCGTTGGCGCGGCTCGGGCTTGAACCGCTGACGCTCGGGCCCAAAGAAGGCCTCGCGCTGATCAACGGCACCCAGGCCTCGACCGCGATCGCGCTCGACGTGTTGTTCACGGCCGAGCGGATATTCGCCTCCGCCCTGGTCAGCGGCGCGCTGTCGACCGATGCGCTGAAAGGCACCGATGCGGCCTTCGATCCGCGCATCCACGCGGCGCGCGGCCAGCCCGGGCAGATCGCGGTGGCCGAAGTGCTGCGCGGCCTGCTCGACGGCAGCGCGATCCGCCACAGCCATGACGATTGCGAGCGGGTGCAGGACCCGTACAGCTTCCGCTGCCAGCCTCAGGTAATGGGCGCCGCGCTCGACTTGATCCGGGGTGCCGCGTGCACGCTGGAGATCGAGGCCAATGCGGTGAGCGACAATCCGCTATTGTTCGGCGAGGACGCGTTGTCCGGCGGCAATTTCCATGCCCAGCCGGTCGCCTTCGCGGGCGACATCCTGGCGATGGCCCTGTGCGAGATCGGCTCGATCGCCGAGCGGCGCTTGGGCGTGCTGATCGATCCGAAGATGAGTGGGTTGCCCGCCTTCCTCATTGAGGATTCGGGCGTCAATTCCGGTTTCATG
>JBBCJP010000010.1:0-206544 GCA_037190625.1 Alphaproteobacteria bacterium
CACCCGGCCTCCCATCGACAGGATATGCTATTGGGAGGCCGGGTGGGGGTGCGGGCCGGTGCCGCGCCTGTTTCAGCAAAGCCGAAACGCAATCTAGTCGTCGCGCGAGATTCGCTCGTTCCTCTCGTGACGCTCCTGCGCCTCGACGGTCATCGTCGCGATCGGGCGCGCCTCCAGGCGGGCGAGGCTGATCGGCTCGCCGGAGACTTCGCAAAAGCCGTATTCGCCCATCTCGATCCGCTTCAGCGCCGAGTCGATCTTGGAGATGAGCTTGCGCTGACGATCGCGGGTGCGCAGGTGGATGCCCCAGTCGGTCTCGCTCGACGCGCGATCGGTGAGGTCCGCTTCCTGGATGGGGCCGCTGGCCAATTCAGCCATCGTCTCGCGCGATTCCCTGACGATCGCATCCTTCCAGCCCAGCAGCTTCGCGCGGAAATAGGCCAGTTGATCGGGATTCATGAACTCTTCGTTGGCGGTCGGCCGGTAGCCGCCAGTGGGTTCAGGATCGAAAGCGTCACTGTGAAGCGTAGCCATTACCCCTCCGCTGCTCGCTTCCCGGCCGCAGCCGGGGATCGATTCGGGGCATGCACAAACGCGTCTGTCGCAATCGTTAACAGCCCGCCCCAGCGCGCCTATAGCTTCGCGACAAGCACCGCACAAGTCACTCAAACGGGCCGAGAATCCGCCATGGATTCGCGAGCGTAGCGAAGCCCGGCGCGGTTTCGGCATCGCGAATCGGGCCGGCTCGCCCGAATCGGCGGCGATGCCGGCACGCTTCGGCCGGCCGCGCCATTCATTCGGGGCGCGAAGCTGTGCACGAATGGGACGGAAGCGGCGCGGCGAGGCCGAAACCGCCCCGCAAACGGCCAATGCGCTTGCTCCGGCCCCAAGGCTCTGCATCTGCTCATCCATCGCCACGCCGGCGCGCGAACGGGCAACAGGGATCGCCAGGCCCGCCGCCGCCGGCCAGGAACGGGAAGTTGGTTATGTCGGTACGTATGGCCCTCGCGAAACTGTGCGCCTGCACCGTCGGTGGCGCCGTGGCAGGCGGCGGGGCCGTCTATGTCGCGGAGAATCCTCCGGCGCGCCCGGCCATCGTCAAGCAGGCCAAGGCCAAGCCGGCCCGTGCCCGCACCGCCGCGCCGAAGCAGCGCCAGGTGCGCCGCACCGTGCGCCGCGTCGCCTGCGCCGCGCCGGCGATGGAGACGGTGACGACCCGCACCATCCTCCCGCCGGTCTTCGCGCCGCCCCCTCCCCCGCCGCAAGCGATGGTGACGAGCAGCGGCGGCGGCGTGCCGATCGTGGTCGGCGGCTCGGGGGGCTTCGGCGGCGGCTTCGGCGGCTTCTTCTCGGGCGGCTTCTTCGGCGGCAGCAGTTCCTCCGGCGGCACGACCACAATCACCGTTTCGACCTCGTCGGGCGGCAGCTCGACCTCGACGTCGGGCGGGTCCACTTCGACCTCGGGCGGTTCGACCTCCACTTCGGGCGGGTCGACGTCGACCTCCACCGGCGGCAGTTCGTCCTCCTCATCGAGTTCGAGCAGTTCCAGTTCCTCGTCGAGCTCGTCCTCGTCGTCCAGTTCCGGCGGCTCCACCGGCGGCAAGCCGCCGCACGGCAGTTCCAGTCACGGCAGCAGCGGCTCGTCGGGCAGCAGCGCGTCGTCCGGGAGCAGCGCGTCCTCCTCCAGCTCGGGCAGCAGCGGCTCCAGCAGCTTCGGATCGTCCGGCAGCACGTCGAGCAGCAGCTCTTCGTCGAGCTCAAGTTCCTCGTCGTCCTCTTCCAGCTCGAGCGGCGGGTCCTCGTCCAGCTCGAGCGGCGGCACGCCGGTTCCGGCGCCGCCGATGGTGCTGCTGTTCGGCGCCGCGGCGGCCGCCCTGGTGGCGCGCCGGAGGCTTGGCAAACGCGCGGCCTGAGCTGGCTTCAGCCGCGTGACATGACCCCGCCCTGGTTCCCCTTGGGCGGGGTCTTTTGTGTCTACTCCGCTGTCAATATCCGCTCGATCTCCGGGACGGGGACATTGACCAGATCCTTGGCGATCTCGGCGTGGAGGCGCGATTCCACCTCCTTGTGATAGCGCTTGCGCAGGGCGCCCAGCGTCCGGGGCGGCGCGATCACGATCAGCGTGTCGAAATCGTTCTCCAGCGCCCGCATCCGGAGGGTTTCCGAGGTTTCCGCGGCGAAGCGGTCTTCCTCCAGGTCGTGGAAATCGGTCTGCTCATAGGCGCTGCGATTGTTGGCGCCCATGCTGACCGCGCTGCGGTTGTTCGGCGATCCGGCGGCGGTGAAGACGCGGCCCGGCCGGTCGCTCGCCTGGTCGCGATCCGGCGGGTTGTCCTGCACCTCCTTCTCCTCGACGACGAGGCTTGGCGCGAAGGCGCCGCCCTCGTTGCGGAAAAACAGGCTTTTGCGGCCGTCCGCGACCAGAACCACGCTCCCTTTCGGAATTCTCATGATCTTCTCCTTCCGCCATCCAACGCGGGCCGCGCGCGGAAGGTTGCCCGGCGGGCGGCGGAGCGGCATAGCGAAGCGCGATGCGTATCCTTCTCACCAACGATGACGGCGTGAACGCGCCGGGCCTGGCGGTCCTCGAGCGGATCGCCCGGGAATTTTCCGAAGACATCTGGATCGTGGCGCCGGCCGAGGAGCAATCCGGCGCCGGCCATTCGCTGACGCTGACCCAGCCGGTGCGGCTGCGCAAGCATGGCGAGCGGCGCTTCAGCGTGACCGGCACGCCGACCGACGCGGTGATGATGGGCCTGGCCCACATCCTGAAGGACACGCCGCCGGACCTGATCCTCTCCGGCGTCAATCGCGGCGCCAATCTGGGCGAGGACGTCACCTATTCGGGCACCGTCTCCGCCGCCATGGAAGGCGCGCTGGCCGGCATCCCCTCGATCGCGCTGTCGCAGAGCTACGCCAAGGAAGGCATGGGCGACACCGTCCCCTTCGCCGCCGCCGAGGCCTGGGCCGACGAGGTGCTGAAGCCTCTGATCGGCGCGACGCTGGCGCCGCGCACTTTGGTCAACGTCAACTTCCCCGCGCTGCCGCCGAGCGAGGTGAAGGGGGTGCGCGTCGTGCGCCAGGGCATTCGCGACTATGGCCGCACCCGCATCGTCCAGCGCACCGATCCGCGCGGCTACAATTATTACTGGTTCGGGCTTGGCCCCATCGTCCAGACGCCGGCGCATAGCACCGATCTGGAAGCGATCGCCGACGGCTATGTGACGGTGACGCCGCTCCATCTCGACCTGACGCACGACGCCTCGCTGGCGGGGCTCGGGGCGCTTTACGGCTGATGGCCCGGCGGCGCGGCCCGGCTCCGGTCACGCTGCGGCGCAAGAGCCCGCTGCCCGTCTGGGCGCAGCTCTCCCTGCGGATCGGCCTCGTCGTCGGGCTGCTCGCCTTCTGCGTCCTTGTCCACTGGATCGAGCGCGACGGCCTGCGCGACACTTATGACGGCCATGTCAGCTTCCTGGACGTCGTCTATTTCACGATGATCAGCATCACCACGACCGGCTATGGCGACGTCGTCCCCATCGCCGACAATACCCGGCTGTTCGATGCACTGGTGGTGACGCCGATCCGCATCTTCTTCATCCTGATCTTCATCGGCACGGCCTATACGTTCGTGCTGCGCCGCACATGGGACAAATGGAAAATGGCGAGGATTCAAAAGCGGCTGACCGACCATATCGTCGTGGCGGGCTTCGGCACGAGCGGATCGGAGGCGGTAGACGAGCTGATCGCGCGGGGCATCGCGCCGTCCTGCATCGTCGTCATCGATCTCAACAACCGCGCGCTGGAAACGGCGGAAGCGCTGGGCTGCGCCGTGCTGGCGGCGGACGCGACGCGCGACACGGTGCTGAAGGACGTGCATGTCGATCGCGCCCGCGCGGTGATGATCTCGGCCGGGCGCGACGACACCTCGATCCTGATCACGCTCACCGCGCGCCACCTGGCGCCGAAGGTGCCGATCAGCGTCGCGGTGCGCAACGAGGACAATGAGCTGCTCGCCCGCCAGGCCGGGGCGACCACGGTGATCAATCCGGTAAGCTTCGCCGGCCTGCTCCTCGCCGGATCGACCGACGGCGCGCATATCGCCGATTACATCGCCGATCTCGCCAGCACGAACGGCCGCGTCCAGCTCAACGAGCGCGAGGTGACGCCGGAGGAATGCGGCAAGCCCTTGTCCGCGATCGTGAAGGGGCTGGGCGTGCGCGTCTATCGCGACGGCAAGCCGCACGGCTTCTGGGAGCCGGAGGCCGCGTCCCTCCTGCCCGGCGACTGGATCGTCGAGATCCTGCCCACGATCCAGGCCGAAGCCGGCAATGCCTGAAAAAGTGGGCCGCGCCTTTCGGCGCCGCCCAGTTCGATGCGGGGCTAGGGAGAGAACCGCCCGCAGGATTTTGCGTTCTCGCTAGAAGCTCAGGCCAAGCCGCGCATAGACGTAACGGCCGTTGAACCCGAAGGGCGAGTAGAAGGGAAAGGCGGTGACGCCGCTCGTGTTGAGTGCGGCGGGCACCTGATCCGGATAGATATCGAACAGGTTGTCCGCGCCGACAGCGAGGCGGACGCCATCCAGGATTTCGTAGCGCGCCTCCAGATCGACGATGAACGCATTGCCGGTGGTGAGATCGGCGGCGGCAGTCGCGCCCGGCTGCAGCACGGACGCGTAATAGGTGCCGCGCAGGGTCGCGCCGGCGCGCCCGCGCTCCCAATCCACCGATCCGATGATCTTGGTGTCGGGCGTGCCCTCCTCCAGGGTCAGGATGCGGTTGCGCGCGAACAGGGTCGGCACCGGATTGAGCGTCGCGGTCGAGGTCGGCACGCGCAGCACATCGATGTCGTTGAAATTCGCCGCCAGGCCGAAATTGAACACGCCCGCGTCGGCGCTCGCCAGCCGGTAATTGGCGACGATATCGAGGCCGCGCGTGCGCGACTTGATGCCGTTGATGTAGAAGCGCGCCGCCTGCACCCCGAAGGGCGCGAGCAAGGCGGCGACCTGCGGGCTGAACGAGGCCGCGATATTCTCCGACAGGGCGAGCTGGTCGCGGATCGTGATCTGATAGGCATCGACGGTGAGGCTGAACCCGCCCGAGCGGAAGACCGCGCCGAGCGAGAGATTCACCGATTTCTCCGGATCGAGATCCTCCGCACCGAGCGCGCGGGCGATAGCACTGGTCGCCGGATAGGTGCCCGTCTCCAGGATGAGCGGCGTCTGCACCACCGAGGCGGTCGACGTGAAATAGCTCTGCTGGAGCGACGGGGCGCGGAAGCCGGTGGACACCGCACCGCGCAGCGCGAAGGAATTGGTGAAATCGTAGCGCGCAGAAAGCTTGCCGTTCACCGTCTCGCCAAAGTCCGAATAATGCTCCGCGCGGCCGGCAACGCCGACGGTGAAGCTGTCGGTCGGTCGGAATTCGAGGTCGATATAGCCCGCGACATTCTCGCGATGCTCCTCGAGCTCGTTGGCGGGCTGGAAACCGATGAAGCCCTGCGCGCCGCCGGTCAGCGCCGTATTGCCGCCGAGCGGGCCGCGATTGTAGGATTCGGGCTGGCCGGCGATGATCCGATAGCCCTCGCGCCGGAATTCCAGACCCCAGGCAAGGTTCACATTGCCCTGCCCCAGCGGCAGTTCGCGCGCCACATCGAGGCCGGTGCGGAACTGGTCGTAGATCAGCGCGCCGTCATAAAAGTCGGTCGGCGAGGCCGCGCCATAGGTCGAGTTGATCGAATCCCGTGTCCGGAAATCGAGCCGGTTGCGGCCGTAGGAAAAATTGAGGTCCGCATTCCAGCCGCCGATCTCGCCCCGCGCGCCGAGCGCCAGGTTGAGATCGCGCGAGCGCACCGCGATCTTCGGCAGGAAGCCGTCCGGATAGATGGCGGGCACATTGTTCACATTGGTGCGCACGCGCGGGAAGGCCGCGCTCTCGCTGTCGCGGTGCTGATAACCGGCCCAGCCATAGAGCTCCCACCCATCGCCGATCGGCGCGCCGGCATTGGCGAAGACCGTGATCTGCTCCACCGCCGGATCGCCGAAGCGCGAGCGGACGATCTCGGGCGTGACGCGCGGATCGATGTCCCCCCGGCTGGTCGGATTGCGGTTCAGATATTCGGCGGAGAGCGTCAGAAAACCCTCGGTCCCGAGGCCGAATCCGCCCCAGCCGGACACCGTCACCGTCTCCCCGTCCCGCGCGTTGCGGCTGTCGCGGGCGGTATCGACGCTGCTGAGATACTGGCCATAAGTCACGGCAGCGCCGCCGCCGGAGCGCGCCTCGCGCAGACGCAGGTTGATGACGCCGGCAATGGCGTCCGAACCATATTGCGCCGAAGCGCCGTCGCGCAGCACCTCGATCTGGCCCAACGCGACGCCGGGAATGGTGTTGAGATCGACCGCGGCCGAACCGCGCCCGACCGAGCCGTTGACGTTGACCAGCGCCGACGCGTGACCGCGCACGCCGTTGATCAGCACCAGGGTCTGGTCCGGCGACAGGCCGCGCAACGTCGCCGGACGGATCGAATCGGTGCCGTCCACGACCGAGGGGCGCGGGAAGACGATCGAAGGCGCCACCGAGGCCAGCGCCTCGGCGACTTCGGTCGTGCCCTGCTGCGTCAGCGCGGTCTGGCTCAGCACGTCGACCGGCGACACGGTATCGAGCCGGCTGCGCCCGGCGGCGCGCGATCCGGTGACGACGATCACATCATCATCGCTGATCCCGGTCGAAGCCGCCGCATCCTGCGCGAACGCAGGCGCAGCATGAACGAGCGCCACAGCCGTGCCCGCCAAAAACAATCTGGTCATTTCCGTCTTACTCCCCGCTGACGCACCCGGCGCCCGAATTGGAAAAACATTGCGTGGATGGGGAGATAGGGCGGCGTCCAACTCGTTTCGATTGCGTTCTTTTGGCAAGAATGAGGAGAAGATTGCTCGAAAATGTCAGTTTTGAAACAGAACCTTCTCTGCCCTCTCTGCGAATGCGGCGTTGCTGCAATGCAACACCGTACGGGCAATGCAACGGCGCCTGGGCGATATGCGCGGCAGCCGCTTATCCACAGGGCCTAGCGCGCACGCGCCGTAGCCACTATGTGCCGCGCCTTCGATGGAACTCGAACTTCCCGCCCCGCCCAAGATCGGCATGGTTTCGCTCGGCTGCCCGAAGAACCTCGTCGATTCAGAGCGCATTCTGACCAAGCTCCGCTCGGACGGCTATGCCATGTCCGCGGACTATGCGGGCGCGGACGTGGTGCTGGTCAACACCTGCGGCTTCCTCGATTCTGCCAAGGAAGAGAGCCTGGAGGCGATCGGCGAGGCGATTGCGGAGAATGGCCGCGTCATCGTCACTGGCTGCATGGGCAAGGAAGCGGAGGTCATCCGCGAACGCTTCCCCAACGTCCTCGCCGTCACCGGCGCGCATCAATATGAAGAGGTGGTCGGCGCCGTCCATGTCGCCGCGCCGATGCCGCCCAGCGCCTATCTCAATCTGGTGCCGGACGCCGGCCTCAAGCTCACGCCGCGCCATTATTCCTATCTGAAGATTTCAGAGGGCTGCAATCATCGCTGCGCCTTCTGCATCATCCCGAGCCTGCGCGGCGATCTGGTCAGCCGCCGACCCGACGCGATCCTGCGCGAGGCGGAGAAGCTGGTCGCGGCGGGGACGAGGGAATTGCTGGTCATCAGCCAGGACACCTCCGCCTACGGCATCGACATCCGCAAGGAGCCCCGCGCCTGGAAAGGCCGGGAGGTGGTGCCGCACATGACCGATCTCGCCCGCGAACTCGGCCGGATCGCGCCCTGGGTGCGGCTCCATTATGTCTATCCCTATCCGCATGTCGATCAGGTCATCCCGCTGATGGCCGAGGGGCTGGTCCTCCCCTATCTCGACATCCCGTTCCAGCACGCCTCCCGATCCGTTCTCAAAGCAATGAAGCGTCCGGCCAATGAGGCAAAGGTGCTGGAGCGCATCCGGGGCTGGCGCGAGGTCTGCCCCGAGATCGCGATCCGCTCCACCTTCATCGTCGGCTTCCCCGGCGAGACGGACGAAGATTTCGAATACCTCCTCGACTGGCTGGACGAGGCACAGCTCGACCGGGTTGGCGCCTTCCGCTTCGAGCCGGTCAAGGGCGCGGCGGCGAACAGCCTGCCTGGTGCCGTGCCGGAGGAGGTGAAGGAAGAACGCTACGCCCGCTTCATGGCGAAGAGCGCCGCCATCTCCGCCGCCAAGCTCGCCGCCAAGGTCGGCCGCACGCTCGACGTCATCATCGACGCGGTGGACGAGGATGGCGGCGCCACCGGACGCTCGAAGGCCGATGCGCCGGAGATCGACGGCGAGGTCTTCCTGCGCGACGCCGGCCATCTGGCCCAGGGCGATATCGTGCCGGTGCTGATCGAAGACGCGGACGACCACGATCTGTTCGGCGTGCCCGTAAACGCCGCCTAAGCTTCCTCCGGTTCCAACGCCGAATGCTGGTGACAGGCCAGTTTCCAGCCCCCGTCCTTGCGGACGTAGGTCGAACCGATCAGCGCGCGATAGGCACCGCCCGTGCCGCGCGTCACCCGGGCTTCGTAGCTCAGGACGGCGACGTCCTCCGAAGGCTGCAACGCCATCGCATCGGCGATCCGCAGATCGCGCCATCGGTCCGGATCGCGCGCCGATGCCGCGACCTCGGCCCTGGAATAGACGCCCTTCATCTCCGCGAAGACGAGCATGCAGCGTTCGTCGACATGTTCGAGGAAGAAATCCTCGCCGTCGAGCCAGAAGCCGCGATCGATCGCGAGCAATTCGTCCTTGAGGTCCATGCGGCGCTCCTTTGCTGGCTCCGCACCCCCAACGACTCGCGCCGTCACCGGTTGCCCGGCGATGACGTTGCGCTCCCCCTTCTTTAGTGAGGCCGCTTCTTATAGGAATTGCGGATGACCGATCTCACCGCCCTGCTCCAGCCCGACAAGGGCCAGCCTGCCACCACTCTGCAGCTCGTCGACAAGGCGGGCTTCGAGGCCTGGCTGAAGGCGCTGCCCGAAAAGGCGCGGCGCGCGGCGCAGGCGCAGGGGTTCAAGGCGGAGGGCTATCAGCTCGCCGTGCTGCCCGGCGAGCGCGACGAATGGGTCGCGGCGCTCGGCGTCGCCAATGTCGAAGAATTGAGCCCCTGGTGCCTCGCCAGGGCTGCGGAAACGCTGCCCGAAGGCAGCTACCGCGTCGCCGATCGCGGCCCCGGCCCGGCCATGCTCGGCTGGCTGCTCGGCCAGTATCGCTTCGATCGCTACAAGGAGAAGAAGGACCCCAAGGGCCCGCGCATCCTGCTGACCGACGATCCCGCGCGGATCGAGGAGACGGCGCGGATCGCCGAGGCGGTCTTCCTGGTCCGCGACCTGGTCAACACGCCCGCCGGCGATCTTGGGCCGGAAGAGCTGGAGATCGCCGCGCTGGCGCTGGCCGACGAATGCGGCGCGCAGGTTCGCATCGTGCGCGATCATGCGCTGAACGAAGGTTATCCGATGGTCGCGGCGGTGGGCGCGGCGGCGACGCCGACCCGCGCGCCCCGGCTGATTGCGCTGGAATGGGGCGATCAGCGCCATCCCAGGGTTGCGATCGTCGGCAAGGGCGTCTGCTTCGACTCCGGCGGTCTCGATCTCAAGCCGGCCTCCGGCATGCGGCTGATGAAGAAGGACATGGGCGGGGCGGCGCATGCGCTGGCGCTGGCCGCGTTGGTGATGCGCGCCCGGTTGCCGGTGCGCCTGAAACTGCTGATCCCGGCGGTCGAGAATGCGGTGTCGGGTGCCGCCTTCCGCCCCGGCGACATATTGAAGAGCCGCAAGGGGCTGACCGTCGAGGTCGGCAATACCGATGCGGAAGGGCGCCTGATCCTCGCCGACGCGCTTGCCGACGCGGTGGAAAGCGAGCCCGAGCTGATCCTCGATTTCGCCACCCTGACCGGCGCGGCGCGAGTCGCACTGGGGCCGGACCTGCCCGCCATGTTCGCCAATGACGATGTACTTGCCGACGAGCTGCTGGCCGCCGGTGCGTCCGTTTCGGACCCGCTGTGGCGAATGCCGCTGTGGAAGCCCTACGAGGAGATGCTGAAATCCGACATCGCCGATCTCGGCAATGTTTCGGAGGCGCCGATGGCCGGCGCGGTGACGGCCGCGTTGTTCCTGGGGAAGTTCGTGCCCGGCACCCTCTCCTGGGCGCATTTCGACACCTTCGCCTGGCGCTCCACGGCCAAGCCTGGCCGTCCGAAAGGCGGCGAGGCCATCGGCTTGCGTGCCGCCTGGGAGTTGCTGAGAACCCGCTATCCCGCCTGACGGACGGGCCGAAACGCCCGAAAAACCCGAGAATCTGGAAACGAAACCGCCCTTCGCTGGTTCTAGCCCCGAAACGTCAAGACAAGTTCGGAGCAGATCTCGTGGCCGACCAAGCCCTGCGAAGCTGGATGAATACGCTGGTCAATTATGTGCGGTCGGGGGAACCCGACCTCACAAATCGCCAGATGGCGCTCATGCTGCTCGTCTATCTCACGCCTGGCCCGCACACGGTGCGCGGCCTGGCGCATCAGTTGAGCGTGTCCAAGCCGGTCATTACGCGCGCCTTGAACACGCTCGGCTCGCTCGGCTATCTGCGCAGGGTTCGCGACGAAAACGACCGCCGCAACGTCTTCGTCGCCAAGACCAGCACCGGACAGGACTTCCTTGACAGCTTCCAGCGCAATCTCGAACGGAACGCCGCCGACAACGACAGCCGACCCGAGCGACGTCTCGTCCTCCAGCGCGGCTGACGGGTTCGCGCTCGCCGGGCCGTCCATCCGGCTCGATCCCAGGATCAACGCCTATCGCGGCGATCTGGCCGACATCATCCTCGCCGGCCGCATTCTCGCCCCCCATTACGCCCGCGCGCTGATCCGCGCCTGCGGGTCTCGCCCCGCTTATGTGCAAAGCGGCGCGCGCGGGGACGCCACAATGCTCAGTGAATTGCTGCCGGGCGAAGCCTTTGCGGTCCTCGAATATGCCGGCGGCTGGGCCTGGGGCCAATGCGCGGGCGACCGGGTGGTCGGCTATGTCGAAGCCATCGCGCTCGCCGATCCCGTCCAACCCACGCACGTCGTGTGCGAGAAATGGGCTCCGGTCGCGCCCGACCCCCGGGTCACCGCCCCGGTGCTCGCCGGGCTGCCGATGGGCGCCCGGCTGAGCGGCTATCCCGACGGCGCTTGCCTCGCCACCGAATATGGCTGCGTGCCGATGAGTCATTTGCGGAGCATCGACGATCCCGAGGACGATCCCGTGACGGTTGCCGAGCGGCTCATCGGCGTGCCCTGGCGCGACGGCGGGCGCGGCCCCGAGGGGATCGACGCCGCCGGCCTCGTCCAGCTCGCGCTCGGCCTCACCGGCATCGCCGCGCCGCGCTTCGTCGATCTTCAGCGCGCATTGGGCAAGCCGGTTCCGAACGGTGCGCCGCTGCGCCGGGGCGATCTCGTCATTTCGGGCGAGGCGGCCGGACTGATGATCGACGATCTGATGCTGATCCACGCCAGCCGGGAGGCCGGCAAGGTCACCGCAGCGCCCGCTGCCTTGTTCGACGACCCCGACGCCGTGCGGCGGCGGCTGGATATCTAGCTACATCTCGCCGCGGGCGCGGCGGATCGCGTACCAGCGTTCGACATTGGCGCGGTGCTGTTCATAGGTGTCGGCGAAGACATGGCCGCCCGTGCCGTCCGCCACGAAGAAGAGCGCGCTGGTCCGCTCCGGATTGAGCACCGCGGCGATCGATTCGCGTCCGGGATTGGCGATCGGCCCGATCGGCAGGCCGGCCTGTCGATAGGTGTTGTAGCCGTTGGTGGCGTTGAGCTCGGAGCGCAGGATGCGCCGGCCGAGCGGGCGCCCCTGGGTGAAGGGATAGATGACGGTGGGATCAGCCTGGAGCGGCATGTTGCGCCGTAGCCGGTTGGTGTAGACGCCGGCGATCAGCCGCCGTTCGGACGGCTTGCCGGTCTCCTTTTCGACCACCGAGGCGAGAATGACGGCCGCCTCGGGGCTTGCCACCGCGATGTCGGCGCTGCGCTCCGCCCAGAGCCGCGCCAGCGTATCGCGCATCGCCCGCTGCATCCGCGCCAGCACCGCCGCCCGCGTCTCGCCGCGCCGGTAGCTGTAGCTGTCGGGCAGCACCGATCCTTCGCGCGGCACCTCGATCTCGCCGGTGAGATAGGGCACTTCCATCAGCCGCTCGTGGACCAGCACGGAGGGCATGCCCTCCGGAATCGTGACCAGCCGCTGGATCGGCCGGCCATATTGAAGATGGGTGAGGATCGCCGAGGCGCTCATCCGCTCGCGCAGCTGGAACTCGCCGGCCTGGATCGGCGCAGCCGAACCGAAGACGCGGGCGAAGCCCCGGAAAGTCGTCGAACTGCCCCGGATCAGGCCTTCACGCTCGAGCTGCTGCGCGACCCGCGCGACGCTGGAGCCCTGCTCGACGATCAGCGTCTTCGGCTCCTGGAACGGCCCCGGCCCGGCCCACAGGATCCAGAACGCCGTCCCGCCGGCGATGATCGCCAGCGCCGGCAGGATGACGAGCAGGAGGAGCGCGCGTTTCATAAAGCCCAGATCGGGCTAGATCGCCTTCATGACAAGGCTGGCATTGGTGCCGCCGAAGCCGAAGCTGTTGTTGAGCACCGCCTTCACCTCGCGCTGCCGCGCCACATGCGGCACGAGGTCCACGCCCTCCGTGCCCTCGTCCGGATTGTCGAGGTTGAGGGTCGGCGGCACGATCTGGTCGCGGATCGCGAGGATGCAGAAGATCGCCTCGACCGCGCCCGCGCCGCCCAGCAAATGGCCGATCGCCGATTTGGTGGAGCTCATCGAGACCTTGCCGATCGCGTTGCCGAACAGGCTGCGGACCGCACCCAGCTCGATCGTGTCGGCCATGGTGGAGGTGCCGTGCGCGTTGATATAGTCGATGTCGGCCGGGACCATGCCCGCTTTCTTGAGCGCCATTTCCATCGACCGGTAGGCGCCGGACCCTTCGGGATGGGGCGCCGTCACATGGTGCGCGTCGCCGGACAGGCCGTAGCCGACCACCTCGGCATAGATTTTCGCGCCGCGCGCCTTGGCATGCTCATATTCCTCGAGCACGACCACGCCCGCGCCCTCGCCCATGACGAAGCCGTCGCGGTCCTTGTCATAGGGCCGGCTCGCCTGTTCGGGCCGGTCGTTATAGGTCATGTTGAGCGCCCGCGCCTGCGCGAAGCCGGCAATGCCGATCGGGCAGATGGTCGCCTCAGCGCCGCCCGCGAGCATGATGTCGCAATCGTCGTCACGGATCATCCGCGCCGCATCGCCGATCGAATGCGCGCCGGTCGAGCAGGCGGTGACGACGGCGTGGTTGGGCCCCATCAGGCCATATTTGATGCTCACCTGACCCGAGATCAGGTTGATCAGCCGGCCATGGACGAAATGCGGGCTCACCCGCCCCGGACCCTTTTCGGCCAGCAGCAGGCTCTCGCTTTCGATGCCCGGCAGGCCCCCGATCCCCGAACCGATCGAAACGCCGGCGCGCAGCCGCGTCGCCTCGTCCATTTCGGTCAGGCCCGCATCCTCCAGCGCCTGGCCGGCCGCATCGAGCCCATAGACGATGAACGGATCGACCTGGCGCTGGATCTTGTGATCGACGCGCTTGCCGGGGTCGAAGCCATATTCGTGCTCGGGCGGCTTCACTTCGCAGGCGATCGTGCATTTCTGGTCGCTGGCGTCGAACCTGGTGATCGTCCCCGCGCCGCTCTTCGAAGCAAGGATGTTCTTCCAGCTCGTCTCGACATCGCCGCCGAGCGGCGTGACAAGCCCGAGACCGGTGACAACGACACGGCGCATTTCAGATCACTCCTGACATTGGAGACGAAAACGGCCCCCCGGCCATTGGCGGGGAGCCGTTTTCAAAGGAAGCGGCTCGCTCACCGCCGACCGGCGGCCAGGGCGTCTTCAGGCCTTGTTCGAATCGATATAGTCGATCGCGTCCTTGACCGTCGAAATCTTCTCGGCCGCATCGTCCGGAATCTCGACGCCGAATTCTTCCTCGAACGCCATGACCAGCTCGACGATGTCGAGGCTGTCCGCGCCCAGATCATCGATGAAGCTCGCTTCTTCGGTGACCTTGTCAGCTTCGACGCCGAGATGCTCGACGACGATCTTCTTCACGCGATCCGCGGTCTCGCTCATATAGAACCTTTCCCTAGAGGCTTTTTCGTTGCCCACGCCCTAGCCGCTCGCATGGCCCTTGCGCAAGTGGCGGCGCTATTGCGGCGGCAGGCCGCGCCGCACGCGCTCCGGAATGATCAGCGTCGCCAGATAGTTGCCGACCATCTCGGCATGCTGCTGCAACGCTTCCATCGGCACCCCCGCGGCGTTGAGCTCAAGCACGACGCGTTCGCCCTGCGCCTCGTCGGGAATGGCGATCCGCGTCGCCGCGTCCTGCGCAGCGAACCAGCTTTCGATCAACGCCGGATCGATCCCCTGCGCGGCCAGCCTTCCGCGCAGTGCGGATCGAGCCAGCTCGGAAAAGGCGAGCGCGATGAAGCCAGGGCCGGTCGCCTCGTCATGGCCGGCGCGAATCGCGCATTCGCGCAGCCGCATGCCGGCCGCATCGATGACCGCCGTCGCCTCCCCCGTCGCCATCCCATCCGCGATCGCCTCACGCTCCGCCGCGCTCGCCGCGCCCCAGGCGCAATCGAGGCCGGCGTCCGGCGATGCCGGCTGCAACAGAAGTGCCATCCCCAGAATGACAGGCGTCATGGCCATGGTCGCGTCCCCCTTTTGATGCGCAGACTAGGCGCGCCGCGCGGCAACGCAAGACGCATGACCGGACGCTTCACCAAGTCTTTACGGCGGCGGTGCCATTGCAAGGCGATGCGCGCTCGGCAAACCCAGCCCCGAACCCAAGGCAGCGACGATGCCGGCTGGCTGCTGACGCTCGCTCTGCTCCTGCCGATCGGGGCGCTCCAACTCTACGATCCCTTTGCGCTGCACTGGCGCAGCCTGCTGCCGCCGGGCCTGTTCGTCGCGATCCTCGCGGCGGCGGCCTATGTCTATCGCCATCGCCGGCCGGAGCCGCGCATCGTCGCGATGGTGGTGGGCCTCCAGCAGATGGTGCTGTTCACCTGTCTCGGCATCCTCTTGTCCTACATGATCGCGGCGCGAGGCGGCGCCTTCTGGGACGCGAGCTTTCACCGCTGGGATCTCGCGGTCGGGCTCGATTGGCGCGCCTATCTCGATTTCGTCAACGCCCGCCCCGCGCTCGGCACGATTCTGCGGCTCGCTTATGCCAGCCTGATGCCGCAAATGATCGTGGTGATCCTGGCGCTGGGTTTCGCCGGCAGGCTGCTTCAGCTCCGCATGGTGGTCATCGCCGCGATCCTCTCCGGCACGGCGGCGATTTTGATCTCCGGGTTGATGCCGGCCATGGCTTATTTCGTCCATCTCGGCCTTGGCCCGCAGGACTATCCCAACCTCCATCCGGCCGCGGCGTTCGTCCATCAGGAGCATATGCTGGCGCTGCGCTCCGGGACGATGCGGCTCGTCTCGTTCGAGACGATGGAGGGGATCATCACCTTCCCCAGCTATCACGCCGCCTTGGCTGCGATCTTCGCCTGGGGCTTCGCGCACGCCCATTGGACAATCCGCTGGCCGGGCATCGCCGTGGCGACGCTCACCCTGCTCGCCACACCGATCGACGGCGGCCACTATTTCGTCGATGTGATCGCCGGCTGCGCTCTCGCCGCGCTCGGCCTGTGGGCGGCATCGCGGCTCGCGTTGTTCGAACGCCCCGAATGGGCGCTCAGAGCATCGCCATCCCGCCGTTCACATGCAGCGTCTGCCCCGTGACGTAACCCGCTTCGCGGCTCGCCAGATAGACGGCCGTCGCCGCGATATCCTCGCCCGTTCCCAGATCGCCGACCGGGATGCGGCCCAGCAGCGCCTCCTTCTGCGCGTCCGGCAGCACGTCCGTCATGGCGGAGCGGATGAAGCCCGGCGCGATGCAGTTGACCGTGATCCCGCGCGACGCGACTTCCTGCGCCAGCGCCTTGGACATGCCGACCAGCCCGGCCTTGGATGCGGCATAATTGGCCTGCCCCGGATTGCCGGTCGCGCCGACCACCGAAGTCACCGAGATGATCCGCCCGAAGCGGGCGCGCATCATCGGCTTCAGCGCCGCGCGGGCGAGCCGGAACGCGGCCTCGAGGTTGACGCGGATCACCATGTCCCACTCCTCGTCCTTCATCCGCATGGCGAGATTGTCGCGCGTCACGCCGGCATTGTTGACGAGGATGTCGATCTTGCCCAGCGCTTCGACCGCCTGCGGCACCAGCGCGTCCACCGCCGCGGCATCGCCAAGGTCGCAGACCAATGCGACATGATCGCCGCCGAGCTCGGCGCGAAACGCCCCCAGCTTCTCCGCATTGGACCCCGAAACCGCCAGCCGCGCCCCCTGCGCCGCCAGCCCCTTCGCCACCGCCGATCCGATTCCGCCGGAGGCGCCGGTGACGAGGGCGGTCATTCCTGAAAGATCGAACATGGGCATCCTCTCAATTCCATTCGTCATGCTGAACTTGTTTCAGCATCCATTTTCGAGTGTCGCAGCGGATGGAGACCTGGACCCTGAAACAAGTTCAGGGTGACGGCTAAGTGCTGCGCGAACCCTAGATTTCCTTCACCAGCGCGTCGATGTCGTCGGGCGTTACCACGCTGGTCACGGTCGCGTCCGGGGCGATGCGCTTGACCATCGGGCCGAGCACCTTGCCGCCGAACTCGACGAAATGGGTCACGCCGCCTTCCCACATGGCCAGCACGCTTTCGCGCCAGCGCACCATGCCGGTCACCTGATCGACGAGCAGGGTGCGGATTTCTCCGGGATCGCGCGCCGGCGCGGCGGTGACGTTCGCATAGACCGGCACGGCGGGCGCGACGAGCGCGGCATCGGCCAGCGCCGCTTCCATCGCATCGGCGGCGGGCTGCATCAGCGGGCAGTGGAAGGGCGCCGAGACCGGCAGCGGCACGGCACGCTTGGCGCCCTTGTCCTTGGCGATGGCAATGGCGCGGTCGATCGCGCCCTTGTGGCCGGATATCACGACCTGCGACGGATCGTTATCGTTGGCGACGGTGCAGATCTCGCCCTCTGCCGCCGCCTCGGCGATCGCCTGGGCGATGGCGAGATCGGCGCCGAGCAGCGCGGCCATCGCCCCCTCGCCCACCGGCACCGCCGCCTGCATCGCGCGCCCGCGCAATTTCAACAGCCGCGCCGTCGTCGCCAGATCGAACGCCCCCGCCGCGCACAAAGCCGAATATTCGCCCAGGCTGTGGCCGGCGACGAAATCCGCCTTGGCGGAAAGATCGATGCCCGACGCGCGCAAGGTGGCGATGGCATTGGCCATGATCGCCGGCTGGGCATTTTCGGTCAGCATCAGTTCCTCGGCCGGCCCCTCCGCCATCAGCCGGGCCAGATGCTGTCCCAGCGCCTCGTCCACCTCCGCGAACACGTCGCGGGCGGCGGCGCTCGCTTCGGCGAGGGCCGCGCCCATGCCCACCGACTGGCTCCCCTGCCCCGGAAAAATGAATGCTCGCATGTCTCAAGCCTCCTGTTGCGGCGGCTGGTAGGCAGGGCGAGCGCGGGGCGCAAGCGGCGGAAAGGGCGTGCCAGGCGCCGAAGTCGCGGCAGCCTGAGGGTTTGACGGGATGAAATCCTGCGCTGGCCATGCCCGATCTACTGCGCGTTCATCGATTTCGATTATCCTGCCAGGCGGAAGAGACGCTCCGGGGTGGGGCCGTCATGCATATTTTGTAGAGGGTTATCCTATGCGCTTGACGGGCGTGCTTGCTTGGCTCCTGGTCATCCTGGCCCAGCCGGTCGCGGCCCAGGCGCCGCTCGCACCGGCCACGCTCGAGCAGCGGCTCGCCTTGCTGGCTAACGAGAATCCCGGCGATTACGGTTTCGCGGCGCTCGACCTCGCCAGCGGCTCTATCGTGAGCGTCAACGGGGACCAGGCCTTCCCGATGGCGAGCACGATGAAGATCGCCGTCGCCGCCGCCTATCTCGCGGAAGTGGATGCGGGACGACGAAGCCTCGACGAGACCATCGGCAATGTGACGGCGCGGACCTTGCTCGACGTGATGATGATCCGCAGCGACAATCGCGCGACGGACGTGCTGATCGCCACGCTCGGCGGCCCCGGCGCGATCGAACGCTGGCTGCGGGCGCACGGAATTCACGGCATGCGGGTGGACCGCACGATCGCGCAGCTCCTGAGCGATCGCCGGGACCTGTGGGACGTGCGCGATTCGAGCACGCCCGTGGCGATGCTCAATCTGCTTCGCCTGGTCGATTCGGGCGACGCGCTGAGCCCCGCGAGCCGCGCGCTGCTGCTGGACATGATGCATCGCTGCGCGACCGGTTCCAATCGCATCCGCGGCCTGATGCCGCCGGGCGCGCGCGTGGAAAACAAGACCGGCACGCTCGCCAATTATACCGGCGATGTCGGATTCCTGACCCTGCCGGACGGGCGGCGGATCGCGGTCGCGTTCTTCGCGCGCGGCGGATCGAACCGGCCGGCGGTCATCTCGACTGCGGCGCGCGCCATATACGACGGATTCGATGCGGGTGGTCTTGGCGGGCAGCTTGGCGGCCGTGTCGTCCAGGCCGTCGCCACGCACGGCGCGCCCGGCGAAGGTGCGGGAGCGGAAACCCGCCCGGCCGCCACCTGCATGTTGGGGGGACGGCCGGTCCAGGCGGATTGCTGAACCCGTCCGGAAATCGCACCCGCAAGACTTGATTTTCCCCGCTCTTTCCGTCAAAGGCGCTCGCATCCGGGGCGAAGGCACTCCCTTCCGCCCCGGTTAGCTTTTGAGAAGACAGCCGGAGGGGCGTCCGCATCGGGCGGCGTCAGCGATCGGCCAAAAGAAGGAATGCGACAACATGGCTCTCTACGAGCATGTGTTTCTCGCGCGCCAGGATCTGGCCCAGGCCCAGGTGGACGCGCTGGCGGAAACCGCCACCAAGATCATCGAAGACAATGGCGGCAAGGTCGTGAAGACCGAGACCTGGGGTCTTCGCAATATCGCCTATCGCATTGCGAAGAACCGCAAGGCCCATTATGTCGCGCTCGATTTCGAAGCGCCGGCCCCGGTCGTCGCCGAGCTTGAGCGCCAGACGCAGATCAACGAGGACGTCATCCGCTACATGACCATCAAGGTCGATGCGCATGAGAGCGGTCCGTCGGTGATGATGCGCCGCGGCGACCGCGACAAGCGTGACGGTGAGCGTGGCGAGCGTGGCCCGCGCGGAGACCGGGGGGATCGCGGCGACCGCGAAGACCGTCCGCGCCGTTCGCGCGAAGAATTCGACGCCTAAGGGACAGGAGCAAGAGACATGGCACGCCCATTCTTCCGCCGCCGCAAGTCCTGCCCCTTCTCGGGCAAGGATGCGCCGCGCATCGATTACAAGGACGTTCGTCTGCTGCAGGGCTTCGTGTCCGAGCGCGGCAAGATCGTCCCGAGCCGGATCACGGCCGTTTCCACCAAGAAGCAGCGCGAGCTGGCCAAGGCGATCAAGCGCGCCCGCCACATCGGCCTGCTGCCCTATGTCGTGAAGTAAGGAGCAAGGACGATGGACGTTATCCTGCTCGAACGCATCGAGAAGCTCGGCACGATCGGTGACGTGGTGAAGGTGAAGAACGGCTATGCCCGCAACTTCCTCCTTCCCCGCGGCAAGGCCCTTCGCGCCAACGAGAGCAACCGCAAGGTCTTCGAAGCCAATCGCGAGAAGATCGAGGCCACCAACGCCGAGCGCCGCACCGACGCCGAGAAGGACGCCAAGAAGGTCGACGGGCTGAAGCTGCAGCTCATCCGCCAGGCGTCGAACACCGGCCAGCTCTACGGATCGGTTTCCGCCCGCGATCTTTCCGAGGCGCTGGAAGCCGAGGGTCACAAGATCGCCAAGAACCAGATCGTGCTCGACAAGCCGATCAAGGCGATCGGCCTCACCGATGTGAAGATCGCGCTGCATCCCGAAGTCTCGGTCACGATCCAGGTCAATGTCGCCCGCTCGCCGGAAGAGGCCGAGCTGCAGGCGCAGGGCAAGGACGTGATGGCCGAGATGTTCGAAAAGGACGTCGCGGGCTTCACCGAGGAGTTCGATCCGAACGCCGAACCGGGCGAGATCGCCCCGGAGCCGGCCGAGGACGCGCCTACCGCCGAAGCGACGGATGCGGAAGGCGAGACGGCCGAAGAGGCCTGATCGCGCTTTCGGCGTACCGAATGGCAAAGGCCGCCGGCTCCGGATCGAGCCGGCGGCCTTTTCTTTTCCACAGGGGCGGCTAGACATCCGCCATGTTCAAGGAAATCCCCGACCTTCTGAACCTTGGCCAGCTCACCGAGCTCCGGCGGATCGCCGCGGCGGCCGAGTTCGTCGACGGCCGCATCTCCAATCCGCATTCGCGGGTGAAGGACAATCTCCAGCTCAACGACCAGGACGCGCATCTGCGTTCCTCGCAGATCGTGCTGGATGCGCTCTACGCGCATGAGGAATTCGTCAATTTCGCCTTCCCGAAGGCGGTCCTGCCGCCGCTGATGACCCGCTATACGCGCGGCATGCGGTACGGCGCGCATCCCGATGCGGCGTATATCGGCAGCGCCAACGGTCCGCAGCGCACCGATTTGAGCTGCACGATTTTCGTCAACGAGCCCGGCGATTATGAAGGCGGCGCGCTGCGCATCCGGCTCGGCTCGCGCGACCTGCGTTTTCGCGGCTCCGGCGGCAGCGCGATCGTCTATCCCTCCGACATGCTGCACGAGGTCGAACCGGTCAGCCATGGTGAGCGGCTGGTCGCGATCACCTTCATCGAAAGCCGGATCGCCGACAATGCCAAGCGGCTGATGCTCTACGAACTCAACGAGGTCGCTGCGCTGGAAGGGTTGAGCATGAAGGAGGTGAATTTCACTCGCCTCCAGCTCGTCCAGCAGAACCTGCTGCGCATGTGGGGCGAATGATCGCGACGGGCGGCTCGACGCTTCGCGCAGCGCTCGGCCTCCTCGTCGCCCCGCTCCTGCTTGCCGGCTGCGCCGCCGGCATGGTCTCGGAACGGCCGTTGTTCGAAGCGGGCGGCACGGATCGGCTGGAACCGGGCCTTTGGGCAGTGCTCGACGAGGATTGCGCGGCGCCGGCCTCGGCGGATCTGACACGGTGGGAGCCCTGCGCCGTTCCGGTCTGGATTGGCGAGAACGAGCTGACCGCTGTCGCCCTCCAGCCCTTTCGCTCCGCTTATCTGATCGCCGGTGGCACGCCGCGCATCGTGCAGCGCCACGCCGAAGGCGGCGGCTACGGTCCGGACAGCGGCAATGGCCGCCCCGAAACCGACCGCTACGATTTCTGGGTGATCGAGGCGGAAGGCCCCTCCCCCTTCCGCCGGATCGGGCTGTGGAATGTCGGCTGCCCCGAAGGTCGGGAAATGCCGATGAGCGACTCCGGCGAGATCCGCAGCGGCTCCTGCCTGGCGGAAAGCGCCGCTGCCGTGCGCGAAGCCGCGCTGGCCGGACAGGGGCGCGACAAGATGCGCCGGGTCGTCTGGATCGCGCCGCTCGGCTGAAACGGCTTCAGCGGATCGCGGTCAGCTCCACGCCCTTCGTCTCGCGCGCCAGCAATGCGGTGACGCCGCTGACCAGGCAGCTCGCGCCGACATAGACGGCGACCGGCAACCAGGTCTCATATTCGCGGTAGAGCCAGAGCGCGACGATCGGCGCCAGCGAGCCGCCGACGATGGCGGTGAGCTGATAGGCCATCGACACGCCCGAATAGCGGATGCGGGTCGGGAACAATTCGGTGATGAATGCCGCCTGCGGCCCGTACATCGCGCCATGCAGGACCAGCCCGACGACCAAAGCCAGCACGATCGCGCCGTCATTGCCGCTGCCGAGCAGCGGGAACATGGCGAAGCTCCAGGCCGCGAGGCCAAGCCCGCCGAACGCATAGACCGGCCGCCGCCCGATCCGGTCGGAGAGGATGGCGAAGAGCGGGATGGCGAAGAACTGCACCGCCGCGCCGATCAGCAGGGCGTTCAGCGCCAGGCTGCGCGTCTCCGCCGCGACATCGACCAGATAGGTCAGCGAGAAGACGGTGAGGATATAATAGGAGATGTTCTCGCCGATCCGGAGGCCGGCGCCGAGCACGACGGCGCGCGGCCGTTCGCGGATCACGTCCATGGCGGGGAGCTTGGGCGGCGCCTCCGCCTCGGCCAGCGCGTCCTCGAAAGTCCGGCTCTCGGCGACGCGGTTACGGATGTACCAGCCGACCACGACCAAAAAGGCGGAGAGCAGGAACGGGATGCGCCAGCCCCAGTTGAGGAAATCCTCCTCGCTCTGGATGCCGGCCATCAGCGCCAGCACGCCGGCGGCGAGCAGATTGCCCGCCGGCACGCCCGCCTGCGGCCAGCTCGCCCAGAAGCCGCGCCGCGCGGCATCGCCATGCTCCGCCGCCATCAGCACCGCCCCGCCCCATTCGCCGCCGACCGCGAAGCCCTGGACGAGGCGCAGGAAGATGAGCGCGAGCGGCGCCCAGATGCCGATCTGCGCATAAGTGGGCAGCAAGCCGATCAGCACGGTCGCGACGCCCATCAGGATCAGGCTGAGCATCAGCAGCTGCTTGCGCCCGATCCGGTCGCCATAATGGCCGAAGACGATGCCGCCGATCGGCCGCGCGACGAAGCCGAGCGCATAGGTGCCGAAAGCGAGCAAGGTGCCGGTCAGCGGATCATATTCGGGGAAGAAGAGCCGGTTGAAGACGAGCGCCGCGGCGGCGCCATAGAGGAAGAAATCGTACCACTCGATCGTGGTGCCGATCATGCTCGCCGCGACCACGCGGCGGATCGGGGTTCGCTCCTCGGGCCGCGCGGTCGAATCCTCGCTCACGATGCCGTCCTGCACGTCCATTCCCCCGCTATGTCCCGCTGCTCCTCGGCTTCGCGATCGGTGACCCGCGCGCGGGCGGGACCCGCCTCGTTCGCGTCGCGGCCGATGCTGATGCTGATATCCCCCGCCTCGAAATAGCCGCCGCGCGGCTCGACCAGGCCGGACGGCGCGAGCCGGCGCAGCCCGCTCCGGAACCGCGCGAGCGCGCCCTCGCCGGACGCGGCGACCAGCAGCCGGCCGTCGGCGACGAAGGCGCAGGGCGCCGCGCCGAAGCCCGCGCGCGACACGTCCTCGCGGGACAAGGGCAGCAATTCGGTCGCGGTTTCCGGCGGCGCCACGATGTTCTTCGGCGTCGACAATTGCTCGATCTGCGCGGTGTCGGGCGCGTTGTTGCCCTGACTCTCACCGCCGCTGCAGCCGGCCAGCAGGCACGTCGCCGCGACGAGCAGCCGCGCGGTCATCAATAACCCATCAAAGCGAGCACTTCGCGGCGGCTGCGCTCGTCCTCGCGGAACACCCCCATCATCCGGCTGGTCGTCATCATCACGCCCGGCGTGCGCACGCCGCGCGCGGTCATGCAGGCATGGCTCGCCTCGATCACCACCGCGACGCCGAGCGGCTGGAGATTGTCCCAGATGCAATCGGCCACCTGCGCGGTCAGCCGCTCCTGCACCTGCAGCCGCCGCGCGAAGCCGTGCAGCACCCGGGCGAGCTTGGAGATGCCGACGACCCGGTCGCCCGGCAGATAGGCGATCGCCGCCTTGCCGATGATCGGCGCCAGGTGATGCTCGCAATGCGACTGGAACGGAATGTCCTTCAACAGCACGATCTCGTCATAGCCGCCCACTTCCTCGAAGGTGCGGCTGAGATGGCGGGCCGGGTCTTCCTCATAACCCTTCGCATATTCGCGCCAGGCGCGTGCGACGCGCTTGGGCGTATCGAGCAGGCCTTCGCGGTCGGGATCGTCGCCGGCCCAGCGAATCAGCGCGCGGATCGCCTCCTGCACGTCCGCGGGCACGGCGATCTTGCCGGGCTCGTCGACCAGGTCGCCATTGGCCGGATCGGGTTCGTGGGTGTCGCCGGCCATCATGCCCCTCGATCGAAATGGTGACCCCGAGAGGATTCGAACCTCTGGCCTACTGATTAGGAATCAGTTGCTCTATCCTGCTGAGCTACGGGGCCGGACTATCGGCCATGGCATTTCCACAGGGACGAGAGCGGGTCAACCGCGCCGTGCGGGAGCCATTGCACCGACGGAACCATTGTGCACGGCCGGCCTTTATCGGGCAGCGCAATCAACAGGGAGACGGCCGTGAAGCGTGCGATCATTATATTGGGCGCGGCGATGACCGCCGCCTGTTCCGGACAGACCGGCGACGAGGTCGCCGAGGCGAATGCGGCGGCTGGCGATCCGGCGGCCGACGGACCGCAGATCCTGGCGATGCAGCCGGGCCAGTGGGAGGTGACAGCGGAAATTCGGCGGATGGAAGCGGCCAATCTGCCCGGCAACGCCTTCCCCGCGATCCAGCCCACCACGACGAGCCATTGCATCACGCCCGAGCTCGCCGCCAGGCCGCTCGACGGCATCATGGCGGGCGGCGCGATGCCGCAGGATTGCGTGTCTGAGAGCAATCACGTCGCCGACGGCCGCATCCGCGCGACCTTCTCCTGCGCCCAAAGCGGCGTGCCCTCGCGCACCACGATCGACGGCGCCTTCTCGCCGACCAATTACGAAATGACGATGAACATGCGGATCGGCGAGGGCGAGTCCGTCATCAACTCCGAAATGCTGATCCGGGGCCAGCGCACCGGCGATTGCCAGGCATCGACGGCGCCCTAATTCTCCTCGCCAGGCTCCACGACGGGAAACGGCAGAGGCGCGACCGGGACGCCCTCGTCGGCCAGATTCTTCGCCTCCTCGCGGCTTGCGCGGCCGTGGATGGCGCGCGCTTCGGCCTCACCCAAGTGGATCGCCCGCGCTTCGTCCGGAAAGCGATCGCCGACGAAATCGCTCTTCTCCAACATCCGTTTCTGGAGATCGGCCATTTCGGCCAGCGCCTTCTTGACGCTGGCGGCATCGGGCGCGCTGTTGCCCTTGGCGGCGACATTGGGTGCCATCGGCGCCTTCTCCACCTCGCCGCCGCCGCAGACCGGACAGGTGACGAGGCCCCGCGCACGCTGAGAGTCGTAATCCTCGGACGAGCCGAACCAGCCTTCGAAGACATGGCCCTGGGCGGCGCAACGCAGGTCGAAGACGATCATCGGGCGAAATGCTCCGGCCGCGGAATCGGGCGGCGGTGCAGCAAGGCGGGCAGGCGCGAGCGCACCTCATCGACCTGCGCCGGATCGATTTCCGCGAAGCCCAAGCCCGGCTCCTCACCGCCCATGTCGAGCAGCACTTTGCCCCAGGGATCGACGACCAGGCTGTGGCCGTAGGTGACGCGCCCGTCCTCATGCCGGCCGACCTGCGCGGCGGCGATCACGAACACGCCCGCCTCGATCGCCCGGGCGCGCATCAGCACATGCCAATGCGCCTCGCCGGTCGGCACGGTGAAGGCGGCGGGAATGGCGAGCGCGATCGCGCCGTAATTGGTGAGCGCCGCATAGAGATCGGGAAAGCGCAGATCGTAGCAGATCGAAAGGCCCAGCGGCCCGGCCGGCGTCTCGGCCACCACCGCCTGGCTGCCGCCGCGATAGGCGGCGGATTCCCGCCAGCTCTCCCCCGTGGGCAGATCGACGTCGAACAGGTGAATCTTGTCGTAGCGCGCCTGGATCGCACCCCGGTCGTCGATCACGAAGCCGCGATTGACCAGCTTGTCGCCGTACCCGTCGAGCAAGGCGAGCGAGCCGACATGGACCCAGATACCCGCCTTGGCCGCCACCGCGCGCACCGCCGCCAGCACCGGATCGTCGCCCTCGAAATGGAGGTGTCGCATCGCGCGCGTCCGGTCGCGGTCGAGCAGGCCGCTCATCTCGGGTGTGAACAGCATCGTCGCGCCGCCCGACGCGGCTTCTTCCACCGCAGCGACCAGATCGCGGCCATTGGCGGCGGGATCGATGCCGGTCCGCGCCTGGTAGAGCGCGATCTTCATGCGCCGCCGAGCAGCGGGTCGAGCTTGCCGGCCGCGTCGAGCGCGTGGAGATCGTCGCAGCCGCCGATATGGCGGTCGTCGATGAAGATCTGCGGCACGGTGGCACGGCCGTTGGCGCGCTGGATCATCTCGGCGCGCTTGGGCCCGCCCATCGTGATGTCATATTCCTCGTAAGGAGCGCCCTTGCCGTCGAGCAGCCGCTTGGCGCCCGTGCAATAGCCGCAAAAGGCCTTGGTGTAGATTTCGATCCGAGCCATGATCCCATCGAAGTGAGGCGGCGGGCCCGGCTTGTCAATCGCCGCCGCCGCGCACCACCCGCGCCCAGGCCAGCACCCGCACCTCACTCGCCCCGGCACGTTTCAGCGTCCGCGCGCAGCCATTCGCGGTCGCCCCGCTGGTATAGACATCGTCGATCAGGATCACCGGGCGCCCCTTCAGTTCCCCCCGCTTCGCCGCCGGCACGCGAAACGCGCCGCGCAGCGCGTCCCGGCGCTGGCCGGCATTCATGCCCCTGAGCGGCGGGGTGCGCTTCACCCTCTCGATCAGGTCGAGCCGCGCCGCGATTCCCGTGCGCCGCGCCAGCGCCTCGGCGATCAAGGCCGCCTGATTGTAGCCGCGCCGCCATATCCGCCAGCGATGCAGCGGCACCGGCACGAGCAGGGCGTCCGGCGTGGCTTCGACATGGCGCGCCATGAATCCCGCCACCGTCTCGGCGACACCCGGCCGCCCCCCATATTTGAGCTTGAGCGCCACCCGGCGCGGAATATCGCCATAGGCCACCGCGGCACGCAGCCGGTCGAAGCGCGGCGGATGGGCCAGACAGCCCCCGCACAAAGCGTCCGGCCCCTGCTCGTAGTCGAAGGGCAGCGCGCAACAGACGCAGCACGGATCGCCGAGAAAGGTCAGGCTGGACCAGCAGGTCATGCAGAAGCGGTGCGGCTCGGCCGTCACCGCGCCGCAGCCCGGGCAGCGCGGCGGCAGCACGAAATCGATCACCGGCCGCAGCGCGCGGCCCAGCAGCGGCAAGGCCTCCATGGCTGGCGAACATGCGGCGGCGCGCGGCGCACTGCAAGGCCGGTTGACAGCGCCGCCAAAGCCGACCATTTCGCCCGGCGGCGGCCCGATGGCGGAGTGGTTACGCAGAGGACTGCAAATCCTTGCACGCCGGTTCGATTCCGGCTCGGGCCTCCACTTTTCCAAAAAGTATTTATTTGTCAGCCTCTTGAGATGGCGGCCGGCAGCGCAAGATGCTGCGCGGGCAGAGCGGCCCGATCGCCGGTTTTACTGTCGTCGAAAACGGATTCGGCATTTGCAGGCCGGCTTTTGCAAACAACTTACACTTGCCCTTTATACGTGGTATTGGGTGCTTATGAGAGCCGCGATACTTGGGGCCTTGTGCCTGGGACTTGCCTCCTGCTCGAATGCGGGCCGCGAGGCTGCCGAACAAGCCGAACGGGAATATGCGATCGCCCTGTCCTCCAGCGGCGATCCCGCCGAGTTGTGCGCTGCGGCGACACGCGCCGAACAGGCGTGGGCGCAGCAGGGCGATCAGGGCAAAATCGAAGAATGGCAGACGAGACGACGCGGCTATTGCCCCGACGCCGATCCCGCCGGCCCCGGCAACTAGTCGCGCTTTTTTGACGCCAAAGGCGGCAATCTAGCCAAATACCGGCTGCGGAATGGGGCGCTCCGGGGTGCTCGGGACCAGATCGCGATGACTGCCTGGCCAAATGGCCCGGATCGCGCTTCTCAATCGCCTGACTTGACAAGGGAGGCTATACGTCTCAGCCTTAGGGCGACGGCGACACGCCCGTCGGCAGGAGCAACTACCATGCGCAAAGGGCAGGACATCCGCACCCTCGCTTCGCTGGTCGATGCTCGCTTTAATTTTATCGGCTTGTTTATCGGCCGGTACGCCTGAGGGCGTGCCGGACACGGATCGCTTTTTCACCTGAAAATCCGAACTGAAACGCCGCCAGGCCGCAGCCCCGCATGAAGGGTCCGGCAGGTCGCGACGAGAGACCGATAATGCCTAGACACGATATCCTCGCGCCCGCTCCGGCCGGCGCCCACTCCGCGCCGAGCCTCCAGTCCCTCCGGGCGGAGATCGACCGGATCGACGATGAATTGCTGGCGCTGATGGAGCGCCGCCTTTCTCACGCCCAGGCGATCGCCGCGCGCAAGCAAAGCGATCATCTGAACGCGCTGCTGCTCCGGCCCGATCGCGAGCGCGACGTGGTGGCGCGCCTGACCGCCCGCCTGACCGAGCGTGCCGACGCGATGCCCGACACCGCGATCGCCACCGTCTGGCGCGAGCTGATGGCGGTCAGCCTGCAAACGCAGCGCCGGACCGAGATCGTGCTCCACGCCGCCGCCCAGCCGGTCGCGGTCACCAATGCCGCGCGGCAGCGCTTCGGCTGCGCCGCGCCGATCGTCGTCGCCGGCGGGGCGGACGAGGCGCTGGCCCGCGCCCGCAGCCGCGAGGCGATTGCCGTGATCGAGCTCGATCCGCTGAGCAGCTGGTGGGTGGACCTGTTCCACGACCGCGAGCTCGTCATCTTCGACTGGCTGGGCGAAGGCCCGAACGGCGCGGCGGCGCTGGCGATCGGCCGGATGACCGGCGATTGCCGGCCGCAGGGCGTGACCTTCCCGATCATCGGCGCGACCACGCTGGCGCGGCGCATGGCGGAGGGCGAGGATATCCGCCCGCTCGCCATGTGCGGCCATTTGCGGCTTTGCATCAGCCGCACCGAAGGGGCTATGGCGGCCACGGACGCCGTATTGAGGCAGAGCCAGGGACGATGACGTTGAATTGGACCCCGCAATCCTGGCGCGACCGCCCGGCCGCGCAATTGCCGGCCTATGGCGACGCCGCGGCGCTCGCCACCGTCGAATCCTGCCTCGCTTCCGCCGCCCCGCTGACCGCGATCGCCGAAAATGCCGCGCTGACCGCCGCGCTCGCCGAAGTGGCGGCCGGCCGCGCCATGCTGCTCCAGGGCGGCGACTGCGCCGAGACCTTCGCCGAGTTCGGCGCCGAAAAGGTGCGCGTCACCTTCAACCTGCTGCTCGAAATGGCGGCGATGCTGCGCGCCGGCGGCGCCGGCGAGGTGGTGACGGTGGCCCGCATCGCCGGCCAGTTCGCCAAGCCGCGTTCGTCCGAGACCGAGACGATCGGCGACGTCACCCTCCCCGCCTATCGCGGTGACATCGTCAACGGCCCGGATTTCGACGCGGCGAGCCGCGCGCCCGATCCGATGCGGATGCTGGAGGCGCATCGCCAGTCCAAGGTGACGGTCGATCTACTGCGCGCTTATGGCGCCGCGGCCTATGCCGATCTCTCCGAAGTGCATCGCAAGGCGCGCAAGCGGATCGGCCTGCGCTTCGATCATGGCGCCGCGCCCGGCGACATGGCCCGCCCCGCCTCCGTCTATACCAGCCACGAGGCGCTGCTGCTCCATTACGAGCAGGCGCTGACCCGCTGGGATCCGGTCAGCGAGGCCTGGTGGGCGACTTCGGCCCACATGCTGTGGATCGGCGATCGCACCCGCCAGCCCGACGGCGCCCATGTCGAATATGCACGCGGCATCGCCAACACGATCGGCCTCAAATGCGGGCCGAGCCTGGCGCCGGACGAATTGCTCCGCCTGATCGATCGCATCGATCCGGACAACAAGGCCGGCCGCCTGGTCCTGATCGGTCGCTTCGGCGCGCGCGAGGCCGCGCAGCGGCTCCCGGCGCTGATGCGCGCGACGCATGAAGCCGGTCGCCAGGTCGTCTGGTCGGTCGATCCGATGCACGGCAACACGGTCACCAAGGCCGGCCGCAAGACCCGGCTGATGCCCGATATCCTGGCCGAGATCGCGACCTTCTTCGACGTGGCGCGCGCCGAGGGCGTGCATCCCGGCGGCGTCCATCTCGAGATGACCGGCGCGCATGTCACCGAATGCCTGGGCGGCAGCACGCCGCTCGGCGAGGAAGACCTGGCCCGCCGCTACCTCACCCATTGCGATCCCCGGCTCAACCAGGCCCAGGCGATCGACGTCGCCGCCGACGTGGCGCGGCTGGTGATGGACGAGCCGCGCCGCGCCTCCAACGCGGCATGAGCGCGACCATGGCGGCGGCGAACGGGCTGCGCGCGGGCCCGGCAGGCGCCTTGCGCGGCCGGATCGTGGTGCCGGGCGACAAATCGATCTCGCATCGCGCGCTCATCCTGGGCGCGCTGGCGGCGGGCGAGACGCGGATCGAGGGCCTGCTCGAAAGCGACGACGTGCTGGCCACCGCCGCGGCGGTGCGCGCGCTCGGCGCCGATGTGGAAAAGGCGGGCGAAATCTGGCGGGTGCGCGGGTCGGCATGGCGCTCGCCGGACGCACCGATCGACTGCGGCAATTCGGGGACGGCAGCGCGGCTGCTGATCGGCGCGGCGGCGGGCCGGCCGATCCACGCGATCTTCACCGGCGATGACTCCCTGCGCGGCCGCCCGATGGGCCGCGTCACCACGCCGCTCGCCGCGATGGGCGCGCGTTTCGAGGGCGGCGACCGGCTGCCGCTCACCGTCCATGGCGGCGGTCTCGGCGGCATCCGCTTCGAGAACGCAACCGCCTCGGCCCAGGTCAAATCCGGCATCCTGCTCGCCGGGCTCGGCACCGACGCGGAGGTGACGGTAATCGAACCGCTCCCGAGCCGCGACCATAGCGAGAAGATGCTCGCCGCCTTCGGCTGCGACATATCCGTGGAGGCCGAGGGCGAAGGCCGCATCATCCGGCTCGGCGCGAACCGGGGGCTGCGCGGCACCGACATTCACGTTCCGGGCGATCCCTCTTCCGCCGCTTTCCCGCTGGTCGCGGCTTTGATCGTGCCCGGCTCCGAAGTGACGGTGCACGGCGTGCTGGTGAACCCGCTGCGTGCCGGCCTCATCGAAACCCTGATCGAAATGGGCGCGGACCTCAGCCTCGCCAATCGCCGCACCGTCGGCGGCGAGGAAGTGGCGGACATCACCGCCCGTGCTTCCGCTCTGCGCGGCATCACCGTCCCCGCCTTCCGCGCGCCGGCGATGATCGACGAATATCCGATCCTCGCCGTCGCCGCCGCCTGCGCGGAGGGCGAGATGGTCATGCACGGCTTAAGCGAGCTGCGCGTCAAGGAGAGCGACCGACTGGCCGCCATCCTCGCCGGCCTCGCGGCCTGCGGCGTCGAGGCCCGGGCGGACGGCGACACGCTCCGCGTCACCGGCGGCGCGCCGGCCGGTGGCGGATCGGTCGCCACCCATGGCGACCATCGCATCGCGATGAGCTTCCTCGTCCTCGGCCTCGCGGCCCGCGCGCCGGTGTCGGTGGACCGCGCCGACATGATCGCCACATCGTTTCCCGGTTTCGCCGATCTGATATATTCGCTGGGCGCGGGCCTGACGGAGATTTGAAGTGAAGATCGCTTATCAGGGCGCGCCCGGCGCGTTCGGCTGGGAGGCCTGCCGTACCTTTCTGCCGGAATGGACGCCGATGGCGCGGGCGACCTTCGCCGGCGTCGTCAAGGCCGTCGTCGCCGGCAAGGCGGCGCGCGGCATGCTGCCGCTGCGCAACGCGATCGCCGGGCCGGTGCCGGGGGTCGAGGAGCTGATCCGGGAAAGCGGCCTGCTGGTGATCGAGCGGCACCGGCTGCCGATCCGGATGCACCTGCTCGGCCTGCCCGATGCCGCGCTCGACCGCATCGCGCAGGTCGCGAGCCATCCCGTCGCGCTCGGCCAGTGCGGTCGCTGGATCGAGGAAGCGGGCGTCGCCACGAAGGAGGCGTCCAACACCGCCGTCGCGGCGCAGGCGCTGGCGGAGTCCGGCGATGCGACGACCGGCGTGATCGCCTCCGAGGCCGCCGCCGAGGCCTATGGCCTCAAGATCCTCTACCGCGACGTGCACGACCGCGACGACAATCACACCATCTTCTGCGTCCTCGCCCGCGCCGAGGCGGCGGCGGCATGAGCGTCAACAGCTTCGGCCGCGTGCTGCGCGTCTCGACCTGGGGCGAGAGCCACGGCCCGGCGATCGGCGCACTGGTGGACGGCTGCCCGCCCGGCCTCGCCCTCTCGGAAGACGACATCCAGCCTTTCCTCGACAAGCGCCGCCCCGGCCAGTCGCGCTTCACTACCCAGCGCCGCGAGCCGGATGCGGTCCGCATCCTTTCCGGCACGTTCGAGGGGCGCACCACCGGCACGCCGATCAGCCTGATGATCGAGAATGTCGACCAGCGATCGAAGGATTATGCGGACATCGCCGCCGCATATCGCCCCGGCCATGCCGATTACGCCTATGATTCCAAATACGGCCTGCGCGACCCGCGCGGCGGCGGGCGCTCCAGCGCGCGCGAGACGGCGGCGCGGGTCGCGGCCGGCGCGGTGGCGCGGCTGATCGTCCCCGAAGTGACGATCCGCGCCTATGTCGTCGAACTGGGCGGCGATCCGATCGACCGGGACGCGTTCGACGCGGAGGCGATCGACGCCAATCCCTTCTTCTGCCCTGATCCTGCCGCCGCCGCGCGCTGGGAGGGCCTCGTGGACGCCGCCCGCAAGTCCGGCGATTCCCTCGGCGCCGTCGTCGAATGCGTCGCGACCGGCGTGCCCGCCGGCTGGGGCGCGCCGGTTTACGGCAAACTCGACGCCGATCTCGCCGCCGCGCTCATGTCGATCAACGCCGTAAAGGGCGTCGAGATCGGCGACGGTTTCGCCGCCGCGCGCCTGATGGGCAGCGAGAATGCCGACGAGATGCGCGCCGGCGCGGACGGTAAGCCCACCTTCCTCGCCAATCATGCCGGCGGCGTCGCGGGCGGCATCTCGACCGGCCAGCCGGTCGTCGTGCGCGCCGCCTTCAAGCCGACCTCCTCGATCCTGACCCCGGTGCGGACCCTGACGCGCGACGGCGCGGAAACCGAGATCGCCACCAAGGGTCGCCACGATCCGTGCGTGGGCATTCGTGGCGCTCCGGTGTTCGAGGCGATGGTCGCTTTGGTGCTGGCGGATCACAAGCTGCTCGACCGCGCGCAATGCGGGGCGCGGGGATGAGCCGGGTGGAGGTCGCGCTCGGCGACCGCTCCTATCCGATCCTGATCGAGCCGGGCCTGCTCGGCCGCGCCGCATCCCCCCTCGCCCCGTTCGTGCGCGGCGGCCGGCTGATCGTGGTCAGCGACGAGACTGCCTGGGCGGCGCAGGGCGCGAAGCTGGACGCGGACGCGGAGCTGGTCCCGATCATCCTGCCGCCCGGCGAAGGCACGAAGAGCTGGGGCCATCTCTCAACCCTGCTTGGCAAGCTGTTGGAATTGGGTGTCGAACGCTCCGACCATGTCCTCGCTTTTGGCGGCGGCGTGATCGGCGATCTGGTCGGCTTCGCCGCCGCCATCCTGAAGCGCGGCTGCGGCTTCGTGCAGGTGCCGACCACCCTGCTCGCGCAGGTGGACAGCTCGGTCGGCGGCAAGACGGCGATCAACGTGCCCGCCGGCAAGAATCTGGTCGGCGCCTTCCATCAGCCGGCCCTCGTCCTGATCGACCCCGACTGCCTCGACACCCTCCCCACCCGCGAAGTCCGGGCCGGCTATGCCGAGGTGGTCAAATATGGCCTGATCGACGATCCCGCCTTCTTCGCCTGGTGCGAAGCAAACGGCGCGGCCCTGCTCGCCGGCGACGGCGCGGCGCGGACCCATGCGATCGAGACCAGCGTGCGCGCCAAGGCCCGCATCGTCGCCGCCGACGAGCGCGAGACGACGGGCACCCGCGCTTTGCTCAATCTCGGCCACACCTTCGCCCATGCGCTGGAGGCGGAGACCGGCTTTTCGGACCGGCTGCTGCACGGAGAGGCGGTGGCGCTCGGTATGGTCCTCGCCTTCCGCTTCTCCGTCACGCGCGGCCTGTGTCCGGCTGAGGAGGCGGAGCGCGTTGCCACCCACCTCGCCGCCAGCGGCTTCGCGACGACCCTGGCCGAAGCCGGCATCGATGCGAACGGCGACACGCTCGCCGCGCATATGGCGCATGACAAGAAGGCGTCGGGCGGCAAGGTGCCCTTCCTGCTCGCGCGCGGGATCGGCCAGACCTATCTCGACCGCGACGTCGATCTGGCGGATGTCGCCGCCTTCCTGGACGCGCGGTGAAATTCTATGCCGAGGTGATCGGCGATCCGGTCGCCCAGTCCCGCTCCCCCGCTTTGCATGGCGGCTGGCTGGCCGAGGCAGGCATTGAGGGCGATTATCAGGCCACGCGCGTAACCAATGAAGAAATAAGAATCTTCCTTGCCAAGCGTCGCAACGATCCGGACTGGCGCGGCTGCAATGTCACGGCCCCGCTCAAGCAGGCCGTGATCCCGTATCTGGACCGGCTCGATCCCGCCGCGGCGGCGATCGGCGCGGTCAATTGCATCGTGCCGGAAGCAAACGGGCTCGCCGGCTACAATACCGATGTGGACGGCGTGATCGCCGCGCTCGCTGGCGTCGATCTCGCCGGCGCGTCGGTGGCGATGATCGGCGCGGGCGGCGCGGCGCGGGCCGGGCTTGCGGCACTTGCCCAGCTCGGCGCCGCCGACATCCGTCTCCTCGCCCGCAATCCCGAACGGGCCGAGCCGCTGCGCGAAGTCGCGCTCTTCACATCCTTCGGCTTCGACCAGGCAATCGACGCCATGGCGGGCGCCGCGGCGATCGTGAACGCCTCCAGCCTTGGCATGGCCCATATCGGCCCGATGCCCCCCGCCCTCCTCGATGCCCTGGCCGGCGCGGCGGCCGGCGCAATCGCCTTCGACATGGTCTATAGCCCGCCCGAGACCGACTTCCTCACCGCCGCGCAGGCACACGGCCTCCGCCCCGTCGGCGGTCTCGTCATGCTGGAAGGCCAGGCCCGCCGCGCCTTCCGCCTCTTCTTCGCCGATCTGGCACCTGCGGCGCGTTCGGTGTAGGCCTCCCGCGACACAGAGCGGGAGAGTGATGCGCATGTCTGCTGGCTACATGTCCGGCTTCGGCAACCATTTCGCGACGGAAGCGGTGGCCGGCGCGCTGCCGCAGGGCCGCAATTCGCCCCAGCGCCCCGCCTTCGGCCTCTATGCCGAGCAATTGTCCGGCACCGCCTTCACCGCGCCGCGCCACGAAAACCGCCGCTCCTGGCTCTATCGGATGCGCCCGTCCGCCGCGCATCCGCCGTTCGAGGCCTATGCCGGCGCGCCGCTCTTCAGCGCCGGCCTGCCCGACGCCCCCTTGCCGCCCAACCGGCTGCGCTGGGATCCGCTGACGATGCCCGAGGCGCCGACCGATTTCATCGACGGCCTCGTCACCATGATGGGCAATCGCGCCCCGGACGAGCTGACCGGTGTCGCCGTCCACGTCTATCGCGCCACTGCCGACATGGACCGCTATTTCTTCGACGCGGACGGCGAATTGCTGCTGATCCCGGAGCAAGGCCGCCTTGCCGTCGCTACCGAAATGGGCCGGATCGACATCGAGCCGGGTGAGATCGCCCTGATCCCGCGCGGGGTGCGCTTCCGCATCGCCCTGCCGGACGGCGCCGCGCGGGGCTATGTCGCAGAAAATCACGGCGCTTTGTTCCGGCTGCCGGAACTCGGGCCGCTGGGCTCCAACGGCCTCGCCAATCCCCGCGATTTCCTCACTCCCGTCGCCGCCTATGAGGACAGGCACGGGCCGGTCGAGCTGGTTCAGAAGAATCTCGGATCACTCTGGACGACGACGCTCGATCATTCGCCGCTCGACGTCGTCGCCTGGCACGGCAATCTGGCGCCCTGCAAATATGATCTGCGTCTGTTCAACACGATGGGGACGGTCAGCTACGATCATCCCGATCCCTCGATCTTCACCGTGGTCACCAGCCCGTCCGAGACGCCGGGCCGGGCCAATGCCGATTTCGTGATCTTCCCGCCGCGCTGGATGGTGGCGGAGGACACGTTCCGCCCGCCCTGGTTCCACCGCAACGTGATGAGCGAATGCATGGGGCTCATTTACGGCGCCTATGACGCCAAGGCCGATGGTTTCGCGCCGGGCGGGATGAGCCTGCACAATCTCATGTCCGGCCACGGCCCGGACGCCGAGAGCTGGCGCAAGGCGAGCGAGGCGGAGCTGAAGCCGCACAAGATCGACGGCACCCTCGCCTTCATGGTGGAGACCTGCTGGCCCTATCGCCCGACCCAATTCGCGCTGGACCATGCCCAGCCGGATTACGACACGGCGTGGGACGGATTTCCCAAGGCGAAGCTGCCTTAGTTTTCCTGCAATTTGTGCCGCCGCATGGCGTGGCGGAGCTGGTCGTAAGTGAGGCTCAGCGCCGCCGCCGCCGCGCGCTGGTTCCAGCGGCAGCGTTCCAGTGCGGCGGCCAGGATCGCCTTTTCATATTCGGCGATGGCGAGCCGATAATCGCCGCACGCGCCGGGATCGTGCGCGGCGGCCGCTGCGGCTGCGGCGAGACCGTCGCTCTCCGCGGCGGGCGCGGCGGCCGGCGCGACTGCCTTGTTCTCGTTCGCTGCGGCCGAAGGCATGGGCGCCCAGGGGCTTTCGAACGGATCGAACTGGATCTCGTGGATCGGGACGGTCTGGTCCTCCCAGCGATAGACGGCGCGCTCGATCACGTTCCTCAATTCGCGCACATTGCCGGGCCAGGCATGGGCGAGCAGCCGGGCCATCGCCTCCTCGCTGAACGCAGGCCACACGTCCCAGCCCAGCTCCAGCCCCATGCGCCGGCCGAAATGGTCGGCGAGGACGGGAATGTCGCTGTGCCGGTGCCGCAGCGGCGGCAATGTCACCACCTCGAAGCTCAGCCGGTCGAGCAGGTCGGCGCGAAAGCGGTTCTGCTCGACCATGCGGGGCAGATGCTCGTTGGTCGCGGCGACGATGCGGACATCCACCTCGATCGGCCGGCTGGCGCCGATCCGCGTCACCTCGCCATATTCGATCGCGCGCAACAGGCGGTCCTGGGCGGGGCTGGACAGCGTGCCGAGCTCGTCGAGGAAGAGCGTGCCGTTATTGGCTTCCTCGAAGCGGCCGGGCCGCGCCTTGGTGGCGCCGGTGAAGGCGCCCGCCTCGTGCCCGAACAGCTCCGCCTCGATCAAAGTCTCGGGCAGCGCGGCGCAATTCATGATAATGAGCGGCCCGTCCCAGCGCGCCGAAAGGCGGTGGAGTCGTTCGGCGATCAGCTCCTTGCCGGTGCCCCGCTCGCCGATGACGAGGACGGGACGGTCGAGCGGCGCGGCGCGGCTGGCGCGCTCCACCGCGTCGAGAAATGACGAGGATTGGCCGACCAGATGCGTGTTGCGCTCCATTCCCGCTTATTGGCGCATTTCGCCAACACTTGGCAAGATAATTGTTTGATCTCGCTAAGTCACTTCGGTCGTTTTTGGCGGATTTCTCCCACTTTCCTTGCCTGGCACATCCCCTGCTTAACAGAAGCTGTCACCGCCGGATGGTTGGCGGGACGGGATCGAAAACCAAGGCTCAAGGAGACCGGATATGTTCAAATTCGACCACTTCGCCCGGGTCGCCACCGCTGCGGTCGGCGCGCTCGTCCTCTCGACCCTCTCGGTTGCCGCCGCGGTCGGCCCGGCCACCCCGGCCGGCGCCAGCCAGCCGGCCTATGCCGCCCTTGTGTCCAAGGACGTGCGGGCGCATGGCTGAGCCGAAGCGGGTGGTGGTCGCGGCCGAGGAGCTCATCCGGATGGGCTTCACGGAGCGCAATCGCGACGATCGCCCGACGCGGCCATTCGTTATGAAGGAGCTATTCCCCATGGGTATCTTTTCGCGGACGCGCGATATCATTGCCGCCAACGTCACCGATCTTCTGGATAAGGCCGAAGACCCGGCCAAGATGATCCGCATGATCATCCTGGAGATGGAGGAGACCCTCGTGGAGGTGCGCGCCTCCGCCGCCCGGACGATCGCCGATCAGAAGGAAATGCGCCGGCAGATCGACAAGCTCAACCGGCTGCAGGACAGCTGGGTCGAAAAGGCCGAGCTGGCGCTCAGCAAGGACCGCGAGGATCTCGCCAAGGCCGCCTTGTTCGAAAAACAGAAGGCCGCCGACATGGCCGATCAGCTCAAGACCGAGATCGACGTGCTGGACGACGCGCTGCGCGCCTCCGAGGCCGATATCGCCAAGCTGCAGACCAAGCTGCGCGAGGCCCGCGCCCGCCAGAACGCGATCATGACCCGGATGGAAAGCGCCAACAACCGCGCCCGGCTGCGCGAGCTGCATTCCGGGCCCAAGGTGGACGACGCCTTCTCGCGCTTCGACGTGCTGGAGCGCCATGCCGATTTGGCCGAGGGCCATGCCGACGCGCTTTCGCTGGGCGGCCCGCCCCGTACGCTGGACGACGAGATCGCCGAGCTCAGGAACGCCGACAAGGTCGATGCCGAGCTGGAGGCGCTGAAGGCGAGCCTCTCCAAGCGCAGCAATGGCGGCGAAGCCGCGAAGAAGGAGGGCTGATCAGATGGAAGACATCTTGGTTCCGATCGGTGTCGTCGGCATGCTCTTCATCGGGCTGCCGTGGATCATCCTCCATTATGTCAGCAAGTGGAAGACCGCCTCGACGTTGACCACCGAGGACGAGAACCTGCTCGACGAAATGCACGAGCTCGCCCGCCGGCTCGATGAGCGGATGGTGACGATCGAGCGGATCGTCCAGGCCGAGAATCCGAACTGGCGCGCCGTCGCCTACGACCCGGTCGACAACGCCTTGGAGGACCGCTCCGAGCGCCTGCTCGCCGAATCCCGCTCCAACCGCGCCAGCGCCAGGAGGAACTGATGACTTCGCCTCGCACCCGCTTCTATCTCGACAAGCAGAACGCGAAATGGTCCGGCGTCTGCGCGGGGATCGCCGATTATACCGGCATCGACGTGACGCTCGTCCGGCTCGGCTTCGTCGCCTCGCTCTTCGTGCTCGGGCCGATGACCTTCATCATCTATTTCCTCGCGGCCTGGATGGCGCCGCGCAAGCCGATCGAGCTTTACGCCCGCAACGACGAGGAGCAGAAATTCTGGCAGGGCGTGCGCGCCAATCCGCGCCGCACCTCGCGCGAAGTGCGCAGCCGGCTGCGCGACATCGACCGGCGCCTCGCCGACATGGAAACCTACGTCACCAGCTCCAACAGCCGCCTCGCCCGCGAGATCGAAGAGCTGCGCTGACCTGAACGCGTAACAAGGGGAGAATGAGATGAGCTTCGGCGGACCTGTCTTCGTCATCGCGATCATCGCCATCTGCATGGCGGGATGGGTGATCACCACCTGGATCCGCGCCAAGCATGGCTACCCGATCGAGGACCAGTTTTTCGGCATGGTCGAGAAATCGGAAGGCCCGGCTGCCACCCGCCAGATTGAGCTGCTCTCCAGCGAGAATGCGTCGCTCAAAGGCCAACTCGGCCGACTCGAGGAGCGGATCGCGGTGCTGGAGCGGATCGCCACCGATCCGGCCGAGCGCACCGCCCGCGAAATCGACAGCCTGCGCTAGGGGAAGCAAGATGCCGAGCTGGGTTTTGTTCTTCGTGGTTGTGGTCGGCATTCCGGTCGTCGCCGGCATATTCGGCGACATCGCGAAAAGATGGATCAAGCTGAAGGAAAAGCAGCTCGAACATGCCGCGACGCTGGCCGCCGACAAGGCGACGGCCCAGGCTGCCCATATCGAGCGGCTTGAGCAAAGGATGCGGGTGCTGGAGCGGATCGCCACCGACAAGGGCGCCCATCTCGCCGCCGAGATCGAGGATTTGCGCGATCCGCGCGTGAACTGAAGGAGTAACTGTCATGGACGCTGGCGACACGATCATTCCCCACCTCCCCTGGATCATCGGCGGCGGGCTGCTGATCGGCCTGGTCGCGGTGCTGGGCGTGACCTTGAACACCTGGCTCAGGATCAAGAACGGCTATCCGCTGGAAGGCATGTGGGGTCAGGCGATCCATCCCAAGCACAGCGACGAAGCGGTCGAGCGGGTGAAGCTGCTCAGCCAGGAAAACGCGCAGCTGCGGGCCGAGCTGGGCTCGGTCAAGGACCGGCTCGCCAATGTCGAGCGCATCGTCACCGACGACAGCCATCGGCTGACGCAGGAGATCGAATCCCTGCGCGTCACCAAGAACTGACGCGCCGGAGCGAAGGAGAAGATTGGGATGAACCCGTTCGAAATGGTCATCGGCATCGTGCTGATCGTGTCGATCGCCGGTGTGCTGCGCGCGCGCTACGGCATCCGCCGCGACAATAAGGGCAACGAATATTCGATCCGCGACGATGCGGAGACGAAAAGACTGCGCGAGGAAGTGACCCAGTTGCGCGACCGGATCGCCGTGCTCGAGCGGATCACGGTCGAGAAGGAAAACAGCCTCGCCCGCGAGATCGAGCAGCTGAGGGACCGCTAGGAGCGCGCCATGAGCGACCCCGCCAGCCTCTTCGTCCTCGCCGCCGCCGGCACCTTCGCGGTGGCCATCGCGGTGGCCGCGGCGCTGAAGGGCTGGCAGGGCTGGCTGGAGCTCAAGCGCCAGGAACTGGGCGGGCGCGACAGCGTGCGCGCGTCAGTGCCCCAGCGCATCGAACTCGCCGATCTCAAGGAACGCGTCCGCCGCCTCGAAGCGATCGCCGACGGCGCGGAGGACTGAAACCTCCTCTCCCCCGTTCGGGCTGAGCCTGTCGAAGCCCTCTTCTTCCTTTCCGCACAGCATTGCGGGCGCTTCGCAGACCGAAGGGGGCAAAGGCAGGGCTTCGACAGGCTCAGCCTGAACGGAAGTGCGAAGCATTCGTTCAGGGTGACGAATCCCCCCGCCCCCGCTAAGCCCGCGCCATGACCTTCCGGACCCTCGATGAAGCCTATGGCGATTACGAATTGCTCGAAGCGGACGATCGCTATCGGCTGCTGATCGATCTCGGCCGCGCGCTGGAGCCGATGCCGGACGCGCTCAAGACCGACGCGACTTTGGTGCGCGGATGCTCGGCGGCGGTCTGGGTCTATCCGGTGCCGCAGGCGGACGGGCGGCTCCATTTCCTCGCCGATTCCAATGCCGCGATCACCAAGGGGATCGTGGCCCTGATCCTGCTCGGCGTGCAGGACCGGGCGGCGGCGGAGATCGCCGATATGGACATCGCCGCCGCGTTGGCGCGCTTCGATCTCAAGAACCAGCTCAGCTCGAACCGCACCCAGGGCATTCCCAACATGATCGCGCTGATCCGCGACACCGCGCGACGGCTGGCGGCATGAGCGCGGACGATCCGCGCACCGGCGAAGCCGCCTTCGATCCGCAGCGCTTCATGTCCTATGTCCGCGTGCTCGGCCACAGCGGCGCCCTCGGCGTCGATTATCACGCCCATGGCGCGGACTGGGTCGAGCTGAAGATGCCTTATGCCGATCATCTCGTCGGCATGCCGGACAGCGGCATCATTGCGTCCGGCCCGATCATCAGCCTGATGGACATGGCGACCAGCCTGTCGATCTGGATACGCCTCGGCAAGTTCCGGCCGCAGGCGACTTTGGACCTGCGCGTCGATTATCTGCGCCCCGCCATTCCCGGCCGCACCATTCTTGGCCGCGCCGAATGTTATGGCGTGACGCGCAGCGTCTGCTTCGCCCGCGGCCTCGCCCATGATGGCGACCCCGACGATCCGGTCGCCCATGTCACCGCCGCCTTCATGGGCACGGACTGAGACACATTTCGTCATTGCGAGGAGCGTAGCGACGCGGCAATCCAGCGGGCCTTGAAGCTGCTCTGGATTGCTTCGCTGCACTCGCAATGACGGAGATACTATGCCGCCGCGCGGCGTTCCTCGGCCTTGCGCAGCACCTCATAGGCGGCCTGGATCGCCTGGAAACGCGTCGCCGCCTCGGCATCGCCCGGCTTGACGTCCGGATGATTGGCCTTGGCGAGCCGGCGCCAGGCCGCCCGCACATCCTCGAACCCGGCGTCGGCCTCCAGCTCAAGCACGTCGAGCGCGCGCATCTCGTCGCGGCTGCGTGTGCCGTCGCCCGGGCCGCCCCACCCATAATGGGAGGCGCTGGCGAAGGCGTCGGCGCCGCGCTGCTCGTCGGCCGCGCGCTTCGCCGCCTCTTCCGCGGTCAGCCCTTCGAAATAGTTCCAGTTGCGGTTGTATTCGGCGGCATGCGCCTCGCAGAAATACCAGCGCTCCGGGCTGTTCGGCGATTTGGGCGCGGGCCGGTCGCCCGGCTCCTCGCAGCCATGCCGGTCGCACAGGCGCACCGGCTCGGCCTGCCGGCCCGAGCCGTAGCTCCGCCAGCGGGGAAAGCCCCAATCGTCCGTTCGCCTGCTGCGCGCCATAGACCCCAGATAGAAAATGGGGCGCCGTCCGGCCACCCCACCGTTGAAAGAAAAATGCCAGAGGGCCTGTAAGCCGGGTTCTGTCCGTCCCCGAAGGGACTGGGCGGCCATTCCTCTAGGACGACGCTCGCGCGCCGCCTCAAGCAACCAACCCGGGCGACGGGCCGGAACGAAGCCCATATGCCGCCCCTATTCGGTCTTGCTCCCGGTGGGGTTTGCCATGCCGCCCCCGTTGCCGGGGGCGCGGTGGGCTCTTACCCCACCCTTTCGACCTGGCCGGGCCGAAGCCCGGTGGTTTGCTTTCTGTGGCACTTTCCCTGGAGTCGCCTCCGCCGGGCATTACCCGGCACCGCCGTTCCATGGAGCCCGGACTTTCCTCGCCCCCGCTTGCGCGAGGCCGCGGCCGCCCGGCCCTCTGGCAGGAGGGGATATAGCGATAGCAGGGCGGGCGTGTAAGTCCCGATCGGGGTATGTCCGCTATGGGTGGTTGGCGGACACAAATCCCCCTCCCTTGCAGGGAGGGGAGGAATGACCGCAACGGGTCGATATCAGACCGTCCGCTCCCCGCTTCCAATGTAGGAAATGCTCTGTCAGGCTCGCCCGCGACCCGGGTTCAGCCCCGGCTCGACGGTTCTTTGAAATGTTCAGCCCGATCGTCAGGACAACGACCCCGTCAAAACACCCCCCACCCTGTCAACTTTGTCAACTTAACAGAGTGCGCGGCGCCCGCCGGGAACTTCGCTAATCGTCCCCCTGCGGCCTGGGCAGCAGCAGCGCCAGCAGCAGCGCCCGGCATTCGCCGCAGATGGTGCCGTCGATCAGCTCCGGGCGGAAACGGCGCTGGAAGGCGACCACCGCCGCCAGCGCATCGGTGACGTCGTAGCCGAAGCGCTCCAGCGCCAGCAGGAAGCCGCTGTCGGTCCAGTTCGGGTCCAGCAGGTTCTTGGTAGGGCGCGGCAGCGCGAGGCGCAGCCTTGCCAGCTGCCCCCAAGGAAAGAGCTCGCCCGGATCCTGTCGGCGCGACGGGGCGATGTCGGAATGGCCGACGATATTGCCCCGCGTGATGCCGTACCGGTCCTTGATGTCGGCGATCAGTGGGATCAGCGCCTCGATCTGCTGATCGGGGAAAGGCCGGTAGCCCCAGGCATGGCCCGGATTGACGATCTCGATCCCGATCGAGCTATGGTTGATGCCGCTATGGCCGCGCCAGTAGGAGCGCCCCGCATGCCAGGCGCGCTTGTCCTCCGGCACCATGCGCAGCACCTGCCCGTCCTCGGCGACCAGGTAATGGCAGGAAACGCGCGACTCCGGATCGCGCAGATGGGCGATCGCCGCCTCGGCGGTTTCCATGCCGGTATAGTGAAGCACGATGACCGAGATCGGCTGACCCCGTTCGTCGAAATTGGGCGATGGGCAGTCGATGATCCCGTCCACCCGCGCATCGGGCGCCAAAAGCGCGCCGCCGTCAAGAGGATCAGGCGACGCGGGCGGCCGGTACGATCTTGGCCGGGGCTGGAACGTAAAGGCCGCGATAGTCGCTGTCGGAGGCGAAGCGGTCGGTCTGTCCGAGCACCGTCTCGCCCGCTCCGAGCATCAAGGTGCCGTCCGGCGCGATTGCCTGGGCGAGCCGGTTGAACGCCAGCCGCCGCATGTCGGGCGAGAAATAGAGCAGGACGTTGCGGCACAGGATCACGTCGAAGCGGCCCGGTGCCGGCGCCGGCTCGGTGACGTTGCCCGGCTCGAAACGCACGGCCCGGCGCAATTTTTCATTGATCCGCCATTCGCCGTCGCCCTGCTCCTCGAACCAACGGACCATCTGCATCACCGGCAGGCCCCGCTGCACCTCGAACTGCGAATAGACGCCCTCGCGCGCCTTGTGGATCGCCGAGCGGGAGAGGTCGGTCGCGACGATCTCGATCTTCCAGCCCGCCCAGCGCGCCTGTTCCGCGGCGAAGCTCATCGCCAGCGAATAGGCCTCCTGCCCGGTGGAGCAGCCGGCGCACCAGATCGCGAGCCTCCGCTCGCGCGCGCGCGCTTTTTCCAGCCGTTCCAATGGCCCGCCGAGCAGCAGATCGAAGGGCAATTTGTCGCGGAAGAAATAGGTCTCGTTGTTCAGCAGCGCTTCGATCACTTCGTCGGTCAGCGCCTTGTCGCGGCTGGAAACGAGCCGGGCGACGAGCTGGTCGAGCGTGGCGAAGCCGTGGCGACGCAGGATCGAGGAGAGCGCGCTGTCGATCCGCCAGCGGCGACTGAAGGAAAGCTGTTGTCCGCTGCGCGCCTCGAGCATCGAGGCGAGGATGCGCTGCGAAGCGCTGCTCAGTTCCATGGCCGGCCTTCCGCGCGCAGCCCGATCCGCCGCGCGAGCGCGGACGGCGCCAATACCGCCGAGGCGAGGCCGGATTCGGCAACCCCGCGCGGCATTCCCCAAATCGCCGAGCTGGCCTCGTCCTGGGCCAGCATCGCGCCACCCAGCTCGACCAGGCGCCGCGCGCCGATCAACCCGTCCCGCCCCATGCCGCTCAGCATCACGCCGATGCCGGCGGCGGCGTACAATTCCGCGACCGATTCCAGCATGGGATCGACCGACGGACAGCAGCCCGACGGTGCGCGGCGGCGATCGAGCCGAACACGGGCCTGGGTCGCGATCCGCTCGACGCACAGATGGGCATCGCCCGGGGCGACCAGCACGACATCGTCGGCCAGGGCCTGGCCGTCGCGGGCGACCTTGACCTCGCGACCGCAAGCGGTCTCGAGCTGGCGCGCGAAATAGGGCATGAAGATCGCCGGCAGATGCTGCGTCACCAGGATCGGCACGCCGACCTGCTTGGGCAAAGCGCCCAGAAAGGCCACCAGCGCGTGCAGGCCGCCCGTCGAAGCGCCGAGTGCGACACAGCCCAGCGGCGCGTCGGGCATCGCGCGCAGCCTGATTGCAGGCGCCGGGCCGGACGAAGGCGCAGCCTGGGACGAGCCGGCCCGCCCGATGCGGCGCAGGCGATCCCCGAGAATCTGTGAGAAACGTCCGTTGACGGACGATGACGCGCCCGGTTTCGGCAGCGTGTCGGCGGCGCCCTGCGCCAGCGCCCGAACCGCCAGCTCGGCCCCATCCTCCGCCATCGAGGATACGATCAGCACCCGCGCGCCCTTGCCCGCGCGAATGATATCAGGGAGCGCATCGATGCCGTTGGTGCCGGGCATTTCGACGTCGAGCAGGACGATGTCGACGGCGATGCTCTTCAGCGCATCGAGCGCCTCGCCGGCATTGCCGGCCTGCGCCACCACCTCGAATTCAGGGCAGGCGGAAAGCATCCGCGACAGCACCGCCCGCACGACCGTCGAATCGTCGACGATCATCAGGCGGATGGGCGGTTCGGCCGAGTCTTCAGGACTCCGCCCCCGCGCTGCCACGGGGAGCGCGTTCACGCGAGGCCGACGATCTGCAGCTTGCTGTGGATGGTTTCGCGATCGAACGGCTTCATCACATATTCGTCGGCGCCGGCGGCGATCGCCGCGCGGATGTGGCCGATGTCGTTCTCGGTCGTGCAGAACACCACTTTGGGCTGGGTCATGTCGGGCGACTGGCGAAGCGCGCGCAGGAATTCCATGCCGCTCATCACCGGCATGTTCCAGTCGAGCAGGATCACGTCGGGCATGCTGGACTCGCAATGATTGAGCGCCTGGCGACCGTCCTCGGCTTCCTCGACGGTGAAATCGAGCGTTTCGAGGATATGGCGGGCGACCTTGCGGATCACCTTGCTATCATCGACGACAAGACAGCTTTTCATTCGTGCATGCTCCGTGACCGCGGCTAAAACCTATAACGGCAAGAACTAATCATAGATTAAATCGTGACGCGCATCGCCTTATGCGGCCTGTGCGGCCGGGCCGGCGATGATCAGGTGCGGATCGGCAAGCAACAGCAGATCGTCGCCGACATCGACCATGCCGATCGCGATCCGGTACCAGCCCGCGCCGATCGGGGCGCGCACCGGCTGGGGCGTGCCGGCGGCCTCGACCACGTCCTCCACCTCATCGACCAGCAGGGCATAGGGATGCCCGCCCGAATTGACGACGATCGCCTCGATCAGGCCTTCGCCCAAGGCACAGCCGAGTTCGAGCGAAGCGAGGCCGTCGATCACAGTCAGCACCCGACTGCGCAAGGCCGAGAGGCCGGCGACATGGCGCGCGGCGCGCGGCGCGGGGGTGATGCCTTCCAGCTCGACCACGGCCTCGACCTCGGCGGCGGGAAAGGCGATCCGGCGGCCGGCGAGCCGAACGATGAGGACGAGCCGGTCAGCCATGAGCGCTTTCCTTCGCATGCCGGGCCAGAGCGTTGATCAACGCGGCGCGGTCGTAACGATAAATGCTGTCGTCGTTCGCGCTGCCAAGCTCGGGACGCGCGCGGATCCGCACGATTTCGCCCGCGCAGGCCGGGACGGCACTGCCCTCGTCCGCGCTCGCGATGACGATGTCGGCAGCCACGCCTTCGGCGGCGGCAACGACCCGGTAACCCAGGCTCTCGATCAGCGGCCGCAGGATCGTGTCCATCCACGGATCGCCCGGCGGCAGCGCGCAGACCGGCGGCTTGCTATTTGCCTGTGCTTCTCCGGCATAGGTGGCGAACAGCCAATAAGGATCGACGACCTCGACCTGCGCCCCGTCGATCAACGCAACGCCTGCGACCTCGCCAGGCGCTGGCGGCGGCTGCAGCTCGAACGTCAGCGCGCGAATGTCCACGACCTCGGCGAAGCCATAAGCGATCTCGTTCCGCCCGTCGGTCAGCCGTAGCACGCGCAGCAGGCCTTCAGCGGGCGGCGCGGCGCAACCGACCAGCGGCAGGATGCGCTCGCCGATCGACGCGCGCAGCCGCCCGGCGGTGAAACCGATCGCCTCGGCGGGCACGTCCTCGATCCGCTCGACCAGTGGGACCGGCATGCCGCGCAGCGCCCCGTCCAGGGTGCGGAACAGGAGCAAACTGTCTTCCCGGCCGGCGGCGGCATTCTCGCCGGCGCGGCGCTCGGTCTCCTGCTCGTCGTCGCCGACCTCGGCGCGATTGGCCATGCCGGAGGGATCGAGCAGAAGGATCGGGCGACCGTCATCGGCCAGCGTCGTGCCGGCATAAAGGCCGGCGGCCATCACCAGCGGCGCGGCGGGCTTAACCACCAGTTCCTCATGATCGTGCACCGCATCGACGGCGAGCGCATAGACGCTGCCACCGGCGGGCTTAAGCAGAATCAGCCGCTGATCCCGTTCCTCGACGGCCTCGACCTGGAGGAGATGAGAAAGCGATACGAGCGGCACACGCCGGCCGCGGATCGTCGCAACCTCGGCCTCGCCGACCCGATCGACCCGCACCGCATCGCCGCCGGCGCGGAGGATTTCTTCGATCGCCGAACGCGGAATGGCGAAAATCTGTCCGCCGGCGCTGACCGTCAGCGCAGGAATGATCGTGAGCGTCAGCGGCACGCGGATGACGAGGCGCACGCCATTGCCCCTGCGGGAGTCGATGTCGACCACGCCGCCGATCCGCTCGATATTGGCGCGCACCACGTCCATGCCGACGCCGCGCCCGGAAATGGCGGTGACGGTTCCGGCGGTGGACAGGCCCGGCGCGAAGATCAGCGCGGTCTTGTCGGCCAGCGACATCTTCTCCACCCGGCTTGCCGAGACGATGCCGGCGGCGACCGCCTTGCGGACCAGCGCTTCGGCATCGATGCCGCGTCCATCGTCGATCACCTCGATCAGAATCTGGTTGCCGGCCTGGCGCGCACTGACGCGCAGGGTGCCCGCCGCATCCTTGCCGGCCTTGATCCGGTCCGCGGCATTCTCGATGCCATGGTCGATCGCGTTACGGACGATGTGGCTCAAGGGATCGCGGATCATCTCGATCATCTCACGATCCAGCTCCACGTCACCGCCGTCCACTTCGAGCCGCACCTGTTTGTGCAGCTCCGAAGACAGATCTCGCACCATGCGGGGCAGCGCGCCGAACAGATTGTCGATCCGCTGCATGCGGGTGCGGGTGATGGCGTCGCGGATCTCGGCGATGCAGGTGGAAACACGGTCGAACGCGGCCTCGATCGCGACATCGCGCGGCGCATCGCGCAGCCGGCGGGCCAGTTCGTTACGGGCGAGCACGGCATCGGACACGCCGTTCATCATCCGGTCGAGCAGGTCGACGGCAAGGCGTATCGAGCGCACCGACTTGCGCCGGTCGGTCTCGGGAGCGGCAATCTCGACCGCAGGCGAAATTTCCTGCGCCGTCAGCTCGACCTGACCGTCATCCTCTTCGTCACCCAACGCGGCGATGAGTTGCTCGTCATCTTCGCTGGCGAGCGATTCCCCGGTTTCGAGCGCCAGCACGAGTTCGCCGATCCGGTCGATGACGGCGAGCACGGCGCTGACCAGGCGGGCATCGGCGACGCGCCGGCCCGCGCGCACATCGGCGAGCGCATCCTCGGCGGCATGGCTGAGCTGCTGGAGGCGCGGCAGATCGAAGAAGCCGCAATTGCCCTTCACGGTGTGGACGAAGCGGAAAATCTCGTCGAGCCGCTCGCGGTCGCCCGGCTCCGCCTCCCAGGCGACGATCGCCCCGGCAAGCGCCTGCAGCATGTCGCGGGTTTCCGCGAGAAAGTCGTTGATCAGGTCGTCCATGGATCCATCCGTCTGCGCGCGGATGCTTATGGAGCCGCTTGGTAAACAACCCGTTTACCGCCCGGAACGGCTGGCTGGACAGGCGGTCGCGAATAATTTAATAACTGACCGGTCATTTACTAAGGCAATGAAATGGCCGATCCCGCCGAACCGAAATGGCGCCGCCGCAAAGAAGCGCGGCCGAGCGACATCATCGCCGCCGCCTTGAGCGTATTCACCGAAAAAGGCTTTGCCGGCGCGCGGATGGAGGAGATCGCGCAGCGCGCGGGCGTGTCGAAAGGCACACTCTACCTCTATTTCGCGACCAAGGAGGACATGTTCCGCGCTGTGGTGCGCGAGGTGGTGGCGCCGAACCTGGAGACGGTGCGCGCGGCGATGGAGGCGGCCGACCTCCCCTTCGCGACGATCATCCGCGCTTTCCTGCCGCGCTTCGCCGAGCTGGTGACGACGGTGCCGATCGGCGCTGTCGCCAAGATGGTGATCGGGGAATCGCGCAACTTTCCGGAGCTCGCCAAGGTCTGGCACGACGATGTGATCCTGAAGGCGGTCGGCCTGATCGCCGGCATGGTCGAGCGGGCCCAGGCGAAGGGCGAGGTGCGGTCCGGCGATCCGCGCACCCATGCCTTTTCGATCATCGGGCCGATGATGATCGGCGTGCTGTGGCGCGAGACGTTCACGCCGATCGGCGGCGCCGATCCGGACCTGCCCGCCATCGCCCGCCAGCATGCCGAGACGATCCTCGGCGGCCTGCTCATCGAGGAGCCGCAATCGTGAAGCCGCAGCGCATCATCATCCTGGTCCTCGCCGGGCTCGCCATCCTGTTTCTCGGCTGGCGCACGCTCGCGCCGCAGTTCCGGCCGGCGCCGACGCTCTCCGGCTATATCGAAGGCGAGGCGCTCTACCTGTCCGCCGCGAGCGCCGGACAGGTTACACAGGTCGGCGTCCGGCGCGGCCAGCGGGTGGAGGCCGGGGCGCGGCTGTTCCAGATCGAGCCCGACCAGCAACAGGCGCAGCAGCAGCAGGCCGCCGCCGACCTCGCCGCCACCAGCGCCCAGGCGGAGGATGCGCGGCAGGGCCAACGGCCCGCCGAGATCGCCGTGCTGGAGGCGAGCCGCGACGCGGCGGCCGGCGCCGAACGCGAGGCGCGCATCGCGCTGAACCGCGCCGAGGAGCTGGTGCGGCGCGGCATCTACGCCCCGGTCCGGCTCGACGAGGCGCGCGCAGCCCACCAGAATGCCGCGTCGAACCTCGCCGCCGCGCGCCGGCGGATCGAGGTCGCCGAACTGGGTCAGCGCGCGGAGCAGGTCCGCGCCGCCGACGCCCGCGTCGCCCAGGCCCGCGCCCGCGTCTCCGAGACCGGCGCCCGGCTCGCCACCCTTTCGCCGATCGCGCCCGCCGCCGGACGGATCGAGGACGTCTTCTTCCAGCGCGGCGAATGGGCGGCGGCGAACCAGCCGGTGGTCGCGCTGATCCCCGACGACCGGGTGTTCGTCCGCTTCTTCGTGCCGGAGCGCGAGGTCGCGGCCTACCGCCCCGGCGCCCGCATCCGCTTCGCCTGCGACGGTTGCCCGGCGGACCTGTCGGCGACGATCTCCTATGTGAGCCCGCGCCCGGAATTCACCCCGCCCGTCATCTACAGCCGGGAGTCGCGCGACCGGCTCGTCTTCATGGTCGAGGCGCGGCCACAGAACGGCGCGGCCCTGGTGCCGGGCCTGCCCGTCGACGTGGAGCCGATCCGGTGACCATCGCGATCGACGTCGCCGGGCTCAACAAGTCGTTCGGCGGGCGGCGGGTGGTGAAGGACTTCGCCATCCAGGTCGAGGAAGGACGGATCACCGGTTTCCTGGGCCCGAACGGCTCGGGCAAGACGACGACGCTGCGGATGCTCTGCGGCCTGCTGACGCCCGACAGCGGCAGCGGCACCGCGCTCGGCTTCGACATCATCTCGGAGAGCTGGGAGATCAAGCGGCGCACCGGCTACATGACACAGAAATTCTCGCTCTACGAAGACCTGAACGTCGAGGAGAATCTGCAATTCGCCGCGCGCATCCGGCGCCTCGACCGGCGGGACGAGCGGGTCGGCGAAGCGCTGGAGCAGCTCGGCCTCGCCGAGCGCCGGCGGCAGCTTGCCGGGACGCTGTCCGGCGGCTGGAAGCAGCGGCTCGCCCTCGCCGTCGCGACCCTGCACCAGCCGCAATTGCTGCTGCTCGACGAGCCGACGGCGGGCGTCGATCCGCAGGCGCGGCGGGGCTTCTGGGACGAGATCCACATGCTCGCCGCCAAGGGCCTCACCGTGCTCGTCTCGACCCATTATATGGACGAGGCCGAGCGCTGCCACGACATCGCCTATATCGCTTATGGCGAGCTGCTGGCGCGCGGCACGGCGGACGAGGTGATCGCCGCCGCCAAGCTGGCCACCTGGCGCGGCGAGGGGCCGGGCGTCGACCGGCTCGCCCACGAATTGCTGCAGGCGCCAGGCGTCGAGATGGCGGCGCCCTTCGGCCTCGCCCTCCATGTCAGCGGCGGCGACGCGGCGGCGCTGGAGCAGGCGCTGGCGCCCTATCACCGCCCGCCCTTCCGCTGGACCCGCACCGAGCCGACGCTGGAGGATGTGTTCATCCACCTCATGAGCGGCGTCGAGGACAATTTCCGGTGAGCGCCGAAGGCCGCCGGGGCGAGCAGGCCTTTTCGCTGGAGCGGATGATCGCCGTGCTGGTGAAGGAGTTCATCCAGCTGTCGCGCGACCGGATCACCTATGCGCTGATCCTGGCCGTGCCGGTGATCCAGATGCTGCTGTTCGGCTATGCGGTGAACACCGATCCCCGGCATTTGCCGACAGCGGTGCTGGTGCAGGAGAACAGCGTGATGGCACGCTCGGTCGTCTCGGGCATCGCCAATTCCTCCTATTTCTCGATCACGCACCAGGCCCGATCGCCGGCCGAGCTGGACGCGCTGGTGCGCACCGGCCAGGTCCAGTTCGCGGTGACCATCCCGGGCGATTTCACCCGGCGCGTGGTGCGCGGCGACCAGGCTCAGATCCTGGTCGAGGCCGACGCCACCGATCCGGTCGCGACCGGCAGCGCGCTCGCCGCCCTCGCCCGGCTGCCGCAGGAATCGCTGCGCCGCGACCTGACCGGCGCCCTCGCCCCGCCGGCCCATGCGGGCGCGCCGTTCGAGGTGGTGATCCACCGGCGCTACAATCCGGAGAATATCACCGCCTACAATATCGTGCCCGGCCTGCTCGGCGTCGTGCTGACGCTGACCCTGGTGATGATGACCGCGATCGGCGTCACCCGCGAGACGGAGCGGGGCACGATGGAGAGCCTGCTCGCCACGCCGGTCCAGCCGCTCGAGGTCATGGTCGGCAAGCTCGCGCCCTTCGTGATCGTCGGGCTGATCCAGACGACGCTCATCCTCGTCATCGGCCGGGTGCTATTCGGCGTGCCGATGGCGGGGGGCTGGGCGGGCCTGGCTCTCGGCATCCTGCTCTTCATCATCGGCTCGCTGGGCCTCGGCTTCCTCATTTCCACGGTCACCCGCACCCAGCTCCAGGCGATGCAGCTTTCGGTCTTCTACTTCCTGCCCTCGATCCTGCTCTCCGGCTTCCTCTTCCCGTTCCGGGGGATGCCGGACTGGGCGCAATGGCTGGGCTCGCTGCTGCCCGTGACGCATTTCCTGCGCGTGGTGCGCGGCGCCCTGCTCAAGGGCCAGGGCATTGCCGACATGGCGCCGAGCCTGCTGGCGCTGGCCGTCTTCATGTGCGCCGTCGCGGCGCTGGCGCTGGCCAGGTATCGCACGACGCTGGACTGAGCCTGTGGCCAGGCCGGGAAAAGGCACGGCGACGCTGCGACGATTCGGGCGCGGAAGTTGACGAACCTGACGCCCCGTGCGGGGGCAACGCCCCCTGCCCAACGGTCCGAAAGGCTCCTGCGAGCCGCTCCGGTTCGAAAGGGCGAACGAATCGGGCATCCCGGCAGGCTGACAGGAGATTTCCTACATTGGAAGTGGATGGCGGGAGGGCTGAAATCGACCCGTTTCGGACGTTCAGCCCTCAGGCCGGCAGGCTCGCCCCGATCAGCAGCATGCCCTCCTGGTCGTCCGAGACCTGGAGGCGGCCGTTGCCTTCCTGGACGAGGGCCTGGGCCAGCCAGGCGGCGGCGGCGCGGGGGGCGACTTCGTCTTCGCCGGTCTTGCCGACCAGCACGTCGCGCAGCTCGGGATCGAGGACGATCCGCGGACCTTCGGCGCGCACGACGATGTCGAGCCCGCCGTCATGCTTTTCCGCGCCGATATCGAGGCTGCCGCCGCGCACCAGCGAATCCCCGGCGATCAGCACGATGTTGAGCAGCACCTTCAGCGCCGCCTTGCTCATCGTCGGCTCGTCCACCATCCAGCCGAGCCGGATGCGGCCGTCGCCGCCGAACAGCCCCTCGATCGCGGCGCGCGCCTCGCGCGTGTCCACCTCGTCGCCGAAGCCGCCGGCGGCGCCGAAGGCGAGGCGGAAGAATTTGAGCTTGTTGGCGCTGGCGCGCGCGCTTTCGGCGAGCAGATCGAGGCAGCGGGCGCGCATTTCGGGATCATGCTCGTCCGCGAGCAATTCGATCCCGTTGTTGAGCGCGCCGACCGGGGACAGGAGATCGTGACACAGGCGCGAGCACAGCAGACTGGCGAATTCGTGCGATTTCATTCCGCTGGGCCCTGATCCTTACGCATCACGGCACCCTATTGGCCCTTTGGATTCAAGGTTGCAAGGCGAGGGGCGAGAATCGCATGATCAGGTGATGGCGAAACGCCCTGAAGCCCGCGCAGCTCATTTGCTGGAGGACTTGTCCTACCGGCTCAAAGAGGATTGGCGGGCGTTCCTGCTGGTGGCGGGCTTGCTGGCACTTTTCATCGCCGGCGCGCTTTGGATTACTCGTCATCACGATTTGCCGGCAACGGAGGAAGAGGCGGAAGTCATCCGCTTTGGCGCCTATAGTTCCGAAACCGGGCCGATACCCGTCGTCGTCGTGAGGACACATGATGGCCAGGTCCGTCAGCTCAGCGTCCACCGTGCGCGGACCCGGCAGTGCCAGGTTGGCAGTCTCATCCGTGTCGTCCGTCGAGGCTCGGTCTTGTCCGTCAGCCCGAAGGGCTGCATTCCGCCCGCAACTTGAAATCCGCCGTCAAAACCCCATCTTCGCAGTCCGATGTCCGGGGGGTTTTCGATCATTCAGGCGCGCGTCGCGGATGACGCGGCGGACATGCGGCTGGACCGGGCATTGGCGATGGCCGTCCCCGCCATGTCGCGCGAGCGTTTGAAGGCGCTGATCAGCAGCGGCGCGGTGAACGGCCCCGAAGGCAAGGCGGTCCGCGATCCGGCGATCAAGGCCGTGCCGGGCGCCACTTACGAAGTGTCCGTGCCGGAGCCGAAGCCGGCGCACAACGAAGCGCAGGACATCGCGCTGGAGATCGTGTTCGAGGACGCGCATCTGCTGGTCGTCGACAAGCCGGCGGGGATGGTCGTCCATCCGGCGGCGGGCAATCCGGACGGAACGCTCGTCAACGCTTTGCTCCACCATTGCGCCGGCCGGCTCAGCGGCATCGGTGGGGTGGCGCGGCCGGGGATCGTGCACCGGATCGACAAGGACACGTCCGGCCTGCTGGTGGTCGCCAAGACCGACGTGGCGCATGAGGGGCTGGCCGCGCAGTTCGCGAAGCACAGCATCGAGCGGGTTTATGCGGCGATCGTGTCGGGCCGGCCGATCCCGCCGAGCGGGACGGTGGACGCCCCCCTCGCCCGCTCCAGCGCCAACCGCAAGAAGATCGCGGTGCAGGCCGAGGGACGCGGCAAACGGGCTGTGACGCATTACCGAATCGTCACGCCGCTTCGCGACGCCGCGATGATCGAATGCCGGCTGGAAACCGGGCGCACGCATCAGGTGCGCGTCCATATGGCCTCGATCGGCCACCCTCTGGTTGGCGATCCGGTCTATGGCCGGGCCAGACCATCGCACCGGGAGATATTGAAAAGGCTCGATTTTCATCGCCAGGCATTGCACGCGGCGGCGCTGGGCTTCGTCCATCCAGTTTCTAAAGAAAACCTATCCTTCCAAAGCGCCCTTCCTTCTGATATTCAGGAACTGTTCGGGGCGCTTGCCGTATAGAGAGATGTGCCGGCGCGGCGATGAGAGGCCCGGCACCAGGGAGTTCGAAGATCATGGCAGGTCGTAATGTTCCGGCGACGATCCCCGCAAGCGGCGGCGAGGCAGGCCTCAACCGCTATCTGTCGGAGATCAAGAAGTTCCCGATCCTGACGCCGGAAGAGGAATATATGCTGGCCAAGCGCTGGACGGAGCATCAGGACACCGATGCCGCCGCCAAGCTGGTCAATTCGCACCTGCGCCTCGTTGCAAAGATCGCGATGGGCTATCGCGGCTATGGCCTGCCCACGTCCGAACTGATCTCCGAGGGCAATATCGGCCTCATGCAGGGCGTGAAGAAGTTCGAGCCCGAAAGAGGCTTCCGCCTCGCCACCTATGCGATGTGGTGGATCCGCGCCTCGATCCAGGAATATATCCTGCGCAGCTGGTCCCTCGTGAAGATGGGCACCACGGCGGCGCAGAAGAAGCTGTTCTTCAACCTTCGCCGGATGAAGAACCGCATCGAGGCGTTCGAGGACGGCGACCTCAAGCCCGAGGACGTGACCAAGATCGCCACCGATCTGGGCGTTTCCGAGGAAGACGTCATCTCGATGAACCGGCGCATGGCGATGGGCGGCGACACGTCGCTGAACGTGCCGCTGCGCGACGACAGCGAGGGAAGCTGGCAGGACTTCCTGGTCGACGACGAGCCGCTGCAGGACGAGCGGGTCGCCGAGGCCGAGGAGGCGCGGGTGCGCCATGAGCTGCTCGTCGAGGCGCTGGAGGCGCTGAACGAGCGCGAGCGGCACATCCTGACCGAACGGCGGCTGACCGACGAGCCCAAGACGCTGGAGGAGCTCAGCCAGGTTTACGATGTGAGCCGCGAACGCATCCGCCAGATCGAGGTGCGCGCGTTCGAGAAGCTCCAGAAGGCGCTGATGAACCTGGCCGGCGAGCGGCGGCTGCTGACGGCGGCCTAGTTTCGCTCCGCTGCCGTCATGCTGAACTTGTTTCAGCATCCATATATGAGCCGCAGTGCGGGTGGTCACTTGGACCCTGAAACAAGTTCAGGGTGACGGTTTTGGGACGGGGCGCTAATCACCCCCTGATGACGCGGGCGGGGAAGAAGCGCGGCTGGTTCGGCCGGGTGATGGGATGGCTGATCAAGGCCGTCCTGATCTTCCTCGTCGGCTCCGTGCTGTGGGTGCTCGCCTATCGCTTCGTGAACCCGCCGGTGACGGCGACGCAGCTGGTCGACATGATCGGCGGCAATGGCGCGACGCGGGTGTGGATGCCGATCGAGACGATCGACCGCAACATAGTGCGCGCCGTGATCGCCGGGGAGGACAGCAAGTTCTGCCAGCATAGCGGCTTCGACCGCGAGGCGATCGAGGCCGCGTTCCGGCGCAACATGGAAGGCGGCTCCGTGCTGCGCGGCGGCTCCACGATCAGCCAGCAGACCGCCAAGAACGCCTTCCTCTGGCAAGGCGGCGGTTATGTCCGCAAGGGGCTGGAGGCCTGGTTCACGTTCCTGATCGAGAATCTGTGGACCAAGCAGCGGATCATGGAGGTCTATCTCAACGTCGCCGAGACCGGCATCGGCACCTATGGCGTCAATGCCGGGGCGATGCGCTATTTCAACCATGACGCGTCGCGGCTGAGCCCGCAGGAGGCGGCGCGGATTGCCGCCGTCCTGCCACTGCCCAAGCGCCGCGCCGCGATCGACCCGCGCGGTTTCACCCGGCGCTATGGCGGGATGATCCAGGCCCGGATGGGCGTGGTCCGCCGCGACGGGCTGGACGGGTGTGTTTACAACTAAGCCAGGGCCTTAGAACGGCATCTTGAAGCCCGGCGGGAGCGGCAGGCCGCCGGCGACATTCTGCATCGCCTCCGCGCTCGCCACATCGGCCTTGCCGCGCGCGTCGTTGAGCGCGGCGGCGATCAGATCCTCGACCATCTGCTTTTCGCTGGGCGCGAGCAGGCTTTCGTCGATGTCGACCGCGATGATCCGGCCCTTGGCCGACGCCCTGATCTTCACCAGCCCGCCGCCCGAGACGCCCTCCACCTCGATCTTGTCGAGATTGTTCTGGGCCTCCATCAGCTTGGCCTGGGCCTCCTGGGCCATCTTCAGGATATCGTCCATATTGGGCATCACGCACTCCGTTGTTTTGCGTCGGGCGGGTGGCTGACCAGCTCCGCGCCGGGAAAGGCTTCAAGCGCCGCCTGGACGACCGGCGAGTCCAGCACGTCCTGGCGCACCCGCTGCTCGTCCGCTTTCTCCTGATCGAGCAAAGAGAGCGCCGCCGGCTCGTCCGCGATGCGGACCTGCCAGAGCGCCCCGGTAACCGATTTGAGCGCCGCGGCAAGCTCGCGCGCGAAATCGCTCGCCAGCGGCTTGGTGGGGCGGATGGCGAGCTCCGGCGGCGCATAGGCGATCAGGCCGACGAAATCGTGGAGCTGCTGCGCGACATGCGCGCTGCCATTGTGGGCGAGCCTGTCGATCAACGCCGGAAAGCTCTCCGGCATTTGGAGCAAAGCGCCCTGCCCCTCGCTCTTCGGCGCGGCGGGCGCGGACGGCGCGGTCACTTCACCGCGCGCCAGCTTCGCGGTCAGCTCGCCCGGATCGGGCAGCTCGGAGGCGTGGATGACGCGCAGCAGCGCCATTTCGGCGGCCTCCAGCGGCGCGGGCGCGGCCTGGATTTCGCCGAGGCCCTTCAGCAGCAATTGCCAGAGGCGGTGGATGGCGGCGTAGGAAAGCTTGCCGGACCAGTCGTCATAGGCCTCGCGCTCCTCGGCCGACTGGGCCGGATCCCCCGCCCCGCCGACCTTGGCCCGGGTGATACCGTGGACGGCCTCCAGCAGGCCGCGCAGCACCGCCGCCGGCTCTACGCCGAGATCGTATTGATCCTCCAGCGCGGCCAGCGCGCCCGGCGCGTCGCCGGCGAGGACGAGGCCGAGCAGCCGCCGCACCGCGCCGCGATCGGACAGGCCCAGCATCTCGCGCACCTGCGCCGCCGTCACCGCGCCCGCGCCATGCGCGATCGCCTGATCGAGCATGGAGAGGCCATCGCGCGCGGAACCCTCCGCGGCCCGCGCGATCAGCGCCAGCGCCTCCGGCTCGATCTCCACCTCCTCCGCCTTCGCGACGTAAGCGAAATGCGCGGCGAGCTTGTCGGCCGGGATGCGGCGCAGATCGAAGCGCTGGCAGCGGGAGAGGACGGTGATCGGCACCTTGTTCACCTCGGTCGTGGCGAACAGGAATTTGACGTGGGCAGGCGGCTCCTCGAGCGTCTTCAGAAGCGCGTTGAATGCGTTCTTGGACAGCATATGGACCTCGTCCACGATGTAGATCTTGTAGCGCGCGGAGACGGCCGCATAGCGCACCGCCTCGATGATCTCGCGCACGTCGTCGACGCCGGTATGGCTGGCGGCGTCCATCTCGACCACGTCGATATGCCGCCCCTCCGCGATCGCGCGGCACGGCTCGCATTGGCCGCACGGATCGATGGTGGGACCGCTTTGCCCGTCCGGGCCGATGCAGTTCAGCGCCTTGGCGATCAGCCGCGCCGTCGAGGTCTTGCCGACCCCGCGCACCCCGGTGAGCAGGAAGGCATGGGCGAGCCGGTCGCGCCGGATCGCATTGCCCAAAGTCTGGACCATCGCCTCCTGCCCGATCAGCTCGGCAAAGCCCTGCGGACGATATTTGCGGGCGAGGACGCGGTAAGGCTGGGGGGAATCGGACATCGGGGCCAAACTAGGGTCCGGCCCCCTAATCGGCAATGGCCGGGATCGTCCGGAGAAGGCCGCCGGCAAGGAGGGCGGTGCAGGCCGGGCTGGTGGCCCGGACCAGCCGACCGACGCAGCCGGCGGCCTTCTCCGGACGACCGCGAAGCGGCGGGCGGCTTTCGCGCCAGGGCGGCGTCGCTCGTCGGTCACGATGCGAAAGCATCGCTCCCTCCTCGCTCCGTGCCCTGACCCGAAATCCCTCCCGTCACGGCCGTTGCTGATTAGGGGGCCGGACCCTGGGTCCGCGCGCGATACCGGCAATGGCCGTCCCTTGCCTTCGCGCCGGCCGGGCCCATTTGTTCGCCATGACCGATTTTTCGATTCTCGAACTCGGTCGGGTCCGCGAAGGCGGCACCCGGCGCGACGCGCTCGACGAAGCGCGCGATCTGGCGGTTCATGCCGAATCGCTCGGCTATCGCCGCTTCTGGATCGCCGAGCATCACAACATGCCCGCCGTCACCACCGCCGCCACCTCGATCGTGATCGCCCATGTCGCGGCGGCCACGCAGACGATCCGGGTCGGCGCCGGCGGCATCATGCTGCCCAATCATGCGCCCTATGTGATCGCCGAGCAGTTCGGCACGCTGGCGACGCTCTTTCCCGGCCGGATCGATCTGGGCCTGGGCCGCGCGCCGGGAACCGACCAGCTCACCTTGCGCGCGCTGCGCCGCGATCCGACGAGCGCCGATCGCTTCCCGCAGGACGTGCTGGAGCTGCAGGCCTTCCTCGCGCCGCCCGCGCCCGACCAGCGGATCGAGGCCGTGCCGGGATCGGGGACTGAGGTGCCGCTGTGGATCCTGGGCTCCAGCCTGTTCGGCGCCGGGCTCGCGGCCCGATTGGGCCTGCCCTTCGGCTTCGCCTCCCATTTCGCGCCGGACGCGCTAGACATCGCGCTCGGCATCTACCGGGATTCGTTCGAGCCGTCCGACAGCCTCGCTGCGCCTTATGCACTGGCCGGCGTGAACATCATCGCCGCGCCGACCGACGAGGAGGCGCGGATGCTCGCCACCTCACAGCAAATGTCCTTCGCCAACCTGCTGCGCGGCGCGCGGCGGCTGATCCAGCCGCCCATCCCCGACATCGACGCCTATTGGAGCCCGCAGGAAAAGGCGCAGGCCAAGCGGATGCTCGGCTGCTCGATCATCGGCGGGCCGGAGACTGTGAAGGCGGGCATCGCCGCGCTCATCCAGCGCACCAGAGCGGACGAGCTGATGGTGGTGTCCGACCTCTATGACGCGAAGCTGCGCCAGCGCTCGTTCGGGATCATCGCGGAGGCGGCGGGGCTTTAGGCCAGCGCGGAGTGGGATTTCCGATTTTCCTGGAAGCGTCGCGGCCAAGCCGCGCCGTCGGTCCTCACCCTGTGAGGCCGGCCGCGCTTGCGCGTCTCAGAAATAGCTTCGCTATTTCAGTGCGTGCTGCGCGGTGGGAGCCGGAACGACCCGGAGCGAAATCGTTACGGCTGCTTCCTTCCGGATCTGACCGGGTTGGCGACAACTCCGTCCGCCCGACTCCCGCGGCGCATATGGCGGCGCGGGGCCGAGGATGCAAGCCGGTCAGGAAAAGGCGGTGGCAACGATCCGGCCGACCTCGGCGTGAATGTCGGCGCGTTCGTCGTCCGGTGCATCGCCGCCGCTGGCATAGCAGGCGATGAGGACGGGCACGCGGCGCGGGGTCAGGGCGAAGGCGATGTCGTTATAGGCGCCATTCGCGCCGGTGCCGGTCTTGTCGCCGACGCGCCATTCGAGCGGGAAGCCGGCGCGCAGGCGATCGCGGCCGGTGGTGGCGCGGGCCATCCAGGAGACGAGCTTGAGCCGGGAGGAGCGGCCGAGCACTTCGCCGAACAGCAAGGTCCACATCAAAGCGACCATCGCGCCGGGCGTCGTCGTGTCACGCACGTCGCCGGGCAGGTTGGAATTGAGCTCGGGCTCGATCCGGTCCAGCCGCGTCACCCTGTCGCCGCAGCGGCGCAGGAACATCGTCAGCTCGCGCGGGCCGCCCAGCCGGGCGAGGAGCAGATTGGCCGCGCTGTTGTCGCTGACCAGCATCGCGGCGGCGCACAACGCTTCGATCGACATCCGTCCGCGTTCGAGATTGGCGCGGACGGTCGGCGCATATTCGAGCAGGTCGTCCTCGCCGAACTCGATCTCGTCGGCGAGCGACCAGCGCTCCAGCTCCGCGCCGGCGAGGATCGCGGCGGCGAGCGGCAACTTGAAAGTGGAGCACATCGCGTAACGGCTGTGCGGATCGAAATCGATCCGCCGTTCCCCGCCGTCCCAGGCCGTCACGCCGAGCCGGCCGCCGGAGCCGAGCCGGCTGCGCTGGCGCTCCAGCGCAGCCCGAACGTCGAACGGGCCGGTCTCCTGCGCACGGGCGATACCGGCAAGCGGAAGCGCGGCGGCCGCGAGCAGCAGCGAGCGTCGATCGAGCCGCGGACCGTGCCCCCCAAACGTCATCTAGCGCCCCTGCATGTTGTGGACCCCGCCCGGAATACGAACGGTGATCCGCTCCAGTTCCCCAGTAAGCCAGATCTGGCAGGAGAGGCGCGAATGGCGCGTGACGTGGGAGGCGAGGTCGAGCATGTCCTCCTCCTCCTCGCTGGCGCGCGGCAGCCTGGCGAAATCCTCCGCCTCGACGATGACGTGGCAGGTCGAGCAGGCCATCTGACCCTCGCAGGTTCCTTCCAGCGGCTGGCCCGCATTCTGGGCGACATCGAGCAGCCGCTCGCCGGCGGGCACATCCACCTCCTGCACGCCGGCGCCATCGGCCGAGACGAAGCGGACCTTGATCATGCGGCGCAGCGCATCTGGCGCGCCGCAGCGTCGTTGAGCTGGGCGAGCGCCTCGCGCAGCTCGGCATCGGTCGTGTAACGGCCGAAGCCGAGCCGGATGCTGGCATGGGTTTCGGCCTCCGAAAGGCCCATCGCGCGCAGCACATGGCTGGTCTTGCCCGAGCCGCTGCCGCAGGCGCTGCCCAGGCTGAACGCGATTTCGCGCAGATCGGAGAGCAGCCGCACGCCGTTCACGCCGGCGCGGCGGATGTTGAGATTGCCGCGATAGCGGTGCGCGGTGCTGCCGTTGATCGTCCAGCCCGGCAACGAGTCCAGCGCGATGTCCCATAGCCGCGCGACATGGGCGGCGTCCTGCTCCATCCGCTCGGCCGCCAAGCGGGCGGCGGCGCCGAAGCCGGCTACCAAAGCGGGCGAGACCGTGCCGGAGCGCATGCCATGTTCCTGCCCGCCGCCGAGCAGCAGGGGTGGCAGGCGCACGCCGTCGCGCACCCAGAGCGCGCCGATGCCCTTGGGCCCATGGATCTTGTGGGCGCTGACCGCGATCAGATCCGGCCCGTCCGGAATCGCCATCCGGCCATAGCCCTGCACCGCGTCGCACAGCAGCAGGCTGCCTTTGGCATGGGCGGCGGCGGCATAGTCCGCGACCGGCTGGATCGTCCCGACCTCATTGTTGACCAGCATCAGGGCGACGATCCCGCGTTCGGGCAAGTCCGCCGCATCGGCCGGCGACACCAGCCCGTCGGCGCCGACCGGGATGATCGCGCCGCTTTGGCTTTCCAGGCATTGCAGCGCCGCCTGATGCTCGATCGCGCTGCCCGCCAGGCCGCCCGGCGCGACCCGTGCACCGCAGCCCAGCGCCCAGTTCAAAGCCTCGGTCGCGCCCGAGGTGAAATGGACCTGGCCGCCCGAAGGGAGGAGCGCGGCGACCCGATCGCGCGCCACCTCCACCGCCGCCGATGCGGCGCGGCCGGCGCGATACTGGCTGGCCGGGTTGGCGAAGCCGTCGCCGCCCGGTCCCTCGAGCCAGGGCAGCATCGCCGCCAGCGCCTCGGGCGCCAGCGGGGTGGTGGCCTGATAATCCAAGTACAGCATCGACACGGCCAAGTTCTGCCTCTTGTTGCGAATGATTCGCAAAAGTTGCGGTTTGAAACCAGCACCTATATAGGGCGCGTCGCACGGTCGCCACCATCCCCGCGCGGCGCCATTTAGTCCGGATCGATCAAGTCATGCCCGAAGTCATCTTTCCAGGGCCGGAAGGCCGTCTCGAAGGCCGTTTCAGCCCCGCTCCCCGCCCCCGCGCGCCGGTCGCGATGATTCTCCATCCGCACCCGCAGGGCGGCGGCACGATGAACAATGCGATCGTGCTGGCGCTCTACAAGACCTTCGTGCGGCGCGGCTTCGCGACCCTGCGCTTCAACTTTCGCGGCGTCGGCAAGAGCCAGGGCGTGTTCGACAACGGCATCGGCGAGCTTTCCGACGCGGCGAGCGCGCTCGACTGGGTACAGTCCATCCATCCCGAGGCGGAAACCACCTGGATCGCCGGCTTCAGCTTCGGCGCCTGGATCGGCATGCAATTGCTGATGCGCCGCCCGGAGGCGCGCGGCTTTATCTCGATCGCGCCGCCGGCCAGCATGTACGATTTCAGCTTCCTCGCCCCCTGCCCCGCCAGCGGCATCATCGTCCAGGGCGATGCGGACGAGGTGGTGACTCCGATCGCCACCCAGAAGCTGGTCGACAAGCTGCGCACCCAGCGGCACATCACGATCGAGCACAAGACCATCCCGACCGCGAACCATTTCTTCGCCAACGAGATGGATGAGCTGATGAAGATCGTGGACGACTATCTCGATTTCCGGCTGGACCCGAGCTGCCCGATCAAATGACGCCTCACACCGTCAGGATCGCGACATTGCCGATCAGGACGAGCGCGGCGACCAGCATCAGCGCGCCCTTGCGCCGGTCGCCGCCCTTGAGGATCAGGTAGATGCCGCCGCCGACCAGGGCGAAGGCGGCGAGCACCATGATCGAGAGCAGGAAGGCGGCGGTTCCGGTCATGCCTGGCTGATGCCATGTCGGGCGATTTTCACAAAGGACGAACTGAAGCCGTGCGGCGTCCGCTTACCCAGATCATGCGATGCGGGACGTCTCCCCGCGGGGTAACGCCGCATCATGGCGGGCCATATCGACTGGATATCCGTGGAGAAGCTGCCCGACGGGCTGAGGGACGGCCGCGCGCTGCTGCTCTGGGACGGCGAGCAGGCGCGAACCGGATGCGCGATCGGCGATGCCTGGTTCTGGATCGGCGACCTGTTCGGCGAGCCGACTCATTTTGCCGAGATCAACGCGCCGCGGACGTGAAGGCGAAATCGGACAATCGGCGGATTTCCGCGATTCCCTTTTAGCGAAGGGTTAAGCGCCGGCGCCTAGGCTGGAGCCATGAGCCATTTCGATCATCGCCAGTTCGACGCCGCCGCGCGCGGAATCGACGCCATGATCCTCGCCAGCCTGCCGCTGGCGCTGGACGGGCTACTCGACAGCGCCGCGCTCGCCCGGCCCGGCCATGACGCCGAGGCCTATGCGGAGAGCCTGCGCGCCACGGCGCGGCAGATGCAGGCGCTAACGGCCTTGCTCGGGACTGTGGCGGCACGGTAATTCCTTCGTCACCCTGAACTCGTTTCAGGGTGACGAAAAGGGGTCAGGCGTTCGCCGCCAATATCTCCGCGAAAAACGCCGGATCGACATTCCCGCCCGAAAGCACCACGACGCTGCCATCCGGCACATCGCCCGCCTTGCCGCTCAGCAACGCCGCCAGCGCGACCGCGCCGCCTGGCTCCACCACCAGCCGCAAATGGCGGAAGGCGAAGACCATGGCGGCAGCGATCTCCGCCTCGCCGACCGCCACGCCGCGCGCGCCGGCATCGCGCAGCGCGCCAAAGGTGAGCGGAGAGACCAGAACGGTCTGCAGCGCGTCGCAGCGCGTCGACGGCGCGGGCTGATCGACCGGGACGATCCCGCCCAAGGCCAGCGAGCGGGTCATATCGTCCCAGCCTTCCGGCTCGGCAATGACGATGGCGCTGTCCGGCAAGGCCAATGCGATGCCGGAGGCAAGGCCGCCGCCGCCGCAGGGCACGATCACCAGCGGCGCCGCCCCGCCGAGCTGCTCCGCGATCTCGATCCCGGCGCTCCCCTGCCCCTCGATCACGTCGACATCGTCGAAGCTCGGCACCAGCACGCAGCCGCGCTCGGCGGCGAGTCGCGCGCCGATCTCCTCGCGGCTCTCGGTGAGGCGGTCGTAGAAGACGATCTCGGCGCCGTAAGCGCGCGTGCCGGCGACCTTCACCGCCGGCGCGTCGGCCGGCATCACGATCGTCGCGGCGATGCCGAGCCGCCGCGCCGCCAGCGCCACGCCCTGGGCATGATTGCCGGAGGAGAAGGCGACGACGCCGCGCGCGCGCTCCGCCTCGCTCAACTGTATCAGCCGGTTGGTCGCGCCGCGCAGCTTGAAGGCGCCGCCTTGCTGCAAGCATTCGGCCTTGATCCAGTAGCGCCGGCCGTCATGTTCGAGCGGCAGGAGCGGCGTGCGGGTCACCGCACCGGCAATGCGCGCCGCCGCAGCGGCGACACCGTTCATCGTGGGCTCTCGATTCGTCATTCAAATCCTTGGGAACAGAGGGGTTTTCGCGGGTCTTTACATAGGGGTCCAAGGCCCATATATCGCGCCTCCGCTGCCCCATGGGACTTCCAACCGCAAGGCAGCTTTTAGTCAACTACCCGTTGGAGGTCCCTTGAGTTGCACACGCACCATAATGCGCTGGGGCTAGCGTCCGCCCTTAAGCCGGTTCAGCCGGTTACGCTCATTCGTCCGCACGCCGCCCGGCGCGCCGCCCGCTTCTTCGTCGAGAAGTTTCCGGGCCGGTCGCTCTATGCCGTGAAGGCCAATCCCTCGCCGGACCTGCTCCAGGTGCTGTGGGACAGCGGCGTCACGCATTATGACGTGGCCTCGATCGCCGAGGTGCGGCTGGTCGCCGAAACGCTGCCGGACGCGACCATGTGCTTCATGCACCCGGTCAAGGCCGAGGAAGCGATTCGGGAAGCCTATTTCACGCACAAGGTGCGGACCTTCTCGCTCGACACGCTCGAGGAGCTGGACAAGATCGTGCGCGCCACGGACGGCGCCGCCGATCTCGAGCTGCTGGTGCGCATCCGCGTTTCCTCCGATCATTCCAAGCTCAGCCTTGCTTCGAAGTTCGGTGCCGAATCGGACGAGGTGAAGGCGCTGCTGATGGCGACCCGCCAGGCGGCCGACGCGCTCGGCATCTGCTTCCATGTCGGCAGCCAGGCGATGACGCCGGCCGCCTATGCGGAGGCGATGGAGCGGGTGCGCGCGGCGATCGTCGAGGCGGCGGTCACGGTCGACATCGTCGATGTCGGCGGCGGCTTCCCCTCCTGGTATCCCGGCATGGAGCCGCCGCCGCTGGAGACCTATTTCGAGATCATCCACCGCGCGTTCGAGGATCTGCCGATCTCCTATTCGGCGGAATTGTGGTGCGAGCCGGGCCGGGCCCTGTGCGCGGAATATGCGAGCCTGCTGGTCCGCGTCGAGAAGCGCCGCGGCGACACGCTCTACATCAACGACGGCGCCTATGGCGCGCTGTTCGATGCGGCGCATGTCGGCTGGCGCTTCCCGGTGAAGCTGCTGCGCGAGCCGGAATCCGAGACGAAGGACATGGCGTTCAGCTTCTACGGGCCGACCTGCGACGATCTCGACCATATGGCCGGGCCGTTTCACCTGCCCGCCGACGTCAATGCCGGCGACTATATCGAGATCGGCATGCTCGGCGCCTATGGCTGCGCGATGCGGACCGCCTTCAACGGCTTCGGCGCGGACATGAAGGTGATCGTCACCGACGAGCCGATGGCGAGCCTCTACCTGGGCGATGCGCAGGAACAGGCGGTTCCGTCGAACGTCGTTACGCTGTAACCCCTTTTCGTCATTGCGAGCGTAGCGAAGCAATCCAGTGCGGCGTTGAGGCCGTCTGGATTGCTTCGTCGCTTCGCTCCTCGCAATGACGACGCATGGAGATTTTTGAAATGACCGACTCCCCCGTGAACGACACCCGCAAGGCGGAGCTGCTCGCCAACGTGGTCGAGCATATCGACATCAAGAGCTTCGACGCGCGCCCGATCGTCGAATCGATGCGCAAGATGAGCTTCTCCAGCCGCGATCTCGGCCGCGCCACGGACATCTACAATCAGATGCTGGCCGACAAGGACTGCTCGGTCATCCTGGTGATCGCCGGATCGACCTCGGCCGGCGGCTGCATGGACCTTTATGCGGACCTGCTCGCCAACAACATGATCGACGCCGTCGTCGCCACCGGCGCGACCATCGTCGACATGGATTTCCTGGAGGCGCTCGGCTTCAAGCATTACCAGGCGAACGAGGTGCCGGACGACGACACGCTGCGCTCGCTCTACATCGACCGGATCTACGACACCTATATCGACGAGGAGCAACTCCAGCACGTCGATCACACCATCTTCGAGATCGCCGAGACGCTGGAGCCGAAGGCCTATTCCTCCCGCGCGTTCATCCGCGAGATGGGGCGCTATCTCCAGACTCACGGCAAGAAGGACAACAGCCTCGTCAAGCTCGCCTTCGAGCATGACGTGCCGATCTTCTGCCCGGCTTTCACCGACTCGTCGGCTGGCTTCGGCCTCGTCAAGCATCAGGTCGATGCGATGAAGGCAGGCAAGCCCTATCTCACCATCGACAGCATCGCGGATTTCCGCGAGCTGACCGACATCAAGATCAAGGCGGGCACCACCGGCCTGCTGATGATCGGCGGCGGCGTGCCGAAGAATTTCGTGCAGGACACGGTCGTGTGCGCCGAGATCCTCGGCCATCACGATGTCGAGGTGCACAAATATGCGGTGCAGATCACCGTCGCCGACGTGCGCGACGGCGCCTGCTCCTCCTCGACGCTGCAGGAGGCGGCGAGCTGGGGCAAGGTTTCGACCGCGCTCGAGCAGATGGTCTATGCCGAGGCGACGACGGTGCTGCCGCTGCTCGCCAGCGACGCCTATCATCGCGGCCACTGGAAGACCCGCGCCAAGCGCGCCTTCGCCAAGCTGTTCGATTGATCCGCCTGCGCGCTTTGTTCGCCGCGGCCGCCGCGTTCCTGATCGGGACGCAAGCCGCGGCGGAGCCGGCCGACCTGCTGATCCGCCACGTTTCGGTCATCGACGTGGCGGAAGGGCGCGCGACGCCCGGACAGGCGATCGCGGTGCGCGGCGGCGAAATCGCCGCGGTCGGGCCGGACGACGAGATCGCGGCGCGCTTCACGGCGGCGCGGACGCTGGACGGCGGCGGCGCCTATGCGATGCCGGGCCTGTGGGACATGCACGTCCATTTCGGCGGCGGCGAGGAGCTGGCGGACGAGAATGCGGCGCTGCTGCCCGTCTATCTCGCTTATGGCGTCACCACGGTGCGCGACGCGGCCGCCGACCTGTCCGATCATGTCCTGCGCTGGCGCGGCGAAACCGCCGCCGGCCGGCTGCTCGGCCCGCGCATCTTCACCTCCGGCCCGAAGCTGGAAGGACCGAACCCGATCTGGCGCGGCACGATCGAGGTGGAGAGCCCGGCGCAGGTCGATGCCGCGCTCGACAGGCTGCAAGGAATGGGCGTCGATTTCGTCAAGATCACCGACAACACGCTGCGACCCGAAATCTTCCGCTATGCGCTCGGCGCAGCAAGCCGGCGGGGCCTCCGCACCTCCGCGCACACGCCTTATGCCTTCACCATCCAGGATGCCGCCGAAGCAGGGCTCAGCGCGATCGAGCATCTGGACTATCTCATCAAGGCGGGGTCGCCGGACGAGGAGCGGATCGCGGGCGAATATCTGGCCGGACGGCTCACTTATGCCGAAACCTCCAACCGGCTGAGCGAGACGTTCGATCCCGCTTATGCCGCGCAAAGCTATCGCCGGCTGGCCGCCACCGGCATCGCGGTCACGCCGACGCTCAACATGAGCCGGATCATCGCCTGGCTGAACGAGGAGGATCACAGCCGGGACGAAGGCCTGGCGCTGATCGGCCCGGGCCTGCGGGCGACCTACGACTGGCGGATCGAGCGGGCGGCCGGCTGGACCGCGGAGGAGATCGCCGCGCGGCGGCGCAACTACCGGCTGAGCCTCACCGTCCTGCCGATGCTGCGCGACGCCGGCATCCCGATCCTGGCCGGAACGGACGCGGGCTATCTCAACAGCTTCAACTATCCGGGCATCGGCCTGCACGACGAGCTGGCGCGCTATGTCGAGGCGGGCCTCAGTCCGGCGGACGCGCTGCGCAGCGCGACGCTTACCGGCCCCGCCTTCATGAACGTGGCCGACCGCTACGGCGCGCTGGCGCCGGGCAGGGTGGCGGACATCCTGCTGCTCGATGCCAATCCGATCGACGACATCGCCAACACCCGCCGCATCCGCGCGGTGGTGACCCAGGGCCGGGCACTGGACCGCGCGGCGCTGGACGATCTGCTTACCCGGGCCCGCGCCGCCGCCGCGAACTGACGAGAATTAGCGCGAAAAACGCGCCGCCAGCTCGACATGGGTGGACCAGCGGAACTGGCCGACCGGAAGCACCCAGTCGAGCCGGTAGCCGCCGTCCGCCAGCGTCTTGGCGTCGCGGGCGAAGGTGGCCGGGTTGCACGAGACCATCGCCAGTAGTGGCACATTCGATGCCGCCAGCGCCTCGACCTGCTCGCGCGCGCCGGCGCGGGGCGGATCGAGGGCCACGGCTTCGAAGCGGTTGAGCTCGCCCATGTCGAGCGGGCGGCGGAACAGGTCGCGATGGTCGACGAAAACGGCGCGTCCGGCGCGATTGGCCGCGCTCTTGAGTGCCAGCGCGGCGTCGCGCGCGCCTTCGGCGGCATAGACGCGGCCTTCTAGCGCCAAGGCGAAGGTGCCGAGGCCGGCGAACAGATCGGCGACAATGCGCGCCTCCCCCACCGCCTCGCGCACTGCCGCCACCAGCGCCGCCTCCCCATCCGCCGTCGCCTGCAGGAAGGCGCCGTGCGGCAGCGGGACCGGCACGCCGCCGAGCGTGACCGTCACCGGCTCGGGCTCCCACAGGGTCTGCGGGCCATAGCCGTCGTCCACGGCAAGGCGGGCGAGGCGATGTTCGGCGGCGAAGGCGCCCATCGCCTCGGTCTGCGCCAGGCCCTCGATACTGATGCCTTCGATCAGCAGATCGACGCCCTGATCGGCCAGGGTGAGCGACGCACTCGCGCGGCCGTTCAGCAGCCGCCGCAGCGGTGCGACCAGCGCGAACAGTTCCGGCCGCAGGATATGGCATTCGCGCATGTCGACGATGCGGTGGCTCTTTTCCGCGTTGAAGCCGATCAGGCCGCCCGCCGTCTTGAGGCTGGCGCGGCGGCGGCTGAGCGGCGGGGAGAGATGCGGATCGCGGATGTCGGGCGCCGCCATGTTCTGGGCGGCGAGCGCGGCGGCGACGCGGTCCTTCAGATAATCGCGATAGGCGGCGTCATCGACATGCTGGAGCTGGCAGCCGCCGCAGTCGGGGAAATGTCGGCAAAGCGGATCGGCGTGGTGCGGGCCGGGCGTGACCGCCCCGTCCGGCGCGACAAGATCGCCGGGCGCGGCCATCGCGACATGGCGGCCATCCGCCGTCACCCCGTCCCCGCGCGCGGCGAGGCGGACGATCTCCGCGTCGCTCACAGGCATTCGACGAGCGCGCCGCGCAGCCCCTCGAGCAGATCGTCGGCGATGAGGTTCGGCCCGGCAAGCTGGGCGGCGCGGCCGTGCAGCCAGACGCCGGCGATGGCGGCTTCATAGGCGTCCAGCCCGCGCGCGCGCATCGCACCGATCGCGCCGGCCAGCACGTCGCCCGACCCGGCGGTGGCCAGCCAGGAGCTCGCGTCCCCGGCCAGCGCGGTGCGGCCGTCCGGCGCGGCGATGACGGTGTCGGCGCCCTTGAACACGACGATCGCGCCGGACCGCGCGGCGGCGGCGCGGGTGCGATCGATCTTGCTGCCCTCGCTTTCGCCGAACAATCGCTTGAACTCGCCGCCATGCGGCGTGAGGATCGCCATATGCTCCAGATCGCGCAGCCGCTCGGGCCCACGCTCGGCGAGCAGGGTGATGGCACCTGCGTCGAGCACGAGCGGCAGGCCGCTTTCGAGGCATTGATCGAGCCGGCAATCCGACTCCCCGCCCGCGATGATGCCGGGGCCGAACACCACGGCGCCGAGGCGCTTGTCGGAGAGCAGATCGACCATCTCCTCGCCGACCTGCATGATCCCGAACGGCACCGCGCCCAGCGGCTTGTCCGACGCGAGCCGCACCGCCCCGGCCCCGGCGCGCAAGGCGGCGACCGCGGAGAGCGCGCTCGCGCCACGCAGGTCGCCGCCGAAGGTCAGCACGAAGCCGCGATCATATTTGTGCGAATCCGGCCCCGGCGGAATGAGGCGCGGCCGTTCGACCGTCTCCAGCGCGCTGGCCGCTTCGATGCCGATATCGGCGACCACGACGCGGCCGAGATGGCGGGCGGCGGGCTGGAGGAGATGGGCGGGCTTCAGCGTCTGGAAGGTGACCGTGAGATCGAAATCGGGGACGGGCGAGAGGATCGCGCCGTCGTCGGTGGCGACGCCGCTCGGCAGATCGACGGCGGCGGCGATGCGGGCCTGCGCGGCCAGCTCGGCGAGGCGGGCGGACAGGCTGTCGTCCAGCGGCCGCGTCAGGCCGGTGCCGAACAGGGCGTCGACCAGCAGCGGCGCGGGCGCGGCTTCGGCGATGTCCTCGACCGGCCCTTCCCAGCTGTCCCGCGCCGCCTGCGCGGCCGGCGTCTTCGGCTCCTCCGAAACGGCGACGCGCACCTTCACACCGCGCGCGGCCAGCTCGCGGGCAATCACATAGCCGTCGCCGCCATTGTTGCCGGGGCCGCACAGCACCAGCGCAGGGACCGGGCCGGCATAGCGCCAGATCGCCTCGGCCGCGCCGATCCCGGCCCGCTCCATCAGGGTTTCGACGGGCGTGCTGGCGGCGATCGCCGCGTCTTCGGCGGCGCGCATTTCCGCCGCCGTCAGGATCGTCCGTCCTGTCATCGCGCGCGCACGGTGGCGGGCAGGCGGAAGGCATCGCCGCCGATCGCCACCTCGATCCGCCCCTCGCCGATCACCCGGACCTGCGCGGGCTCCGCGCCATCCGCCGCCGCGACGCCGCGACCGTCGGTGGTGACGACCAGCCGGCGGAAGCCGCCATCGGGCTTGCGCAGGGTCAGCGTGTCGCCACTGCGCTCCAGCAGGCAGGCATTGGCGAACTCCGCCGCGCCCTGCGGCCGGCATTCGATCCGCCCGTCGCCGGCATCCGCGCTGTCCGTCTGCCCGGCGGGCACCGCTTCGTTGCAGCCGACGAGAAAAAGGGGGATGGCGAGGAGGATCAGGCGCATATCCGGGCTTCCTATCACTTCCGTCGCCGCGCTTCGAGCCGGCGCGCCAGTTCCGCGCCGCCGAGCAGCGCATCGAATTCATGGTCCTGCGCCGCATCGCTTCGCGCGTCCTTGGCGGCGAGGCGGATGGCACGTTTCAGCGTCGCGAGGCTTTCCGGGCCATTGGCGAGGATCGCGGCGATCATGGCCTCGCGCTCGACCAGCGGCGCGGCCAGATCGACCAGGCCGATCCGCGCGGCCTCGACGCCGTCGATCGACAGTCCGGTGAACAGCAAACGCGCCGCCTGGCCCGGGCCGACCAGTTCGACCAGCCGGTGCACATCCTCCTGCGGATAGGAGATTCCGATCTTCGCCGGCGTGATCGCGAAGGGCGCGTCCGGCGCGGCGAGCCGGAGATCGCAGGCCATGGCGAGCGCCACGCCCGCGCCGTAGCAGGCGCCGTCGATCAGGGCGATCGTGGGGATGGGCAGATCGCGCAGCGCATCGAGCGCACCACGCATGGCGAGGCGGAAGCGCGCCGCCTCATCCAGCATCATCGGAAAATCGCCGAGGTCCGCGCCGGCGCAGAAGCCGCCGCCCGCACCGGCCACGACCAGCGCCCTGGCACCGCGCACCGCGCCGATCCGTTCGGCGAGCGGAGCCCAGCCATGGGCCGGAATGGCGTTGCGCCGCTCCGGGCGCTCCAAGCTCAGCCGGGCAAGGCCGTCATCGATAGCCAGCGTGAACATGCCGCTCCTGTGCCGCGCCGGGCCGGGCTTGTCGCGAAAAAAAGGCCGGGTCGCCGACGGGCGCCCGGCCATGAGGGGACCGCGGCGCCCGTCCGGTGGAGATCGGGGGCCGCGGGCGAATGTCGGCATAGCCAAGCACGCCTCGACTCGTTCCCGACGCGGGAGCAAAAGGCGTGCCACGACGAAATCCCGCGCGTTCCGATGGTTAACGGGCCCGGGAAGCTGTTCCGTTATGGGAAGAGCGGGTCAGCGGAGACAGGTCGCGAGGGTCCACCAGCCGGGATTCGCCGCCGCGATCGCAGCCCGGGCAGCATCGCGTGCGCCTTCGCTGTCATACAGGCCGAAGCAGGTCGCGCCGGAGCCGGACATGCGGGCCACCTGGGCGTGCGAAAGCGTCTCCAGCACGGCGCCGATCTCAGGCACCAGCGTGCGGGCCGGGGCTTCCAGATCGTTGCGGCCCGTCTCCCAGTCCACAAGCGGCCCGCGATCCACGCCGTCCCAGGCCCGGAATACGGGCGCGGTGGAGAGGGGGATGCGCGGATTGACCAGCAATAAAGGCGCTCCAGTGAGTTCGGGCAGGTCGATCCGGGTCAGTTCGTCGCCCCTCCCCTCGCCGCGCATCGTCCGGCTAGCGAGGCAGGCGGGGACATCGGCGCCGAGGCCGGCGGCGATGGCGTGGAGTGCCGCGTCGTCGATGTCGAGCTTCCAGAAGCGGCGCAGCAGTCGCAGCGCCGCCGCCGCATCGGCCGAGCCGCCGCCGATGCCGGAAGCGACCGGCAGGCGCTTGTCGAGCATGAGCGCGGCGTCTGTGTTCACGTCGCAGCGTTCCGCCAGCCCCCGGGCGGCGCGCAGCACGAGATTGTCGCCCTCCCCCGCCAGCGCATCGGCGAAGGGGCCGGTAACGGCGAAGCTCAGTCCCTCCCCTTCGGCAACGCTGAGTTCGTCGCCATGTTCGGCGAAGGCGAAGATCGTCTCGATCCGGTGATAGCCATTGGCCTCGCGCGCCCGGACATGGAGGGCGAGATTGAGCTTGGCGTAAGCGGTTTCTTTCATATCAGCCGTCATTGCGAGCCCTTCGACGCCGCCTGCGGCGGCGCTCAGGATGAACTCCGCGAAGCAATCCAGAATGTACTCCGAGGCCCGCTGGATTGCCGCGTCGCTGCGCTCCTCGCAATGACAATCAAAATTACCGCGCCGCCAGCTCCGGGGTCATGCCGCCCGAGAGCTTGGCGTCGAGGCGTTCGGCGTCCGCGCCTTCGGCATAGACCCGCGCGGCACGCCAGGCGAAGCGGGCCTCGGCGCGGCGCCCGACCGTATAATAGGCATCGCCCAGATGCTCGTTGATCTCGACATCGGCGGGCTCGCCCTCGACGGCGCGTTCGAGCAGGGCGATGCCCTCGTCATGGTCGCCCTTCAGGAACAGCGCCCAGCCGAGCGAATCGGTGATCGCCGCATTGTCGGGCGCACGGGCATGGGCCTCGCGGATCAGCCGCTCGGCCTCCAGCATGTTCTCGCGCCGGGCGAGCTGGGCATAGCCGAGATAGTTGAGCACCAAGGGCTGATCCGGCGCCAGGCTGTAGGCGCGCTCCAGCGCGGCGCGCGCCTCCGGCCATTGATCCGCCGCGTCGTGCGCGCTCCCGCGCATCAGCCAGAGAGCCCATTCGGGATAGGCTTGCGGCCCGTCCCCGGTGAGACGGATCGCACGGCCGAAAGCGTCGGCGGCCTCGGCAGGACGGTCCATACTCATCAGCACTTCGCCGAGCCGGAGCTGATCGGCCGCCGTGCCGCCGGACGCGATCGCCGCCTCGGCCTGACGCAGCGCCTCGTCCTTCCGACCGCCATCGACGAGCATGCGAATGCGCCGATCATGCGCCATGTCCGCATAGGGATCGCCGGCGCGGACATATGCGAGCATCGCCACCGCATCGACATGACGATCCTGCCGCCCGGCATATTCCGCCGCGACGATCCAGGCCTCGCCATTGTCCGGCGCCAGCCAGGTCGCGATCCGCGCAAAGGTGGCGGCGACCGGGGCGAGATCGGGCGCGTTGAGATCGATGGCGAGGCGCAGCAGCAATTCCGCCATGCCCTCCTGCGGCGTGGCGATCGCGCCGGGAACCGGACGGCGCGCCTCGACCAAGGCGCGCGCCGTCTGGATCGGGCCGGCCTGCCCATCAAGCAGCGCCAGCGCGCCCTCGCGATCGCGCCGGGCAAGCGTGGCGGCGGCCGCGATGCGCAGCCGGGTGGCGCGCGACCCGGCGCCGTCGGCAAGCTGACCGAGCTGTTCGACATTGCCGGCGCGGCCGGTGGCGAGCTGGATCAGCACATGATGCTCCGCCGCATAGGCCTGCGCCATGTCGCCTTGCGGCACGGTCAGCAGGGCCAGCGGATCGCCGCGCCCGGAACCGACCGCGATCCAGGCGCGCAGCACCGGCGCGGTGAAGGCGAACAGCCGGTCGCGCTCGATCGCGTCCACCTGCGCGGTGGCGGCGCGCCAGTCGCGGTTGCGGAAGGCATCGGCGGCGAGCAGGAAGCGCGCGTCGGGCAGCAATGCGTCGGCCCGCTCCAGTACCCGAACCGAACGCATCGCCAGCGGCCAATCGCCGACGCTGACGGCATGGCCCAGCGCCGGGCCAGCGACGACGACATTGTCCGGCGACGCGGCAAGCGCGGCGGCGAAATCGGCGCTGGCCCGTTCGCTCGCACCGGCCGAGGCGGCGGTGCGCGCCTGGGCATAAGCGGTGAGCGGCGAGCGGGTGTCGCCGCGTGCCTGGGCGGCGGTGACGGCCGTCGCGGCAAGGAGGACGGCCAGCGCCGTCCGAACCGTACGCTTACATATTGGGGTAATTGGGGCCTCCTCCGCCTTCCGGCACGACCCAGTTGATGTTCTGGGTCGGATCCTTGATGTCGCAGGTCTTGCAGTGGACGCAATTCTGCGCGTTGATCTGCAATCGCTGCGTGCCGCCCTCCTCGACGAACTCATAGACGCCGGCCGGGCAGTAGCGCGATTCCGGCCCGGCGAACTCAGCCAGATTCACGTCCACCGGTATGCTCGCGTCCTTGAGCGTCAGGTGAACGGGCTGGTCTTCCTCGTGATTGGTGTTGGACAGAAACACCGAGGACAACCGGTCGAAGCTGATCACCCCGTCCGGCTTGGGATAGGCGATGGGCGGAGCGATGTCCTTGCGCCACAGGGTCTCATGGTCCGGATGATGCTTCATCGTGAAAGGCAGGCCGATGCCGAGCTGGCGCATCCACATGTCGATGCCGGCCAGGGCGGTGCCGATCGTGCCGCCCCATTTGGCGACCAAAGGCTCGACATTGCGGACCTTCTTGAGCTCCGTCGCCACCCAGCTGTCGCGCAGCGCCGGCTCGTAATCGGCGAGCAGATCGGCCGCGCGGTCCGCCGAAATCGCCGCGAAGGCGGCCTCGGCGGCGAGCATGCCGGACTTCATCGCGGTGTGGCTGCCCTTGATCCGGGGCACGTTCACGAAACCCGCCGCGCAGCCGATCAGAGCGCCGCCCGGAAAGGCCAGCTTCGGGATCGCCTGCCAGCCGCCCTCGTTGATCGCGCGCGCGCCGTAGGAGACGCGCTTGCCGCCTTCCAGGAAGTGGCGGATCGCGGGATGCTGCTTCCAGCGCTGGAACTCCTCGAACGGCGAGAGCCAGGGATTCTTGTAGTTGAGCGCCACGACGAAGCCCAAGGCCACCTGCCCGTTCGCCTGATGGTAGAGGAAGCCGCCGCCCCAGGCATCGGAGAGCGGCCAGCCCTGGGTGTGGATGACCCGGCCCGGCTCGTGCTTGTCCGGGTCGATGTCCCACAATTCCTTGAGGCCGATGCCGTAGACCTGCGGCTGGCTTTCATTTTCCAGCTCGAAGATGCGCTTCAGTTCCTTGGTGAGATGCCCGCGCGCGCCTTCGGCGAAGAAGGTGTAGCGGCCGTGCAGCTCCATGCCGGGCTGATAGTCCGGCTTGTGCGTGCCGTCGCGCGCGACCCCCATGTCGCCGGTGGCGACGCCCTTCACCGATCCGTCCTCGTTGAACAGCACTTCGGCGGCGGCGAAACCGGGGAAGATCTCCACGCCCAGCGCCTCGGCCTGGCCGGCCAGCCAGCGGCAGAGATTGCCGAGCGAGAGCGTGTAGGTGCCCTTGTTCGACATGAAGGAGGGCATCAGGATGTGCGGGAAGGAGATTTTCTTCTTCTCGGTCAGCACCCAATGCTCGTTTTTCGTGACCGGCACGGTGAGCGGGCTGTCCAGCTCCTTCCAGTCCGGCAGCAATTCGTCGAGCGCGATCGGATCGACCACCGCGCCGGACAAGATATGCGCGCCGACCTCGGAGCCCTTTTCGAGGATGCAGACGGAAAGCTCGCGCCCCGCTTCATTGGCCAGCTGCTTGAGACGGATGGCGGCCGCAAGGCCGGCAGGGCCCGCGCCGACGATCACCACGTCATAGGGCATCGACTCCCGTTCGCTCATCCTTTGCGGACTCCCCTCATCGCATGCAGCCAACAACTGGCAGATAAACGGGGCGCTTTGGATTGACCAGCCCGGCGCGGCCTGACTCTATACCTGCGGGTTACACGGTGGGGTTGTGCGTATATGTCATCGAGCGCTGCCGCGAGCGCCCTTTCCTGGTGGGAGGAAGCGGGCGTCGATACGCTCGTCGATGAGGCGCCACGCGACTGGTTGCAGTCAACCAAGCCCGCGCCCGTCGCGGCCCCCGAGCCTGAGCCCATCCCTGCCCTGCCCGATACGATCGATGGCTTCCGCGCCTGGCTGACCGATCCCGCTTCGCTGCCGCTTGGTGCATTGCTTGCGCCGCGGATCGGCCCGTCGGGCGATCCCGCGTCCGGCCTGATGGTGATGATCGACATGCCTGGCCAGGCCGATTTCGCCGCCGACGCCCTGCTCTCCGGCGCGCCCGGCGAGCTGTTCGACAAGATGATGGCAGCGATCGGACGGAGCCGCGACAGCCTCTATCTCGCCTCGCTCTCGCCGCTGCGCACGCCGACTGGCGCGCTCGATTCGGGTGAAACGGCGAAGCTGGCGGAGATCGCCCGTCACCATATCGGCCTGGTCCGCCCGCGCGCGCTGCTGCTGTTCGGCGATGCCTGTGCCAAGGCCCTGCTCGGCGGCGCGGTGACGACAGCGCGCGGCCGCTGGCACGATCTGGACACCCCCGCCGGCCCGGTGCGCACCGTGACGACGATCCGGCCGGAAAAGCTGGCACTGGTTCCCGGCCTGAAGAAGCTCGCCTGGGATGACCTGCAGATGCTGAAGGAAGGACTGGCGGAATGAACCGGCTGGCCAGGGCGCTCGTCGCCGGATTCGTCCTCGCCGCCCTGCCCGCCGCCGCCATGGCGCAGGGTCAGCCGCGCCCGGCGCGCGCGTTCAACATCCCCGCCCAGCTCAATGCGTCGGAACGCGAGACTTATCAGGCCATCTTCGCCGACCTGCGCGCGTCCAATTGGGCAAGCGCCACCGCCCGGCTCGATGCGATGCGGCCCGGACCGCTGCACGATGTCGCCCGCACCATGCTCTACACCGCGGCCGGCTCGCCGCGCGTCGAGCTGGGCCCTTTGCTCGACCTGCTGGAGCGCGCGGCGGACCTGCCGCAGGGCGAGGCGCTCGCGCGGCTCGCCAATGCGCGCGGCGCCACCAGCCTGCCCCGCATGCCCGAGGTGCAACGGCTCGCCGGCCTGGCCGGCCAACCGCGCCGCGCCCGCCCCCGCGCGATCCGGGGCGATGCCGTCGCAGACCGGCTGGAGCCGCTCATCCAGCCCCTGCTGGTCGCCGACCGGCCGTTCGAGGCCGAGGCGATCCTGACCGAGCAGGGCGGCGGCCTGAGCGAGGAGGCCCGCACCGCCTTTCGCCAGCGCATCGCCTGGGTCTTCTACCTGAACGGCCATGACAGCGACGCGCGCCGCATCGCTGGCGAGGCGCGCGGCGGGCCGACCGAATATGCCATCCACGCCGACTGGGTGGCGGGCCTCGCCGCCTGGCGGATGCGCGATTGCAATGCGGCAGCCGACCATTTCGGCACCGTCGCCGCCCGCTCCGGCGACATCGAGCTCGCCACCGCGGGCCATTATTGGGCGGCGCGGGCCGACACCGCCTGCGGCCGCCCGGAGCGGGTACAGGGCCGGCTCCAGATCGCTGCGCGCAATGGCGAGACCTTTTACGGCCTGCTCGCGCAAAGCGCACTCGGCATCCGTGCCGTGCCCGCCACGCTCGATCCGCTGAGCGCCGAGGAATGGCGCGACATTTCCCAGCACCGCAACGTCCGCGCCGCCGTCGCGCTGGCCGAGATCGGCGAAACCAGCCTCGCCGACAGCTTCATCCGCCACCAGGCGCGGATCGGCCGGCCGAGCGAGCATGAGGCTTTGCTCCACCTCGCCGCACGGCTCAATCTCACCAGCGCCCAGATGTGGCTGGCCCATAACGGCCCGCGCGGCACGCGCACGGCCGTCCACAACCGCTATCCATCGCCGAGCTGGCAGCCGACCAGCGGCTGGCGGGTCGATCCGGCTTTGGCCTTCGCCCACGCGCTGCAGGAATCCAATTTCCGGCCGGAGGCGATCAGCCCCGCCGGCGCGCGCGGGCTGATGCAGGTGATGCCCGGCACCGGGCGCCACATGGCCCGGCGCGGCGGCGAGACGGTGACGCCCGCGCAGCTCAACATCCCCTCGATCAACATGGAATATGGCCAGACCTATCTGGAATATCTGCGCGATCTCCCGGCGACCGGCGGACTGCTGCCCAAGATTATCGCTTCCTACAATGCCGGCCCGGCGCCGATCGCGGAGTGGAACACCCGCTACGACCAAAGCGATCCGCTGCTGTTCATGGAGACGATCCCCTATTGGGAAACGCGCGGCTACGTGCCGATCGTGCTGCGCAATTACTGGATCTACGAGGAGCAGACCGCGGATCGCTCCGCCAGCCGCCGCGCGCTCGTCCAGGGCATGTGGCCCCGCTTCCCCGGCATGCGCGGCGAAGCGGCGGTGCGGATCGCGCCGCGTCCCAATATGCCGGCCGTGATGACCGGTCAGGGCGGCCCGACGGCGGACGGGGATAGCGGGCGGCAATAGCTCTCGGAGCGTCATCCCGGACTTGATCCGGGATCCATGAACATGGCCTGCGCGATTCCGCCACGCCCCTGTTCATGGATACTGACTTTCGTCAGGATGACGGAAATGCGCGCCGATTGTTCTTGATATGTTCCTATGATGCGCGCATCCTCCGCTTATGCCCCGGCCCGACGCCCGCCCCGGCCGAGGTGCGCCCGAGAACCGCACCCCGGACCGTTTCAACCTGCCGATTCGTGAGGCGGACGGGGACTGGCTGGATGCGCGGGACGAGCTGGACGGCGTACCGCCGCTGCGCACCACGGTGACGATCGAGCATCCGAAGACCATCATCACCCGCAACCAATCCCCCGACATAGGCTTCGATCGCTCGATCAATCCCTATCGCGGCTGCGAGCATGGCTGCATCTACTGCTTCGCCCGGCCGAGCCATGCCTATCACGATCTCTCCCCCGGCCTCGATTTCGAAAGCCGCCTGTTCGCCAAGCCGGTCGCGGCCAAGCTGCTGCGCGCCGAGCTGGGGAAACGCGGCTACCAGGTCCGTCCGATCGCGATCGGGACGAACACCGATCCCTATCAGCCGATCGAGGGGCGCTACCGGCTCACCCGGTCGATCCTGGAGGTGCTCGCCGAGACCCGCCATCCGGTGACGATCACCACCAAGTCCGACCGTGTGCTGGCCGATCTCGACATATTGGGGCCGATGGGGCGGGAGAGGCTGGCCGGCGTGGCGCTCTCCATCACCTCGCTCACCCCCGCCATCTCGCGCACGCTGGAGCCGCGCGCGCCGGCGGCGCGCAAGCGGCTGGCTGCGGTCCGGCGGCTCGCCGATGCCGGCGTCCCCGCTTATGTCTCCATCGCACCGGTCGTGCCGGCGATCACCGATCACGAGCTGGAGCATCTGGTCGAGGCGGCCGCCGAGGCCGGGGCGATCGGCGTCTTTTACCTGCCGGTGCGCCTGCCGCACGAGGTCGCCCCGCTCTTCCGCGCCTGGCTCGACGAGCATTATCCCGATCGCGCCGCCAAGGTGATGGCGATCATCCGCGAACTGCGCGGCGGCCGCGACAACGATCCGAACTTCTTCACCCGGATGCGCGGCCAAGGGCCATGGGCCGAGCTGCTGAAGGCCCGCTTCGACCGGGCGATCCGCAAGCACGGGCTGAACCTGGAACGCCGCCCGCTGCGGACCGACCTGTTCGTGCCGCCTGAAGGCGCGCAGATGCGGCTGCTTTAGCGCCCGCCCCGCCATTCCCGCGCCAGCAGGGCGAAATAGAGATCGTCGAGCCAGCGCCCGTCGCGCAGGAAGCTTTCGTAGAAATGGCCTTCCTGACGGAAACCGAGCGACCGGAGAATCGCGACCGAGGCGACATTTTCCGCCGCCGCGAGGGCGACGAAGCGGTGAATGCCGTGCGCGTCGATCAGCCAGGGGATCAGGCCGGTCAGCGCCTCGCGCACATAATTGCGGCGCTGATGGGCGGGCAGGATGCGGTAGCCGAGCTCGACCTGCTTCTCGCCCGGCACGTCGAAGCCGATGCCGATGTCACCGACGACCGCCCCGTCCGCGCGGCTCTCCAGAATGAGCTGGAACCAGGGGCCGCCCGGATCGAGATCGCCCGGCCGCTTCGCCCGCATGTCCGCGATGAGCTGCCTGAGGAAACTGCGCGGATCGTCGCGGCGGACGGTGTAACGGGTCATTTCAGGATCCGCCCAGCCGGGCATCAGCGCATCGAGATCCGAATCGCGCGGGCGGCGCAGGATCAGCCGCTCGGTTTCGACGAAGATCATTCCGAGCGCCGGAAGGTCGCGGCGCCATGCTCGCCGGGCCGCGCGACCAGCACGTCGCCCGAAATGTCGAGCACCCAGTCGCGGAAATCGAGCACCTGCAGATCGTTCGGCGTCAGCACGAAGACGAAGGCGTTGCCGGCCGTCGCGTCCAGCGCGAAGCGGCGCGGCGGCACGTTGTACATGGCGAACGACACCTCCACCCATGCCGGAATACCGACCGGATCGCCCGCCGCCGGGCGCCAGCCTTCCTCCTGCGTGTAGGAGTCTATCGTCCGCCCGTCCGAATAACCCAGGCGAAGATCGATGCCGGGAATGCCGCGGCCGCTGGGTGTGACGACCAGGATCGAGGGAAGTCCCTCGGCGCGCGTGATCGCACCAGCGGAGAATGAGGGTGGTACCGGGCGCGGCGACGTGTTGAGCGTTACGCTGCTCCCGTCGCTCGCCCACAGCCCTTCCGAAAAGGCATCCATCGCGCCGGCGATCAGCATATAGCGAAAGCGCCCGTCGGGCCGGAGCTCCAGCATCGCAAGGACGTCGGGGCCGGCATCGAGCCGATAGCGGCCGGCCGCGCGGGCATCGGCGGGCGGAACGGGCTGCGCGTCCACCATCGGCGACGATTCCAGCTCCGATGCCTGCGTGGCGGTCGCGGACAGCAGGCAGGCCGCCAGAAAGGCGTGCAGCAGCCGCTTCATTCCGTGTCCCTGGGCTTGGTGGCGCCGCCGGTGAGCGCGGCGATTTCGGACCGCACCTTTTCGATCGGATGGGCCGCCGCGCGGTCCCGGCTGGCCTTGAGGCGGGGATAGCCGGCCTCCGCATCGGCGATCAGTTCCTTGACGAAGGCGCCGGAACGAACCTCACGCAGGATGCGGCGCATCTCGGTGCGGGTGTCGGCGGTGACGATCCGGTCTCCGCCCTTCAGCGCGCCGAACTCGGCGGTGTTGGAGATCGCCTCGCGCATGCCCGCAATGCCGCGCGCATAGATGAGATCGGCAATCAGCTTCACTTCGGTAAGACATTCGAAATAGGCGATTTCCGGTGAATATCCTGCTTCGACCAATGTGTCGTATCCGGCATGGATCAGCTCGGGAATCGCGCCCCACAGCACCGCCTGCTCGTTGAACAGATCGGCCTCGCATTCCTCGGCAAAGCTGGTGGGCAGGATGCCAGCCCGGCCGCTGCCGATCGCGGCGGCATAGGACAAGGCCAGCGCCTGCGCGCCGCCGCTCGCGTCCTGCGCGACCGCGATCAGCCCGATCAGGCCGGAACCGGCCACATAATCGTCGCGCAGCGCCGTGCCCGGCCCCTTTGGCGCGGCGAGGAAGATGTCGAGATCGGCGCGCGGCTGGATCAGGCCGAAGCGGATCGACAGGCCATGCGCGAAGCCCAGAGCGGCATTGGGCTTCAGGTGCGGCGCCAGCTCCTCGGCATAGATGCGGCCATGATCCTCATCGGCGGCGAGGAGCATGACCACGTCCGCCTGCGCGGCGGCTTCGGATGACGTCATGACGTCGAACCCGTCGGCCCGCGCCGGTTCGCGCCGTGCCGAGCCTTGCCGCAGGGCGATGGCGACGGAGGCGCCGCTGTCGCGCAGGTTCAGCGCCTGGGCACGGCCCTGATTGCCGTAGCCGACAATCGCCACCCGCCGAGAGCGGATGATCGAAAGATCGCAATCCTTGTCGAACCAGGCCTGCATATGCCCCTCTAATCCGTTCGCCCTGAGCTTGTCGAAGGGCTTTCCTTCCTTTCATCGGCGCCGACAGGCAAGGAGAGGGCTTCGACAAGCTCAGCCCGAACGGCTGAGGAGTCCGTTGGCTCTGCATGGCGCGGCCAGTCGGCCGGCGGCTGATGGCGGAACCAGGTATATTGGCGCTTGGCATATTGGCGGGTCGCGGCCTGGCCGGCGGCCAGCGCCGCGTCGCGGCTCATATCGCCGCGCAGGAAGGCCGCGATCTCCGGCACGCCGATCGCGCGCATCACCGGAGCGGAAGACGAAAATCCTTTCTCCAGTAATGAACTGACTTCACTAATACCTTCATCAGAAAAGATTTCTTCGAACCGTTCATCGCAACGCCGATGGAGCCAGTCGCGCGGCGGCAGCAGGATAAGCGGGCGCAGAGTGACCTCGCCGCCGATCCCGCCGGCCTTCTCCGCCTGCCAGTCGCGAAGGGTCCGGCCGGTCGATCGCACCACCTCCAGTGCTCGCGCGGTGCGGGTGGTGTCGCTGGGCCGAATGCGGCCCGCTGCCTCCGAATCTTCCCGCGCCAGTGCGGCATGGGCGTCCGCCACGGGCAGCGCGCGGACTTCGGCGCGGATCCCGGGATCTATCTCGGGCACCGGGGCGATGCCGTCGAGCAGGGTACGGATGTAGAGGCCGGTGCCGCCGGTCAGGATCGGCAGGCGCCCCTTGGCATAAGCGGCGGCGATCTCGCGCTTCGCGTCCCCGGCCCAGTCGGCGGCCGAGCAGGCGTCGGCGCCGCTCCGATAGCCGTAGAGGCGGTGCGGCGCGCGGCGTTCGTCATTTTCCGACGGTCTTACGGAAACGATCCGTAACTCATTGTAAACCTGGGCGCTGTCGGCGTTGATCACCGTGCCGCCCGCCGCTTCGGCGAGCGCCAGCGCGAGCGCCGACTTGCCGCTGGCGGTCGGGCCTGCGATGAGCGCGAGCGGCGGCTTTCCAGAGGACCCCATGTTCATCGCGACCTTGATAGCAAAGGACCGGCTGACGCGCGGCGATATTTCGGCCGCGCAGGATGCTGTGGGGGATGTGCGTGGTTTTGCGTGGCTTGACGAGGGCCGTGCGGGGGATCTCGCGCTCGGTGGCGATCCGGGCGCGGCGCGGCGGTCTTTGGAGGGGCTGATCGGGAGCGTGGACGTGATCGTCCAGCCGGCCGCCCATCGCCGCAAGCGATTGATCGTCGCCGACATGGATTCGACGATGATCACGGTCGAGTGCATCGACGAGCTGGCCGATTATGCCGGCCTCAAGGCCGAGGTCGCCGCCGTGACCGAACGGGCGATGCGCGGCGAGCTGGATTTCGAGGCGGCGCTGGATGCGCGGGTGGTGCTGCTCAAGGGGCTGGACGCGGGCGTCATCGACCGCTGCCGGGCCGAGCGGGTGCGGCTGACACCCGGCGCGCGGACCCTGGTGCGGACGATGAAGGCGCACGGGGCGCATGCACTGCTCGTCTCCGGCGGCTTCACCCGCTTTGCCGGGCCGGTGGCGGAGGAGATCGGCTTCGACGAAGCGGTCGCCAATGTGCTGGAAATCGATGGAGACCGTCTGGCGGGGACTGTCACCCGCCCGATCGTCGGCGCAGCGACGAAGCGCGATGCGCTGATCGGGGCAACGGCGCGACTCGGCCTCGCCACGGAAGAGACGCTGGCGGTCGGCGACGGGGCCAACGACATTCCGATGATCGAGGCGGCGGGGCTGGGCATCGCCTATCACGCCAAGCCGGCGGCGGCGGCGGCAGCGGACGCGCGGATCGACGCGAACGATCTCACCGCCTTGCTCTACGCGCAGGGCTATGCGCGCAAGGATTGGATTGCGGACTAGGCCGGACGGCTCATGTCGGCGGCGATGGCGGCCAGCGCGAAGGCGACCGAGCGTTCCCCATAATCGAAGCCCAGCGCGACGCCGTCATCGCCGACAGCGCGGACCCGGGCGGGAATCGCGCCCGCATCGGGGTGACGCAGCTCCACGATGGCGCCGATCAGCGGGCGGGCGGAGGTTTCCAGCGTGGCGCCGGTCGCGGTGATTTCGCGCAGGGCCGCCGGCGCGGCCTGATCGGCGACCAGCACGCACATCCGCCGCCGCCGCCAGCGCGACGCCATGCCCCTGCGATCGTCGAGATCGACTGCCTGCCCCATCTTTCCGTCCCTTGTTCTTGGAGGACGGTCATAACGGGGCCGCGCAAAGAAACGGTTAAACGGGAACCTAGGGCGCGACCGGGAAGCAGGCCTGGCGCGCGGCGGCGCAGGCGCGGGTGGCGGCGGCGCGATCGGCGAGCGGGCCGGCCTGGAGGCGGAAGACGGCGCCAGTGGGTACGATGTGCGGCTGCAGGCCTGGCAGGCGGCCGGCAACGCCGCTCCAGGCGGCGCGGGCATTGGCCTCGCTGCCGAACGCGCCGAGTTGGATGCGCCAGCGGCCACCAGTGCTCGCCAACGTCGCGACAGGTGCGGACGGACGCGCCACAGGCGCCGTGGGCGCAGGCGCGGGCCGAGCTGAGGGCGGTGCGGGCAGCGGCTCCGGCGGATTGGCGACGGCCGATGGCGGCAGCGGAGTCGGCGCGACGCTCGGTTGCCGCGCGGGCGGCGCCGGCGGCGGTGCGGCTTCGGCCAGCGCCACGGCGGGCGGCGGCGCCTGACGCGCCATCACTTCGGCCAGTTCGCGGCCACGCGCCACCTCGTCCGGAGCAATATGCCGCTCCATTTCGGTGAGCTGGGTCGCGGCCGGAGCGAGGCCCTGGGCGGCCGAGCGGCTCATCATCGCATAAGCGCGCACCCAGTCGCGCGGGGCGAGATCGCCGTTGAAGAGCGCGGTGCCATAGACATATTGCGCGCGCGGATCGCCGGCTTCGGCGCCGCGCTGGATGAAGGGCATCGCTTCGGTCCGGCGCCCGTTCTGGAACAGGATCACGCCATACATGGCCTGCGCCTCCATATGGCCGGAGCGCGCGGCGCGCTCATACCATTGCTCGGCCAGCGTGAGATTCTGCGGCACGCCCCGGCCGAGCCGATAGGCATGGCCGAGATTGAACTGGGCATCGGCATCGCCGCGATCGGCGAGCGGGCGCCAGTTGCGCACCGCCGCGTCATAATCGCCGGCCTGCCAGGCGGTGAAGCCCGCCTCGACGCTGGGCCCCGACAGAGCCTGCTGCGCGACCACGGGCGCCGTGAGTGCGATGGCGGCGGCGATGGTGAGGCCCGCTCGGCCGAAACGGATCGTCATAGCTATCTCCACCGGACAATGGCTTCGCTCTAGCGGCGAATGCTTAATGCCTCTTTAGCATCGAAATCAGCGGCTTGCCTATTCGGGGACGCCTCCGGATCGGCGCCGAAACCCTGCCACCATGTTAACCGGATTTTAGCTTCGACGGCGCAAACCCCCGAGCCACGTGGGGAACCATCGAGGGATATTTGCATGCGCGTCCTGGCTCTTTCTTCGCAGAAGGGCGGATCGGGTAAGACCACCCTGTCCGGCCATCTCGCCGTCCAGGCGCAACGCGCCGGCTACGGCCCCGTCTGCCTGATCGATATCGACCCGCAGGGTTCGCTCGCCGACTGGTGGAACGAGCGCGAGGACGACATGCCCGCCTTCGCCCAGACCACGGTGGCCCGGCTCGGCGCGGATCTGGAGGTGCTGCGTCAGCAGGGCTTCCGCCTCGCCGTCATCGACACGCCGCCGGCGATCACCATGGCGATCCAGAGCGTCATCCAGGTCGCCGAGCTGATCATCATCCCGACGCGCCCCTCTCCGCACGACCTGCGCGCCGTCGGCGCCACGGTCGATCTGTGCGAGCGCGCCGGCAAGCCGCTCATCTTCGTCGTCAACGCGGCGACGCCCAAGGCGAAAATCACCTTCGAGGCGGCGATCGCGCTGTCGCAGCACGGCACCGTCGCCCCGGTCACGCTCCACCATCGCACCGATTTCGCGGCCTCGATGATCGACGGCCGCACCGTGATGGAGGTCGATCCCAACGGCAAATCGGCCAAGGAAGTGGTCGAGCTGTGGGACTATGTCGCCGACCGGCTCGAGAAGAATTTCCGGCGCACCGTCTTTTCCGCGCCCGGCGGCCAGGTGCCGCATCCCGCCGCGCAGCGGCCCGCGCCCGGCTTCGGCCGCCGCGTGATGGGCCAGTGACGGAGGGCGCACAGATGAACGAAGCACGCCCCTACGCCTCGCTTTCCTCGGGGCTGCTGGCCCGCAAGGGCGCCGCCAAGCCGGCGATGCGCCCGCAAGGCTATACCGGTTTCGAGGATCTCGGCTGGAACGACATGGGTCCGGCCCAGGATGTCGTCGATTACGGCCCCGAGCATGTGCCGAGCTCGATCTCGGCGCTGACCCCGCTGCCCAAAGGCGACGAGCCCGCGGTGACCGCGCAGCAGCGCGCGATCGCCGAGCATTTCGATGCCGAGGACGATGCCGGATTTGCCGAGGTGGAAGCGCCCGTCGCGCCCGCGCCGCGCAAGGCGAAGGTGCTGGCGCTGCCCAAGCGCCCGGCCACGGTCGCGGCAGGCAAGAAGGCCGCGTTCACGCTCCGCCTCGACGCGGACCGCCACCTCAAGCTGCGGCTCGCCTGCGCCGTCACCGGCCGCTCCGCGCAGCAGCTCGTGTCGAACGCTCTCGACGAGTTCCTGGCCTCGCTGCCGGAGGTCGACGCGCTGGCCGGGCAGGTTCCGGCCAAAGCCAAGCGCAACTGACGAAACCGGAAGGATCGACGCGATGCGCAGCACAGCCTTCAAGATCGCCGCCTCGACGATCATCGCCAGCATGACGATGACCTCGGGCACCGCATTGTCCGGCCAGATGCGCAGCCGCCCGGCCAGCGCGCCGGCCGACCGCGAGGCCGCCCGGGCCCACGAGCAAGGCGCCCGAGCGCTGCGCGAGAACCGGCTGGATGACGCGCGCGACGCGCTGGAGCGGGCGGTCGCCGCCGCGCCCCGCGACGCCGGCTACCGCCTGCTGCTCGCCGACATCTACCTGAAGGCCGGCCGCTTCGAATCGGCCCGCGCCACCTATGCCGACGTGCTGGAGCTCGATCCGTCGAACCGGCGTGCGGGGATGAGCTTCGCACTGACCCAGATCGCCCTCGGCCGCCCGGCCGCCGCGGTCGCCCAAGTCGACGAGCTGAGCGGCATCGCCTCCGACGCCGATCGCGGCCTCGCCTATGCGCTGGCCGGCCATCCCGAGCGCGGCATCGCCCTGCTCGAGCCGCTGGCGCGCAGCCAGATGGCGACGCCGCGCGCGCGCCAGAATCTGGCGCTGGCTCATGCGCTGAACGGCGATTGGCGCCGCGCCCGCGCGATCGCCGCACAGGACATCTCACCCGGTGAGGTCGAAGCGCGGATGACGCAATGGGCGGCGCTCGCCCGGCCCGATGCCGGCATGACCCGGATTGCCGGCCTACTCGGCGTCACGCCGGTCGCATCCGATCCGGGCCAGCCGGTGCGCCTCGCTTTGTCGCGCCCGGCCGAAGCGTCCGGCATGCTCGCCCAGGCGGCGCCCGTCGCGCCGCTGCTCGATCCGGGCGCCGCGCCCCGTCAGCTGGCAGCGCTTGCCCCGCCCGCCCCCGCTTATCCGCAGGCCGCGCCGGCTGCGAGCGGAGATTCAGATTGGGGCCGCCCCGCCGAAGCGCCTGTCCAGGTCGCCGAAGCGCCCTCTTACTATCTGCCCGTGCCGCAGCCCGAGCCCGAAGCGCCGAGTGCGCGCGAGGTCGAGCAGGCGCTGGCCGTCCAGACGCTGAACCGCCCGACTCCGGCGGTGATCCAGGCCGCCGCCGTCTCGCTGCCGCCGGCGCCGCGCTTCAACCGCGCCGCACCGCGCGTCGCCACCGCGCAGGTCCGCGCCGGCGCCAGCCGCTATGTCGTCCAGCTCGGCGCCTTTTCGAACGAGGCCAATGCCGAGCGCGCCTGGGTGGAGACGCAGGGCCGTTACGGCCTCACCCCCTATGCGCCGCTCACCGTCACGATCGACCATCAGGGCCGCACCCTGCACCGCGTCGCCGTCGCCGGCTTCGCCAGCGAGGCCGATGCGCGCCGGCTGTGCGGATCGATCAAGGCGGAAGGCGGCGAGTGCTTCGTGCGTGAAAATGCCGGCGATGCCGCGATCCGCTGGGCCGCGCGCTACGCCAACGAGGCGACGCGCAACGCCTGAACTTCAGGGAGCCTCAAACTCCCCTCTGGAAGGGCGGCCGGCGGCCAAGGCCGGCCGCCCTTTTTGATGCGCTCCTCTCCGAAAGCCCGTCTTGCCTTGCTATCCCGTCCGGTCATGCCCTCCGGCTTGCCACCATCCCGGCGCCAAACTATCCCCGCTCTCCGTAGCCCCGGGGTTCGGTCCCGCGGACAGTGCCAGCGAAGACCCCTTGTTGCAGCCGAGGCCCGTTCCAGCTCTTTCCTTCGTCCAGCGGATGCGCGCCGACGGCCGGCAGCGTGCGCTCGGCATCGGCCTGACTTTGCTGATCCAGCTCCTGCTGCTGCTCGTGCTGCTCTCGCTGGGCACGGTGCGGCTGCCGGGGGGTGAGGACAAGGCCAATGTGGTCACCCTGCGCGTCGAGGAGATTGCGGAGGAGACGCCCGAGACGCCCAGCCCGGAGCCGGAACAGCGCGCGGAGGAGCGGCCGGAAACGGAGCAGCAGGAGCCCGAGCAGGTGCAGCCGCCGCAGCCCGCCGAACCGGTGGCCGCACCGCTGCCGCCGCCAGTCGTGCCGCCGCTCCCGCAAGCGCCCCCTTCGCCCGCCCCGCCGCGCGCCAGTCCGCCCGCCCAGCCGGCCCGGCCCGTTTACGGCCCTCCGGACACGCGCAGCCCGGCCATGCGCGACACGGAACAGGTGGGCACGATGCCCAATGGCGAACCGCTTTATGCTGCCGCCTGGTATCGCGAGCCGGAGGACCGGATGCTGGGGGCCTATCTCTCCACCGCGCAAGGCCCGGGCTGGGGACTGATCGCGTGCCGCACGGCGCCGGACTATCGCGTGGAGGATTGCGTCGCGCTCGACGAATATCCGCAAGGCTCGCAGATCGCCCGATCGGTGCTCGCCGCGGCATGGGAATTCCGGGTGCGGCCGCCGCGGCGGGGCGGGCGGATGCTGGTGGGCGCCTGGGTGAGGATCCGGATCGATTACGGAATCCGCCGGCGGTAGCGCCGCCCGGCTAGCCCCGCCGCTCCCGGGTCAGCAGGTCGAGGCAGGCCATGCGGACGGCAACGCCGAGTTCGACCTGGGTGAGAATCAGGGAGCGTTCGGGATCGTCGGCCACGTCGCCGTCGATCTCCACGCCGCGGTTCATCGGGCCGGGATGCATGACGGCGGCATGGGGTGCGGCGCGGTCGAGGCGGGCTCGGGTGAGGCCGTAGCGGGCGTGATAATCGCCGAGCGCGTCGGCGAGCCCCTCCTCCAGCCGCTCGCGCTGGATGCGCAGCATCATCACCACGTCGGCCCCGTCCAGCGCGGCATCGAAATCGGTGGTGGCCTGGATGCCGGGCGGGACGGCGGCGGGGAGCAAGGCGGCGGGGCCGGCGACCGTCACATGCGCGCCGAGCAAAGGCAGCGCGCGCAGGTTCGAACCGGCGACGCGGCTGTGCGCGATATCGCCGCAGATGACGATCTTCAGCCCTTCGATCCGGCCGAAGCGGCGGCGGATGGCGAGGGCGTCGAGCAAGGCCTGGGTCGGATGCTCGCCGCGCCCGTCGCCGGCATTGATGACGGGGCAGTCCATCACCGTCGCCACGTCGCTGGCCGCGCCGACCGCCTCGTGACGGATCACCAGGATGTCCGGGCGCATCGCGTTCAGCGTCAGCGCGGTGTCGATCAGGCTTTCGCCCTTGCGCACGCTGGAGGCGGCGGGGTGGAAGCCGGACACCTGCGCGCCGAGCCTTTTGCCCGCGATCTCGAACGAGAACATCGTGCGGGTGCTGTTTTCGAAGAAGGCGTTGATCTGGGTGAGACCGGCGAGGCGACCGTCCGCCTTGCGGGCGCCGCGATTGAATTCGGCCCAGCCTTCGGCCTCGTCGAGGATGAGGGCGAGATCGGCGGCGGACAGCCCCTCGATGCCGAGGAGATGCCGATGGGGAAGAAGCACGGAAGACATTAAAGCCGCGCTCTATCCCCCGGCATCGCCAAGCTCAAGCGCCGTCATTCATCGCACCAGCCACCAGGTCAATACGGCGGACTGGACAGCCGCGATCAGGTAGAGCGAAGCGGAGAATGGCTGCTTGCGGATCTTGTGCCGAAACAGGCGCCGCGCGAGCAGCGCGCCCGGCGATCCGCCGATCAGGGCAAGACCGAGCAGATCGGCCTCAGCGATGCGCCGCTGTCCGGCGATGGCCCGCTGCTTGTCCTGATGGAAGCGCAGGACCGTCCACAGGTTGATGAGGGCGAACGCCCCGGCGATGATGACGGCCAGCGACATGGCCGTATCATAGCCGGGGCGCGGTTATGCTTTCCTCAACGGCGCAGATGCTGGTCCAGGAAACGCAGATAGGCTTCCTGGGCGTCGATGCGGTTCTGCTTCCTGAGGAAGCCGTGGCCCTCGTCCGGGAAGAGGACATATTCGACCGGCACGTCGTTGGCGCGCATCGCGGCGACCAGCTCGTCGCTTTCGACCTGCAGCACGCGCGGATCGTTGGCGCCCTGCACGACCAGCATCGGGCGGCGGATCCTGGCGGCGTGGAAGAGCGGCGAGATCGCCCGGTGGCGCTCCGCGTCCACCGCCGGATCGCCCATCTCGTCGAACAGAGCGGTGCGCTGCGCGCCCCACCAGGCGGGGATCGATTCCAGCGTGCGCACCCAGTTGGTGACGCCGAAAATGTTGACGCCGGCATCGAACACCTCCGGATGGAAGGCCAATGCCGCGGCGGTGATGTAGCCGCCATAGGAACCGCCCATCACGGCGACGCGGTCCGAAATCCAGTCCTGCCCGGCCAGCCAGTCGCGCGAGGCGGTGACGTCCTTGAGATCGACATCGCCGTGGCGGCGATCGTCCATGTGGAAGAAGGTCTTGCCGTAGCCGGACGAGCCGCGATTGTTGATCGCGTAAACGGCATAGCCGTGATTGACGAGATGCTGGACCATCGCGCTGTAGCCGCGCCGGCTCTGCCCGCCCGGCCCGCCATGGACCAGCACGATTGCCGGCACAGGATTGGCCGCGCTCGCCCCGTGTGGGCGATAGAGGATGCCGGGAATCTCCAGCCCATCATAAGAGGGGAAGCGCGCCACCGTGGCGGTGACGAGATTGGCCTCGTCGATCGCCGGATTGAGCGCGGTGGTGAGACGCCGGGCCTGGCCGGTGGCGAGATCGGCGACGAAGATGTCGGACGGCGAGGTGTCCGACGCGACGGTGAAGGCGATCATCGTCTCGTCGCGGTTGAAGCGCACGCCGCCCAGATCCCCGTCCGGCACGCCGGAAAGGCGCAGCGGCTGGTTGGAGCGCGTGTCGGTGATGGTGAGCGCGGAGGAGCCGTCGGCATTGACGGCATGAACCCGGTAGCGGCCCGAGGGCGAATAGGAGACGAACATCACGTCCCAGTCCGCCGCGACCATCGGCCGCCGTTCGCCGCTGGCGAGATCGTAGCGGATCGCCTGCGAGAACTCGCTGGTTTCATTGGTGCCGTAGACCAGCGCCGCGCTGTCCGGCGTGAAGCCATAGACGCCGTGCGAGACATTGCCCTGATGCGGAGTGATGTGGCGCGGGGCGGCGGGGGCCTCGACGAGGTGGGATTGGACGGCACCGACCTCGTAGAGATAGACATCGCTGTCGGCGCTGCTGTTCAGCTTGTTGAGCGCCACGAAGCGCCCGTCGCGCGACACGCCGGCGGGGAAGTATTCGCCGCTGTTCTGGAAGATCATCCGCCGTTCGTAGTTGCCGGCGTCATAGGCGTAGATATCGAAAGCGCGCGGATCGCGTTCGTTGCTGGAGATGTAGAAGGTGCGGCCGTCGCCGCTCCAGCCCATGAAACTCGCCTTCAGATTCTCGCCCGGGGTCAGATCGCGCTCGGTGCCGTCGGGCAGGCGGACATAGACGTGGTTGAGCTCGTTGCCGCCCTGATCGGCGGTGAACAGCACCCGCTCGTCATTGGGGAAATAGGACATGGCGAAAGTGGCGTTGCTCGTCGAACCGGTGATCGCCACCGGATCGCCGCCCGCGACGGGCAGCGCATAGGCGTTGAACACGCCCGTCCGGTCCGAATTGATCAGGAGCTGGCGCCCGTCGCGCGAGAAGGCGATGCCGTCGGGGGCGGCCATGCCGAAGCTGGTCGTCTCGAAGAATTGCTGCGCGGTGTAGCGGGTGGGCGCCGGCCGTTCGGCGGCGGCGCTCTGGGCGGCATGAGCCTGGGCGGTCATATTGAGGGCTCCAAGCGTGAGACAGGTGGTGGCGAGCATGGCGGCGGCGATACGAATGCGCATGAAACTTTTCCCCCAAGGAAGTGTGTTGGATTAATAATACACTTTGCAGCGCAGGTGTAGCGCTTTTTTCGGCAGCTCAACGCGCCATCATCATGGCGTCGATCGCGCCTTGCAGGATGTAGGCGGCGGCCATCTTGTCCACCAGCTCGGCGCGGCGGGCGCGGCTGGCATCGGCGTCGATCAGGGTGCGCGTCACCGCTTGGGTCGACCAGCGTTCGTCCCACAGCAGGATCGGCCGGGCGAGCGGCGCGAGATTGCGGGCGAAGGCGCGGACCGATTGGGTGCGCGGGCTGTCGGTGCCGTCGAGATTGAGCGGCAGGCCCATGACGATCCCCCTCACCTGCTGCGCGTCGGCGAGCGCGGCGAGCGCCGCCATGTCCTTGGCGAACTTGGTACGGCGGATCGTCTCGGCCGCGGTGGCGATCGTCCACTGGGCATCGCACAAGGCGGTGCCGATCGTCTTGGTGCCGACATCCAGCCCGATCAGCCGCCCGCCGCCGGGCAGAGCGTCGCGAAAGGCGGGGGCGGCGGCGAAGATCATTGCCCGGTGAACGCCGCCAGCCGGCGCGCCACGTCGGCGCGGATGTTCGCCCAGAACAGGGCGTAATCGTAGACGTGGTAATTGTTGCCGGGCAGCGCGTAATTGCCCATGTCCGGCAGCGCCTCGTTCGGGCCGATCAGCAGGAAACCACGCAGATCGCAGCGCGCCGGGACGACATTGGGGCGCAATTCGGCCGTGCTCATGTCCGCATTGGGCACGAGCGTGCCGAGATTGGCGGTGGCGGGGGCTTCGCCGCCGCGCGTGCCGGTCAGCGGATTGGTGCAGACCATCGGCGAACCGGCGCGCGAGATGCCGGTGGGGCCGCTGGTCGCGTCATAGACGTCAGTGACCTGGCTGGGATCGGCAGGCTCGGAGAAGCTCTGGAAGGAGACGATGCAGCCCGCTTCGTCCGCCCGCTCGCATTCCGGCAGCGCCATGGCGGGCAGGTCCGCATCGCGCGAGACCGGCCAGCCGATCACATAGGCCACCGCGACGCGCTGCGCCTCCGGCGTGCCGCGCAGCCGCTCCTGCAGCAGGCGCATCAGGTGGAGACTGCCCTGGCTGTGCGCGGCGAGGACGATCGGGCTGTCAGCGGGGGCCTGGCGGAGGAATTCCTCGAACGCCTCGAGCACGTCGCGGTAGGCGAAGTCCAGCGCGCGGGTCGCATTCTCCTGCGTGGTCAGGAAGGCGCCGAACGTCGCCTGGCGGTATTTGGGCGCCCAGATCGCGCCGACATGGTTGAACGCGCTGGCCTGGGAGCGGACAAAGAGCCGCGCCCGATCCTGCGAGTCCGCATCGTCGAGCGGCGCGTTCCAGGCCGAGGATTCGAGAAAGCTGGTCGGGTGGATGAAGAAGACCGAAGCCTGGGGCGCATCGGCCGCCGCGTCGGTGCCGGCCGGCACCCAGAGCGCGGGATTGTTCGCGATGTCGGGCCGGGCGATCCACAGGTCCGCCTGCGCGTAGCTGGAGCCTTCCGGCATCGGCGTGTCCTGGAAGGCGACGCTCGGCACCAGCGCCCAGCGCATCAGCTCCTTTTCAAACAAGCGGTAGCCGAGCGCCCCCAGGAAGGTGAGGATGATCAACGTCGCCACGATCCACAGGAAACAACCCGCCGGACTTTTTCTTCTTCTCGCCATTCCCGCCCTCAAGCCCAAGTGCGGCGCGCTTGCAAGCGGTGTTGCCGCACCGCAGCGCGAATGCTAGCGGCCTTATCGGATCGCTTGCCGATCCGAACCAGCAGGAAAAGCATGTCCGTCGACGTCGAAACCGTCCGCCATATCGCCAAGCTTGCCCGCATCGCCGTCAGCGATGCGGAGCTGGCCGCGCTCGCCCCCGAACTTTCCGGCATTCTCGACTGGGTCGAGCAGCTCGGCGAGGTCGATGTGACGGGCGTCGCGCCGATGAACGCGGTGATCCCCAACCATCTGCGCCTGCGCGAGGATGCCGTGACCGACGGCGGCATCCGTGAGGACGTGCTGGCCAACGCGCCGGCCGCCGAACATGGCTTCTTCGCCGTGCCGAAGGTGATCGAATGACTGCGCTCAACGATCTGGGCGTCGCGGCGATCCGCGACGGGGTGAAGGACGGCGCGTTCAGCGCGCGCGAGGTCGCCGAGGCGCATATCGCGGCGGTGGAGAGCGCCCGTGCGCTCAACGCCTTCGTCGTCGAGACGCCGGAGCGGGCGCTCGCCGCCGCCGATGCCGCCGACGCGGCGCGGGCGGCGGGCGAATTGAAGCCGCTGTCCGGCGTGCCGTTGGGCATCAAGGACCTGTTCTGCACCGAGGGCGTGCAGACGACGGCGGCCAGCCGCATCCTGGAGGGCTTCACGCCGCGCTACGAATCCACGGTGAGCGGCAAGCTGCTCGGCGCGGGCGCCGGAATGCTCGGCAAGCTCAACATGGACGAATTCGCGATGGGATCGTCCAACGAGACGAGCGGCTTCGGCAATGTGATCTCGCCCTGGCGGCGCAATGACGGCGGCAATGCCGCGCTGGCGCCGGGCGGCAGCTCGGGCGGCTCCTCGGCGGCGGTCTCGGCGCGGCTCTGTCCGGGCGCGACGGGGACGGACACGGGCGGATCGATCCGCCAGCCCGCCGCCTTCACCGGCATTTCCGGCATCAAGCCGACCTATGGCCGCTGCTCCCGCTGGGGCGTGATCGCCTTCGCCAGCTCGCTGGATCAGGCCGGGCCGATGGCGCGCGACGTGCGCGACTGCGCGATCCTGCTGGAGACGATGACGGGCTTCGATGCGAAGGATTCGACCTCGCTCGATCTGCCGGTGCCAAACTGGGAGGCCGCGCTCAGCGCCGATCTCAGGGGCAAGCGCGTCGGCATCCCCAAGGAATATCGCATCGACGGGGTGCCGGGCGAGATCGACGCCGTGTGGGACCAGGGCATTGCCTGGCTGAAGGATGCGGGGGCCGAGATCGTCGAGGTCTCGTTGCCGCACACCAAATATGCGCTGCCGACCTATTACATCATCGCGCCGGCCGAGGCCTCGTCGAACCTCGCCCGCTATGACGGCGTGCGTTACGGCCAGCGGGTGCAGCCCGAGCAGGGCGGGCTCGCCGACATGTACGAGGCGACGCGCGCGGCGGGCTTCGGCGCCGAGGTGAAGCGGCGCATCATGATCGGCACCTATGTGCTGTCGGCCGGCTTCTACGACGCCTATTTCAACCAGGCGCAGAAGGTCCGGGCGCTGATCGCGCGCGATTTCGAGCAGGCCTGGGAGAGCTGCGACCTGCTGCTGACCCCGACCGCGCCGAGCGCCGCCTTCGGCCTGGGCGAGAAGACCGCCGATCCGCTGTCCATGTATCTGAACGACGTGTTCGCGGTGCCGGCGAGTCTCGCGGGGCTGCCCGCCATGTCGGTGCCGGCCGGGCTGGACGGACAAGGCCTGCCGCTCGGCCTCCAGATCATCGGCAAGGCGCTGGACGAGCAGAGCGTGCTGAACGCCGGCCTCGCGATCGAGCAGCGCGCCGGGTTCACCCATCGGCCGGGGGCGTGGTGGTGAGCACGTTCGAAGCATTGGTTCTAGGCCTGTTGTTCTTCGGTGCCATCGTCCCAATTTGGGGCCTGCTGGGTGTGTTGTACGTCACGGAACGAAGGCGTGGGCGGTTCTTGGAGACTGCGCGGCGCGGGGAGGATTCAATAACCCGACTGGATGCGTATACGCGTATCATCCATTCCATCTTGGATGAGATCAAGAATACCGAAAACCGAGCGCCGGTTTTGATCGCCTGTGTGCGAGAACTTAGTTCTTTCCCGGAATATCGAGATCTCACTGTGCTCCTCCTCGACGAAATCAGCGTGACAGGCAGCACCCACTTTGATCAGTTGATGAAACAAGAGATGACAAGATTGGAAACATCTCTGCTGGAATCGAAACATGAGTGACTATCGCATCCAGGGCGCCACGGGCGAATGGGAGGTCGTGATCGGCCTCGAGGTCCATGCGCAGGTCGTGTCCGAGGCCAAGCTCTTTTCCGGCGCGGCGACCGCGTTCGGGGCGGAACCGAACACGCAGGTCAGCCTGATCGACGCGGCGATGCCGGGCATGCTGCCCGTGCCGAACGCGGAGTGCATCCGCCAGGCGGTGCGCACCGGGCTCGCGATCGAGGCGCCGATCAACCAGTGGTCGCGCTTCGACCGGAAGAATTATTTCTACGCGGACCTGCCGCAGGGCTACCAAATCAGCCAGCTTTATCATCCGCTGGTCGGCGAGGGGCAGATCAATGTCGATCTGGACGGCGGGGCGACCAAGACGATCGGGATCGAGCGCATCCATGTCGAGCAGGATGCCGGCAAGCTGATGCACGATCAGCATCCGACCTTCTCCTATGTCGATTTGAACCGTTCCGGTGTTGCGCTGATGGAGATTGTCTCCAAACCGGATATGCGTTCGCCGGAAGAAGCCGGCGCCTATGTCCGCAAGCTGCGCGCCATCCTGCGCTATGTCGGATCGTGCGACGGCAATATGGAGCAGGGATCCATGCGCGCCGACGTGAACGTCTCGGTTCGCAAGCCGGGCGAGGCTTTCGGTACCCGCACCGAGACCAAGAACGTTAATTCAGTGCGCTTCATCATGGCCGTGATCGAGCATGAGGCGCGCCGCCAGGTCGATTTGATCGAGGATGGCGGCGCGGTCGTGCAGGAAACCCGGCTCTACGATCCCGACCGGAACGAGACACGATCGCTGCGCTCCAAGGAGGACGCGCACGATTACCGTTATTTCCCCGATCCGGACCTGCTGCCGCTGGAGCTTTCGGACGCGTTCGTCGCCGAATGCCGCGCCAGCCTGCCCGAGCTGCCGGACGCGAAGCGGGCGCGCTACGAAGGCGTATTGGGCCTTTCCGCCTACAATGCAGACGTGCTGACCGCCGAGGTCGAGACGGCGCGCTGGTTCGAGGCGCTGCTGGCCGTCGGGCCGGGCGATGCCGCCTTCGCGCAGCGCGCCGCCAATTGGGTGATCTCCGATCTGTTCGGCGCGCTCAACAAGCTGGGCAAGGAGATCGGGGAGAGCCCGGTGACGCCGGCCCAGGCCGCGTCCCTGCTCGGCCTCGTCGCCGACGGCACGCTCTCCGGCACGCTCGCCAAGCAGGTGTTCGAGATCATGCTGGAGACGGGCGACGATCCCGACAGGATCGTCGAGGAGCGCGGGCTGAAGCAGACGTCCGACACCGGCGCGATCGAAGCGGTGATCGCCGAGGTGATGGCCGCCAATCCGGGCCAGCTCGAACAATATCGCGCGGGCAAGCAGGCCCTGTTCGGCTTCTTCGTCGGCCAGACGATGAAGGCGATGGCCGGCAAGGCGAACCCGCAGGTGGTGAACGAGCTGCTGAAGAAGGCGCTGGGCTGAGGCGAAGCCGACGAGAAACGTAACCTCCGACGCATCTGCCGTCATTGCGAGCGTAGCGAAGCAATCCAGCACCGAGGCGGGATTGCCGCGTCGCTGACGCTCCTCGCAATGACGGGAAAGCGCCTTTTCAAATTCGCCTTGATGCAGATGCGGGTTCTCCGCCCCAGCAGCGTCTGATCGACAGGCGCCGGCTCCCCCCTACACTGCCGGCGCTTCTCATTCGTGAGCCCCCATGGCGGGGCGGCCTGGCCGCTTCCCGCGACGGGGAGTCGCGGCCCGGGTCCGGCCAGAGATCCGGGCCGCGATGCGGATGAGCGACAGTGACAATGTTCAGGAGTTCATCATGAAGATCAGTCTGTTCGCCGCCCTGCTCGCGGCCGGCGCCGTCGCGGCCCCGGCTTATGCGCAGGACGCCAATTTCTCCGGCGTGCGCGGCGAAATCCGCGCCGGCTGGGACAATGTCCGCATCAGCGCCACCGCGCCCGATCCGGACGACGAGGACGCCACCGTCTCGGCCAGCGACAGCGATGACGGCATCGCCTACGGCCTGGAGCTCGGCTACGATTACCAGAGCCGCGGCGGCTTCGTCGCCGGCATCTATGGCGGCGCCGATTTCTCCAGCGCCGGGCGCTGCGGCGAAGTGGTGGGCGACGATCTCGCCTGCATCGAGCCGGGCCGCAATTTCACCCTCGGCGCGCGCGCCGGCTGGGCGATCGCCGATTCCGTGCTGGTCTATGCCAAGGGCGGCTATTCCAACGGGCGCGTCCGCTTCGATTATGACGCGGATGTCGAGGACGACGACAACGATGCGATCGCGCTGCGCCGCAACCGCAACGGCTGGCATGTCGGCGGCGGCTTCGAGGTCGCATTGAGCCGCAATCTCTATGCGAAGGCCGAATATACCTACACGGATTACAGCCGGCTCAGCATCGTCGACCCCGAGGACGAGGACGTGACCTATCGTGTCGGCGCCAGCCGCCATCAGGCGATCGCCGGCATCGGCTTCCGCTTCTGAACGCCAGCGAGGGGCACCCCGAACGGGCGCCCCTCGCCTCCCCTCGCGGAACTGGCCCGCACGGCCATCCGTTTGCGCTCGAACCCTTTTTCCAAGGAGAGCGCCATGCCCACCGACCAGGAGATCGAAGCCCGTTTCTGGAGCGCGCTGGAGGATGACATGACGGTCATGCTCGGCGTGACGGGCGGCGATGGTCACGCCCAGCCGATGACCGCGCAGCTCGATCCCGATATCGGTCCCGGCCCGATCTGGTTCTTCACCGCCAGCGATGTCGATCTGGTCCGCGAAACCGGCGCGGGCGCCCCCGCCATGCTCCATTTCGCCGCCAAGGGGCACGATCTCTTCGCCTCGGCAGAGGGACGGCTGTCGCCCGACATGGATCGCGCGCGGATCGACAAATTGTGGAACCGCTTCGTCGCGGCCTGGTATGAAGGCGGCAAGGACGATCCCAAGCTCGTCCTGCTGCGCTTCGATCCCGGCCATGCCCAGATCTGGCTCAACGAGAACAGCCTTTTCGCCGGCGTGAAGCTGCTGCTCGGCGCCGATCCCAAACAGGATTACAAGGACAAGGTGGCCGAGGTCGATCTTGCCTGACGGCGCGGCAATGCCGCTTCCGTTCCCGCCGCGCGCGGCCTAGTTGTCGGCCATGCGCCTCGGCATCGACGTCCAGCTCGATTATCATTTCCCGGAAGCGGCGGACGTGCTGCTGGCGCTCGAAGTCGCGCCGCTGCCCGATCAGCGGCTCGTCGAGGATTTGCTGACGGTGTCGGGCGCCGGCCCGCTCCGCCCGATCGTCGGCGAGGACGGGATCGGCCAGCGGACCTGGCTGCGCGCGGAGGGAGCGGCGCGCGTCGCCTATCGCGCGACCGTGGACGTCGACCGCCCGGTTATCCCGCTCGACAGCCGCGCGATCGTGCCGCTGAAGGCGCTGCCGGCCGAGGTCGTGCCCTATATCTGGCCGAGCCGCTATTGCGAGAGCGACCGGTTCGAGGGCTTCGTCGAGCGCCGCTTCGGCGGGATCGAGGGCGGCGCCAAGGTGGCCGCGATGGCGGAGTGGATCCGCGGCGAGCTGGACTATGTGCCGGGCTCCAGCGACGTGCGCACCACCGCGTCCGATGCCTTCGTCGCGCGCTGCGGCGTGTGCCGGGATTATGCCCATCTGATGGCGAGCTTCGCGCGGGCGGCGGGCATCCCGGCCCGGCTGGTCGGCGCCTATGCCTGGCGGCTGGAACCGCCCGATTTCCATGCCCTGGTGGAGGTCTGGCTGGACGATGGCTGGCACCTGGTCGACGCCACCGGCCTCGCGCCGATCGAGGGGATCGTCCGCATCGGCGTCGGCCGCGACGCGACCGATATCGCCTTCATGACGATCTTCGGCACGGCCGAGATGAACGCGCAGAGCGTGACGGTGACGCGGGTGGATTGAATGCCTAAGCGATCCGGTTAGGTGTGACGGAACCGATCGGAGGAATCGCGATGAACATGTTGCTCGGGCTCTTGGCAACGTTTGCCATCGCACAGGCCGTGCCAGATGCAAGCAGTGACGAGCGGGCGATACGCGAAACGCTCAACCGCTATCTGATGGGTCAAGCGACGGGCAACCCTGAACATTATCGTCAAGCATTTCACCCGGAAGCACGCCTGTTCGGCGTACGCAACGGACGCCCCGAGCAGCGGACCTTGCAGGAATATCTGGATATACAATCCGGCCAACCCGCTGCCGACGAAGCACAAAGGCGGCGAAGCGTGGACATGATCTCCGTGTCCGGCGACGCAGCCATCGCCACCATTGTGCTGGATTATCCCAACGCGCTCACCACAGATCATATGTCACTGATACGCAGCGATGGCGAATGGCGGATCGTGCACAAATTGTACAATGTGCAGAGCCTTACCCGCCGGGCACCGGACACACCTTAGCACAGGATACTGGCCTGGTGCTCCAGGCGATGATCCTCACTTTCGCCCGAACAATTTCTCGATATCGCTATGGGCCAGCTTCACCCAGGTCGGGCGGCCGTGATTGCACTGGCCGCTATGGGGGGTGATTTCCATTTCGCGGAGCAGCGCGTTCATCTCGGCGACCGAGAGCAGGCGGCCGGCGCGGACGGAGCCGTGACAGGCCATGGTCGCAGCGACGTGATCGAGCTTTTCCTTGAGCGACAGCGCGCCGTCGAAGGCGGCGAGATCGTCGGCGAGATCGGTGACGAGGCCCTTCGCGTCGCTGGCGCCCAGCATGGCGGGCATCGACCGCACCAGCATGGCGCGCGGGCCGAAGCGCTCCAGTTCCAGCCCCAGCTCGGCCAGCTCGGCGATGCGGGCCTCCAGCCGGTCGCAGGCGGGCTCGTCCAGCTCGACCACTTCGGGGAGCAGGAGCGCCTGCGCGGCGACGCCGCCCGCCGCCATCGCCCGGCGCATCCGTTCCAGCACGAGACGCTCATGCGCGGCATGCTGATCGACCAGGACGAGGCCGTCCTCGGCCTCGGCGACGATATAGGTGGCGGCAACCTGGCCGCGCGCGACGCCGAGGGGGTAGCGCGCGGCTTGTGGCGGCGCTTCGGCGGCGGGTTCGGCGCGGGCCTGGGGGGCGTAGGATTGATGGCGATCCCACAATCGCAGCCCCTCCCCTTCAGGGGAGGGGTCGGGGGTGGGGCCTGTCGAAAACTGCCTGCGACTGGCGGACATTCCCCACCCCAACCCCTCCCCTGAAGGGGAGGGGCTTTCGCTGGTCCAATTCCCCAGCGCCGCCGCCGAGGGACGCTGGGCGCTGCGATGCCCTGCCTGGTCGAGGGCATGGCGCAGGCCGCCGACGATCAGGCCCCGGATATTGCCGGGATCGCGGAAGCGGACTTCGGTCTTGGCCGGGTGGACGTTCACGTCCAGCTCGTCGGCGGGGAGATCGATGAAGAGCGCCAGAACCGGATGGCGATCGCGGGCGAGCAGGTCCTGATAGGCGGCGCGCACCGCGCCGATCAGCACGCGGTCCTTCACCGGGCGGCCGTTGACGAAGAGATATTGATGATCGGCCACGCCCCGGTTGAAGGTCGGCAGGCCGGCGACGCCGCCCAATCGGGCGGGACCGCGGGCATATTCGATCGCCAGGCTGTTGGCGGCCAGCTCCCGGTCGGTCAGCGCCGCGACCCGGGCCGGGCGGTCCTCGCCGGGCTGGACGTGGAGAGTGCGGCGTCCGTCATGCTCGAGCGTGAAACCGATATCGGGCCGCGCCATGGCGAGCCGCTTCACGACATCAAGGCAGGCGGCATATTCGGAGCGGGCGGAGCGCAGGAACTTGCGCCGCGCGGGGACCTTTTCGAACAGCCCCTCGACCGAAACGCGGGTGCCGGGCGGCAAAGCGACAGGCCTCTCCCCCGCCAGTTTGCCATTGTCGATCACCCGCGACCAGCCGTCGCTCCCGCGCGGACGGCTTTCGATGGTCAGCCGGGCGACGCTGGCGATCGAGGGCAGCGCCTCGCCGCGAAAGCCCAGAGTGGCGACATTCTCGATCGCATCATCTGGCAATTTGGACGTGGCATGGCGCTCCAATGCCAGGGCAATCTCGTCCGGCGTCATGCCGCAGCCGTCGTCGGTGACGCTCATGCCGTCCACGCCGCCGCCCGCCAGCGTCACCGCGATCCGAGTCGCGCCCGCGTCGATCGCGTTCTCGACCAGCTCCTTCAGCGCGCTGGCCGGCCTTTCCACCACTTCGCCGGCGGCGATGCGGTTGACCAGATGCTCGGGGAGGCGCCGTATTGACATGGACAAGGCTCTATACGAAGCGGCGGCGAGCCGCGAGCCGCGTTGCGCATATCTGTTGTGGACCGGCGATGCGGGAGCATCCTATAGACATTTTTCGGGCGCGACCGGGAGTCTCCCGCCCACGCCCAAAGCCTCCAGACGACAAGGCCGTACATGTCCTTCCTGAACTTCTTCCGCTTTCCGTCCCACGACATGGCCATCGACCTCGGCACCGCCAATACGGTGGTCTATGTGCGCGGGCGCGGCGTGGTCCTCAACGAGCCGTCCGTGGTCGCGATCGAGACGATCAACGGCGTCAAGCGCGTCAAGGCGGTCGGCGACGACGCCAAGCTGATGATGGGCAAGACGCCGGACCAGATCGAGGCGATCCGCCCGCTGCGCGACGGCGTTATCGCCGACATCGACGTCGCCGAGCAGATGATCAAGCATTTCATCACCAAGGTGCACGGCCGCCGCCGCTTCCCGCGCTGGCCGGAAATCGTGATCTGCGTGCCTTCGGGCTCCACCTCGGTCGAGCGGCGCGCGATCCGCGACGCGGCCTCCAATGCCGGCGCGCGGCAGGTCTATCTGATCGAGGAGCCGATGGCGGCCGCGATCGGCGCCGACATGCCGGTGACCGAGCCGATCGGATCGATGGTCGTCGATATCGGCGGCGGCACGACGGAAGTGGCAGTGCTGAGCCTGCGCGGCCTCGCCTATACCACCTCGGTCCGGGTCGGCGGCGACAAGATGGACGAGGCGATCTCCTCCTATGTCCGGCGCAACCACAATCTGCTGATCGGCGAAGCCACCGCCGAGCGGATCAAGAAGCAGGTCGGCATCGCCAAGCCGCCGGCCAATGGCGAGGACGGCGAGACCGTCCACATCAAGGGCCGCGACCTGGTCAACGGCGTGCCCAAGGAGATCACGATCAACCAGCGGCAGATCGCCGAGGCATTGAGCGAGCCGGTCGGCACGATCGTCGAGGGCGTGCGCATCGCGCTGGAGAACACCGCGCCGGAGCTGGCCGCCGACATCGTCGACCAGGGCATCGTGCTGACCGGCGGCGGCGCGCTGCTCAAGGGTCTCGACGAAGTGCTGCGCGACGAAACCGGCCTTCCCGTCACCGTCGCCGACGATCCCCTCACCTGCGTCGCGCTCGGCACCGGCCGCGCGATGGAGGAGGATGTCTTCCGCGGCGTGCTGCAGACCGCTTAAGCGGGGACGCGCAGCATGGCGCCGCCCGCGAAACGGCGTCCGGGTTACTCCCGCAAGGCGCAATACGGCCTGTTCCTCGGCTATGTCGTGGCCGTGGCGGGGATGCTGATCGCCGTTCTGCTGCTGATCGTCGCGGCGATCGATCCGCGCGGCTTCGCGGCGATCCGCGGCGCGGCGCTGGACGCGACGGCGCCGGTCAGTTCGGGCGGGCGCTCCGTCTCCGGCTTCTTCAGCGGCCTCGGCAGCGCCGTCTCCGATTATTTCCGCGCTGGATCGCAGAATGCGCAATTGCGTGCCGAACTCGACGAGACGCGCCGCGCTTTGGTCGAGGCGCAGGCGGCGGAGGCCGAGAACCGGCGGCTGACCGCGATGCTCGGCCTGGCGCAGGAGGTCACCGACGAGGTGACGGTGGCGCGGATCGTCGGCTCCTCCTTCCAGTCGCCGCGCCGGCTCGCGACGCTTTCGGCCGGCACCAGATCGGGCGTCGCCGCCGGCATGCCGGTGCGCTCGTCCGACGGACTGGTGGGCCGGGTGATCGAAACCGGACGCTGGGCCGCCCGGGTGCTGCTCGTCACCGACGCCTCCAGCAACGTGCCGGTGCGGCTCGTGCGCGACGGCACGCCGGCGATCGCCGCCGGGCGCGGCGACGGCACGATCGAATTGCGTACGCTGGAGGTCGGCGAGAATCCCTTCCGCCCCGGCGACGTGCTGGTGACCTCCGGCATCGGCGGCATCTTCCCGCCCAACGTGCCGGTCGCCCGCGTGCTGCGGATCGAGGGCGACACCGCGATCGCGCGGCCGATGGCCGATCCGGCCCGCGCCGATTTCGCGATCGTCCAGCGCGCCTACCAGCCGGCGCAGGACGGCACGCTGGCCGATGCCCCGCCACAACGCGTCGCCCCGCCCGTCGCCGGGCCGCCCGCGGGCGCCGACTCTCCGGAAAACACCGATCGCCAGCGCGACCCGCGCTACCAGCCGGCGCTCCAGCAAAGCCAGCCGACCCCTGCCGAGGCGCTGCGATGAGCCGGATCGCCGGCTCCAGCACCGAAGTCGCGATCCGCGACCTGCGCAATCGCTTCGTCCCGACCGCCTCGACCATCGTCGCGATCACGCTGGTACTGCTGCCCTTTGTCGCGGCGGCCCCGCTGGTACCCGATCTCGGCTTCCTGTTCCTCATCACCTGGCGGCTGCTGCGGCCGGAAATCTGGAGCGCGAACACCGCCCTGGCGCTCGGCCTCCTCAACGATCTGGTCGCGGGCAATCCGCTCGGCCAGTCGATGCTGCTCTGGACGGCGGCTTTCCTCGCGCTCGATTTCATCGACAGCCGGCTGGGCTTTCGCGATTACTGGATGGACTGGCTGATCGCCGCCGCCCTGATCGCGCTGCATACGGTCGGCGCCTGGTATGTAGCCTTGCTGATGAAGAGCGACGTCGCCCTCATGGTCGTCGTGCCGCAGATGATCGTCGGCATCCTCGCTTATCCGGTGGCGGCGCGGATCGTGCTGGCGCTCGATCGCTGGCGGATCGGGCGATGAAGAAGCGTTATCGTCCCCCGCCCACCGAGGCCAATGTCGCCGCCAGCTTTTCGCGCCGCGCGATGCTGATCGGCGCGGGCCAGGCGGCGCTCGCCGCGATCCTCGCCGGGCGGATGGGCTATGTCGCGATCGCCCAGAACCAGCGTTATTCGGACCTCGCCGATTCCAACCGCATCCAGACCCGGCTGATCCCGCCGCGCCGGGGCTGGATCGTCGATCGGCACGGCCAGCCCATGGCGTCCAACCGCAGCGACTTCCGCGTCGATCTCATCCCCGACCAGCTCGAGGATGCCGACCGCGTGATCGCCGAGCTCACCCGCATCCTTTCCCTTACGCCAGAAGCCGTCGAGAAGATCCGCGACGATCTGGACACCGCCGCCGGCTTCCGGCCGGTGCCGGTCGCCGAACATCTCTCCTTCGAGAAATTCGCCGAGGTGACGGTGCGCCTGCCGGATCTGCCCGGCGTTTCGCCGCTGCGCGCCTTCGCCCGCTTCTATCCCGAAGGCGCCGCCGTCGGCCACCTGATCGGCTATGTCGGCACTCCCAATCGCGACGAATATGAAGCGGAGGATCGCGCGCCGCTGCTGCTCACCCCCGGCTTCAAGATCGGCAAGGAGGGGCTGGAGAAGGTGATGGAGCAGCGGCTGCGCGGCCGGCCCGGCGCGGCGCGCGTCGAGGTGACGGCACGCGGCCGGCTGGTGCGCGAATTGCGCACCCTCCCCGACGCCAGCGGCGCGCCCTTGCGCACCACCATCGATGCCGGCCTGCAAAGCTATGCCGCGCGGCGGATCGGCGAGGAATCGGGCGCCTGCGTCATCATGGACTGCAACAATGGCGACCTGCTCGCCATGGCCTCCATGCCCGCTTACGATCCCAATGCCTTTTCCGACGGGATCAGCCGATCCGAATGGGCGATGATGTCGGAGGACGAACGGCGGCCGCTGCTCAACAAGGTGCTGAACGCGCTTTACCCGCCCGGATCGACGCTGAAGCCGATGGCGGCGATGGCGCTGCTCGAAGCCGGGGTGAGCCCGACCGAGACGGTGAGCTGCGGCGGCGGCTATCGGCTCGGCAACCGCGTCTTCCGCTGCCTCGGTCGGCACGGGCCGATGGACATGCACCGCGCCATCGCGCGCAGCTGCAACACCTATTTCTACGCCATGGCGCACCGCCATGGCTATGAGGTGATCGCGTCGATGGCGCGCGCGCTGGGGCTGGGCGAGCGCTTCGACATGCCGGTGGTCAGCCAGAGCTACGGCACCATTCCCGACGCCGCCTGGAAGCGCCGCCGTTTCGACCAGGCCTGGAGCCATTCGGATTCGCTGAACGCGGTGATCGGCCAGGGCTATGTGATCGTGAACCCGCTCCAGCTCGCGACCATGTCGGCCTGTCTCGCCTCCGGCAAACGGGTGCGTCCGCGCCTGATCGCCGGCGAGGGGCCGGCGCCGGCCGATTTCGATTACGATCCCGGCCATTTCGAGACGATCCGCCAGGCGATGTCGGAAGTGGTGAACGGCGCCGGCACGGCGGGGCGCAGCCGCCTCCCCTTCCCCGACATCTTGATGGGCGGCAAGACCGGCACCGCGCAGGTCCGCGCCATTTCGGGCGGCGCGCGCGGCGGCGCGGGCGTCGCGCGGCGCTTCCGCGACCACGGCCTGTTCGTCTTCTTCGCGCCGGTGGACCGCCCGCTTTATGCCGGCGCGGTCGTCATCGAGCATGGCATGGGCGGATCGCGCGCCGCCGCCCCGGTCGCGCGCGACGTGCTCACCTACCTGTTCGACAAGGACCGGGCGATGGCGGCGCTGGAGCCGCTGGAGCGCGAATGGGGCGGCAATGTCGGCGAGCGGATGGCGCGCCGCACCGCGCAATGGGAAGCCGCGCGCACCGCCGCGGCGGCCAAGCCCGCGCCACCCCCGGCGGAGGCGCCCTGATGGCTCTGGTCGTCCCCAAGCCGATCGCGGAGCTGCCCTGGCAGGCGATGTGGATCGTCATCGCGCTCGCCGGGGCGGGCGCGCTCAGCCTCTATTCGGCGGCCGGCGGATCGCTGATGCCCTGGGCGCTGCCCCATGCGGTGCGCTTCGGCACCTTCCTCGCCATGGCGATCGCGCTCTCCTACATCCGGCCCAAGCTGTTCGAGGAGACGGTCCACCTCGCTTATGCCGGCATCATCCTGCTGCTGATCGCGGTCTTTGCCTTCGGCGCGATCGCCGGCGGCGCGCGATCCTGGCTCGATCTCGGCGTGATCCGCATCCAGCCCTCGGAACTGGCCAAGCCGGTGATGATGCTCGTCCTCGCCCGCTTCTACGCGATGGTGCCGCCACGCGAGATCGGCCGCTGGTCGGCTTTGTGGCCGGCTTTGGCGCTGCTCGCCGTGCCGACATTGCTCATCCTGATCCAGCCGGATCTCGGCACCGCCGCCTTGCTCGTCCTCTCGGCGATCGGGATCATGTTCCTCGCGGGGTTGCCGCTCTCCTGGTTCCTGGGCGGCGCGGCGGCGGTCGCGGCGATGATCCCCATCGCCTATTCGCTGATGATGCCGCACCAGCAGGCGCGCGTGCTCATCTTCCTCAATCCGGAGGAAGACCCGCTCGGCGCCGGCTATCACATCACCCAGTCGCAGATCGCGATCGGGTCGGGCGGGCTGTTCGGCAAGGGCTTTCTCAACGGCTCGCAGAGCCATCTCCAATATCTGCCCGAGCAGCATACCGACTTCATCTTCTCCGCTTTCGCCGAGGAATGGGGACTGGCCGGCGGGCTGGTGCTGATCGCGCTCTTCTTCCTGCTGCTGCGCTGGGGGATGAAGGTCGCGGTCGATGCCAAGGGGCGGTTCGAGCGGCTGGCGGCGGCGGGGCTGACGCTCACCATCTTCTTCTACGTCGCGGTCAACCTGATGATGGTGATGGGCCTCGCCCCCGTCGTCGGCATCCCGCTGCCGCTCGTTTCCTATGGCGGATCGGCGATGATGACGGTGATGATCTGCATCGGCCTGCTGATGTCGATCGACCGCCAGACCCGCCGCGATCCACGCCGTGGCGCGGGGGCGCTTTAAGACAGTTGCAATCCCCGCGCGCCGCCCCTAAATGGCGCCTTCCGCCGGGCCGCCCAGGCCGCCTGCGGATCGCCGCATGGCAATGGACGCATAGCTCAGTTGGTAGAGCAGCTGACTCTTAATCAGCGGGTCCTAGGTTCGAGCCCTAGTGCGTCCACCATTTTTTCAAATGACAGCCGCAGCTTGCACGAAGGCATCTTCGCGATGCCGCGCGCCCGCTTCAGCTTCGCGTCGCGACCGCAGGAATGGCGAGGCCGGCGCTCGCCAGCTCGCGTTCGGCCTGGGTGAACCCGTAAGCGGGGACGATCTCTCCCTCACGCCCGGAAATCTCGTCCCAGTGATGGATCACCTGTGTCCCCGCCGCTTCATCGGCGCCGATGAAACGGCCCTGCGAGAGGGTGACGCTCGCCCGCGCGAAATGGCCGGCGCCGGCGCACAGGATGGCGCGGGTCGGCGCATCCTCGCCGACCAGAGCGAGCAGGGCCGGGCTGACGAGGGATGGATCGAGCGCCGCAAGGCCGGCTTCGGACAGCACGCCTTCGGTCATCTGGGTCGCGGCGGTCGGTGCCAGGCAATTGACCCGCACGTTATAGCGTTCGCCCTCGATCGCCAGCGTCTGCATCAACCCGACCAGCGCCATCTTCGCCGCGCCATAATTGGCCTGGCCGAAATTGCCGTAGAGACCGGACGAGGAGGTGGTCATCACCACCCGGCCGTAATTCTGTGCGCGCATGGCTTCCCACACCGCCTTTGTGCAGATCGCCGCGCCCATCAGGTGGACGTCCACAACCAGCCGGAACTCGTCGAGGCTCATCTTGGCGAATGTCTTGTCGCGCAGGATGCCGGCATTATTGACGAGGATGTCGATCCGTCCCCACCGGTCCATGACTTTGCACACCATCGCGGCGACGCCCGCTTCGTCCGTCACAGAGGCGGCGACGGCCAGCGCCTCCAGCCCCTCGGCCGCGATTTCCTCCGCCACGCGCTCGGCCGCTTCGGCCCCGACGTCGTTGACCACCACGCGCGCGCCCTGGCGCGCCAGATAGAGCGCGTGCGCGCGGCCCAGTCCGCCGCCCGCTCCCGTCACGATCGCTACGCGTCCATCCAGAATCATGCTTCGATTTCCTTTGATCGATATCGGGATTACGATTTCATTCACTCACTTGTTAGTGAGTTAATATCGCAAGACAAGCGCGTTGAAGCGGTCCTTACCCCTGATTGGCTGGGCCGTGCTTCGCGCAGATGGCAAGGAAGCCGGCAGCCATGAACGAGGCCATGCGCTGCTTCACCGCGTCGAAATCCTCGGACTTGCACAGACCGCCGGAGAGGCGGTCGATGCGGCCGGTGCGGGCGAGCGTGAGCATCAGAGCGCCGGTCACGAAATGATAGCCCCAGAACAGGTCTTCGTCCGGGCAGCCGGGCAGCGCCTTGCGCAGCAATTCGATCAGCCGCAGCACCACCGGATCGAAATATTTGTTCATCAACTCCGCACCGCCCTCAGCCGAGTTGGACATGAGGGCGCCGAGCGCGGCATAGTTCAGCCAGCCCTCCCCGCCTTCGATGTAAAGGTCGAGATCGGTGTCGAGGAAAGCATGGAGGGCGCCTTCGACCGTTGGCTTGCCCTTCGTGGCGGCGTCATATTCGTCGAGCGCCTTCATCCGCCGCTCGACGGTCACGCCGGCGCGGCGGGCCGAAACGGCGCTGAACAGCTTCTGCTTGTCGTCGAAATAATAGTTCACCAGGGTGTGGTGGACGCCGACCCGCTTGGCGACGTCCTTCAACGTCACGCCGTGCAGGCCGTGCCGCGAGAACAGATATTCGGCGGCGTCGAGGATCTGCTCCATCGTTTCCGCGCGCTGCTCGGCTTTAGTCGGGCGACGACGAGGTTTCACACTATCGGGCAAGACACGGGCCTTTCTTCACGATCGCGATCCTGCCCTTATCCATTTCCATATTCCAGTCGAAGCCGCATCTTGTCGATCTTGCCCGTCGGCGCCAGCGGTATGTTGGGCAGGCGGACGACTTCGTCGGGAATCCACCAGGACGCGACCCGGCCCTGCAGCGGCGCGAGCAAGGCCTCGTCGCTGATCGGCTCATCCCCGCGCATCTCGACCAGCAGGATCGGCCGCTCCCCCCATTTCGGGTCCGGCCGGCCGATCACGGCGACCAGCGCGACCTCCGGGATGCCACCGACCACCGCTTCGATCTCGGCGGGATTGATCCACTCGCCGCCCGACTTGATGAGGTCCTTGGCGCGGCCGGTGATGATGAGATGGCCCTGGCCGTCGATCCGGGCGAGATCCCCGGTCGGAAACCAGTCGTCGTCATCGGTCGCGCGCTCGGTCTCGCCGAAATAGCGTTCGATCACGGCGGCGCCCCGCACATGCAAATGGCCTTCCGCCCCGCGTTGCTCCGGCAGGACATTGCCGTCCGCATCTTTCAGCAGCAGATCGACGCCGATCGCGGGGCGACCCGACAGCTCCGCCGATCGCGCGGGATCGGCGGGCGCCATGACCGTGCCGGACGGCGACAATTCGGTCATCCCCCAGCTCGTCTGCACCGTCACGCCGAGCCGATCTTCGAGCCGTGCCATCAAGGCGGGCGGCATCGGCGCGCCGCCGACGACGATCCGCCGCAGCGACGGCACCGTGTCGCCGCTCTGCTCCAGGTGATCGAGCAGGCCGACCCAGACGGTCGGCACGCCAATCGCGATGGTGACCTGCTCGGCATTGATGAGGCGCGCGAGACTCGCGCCGTCCATCTGCCGGCCCGGCAGCACCAGATTGGCTCCGGCGGCGGGAACGGCAAACGGGAGGCCCCAGGCGTTGGCGTGGAACATCGGCACGACCGCGAGCACGCTGTCCGACGCGGAGATCGCCATGACGTCGACCTGCAGCGAGCGCAGGGTGTGCAGAAAACAGCCGCGATGGGTGTACGTGACGCCCTTGGGCGCGCCGGTCGTGCCCGACGTGAAGCACAGGCCGCACGGCGCCGTCTCGGCGAAATCGCCCCAGGCGATGTCGTCGTCCGCCTCGGCGATGAGCGGCTCGAGCGCCTGTGCCCAGCCATTGGCTGCCGGCGCCGCGCCGGGATCGCCGTCGATCAGCAGGACCGCTTCGATTCCCGGACACAGGCGCGCGATCTTCTGCGCGGCTTCCGCCAGGTCGCTGCTCGCGATCAGGATGCGGGCATCCGATCGTGCCGCCATCTCGCCCAGCTGGGCGGCCGTGAGGCGCGGGTTGAGCGTGTGACAGACGGCGCCCATGCCCATGATCGCATACCAGGCCTCGACATGGGCCTGCGTGTTCCAGGCGAGCGTCGCGACGCGATGACCCTGCTTGATGCCCAGCCGGGCAAGCAAGGCGGACACCTTGCGGCTGCGCGCCATAAGTCCGGCATAGCCGATCCGATCGGTCCGGCCATCCTCCCGCGCCGTCGTCACCCCCGCCTGGGGATGCCATTTCGCCGCATGCTGGAGAAACTTGTCGAGGGTAAGCGGATACGACTGAATTTCACCGTGACTCATCGGCATTCCGGCCCTCCGGCGGGGAGCGGCGGCGAAACGATGCCGACATTCCAGTTCCAGGGAATTCCGCCTGCGGCGCGGCGACGGCAGACCACCTGCTCGTTGAGCTCGAACATGCCGGGCAGGAGATGGGTGTCCGCACGCGGCGCGCCGGCGAAGGCCATATAGGCGCGATCCGAACCGTAAGGCCGCCAGTCCGGCTGCCCGGCGGCGCGCGGCGTGCCGTCCCGCGCGAAGGACACCCAATAGCCCATCATCGCCTCGGACAATGCGACCTCCTCGGCCGTGTCCGGCACCTGCGGCCAGTCCGGCGGCGTGTGGTGGATATTGCCGAAGGCATAGGGGATTTCGGCGGCATGGAAGCCGTGCAGCCCGAGCGCGTCGGCCGCCGGATAGCTGTGGTCGAAATAATAATAAAAGCCCGGCACGCCGCGCTCGGTCTGGCTGCGCACCAGCCGCTCGGCGGTCCAGCCATAAAGCGCATCGCGCGGCGGGAGCAGCACCGTTTCGGCCAGGTCGCCGGCCGGATAGAGGCGCAGATATTCGTCGGCAAGATCGGCGTAGCGCTCGCGGATCAGCGCCTCATAGGTCGCGGCATCGGCCGGCGGCGGCGGCGCGAGGAAACGCAGCGAACGGATCTCGCCGCTGTTGAAGCCGGCGATGATCGGCACCTGGGCCTGCTCGCCGCGATCGAAAATGTCGACGAGCTGGGCCGGCATGATCTGCCCGTCCACGGTCGGGAAGGGGAAATAGCCGGTGACCGCCGCGGCATTGGTGATCGCGCCCGGGTCCGCCGCACGCAGGCTCGCCAGGTCGTTCGCACCCACCTGCCCCGCCAGCCAAACGCCGATCTCCTCGGCGGTCGGGCCGCCATGGCGGTTGCCGCGCAGCTCCGGCGCGGAGACCATATAGGCGCTCTGCGCGATCGCCTTGGCGAACAGGCCGCGCGCGTCGGGCGCCGCCATCAGGTACATGACGCTGAGCGCGCCCGCGGATTCCCCGGCGATGGTGACGTTGGCGGGATCGCCGCCGAACGACGCGATATTGTCCCGCACCCAGCGCAGCGCCGCGATCTGGTCGAGCAGGCCGTAATTGCCCGAAATCCCCAGCTCCGATTCCGCGCTGAGCTCGGGATGGGCGAGATAGCCGAGAATGCCGAGCCGGTAGTTGATCGTGACCACCACGATGCCGCTTTGGGCCAGCCGGGCGCCGTCATACATCATCTGCCGGCCGGCTCCGCCGGTCAGCGAGCCGCCGTGGATCCAGACGAAAACCGGCGCGTCGCGAACATCGGCCGGCGCCCAGATATTGAGCGAGAGGCAGTCCTCGCTCATCTCCGGGACCACCTCATAATAGATGCTGCCGGGCCGCGAGGGAGGCTGGTAGCAGGACGCTCCGAACTGCGTCGCATCGCGCGTGCCGGACCAGACCGGCATCTCCTCGGGCGCGCGCCAGCGGCGCTCGCCGACCGGCGCCTGCGCATAAGGCAGGCCACGGAAGACATGGACGGCGCCCTCGGCCTCGCCCCGCACCGCACCCGCCGGCGCGGCGACGACCGGACCGGAATGCGCCAGCGCCGGTGTCGCCACGCACGCAGCCATCGCGAATGCCAATGCCCGTTCAAGCCACCCCATCAGCTCGTCACTCCGCTTCGTTCCTCGCGCCCAAGCACCCGCGCCAGCACCAGGAACAGGCCGATGGCGAGGAAATAGAAGGGCACGAGCGTGTAGAAGGCCATTTGCAGCGAATTGTCCGGATAGCTCGCCCGGAACCAGTCGCTGGCGAAGCCGACATAGGTCGGGCCGAGGCCCAGCCCGATCAGGTTCATGACGAGCAGCAGCAGCGCCCCGCCCATCACCCGCTGATTGGGCTTCACCGCTTCCTGCACCAAAGTCACCGCCGGCGAGAGGTAGAAATAATTGAGCGCGGTGGGCAGCGCGAGGAAGGCCAAAGCGAGCGGCCAGGTGGGCGCCCAGACAAAGCCGATGAAGAAGGGCACGGCGAGCACAAGGCCGATCGCCGGGATATAGGCATAGGCCTTCCTCGTCCGCGCCACGTAGCGGTCGGTCAGGCGGCCGGAAATGTACATGCCGGCGGTGACCGTGATGCCGATCAGCAGCGCGTAATAGACCGCGATCTCGTTCAGGGTCATGCCCTTCTCGCGCATCAGGAAGAGGGTGGTGAAATTCAGCACCGCATAAGTGATGAACTGGGTCGCGCCGCACGCCAGCGAGATGAGCAGCAGCACCGGGCGGGTGAAGAACATCCGGCACGTGCCCCAGAAACCCAGCTCGGGTTCCGGTGGCGCCGCCACCGCGGGCTCCGGCGCGGCCGCCGGCTTGTCGAGCCGCCCACGCTCCGGTTCGCGCACCACGAAATAGACGATGAAAGCGGTGAGGATGCCGATCCCGCCGATGACGTAGAAGGCGTCGCGCCAGCTATAGGCGGCGGCGATCGAGGCGCCGAAGGCGATGCCGAGCATCTGGCCGATCGGCGGGCCGAAATTGAACAGGCCGAGCGCGGTGCCGCGCATGCCGGGCGGGAAATAATCGGTGATGATCGCGTAGGAGGGCGGCACGCCGCCCGCCTCGCCGAGGCCGACCGTCATGCGTGCCAGCGCGAGCTGCGGATAGTTGGAGGCCATGCCGCAAGCCACCGTCGCTGCGCTCCACAAAGCGCAAGCGAAGGACAGCACCTTCACCCGATTGGTGCGATCTGCCAGCCAGGCAACCGGGATCGAGACGACGCAGTAGAAGACCGCGAAATAAAGGCCGCTGATCAGGCCGAGCTGGGTGTCGGAAACCCCCAGCTCGTCCTGGATCGGCTTGGCGAGGATCGACAATAGCTGCCGGTCCAGGAAATTGAGCACATAGACGAAACACAGGATCGCCAGGACGAGCCAGGCCCCTTTCTCGGGGCGCATCGCGGCGGCGGGAGCGTGCCCGGCCGCCGCGACGCCGTTCGGCGAAGGCGTATCGCTCACGCGCCGGGCCTAGAAGCTGTAGCCCGCGCGGATGCCCACTGTGCGCGGACGCAGCCGGGCATAGCGCCCGTCGAGGAACGCCTCGGGATGGACATAGGTGATCGACGCATCATCGAACACATTCTCCACATAGGCCGTGAGATTGAGCCGGCCGATATTGGTGCCGGCATAGAGATTCACATTGGTCCATGCTTCGGTGAAGTCAAAGGTCGGGCTCGGCGCATTGGGATTGCCGGGCACGTTGGGGAACTGGTTCGGGAATGACCCCACATGCGACACGTTGACCGCGGCATAAGCCTGGGTGCTTGCATTCAGCGAGAAATCGTAGCGCAGCGTGCCCGAGCCCTGGAAGCGCGGCGACGCCAGCCGAACGCCCAGCACCGCCCCGGAAATCGCCGCCTCGGTCGGCGTCAGCTCGGTCACCTTGGCGTTGTTGAAAGAACCGTTGAGCGCCAGGCTGAGCCCACGGACCGGCCGCGCGAAAATCTCGAACTCCAGGCCGTAGCTTTCCGCCGCGCCGATATTGGTGGCGAACTGGATCGAGTCCGAAATGCGGTTCGCCTGGACCTGGATATCGCTCCAGTCGATGAAATAGGCGGCGATATTGGCGGTCAGATCGCCGCCGAGCCACCGCCCCTTCACGCCCAGTTCGTAATTGGTGACACTGTCGGAGCGAGCGCCGTCCGGGATCACGAGATCGTTGGGATCGAGCGCGCTGACCAGGCCGGCGCGTGCATTGACGACCGGCGTGCGGAAGCCGGTCGAGATCGTCGCATAGGTCGTGACCGACGGGACCGGACGCCACGACACGCTCACCTTGTAGGACAAGCGGTCGTCCTCGACCCGCAAACCGGTTTCGGCCGGGATCGGCACCACGGTCAGCGGGATGTTGGAAAAGCCGCCGAGCGCGACGCCCAGATAGTTGGAATTGTAGCCCCCAGCGCGTGTGAAGGACTGAACCTCGGTCCGCCCGTAGCGCAAGCCGCCCGTGATCCAGAAATCGTCGGTGAAGCGGTAGGTCGCCTCGCCGAAGCCCGCGATCTCGCTCTGGTCGGTATAGGCGTTGAAACGCTGGTAATATTCGTCGGGAAGGCCGGTGAGCCCGCGCGCCGTCAGGAATTCGCGCGACGAGCGATAGGCGAAATCGACGGTGCGGCGTTTGTCGTAGTAGAAGAAGCCCGCCACCCATTCGAACGGCCCGGTCGTGCGGGACACGAGGCGCGTTTCCTGCACGAACAGGTCGTCGAAGCCGAAAGCGTCGAGCGCGAAGGGGATAAACTGACCGAACGTGCCGGCGAGATCGACATAGAAGGACGCATCGTATTTCGACATGGTGGTCGAGCTGATCAGCTCGGCAAAGTCCATCTCGTAATTGACCGTCACATTGTAATTGGACAGCTCGCCCTGGAAGAGATCGGGGCGATCGGACCGGCGGGTGAATTCCCCCAGATTGGGATTGGTGAGCCCCGAATCCGCCGGATTGCTGCGCTCGTAGGATGCCAGCAGGCGAACCGACAGGCGATCGCTCGGCTGCATCAGCAGCATCGCGCGGCCGCCATAGGCTTCCAGGCTGTTCGAATTCTCGATGCCGGTGCCGATATTGTTCGTCCAGCCGTCCTCGTTGCGATAGTAGCCGACGACGCGCAGAGCGATTCCATCGTCCACCAGCGGCACGTTGACCATCGCATTGTAGCGCTGACGCAAGGAATCGGAACCGGTGAGGCCGAAATCGACCTGCGCCGAAGCTTCGAAACGGTTGAGGTTCGGACTGCGCGTCAGGATGCGCATGGCGCCGGCCAGCGAGTTGGATCCGAACAAGGTGCCCTGCGGCCCGCGCAGGAATTCGACGCGCTCAACGTCGTAAAGGTTCGGATCGAGGATCGTCGAATTGCCGTTCGCCGAAATCGGCAGCTCGTCGATATAGATCGCGACCGCGCTCTGTAGGCCGGCGCTGTAGCCGTTGGTGTTGATGCCGCGCGCGGTGAAGTTGTTGAAATTCTGGGTGGGCCGGTTGACCACGATGCCCGGCGTGTTCTGGGCGAGGCCCTCATAGCCGACGATGCCGAGTTCGTTCAGGTCTTCCTGGCTGAATGCCGTGACGCTGAGCGGCACATCCTGGAGGCGCGCGGCACGCCGCGTCGCCGTCACCACGATCTCGTCATTCTGCCGGCTTGCCTCGGCCCGTTCGTCCTGGCGCTGCTCGCCGGCCGCGCTGGATTGCGCCTGTGCCGGCATTGCGGTTGCAACAAGCGCGGCGGCGCCCGCGGACGCCAAAAGAATGGCCTTCATGCCTCATCCCTCCCTATGGGCGCCGATCTTTCTCGTCCGCGCCTTATGTGAAACCTGCGCCCGATTCGCTTGCAAGTCAATCCTCACTAACGTGTGTGTGAATGTTATTCTTGGGCAATCGGGCTGCCTGTTCGGCGGCAGGGCCCTGGCTTCCGATTCATCCGAATTTCCCTCCTCCTCAGGCGGGAGCGAGCACATTCTGGACGAGTTGCCGGCAAGCGGCGATCGCGCGCGCGACCTGCTCCGCGGAGAGGCAGCTCATGTCGTCGCCGGCAACATGGTGGTAGCGATGCAGGCCGAAAATTCCGGCCGCCGGCGCATAGCCGGCGCGCAGGATGTTGGTGAGCTCGCCGGCGGACAGGGCCTCGCTGGAATAAGGCGCTTCAAGCCCGGCCAGCCCCGCAAACGACGCGCGCGCGGCCGTCAGATGCGACGGGCTGATCGCAAGGTAACGCTGGGAATCGGCGCCGGGCAGCGGCAGCGCCTGGCCGAGTCCCTCGTGCCAATCGCGCGATGCCAGGTTGGCGCCGAGATGCAGCCAGAAGGCGGTCGCTTCCGGACGCGGTACGGCGGTCGCCAGCATCTCCTCCGCGCCGAGATATTCATATTCGTGCCCGCTGTTGCAGATGAAGGCGAGATCGTGATCGCGCACCGCTTGGCTGGCCCAGCGCAGCAGCGCGAGCCAAGCGGCAATCCCGCCGCCGCGCTCGCCCGCGCAGGCGAACCAGCCCGAGCGCGGTGTCGATACGACGAGCCAGCGGCCGAGCCCCCGATCCAGCCGGCCGACCAGATTGAAAGCCGGACGGCGGCCGCCCCGGCCGGTTAGATGCAGCACCGCATGCTCGCCCCGCGCCGCCGCCGCGAGGAGCGGCGCGGCATCGTCCGGCGCCAGCAAGGCAACCGGCCCGGTGAAAAGCGGCCGCCGGCCGTCGGTGTTGAGCGCGATCACCTGGCCGGTCGGGCCGTTGGTGACCGCGATAACGGCGCGCGCACCGGCCGCGAAAGCGGCGTCGATCGGTCCCCTGATCCGGGGCGCGAGCGCGGTCGACCAGCGGCCGTGCGGCAGATCGACCAGCGCCAGCGCCCCCGCGAGCGGAGCGGCCGCGTTCCCGTCCGCATCGACGCGGACGATCGGTCCGGCGACGCCTCCGACGGGAGTAGGCACGACGATCGGCTGCGGCCAGACCGTCGCGCGCGCCGCACCGCAGCTCAGCTCGCAGCGTCCCGGATCGAAATAGGGCACCGAAAAGTACTGGCGTTCGACCGCGAAGCCGGCATGTTCCAGCTCGGCGGCAAGCCAGGCGCCGCACGCATTGTCGCCCTCCCCGCCCGCCTGCTTGATCCCGAGATCGACATAGCGGCGCAAATCCGCGGCGACCGACGCTAGGTCCTCGACAGCGGGAGCGGCGAGGCTCGCCGACGGCAGCGCGGCAGGGAGCAAGATGGCGGGGCCGGCGAGGAACTGGCGACGGGTCGGCGCGTCCATGCTCATGATCCTCTCCCGCACGATTGATATTCACGCACAAGTGAGTGTATTTCTAGGTCAAGCGGCTGACAAGCGCCGCGCGGAGGAGAGCCCATGCAGATGTCCCTGACGAACCGCTGCGTCCTCATCATGTCCGGGCTGTTGCTCGCCGGGCTGGGGGCCACCGCCGCGCACCCGGCCGAGCGGCCGACCGCGACGGTTGCCCAAGGGCAGCTCACCGGCACGCTCGATGGCGACCTGCGGGTCTTCAAGAACATTCCCTATGCGCTGCCCCCGGTCGGCGAGCGGCGCTGGCAGCCGCCGGCCCCGGCCGCAGCATGGGAAGGCACCCGTGACGCGGCGGCCTTCGGCCCGCGCTGCGTGCAGCCGCCGCTGCCGCCGACCAGCATCTATTACAGCCCGATCGAGGCGATGAGCGAGGATTGCCTGAGCCTCAACGTGTGGGCGCCGGCGGACGCGGCGGGCGCGGCGGTCATGGTATGGATCCATGGCGGCTCGCTGCGCATCGGCGGCAGTTCCGAGCCATTGTATGACGGCGCGGCGCTGGCGCGGCGCGGGATCGTCTTCGTGTCGATCAATTATCGCCTCGGCGTGCTGGGCTGGCTGGCCCATCCGGAGCTCAGCGCGGAATCGCCGCACGGCGCCTCCGGCAATTACGGCCTGCTCGACCAGATCGAGGCGCTGCGTTGGGTGCGGGACAATATCGCGGCGTTCGGCGGCGATCCCGGCAATGTCACGATCATGGGGGAATCGGCCGGGGCGCTCAGCGTCACCCATCTGCTGATCAGCCCGCCGGCGCGCGGCCTGTTCCACAAGGCGGTCGCGCAGAGCACCAATTTGCGTCCCATGCCCGAATTGAGCCGCGCCGCCCACAATCTGCCCTCGGCGGAGTCGGTGGGCGTCGCGCTCGCCGATACGATCGGCGCGAACGGTCTCGCCGGCCTGCGCGCCATGGACGCCGAAGCGCTGGCCCTGGCGGCGTTGCAGGCGCGCTTCGATGCGCGCACCGTGCTGGACGGCTGGGCGCTGCCCCGTCAGCTCCTCGACGTCTTCGAGGCCGGCGAGCAGGCCGCGGTGCCGCTGCTGACCGGCTTCACCAGCGGCGAGATGCGTGCCGGCCTCATCCCGCTCGGGCCGATCCCCGATAGCGCCGAAAGCTATGAGGCGATTATCGCCCGGCTTTACGGCGAGTTCGCCCCCGCCTTCCTCGCCCTCTATCCCGCATCCGACATGCGCGAGAGCATGCTCGCGGCGTTGCGCGACGCCGTGTTCGCCTGGTCGAGCGAGCGGATGGTTCATGATTATGCCCGGGCCGGGCAGCCTGCCTATCTCTACCTCTTCGATCGCTGCGATCCGGAATCGCGGGCGCGCGATCTGTGCGCCTTCCACGCCGCCGAGCTGCCCTACACGTTCGGGCAGGTCGGGCCGGGCGCCGCGCTGCCGGTGAACTGGCCCCGCCTGGACGGCGCCGAAGACGTCGCACTGTCGGACGCGATGCTGGACTATTGGGTCGCCTTCGCGCGGACCGGGACGCCCAACGTGGCGGGGCGGCCGCATTGGCCCGCTTATGCCGAAAGCGAAGGCTATATGCGCTTCGCCGATCGGCCGGAGCCGGGGACCGACATGCTGCCCGGCATGTTCGAATTTTACGAAGCATGGATCGCGGCCCGGCGCCGGGCGGACCAGCCCTGGTTCGCCACGCCGGGCGCCGCCGCGCCGCCCGCTCCGGCCCGGCCGCAAACGCCTCGCTGATCTTTACCAAAAATTTAGCAAAACGAGGCACGGTCCTTTCTCCATTCAACAATGGGGGAATGGCCGTGGCCTTGGCCCAGGATATCGACACCGATCTCGTCACCACGCTTGAATCCGGCGCCCAGCGCCTCCGCCATGCCGCGCGCGAGGTCAGCCAGGCTCTGGAGGAGATCGAGGCCGCGATCGCGATGGTGCGCCGCGCCGGTTTGCCGCCCGCGGATCGCGCACTCGAAAGCCTGCTCGAAGCCCAGCACGACCGGCTGGCGCGCACCTTGCTGGACGCGATCGGCAAGGATGGCGGCGTGCCTGCCGGCGTCGCCGAAGAGGCGCCCGCCGCCTACCCCTTCCGCATGGACCCGGATCAGCGCACGGCCCGGATCGGCCGCCGCCGCATTCCGCTGACCGAAAGCGAATATAAGGTGCTGGAGCTGCTCTGGGAGCAGGCGCCGATGCCGGTGCCGCGCCAGGCCCTGACCGAGCGCCTCTATGGCGAGCGTGACGATGTCAGCGAGGCCGTGATCGATATGTTCATCTTCAAGATCCGCTCCAAGCTGCGCGCCGCCGGCTGCACCGATGCCGGCATCAAGGCGATCCGCGGCAAGGGTTGGGTGTTCGATCTCGGCCCCGATCACGACGGTGGGACCGCCGACGACTGATCGGCCGCGCCGGTTTCTCCTTCCCGATTGACCGACTCCCCGCCACGCGGCACTCTCGTTGCCGGTGGCGCCGGACTGTCGCGTCTTGCCAGCATCCACCTTTTCTTCAACGGGGGAAAGGAACGTAAGGATGATCTACCTGCTCGCCGCCGCGATCGGCGTCGTCGCCGGCTTGCGCGCGATGACGGCGCCCGCCGCCTTGAGCTGGGGCGCTTGGCTCGGCTGCATCTCGCTCGCCGGCACGCCCTTCGCCTTTCTGGGTTCGATCTGGGCGGTGGGCCTCCTCAGCCTGCTCGCCGTGGGCGAGCTGATCAGCGACCAATTGCCCGCCACGCCCAGCCGCAAGGTGCCGGTTCAGTTCGGCACGCGCCTGCTCGTGGGCGGCGCGACCGGCGCGGCGATCGGGGCGACGGCGGACATGCTGGTCCCCGGCCTGATCGCGGGCGTCGTCGGCGCCGTGATCGGCACCTATGCCGGCGCGGCGGCGCGCGGCGCCCTTGCCCGCCGCTTCGGGCGCGACCTGCCGGCCGCCCTGATCGAGGACGCCGTCGCGATCGGCGGCGCGGCCCTGATCGTCCTCGCGCTCGCCCGGCATTTGTGACCGCGCGGCGCTTCGATGCGATCGTCATCGGTGCCGGCCAGGCCGGCCCGTCGCTGGCCGGGCGGCTGACCGCGGCGGGGATGGAGGTGGCGCTGGCCGAGCGCCACCTGATCGGCGGCACCTGCGTCAATACCGGCTGCATGCCGACCAAGGCGCTGGTCGCCAGCGCCTATGCCGCCCATCTCGCGCGGCGCGGCGCCGATTACGGCCTGGTCGTGCCGGAGGTCGGCGTCGATTATGCCAAGGTCCATGCCCGCGCCCGCCAGGTGACGCTGAACGCCCGCGGCAATAACGAGAAATGGCTGGCCGGCATGGAGAGGCTCACCCTCTATCGCGAACATGCGCGGTTCGAGGGGCCGGACACGGTCCGGGTCGGCGACGCGCTGATCACCGCGCCGAAAATCTTCCTCAATGTCGGCGGCCGCGCCAATGTGCCGGACTTTCCCGGCGTCGGCGACGTGCCCTTCCTCAACAACAGTTCGATCCTCGACCTGGAGGAATTGCCACGCCACCTGATCGTCGTCGGCGGTTCCTATATCGGGCTGGAATTCGGCCAGATCTTCCGCCGCCTGGGCGCCGAGGTCACGATCGTCGAGAAAGGCGAACGGCTGATCGGCCGCGAGGACCCGGAGATTTCCGATGCGGTCCGCGCGGCGCTGGAGGATGAGGGCATCAATGTCCGCACCCATGCCGAATGCATCCGCCTCGTGCCCCATCCCCGCGGTCCGGCGGTGGCCCTGGACTGCCACGAGGGACCACCCGAAGTGGTCGGCAGCCACATCCTGCTCGCCGTCGGCCGCCGCCCCAATACCGACGATCTCGGCCTCGACGCCGCCGGGGTCGCGACCGACCCGCGCGGCTACATCATCGTCGACGACAAGCTCGAAACCAATGTCCCCGGCATCTGGGCGATCGGCGACTGCAACGGGCGCGGCGCCTTCACCCACACCTCCTACAACGATTTCGAGATCGTCGCCGCCAACCTTCTCGACGGCGAGGATCGGGGGCTGCATCAGCGCCTGCCCGCTTATGCGCTCTACACCGATCCGCCGCTCGGCCGGGTCGGCTTGAGCGAGGCGGAGGCGCGTCGGACCGGCCGCCCCCTGCTCGTCTCCACCCGCCCGATGACCAAAGTGGGCCGCGCCATCGAGAAGGGCGAGACCAAGGGCTTGATGAAGCTCGTCGCCGATGCCGAGACCCGCCGCATCCTGGGCGCCGCCATCCTCGGCACCGGCGGGGACGAGACGATCCACGGCGTGCTGAACATGATGAACGCCGATGCGACCGTGGACGACCTGCGCTGGGCCGTGCCGATCCATCCAACCGTGTCGGAACTGCTCCCGACCCTGATCCTCGGGCTCGAGCCCGCCTAGCTGAAAATCTCCGCCATCACATCCGGCGACGCGCCCTCCTTCATCGTCCGCAGCTCGATGTAGAGCGACGAGAACAATGTCGCGGAGACAGCCGTGGTGATCGTGGCGGCGACCGCCTCTCCCACGCTGGCGAAGATCAGGGTTCCTGTCGTCAGCGCGCCGATGCCGGCGAACGAGCCGAAGGCGAAGCCGATGATCCACGAGAACAGCACATAGATGACCATGAGAACCAGGATGAGCAGCTTGGAACCGGAGGTCAGCTCCTTGCTGCGGGAGAGGCTGGCGAACACGCCGCCGCGCTCCTCGACGAGCGCGGGGACGGCGACGCAGAACATCAGCGCGAGGATCACGCCCGGCACGATCAGCAGTATCAGGCCGACAACGATCATGATGCTCACCAATATCCACAGGGCGACGACCGGCAGGAGCAGCCCGAATGCCACGGCGACGCTCTGGCCGATCTCGATCGGCCGCCCGCCGAGATGCAGGATGGTCGATCGAACGAGAATGGCCTGGGCAAGGGCCGAGGAGAGGCCGGCAACGACGATGCTCGCCGCCGTCATCCCCCAGAAGCGCTCGCTCAGAAATGCTTCGGGATCGGTGGCGAAGTTGCCCAGCGAACTCAGCATCCACCATTGCATCGCCAATGTCGGCAGACCGGCGAGCAGCAGCGACAAGGTGAAAAACGGCAGGGCATTCTTGAAAAGCGCGTCGATGCTGCGCGTAATCACCCGTCCCAGGTCTATGCTGTCTTGCGGCGCTACCGTCGCCATGGCCCCTTCCCCCCCTCCTTTATTGGCCGCAATCTCGCGCGGACATCGTGACAAGTCCAGCTTCAACTCCGCTCGGCGCGCGGCCCGTTTCGGCTTGCCCCCTTGTCACCGCCATGCCTAGATGATCGGGCCGGTTGTCGGCGCCAGGGGGAAGCGAAGCGGATGATAGCCAAGCCGCCCGTCGTTCCGGGGGAGGAGACGCCGCCGGCGCTCGGCGGGGACGTCGCGGCCGCCGGCACCGATGTTCCCTCATCCCCCGCTTTGGAACCGCCTATCGACGACGCGACTTTTGCGGAAGCGCATCGCCAGCTTCTCGCCGACCGCTCGATTCAGTTCGAATTGCCGCAAATCGAGCCCCCCGAAATGCCGCAATGGCTGGGCGGCCTCGGCCGCTTCATCAGCGCGATCTGGCCCGTGGTGCAGATATTGTTCTGGGTCGCCGTCGCCGCTTTGGTGCTGTTCCTGCTCTATGTGCTGGCGATGCGCCTCTCCGGCCGCGAATGGCGCTGGCGCCGTGCCGAGGCGGCAGCGCAAGAAAGCTGGCGACCCGATGCGGCGCCGGCGCGCCAGTTGCTGGGCGAGGCAGATGCGCTCGCCGCGCGGGGGCTATTCTCCGAGGCCGCCCATCTGCTGCTCTTCCGCAGCATCGAGGACATCGATTCGCGCCGTCCCGACCTGGTCCGTCCCGCGCTCACCAGCCGCGACATCGCCGCATTGGACGCGATCCCCGCCAAGCCGCGCTCGGCTTTCGCCCGCATCGCGATGGCGGTCGAGCGCAGCCTGTTCGCGCGCCGGCCGCTGATCGAGGCCGACTGGCGCGAGGCGCGCGCGGCTTATGAGGATTTCGCCTTCGCCGAAGGATGGCGCGGATGAGCGCCGCCAATCCGTTCAGCCCCCGTCTCGTCATCGCGCTGATCGCCATCGGCATCGCCGGTTTCGCGGTGCTGCTGCTGCTGCTCGCCTTCGGGAGCAGCCTGGGCTCCCAGCGGGACGGGCGCGCCCATGCGCAATCGGTGGCGGCGACCGGCTATAAGGGATTGGTCGAGCTGGCCGGCGCCGTGCGCGAAGCGCATCTGGTCCGCGACCATGACGAGCTGTTCGATCATCTGCTGGTCCTGTCGGTCGAGCCGCAGACCAAGGCGTACGATCTCTCCCGTCTGCTGGAGAACCGCGCCAGCTATCCCACCCTCATCATCCTGCCCAAATGGATGACGGTGCCGGACCGGCGGCGGCGCGGCTGGGTCCGCGCGTTCGGGCCGGGCATCCCGATCCAGTCGCTGTCCGCATTGGGCGAAAATGTGCGCGTCGTTCCTGCGGGCGCAACGCCCGGGCGCACCGCGGCAGGCGCAGGCCTGCTGCGGGGACTCGATTTCCCGGTGCCCGCATCGCCGCAGGCGATCGAAGGAGACGGCATCGTCCCGCTGGTGCCTCTGGGCCGCGGCGCTTTGGTCGCCCGGCTTGGCGACCGGCCCCATTATGTCATCGCCGATCCGGATCTCGTGAACAATCAGGGCCTGCGCGATCCCGCGACGGCGCGCGCCGCGCTGGAATTGCTCGACGCGCTGAACCAGGACGAGCAATATGCGATCGATTTCGATCTCACGCTGAACGGCCTCGCGGGGGCGGGTTCATCGAACCTGTTGCGCCTCGCACTCGAACCGCCCTTCCTGGCGATGACGCTGGCGCTGATCGCAGCCGCCTTGCTGGCCGGTCTGCACGGCGCCTTTCGCTTCGGTCAGCCCCGCCCCGAGGAGCGGGCGATCCCGCTCGGCAAGACCGCTTTGGTCGAGAACAGCGCCGGCCTGATCCGCCTCGCCGGACGCGAAGCGCGGCTCGGCGGCGCCTATGCCGATGTGATGCGCCAGGAATCTGCACGCGCTGCCAGCGCGCCCGCCTGGTTGCAGGGTGCGGAACTGGACGCCTATCTCGACCGGCTCGACAAGTCGGACGGCCCCGCCTTCAGCGCGCTCGCCGAGCGCCTGGACCAAGCCAGCGACCGACCTGCTTTGATGGCGGCGGCGCGCGACCTCTATCACTGGAAGAAGGACGTGATCGCGTGAACGTGAGCGAAGTGAAAAGCCTGGCGGACGAGATCCGCGCCGAAGTGGGCCGGGCGATCGTCGGCCAGGACGAGGCGGTCGAGCTGATGCTGATCGCGCTCTTCTCGTCCGGCCATGTCCTGCTGGAGGGCCCACCGGGCACGGCCAAGACCTTCCTCGCCCAATGCTTCGCCCGCGTGCTCGGCCTCGATTTCGGCCGCATCCAGTTCACGCCGGATCTGATGCCGGGCGACATATTGGGCTCCAATCTGTTCAACTTCCAGACCAGCCAGTTCACGCTGACGCGCGGCCCGATCTTTTGCGAATTGCTGCTCGCCGACGAGATCAACCGCACGCCGCCCAAGACCCAGGCCGCCTTGCTGGAAGCGATGCAGGAGCGCGCCGTCACCATCGACGGCGAGACCTACAGGCTGGGCGATCGCTTCATGGTGATCGCGACGCAGAATCCGATCGAGCAGCAAGGCGTCTATCCGCTGCCCGAGGCCCAGCTCGACCGCTTCCTGTTCAAGCATGTCATGGCCTATCCCTCCGCCGAAGAAGAGCGCCGGATCGTCGAGAGCCACGGCGCCCGCTTCGGCGCGCCCCGGCCGGACGAATGGGGCATCCAGCAGAAGGTCGGCGCCGGCCGGCTCGGCGAGGCGGCCGCCGCCGTCGCCGCGGTGCCGATGGTCGGCGAGGTGACCGACTATATCGTCGCCCTCGTGCGTGCGACCCGCGAGGCGCCGGACCTGGAAGGCGGCGCCTCGCCCCGCGCCGCCGCGATGCTCGCCGGCGCAACCCGCGCCCGCGCTGCCCTGGACGGGCGCGACTATGTCATTCCCGACGACGTCAAGGCGCTCGCCCCCGCCGTGCTGCGCCACCGCGTCCTCCTCTCCGCCGCCGCCGAGATCGAAGGCCGCCCGGTCGAGACGATCATCGCCCGCCTGATCGAAGAGGTCGGGGCGCCGCGTTGATCTACCCGACCCGCCTCGCCATCCTGCTCGCCGCGGCGATCGCGCCGGTGGCGTTGCTGGTCGGGCTGTTCCAGCCGGGCCTGTGGACCGCCGGGCTCGCGTTGCTGGTGCTGCTTGCGGTTGCCGGGGCCATCGATGCCCTGCTGGGCACCGGGCCACGCGGCGTGGACCTGTCATGCGAGGGACCGGGCGCGGCCGCCGTCGGCGAGAGCTTTGCGATCGTCGCCCGGCTCCGCTTCGCGCGCCGCGCGCCCCGTGCCGCCGGCGTGGCGCTGGAGACCTCGGGACCGGTCAGCGCGCCGCTCGGCTGGCGCGCGGCCGTCGACATGGCCGAAGGCGCGGCGGCGGTCGTGCTGAAAGCGGAGCGGCGCGGCACGGCGATGCTGGACGCGGTCTGGGTGCGCTGGAAAGGGCCGCTCGGGCTGGTCTGGAAGCAGCGGCGGCTCGGCCTCGACCAGCCGGTCCTGATCAGCCCGGACATCCGCCCGGTGCGCGACGAGGCGCCGCGCCTGCTCACCCGCGATGCGATGCACGGCATGATCGCGCAGATGCAGGTCGGCGAGGGCGCCGAGTTCGAGGCGCTGGCCGATTATCGCCAGGGCATGGACCGGCGCGCGATCGACTGGAAGATGTCGGCCCGCCACACCCGCCTGATCGCCAAGGAATATCGCACCGAGCGCAACAACAATATCGTCATCGCCATCGATGCCGGGCGGGCGATGTGCGAACCGCTGGAGAGCCTGCCGCGCGTCGACCGGGCAGTCTCGGCGGCCCTGCTCACCGCCTATGTCGCATTGAAGGAGGGAGACCGGGTCGGCCTCTTCGCCTTCGATTCCCGGCCGCGCGCGTCGAGCCGGCCGATCTCCGGCCCGCGCGCCTTCACCACGCTGCAGCGCGTCGCGGCGGGGATCGATTATTCGGACAACGAGACCAATTACACGCTCGCCATCGCCACCCTCGCGGGCACGCTCGCCCGCCGCTCGCTGATCGTCATCTTCACCGAATTCGCCGACACCATCTCGGCCGAGCTGATGCTTGAATCGGTGGGCACGCTGCTGCGCCGGCATCTCGTGCTGTTCGTGGTGCTGCGCGATGCCGAGCTGGAGGAGTTCACCGCCGCCGAGCCCCGTGAGCCCGACGATATCAGCCGCGCCGTCACCGCCGCCTCGCTGCTGCGCGAACGCCGGCTGGTGCTGACCCGGCTCCGCCATCTCGGCGCGCATGTGATCGAGACGCCGGCGGCGGAAGCCGGCCCGGCCCTCGTCAACGCCTATCTCGATTTCAAGCGGCGGAGCCTGTTGTGACCGACGCGCCCGACCTTGCCCTGCCGCCCGCCGATTCCCGCCGCTTCCGCGCGGCGCGGGAGCCGGAATGGCGACAGCTTGAGGATATCCTGGCCCGCGCCGAATCCGGATCGCTGCGCAAGCTCAGCGACGAGGATCTGCTGGCATTGCCGATCCTTTATCGCGGCGCGCTCTCCTCGCTTTCGGTCGCGCGCGAGACCTCGCTCGATCTCGAGCTCGTCAACTATCTCGAGGCTTTGTGCGCCCGCGCCTATTTCTTCGTCTATGGCGTGCGCACCCGCGCCGGCAGCCGGATCAAGGATTTCTTCGCGCATGACTGGCCGGTCGCGGTGCAGGGCCTGTGGAAGGAGACCCTCGCCTCCCTGCTGCTGATGATCGTCGGCGCGCTCGCCGGCTATGTCCTGGTGCAGAGCGATCCGGTCTGGTTCGACAGCTTCGTCCCCACCGAGCTGGCGAGCGGGCGCGACTTCAGCGCCAATGCGGAGACGCTGCGCGAGACGCTCTATCACGACGAAGGCGCGGACGGGCTCAGCGTGTTCGCGACCATGCTCTTCACGCACAACAGCCAGGTCGCGATGCTGTGCTTCGCATTGGGCTTCGCCTTCGGCGTGCCGACCGCGATGCTGATCGTCCACAACGGCTCGATGCTCGGCGCCTTCATGGCCCTGTTCGAATCGCGCGGCCTCGGCTTCGAGATGGGTGGCTGGCTGATCATTCACGGCTCGACCGAATTGTTCGCGATCGTGCTGGCGGGCGCGGCGGGTTTCAAGATCGGCTGGAGCGTCGTCTTCCCGGGCGAGATGACGCGGATCGCCGCCGCCGCCCGATCGGGACGTTCGGCGGCGATCGTGATGGGCGGCGTGGTCGTCATGCTGCTCGTCGCCGGCCTGCTGGAGGGCTTCGGCCGCCAGCTCGTCACCGGCGATGCGACCCGCTACGCCATCGGCCTGGCGATGATCACGCTCTGGATCGGCTATTTCTACATTCCGCGCGGGGCCCGGCATGGCTGAGTTCGCCGCCGTCAACCGCCGCGCGCTCACCGGTCGCCGCCGCAGCCTGGTGACGCCCGAAGGCGTCGATCTCCACCTCAGCCTGGCCGAGTTCGGCCAGCGCGCCGGCGCCTTCATGATCGATCTCGTGGCGATGATCCTGGCGCTGGTCGTCTTCTCAATCCTGTGCCTGATCCTTGTTGCTAGTCTGGGCATGCAAAGCGTGGAGATCGGCGCCATCATCTGGCTGCTCGGCTTCTTTCTCCTGCGGAACTTCTATTTCATCCTGTTCGAGATGGGCCCGCGCGCCGCGACCTTCGGCAAGCGGATGCTCGGTTTGCGCGTCGTCGCGCGGGGCGGCGATCGGCTCACCGCCGATCGCGTGATCGCGCGCAACCTGATGCGGGAGATCGAATTCTACCTGCCCCTCTCCTTCCTCGGCTACAATGTCGCGGAGGGCAGCGCCGGCGGCTGGACCGCGCTCGCCGGGCTGCTCTGGACCGGCCTGTTCGTGATCTTCCCCTTCTTCAACCAGGACCGGTTGCGGATCGGCGACCTGCTCGCCGGCACCTGGGTCGTGAACGTGCCCAAGCGCAAGCTGGGCATCGACCGGCTCCAGCAGGAGAGCAGGGCGGAAAGCTTCGCGTTCACCGAAGCGCAGCTCGATGTTTACGGCATTTACGAGCTGCAGACGCTGGAGGAGGTGCTGCGCAACGATCATCCCGACACGATCGCCACCGTCGCCGCCACGATCCGCCACAAGATCGGCGCCGCTCCGGACGGTTTCGACCGCGATTTCCTGGTCGCCTATTACGATGCCGCGCGCGGGCGGATGGAGCGCGGTCTCCTGTTCGGCAAGCGCCGCGAGGACAAGTTCGACCGGACGGAGTTCAGGCCCGGCGGGGGCGGCTGACACCCCAAGACGTCATGCTGAACTTGTTTCAGCATCCATGAACACCCGTTTGTGTGAACCATCACCCTCCGAGTTCATGGACCCTGAAACGAGTTCAGGGTGACGATGGGGAGTCGATGATGACGTGGTGACGGAGCGCCTCAGTCCCCCGTGATCCGCGGCTTGCCGACATCGCCCTTGCCGACCGTGTTGCCGGCCATTTCCAGCATCCGGTCCAGGCTCTGCTTGGCTTTCACGCGAAGGCCCTCCTCGATCTCGATGCGCGGCTCCAGGTCGCGCAGCGCCACGTAGAGCTTCTCCATCGTGTTGAGCGCCATATAGGGGCACATATTGCAGTTGCAGTTGCCGTCCGCGCCGGGCGCGCCGATGAAGGTCTTGTGCGGCGCCGCCTTCTCCATCTGGTGAATGATGTGCGGCTCGGTCGCGACGATCAGCAGCTCGGCCTCGCTCTCCAGCGCATATTTGAGGATGCCGGAGGTCGCGCCGACATAATCGGCGTGGTCGAGGATGTGGCCCGGGCATTCCGGATGGGCGAGCACCGGCGCGCCGGGATGCTGCGCCTTGAGCTTCAGCAGTTCGGTCTCCGAGAAGGATTCGTGGACGATGCAGGTGCCCGGCCACAGCAGCATGTCCCGCCCGATCCGCCGCGACAGATAGCCGCCCAGATGCTTGTCCGGCCCGAAGATGATCTTCTGGTCCTCGGGGATCTGCGCCAGGATCGTCTCGGCGGACGAGGAGGTGACGATGATGTCGCTCAATGCCTTCACCGCCGCCGAACAATTGATGTAGGTCAGTGCGATATGGTCCGGATGGGCCGCGCGAAACGCCGCGAACTGCTCGGGCGGGCAGCTGTCCTCCAGTGAGCATCCGGCGTCCATGTCGGGCAGGATCACGATCTTGTCGGGCGACAGGATCTTCGCCGTCTCGGCCATGAAGCGCACGCCGCAAAAGGCGATCACGTCCGCATCGGTCGCCTGCGCCTTGCGCGACAGATCGAGGCTGTCGCCGACGAAATCGGCCAGGTCCTGGATATCGGGCGTCTGGTAATAATGCGCCAGGATGACGGCGTTGCGCTCCTTGCGCAGCCGATCGATCTCGGCGCGCAGGTCCAGCCCTTTCAGCGAAACATTGGGTGCGTTCATGATCGCGCTCTACTCCCCATTCACGCACCGCACATGGCCCCGTGCGCGCGCGCGATCAAGGCGCGACGAGTCTGTTCATCGAGACGGAAACACCCCGTTCGCCCTGAGCCTGTCGAAGGGCTGTCCTTTCTTGAGGCAGAAGAGAAGGGCAGGGCTTCGACAGGCTCAGCCCGAACGGAACCGGGAATTGGAACTGAGCTAATCGCTGACGGCGTTCACCTGCGTCCCCGCGCGCCGGTCGTCGATCGCATCCTCGGTCCGGCGCGGCCGGTCGAGGAAAGTGGCCACTTCCGCCCCGGACGGGTCCACGAACCGCACCGCGACGCTCGCGTCGATCCCCGCCGCGCGCAGCGGCATGGCGAAGCTGCGCGCCACCGACCGCATCGCCGCCTCGCGGGCCAGCGCCATCGGCCGGTCCTCGCGCGCCTGGCGCATCAGCTCCTCCTGCGCGCGGCGGCGATTGGCATCGTCGATCACCTCCTCTGCATCGGTCAGCGCCATCAGGAAGCCCCCTTCGGCATGTTCGCGCACCTGGTTGAGATCGATGCGCGGCCCGGCGATCTCCAGCGGCGGAAGCGTCACGGCGAGCGTGCGCGTCGCCGCGTCCCAGCTCAGATTCTCGCGCCGCAGCCGGGACAGATCGACACCGTAACGCACGTCGCCAGGCATGATCAGCGTCTTGCGCGCGGTGAGGCCGAGCCGCGTCTCGCTCGACGTCTCCATCGCCACGAAGCGCGCCTCGAACAGGGTCAGCCGCCCCTGCTCGCGCACCGACAGCAAGGTCGCATCGGCGATCCGCATCGCATCGGGCGCGGGCGGCGGCGCCACGGCCGGGCGCAGCGCATAGCCGAGGAACAGCCCGGCGAGCAGCAGCGAGAAGCCGGCCGCCGCGAGCGGCGCGTAGGGTTTCAGGCGGCCAATATCCACCGCTCGCCCTCCCCGCGCACCCGCCCGCGCCGTTCCAGGTCGACCAGATGGGCGAGCACCGAACGCCCCGCCGCGCCATGCAAACGGGGATCGATGTCGCGGTACATGTGCGCCACCATCTCCGGGATACGCGCCTCGCCCTTGCCGATCCGGTCGAGAATCTGCTTCTCGCGCATCCGCCGGTGCGTGATCAGCGCGCGGACGTGGCTGCGCGGCTTGTCGATCGCCGGCCCATGGGCAGGCAGATAGGCCGTGTCGTCGCGCTGGAGCAGCAGATCGAGGCTGGCGAAATAGGCGCTCATGTCGCCGTCCGGCGGCGCGATCACCGTGGTCGACCAGCCCATCACATGATCGCCGGTGAAGAGCAGGCCCTCGCCGTCCAGCGCGAAGCAGAGATGGTTCGACGTATGCCCCGGCGTGGCCACCGCGCGCAGCGTCCAGTCCGGCCCCGTCACCGTCTCGCCGTCAGCCAGCACCCGGTCCGGCGCATAGTCGAAATCGAAGGCGGCGTCGGCGCGCGGCCCGTCATCTGCCAGCGCCAGCGGCGCGCAGCCGACGATCGGCGCGCCGGTCGCCGCCGCTAACGCCCGGCTCGCCGGGCTGTGGTCGCGGTGGGTGTGGGTGCACAGGATGGCGGCGACCCGCTCGCCCGCCGTCGCGGCCAGGATCGCCTCGACATGCTCCGGCAAATCCGGGCCGGGATCGATCACCGCCACCTCGCCCGTACCCACCAGATAGGTCTGCGTGCCCGTATAGGTGAAGGGCGAGGGATTGGCGGCGAGCAAGCGGCGCACCTTGGGATGCAGCTGCTCGATCCTGCCGGTGGGCCAGTTGTCCATGCCCGCCATGTGGCATTGCCGCCGGCGAAAATGAAGGACCGGCGGGCATTTCGCGCCCGCCGGCCAGGTTTGTCGGATTATTGGGCGCGGAGCCGGGCGATCTCGCGGTCGATCACGCCGAGCACCCGATCGCGCGATTCGCCGCTCATATCCTCCTCGCCGGCGAGCCTGTCGCGGGTGCGCTGGAGCCGATCGGCGCGTTCAACCGGGGTGCCGCCGCCGCGGTCGCACAATATGACGCGGGTCTGGCCGCCTTCGCTTTCGTCGATCTGGGCCGGCGCGTCGTCGCAACCATCCGGCAGGCTGATGCCGGGGCCGCCTCCCTCGATCCGGATGGCGCGCCGGTCGATGGTCTCCGCACCGTCTCGGCCGGCCATCACGATCACATGCTCGCGCCGGCGCTCGACGCGGGCGCCGTCCGACTCGGTCCGCGTTTCGACCCGAGCGCCGTCGCCGCCATGCGTGCGGATAACGATCCGCTCTTCGCGCCGTTCGGTGCGCGGCTCGCTCTGCGTCCGCTCCGCCTGCTGCGCGAGGCTCGGTGCGCCCGCACTCATCCCGATTCCGGCGAGCAGCGCAAGCGCGGCCCCGCCGCCGATCAGCCGCGCGCGGCTCCGCCTATGGTCTTTCATCATTCTCAGCCTCCGTTTCAGTTGATCGGCGTGATTCAGCGGGCAGGCTGCGATCAGACCGGGACGGCTCGCGGATTTGACAAGGGCCTGCGCGTAATCGCGCCGCGCTTCGGCATCCGCGGAAGCGGTGACGGCGGCGTCGCAGGCCAGTTCCTGATCGGCCCGAAAGGCGTGAAAGGCGATCCAGGCGATCGGGTTGAACCAGTTGAAGGCAAGCAGCAGGAGCGCGGCATGATTCCACCAGATGTCGCCGCGGCGATGGTGGATGGCCTCATGCTCGAGCGCCAATGCTCGCTCGGGGGGCGTGTAGCGCGTGACGAAATCGACCGGCACGACGATCCGCCGGTCAAGCAGGCCGAGCGCCAAGGGCCCGGTGACCACATCGCTTTCAACCAGCGGCAGTCCGCCATGGGTGCCGATGCCGCGCGCGCTTGCGGACAAGGCGGCCAGGAAATGCCGATAGGCCAGCCATTGCCAGGCCAGCAAAACGGCCGCGCCCAGGGCCCAAATCGCGAGCAAGATGGGCACCCACTGCCCGGGTCCGCCGTCCGGCGACATGGGCGCGGCCGTCTCCTCCGCCCACAGGATCACCGTTTGCGAAGGAAGCAGGTTCGGGACGTCGGCCGGCCAGGCGGGCAAGGGCGGCATGACGAGGCGGAGCAAGGGCAGCAGCCAAAGCGCATAAGCCGGGCCGGCGCCGAAGATTCGTGCGAACGGCCGGCGGACGAGCAGCACGGCAAGCATCAGCACGCTCGCCCAAGCGAGGTTGGCGAAGAACCAGCCGGTCACGGCTTCAGCGCCTTCAGCAGCGCCTCGATCTCGGCGATATCTTCGGCACTGAGATCGTCGCGCTCGGCAAGATGGGCGACGAGCGGCGAAACGCTGCCGCCGAACAGCCGATCGAGCAATGCGCGCGATTCGCGCGCCACATGATCGTCGCGGGCGACCGCCGGACGGTAGAGATAGCGCCTGCCATCCTCCTCATGCGCCAGCACCCCCTTGGCGAGCAGGCGCGACAGCAGGGTCTTCACGGTCCGGATGCTCCAGCCGCGCTCGGCCGGCGCGCGTTCGGCGACCTCGGCCGCCGTCAGCGGTGCCTCGCGCCAGAGCACTTCCATGATCTCGTGCTCGGCCCCGGATATGCGTTCGGCCATGTCCTGCTCCGTTCGGCAATTGACGATTACGATTGTAATCGTTTCGGTGAACGGTGGATGAACGGCACGGTACCGCAACTGTCGGTGGTTCTTACAGGGCGGGAACGCGGTTAAATCCCGTTTACCTTGAAACCCCGCGGATTTCCGGGCTTCGCGCGGCCTGGCACGGGCCATGTATCTGTTTGCGCGTCCACGGTTCCAAACTCCGGGCGGGCCAGCGCACTTTTCCGGTCGCGCGGCCCGCCCTTCGCTTTTCTAGAGCTTGCGCAGCGCTTCGAGGGTCTGCTCGTCGGCGGGCAATAGCGACTCGATCGCGATCTCCGACAGGGTCACGTCCACCGGCGAGCCGAAGACCGAGCTCATCGTCAGCAGCGACAGCCGGCCGAGCGGCGTGTCGATGATCAGCGGAATGGCCAGCGGATAGCCGGCCACCGCCGTCGATTCGCCGCCGGGATAGGATCGCAATTCCGCCAGAAACTCCGCCAGCGCCGGATCGCCGCTCGTCGCGATCTGGTCGCGCAGCCGGGAGAAGAGCGCGCCGCGCCATTCCGGCAGGTTGACCACCCGCGGCGCGACGCCCTCGGGGTGCAAGCTGACCCGCACCGCGTTGATCGGCGGCTCCAGCAGATGCGGCGCCACGCCCTGCATCAGGGCGAAGACGATGCGGTTACCCTCGATCATGTTCCAGTGCCGGTCGATCGCCAGCGCCGGAAAGGGCTCATAGGCCTTCAGCACATGGGAGATCACATTGCGGGCCGTCTCCATCGCCGTCGTTTCGATGCCCTTCTCGGGATAGGCCGGCGCGTAGCCCGCCGCGAGCAGCAGGGCGTTGCGGCCGCGCAGCGGCACGCCGAGGCATTCGGCGAGGCGCAGCACCATGTCGCGCGAGGGCTTGGAACGCCCGGTTTCGACGAAGCTCAGATGGCGGGAGGAAATCTCCGCCTCCAGCGCAAGGTCGAGCTGGCTCATGTGGCGCTGGCCGCGCCACTGGCGCAGCTGGTCCCCGAAGGACGGCGGATCGGCGGCGATCGTGCTCATGTCCCTGTCCTGCGCCGCTCCCGTGAAAACCGCCATTACTTTCCGGGTAATCGACGGCCTTCCCTCCCAGGGAGCATATCCGCCTCACCGAACGACGGAGGACGATATGCAGATGACTCCCTTCCTGAAGCGCGTGCTTCTTCTCGACGCGGCAAGCTGCCTCGGCATGGCGGCGGTGCTGATCCCCGGCGCGAACCTGCTGTCGGGGCCGCTCGGCCTGTCGCCGGCCCTGCTCATGGCCGCTGGCGCGCTCCTGATCCCGTGCGGCCTGTTCATGGGCTGGCTCGCGACGCGCAACGCCGCTTCGCCGGCCTTCGTCTGGCTGGTGATCATCGGCAATTTCCTGTGGGTGGCGAAGAGCGTGGCGGTGATCTTTGTCTTCGCCGGCATCACCGCGCTCGGCATCGCCTTCGTGCTGGCCCAGGCCGCCGTGGTGCTGGCACTGGCGCTGCTGGAGCGCATCGGCCTGCGCCGCGCGCTGATGGGCGCGGCGGTCGCGTCGATGATGTGAAGCTCAGTCCACCTTGGCCAGGCCGGCGACCAGCTCCTGCAGCTCGCCGGCCTGGAACATCTCCATCATGATGTCCGATCCGCCGACGAACTCGCCCTTCACATAGAGCTGCGGAATGGTCGGCCAGTCGGAATAATCCTTGATCCCCTGCCGGATTTCCGCGTCCTGCAGCACATCGACCGTCTCGAACGCGACGCCGAGATGGTCGAGGATGGCGATCGCCCGCGACGAGAAGCCGCATTGCGGGAAGAGCGCCGTACCCTTCATGAACAGCACGATTTGGTTGGCCTTCACGATCTCGTCGATGCGGGTGTTGGCGTCGCTCATCTCACTCATCCTTCAATCGGGAACGGCGGTGCTGAGCTTCAGCGCGTGCAGCTCGTTGCCCATCCGTCCGCCCAGCGCCGCATAAACGCGCTGGTGCTGCTTGACGCGCGGCTGACCCCGGAAGCTCTCCGAAACCACCCGCGCCTCATAATGATCGCCGTCGCCGGCCAGATCGACGATCTCGATTTCGGCGTCCGGAATATTCTCCCGGATCAGCGCCTCGATCGCGTCGGCCGCCATCGGCATCAGTCCATCGACTCGATGAAATGGCGGCGCGCCTCGGCGGTCTTGTGCTCGATCTGGGCGCGGATTTCCGCCTCGTCGACCTCTATCCCGGCCGAGGTCAGGTCGCCAAGCAGCTTGCGGATCACGTCCTCGTCGCCCGCTTCCTCGAAATCGGCGCGGATCACATCCTTGGCATAGGCGTCGGCCTCGGCTTCGGTCAGGTTCATCTTCTTGGCCGCCCACTGGCCCAGCAGCCGGTTGCGCCGCGCGACGATCTTGAACTGCATTTCCTGGTCGCGCGCGAACTTGGTCTCGAAAGCGCGCTGCCGGTCGTCGAAGCTGGTCATGGCGGTCCTTGCTGCATTTGGTTTCAAAGGCGGAGATAGGAGGGAAGGCCCCGCCGCGCAACGCCGTGCAGCCACCCTTCGTCAAAAGCCGCTTGTCTTGCGGCGGGAATCTGGCACGGAAGGAGAAAGAGTAAGGAAATCCCAATGTTTCGAACTCCCATGCTTTCCGTTCTTTGTCTTGCCGTCCTTCCGGCTGCCGCTCTGGCGCAGGACCAGACCGCGTCGGCGGGCCTCCAACAGGCCGCCAGCGCATTCGGACAGTGCGTCGAGGCTGGCGCCAACGCCGTGCCGGCGTCGGTCACTCCCGAAGCAGGCGCCGCAAGCGTCCTGGCCGGCTGCGCCGCGCAGCGCCAGTCGCTCGCACAGGCAATCGATGCGTTCATCGCCACAGCGCCGGAAGAGCAGCGACCCGCCATCGCCGAACGCGCGCGCGCGCAGCTCGACGGCGTCGAAGCGCAAGTCGTCGCAGGGATCAGGCAGCAGCGCGCCGCATCCGCCCCGTCACCCGCAGCGGAACCTGCGCCGGCGGAATAGGGTCGCCTGCCGCCTCAATCGGCGATGGTCACCACCAGCTTCCCCACGGCCTGCCGCGCCGCCATATGCGCGATCGCGTCCCCGCCCTCGGCCAGCGGCCAGGTCCGGCTGACCTTGGGCGCGATCTTCCCTTCGTCCCAGAGACGAAAGAGCGTCGCGATATGCGCCGCATTGGCCTTCGGATCGCGCGCCGCGAAGGCGCCCCAGAAGACACCGCGCACGTCGCAGCTCTTGAGCAAGGTGAGGTTGAGCGGCAGCTTGGGAATGCCCGCCGGGAAGCCGACCACCAGGAACCGCCCTTCCCAGCCGATCGCCCGCAGCGCGGCCTCCGCGTAATCGCCGCCGACCGGATCGTAGATCACGTCCGCGCCATTGCCGCCGACCGCGTCCTTGAACTGCTGGGCCAGCGCCTTCGCCCCATCCTTGTCGAACGGCCCGCGCGGATAGATCATCACTGCGTCGGCCCCGGCCGCGCGCGCCGCTTCGGCCTTCTCCTCGGACGACACCGCCGCGACGACCCGTGCGCCGAAGGCCTTGCCCAGCTCCACCGCCGCCAGCCCGACCCCGCCGGCCGCGCCCAGCACCAGCAACGTCTCGCCTTCCTTCAGTTTTCCCCGGTCCAGCAGGGCGTGGATCGTTGTCCCGTATGTGAGGATCAGCGCCGATCCGTCCTCGAAACTGCGCCCCTCGGGCAGCGGCAAGGCTGTGGCGGCATTGACGATCACCTTCTCCGCGAGGCCGCCATGGCCCAGCATCGCGATCAGCCGGTCGCCCGGCGCCCAATCGGAAACGCCCTCGCCCACCGCCTCGACGATCCCGGCGATCTCGCCGCCCGGCGCGAAGGGCCGCTCCGGGCGGAACTGGTATTTGTCCTCGATGATCAGCACGTCGGGATAGTTGATCGCACAGGCCTTCACCGCGACGAGGAGCTGACCCGACCCCGCGACGGGGTCGGGCAGCTCTGCCAGCTCCAGCGTCTCCGGCCCGCCCGGCGCGCGCGACAGCAATGTCTTCATCGCGCCGATGCCGGAAAGGCGGGAAGTTTGGCGATGTCCGCCGCCTCGTGCTGGATGATCAGATCGGCGCCGAGATTTTCGGCGATGGCGAGCAGCCGCGCCGAGGAAGCAAGCGTGTCGGCGCGGTTGGTGTTGAACGAAGGCACGCCGTTGTTGGCGACCTGCTCGGTGAAGTGGAACTGATCGCCCGACAGCAGCAGGTTCCGCCCGCTGGCGAGCCGCACCAGCAGACCGTGATGCCCCGGCGTGTGGCCGGGCAGGTTCAGCATCATGACCGTACCGTCGTGGAAGATGTCGATATCGCCCGGAACCGGCCGGACGGTGCCGCCACCCTCGATCCACGGACGAAACGGCACGGCCAGATTGGCCGGCGCGCCCTCGGCGCGCAACACGTCCCAGTCGCCCTGGCCGATCACCAGGGTCGCGTTCGGGAAATCCGCGGCCTGTCCGCTATGATCGAAATGGAAATGGCTGATGCCGACGAAAGTGATCTGCTCCGGCCGCACGCCGATCCGCGCCAGCTGCGGCACGATCCGTTCGCGCAACGTCATCCGGAAGGGGCCGTTCTCCACCGTTTGCCCCATCATCTCGCCCGACAGGCCCGTATCCCACAGCAGGTAGCGATCGCCATGACGGATCAGGTAGCAACTGCTGGTCAGCGTCTTCTGTTGCCCGACATAAAGATAGCTGTCCGAAAAGACGTTGAGGTCGGAGACGTGGATCTCGCCGCAATCCAGCCGCCAGATTTCCGGGCCGGCCGCCGCTGTTTGCGCCTGGGCGGGCGCCGCCATGCCGATCAGGCTCGCCAGAGCCACGCCGAAGAGTGCCGAACGCATCATTTCATTCCCCTGTCCTGCCGAGCCCACGGTCCAGACATAAGGGGGTTTGCCGAGCGAGGGCAATCGCCGGTGTAATGCCGCTACGGCATCGCGGTCAGCTCTCGTATCGCGCCGTCGTCTTGGCCGCGACTTCCTCGGCGGTCACGTCCGGCGCCAGCTCGATCAGCCGGAACGGGCTGTCATGGTCCGGCCGCTGGAACACGGCGAGATCGGTGACGATCATGTCCACGACATTCTTGCCGGTGAGCGGCAAAGTGCATTCCGCGATGAACTTCGGGTCGCCGTTCTTGGACGTATGCTCCATCACGACGATGATCTTCTTGACCCCGGCGACCAGGTCCATCGCGCCGCCCATGCCCTTGATCATCTTGCCGGGGATCATCCAGTTGGCGATGTCGCCATTCTGGGCCACCTCCATCGCACCGAGCACGGTGAGGTCGATATGCCCGCCCCGGATCATCGCGAAGCTCTGGTCCGACCCGAAATAGGAGGAGGAAGGCAGCTGGCTGATCGTCTGCTTGCCGGCATTGATCAGGTCGGCATCCACCTCGTCCTCATAAGGGAAGGGCCCGATGCCGAGCATCCCGTTCTCGCTCTGCAGCGTCACTTCCATGCCGGCGGGGATGTTGTTCGCCACCAGCGTCGGAATGCCGATGCCGAGATTGACATAATAACCGTCGCGCAGCTCCTTCGCGGCCCGCGCGGCCATCTGATTGCGGTCCCAGGGCATCAGTCTTGTCCTCCTTGCGGATCGCTCCAGCGGCGGTCCGCTGGAAATACGTCGTCGAAATCGCCGCTCAGGCCCCGCCCATAGACCGGGTTGGACAGCATGAACCAGCCATTGCCCCACAAAGCCGCGAAGGGCTGCGTGATCGCCGCGCGGCGGCGCTCGGGCACGCTCAGCGAGCGGGCATTGAACAGGTCGGAAAAATCGCCGAGCTGGTCGCCGGCCATCGCCACCACGCAATAATGGCGCGAAATCTCCGTCCGGCGCGGATCCTTGGGCGATCCGGTGCCGATATCGCCCTTCAGCCACAGCGTCTCGCGCGGCCGGGCGGGGCCGAGGCCCGCGCCCTCGATCGCGGCCTGGGTCTGGGCGGCATGCTCGGCGATCCGGTTGGAATTGAAGATCACGGTGACGCCTGCCGCGCGGATCGCGTTCAGCGCCGTCACCGCGCCCGGCATGGGCAGCACCGCGTCCGCGCCCGTCGCCTCGAACCGGTTCCAGCGCGGCGTGTCGTAGGTCAGCCCGCGCACCGCCTCGTCATATTCGTAGCCGAGATTCTGGATCGCCGTCTCGTCCACGTCTAGCACGACCGCCAGTGGCCTCTCGCCGCAGGGCAGGAAGCGCGGCTGCGCCAGCGTCGATCCTTCGGCCAGCACCACGCTGTCCGCCGGCCGCGCGCGCACCGCCGCCAGCACATGATCGCGGAACGCATGATAGGCCTGGATGCTCGCCGCCCCGCCCTCGCCGGAGCCGTACATCCACTGCATGCCGGGCGGCACGGTCGGCGCCGAGGCCGCTTCAGGTGCGGAAAACGGCACCGTGGCGCAGGCGGACAGCATCAGGGCGGTCGCCAGCGCTATCCCCCTCCCTGTAAGAGCGCCGGGCCGATCATGCCCCCGGCATGATCTGAACAGCGCGGGGCGCTGTTCACCCGGTGCTGGGTTAGGGGTGGGTGCGAGCCGAAGGCGAGCCCTGCCGAGGACGCCGGACGCCTTCACGCCGTCTCGCGCTCCCGGGTCAGGCGGAATTCGATCTTCTTGTCATAGGGCGCGCCGAGGATCAGGCGCTTCACATAGATGCTGGGCAAATGGATATGATCGGGATCGATGCTGCCGACCGGCACGATCTCCTCCACCTCGGCGACGCAGATCTTGCCCGCCGTCGCCATCGGCGCATTGAAGTTGCGCGCGGTCTTGCGGAAGATGAGGTTGCCGGCCTCGTCCGCCTTCCAGCCCTTGATGATGCTGAGGTCGGCGCGGATGCCGCGCTCCAGGATATAATCCTGCCCGTCGAAAGTCTTGACCTCCTTGCCTTCGGCCACCTGGGTGCCGACGCCGGTCTTGGTGTAGAAGCCCGGAATGCCCGCCCCGCCCGCGCGGCAGCGTTCGGCGAGCGTGCCCTGCGGACAGAATTCCACCTCCAGCTCGCCGGCCAGATATTGCCGTTCGAACTCCTTGTTCTCGCCGACATAGGAGGAGATCATCTTCCTCACCTGGCGCGATCGCAGCAGCTTGCCGAGCCCCTCGCCGTCGATCCCGGCATTGTTGGAGGCGATGGTGAGGTCCTTGACCCCGCTTGCCTGGATCGCGTCGATCAGCCGCTCGGGGATGCCGCACAGACCGAAGCCGCCCGCGCAGATCGTCATGCCGTCGAACAGCAATCCGTCCAGCGCCGCCGCCGCGTCGGGGTAGATTTTCTTCATGGATCGCGCTCCCTTGAACCGGACCTTCGCGATAGTCAGCGCCGCCCGGTCCGGTCAAGGGAAGTCGAACCGGGCTTCAGGTTCGGCGGCGCAGCCGGGGCGTCAGCATCCCCACGTCGCGCTGGTAGTGCGCATAATCCTCGCCGAACAGGCCGACCAGGTCGCGCTCCTCGTAGCGGATCGCGATCAGCATATAGGCCGACATGCCGAGCGCGAGCAGCAGATGCCCCTGGCTCATCGCCGGCGTCGCCCAGAAGGCGAGGAAGAAGCCGGCGTAAAGCGGGTGCCGCACCGCCCGGTAGAAGAAGGGCGTGCGGAAGCGCGGCGGCTGCCCCGCCCGGCCGCGCGCATGCAGATAGACCTGCTGCAGCCCGAACAGCTCGAAATGGTTGATGAGGAAGGTGCTCAGCAGCACGATCAGCCAGCCCAGCCCGAACAGGCCCCACAGCATTGCCACGGCGGCCCCATTCTCGACCCGCCAGACCTCCGCCGGCATCGGCCGCCACAGCCAGAACAGCAGGATCAGGACGGCGCTGGCGAGCAGCACATAGACGCTGCGCTCGATCGGCTCCGGCACGATCCGCGTCCAGGCCCGCTTGAAGCCCTGCCGCGCCATCACGCTGTGCTGAAGGCCGAACAAGGCGATGAGGCCGATATTGACCATCGCCGCCATCGCCAGCGGACTCGCCGGCCCGTGGTCGACCGTTCGCGGCAATTGGGGAAGATTGCCGACAAACCCGATCAGATAGAGGAACGTCGCAAAAAAGACGGAATACGCAACCAACGCGAACAGCAGATAAAGGCCACGAGTCATGGCGCCGCTCCTTCGCCTGGAGAGCGGCGATTTTATCAGAAATCGGGAGAAATACAGCGTCTATTCGGCACGGCCCAAACCGCGCCGGATAGACGCCCACGTCAGTGAAAGGCGGCGATCAGCCCCTGATCTTGGCCAGCACGCCCTGGAGCTGCATGGCGTTGGACATATCGCCCTCGACCTTCAGCTTGCCCTGCATGAAGGCGGTCATGCCGTCCAATTTGCCGTCGGCCATGTCCTGCCAGTCGGACCAGGCGACCTTGATCGTCGTGTCGGCGTCGCCATTGTCCTCGCTGACATTGCCGGCCACGCCGTCGAGCATCACCGCGCCCTCGTCGCCGAAGTCGAGCTTCACCTTCTTGCCCGGCAGATAGGCGCCGGCCTCGTTCAGCTTGGTCGCCATCTCGCTCTTGGTCGTCATGTCCGTCTCCCTTGGATGCCGAAACAGCCTAACGGCGTGGCTCCCGGGGTCAAGGATTTACATTGATGTCAGTAAGCGCCGCATCCCGTCACCCGGCGGAGATGCCGGGTCGGTCATGCCCCGGTGAGAAACCATGGTGTATGATATAATTATCCATATAGGCACAAAATGCTTTCCTACACCAATCCAGATATGTTCTAATCGGCACATGACCCAGAAACGATCGCCTCGCGCTTCCTATGCGCCTGCTCCGCCCGCTCCCTGCTTCGCCCCCGTGGCGCTCCGTTCGCGCCGCGACGGATGGACGCCGGAGCGCCAGACCGATTTCATCCGCGCTCTCGCGGAATGCGGCTGCGTGCGCGATGCCTGCCGCCGCGTCGGCATGTCGCCGGAAAGCGCCTATGCGCTCGTCCGCCGGCCGGACGCGCAAAGCTTCCGCCAGGCCTGGGACAACGCCCTCGACAATGCCGTGCGCCGCATCTCCGACGAAGCGTTCAGCCGCTGCATCCACGGCGTCGCCGTCCCGCATTTCTACAAGGGCGAGCAGGTCGGCGAGCATCGCCGCTACAATGACGGCCTCGCCATGTTCATGATGCGCTATCGCGATCCGGGCCGTTACGGCCGGCATCTCGACCGGGTCGCGCGCCCCGGCAATCCGGAGCGCATCGCCCTTGACCTGCGCGACTTGCTCGCATGGGTGCGCAGCGACGCGCTGAACGAGGAAGCGGGCCGCCCGCGCCTGACTTTCGAGAATATTCCCGATCCCGACGACGATGACGGCTGGGAGGATTTCCTCCGTTTCCGGAAGCCGGGCGACGGGGACGATCTCGACGCGGACGACCCCTTCGGGGAGGAGGATCGGCCCGAATGCGCACGCGTCGCGGAGGGGGCGTCCCTCCCCGACGGGGCGTCAGGTTCGTCAACTTCCGATCCGAATCTTCCCCGCCGCGCGGAAGAGCCCTAGAATGTGTCCATGACCGAAAAACGCACCGGCGGCCGCATCCTGATCGACAATCTTCTGGCGCAGGGCTGCGACCGCATCTTCACCGTCCCGGGCGAAAGCTTCCTCGCCGCGCTGGACGCCCTCCACGACAGTCCGGCGATCGATCTCGTCGTCTGCCGGCAGGAGGGCGGCGTCGCCTATATGGCGGAGGCCGACGGCAAGATGACGGGGCGGCCGGGCGTCGCCTTCGTGACGCGCGGGCCGGGCGCGACCAATGCCGCGGTCGGCGTCCATGTCGCGCACCAGGATTCGACGCCGATGCTGCTGCTGATCGGCGATGTCGCGCGCGGCGACCGCGACCGGGAAGGCTTTCAGGAGGTCGATTTCGGCGCGATGTTCGGTCCATTGGCCAAGCGCGTCGAGCGGATCGAGGATGCCCGCCGCATCCCCGAATATGTCGCCCGGGCTTATGCCACCGCCATGGCCGGACGCCCCGGCCCGGTCGTGCTGGTCCTGCCCGAGGACATGCTGAAGGACGAGGTGGAGACCGAGGACCGCCCGCAGAACGCCCGCGTCGCCCAGGCCGCCGATCCGCTCGCCGTCAATGCACTGATGGACCTGCTGAAGGACGCCGCCTCCCCCGTCGCGATCGTCGGCGGCGCCGGCTGGTGCAAGGGCACCGCGCACCACTTCACTGAATGGGCGGAGCGGATCGGCCTGCCCGTCGCCGTCGCCTTCCGCCGGCAGGATTCGATCTCCAACGACAGCCCGGCCTATGCCGGCAATCTCGGCTACGGTCCGAACCCGAAGCTGGTCGAACGGGTGAAAAACGCCGATCTGATCCTCGCCGTCGGCGCCCGGCTCGGCGAGGCGACGACGGACGGCTACACGCTCATCACGCCGGATCATCCCGGCCAGGTCCTCGTCCACGTCCACCCCGATCCGGAGGAGCTGGGCCGGGTCTATCGCACCGATCTGCCGATCTGCGCGGACGTGATGGAATTCGCCGAGCTCTGCGCCGACTGGGACGACGAGGTCATCCATTTCGATGCGGGCGCCGAGGCCCATGCCGAATGGGCGGCCTGGGCGACGCCGAAGCCCCGCGAAGGCGTCACGCTCGATCTCGCCCAATGCGTCGCGGCGATGCGCGAGAAGCTCCCGGCCGACACGATCGTCTGCAACGGCGCGGGCAATTTCTCCGGCTGGTGGCATCGCTTCTGGCATTACGGCCCCTGCCCCAGCCAGCTCGCGCCGACCAACGGCTCGATGGGCTACGGCCCGCCCGCCGCCATCGCCGCCGCTCTGCGCTTTCCGGATCGGATGGTGGTCGCGGTCGCCGGCGACGGCGATTTCCTGATGAACGGGCAGGAACTGGCCACCGCGATCCGCCACCGGGCCAATCTGATCGTGCTCGTGGTCGACAACGGCGCCTACGGCACGATCCGGATGCACCAGGAGCGCGACTATCCGGCCCGCATTTCCGGCACACAGCTCGTGAATCCCGATTTCGCCGCTCTCGCCCGGGCCTATGGCGGCTGGGCCGAGACGGTGACCGCGACCGCCGATTTCGCCCCTGCCCTCGACCGGGCCTTGACCGAAAGGGGCCTGCGCCTTCTCCACCTCAAGACCGACGTGGAGCAGATCACCAACGCGACGACGATCGCGGCGCTGCGGGAGAAGGCGAAGGGCTGATCTCCGCCAAATAAAAGGCCGCCCCGGCGAACCGGAGCGGCCTCCCTTCCCAGCTCTGGGAAATCAGATGTCGTTGCCGAGCGCGCCCTTCACCTTGCCGGTGAACTGCTGGCCCTTGCCCTTCAGTTCCTGGGCCTTGCCCTCGTCGCGGGTCTCGGGGTCCTTGCTGTGCTGCTTGGCCTTGCCGATCGCCTCGTTGACATTGCCTTTGATCTTGTCGGTGAGTTCACCCATGACAGGTCTCCTTCTGCAAGGCGGGCAACCGGACTGGATGCCTTCAAGCCGTTGAAGCAGAAACGAAACCGCGCCGCCCGGGTTCCCCTCAATCCTCCCGCCAGCCCGCCGCGCCGATCAGCGGCACGAAGCGCACCGCGCCCAAACTGTCTTGTCGGAAGTCGCCCACGTCGGCCGGAGCATCGCCCTTCGGACCGACGCCCTTGGCGTCCGCTGGCGCGGTGTCCGGCGCCCATTCGCCCGGCTTCTTGTCGCCCGATTGCTTGTCACTCATCGACTCACCCTCCTTCACGAACAAGGAGAGCGAAGGGCATCATGCGGCCGCCCGCCTGTCAAGGAGAAGCCGGCGCGCCGCCATCGCCGGCCTGCCCGGTTTCGATCTTGTCCACCGGGATGTCGCGCTGGCCGCCCTCGCCCTTGTCGTCGCCGATCTTGTGATGGGCGGTGGGATCGGGCTTGGCCTTGGGATCGGGTATCTTGTCCATGCCGCGTCAACGACCGGGCGGGATGCGGCGTTCCCTCAGATCAGCCCCGCCAGCGGACTGGAAGGGTCGGCATAGCGCCGCTGCCCCATCCGCCCGGCGCGATAGGCCAGCCGGCCGCTCTCGACCGCCAGCTTCATCGCCCGCGCCATCAGGATCGGGTCCTTCGCCTCGGCGATCGCCGTGTTCATCAGCACGCCGTCGCAGCCCAACTCCATCGCCACTGCGGCGTCGGAGGCGGTGCCCACGCCCGCATCGACCAGCACCGGCACGTTCGCGCCCTCGACGATCAGCCGGATCGTCACCCGGTTCTGGATGCCGAGGCCCGAGCCGATCGGCGCGCCCAGCGGCATGATCGCGACGGCGCCCGCTTCCTCGAGCTGCTTCGCGGCGATCGGATCGTCGACGCAATAGACCATCGGCTTGAAGCCCTCCTTCACGAGGGTCTCCGTCGCCTTCAGCGTCTCGCGCATGTCGGGATAGAGCGTCTTCGCCTCGCCCAGCACCTCCAGCTTCACGAGATCCCAGCCGCCCGCCTCGCGCGCCAGCCGCAGCGTGCGCACCGCATCGTCGGCGGTGAAGCAGCCGGCCGTATTGGGCAGATAGGTGAATTTATTCGGATCGATATGATCGGTCAGCAGCGGCTGGCCGGGATCGGAGACGTTCACCCGGCGCACCGCGACGGTGACGATCTCCGCCCCCGACGCCTCAAGCGCCGCCGCATTCTGCTCGAAGCTCTTATATTTGCCGGTGCCGACGATCAGGCGCGACGTGAAGGTCTTGCCCGCGACTGTCCAATTGTCGTCCAAAACTCAGCCTCCGCCCACGAACGTCACGATCTCGAAATCGTCGCCGTCCTCTATCACCACATCGCCCAGCGTCGAGCGCGGCACGATCTCCAGATTGCGCTCCACGGCCACCTTGGTCGGCTCCAGCCCGAGCTCCAGCGCCAGATCGGCGATCGTCATGCCGTCGCGGATGCGACGGTGGCCGCCATTGACGCGGATCGAGATCGTGCCGTCTTCGCTCATGCCTTGAAACCTTGCCTTTGCAGCCTGCGCGCGAGCGTCATATAGGGGTCCGCCATGGCGACGCCACCTTTGATCTACGTCCTCAACGGGCCCAATCTCAACCTGCTCGGCGCGCGCGAGCCGGAGATTTACGGCGCCGACACGCTCGACGACATCGCCGCGCGGCTGGAGGACAAGGCGAAAGGGCTCGGCCTCGCCATCGACATGCGCCAGTCCAACCACGAGGGTCACCTGATCGACTGGCTGCACGAAGCGCAGGGCCGGGGTGCCAAGGCGGTGATCCTGAACGCGGGCGGCTACACGCACACGTCGGTCGCGCTGCATGACGCGATCAAGGCCGTTGCCGTGCCGGTGATCGAGGTGCACCTGTCCAATCCGCAGGCGCGCGAGAGCTTTCGGCACCGTTCGCGGGTGGCGAGCGTTGCCGTCGGCACCATCGCCGGCTTTGGCGCCGCGGGCTATGAGCTGGCTCTGGACGCGGCGGCGCGTCTCTGACACACAAGCGCCTTTTTTCAGTGGGGCGCCCCGAAAACGGGGCGGAAAATCGAGGTTCCGATGAGCGAAGACAAGGATAGTGGCGCGCCGATTCGGGTCGATACCGACCTGATCCGGCAGCTCGCCGATCTGCTGACCGAGAAGGATCTGAGCGAGATCGAGGTCGAGGATGACGATCGCCGCATCGTCGTGAAGCGCAAGCTGAGCGCCGCCGCCGCGCCCGCCACCTATGTCGCTGCACCCGCCGCCGCGGCCCCGGCCCCAACCCCCGCCGCATCGGCTCCCGCCGCCGAAGCGCCCGCCGCCGCCGCGCCGGCCGATGCGGTCAAATCGCCGATGGTCGGCACCGTCTATCTCTCGGCCGAGCCGGGCGCCGCCCCGTTCGTGGCTGCCGGCACGAAGGTCAATGCCGGCGACACGTTGCTGATCATCGAGGCGATGAAGGTGATGAACCCGATCACTGCGCCCAAATCCGGCACGGTGAAGCAGATCCTCGTCCAGGACGCGCAACCCGTCGAGTTCGATCAGCCGCTGGTCGTCATCGAATAATGGCGATCACCAAGGTCCTCATCGCCAATCGCGGCGAGATCGCGCTTCGCATCCATCGCGCCTGCCACGAAATGGGCATCCGCACCGTGGCGGTCCATTCCACCGCCGATGCCGATGCGATGCATGTCCGGCTCGCCGACGAAGCGATCTGCATCGGTCCGCCGCCGGCCGCCGAATCCTATCTCAATATCCCCAACATCATCTCTGCCGCCGAGATCAGCGGCGCCGACGCCATCCATCCGGGCTACGGCTTCCTCAGCGAGAATGCCCGTTTCGCGGAGATCGTCGAGAGTCACGACATCGCCTGGATCGGCCCCAAGCCCGAACATATCCGCACGATGGGCGACAAGATCGAGGCGAAGCGCACCGCCGCCAAGCTCGGCCTGCCGCTCGTCCCCGGCTCGGACGGCCCGGTCGAGGATCTTGCCGAGGCCAAGCGCATTGCCGACGAGGCGGGCTATCCCGTCATCATCAAGGCGGCGTCGGGCGGCGGCGGGCGCGGCATGAAGGTCTGCACCAGCGAGGACCAGCTCGAGACTTTGATGAAGCAGGCCGGGTCCGAGGCCAAGGCCGCCTTTGGCGACGCCACCGTCTATATCGAGAAATATCTCGGCGATCCGCGCCATATCGAGTTCCAGATTTTCGGCGACGGCAAGGGCAATGCCATCCATCTGGGCGAGCGCGACTGTTCGTTGCAGCGCCGCCACCAGAAAGTGCTGGAAGAAGCGCCTTCCCCGATCATCTCCGCCGAGGAGCGCGAGCGGATGGGCGGCCTGGTCGCCAAAGCGATGGCCGAAATGGGCTATCGCGGCGCCGGCACGATCGAGTTCCTGTGGGAAAATGGCGAGTTCTACTTCATCGAGATGAACACCCGGCTTCAGGTCGAGCATCCGGTGACGGAGGCGATCACCGGCCTCGATCTGGTGCGCGAACAGATCCGCATCGCCGAGGGCCATCCGCTCACCCTGCGCCAGCAGGACGTCGTATTCCGCGGCCATGCGATCGAATGCCGGATCAATGCCGAGGATCCGCTTACCTTCGCGCCCTCGCCGGGCCTGGTCAGCCATTATCACGCGCCGGGCGGGATGAACGTGCGCGTCGATAGCGGGCTGTATTCGGGCTACCGGGTGCCGCCATATTACGACAGCATGATCGCCAAACTGATCGTCTACGGCACCACCCGCCAGGGCGCGATGCGCCGCCTCAGGCGCGCGCTGCAGGAATTCGTGATCGAAGGCGTCAAGACCACCATCCCGCTCCACCAGAAGCTGCTCGACGATCCGGAATTCCAGGAAGGCAGCTACACGATCAAATGGCTGGAAGAATGGCTGGCGCGCGAGGAGCCGAAGGCGTGAAGGCGACGATCTGGCACAATCCGAAATGCTCGACCTCGCGCAACGCACTCGAGTTGCTGCGGGCGGAAGGCGTGGACGTGACGGTGATCGAATATCTGAAGACGCCGCCCTCGCGCGATGAGCTGAAGCGCGTTTACGCCGCCGCCGGAATCACCCCGCGCGAAGGGCTGCGGATGCGCGAGGACCGCGCCAAGGACCTGATCGCACAAGGCGCGTCGGACGATGCGATCCTCGACGCGATGGCCGCCGATCCGGTGCTGATCGAGCGCCCGCTCGTGGTCACGGAAAAGGGCACGCGCCTCGCCCGGCCGGTCGAGAAGCTGAGCGAAATCCTCTAAGCCGCAGGTTGCCCGCCGGCCCCGCCCGGCGATAGGCTGCACGAATGACGATCGATCCGGAACTGCTGCTGCGCGCTTATGCGATCGGCGCCTTTCCGATGTCGGACGGGCGCGACGCTCCGGACGTGTTCTGGGTGCAGCCGCGCCGCCGCGCGATCCTGCCGCTGGACGGGTTCCACCTGTCCCGCTCGCTGCGCAAGACGCTGCGCTCGGACCGTTTCGAAGTCACCCGTGACGAAGCCTTCGGCGAGGTCGTCCATGCTTGCGCCCAGCGCGCGGACACCTGGATCAATGCGGAGATCGAATCGAGCTACGCCCACCTCCATTTGCTCGGCCATGCCCATTCGATCGAGGTGTGGGAGGATGAGGAACTGGTCGGCGGGTTGTACGGTGTCCGGCTCGGCCGCGCCTTTTTCGGCGAGAGCATGTTCTCGCACAGCACCGATGCGTCGAAGGTGGCGCTGGCCTGGCTGGTCGCGCGGCTGATCGCCGGCGGGTTCACCCTGCTCGACTGCCAGTTCATGACCGAACATCTGAAAAGCCTCGGCGCGATCGAGATCACGCAGGAGCGCTATCTTCAGTTGCTCTCCTCGGCGCTCGGCGAAGGCTCGGGCGGCGCCGGCGCGGGCGGTGCCTCGGGGGTCGGCGCCGGGGCCGGCGACGCTTCGTTCGAGGCGCTGGATTCGTTGCTCGCCGCCCGCGCCGGCGCCGCGGGATCGCCGCCCTCGGGATGGGTCATCGCGCAACTCATCGGCGAAACATCGTAAATCGGGTGCTCGACGACATTCAGGCCGGGCGATTCCTTGTAGAGCCAGCCTGAAAAGACGCGCTGGAACTGCCCTTGCGGATTGGCGACGTCGAGTTGGACGAAGGCACCGGTCAGCTGCTGCACCTCCCAGGGCGCGGTCGTCTCGCAGGCGCGCAGCCGCACGATCACGTCGCCGGCACGCACCGCCTGGCCGGGCCGAAGCTCGAAATCGCGCATCTGGCCGTTGCGCTTGTTCAGCAGGCGCAGGACGGCGACCCGTTCGGCCATGGGCGTCGTGCCGGCGGGCAGCCGGTCCACCGTCTGCGGCACGTCGATGGTTTCGGTGGTCTCGTTCCCGGCCTCATTCTGGATCGGCGCGCCGGTGGGGCCGCAACCGGCCAAAGCGGCCAGGCCCGCAAGCATCGCGATACCGGCGCGAACGGTCATGGCTCAGTCGGGCGTCCAGGCCTGGTAATCGCCGGTCGCGGCGGCACGGTGGCCGCCGCGCTCAAGCGCGCCGGGCGGCCGGTAGGCGAGCGGCGTTCCGGTGAGGTTCGGCGTCGCTGCCCGCAGAAATGGCGGGGGCGGCGGCAGCGCCTCGTCGGGCACAGCGTCGATCTGCCGGGTGAGCCAGGCATACCATTCGGGCGGCACGCCGCTGACATCGTTCGATCCGGCGTAGATCACCCAGCGGCGGCCGTCCTTCTTGCCCTCGAAATAGGCATTGCCGGCATCGTCCGCGCCGACCTTGCGGCCGTAGCGCCAGTTGTGGAGCCGCGTGCCGGTCGACGCGCCTTCCCACCAGGTGAAGAGATTCTTGAAGAAGCCCATGGCGCACGCGCCTAGCCGTTATGCGATGGCGCGCGCAAGGACTTGCTTGCGCGCCGGCTGTCAGGCCGGTTCGATCTCGACCGCGAGCGGCCCCTTCTTGCCCACCGCGATCCGCGCTTTCAGCGCCTGGTCGGGCGTCAGGTCGCCAAGTCCCCCGCGGCGCACCGTTTCCATATGGACGAAAATGTCCTGGGTCTCGTCCTCGTCGCGGACCAGAAAACCGTAGCCGCGCAGCCGATTGAACCATTTGACGTGGACCGGCTCGAATTCGCCGGCCTCATCGATCAAGGCGGCGGGATCTATCCGGTCGGCCCGCACAGGCAAATAGCGCCCGGGCTCGGGCAGGATCGCCTGGCTCAAATCAATGTCGATCACCTTGCGCGCCTGCAGCCCGCGTTCCTGCGCCGCCACCAGGCATTCGATGATCGCGCCTTCGGGCAGGCTGCGCCGGTCGTGCTCCTTGAGCACGCTGAAATGGACGAGGATATCGCCGTCCACCTCGTCGCTGACGATGAAGCCGAAGCCGCGCGTCGCGTCGAACCACTTCACGCTGCCGACCAGCCGTTGCAGGCCATCGTCGTCCATGCGAGGCGCCGCGCCGCTCCCTTCGGGAACGGGCGTGATTTCGTCAACCGCCTCCTCGCTCGACATGCTCAATTGATCCACGGGCTCCGACACCCCGTAAAATTACCACTATTCTAACAAATGTGAACCGCCGGCGTTTATCCGTCGTCCGGTTCCGGGACCTCGCCCGGACGCGCCGAAATAAGCCGTCGCGCCAGGCGGGCAGGATGACCTGCGCGCAGCATTGCCGCAAGACTCTTTTCGTAACCGTTACGATCTGGGGCGGTGGCCGCGAAGGGCCCGAGTCGGCGGCGTTCGGCGAAGCGCAGCGCCGCGCGCCAGGCGTCGGCTTCCGCTTCGGCCTTCGCTCCGGCAGCGTCCGCCTCCTCGATGCCGGCGGCGCGCAGCGCCTCGCAGACGCGCCGCGCGCCATAACCCCGCCGGCCGAGCGCAGCCGAACGCGCTGCCGCGAAAGCGCGGTCGTCGACATAGCCCAGCCGTGCCATGCGTGCGACGAGATCCTCGACGGGGGGTTCGCCCGCGCCCTTCCAGCCGCGCTCGGCGAGCTTGCGGCGCAGGTACGCGGCAAGCCGCGCCCGAGTCGTCGCATAGCGTCCCGCATAGGAGAGCGCGGCCTGTTCGAGCCTGTCCGCGTCATAGGGCGGCTTCGGCTTGCGTGGAGGACGGGTTGCCATGGCCATGTTTGTGCCACAGTCGAGCCGGATTATGAACGCGCCCCGTCGGCTATGGGCGACGGCTGAATTGCATTTTCGGGACATGACCGCCCCAATGAACGAACCGCTCCAGCCGACCCCGACCGATGACGCCCTGCCGCACCGGCGGGCCGATTTCGCGACGATGACCGAAGCCCTCGATTATGTCGCGAACAGCGCGCGCGGCATGAATTTTCACGATGCGCGGGCGACGCTCGTGCGTGTCTATCCCTATGCCGAATTGCGCGAAGACGCCGTCGCCAGCGCGCGGCGCCTGATCGCGCGCGGCATCAAGCCGGGCGACCGGATCGCGCTGATCGCGGAAACGGCGCCGGAATTCGTCGCTTTGTTCTTCGGCGCGCTCTATGCCGGCGCCTGGCCGATCCCGCTGCCGCTGCCGACCTCCTTTGGCGGCCGCGACGCCTATATCGAGCAGCTCAAGGTGCAGCTCGACAGCGCCGATCCCGCGCTGCTCTTCTATCCCGCCGAGCTGACCATGGCGGCGACGGCCGCCGAAATCTGTGGCGTTGCCGGACTCGATTGGGAGAGCTTCGGCGAGGAAGCCGCGCCGGACGCGCCGCTGCATCAGGCCGCGCCGGACGATATCGCCTACCTGCAATATTCGAGCGGCTCGACCCGCTTCCCGCACGGCGTCGTCATCACCCACCGCGCGTTGCTCGCGAACCTCGCGGCCCATGCCCATTCGATGCATATCGGCGCCGGCGACAGGGGCGTCTCCTGGCTGCCTTTCTATCACGACATGGGCCTGGTCGGCTGCATGCTCTCGATGGTCGCCAACCAGATATCGGTCGATTATCTGAAGACGGAAGATTTCGCGCGCAGGCCGCTTGCCTGGCTCGATCTCATCACGCGAAACAAACAGAATTCAATGAGTTATTCGCCAACCTTTGGATACGATATCTGCGCTCGGCGGGTGTCGAGCCAGACCGATGTGGCGAACCGCTTCGATCTGTCGCGCTGGCGGGTCGCAGGCAATGGCGCGGACATGATCCGGCCTGACGTCATGCAGTCCTTCGTCGATACCTTCGCGCCCGCCGGGTTCGACGCGCGCAGCTTCGTGCCCAGCTACGGCCTGGCCGAGGCGACGCTCGCCGTCACCGTGATGCCGCCAGGCGAGGGCATCGTCGTCGAGATGGTCGAGGAGACCTTGCTCGCCGGCGGCTCGGCCAGCGAGCGCGATCGGCCGCAGCGCTATCGTGCGGTGGTCAATTGCGGCAAGCCGGTCCGCGACATGGAGGTCGCGATCCGCGGCGACGACGGCGCGCCGCTGGGCGAGCGGGAGATCGGCAAGGTCCATTGCCGGGGCAGCTCCGTCATGGTGGGCTATTTCCGAGACGATGAAGCGACGCAGGCCTGCCTCGAGTCCGACGGCTGGCTGGACACCGGCGACATGGGCTACCTGTCCAACAATTATCTCTACATCGTCGGCCGCGCCAAGGACATGATCATCATCAACGGCAAGAATCATTGGCCGCAGGACATCGAATGGGCGGTCGAGCAGCTGCCCGGCTTCAAAGCCGGCGACATCGCCGCCTTCTCGATCACCACGCCCGGTGGCGAGGAGACGCCGGCGGTGCTCGTCCAGTGCCGCACCTCAGATCTCGACGAACGCGGCCGGCTTCGCGAGGAGATTCGCGAGCGGGTCAGGGCGATCACCGGCATCAACTGCGTGGTGGAACTGGTGCCGCCGCGTTCGCTGCCGCGCACCAGCTCGGGCAAGCTTTCCCGAGCCAAGGCGCGCAATCTCTATTTGTCGGGCGAAATCCAGATTTACGACATCGCCGCCTGAAGCGGCGCGCCTGAACGAAATGAGATAACGCTTCCCTAACGCTTTGGGCGCTATGGCCTCCTTCTGGGAGCGCCATGACCGAAAAAAGTCTGCCCAAGCTCGACTGGCGCGTCGTGTTCAATCGTGCCACTCCCCCTGACGCCAGGGGGTGGGGACGCGTGCGCGCCGCCCAGCTCCAGGAGATGGGCAAGGCGCTGCTGGTCGGCGGGCTCGGGCAAACGCTCAACGCGCTCTTCATCGTTTACATGCTGCACGACCGGGCGCCGCCCACCGAGATGGCGCTGTGGCTGGGCAGCCTGGCACTGCTGCTGTGCTACATGATCAGCCACCGCCGCCAGCTCGGCGGCCGCCAGATCCACTCGCTCCCCCGCAAGACGATCAATCGCGCCGCCTATCACAGCATCTTCTTCGGGCTGATCTGGGCCGTGCCCGCGCGCTTCTTCTTCGAACATGCCACGCACGGCCAACAGCTCGCGCTCGGCGTGATGACCGCGACGATGATGGCCGGCGCCGCCTTCATCTTCTCGCCGATCCCGGCGGCGGCGGCGGCCTATGTCGTCGTCATGGGCGTCGCCACCACGCAAATGCTGTCGACCACGGGATCGCTGCCGATCATGATGATCGGGCCGATCTACACCGCCGCGATGCTCTGGATCGTGCTGATGAACGGCCGCGCCTTCATGCAGCGCAAATATCTCGACCTGTTGCTGGAGGAGCGGCAGGAGACGGTCAGCCTGTTGCTGCGCGAATATGAAAGCTCCGACGCGGACTGGTTGTGGCAGACCAACGGCCAGCTCGTCTTCCAGAATGTGTCGGCGCGATTCGCCCGCGCATTGGGCCGCGCCACCGACGAGCTGGAAGGCCTGTCGCTGCTCGACCTGCTGCGCGCCGCGCCGCGCACCGAGCAGCCGGTGAGGCGCGAGCTCGCCGCCGCCGAGGCCAGCGCCGCGCGGCGAGAGGCGATCACCGAGCTGGTCATCGCCCTGCCCGTCGGCGACGACATGAAGTGCATCGCGCTGTCCGCGCGGCCGACATTCAGCCGGCAGGGCCGCTTCACCGGCTATCAGGGCGTCGGATCGGACGTGACCGCCGCGCGCCGAGCCGCCGACCGGATCGCCCACATGGCCCGCCACGACGCGCTGACCGGTCTGCCGAACCGGCTGCAGCTCATCGAGAATCTCGGTTCGGCGCTGGCGGCGGCCAAGGACAGGGGCCATGAATGCGCGATCCTGCTGGTGGATCTGGACCGTTTCAAGACGATCAACGATTCGCTCGGCCATGTCGCCGGCGATCACGTCCTGCAGCAGGTCGCCCGCTGCTTCGAGACCGTGATCTCGGATGAGATGACCGCCGGCCGGCTCGGCGGCGACGAATTCGCGATCGTCGTGCCGGAAATCGAAAGCAAAGAGGAGCTGGAGCAGCTCTGCCTGGCGCTGGTCGGCGCGTTGCAGGGCCCGTTCCTCTATCGCGACCAGCGCCTCTTCGTCGGCGCCTGCGTCGGCGCCGCGATCGGCCCGCGCGACGGGGACACGGTCGAGGAGCTGATCCGCAGCGCCGATCTCGCCCTTTATCGCGCCAAGGATGCGAGCGGCAGCGACATCCGCTTCTTCGAGCCGAGCTTCCATGCGCGGGCCGAGGAACGCCGCAAGATCGAGCTGGCGCTGCGCGGCGCCGTCGATGCCGGGGAATTCTCGCTCAACTACCAGCCGGTGGTGGAGGCCGGAAGCTTGAGGATCCGCAGCTTCGAGGCCCTGCTGCGTTGGCACAATCCGGAGCTGGGGCAGATCTCGCCGGCCAAGTTCATTCCGATCGCCGAAGAGACGGGAATGCTCGGCCGGATCGGCGAATGGGTGCTGCGCACCGCCTGCCGCGAGGCGACCCAATGGCCGGACGACATTTCGATCGCCGTCAATGTCAGCCCGCGCCAGCTGCGCGATCCCGGCTTCATCGTCACGCTCGTTTCCGCCCTCACCCAGGCGGGGCTGGAACCCAGCCGGCTGGAGCTGGAGGTGACCGAAACCGTCTTTCTGGAGCTCACCGCCGCGACCCAGAAGGTCCTCCAGCAGATCCAGAGCCTCGGCGTGCGCCTCGCGATGGACGATTTCGGCACCGGCTATTCCTCGCTCGGCTATCTGAGGAAGGCCGATTTCGACACGCTCAAGATCGATCGCTCCTTCGTCCAGTCGGTCTCGCGCCACGATCCGGAAAGCACCGCGATCATTCGCGCAGTGGTCGCGCTCGCCGGCAGCATGGGCATGAAGACGGTGGCCGAGGGCGTCGCCAATGACGAGCAGCTCGGCATCGTCCGCACGCTGGGCTGCGATCGCATCCAGGGCTTCATCTTCTCGCGCCCGGTCGCGGCTTCGACGGCCCGCGCGATGCTGGCCGAGCAGGCGAAGCGCGCCGCCGCCTGACGAATGAAGCCGCGCGGCGGGCCGGTTCGGCGAGCTCCCCCTTGCGCCCTTCCCTGCCGCCCGCTAAGTCGCCGGCCCTGGCCTAGGAGTGTAGCTCAGTCCGGTTAGAGCATCGGTCTCCAAAACCGAGGGTCGTGGGTTCGAATCCCTCCACTCCTGCCAATTCCCGCTCTTGCCCCCATCCCCGCGCCTCGCTACATAGCGCTCCCAATCCGGCATGGTGGAAAGCGGCGCCAGTTCCAAGGGACTGGGCAGCGGGCCCTTGCCCGGACGCCCTCCGGGGCGTGAGCGACGAAACAAGCGAGGCCGAGCATGGCGAAGGTGAATCCCGGCGAATTCCTGCGGCAGGTCCGCGCGGAGACCGCCAAGATCGTGTGGCCGAGCCGGCGCGAGGTGCTGATGGCCGGGATCATGGTCGTGATCATGACCACCTTGCTCGCGCTCTTCTTCTTCGGGGTCGATTCCGCGTTCAGCGCGATCGTCCAGCAGCTGCTCGGCCTGCTGAGCTAGACAGGGAAAGCCAGGAACCATCATGTCCCGCTGGTACATCATCCACGCTTATTCGGGCTTCGAGAACAAGGTCCGCGATTCGATCATGGCCGAGGCCACCCGCATGGGCCTCGACGCGTTGGTCGAATCGGTCGAGGTCCCGACCGAGAAGGTCACCGAGGTCCGCCGCGGCAAGAAGGTCACGAGCGACCGGAAATTCTTCCCAGGCTACGTGCTGGCCAAGCTCGCCATGAACGACGACGTCTATCACCTGGTGAAGAACACGCCGAAGGTGACGGGCTTCCTCGGCTCCAGCGGCAAGCCGCAGCCGATCAGCGATGCCGAAGCGGCGCGCATCCTCAACACCAAGGACGAGGCCGCCAAGGCCGAGCCCAAGGCGCGCATCTCCGTCGATTACGAGATCGGCGACTCGATCAAGGTGCTGGACGGCCCCTTCGCCAGCTTCAACGGCATCGTCGAGGAGCTGGATTTCGAGAAGGGCCGCGTGAAGGTCTCCGTCTCGATCTTCGGCCGCGCCACGCCGGTCGAACTCGAATTCGAGCAGGTCGAGCGGGTCAAGTAAGCCGACGCGCCGGCAGCGGCCGGCGCTGGATCAGCCCCGTGGAGCGGCGGGGCGCCGCTGCGTGCCCGTGGTCGTTGTCGTCGGCGGCTGCCGCGTCGGCGCGGGCTGCGTCCGCTGCGGCGTTTCGGCTGGGCCGTCGGCACGTCTTCATTGGCATATTTGTCGTGCGAATCCTTGACATCCCCCCGACGGCCGAATGTGGCGCCGCTCTGCTGCATCAACATCGCCACGGCGGTCTCGGCGGTCAGTGCGGCGATCGCGATGGGGATCAGCATGTTGCCTGTGGTTTTCATGGCCTCTTCCTCATGCCGCCGGTGACGGCGGGCAGCCGTCCGCTTCGCGGCCCACCCAGATCATGAATTCGTCGAACGGCATGCCGGTCCGCTGCCGCTCGACCTCGTCGTCCGCAGCGCGCAGTGCCGCTTCGATGTCGCTCGCGCTGCGGCCTAGTCCCGCGCCCAGTTCGGAGGCGATCGACCGATAGCGCCCCGATGCCGCCAGCCGGCTCGAAGCGCGTCCCATCAGATCGTCGCGATCGGCGCCGGTGCTGTCCTCGGCGATCACCGAGAAGAGGCGCGAGACGGCCGAAAGACGGGCATAGCAGGCAGCGGCGCGGGCGAAGCCGGTTTCGCCACTCAACGCCGGAGCGCTGGCGCTCATCGTGCCGGGAACCTGGTTTCCGGCGACGGCGGCGGCATTGCCGTCCGGCGTAGCGGGCTGTCCGCAGCCGGTGGCGGCGGCAAGCAGGCATGCGAAAGCCAGCGTCCGATTTCTCACGCGCATTCTCCCTGTCCTGATGTGATGGCGCCGCGTTACGGGCGGCGCCCCCCCGTTCAGTTGTTCGAGGTGAGCGGGTCGATGACCTGCGGGATCTCGACGATCCTGGTGACGGGAATCCCGGAAAGCTCGGCATGTCGGCGGACCGCGTCCTCGTCTTCGGCGAGATAGATGCAGAAGGTCTGGTCGCCGCCGACATAACTGTGCTGCCATTGCACCTTGCCGCCCAGTTGCTCGATCGCCCGGTTGGATGCCCGCGCGGCGCCGCACAGCTCCACGATCGACATGCCGCCTATGCCGGGAATGTCGCGCTCGATCATAAACCGCTTGAGACTGGTCATCCGGGTTCTCCTCGGTTGCGATTCCAGTGTCTCGCATTCACGACCGAAGCAAAAGCTAAAATTTCTTTGAATAGCTAAAGAATAGCTTTAGTATCTTGGCTATGGTCGCGCCATCGCATCTCAAGGCTTTCCAGGCGTTGGAGGCCGCCTTGCGCGCGGGCTCGCTCAAAAATGCCGCCGAAGAACTGGCGATTACCCCGGCCGCGATTGGCCAGCGCATCAAGGCGCTGGAAGACTATCTCGGCATCGACCTGCTCGCGCGCGGCCGTTCGGGGCTGGCGCCGACCCCGGCCTTGCTGGGTGCCATGGCGCATCTGCGCGCCGCCTTTCGCGAGCTGGAAACGGCCGCCGATCTGCTGGATCTGCAGCGCGGCCACGACATCCACATCGCCGCCGCGCCGGATTTCGCCGATCTGTGGCTGCTGCCCCGGCTGGCGCAGTTTCGCGCCGCACATCCCAATATCCGCTTCTGCGTCAATGGCGAGGGCGAGGCGCCGCTGCGTCTCGGCGCGGCGGATTGCGAGATCGGTTTCGCTGCGCCGGCCGAAGATCCCGACATGGTGCCGCTGTTCCGCGATTTCGTGCTGCCGATCGGCTCGCCGGAAAATGTTCGGCGTATCGCGGCGCTCGGCCGGCGCGACCGGCTGGAAGGCTTCCCGCTGCTGCATCTCGATTTCTACAAGGACGATCCGCTGGTGCCGGACTGGACGGGGTGGATCGCCGCCAACCGCCTCCGGCGCGACGCGCCCGAACGCGGCATCCGCTTCCGCCGCATCGCCCCGATCGTGGAGGCCGTGCGCGCCGATGCCGGGCTGGCGCTGTGCGGCGTCGCGCTCATCGCCGGGATGGTCGACGACGGGCGCCTGTCTTTGCCCTTCCCGGTCGCCACCGGAAGCTGGTCCGCCGGCCTGTTTCAGGCGCGCTTTCGCGGCAACGCATTGCTCCGGCCGCAAATGGCCCGCTTCCGCGCCTGGCTGCTGCGGGAGGCCGACCTCACGCGCGCCTGGCTCGATGCCTATGCCGGCGACAGCGCCACCGCGTCGACTTCGACCAGGCAACCGTGATGCAGCTCCGGCACCGGGACGACCGTCCGCGCCGGGCGCGCTTCGCCCAGCAATTCGGCATAGACGGCGTTGAAGCGCGGCCAGTTCTCGACGCCGACGATATAGGCCGTCACCCGCACGATCCGGCCGGCATCGCAGCCGGCTTCGCGCAGGATCGCCAGCATGTTGCCGAGCGCGAGCCGCGCCTGGTCCTCGAAATCCAGATAGGGCTTCGGCGTGCGGTCCGGCATCACGGCAAGCTGGCCGGAGACGAAGACGAAGCCGTTCGCGACCGTCGCCTGGGAATAATGGCCGGCCGGCGCCGGGGCCCGGTCGGTCGTCACGGCGCGAATGTCCGTCGATGTCATCACCATCCTCCAAAGCGCGGCCAGATCGCCCGGACCTCGTCCGATCCGCCATCGACGACAAGATAACGATCGTGCTGCGCGGCCGTGGCGCAGGCATGATTGGGGTAGATGCGGACCCGGTCGCCGACCGCGAGCGCCGCGGACGGGCCGGGCGATCCGGGCCGAAGCGCGACGATGCCATGCTCCTGATTGGCGCCGACGACGATCAGGTCGCCATAAGGCCGCCCGTCAACGTCGCAGACCAGCCCGTAACCCTGGTCCACCTCCTGGTCGGCGGTGCCCCGGTCGCGCGAAAGCGCCATCCAGCCGGCGTCGACCAACGTCCAGCCCTTGTCCGCCTGATGGCCGATCACCGTGGCGAGGACGGAGATTGCGATGTCGTCATAGGCGCACACGCCGAGCCCGGCCATGACCAGGTCGTGGAACACATAGACCCCAGCGCGCACCTCGGTGACGCCGGTGAGATCGTCCGCGTGATGGGCGGTGGGAGTCGAGCCGACGCTGACCACCGGGCAGGCGAAGCCGGCGGCGCGCAAATGCCCCGCCGCCTTCACCACAGCGTCGCGCTCCGCTTCGGCGCAGGCGCGGATCGCTTCGGCCCCGCGCGCGCCATAACTGCCGCCGGCATGGGTGAGCACCCCGCGCAGCTCCGCGCCCTTGGCGAGCGCGCTCGCGATGGCAGTCAGCCGTGCCGCATCCCCTGGCGCCACGCCGGCGCGGTGCCCGTCGCAGTCGATTTCGATGAACGCCGGGATCGCCGCGCCCGCTGCCGCGACCGCCTCGGCCTGCTCCGGCGAATCGAGCGTGACCGCCAGATCGACCCCGCCCGCGCGCAGCGCCAGCACCTCGTCCAGTTTGGCCGGGCTAATCCCCACCGCATAGGTGATGTCGCGCACGCCCGCCTCGGCGAAGCGGCGCGCCTCCGCCAGCGTCGAGACGGTCGCCGGCCCTTGCGGCGCCGTCATCATCCGCCGCGCCACCTCCACCGATTTCCCGGTCTTGAGATGCGGCCGCGCCGCCACGCCGAGCGACTCCAGCCGGCCGCGCAGCCGCGCGATGTTCCGGTCCATCCGGTCCGCGTCGAGCACCAGGCAGGGCGTCGGCAGGTCGCGCAGGGTCGCGGGCATATCGGGCATGGCGCACTCCGGTCGTTTCCCTCGCCATCGCCCACCGGCTGCGGGATTTCAATCTGCGCCGGGCCCCAACCTTGCGATTTGCGCTTCGCCCGCGCTTGCGCTATGGGCCGCGCCTTCCAACGCGACAGCAATGGAAAACATGCGGGAGACGCTTCGGCGTCGCTTGGACCGCTAAACTTGAAACCGGTCGGATCGCGTGTCGATCCGCCCCGACTATAGAGTGAGACACATGGCGAAGAAGATTACGGGCTATATCAAGCTCCAGGTGCCCGCGGGCGCCGCCAATCCGTCGCCGCCGATCGGCCCGGCTCTGGGTCAGCGCGGCGTCAACATCATGGATTTCTGCAAGGCGTTCAACGCCGCCACGCAGGACCAGGAAAAGGGGATGCCGATCCCCACCATCATCACCGTCTATGCCGACCGCAGCTTCTCGTTCGAGACGAAGACGCCGCCGGCGAGCTTCCTGATCAAGAAGGCGGCGAACATCAAGTCGGGCTCCAAGGAGCCGGGCAAGGTGTCCGGCGGCAAGATCAAGCGCTCGCAGCTTCAGGCGATCGCCGAGACGAAGTTCAAGGATCTGAACGCCAACGACATCGAGTCGGCGACGAAGATCATCGAAGGCAGCGCCCGCGCGATGGGCCTCGACGTGGTGGAGGGCTAAGGCGATGGCGAAGCTGACCAAGAAGCAGAAGACGCTGGCCGATCTCGACACGCAGAAGCTCTACGGCGTCGAAGAGGCGATCAAGCTGGCCAAGGCCAATGCGACGTCCAAGTTCGATGAGACGATCGAGATCGCGCTGAATCTCGGCGTCGATCCGCGTCACGCTGACCAGATGGTGCGCGGCGTCGTCACCCTCCCCGCCGGCACCGGCAAGGACGTGCGCGTCGCCGTGTTCGCCAAGGGCGACAAGGCCGAGGAAGCCAAGAAGGCCGGTGCGGACGTCGTCGGCGCCGAAGACCTGATGGAGACCATCCAGGGCGGCCAGATCGATTTCGACCGCGTCATCGCGACCCCGGACATGATGGGCGTCGTCGGTCGCCTGGGTAAGGTGCTCGGCCCCAAGGGCCTGATGCCGAACCCGAAGCTCGGCACGGTGACGCCGAACGTCGCCGAAGCCGTCAAGGCGGCCAAGGGCGGCCAGGTCGAGTTCCGCGTCGAAAAGGCCGGCATCATCCATTCCGGCATCGGCAAGGCGAGCTTCTCCGAAGCGGACCTGCGCAAGAATTTCGACGCCTTCGTGGACGCGATCGTCAAGGCGAAGCCGTCGGGCGCCAAGGGCAAGTATGTCAAGAAGCTGGCCCTCTCCTCCACCATGGGCCCGGGCCTGAAGGTGGACGTGGCGGAAGTCGCCGGCGCCTGACCTGCGCAGGACGAAATAGAGGGCCGGAGCGGCGACGCTCCGGCCCTTTTCGTTTATATTGCGCTCGGTGATTTATGTTAATAATACAGCGTCGCCAGAAGGGACTCCTCCATGACCGACGACCATCGCTACCGTTCCAGCTATCGCGACGAGGAACCGAAGCGTGACAGCCTGCTCGCCGACACGATCGACGTGGCGGTGCGGCGGGTCGTGACCGGCATGGTGCTCGCGGGCGCGCTGGTCGGCGCCGGCATCTACCTCTCCGAAAGCGCGGAGCCGGCGCGCTATCAGGTGACGACGACCAATGACGGCCGCGTCATCCGGCTCAACACCGATAGCGGCTCGCTGGTCGCGTGCGAAGGCAATGATTGCTGGCTCCTGCAGCGCGGCAGCTCGGGCCTGCGCGAACGCGACGACGAGGACGAAACGCCCAAGCAGGAGGCAGCGGCGCCGGCGCCCGCTCAGCTGCCCGCGCCGCAGCCCGAAGCGGCACCCGCCCCCGCACCGCAAGCGCAACCGGAGCCGGCGACGCGCTAGGGCTCTCCGTTCAGAGCCGCGTCAAACGGACGACAAGGAGGACCAGCTCCACCTCGCGGCTGACGCCCGCCTTAGCGAAGATCGATTTGAGCTGCGAATGGATCGTCGCCGGCGAGACGCCGCGCCGCAGCGCGATTTCCTCGCGGTCAAGACCCTCGGCGAGGCCCATGGCCACCGCGGCCTCGCTCGCCGTGAGTCCCAGCGCCTGCTGCACGACGGAAGCCGCCACGTCCGGAACCGAGCTACCGCGCAGCACGATCAGCACCTTCGGCGCGAAACCGAACGGCGCGGCGTCGAGCTGCACCGGGAAGATTGCGGCAACGGCCGGCAGGGCGTCGCCAATGCCGTTCAGCACCACCGAACTTTCGCGCCTCGGCACCCGCAAGGCGTTCACGATCGCCCGGTCGAGATTGCGTTGCTCGGTCGGATGGACCGCCCGCAACACATCCCCGCTCAAGCGCAGCCGGGCCGCCGAGGCCAGTTCTGCCTCGGCGGCTGGCGTCATCGCCCGGACCGCGCCGAAGCAATCGAGGACGAACGCGCCGACCGACAATTGCTCCAGCGAGCCGGCGAGCAGCCGGAAGCTCTGCCCGTCCATCGCCTGCTGGATGCGTACGGCGCGCAAGACATCGCCCATGGCGCTCGCGAAGATCGCGCGCTGGTCGGCATTGCTGCGTCCCTCCCGATCGGTGCGCAGCACGGCCAGCCCGATCAGCGATCGCTGCCCCTGCTGGAGCACGGTCTGCATGCCGTGCGGCAGATCGAAATCCCGGCAGAAATCGTTGTAGGTGTCGTCCGTCATCCGCAGTCTGACCTGCGCATAATGATCCTCGTGGACGACCTGCATGACCGTTCCGCTGGCCGCGACCCGGAAATTGCGTACCGGGCTGGCGCCGCCAATGTCCATGAAGGACTGGAGGATGCTGTCTTCGGCATTGGTGATCAGATTGAACGGCACCTGCGATGGCCCGCCGATGCCGATCAGCTGCCCGCGCATCGATCCCGTCGCGTCGGCGAGGCAACCGAGCGCGCGATACCATCCGCCTTCCTCGAAGGGCGCGCTCGCAAATGCCTCGGCCAGCCTCACAGACTCTCCTGTCACACCCCGACGGGGGAGTGCTTTTCCGGCACATTAGGAAGCGATTTCAGGGCTGTATACCCTGATATGGGCATGACCGGAGACCTTGCTCGACCCTAAGCGGGACGCCTCAATGGGGGGCGGGTTGCGTGGGCGGGCGTGTTCAGCCCGCCCACGCACAGTGCGGCGCGACCGGTTGTCGCGCCGCCGGCGCTCCTCGCCACGGGGAGGGTTCCATGAAGAAGTTGCTTGTCCTGATGCTGTCCGGCGCAGCCATTTCCGCGAGCCCCGCGCTCGCCCAGACCGCCGACGATTACGAGGATTCGGGAAGCTGGAGCTTCACCGTCACCCCGCGCTACCAGAAGCTGTTCTTCCTGCCGGATTTCGAGGCGGATGGGCTCGAATCGATGGACACCTGGGGCGCCTCGATCGCCGCGCGCGCCCCCGACGGCCGTTTCGGCGTGATGGCGACCTACCTGCGCTCGCGCGGCAGCGGCATCTACACCTATGACGACGACATCTTCACCGCCGATTACGACTATCGCGCGCGGCGCAACGAATTGGCGATTACCGGCGAATATACGCCGTCGGAGGCGAACGTGACGCTGCTCGCCGGCTATCACCGCTTCAGCGCGGGAAATGACGAGCGGCGGCTCGATCTCGCGCCCGGCGATTCCGAAGTCGGCTCCTACCGGGTCTCGATCGACGCGGCCGAGATCGGCGTGCGCTTCAATTCGGCGCTCGGTGCCAACAGCCGCCATTCGCTGTCCGCGCAATTCTCGATCGGTGTGGGCCCGGGACGTTATCGTTCGGTCGTGACGGAAAGCTTCGGCGGCACGCAGACGGTCACTAACATCAACGAAAACGGCACCGGCTACATGGGCGATATCGCGCTCGGCTATAACGTCTTCCTGACCGACAATATCGCGCTCGGCACGCGCATCCGCGGCTATGTCTATTATGTCGACGCGCGGGGCTCGGATCCGATCTTCGCGGTCGCTCCGGAGCTCAACCTGAGCTTCCGTTTCTAGACTTGGCCTCTCCCTCTCCTCTCGGGGAGAGGGAGCAAGCCCGGGGAAACCTTTAGCCCGGCACCTGGAATCGCGGCCGCGACGGATTGCGCTGGCGCGGCATGCCGGCCAGGAAGATGGGGCGGTCGATCGAACCCTGGCTCCAGGGCGATTGCTGTCCGTCCGTCGCCTGGATCACGTCGCCCGTCGTCATCGAGATCACATCGTCCAGGCTGCGCCGCTCCAGCAATCGCCGCGACAGCGATTGGGCGAACGGGCTGTTGACGCTCGCCGGCGTCGCGCCGTCCAGCGCGACATTGTTGGGATCGGTCGCGAAGACGATCTTCACCCCGCTCCCCTGCAGCGAGAAGGGCCGCAGCGCCGTGCCCGCGCGCGACATGTCGCCGGCCGTCACTTCGTTGAGGTCCAGCGTCACGAAGCTGTCTCGCGCGCCGCCCGCCATGCTGCGCCCGAGCGCGCGCGACACCTGCGCTTCTTCCGGAACTTCCTGAAACGGATTGTTGCGGCAGGCATCGAGCAGCACGATCACCGTGTCCGTCCGGGCGCGCAGCGCGTCGATCAGCGAGCGCAGGCTCAGGAACGCCTCTCCGCCCGGCAGGACGACGAGATTCTCATCCGCGACCTGGATGCCGTGGCAGGCGAAATAGACCAGACCGAGCTCGCCGCTGCGCAATTCGTCCACGAACGCCCCGATCCGGGTCAGCGCCGCCCGCGCCGTGCCGTCCTCGATCGCCGTGACCGCGTTGAAGCCGAGCCGCTGCAGCGTCTGCGTCATCAGCCGCCCGTCGGCCAGCGTGTTGGGCAAATGATTGCCCGGCATGTCGAAATAGCTGAAGGTCGCGACCAGCGCACGGGCCGCTCCCGTGCTCGCGCTCTGGGCGAGCACTTGCGTCGGCGCCAACATGGCGGCGCCGGCGGATGCCAGGAAAACGCGTCGACAGATCGCCATGAGCTCCCCCCTCAAGTCGATGAATTTCAAAGATAAGCTGCGCGTCGCCAGGCCGCAAGACCAGGCTTCGCCATTCTCCTTCGGCACGATAACCACGCGGCGGCACGAAAACATGCCCAGATGAGGGCATGGGCGGCGGCGCCTCGCATGACCATGCCGCTGCTCCCGCAAACGTTGACTTTGGCGCGGGAGCCTGTATTGGCCCAGCTTCGTCCGGGCCTCGGCCCTGGCGTTCCGTCCGAGACAGTTGGTGAGGGCTCCCCTCTTAATTTCCAGCCTAGACGGGGAAGAGATTTGTAGGCTGCGCGCGTGTCGCATGGCCTTGCCGAAGTCTTCGGCTGCAACCCCCTCCCCTTCGGACTTTTCGCGGTGCGCGCATGCGCGCGCCGTATGTGCGCCCGTCGGATGGTCCGGCGGGCGGGTTAGAAGGAAGCAGCATGGATCGCGCTCAAAAGAAGGAAGCGGTCGCGGCGCTCAAGCAGACGTTCGAAGAGGCGAACGTGGTGGTCATCACCCGTAACCTCGGGCTGTCGGTGGCTCAGTCCACCCAGCTGCGGATCAAGATGCGCGAGACCGGGGCCGCCTATAAGGTCGCGAAGAACACGCTGGCTCTCATCGCCGTGGAGGGAACGCGCTACGCGCCGCTCAGCGACATGCTGACCGGCCCGACCGCGCTGTCCACCTCGGTCGATCCCGTCGCCGCGGCCAAGGCCGTGGTGGAATTCGCCAAGACGAACGACAAGCTCGAAATCGTCGGCGGCGCGATGGGCGAGACCCTCCTCGACGTGAACGGCGTGAAGGCCCTGGCCGAGCTGCCGAGCCTCGATGAACTGCGTGCGAAGCTCATCGGCCTGGTTCAGGCCCCGGGCACCAAGATCGCGCAGGTCGTCAACGCTCCGGCCGCGAAGCTGGCCCGCGTGTTCGGCGCTTATGCCGCCAAGGACGCCGCGTAAGGAAGACCAACCAACCTTTCCGTCACCCCGGCGAAGGCCGGGGTCCAGACTGGATACCGGCCTTCGCCGGTATGACGAACTGAAACGAAACGGAGACTTAAAATGGCAGACATCAATGCACTCGTCGATCAGCTGAGCGAGCTGACCGTCCTCGAAGCCGCCGACCTCGCCAAGGCGCTGGAAGAAAAGTGGGGCGTTTCCGCCGCCGCCGCGGTTGCGGTCGCCGGCCCGGCCGGTGGCGGCGCCGCCGCTCCGGCTGCCGAAGAGCAGACCGAGTTCGACGTGATCCTCACCGGCGACGGTGGCAAGAAGATCAACGTGATCAAGGAAGTCCGCGCGATCACCGGCCTGGGCCTGGGCGAAGCCAAGGCGCTCGTCGAGGAAGCCCCGAAGGCGATCAAGGAAGGCGTCGGCAAGGCCGAGGCCGAAGAGATCAAGAAGAAGATCGAGGAAGCCGGCGGCACCGTCGAGCTCAAGTGACCCAGCGCGCCGCAAGGCGCGCGCGGAGTCATCCCGGCGAAAGCCGGGATCTCGTCTTCGCTATCTCAGCGACACGAAAGGGCGGCTCCGACGGGGCCGCCCTTTTTTTGTGTCTCTTAGGGTGAGAAGCGGCTTGCATTCCCCTCCCTGCAAGGGAGGGGCTAGGGGTGGGTGCGAGCGCAGCGAGCCCGCCGATCGCCTCACCTGCGCCGTAGGGAGCGCACGATCAAAGCGGCGGCTGCGGATTTGACGAGCGCGCCCGGCAGGAACGGCCACAAGCCCGCATCGATGGCGCGCGCCACGCCCATCGATGTCGCCAGCCAGCCGGCGCCCAGGCCCAGGCACACGGCATGCCCCAGCAGCATCGCGCCAAGCAGCCGCCAGATCGTTCGGTCCCAGCCGCGCGCGACCAGCCAGCCGACCAGCGCACCGGCGAGCGGGAAGGCGAACAGATAGCCCGCGGTCGGCCCGGTGAAGCGGTCGATGCCCGATGCTCCGCCGGCCAGCACTGGCAGGCCCAGCGCCCCGGCCGCCAGCCAGGCGCCGATCGCCACCAGCGCGAGCCGCCAGCCGCCCAGCGCGCCGATCAGCACGACGACCAAGCTCTGCAGGGTCAGCGGCACCGGCACCATCGGGATTTCCACCCGCGAGGCAAGCGACAGCGCCAGGATGCCCGCCGCGACGAACAGGGCGATGCGGGTTTCTGACCAGGTGCGGGCGCGTGGCATCGGCATGCCATGCCGGGCGTGGCGAAGGACTGCAATCCGCCGAAAGCGCCATCCGCTTCCAATGTAGGAAATGCTCTGTCAGGCTCGCCCCGAATCGGGGTTCAGGCCCTGCTTCACCGGCTCTTTGAAACGTCCGTCTCGCGCGAAAGAATTTCGGCGGCACATATGATGGCGCATATGGACGAAGATGCTGAAGTTTCGCGTCGCGTCGCCCCCGCCAGAACACCCCTCACCCTGTAAACTTTGTCAACTTAACAGAGAGGGAAACCGCAATCGGCGTTTCTTCCGTCCGGCTTGGACGCCCCTCGTTGGCGCGTGACGCCGTTCCGGAAATCCGCCATCATGCGTCCAGCACCGCAGGAGACCGCTCATGCCCGCCGCCAAAGCCTATGCCGCCCAATCCGCCGACGCGGCGCTCGCGCCTTTCTCGTTCGAGCGCCGGGAGCTGCGCCCCAACGATGTCGCCATCGACATCCTCTATTGCGGGGTCTGCCATTCGGATCTGCATCAAGTGCGCAGCGAATGGGACGGCACGGTCTATCCGTGCGTGCCGGGACACGAGATCGTCGGGCGGGTCCGCGCGGTCGGGCCGGAGGTCACGAAGTTCAAGGCGGGCGATCTCGCCGCCGTGGGCTGCCTGGTCGACAGCTGCATGACGTGCCCGTCCTGCCATGAAGGGCTGGAGCAATATTGCGAGGGCGGCTTCGTCCCCACCTATAACGGCACCGACAAAGTGACGGGCGAGAACACTTTGGGCGGCTATTCCGATTCCATCGTGGTGCGCGAGGAATTCGTCCTCGCCATCCGTCACGCCGAGGCGGACCTCGCCGCCGCCGCGCCCTTGCTCTGCGCCGGCATCACCACCTGGTCGCCCTTGCGGCACTGGAATGTCGGCCCGGGCAGCAAGGTCGGTATCGTCGGGATCGGCGGGCTCGGCCATATGGGCATCAAGATCGCCAAGGCCCTGGGCGCCCATGTCGTCGCCTTCACCACTTCGGCGAGCAAGGTCGACGACGCGAAGGCGCTGGGCGCGGACGAGGTCGTCGTCTCGCGCGATGCCGGGCAGATGGCGGCGCAGACCGAACGCCTCGATTTCATCCTGAACACGGTCGCCGCCCCGCACAATCTCGACGCTTTCGTGGCGCTCCTGAAGCGGGACGGGACGATGACGCTGGTCGGCGTGCCCGCCGATCCGCATCCCTCGCCAAATGTCGGGGGCCTGATTTTCCGCCGCAAGCATATCGCGGGCTCGCTGATCGGCGGCATCGCCGAGACGCAGGAGATGCTCGATTTCTGCGCCGAGCACGGCATCGTCTCGGACGTCGAGATGATCCGGATGGACGAGATCGAAGGCGCCTACGAACGGATGCTGAAGAGCGACGTGAAGTACCGCTTCGTGATCGATATGGCAACGATCTGAGGTGGCGGCGGGTCAGGCGCGTCCGGCGATCGATTCGACGACGGCCTGATGGAGCGGCTGCTTGAAGGCGCAGCCCGCTTCATAGCCTTCCGCCCACATGATCGTCGCATGGCGCGGCTCCAGGCCGGGCAGGCGCAGCCAGATGTCGGTCCCGGCCTCAAGCATCACGAACGCCTCGATCCGGAAGCCCTCGGTCGACAGGTCCAGCACCTTCACCTTGAACGGCTTGGCGGTGACGGCGCGCGAGCTCGCCTCCATGTCGATCGACAGGCGGGGTGCGCCGCGCTGGCTGGGGGAACCGTCTGCTGGCGGCTTGGAGGTCATCGGGCGGGTGATCCTGTCTGGCTGGGATGGCGCGCATACCTGCCTGATAGGCTTACGGAAAATCAATGCAAAAAGGCGAGCAGCGCGACGAACCGTTATGGGTCCATAAGCCGCTTGACCCACGGCCCCGCCCGCCTTTAAGGATTTGGCCATCGGATCGTGCTAGCCACGTTTCGTGCATCAAGAGTGGGCTCCGGCCCACGCCAACCTGCCCTCCCGGGCAAGGTGGCGGTCCCCTTAGGGGGACGATGCGGCCGGACCGGCAAGTATACGGGGTCTTTCGGCAGCATCGTCCTTCGCGAGTGAAGAAGGATTGGTCATGTCGCTGTCGGTCGTTCCCAAGGTTGAAGCCGCTCCCGTCGCCGAAGCGGCCAGCACACCCGTCGCGGTGCTGAAGTTCGGCAGCTCGGTGCTGCGCAGCGTCGATGACCTGCCGCGCGTGGCGGGAGAAATCTACCGGCGGCGGCGCGAAGGCTGGCGGCTGGTGGTCGTGGTCTCCGCTTTGGCCGGCGAGACCGACGCTTTGTTCGCACAGGCCGCGACAGTAGCGGGGGGCGTCGATTGCGCCGGCATCGCCGATCTCGTCTCGCTCGGCGAGGAGCGCACCGCCGCCCTGCTGCGCATCGCGTGCGACCGGATCGGCGTCCCCGCCGCCATCTGCCGTCCCGAAGCGCTCGGCCTCGCCACCGAGGGCGCAAGCCTGAGCGCCCAGCCGGTCGCGCTCGACGATGCCGCGCTGCGGGCCGCGCTGGAGACCGGATTGGTCATTGTCCCCGGCTTCGTGGGCCTCGACGCCGCCGGACGGCGGACGCTGCTCGGGCGCGGCGGATCGGACCTGTCCGCCGTCTTCCTCGCCGGCGCGCTGGGAGCGGAAAAGGTGCGGCTCTACAAGGATGTGGACGGCGTCTATGACCGCGATCCCGCCGTGCTCAAGGATCCGAAGCGCTTCACCGACATCAGCTGGGCCGATGCCGCCCGCGTCGCCGGCAAGCTGATCCAGCCGCAGGCGATCGATCATGCCGCCCAGTTCGGCCTGCCGATCGAAGTCACCGGGATCGGCGGCGACGAGCCAACCCGCGTCGGCGCCTGTACCGGGGCGGCGGCGCCGGTTTCGGCCCGCCGCCCGCTGCGCATCGCGCTGGCCGGCTATGGCGTGGTCGGCCAGGCGCTCGCCAAACGGCTCACCTCCGAAGCCGATTTCGAGATCGTCTCGATCCTCGTCCGCGATCCCGGCCGCACCCGCGCCATTGCACCGCCCTGCTCGCTCGCCGGCACGGTCGAAGCCTTCCTAGCCACGCCCGCCGATATCCTGATCGACGTTCTTTCCTGCGATGCCACCGGCGAGGCCCTGTCCCGCCGCCTGCTCGGCTCCGGCCGCCATGTCGTCAGCGCCAGCAAGCGCGTCGTCGCCCGCGCCGGCGCGGAGCTGGACGCGCTCGCCGCCACGCGGGGCGGCATGCTCCGCCACTCCGCTGCGGTCGGCGGCGCCGCACCGGTGCTGGAGACGGTCGCCGAGGCACGCCAGGCGGGCGAGATCGCCGAGGTTGCCGCCGTGCTGAACGGCACCGTCAATTTCATCCTCGACCGGCTCCATGCCGGCGCGGATCTCGCAATCGCGCTGGACGAAGCGCGCGCCGCCGGCTTTGCGGAGGAAGACAGCTCCGCCGATCTGGAGGGCCATGACGCCGCAGCCAAGCTGAAGCTGATCGCCGCCCGGGCCTTCGGCGTCGATCCCGCCGGGGTCGAGGTCACCACCGAAGCGCTGAACGATGCGGCGGCGGCACGCATCCGCGCCAGCGGCCGGCGCTGGGTGCAGGCGGCGCGGCTGATGGACGGCACGGCCCGGGTCGAGCTCGTGCCTGCCGACGAAGCGGGCCTCCCCGCGCTCCCCGGCGAATGGAATTGCGCCCGCGTGACGACCCGCGATGGCCGCGATTTCGCCTGCATTGGGCGCGGCGCAGGCGGCGCGGCGACGGCGGAAGCAGTCGTCGCCGACCTGTTCGACCTGCGCGAGGCGGCGGGATGCTGATGCAGGTTCCCGCCGGCGCCCGCGACATCGAGGTCGCGATCCCTCCGCATCTCGCGCATCTCGGCGCCCATACTCTCGCCCGGCTCACCGGCAATCCGGACGGCGAACTGATCGTCGCGCTCGGCGGCATTTCCGCCAACCGCTTCGTCGCCACCGGCGAATATCGATCGATGGGCTGGTGGCCCGGGCTGGTCGGCGACGGGCTCGCGGTCGATCCCAAGCGCCATCGCATCCTCGGCCTCGATTTCGCCGCCGACGAGACCGGCCGCACCGCGCCCACCACGCACGAGCAGGCGGAGGTGCTCGCCGCCGCGATCGACGCGGCGGGTGGCGGCCCGGCCACAGTGATCGGTGCCTCCTATGGCGGCATGATCGCGCTGGCGCTGGCCGAGGCGGGGCCGGAACTGGTCGCCAGGCTCGTCATCATCTCCGCCCCGGCCCGGCCCCATCCGGCGGCGACCGCGATCCGCGAGCTGCAGCGCCGCGTCGTCGCGCTCGGCATCGCCACCGGTCGGCGCGAGGAAGGCCAGTCGATCGCGCGCGGCATCGCCATGACCACCTACCGCACCCAGGAGGAATTCGCCGGGCGCTTCGCCGGCGGCATTCCCGACGCCGATCCGCTGAGCATCTCGGAAGCCGGCGCCTATCTGAAGGCGCGCGGCGACGTCTATGGCGAGGTCATGTCGCCGGAACGCTTCCTCAGCCTCTCCGCCTCGATCGACCGGCACGAGGTCGATCCGGCCCGGATCGCCTACCCCACCTTGGTGCTCGCCGCATCGAGCGACCGGCTGGTGCCGCCCGAGCAGAGCGAGGCGCTCGCCGCCGCCTTGCCGAATGCCGAATTGCACATCCTCGATTGCCTCTGGGGCCATGACATGTTCCTGAAGGACGCGCAGCGGCTGGGCGCACTGGTCGGCCCGTTCCTGGAGGAAGCATGACGAAGCGCGATCCCGCCACCATCCTTGCCGGCGCCCGGCCGGACGCCGATCCCGGCCTGCACGGCGTCGCGCCGCCGCTCTGGGCCTCCGACACCTTCCGCTGGTCGACCGCCGAGGACAAGCCGGCCTACGATTATGGCCGCACCGTCAACCCGAACCGCGACATGCTCTGCGATCTGCTCGCCGAACTGGAGGGTGCGACCGGCGGCGCGATCACCGGCAGCGGCCAGTCCGCCGCTTTGCTCGCCCTCCTGCTCGTGCCGGGCGACGCCCATGTCGTCGCGCCGCACGATTGCTATGGCGGCACTTATCGGCTGATCCGGGGCCTCGAAGAGCAAGGACGGCTCGCCGCAACCTTCGTCGACATGACCGATATCGACGCGCTTGGCGCGGCTCTGGAGCGAGAGACGGCTTTGGTCTGGATCGAGACGCCGAGCAATCCGCTGCTGCGCGTCACCGACATCGCCCGCGTGGCCGGGCTGGCGACCGCCGCCGGCGCGCTGTCGATCGCCGACAACACCCTGCCCACGCCGCTGCGGCAACGGCCGCTGGAGCTGGGTTGCGATCTCGTCTTCCATTCCACGACCAAGGCGATCAACGGCCATGGCGATCTGTTCGGCGGGGCGCTGCTCGCACGATCGCCCGCCTTGGTGGAGAAGCTGCAATGGTGGGCGAATGCGGCCGGCCTTTATGCCGGTGCGCGCGATGCCTGGGTGACGCTGCGCGGCGCGCGCACGCTGCCCCTGCGCCTCAATCAGGCCGAGACGAGCGCGCGGCGGATCGCCGAATGGCTGGAAGCGCGGCCGGAGGTGGAGATCGTCCACTATCCGGGCCTCGCCAGCCATCCCGATCATGCGCTCGCCGCCGAACAGCAGGCCGGGCCGGGCTTCATGCTTAGCTTCCGGGTGAAAGGCGGCGACGCCGCGGCCTCGCATTTCCTTTCGGGACTCGGGCTCATCACCCTCGCCTCCTCGTTGGGCGGCCATTCCACCCTGATCTGCAAGCCCGCCAGCATGACTCATCGCGGCATGCCGCCCGAAGCGCAGGCCGAGGCCGGGATCACGCCGGACCTGCTGCGCCTCTCGGTCGGGATCGAGGCGGCGGACGACCTGATCGCCGATCTGGTGAACGGGTTCGCGAAACTGGCCTGACGCCGACACGGAAAGGGGCGGCCACGAATGGCCGCCCCTCTTCTCCTTTCGCTCGAGGCGTTAGACGCGCTGCGGTTCGCCGTGGAGACGAGCCTCCACATCCTCGCGCAAGCCGGTCGGCAGATCGACCGCAAAGGGCTCCAACCCCTCGCCATTGGGCAGGCCGACCGCGAAGCTGGCCGACGTGCGGCCCTCGCTGCCGTCCGGCAACGTGTAGCGCGCGTCGGCGACCACGACCGGCAGCACCTTGCCGCGCAGGTCCTGCTTCGGCAGCGCGATCGCGGCATCGACCTGGGTGCCGTCGCCCGGCTCGATGGTCGCAGTGGTCCGCTTGGCGTCCCTCGGCTCGATCAGGCTGCGCTCCATCTCCGATCCGGTTTCGCCGGCGGCGAACATCCAGGTGGAGATCCGCACGTCGCGGGCCCGGACCGAACCGGTATTGCCGACGGTGAGCTCGAACTCGACGACCGCCTTGTCGGCATCGGTGCCGGCGCGGACCGGCCGCATCAGGAATTCCAGCCAAGGCCGCCCGGCTTCGGGATGCGAATTCGCGGCCATTGCGGCGATGTCTCCCGGATCGGCATTGTGGGCGTCGGCGCGCGGCGCGGGTGCGGGTGCAGAGGCCACAGGCGTTACCGGCGCGACATAGGCCGGTTCTTCGTAGATTGCCGCTTCCTCCTGGGCACGGCGACGGCGCCAGCCGAACAGGGCCAGAAGCGCCAACAGCAACGCGCCGCCAGCGGCGATCCAAGGCCAAACCGGGGCCGCCTGGGTTTCGACCGGCTGGGCCGGCTCGATCGGCGCGGGCTCAGTCAGAGCCGGGGGCGTTTCGACGGGCAACGGCGCCAGCGCTTCCGGAAGCGGGGCCGGTTCCGTCGCAAGCGGCTCGGCCGGAGCCGGCGCGGGGGCAGCACGCTCCACGGGCGCTGCGGCACGCGTTGCCGGACGCTGCGCCGCACGCGCCGGCGTGCGCGGCGCCGCCCGCTCCGCAGCGGGGGACGCTTCCGCCTGCGGACTAACCGGCGGCAGCGGCGCAAGGCTGACCCGCGGCGTCTGGACCGGCGCCGGAGCCGCCATGGGCGGAGGCGCAGTGGCGACCGGCGGGGGCGTAACGACCGGCGGCGGGGGCGCCACGGTCGGGGCGTCCTGCGCCAGGCCGGGGGTGAACGGGAGCACGATGGACGCGCCTAACGCGGCCACGGCGATGCGAATTCGTTTCGGTTTCTGTCTCATAACAGGGGGGCAACGAATTTCGCGGCCGCATGGGCTCCGTTCGTCGCGTGAATCCGCGCCGGATCGTTCCGCCTCGGCGATGAACGGAACGCGCCCCAGAGACGCGCAAATTCGTGCCGGCCGCGTTGACAGGCCGGGCGCTATTTCCTACATGGCGCCCCTCACCACAGCCGTTCGGAACAGGGTGCGCCGTCGCGCAGCGCGCTCAACGCATTGATCGGCCGCGGTTTCATAGACGCTGAAAGCTGCGGTTCCCGGTTGGAACCCGCGGCTTTTTGCGTTTGGGCGCTCCAGATTCTTGATGAAGAGGCGAGAAAACTCTCCATGGCGAAAAGCTCCGCTCCGGCCGAAACCCGGCCCACCGCTGCCAAGCGCATCCGCAAGATTTTCGGGAATATCCACGAAGTCAGCGAGATGCCGAACCTGATCGAGGTTCAGCGCGAAAGCTATGAGCAATTCCTGCGCTCGCGCCCGCAGGACGGCTATGTCTCCGGCCTGGAAAAGACGCTGCGCGGCGTCTTCCCGATCCGCGACTTCGCCGGCACGGCCGAGCTGGATTTCGTCCATTACGAGCTTGAAGAGCCGAAATACGACACGGACGAGTGCCGTCAGCGGGGCATGACCTATGCCGCGCCGATGCGCGTCACGCTGCGCCTCATCGTGTTCGAGGTCGATCCCGATACGGAAACCCGCTCCGTGCTCGATATCAAGGAGCAGGACGTCTACATGGGCGACATGCCGCTGATGACGAAGAACGGCACGTTCATCGTCAACGGCACGGAGCGCGTGATCGTTTCCCAGATGCACCGTTCGCCGGGCGTGCTGTTCGATCACGATCGCGGCAAGACCCATGCGTCGGGCAAGTATCTCTTCGCCGCGCGCGTCATCCCCTATCGCGGTTCGTGGCTCGATTTCGAGTTCGACGCCAAGGACATCGTCAACGTCCGCATCGACCGCAAGCGCAAGCTGCCGGTGACGGCGCTGCTGCACGCGCTCGAAATGTCGAGCGAGGAGATCCTCAATACCTTCTACGATCGCGTCATCTGGGTACGCGGCAAGGGTGGCTGGAAGGTTCCCTTCGTGGCCGAGCAATGGCGCGGCAACAAGCCGGCCTTCGATATCGTCGACGGCAAATCGGGCGAGGTCGTGTTTCCCGCCGGCCAGAAGATCAGCCCGCGCGCGGCGAACAAGGCCGCCAAGGACGGCCTTGCCGAGCTGCTGATTCCGACCGAGGAGATTTTCGGCCGCTACAGCGCCTATGATCTCGTCAACGAGAAGACCGGCGAAATCTATATCGAGGCCGGTGACGAGGTTTCGGCTGAAAATCTAGAAGCGCTCGACAAGGCTGGCATCGACCGGCTGGAGCTGCTCGACATCGATCATGTCAACACCGGCGCGTGGATCCGCAACACGCTGAAGGCCGACAAGGCCGAGGACCGGGACCAGGCGCTGTCCGACATCTACCGCGTCATGCGCCCGGGCGAGCCGCCGACGCGCGAGACGGCCGAGGCGCTGTTCGCCGGCCTGTTCTTCGATTCCGAGCGCTACGACCTGTCGGCCGTCGGCCGCGTGAAGCTCAACATGCGCCTCGACCTCGACGCCGAGGACACGGTGACGACGCTCCGCAAGGAGGACATCGTCGCGGTGGTGAAGACGCTCGTGGACCTCAAGGACGGCAAGGGCGAAATCGACGATATCGACAATCTCGGCAACCGCCGCGTGCGTTCGGTCGGCGAGCTGCTGGAGAACCAATACCGCGTCGGCCTGCTGCGCATGGAGCGCGCGGTGAAGGAGCGCATGAGCTCGGTCGACGTCTCGACCGTCATGCCGAACGACCTGATCAACGCGAAGCCCGCGGTCGCCGCGGTGCGCGAATTCTTCGGCTCCTCGCAGCTGTCGCAGTTCATGGACCAGACCAACCCGCTGTCGGAAGTCACCCACAAGCGCCGCGTCTCGGCGCTCGGGCCGGGCGGACTGACGCGCGAGCGCGCGGGCTTCGAGGTCCGTGACGTCCATCCGACGCACTATGGCCGCATCTGCCCGATCGAGACGCCGGAAGGCCCGAATATCGGCCTGATCAACAGCCTCGCCTCGTTCAGCCGGGTCAACAAATACGGCTTCATCGAGACGCCGTACCGCAAGGTCGTGGACAACAAGGTGACCGACGAGGTCGTCTATCTCTCCGCCATGGAAGAGGCCAAGCACACGATCGCGCAGGCCAATGCCGAGCTCGACGCCAAGGGCGGCTTCGTCGAGGACATCGTGTCCTCGCGCCAGGCCGGCGAATTCCTGATGGCGCCGCGCGACATGATCACGCTGATGGACGTGAGCCCCAAGCAGCTCGTGTCGGTCGCCGCCTCGCTCATTCCGTTCCTCGAGAACGACGACGCCAACCGCGCGCTGATGGGCTCGAACATGCAGCGCCAGGCGGTGCCGCTGGTCCGCGCCGAGGCGCCGTTCGTCGGCACCGGCATGGAGGAGACGGTGGCCCGCGATTCCGGCGCCGCCATCGCCGCGCGCCGTGCCGGCATCGTCGATCAGGTCGATGCGGCCCGCATCGTCGTGCGCGCCACCGGCGCGGTCGAAGCCGGCAAGTCCGGCGTCGACATCTACACGCTGATGAAGTTCCAGCGTTCCAACCAGAACACCTGCATCAACCAGCGTCCGCTGGTGAAGAAGGGCGATCTGGTACAGGAAGGCGACGTGATCGCCGACGGCCCGTCGACGGATCTCGGCGAGCTGGCGCTGGGCCGCAACGTGCTCGTCGCTTTCATGCCCTGGAACGGCTACAATTACGAGGACTCGATCCTCATCTCCGAACGCATCGTGAAGGACGACGTCTTCACCTCGATCCACATCGAGGAGTTCGAGGTCATGGCCCGCGACACCAAGCTCGGGCCGGAAGACATCACCCGCGACATTCCAAACGTCGGCGAGGAAGCTCTGCGCAATCTCGACGAAGCGGGCATCGTCTATATCGGCGCCGAGGTGGAGCCGGGCGACATCCTGTGCGGCAAGATCACGCCGAAGGGCGAAAGCCCGATGACGCCGGAAGAAAAGCTGCTGCGCGCCATCTTCGGCGAGAAGGCCTCCGACGTGCGCGACACGTCGCTACGGCTGCCGCCGGGCGTTTCCGGCACCGTCGTCGAGGTCCGGGTGTTCAACCGCCACGGCATCGACATCGACGACCGCACCCGCGCCATCCAGACCGAGGAGAAGGATCGCCTGCGCAAGGACGCTGAGGACGAGCGCAACATCCTGAAGCGTTCGACCTACGCGCGCCTCAAGGAGATGCTGCTCGGCCAGGTCGCCACCGGTGCGCCCAAGGGCGCCAAGAAGGGTGCCGAGATCGACGCCGCCGCGCTCGATGCGGTCGAGCCGCACGAATGGTGGAAGTTCGCGGTCAAGGACGACAAGCGCCAGGCGGACCTGGAAGCCGTGCGCGCCCAGTATGACGACGCCGAAGGCGTCATCAAGCGCCGCCTGGAGGACCGGATCGAGAAGCTGGAGCGGGGCGACGAGCTGCCGCCGGGCGTGCTCAAGATGGTCAAGGTCTTCGTCGCGGTGAAGCGCAAGCTGCAGCCGGGCGACAAGATGGCCGGCCGGCACGGCAACAAGGGCGTGATCAGCCGTATCCTGCCGCAGGAAGACATGCCGTTCCTGGAGGACGGCACCCCGGCGGACATCGTGCTGAACCCGCTCGGCGTGCCCAGCCGCATGAATGTCGGGCAGATTTTCGAGACCCATCTCGGCTGGGCCGCGCGCGGTCTGGGCAAGCAGGTCGCGGAGCTGCTGGACGGGATTCACGCCAAGGGCAAGGACATCGCCGCCGGCGACGTGAAGGGCCTGCGCGGCAAGCTCAAGGACATCTACGGCAAGGCCTATCATGCCGAGATCGACGCGCGCGACGACGAGCAGGTGCTGGAGCTGGCATCGAACCTGACGACGGGCGTGCCCATGGGCACCCCGGTGTTCGACGGCGCCAAGGAGGCCGACGTTTCCGACATGCTGACCCTTGCCGGGCTCGACGCGTCGGGCCAGGTGGACCTGTTCGACGGCCGCACCGGCGACAAGTTCGACCGCAAGGTGACGGTGGGCTACATCTACATGCTGAAGCTGCACCACCTGGTGGACGACAAGATCCACGCCCGTTCGATCGGCCCGTACAGCCTCGTCACCCAGCAGCCGCTGGGCGGCAAGGCGCAGTTCGGCGGCCAGCGCTTCGGCGAGATGGAGGTCTGGGCGCTCCAGGCCTATGGCGCCGCCTACACGCTGCAGGAAATGCTGACCGTGAAGTCGGACGACGTGATCGGCCGCACCAAGGTGTATGAGGCGATCGTCAAGGGCGACGACACGTTCGAGGCCGGCATTCCGGAAAGCTTCAACGTGCTGGTCAAGGAAATGCGGTCGCTCGGCCTCAATGTCGAACTCGACAGCATCATCTCCGACGAGGACGAAGAGCCGACCCAGCTGGCGGCGGAATAAGGGAGCGGGCGGTGACGCCCCTCCCCCTCCGCCCGATGACGAGATTTCCCGAAAGAGGGACTGAAAAATGAACGAACTGACCAACTTTGCGAACCCGGTGGCCAAGCCGGAGACGTTCGACCAGATCAAGATCGGCATCGCCTCGCCGGAGCGCATCCGTTCCTGGTCGTTCGGCGAGATCAAGAAGCCCGAGACGATCAACTACCGCACGTTCAAGCCCGAGCGCGACGGCCTGTTCTGCGCGCGCATCTTCGGTCCGATCAAGGACTATGAGTGCCTGTGCGGCAAGTACAAGCGCATGAAATACAAGGGCATCGTCTGCGAGAAGTGCGGCGTCGAAGTCACCGTCTCGAAGGTCCGCCGCGAGCGGATGGGCCATATCGAGCTGGCCGCGCCGGTTGCCCATATCTGGTTCCTGAAGTCGCTGCCCAGCCGCATCGGCCTCTTGCTCGACATGCAGCTGAAGCAGCTCGAGCGCGTCCTGTATTTCGAGAGCTACATCGTCACCGAGCCGGGCCTGACCCCGCTGGAGAAGTATCAGCTCCTCACCGAGGACGAGCTCCTCGACGCACAGGACGAATATGGCGAGGACGCCTTCACCGCCGGCATCGGCGCCGAGGCGGTCAAGCAGATGCTGATCGATCTCGACCTGGAAGGCGAGAAGAAGGCGCTGCTCGAGGAGCTCGAGACCACCAAGTCGGAGCTCAAGCCCAAGAAGATCATCAAGCGCCTCAAGGTCGTCGAGAGCTTCCTCGATTCCGGCAATCGGCCGGAATGGATGATCCTCGACGTCGTGCCGGTCATTCCGCCGGAACTGCGCCCGCTCGTCCCGCTGGACGGCGGCCGCTTCGCGACGTCGGACCTCAACGACCTGTATCGCCGCGTCATCAACCGCAACAACCGCCTGAAGCGGCTGATGGAACTGCGCGCGCCGGACATCATCGTCCGCAACGAGAAACGCATGCTGCAGGAAGCCGTCGACGCATTGTTCGACAATGGCCGTCGCGGCCGCACGATCACGGGCGCCAACAAGCGTCCGCTGAAGTCGCTGTCCGACATGCTCAAGGGCAAGCAGGGCCGCTTCCGCCAGAACCTGCTCGGCAAGCGCGTCGACTATTCGGGCCGTTCGGTCATCGTGACCGGCCCGGAGCTCAAGCTGCACCAGTGCGGCCTGCCCAAGAAGATGGCGCTCGAGCTGTTCAAGCCGTTCATCTACTCGCGCCTCGACGCCAAGGGTCTCTCCATGACCCTGAAGCAGGCCAAGAAGTGGGTGGAGAAGGAGCGCAAGGAAGTCTGGGACATCCTCGACGAGGTGATCCGCGAGCACCCGGTGCTGCTGAACCGCGCGCCGACGCTCCACCGCCTCGGCATCCAGGCTTTCGAGCCGGTGCTGATCGAGGGCAAGGCGATCCAGCTTCATCCGCTGGTCTGCGCCGCCTTCAACGCGGACTTCGACGGCGACCAGATGGCCGTGCACGTCCCGCTGTCGCTGGAAGCGCAGCTCGAAGCGCGCGTGCTGATGATGTCGACCAACAACATCCTGTCGCCCGCCAACGGCAAGCCGATCATCGTGCCTTCGCAGGACATGATCCTCGGCCTCTATTATCTGTCGATGGAGCGCGAAGGCGAGCCGGGTGAGAATTCGATCCTGGCCGACATGGAGGAAGTCCACCAGGCGCTGTTCGCCGGTTCGGTGACGCTGCACACCAAGATCGTCAGCCGCGTTCCGCAGACCGACGAGAACGGCAAGACCTACATGAAGCGCTTCGAGACGACGCCGGGCCGCATGCTGCTCGGCGAAACGCTCCCGAAGAGCCACAAGGTGCCGTTCGAGACGGTCAACCGCCTGCTGACCAAGAAGGAAATCGGCGACGTCATCGACATCGTCTATCGCCACACCGGGCAGAAGGAGACCGTGTTGTTCGCCGACGCGATCATGGCGCTCGGCTTCCGCCACGCCTTCCGCGCCGGCATCTCCTTCGGCAAGGACGACATGATCATCCCGGCCGAGAAGGAGAAGATGGTCGACGAGACGCGCACGCTCGTGAAGGATTACGAGCAGCAATATCAGGACGGCCTGATCACCCAGCAGGAAAAGTACAACAAGGTGATCGACGCCTGGAGCCGTTGCGGCGATCAGGTGGCGAACGCCATGATGGACAAGATCAAGGCGCAGCCCAAGCAGGACGACGGCCGCCTCGCGCCGGTCAACTCGATCTACATGATGGCCCATAGCGGCGCCCGCGGTTCGCAGGCGCAGATGAAGCAGCTCGCCGGCATGCGCGGCCTGATGGCCAAGCCGTCGGGCGAGATCATCGAGACGCCGATCATCTCCAATTTCAAGGAGGGCCTGACCGTCCTTGAATATTTCAACTCGACCCACGGTGCCCGCAAGGGGCTCGCGGACACGGCGCTCAAGACGGCGAACTCGGGCTACCTGACCCGCCGTCTCGTCGATGTCAGCCAGGATTGCGTCATCGTCGAGGAGGATTGCGGCACCGAGAACGTACTCGACATGCGCGCGATCGTGCAGGGCGGCGCGACCATCGCCTCGCTGGGCGAGCGCATTCTCGGCAGAACGCCGGGCGAGGACATTGTCGACGCCAAGACCGGCGACGTCATCGTCAAGGAAGGCGCGCTGATCGACGAGGCTGCGGCCCTGAAGATCGACGAGCTCGGTATCCAGTCGGTGAACATCCGCAGCCCGCTGGTCTGCGAGAGCGAGATGGGCGTGTGCGGCAAGTGCTATGGGCGCGATCTCGCCCGCGGCACGCCGGTCAATATCGGCGAGGCGGTCGGCGTCATCGCCGCCCAGTCGATCGGCGAGCCGGGCACCCAGCTCACCATGCGGACGTTCCATATCGGTGGCGCCGCCCAGCTCAACGAAACGTCGAGCCTGGAAGCGGTCGCCGACGGCACGGTCGAGCTTCGCGACCTGCCGACGATCATGGATCCGCGCGGCCGCCGCATCGCCATGGCGCGCAACGGCGAACTGGCGATCGTCGATATGGACGGCCGCGAGCGTTCGACGCACCGCATCCCCTATGGTGCGCACCTGATGTGCGACAATGGTCACATCGTGACCAAGGGCGACCGGATCGCCGAATGGGATCCGTTCATGATGCCCGTGATCACGGAGAAGGGCGGTACGGTAAAATTCCAGGATCTGATCGAAAACAAGACGTTGACCGAGCAGACCGACGAAGCCACGGGCATCGCCCAGCGCGTCGTTACCGAATATCGGGCCAGCGGCCGCACGAAGGAGGATCTGCGTCCGCGCATCACCCTGCTCGACGAGAAATCGGGCGAGGCGGCGCGCTATATGCTGGCGCCGGGCGCGATGCTTTCGGTCGAAGACGGCCAGACGGTCGAGGCCGGCGAAGTGCTCGCCCGCGTCAGCCGCGAGGCGGCCAAGACCCGCGACATCACCGGCGGTCTGCCGCGCGTCGCGGAGCTTTTCGAGGCCCGCAAGCCCAAGGAAAATGCGATCATCGCCAAGGTCTCCGGCCGGATCGCGTTCGGCAAAGACTATAAGGCCAAGCGCAAGATCGCGATCGTGCCCGAGGATGGGGGCGATCCGGTCGAGTATCTGGTGCCGAAGTCCAAGGTCATCGACGTGCAGGAAGGCGACTTCGTCAAGCGCGGCGACAATTTGATCGGCGGCAGTCCCGACCCGCACGACATCCTCGAGGTGCTCGGCGTCAAGGCGCTGGCCGAATATCTCGTGTCGGAAATCCAGGAAGTCTATCGCTTGCAGGGCGTGAAGATCAACGACAAGCACATCGAGGTGATCGTTCGCCAGATGCTGCAGAAGGTCGAGATCACCGAGTCCGGCGACACCACCTTCCTGGTCGGCGAGCAGGTCGACCGGCAGGAGATGAACGAGGTCAACGCGAAGCTGAAGGAACAGCCCGGCAAGAAGAAGCCGGCCGAAGGCAAGCCGGTGCTGCTCGGTATCACCAAGGCCAGCCTGCAGACCCGCTCCTTCATCTCCGCCGCCTCGTTCCAGGAGACGACCCGCGTGCTCACCGAGGCTTCGGTGCAGGGCAAGATCGACACCCTGGAAGGCCTCAAGGAGAACGTCATCGTCGGCCGCCTCATCCCGGCGGGCACCGGCGCGGGCATGAAGCGCATGCGGATCGCGGCTTCGTCGCGCGACGCGGCGCTGCGCGCCCAGCAGCGTTCGCTCCAGGAGGCACTAATCGCCGCCAATTCGGCGGAGGAAGAGCATGCGGCGGAGCTGGCGCAGGGCGTGGAAGCGGCGATCAACGCCGATCCGCTGGCCTCGGTCGCGCCGAGCGGCCATGGCACGGACGCGGATGCCGGCGAGTATCTCCAGACTGCTGAAGATACCGTCCAGGCGGACGCCGAAGGCGCCCAGGAATAAGCGGGGCGCCTGACGAAACGAAGCGTCCCGCCGTCTTCCCAACGGCGGGGCGCTTTCGTTTTCGGGCATGGCCATGAAAGAAGCCTTCACCCTCTTCCTGCTCGCACTGCTTATCGTGCCGCCGCTCTGGGGCATCCGTCGGGTGCGTCGCGTGCTGCGAGATCTGCCCCGGCAGGATACCGACCCTAAGCAGGACGACCGGCCGTGAACGCCGCCGATCTGCGCGTCGCGATCTTCAGCGGCAACTACAATTATGTCCGCGACGGCGCGAACCAGGCGCTCAACCGCCTCGCCGACTATCTGCTGCGCCAGGGCGCGGCAGTGCGCGTCTATTCGCCGACCACCGACACACCGGCCTTCGAGCCGAAAGGTGATCTCGTTTCGGTCCCATCGTTCCCGATCCCGGGGCGCTCTGAGTATAAAGTGGGCTTCGCACTGCCGGCGCGGATCCGGCGCGATCTCCAGGATTTCCGCCCCAACCTCTTCCACGTTTCCAGCCCGGAGATCACCGGCCACCGCGCGGTGACATTGGCGCGCAAATGGGATCTGCCGGTCGTCGCCTCGGTCCATACGAGGTTCGAGACCTATCCGCGCTATTACGGCCTCGCCTTCATGGAGCCGCTGGTGCTGGCCACGTTGCGGCGCTTCTACCGTCGCTGCGATGCGATCTTCGCCCCGTCCGATTCGATGGCGCAGCTGCTGCGCGACCAGCGGATGAACTACGATGTCGGCATCTGGACGCGCGGCATCGACCGGGAGATTTTCAATCCCGGACGGCGCGATCTCGCCTGGCGCCGTTCGCTCGGCATCGCCGACGATGTGCCGGCGATCGGCTTCACGGGCCGGCTCGTGATGGAGAAAGGTCTCGATGTCTTTTCCGAGACGATCGACCGGCTGGAGCGGCGCCAGGTGCGCCACAAGGTGCTGATCGTCGGCGAAGGTCCGGCGCGCGACTGGTTCGAAAAGCGCCTGCCCCAGGCGATCTTCACCGGCTTCCAGTGCGGCGCCGATCTCGGCCGCGCCGTCGCCTCGATGGACATGCTGTTCAATCCCAGCGTGACCGAGACATTCGGCAATGTGACGCTGGAGGCAATGGCGGCGGGCCTCCCGGTCGTCGCGGCGCGCGCGACCGGCAGCGAGAGCCTGGTCGAGGACAATGTCACGGGCCGGCTGATCCGCCCGGGCGCACATGATGGCTTTTGCGAGGCGCTGGCGCATTATTGCATCGACGCCGATGCCCGCACCGCAGCGGGCCAGGCTGGTGAGGCCGCAAGTCGCCATTATGGCTGGGACGAGGTCAACCAGGCGCTCGTCGATTCCTACCTGCGCGTGATCCGCCAGCACCGCGGCGGCGGCCGGCAAAAGCCGAGTCCGGTGCCGTGACAAAATTCCTCCCCAGCCAATGCCGGGGAGGAAAGTCCATTATTTCATCCGTTCGATCTTCTGCGCGGCCTCGTCGAGGATCGCGGCGATCTCGTGCAGCTTGTCGTCGTTCATGTCCTCGCCGGTGGCGCGATGCCAGAGCGCCTGGAGCAGATTGGCGACCGAGCGCTTGATCGGCGCGCCGCCGGCCTTGCGCTGGTCGCTGCCCAGACCCTCCAGCCGCGCCAGCAAGGCTTCGACCTCGTCGGCCTTCTCGGCGAGATGTGCCTCGCCCTCGGCGGTGGCTGCGAACGCCTTGCGCGCGCCTTCGGTCGCCTGCTCCTCGATCAGGCCCATGTCCTGCAACAGGGTCAGCGTCGGATAGACCACGCCCGGACTCGGCGCGTAGGCACCGTGAGTCAGTTCCTCGACTGCGCGGATGAGATCGTAACCATGACGCGGCTGATCGGCGATCAACTTCAGCAGGACGAGCCTCAGTTCGCCCGAATCGAACACCCGCCGGCGTCCGCGGCCGCCGCCATGGCGACGACCGCTCCAGTCGCCCCAATCGCCCCAGCCGCGCGAGAAGGCCCGGCCACCGCCCAAGCCCATGGCGAACAGTCCCGCCGGAATCTCGAACGCGCGCTTGCCGCATTCGCCCTGCATCCTGAATCGTCTGCCCATCTTCGATACCCCTACTAAGATAGGCTGAGATATATCTTTTTGTTCGACACAGTCAAGATATATCTTGAATATGTCGCTTATCATTTCCGCTGAGCGGGAATGACGAGGAGGGTTCAGGGCGCCGGAGCGCGCCCTGCCCCGTCCCGCACATTGCGGTTGAGGAAATTCTCGATCGTCCGCCACAAATGCAATTCGCGGCCCGGCCCGCTCACCCTGTGCGTGGCGCCGGGATAGACCATCGTCTCGAAGGGTTGGCCGCGCCCCTGCAGCGCGCCCATCAGCACCGTCGAATGCTCGAAGACGACATTGTCGTCGGCCATGCCGTGGATGAGCAGCAGATTGTCCGCGATCCGGTCGGCGACGGGCACCACGTCGGAGCCCTGATAGGGCGCCGGATCGATCGACGGATTGCCCAGATAGCGCTCGGTATAATGGGTGTCGTAGAGATCCCAGCGCGTCACCGGCGCGCCCGAAACGGCGGCGCGGAACGTGCCCGGCGCGGCGGCGATCAGGCGCAGCGCCATATAGCCGCCATAGGACCAGCCGTTGACCGCGATCCGATCGGCATCGACATAATCCTGGCTCCGCAACCAGGCGACGCCCGCCAATTGGTCCTCCACCTCGACCTGCCCCATCGCATGATAAAGCGCGTCCTCGAACGCCTTGCCGCGATCCGGCGTGCCGCGATTGTCGATCGAGAAGACGATCCAGCCCTGCTGAGCCAGATATTGCTGCTGCATCGCGCCCCAATTGCGCATCACCTGTCGCCCCGCGCCCGGTCCGCCATAGACATGCAGGAACACCGGATAGCGCCGCCCCGGCTCGCGCGGCGGCGACAGCATCCGGTAATGCAGTTCGCTGCCGTCCGCCGCGCGGATCGTGCCGAATGTCGGTTCGATATGGCTGGCGCGATAAGGCGCATAGGGATGGGCATCGTCCAGCCGGTTCTCCTCGATCCACGCGAGCCGTTCCCCGGCGGCATCGGCGAGATAGACCTGCGACGGCTGGGTCGGGCTGGAGCGGGTGATCAACGCCCGCGTCGCGCCGCGATCCATCGCCGCCGCGTTCCACCAGCCCGCCTCGCTCACGCGCTGCGGTGCGGCCGGCGCGTTCATGTCGATCCAGTAGAGATGCTGCTCCAGCGGCGTGTCGAGATTGCCGGTGAAGTAGATACGGCCCGAAGCCTCGTCGACGCCCTGGATGTCACGCACCATCCACGCGCCATTGGTGAGCTGCGTCCATTCACCGTCGCGGAAGCGATAGATGTGCGAATAGCCGGAGCGCTCGGAGGTCCACAGCAAGCTGCCGTCGCGCAGGGTGCGCAGATTGTCATGCAGGTTGAGCCAGGTCTCCGCCGTCTCGGTGAACAGCACGGAGGAACGCCCCGTCGCCGGATCGACGCGCAGGACATCCAGCCTCTTCTGGTCGCGGCTCTGGCGCTGAACGAGCAGGGCGCTGGCGTCCGCCGTCCAGTTCACGCGGGCAAGGTAGATGTCCGTCTCGGCGCCGAGATCGACCTTTACCTGCCCGGAGCCGTCCGGCCGTATGACGTGGAGCTCGACCAGTGCATTTGGCGTTCCAGCCAGCGGATAGCGCTGCTCGTAAACGCGTGTGCCCTCCGCGCCGATCGCGGTGCGGGTGACGATCCGCACCGGCGCCTCGTCCACGCGCGCCACCGCGATATAACGGTCGTTCGGCGCCCACCAATGGCCGGTATGGCGGTCCATCTCCTCCTGCGCGACGAACTCGGCCGAGCCCCAACTCACCGTCTCAGGACCGTCCGGCGTCAGCCGGCGCTCGCCCGTGCCGTCCGCGCCGACCACAAAGAGCGCCCGATCACGCACGAACGAGATGTAGCGCCCGGTGCGCGACACCTGCGCGTCCAGCTCGGTCGCTTCCGTTTCCGTGATCCGGCGCACCGCGCCGTCGAGCCCGGCGAGATAGAGATCGCCGTCCAGCGGCACGAGGATCGAGCGGCCGTCCGGCGCCCAGTCATAATTGACGATGCCGCGCACACCGGCCAGCCGTGCGCGCTCGCGGCGCATCATCTCTTCCTCGGAAAGCGCGGCGCCGGTGCCCACACGCGCGCTATCGACCAGCATCCGCGCCTCGCCGGTGCTGGTATCCACTGCCCAAAGATCGAAGCGCTCGCGATCCTCCTCACGGTTGCGCAGCAAGGTGGCGAGCCGTCCGTCCGGCGACAGCCGCAGCAAACGCGGCGTCGGGCCGGACAGAGACGGGCTGGCGACGATCCGCTCGAGCGTCAGCCGTTCGGCTTGGGCGGAGAAGGGGGCGGCGGCCGCGATCATCGCGGCGAGAGGAAGCAGGGTTCGCATGGCGACACCCTAGCCGGGCGAACGCGCAAAAAGAAAGGGGCGGGAAAGGCCATCGCCCTTCCCGCCCCTTCGCGTTCTGTCGAACTGGCTCAGCCCTCGGCGGTCTCGGCGACCGGCGCCGGGCGCTGATCGCGGCGCTCGGCGATGCGGGCGGCCTTGCCGGTGCGGCCGCGCAGATAATAGAGCTTCGCGCGGCGGACTGCGCCGCGGCGGACCACCTCGATCGAATCGACGTTCGGCGAATAAAGCGGGAAGACGCGCTCGACGCCCTCGCCGAAGCTGATCTTGCGCACGGTGAAGCTGGAGCCCAGCCCCCGGTTCGCGCGGGCGATGCAGACGCCCTCGAAATTCTGGATGCGGGTACGGTCGCCTTCGACGACCTTCACGCCGACCTTCAGCGTATCGCCGGGACGGAATTCCGGGATCGACTTGGTCGACTTGAACTGCTCGATGGCCTCGGCCTCGAGCGTCTGGATGAGGTTCATTTCACTAACCTTCTTCTTCGCGCCGCGCGCCAGAGGGCGGTGTCCTTCGCGCGCCCCCGTGGCGCTCGATCAGGTCCGGCCGCCTTAGCCGTGTCTCTCTCTCCGCCTGCGCCTCGCGCCACGCGGAGATTTTCGCATGATCCCCCGACCGCAGCACCTCGGGAATCGTGCGCCCTTCCCATTCATAAGGTCGGGTATAATGCGGATATTCGAGAAGGCCGCTTTCGAAGCTTTCCTCGTCCCCGCTTGAAGCCGCGCCCATTACCCCGGGAAGGAGACGAACGCAAGCGTCGAGCAGGGTCAGCGCCCCCATTTCCCCGCCGGAGAGGATATAGTCGCCGATCGACACCTCGATCATCGGCCGCGCCTCGAAAAGCCTCTCGTCGATCCCCTCGAAGCGGCCGCACAGGATCGACACGCCGGGGCCGGCGGCAAGCTCGCGCACGAAGGCCTGCGTCAGCGGCGCGCCGCGTGGCGTCATGACCAGCATCGGCGCCTCCGGCCGCCGCGACCGCACGTCGTCCACCGCCCGCGCCAGCACGTCCGCCCGCATCACCATCCCCGCTCCGCCCCCGGCCGGCGTATCGTCTACCGAACGATGCCTGTCGGTCGCGAAATCGCGGATCTGCACGGAGTCGAGCGACCAGATGCCGTCATCGAGCGCCCGCCCCGCCAGGCTGACGCCAAGCGGCCCCGGAAACATCTCCGGGTAGAGAGTGAGGACGGTGGCGGGCCAGATCACTTTTTCGTCCAATTCTCGACCTTCAGACCCGGCACGTCGGCGAAGTCGGCCTCGTCCCGCGTTACGAGCGTCAAACCGAGCGAGACCGCATGGGCTGCGATCAACCGATCGAAGCTGCGGCGTCTGATACCGATGCGCCGCGCGATGCGGCCATAGGTCTCGGCAGCCGCTGCGTCGAAATCATGGACGGTCAGCACACGCACCAGCTTGTCCAGGCGCTTGTCGTCTTCCGGATCGGCGTCTCGGTGCCGCGCCCCGACCCGAAGCTCGGCTAGCGTCACTGTCGAAATGGCAAGTCCCCGCGAGAAGCCGTCACGAATCCTGTCGCGCAGAGCATCACTGCGCGCGAGAGCGAAATCGATGCACACATTCGTGTCGAGCAGATACACGCGTCAGGCTGCCCGGCCATGCGAGGAGGTCTCGCGCCAGTCATAATCCGACTGCTCGATATCGCCTCTGCCCTCCGTCATGAAGCCCGGTGAAAAGGCACCATAAAGGCTCATGAGGACGTTCAGAGTTTCGGCCTCCTTCCAAAAGGACAAGCTGCCATCTGCATGGCGCGCGATCGCGATATCGTCGCCGTCCTCAAGGCCAAGTTCCTTTGGCAGGCGCAGCGCCAGTGAATTGCCGGATTTGAACACCTTCGCCCGATATTCCTTGCCCATCTCGGCCTCCGTATATACGCGATGTATATACATCGCATCCGGCGGCGCTTCAAGATGCGACGCGGAGGCGCAATTCCTGGATCGACGGCGGATTGGTCGGGGCGAGCAGTAGGTAGCCTTGCAAGACACCCCGTTCGCAGCGCCATTCGAACGTACCGGACATCGCGCCGGTAGCGGTGATCGGCGCGTCGGTGGCGCAGGCGCCCACCTCGCCGTTGAGCCGTGCGAATTCGCGCGCCCAATTCTCCGCCGAACGATCGGGCAGGAAGTTCATCGCCAGCCGGTTCTCCACCGGACCAAGATTGCCCGCCCGCAAGGCCGCCCCCGCCCCGGCATAAGCCTCGGCAAGAGCCGGCGTGACCGGCTCTGCACGCGAACGAATGAGGCCCGCGCGGCGCAGTTCGAGCGCGGTCCGGGTCAGCGTCGGGATCGGCGCGGCATAAGTGCGGTTGGCGAAGGCGAAGAGGGCCGTGCCCGAATCCGGCAGAACCATCATGTAGGAACCATAACCCGGATAGCCGCCGCTGTGCGACAGGACGAGACCGAGATCGCAATCCTGCGCCGCGCTCAAACCCATGCCGTACGCGACGGCGAAGCGGCAGGACGACGCCCCGTCCAGCCCCGCCCGCTCCGAGGTCCGCGCGAAATTGAGACCCTGGGCGAGTTCGCGCACCGTGGATCGCCGCACCGGTCCGTCCTCCGGCCCGTCGCGCGCCGGCCAGGCGGAGGCGAGGAAGGCGAGCCAGCGGGCATAATCGTTGGCGCTGGTCTCGACCCCGCCCATCGCGCCGAACGCACCATGTGCCATGTCGCGCTCCGGCGAATGGGCGTCATTCTCCCAGCGATAGCCGAGCGCCCGGCGCTCGCGCGGCGAATCCGCCACCTCGAACCGGGTGGAGGCCATGCCGAGCGGCCGCATGATTTCCTGCTCGATATAATCGGCATAGGGCCGGCCCGAGACGTTGGTGACGATCCGGCCGAGCAGGGCATAGCCGAAATTCGAGTATTCGAACGCTGTGCCTGGCGCGCGGCTCATCGGCACGCCGTCGGCCAGGACTTGGGTGAATTCCGCCTCCGGCAGGTCCTGCTGCAGATCGCCCCAGGGATTGTCGGTGACGAGCCCGCCCGTGTGAGACAGGAGGTCGTGCACCCGAATGCGCGGAGAGTCCGTGGTCGGATAACGCCAGTTCCGCAGCTCCGGGACATAGGTTTCGGCGAGTGCATCGAGCTCCAGCCGTCCTTCGTCGCGCAGCTTCAGGATCGCGAGGGCGGTGAACACCTTCGACATGGAGGCGATGCGGAATGTGCTGTCCCCCGTCACCGGCCGGCGCTGCTCCAGATCCTGTACGCCCATCGTCGAGAGATGAACTAGCCGCCCGTCCTGCACGATGCCCCAGACCAGGCCGGGGACGTGACGCTCCGCCATGAACTGGCGAAACGGACCGTCGAGCGTGGGAGCCAGGCTTTCGACCGAAGCGGGCGGTGACACGGACTGGGCAGCCTGGGACCAGGCCGGCGTGGCGGTCGCGAGCAACAGAGCGGCAATCAGGGCACGGCGCATATCGATCCTCCCGGGGTTCCTGCCAGTAAACCCAGACCGGAGCGGCGCCTCAAGCCAGAAAAGCGGAATCGGCGACGATATGTCCCTCTGCGAGATCGGCGATGCCGGGGCGGAACGGGATCAGCGCGCGCTTGCCGTCCGGCCGCTCGATCTCGAGCAGATCGCCCGCGCCGAAATTCTCGACCGCGACGACGGTGCCGAGCGCGGAACCATCGGCGTCCACGCAGGACAGCCCGATCAGGTCGGCGTGATAATATTCGCCCTCGCCGAGCGCGGGCAGTTCGTCGCGGGGAACCGTGAGCGTGGTCCCGCGCAGCGCCTCGGCGGCACCGCGATCGGCGATCTCGGCGAAGCGCGCGATCGCGGCCTTGCCGCCGGGCTTCACCGATTTGAGGGTGAGCGCGCGCTCGCCCGCGAACAGCCTCTTGTGGACTTTCAGGCTGTCGATGCTCTCGGCAAAGAGCTTCAGGCGCACCTCGCCGCCGACGCCGTGCGCGCCGGCGACGGCGGCGAGGATGACCCGATCCGACAAGGCTTATTCGGCCTTCTCGGCGCCTTCTTCGGCAGCGGCCTCGGGGGCAGCGTCTTCGGCCGGAGCCTCATCAGCAGCGGGAGCCTCTTCTGCAGCAGCCTCGGCGGGCGCTTCCTCGACCGGAGCTTCCTCGGCGGCAGCCTCTTCAGCCGGAGCGACTTCCTCGGCGGCCGGAGCTTCCTCGGCAACGATGTCCTCGGCCGGCGCTTCGGCAACGGCTTCCTCGACCGGAGTCTCTTCCGCCGGCGCGGCGGCGGCTTCGGCGGCTTCGGCTTCCTTGGCGGCACGCTCCTCGGCGCGCTCCTTGGCCTTCTCGCCCGGCTCGGCCTTCTTCGGATTGTTCTTGGCGGTGCGCTCCAGGATGCCGGCGGCGTCGAGGAAGCGGTGGACGCGGTCGGTCGGCTGGGCGCCGACGGAGAGCCAGTGCTTCACCCGGTCGGCATCGAGCTTGACACGCTCGGGATTGTCCTTGGCGAGCAGCGGATTGTAGCTGCCGACCCGCTCGATGAACTTGCCGTCACGCGGATTGCGCGCGTCGGCGACGACGATCTTGTAATAAGGCCGCTTCTTCGCGCCACCGCGCGCCAGCCGGATTGCAACTGCCATTTGTATGTCCTTTCTGAGTGTTACGCTTATTTCTTGAACTTGTTCGGAAGATTGAACGGGGCGCCGCCCTGCCCACCCGGAAGCCCCGGAAAGCCGCCGGGCGGCAGCGCCGGCCCGCCGGGGCCGCCCAAGCCTCCCATGCCCCCACCACCGCCGCCAAAGAGGGCGCCGAGCTTGCCCAGCCCACCCATCTTCTTGATCTTCTTCATCGCGGTGGACATTTCCTGGTGCATCTTGAGCAGCCGGTTCACTTCCTGAACCGTGGTGCCGGAGCCCTTGGCGACGCGGATCTTGCGCTTGGCGTTCATCAGGTCGGGCTTGGCCCGCTCCTTGGGCGTCATCGAGCTGATGATCGCGTCGAGCCGGCCGAGCACATTACCTTCCAGCACGCCGCTCGCGTTCATCTGGTTCTTGATCTTGCCCATGCCGGGCATCATCGAGGCGAGCGCACCGAGGCCGCCCATGCGCTGCATCTGCTGAAGCTGGGCGCGCAGGTCGTTCAGATCGAACTGGCCCTTCGCCATCTTCTTGGCGAGCGCCTCGGCCTCTTCGACCTGGATGGTCTCCTGCGCGCGCTCGACCAGGCTGACCACGTCGCCCATGCCCAGGATGCGCCCCGCCACCCGCTCGGGATGGAAGGCCTCGATCTTGTCGATCCCCTCCCCGACGCCGGCATATTTGATCGGCTTGCCGGTGACGGCGCGCATCGACAGCGCCGCGCCGCCGCGGGCATCGCCGTCCATCCGGGTGAGGACGACGCCGGTCAGGTCGATCTGGTCGGAAAAGCTCTTGGCGACATTGACAGCATCCTGCCCGGTCATCGCATCGGCGACGAGCAGGACTTCCTGCGGCTGCGACACCTCCGCGACGGCCTTCATCTCGTCCATGAGGGCCTGATCGACATGGAGGCGGCCCGCCGTGTCGAGCATCAGCACGTCATAGCCCTGCAGCTTCGCCGCATTGAGCGCGCGCCGGGCGATCTCGACCGGCGGCTGCCCCGCGACGATCGGCAGCGTCGCGATCTCGGTCTGGCGGCCGAGCACCGCAAGCTGCTCCTGCGCCGCCGGACGGTTGACGTCGAGCGAGGCCATCAGGACCTTCTTGCGGTCCTTGTCGGCCAGCCTCTTGGCGATCTTCGCGGTCGAGGTCGTCTTGCCCGAGCCCTGGAGGCCGACCATCATCACCACGGCGGGCGGCGAGACGGCGAGATTCAGCCCCTCCTCCTCGCTGCCTAGCATCTCGACCAGCGCGTCATGGACGATCTTGACGACCTGCTGGCCCGGCGTGACCGAGCGCAGCACCTGCTGGCCAACCGCCTGCTCGGTGGCGCGATCGACGAATTCGCGGACGACGGGGAGCGCGACATCGGCCTCGAGCAGCGCGATCCGCACCTCGCGCATCGCCCCGCGCACATCCTCCTCGTTGAGCGCGCCGCGGCCGCGCAGCCGGTCGAACACGCCGGACAGGCGATCTCCCAGGCTTTCGAACATGCGTGCGCTCCTCAAAGTCCGGCGCCGAACGCGAAAAACGCCGGCGGGCGAATTTCGCCGGCCAGCGTGCGCGCGTGGCGCTTTGATGCTTACCCCAATCGGGATGCGCGGCCTCTAGCGGCAACACCTCCGGAAAGCAAGCACCCGGCTAGCTGGCAGGCTCTTCGTCCAGGACCTGCCGGACCTTCCTTGCGAGCTGCTCGACCGTGAAGGGCTTGGCGAGGAAGGCGACGCCGGCGTCGAGCATGCCGTTATGGACGATCGCGTTGCGGGTATAGCCGGTCGTGTAAAGCACCTTCAGCCCCGGCCGCTCCGCCAGCGCCCGTTCGGCGAGCTGGCGTCCGTTCATGTCTGGCATCACCACGTCGGTGAAAAGCAGATCGATGCGCGGCTGGAGCGTCAGTACCGCCAGTGCCTGATGCGCGTCGGACGCCTGCACCACCGTATAGCCGAGCTCGCGCAGCGTATCGACCGAAACGTGACGAACGCGCTCCTCGTCTTCCACCACCAACACGATCTCGCCGTCCTGGGCGCGCGGCAGGTCGGCAGCGCCGTCAGATGCGGCCGCTGTGCCGCTTTCTTCCTGGCCGACGAAGCGGGGCATGTAGATTTTCACGGTCGTGCCGTGGCCGGGCTCGGAATAGATTTTCAGGTGGCCGCGCGATTGCTTGACGAAGCCGAACACCTGGCTGAGGCCCAGCCCGGTGCCCTTGCCGGGGCCCTTGGTCGTGTAGAAGGGGTCGAAGGCCCGCTCAGCGACTTCGGGCGTCATGCCGGTACCCGTGTCGGTCACGCAGATGACGACATATTGGCCCGGCTTCACCTCGGCATGGGCAGCGGCATAATCGTCGTCGAGATGGGCGTTCGCGGTCTCGATGGTGAGCTTGCCGCCGTCGGGCATTGCGTCCCGCCCGTTGACGCTGAGATTGACGATCGCGTTTTCGAGCTGGTTGGCATCGACGAAGGCGCGCCACAGCCCGCCGGCCAGCACCGTTTCCACCTCGATCTGCTCGCCCAGCGTGCGGCGCAGCAGCTCCGACATGCTGCCGACCAGCTTGTTGGCATCGGTCGATTGCGGCGCCAGCGGCTGCTGGCGGGAGAAAGCGAGCAGGCGGGCGGTCAGTTGCGCGGCGTTCTGCGCGCCCTCCATCGCATTGCCGATGCACTTGCCGACCTTGGCGATGTCGCCGCTCTCAATGCGCCGCTTCGCCAGATCGAGCGAGCCGATGACGAGGGTCAGCATGTTGTTGAAATCGTGCGCGATGCCGCCGGTGAGCTGGCCCACCGCCTCGATCTTCTGCATCTGGCGCAGCCGTCCCTCGGCTTCCTCGCGGCTCTCCGCCTCGGCCAAGAGCAGCCGATTGGCTTCGGCAAGCGCGTTGCCCGCTTCGAGCGCCTCGGCCAGCCGGCGGCGATGGCTGCGCAGCGCGACCAGCACCAGGATGAGAACGAGCAGGATGCTGGCGACCAACGAGCCGGTCACCATTTGTGCCTGATCCCGCGCCCGATCGCTGCGGATCGCGAACAGACGTTCCTCCTCGGCCTTCATCTCGGCGACCACGCCGCGCACCTCGTCCATCAGCGCCTTGCCACGGAAGAAGTGCTCCGGAGCGGTCGGAACCCCACGCCAGTAATTTTCGACAGAAAGGCGTAGGAAATTGAGCCGCTCGCGGGCCCGGATGGCGAAACGATCCAGCGCCTCTATCTGGCGGGGATTGTCCGCGACCGCCTCGCGCAGCCGTCCGAAATCCGCATTGATGGAGGACACCGCCTCGTCATAGGGCTGCAGGAACTCGCTGCGCCCGGTCAGCAGGAAGCCGCGTCCGCTCGTCTCTGCGTCTTGCAACTTGGAGAGGAGGCCGGAAAGCTGGTTCTCGACGCGCAACGTATGCTTGACCAGCTCGGCCGAACGTTGCTGCTCGAAGGCAAGCCAGACCGTCGCCGAAACCGCTGCGATGAGCAGCAGGAAGCCGCCCATCAGCACGATCAGCGAACGATCGCGCCGGACCGACATGACCGGATCGGAAATCTGCGGCACTTCGGCAGCCATGCACCCCCCTTTTCGCGCCGGACCCTAGGGGCCCGAAGCCGCGCGCGCAACTCGCGGTCAAGGTAGACTTGATCCCGCGCAACACCTAGATCGCCGCACAATGATCCTTCGCTTTCAAAAGATGCATGGCCTGGGCAACGACTTCGTCGTTATCGACGCGCGCGAGAACGGCGCGGCGATCGACAAGGCCCGCGCACGCGCGATCGCTGATCGGCGCACCGGCATCGGCTGCGATCAGGTGATCGTGCTGGAGCCGTCGGACGTCGCGGACGTCAGGATGCGCATCTGGAACGCCGACGGTAGCGAGGTGGAATCCTGCGGCAATGCGACGCGCTGCGTGGTGCTGCATGAAGGCCGCGACGTCAGGATCGAGACGAAGGGCGGCCTGCTCGAAGGCCGACTGGACGGCGCGGGGGCGAGCGTCGATATGGGGGCGCCCCGCTTCGGCTGGGAGGATCTCCCCCTCGCCTATCCGCTCGACACTTCCGAGCTGCCGGTCGCCTGGGAGGAACTGGACGCGCCCTTCACAGTCAATGTCGGCAATCCGCATGTGATCTTCTTCGTGAAGGATGCCGATGCGGTCGATCTCGAGCGGCTCGGCCCGATCGTCGAGCATGACCCGCTTTTCCCCGCGCGGGTGAACGTCAATGTCGCTTCGCGCGAGGGCGACGCCATTCGCCTGCGGGTCTGGGAGCGCGGCGCGGGCCTGACCCAGGCCTGCGGCACCGGCGCCTGCGCGACGGCGGTGGCGGCGATCCGGCGGGGCATCGCGGCGAGCCCGGTCGAAGTGCGACTGCCCGGCGGCACCCTCACGATCGACTGGGCGCCGGGCGGGACGATCCGCATGACCGGCCCGGCCACCCATGTGTTCAGCGGCGAGGCCGATCTGTGAGCGGCCCGGAAGTGATCACCATGGGTTGCCGCCTCAACCTCGCCGAGAGCGCTGCGATGCGTGCGCTCGCGCAGGACGCCGACGACCTCGTCATCGTCAACAGCTGCGCCGTCACCAACGAGGCTGTGCGCCAGACCCGCCAGGCGATCCGCCGCGCCCGCCGCGCCCGCCCCGGCGCCCGCATCTTCGTCACCGGCTGCGCCGCACAGGTGGAGCCGGATACCTTCGCGGCGATGCCCGAAGTGGACCGGGTGCTGGGAAACCGGGAAAAGCTCGATCCCTCTTCTTTCGCCGACCTGACGGATCGCGCCGAAATCCGCGTCTCGGACATCATGTCCGTCCGCGAGACCGCGCCGCACCTGATCGCAGCTTTCACCGAGCACACCCGCGCCTTCGTCGAGGTGCAGAATGGCTGCGATCATCGCTGCACCTTCTGCATCATCCCTTATGGCCGGGGGAACAGCCGCTCCGTCCCGGCCGGCCTGGTCATCGAACGGATCAAAGCGCTGGTCGGCGAAGGCTATCGCGAAGTGGTGCTGACCGGCGTGGACGTCACCAGCTACGGCCCCGATCTGCCCGGCGCACCGACGCTCGGCCAGCTCGTCGAACGCATCCTGCGCCACGTCCCCGATCTGCCGCGCCTGCGCCTGTCCTCGCTGGACTGCATTGAGCTGGACGAGCGCCTGTTCGAGATCGCCGCCTATGAGCTGCGCTTCATGCCGCACCTCCACATGAGCCTGCAGGCCGGCGACGACATGATCCTGAAGCGGATGAAACGCCGCCACAGCCGCGCCCAGGCGATCGAGACGGTCGCGCGCCTCAAGGCCGCGCGCCCGGAGATCGCGATCGGCGCGGACCTGATCGCCGGCTTCCCGACCGAAACCGAGGAGATGCACGAAAATTCGCTGCGCTTGGTCGAAGAATGCGACATCGTCTTCGGCCACATCTTTCCTTTCTCACCGAAGCAGGGCACCCCCGCGGCACGCATGCCGCAGGTCGATCCCAAAATCGCGAAGGAACGGGCGCGGCGGCTGCGGGCGGCGAGCGCCCGGCGGCGCGCCGGCTGGCTGGAAGGCCTGGTCGGCACGCGCCAGAAGGTGCTCGTCGAGAAAGGCGGGCGCGGCCATGCGGAAAGTTTCGCGCCGGTCCGTCTGACCGGTGCGGGCGAAGGAATAGTGGAGGTTGAGATCACCGCGTTCGACAATGACAGCCTGATCGGGACGCCCGCATGACCGAAATCTCCTGGTTCGATCGGATGCGGCTCGGCTTCCAGAAAACCTCCGAGCGGCTCGGCGACAATCTGACCGGCCTCGTCAACAAGGCGGCGCTGGACGATGCGACGCTGGACGGGATCGAGGAGGCGCTGATCGCCTCCGATCTCGGCCCCAGCACCGCCGCGAAGGTGCGCGCGCGCCTGGCGTCCGAGAAGTTCGAGCGCGGCCTCACCGATCAGGCGGTGCGCACGGTGGTCGCCGAGGAGCTGGAGAAGATCCTGGCTCCGGTCGCCGAGCCGCTGGAGATCGACGCCTTTCCGCGCCCGCAGGTGATCCTCGTCGTCGGCGTCAACGGCTCGGGCAAGACCACCACGATCGCCAAGCTCGCCCATCTCTTCATGGAGCAGGATTATTCGGTGCTGCTCGCCGCCGGCGACACGTTCCGCGCGGCGGCGATCGAGCAACTGCAAATTTGGGCGGACCGCGCCGGCGTTCCCGTCATCAAGGGGCCGGAAGGCTCCGACAGCTCGGCCATCGTCTTCGACGGGGTGAAGAAGGCGACCGCCGAGGGCATCGACGTGCTGATCGTCGACACGGCCGGGCGCCTCCACAACAAGAAGGACCTGATGGACGAGCTCGCCAAGATCCGCCGCGTGCTCGGCCGCCTCAACCCGGCCGCGCCGCATGACGTGGTGCTCGTCCTCGACGCCACGACCGGCCAGAACGCGCTCTCGCAGATCGAGACGTTCCGCGAGGTGGCGGGCGTCACCGGTCTGGTCGTCACCAAGCTGGACGGCACGGCACGCGGCGGCGTGATGGTCGCGGCGGCGGACCGGTACGGCCTGCCGATCCACGCGATCGGCGTCGGCGAAGGGATGGGCGATTTCCGACCCTTCGATGCGGCCGAAGCGGCGCGGGCGATCGCGGGAGTGAATGGATGAATAGCGAGGCTAAAACCACCCAGCCGGCTGCGGCTCCCAGCGCCGGCGCGCGCCTGCTGATCGATCTCGGTCCGCTGGTCGTCTTCTTCGCCGCGAACTTCTTCGCGCCGGTGCCGGACACGCTCAAGATCTTCGTCGCCACCGGCGCCTTCATGGTCGCGATGATGATCTCGATGCTCGTCTCGCAGATCAAATACCGCCACATCTCGCCTTTGCTGTGGTTCTCGGGCGTGATGGTGGTCGTGCTCGGCGGCATCACGATCTGGCTGCACGACGAGACCTTCATCAAGGTGAAGCCGACCATCTACTACACGATCGTCGCCGCCCTTCTGATCTTCGGCATGAAGACCGGACGCAACCTGCTGAAGATGGTGCTCGGCACCGCCTATCCCGGCCTGTCGGAGCGCGGCTGGCATCTGCTCACCCGCAACTGGGCGGCCTTCTTCCTCGTCATGGCGGTGGTCAACGAGGCGGTCTGGCGCTCGACGACCACCGATTTCTGGGTGGGCTTCAAGCTGTGGTTCTTCCTGCCCGTCACCTTCCTCTTCGCCGCCGCCAACGTCCCCATGCTGCTCCGCCACGGTCTCGCGCTGGAAACGCCGGCCGAGGAACCGCCCATCCCCCCTTCCCAGTGAGCCGAACCGCCATGGACCCCGTCATTTCGATCAAAGGGCTGAGCAAGACCTATGCGTCCGGTCTCCAGGCGCTGAAGCCGATCGACCTCGACATCCGCCGGGGCGAGATTTTCGCGCTGCTCGGGCCGAACGGCGCGGGCAAGACGACGATGATCTCGATCGTCTGCGGGATCGTGACGCCGAGCGCGGGGACCGTCACGGTCGATGGCCACGACCACAATTCCGGCTACCGCATCGCGCGGCGCAAGATCGGGCTGGTCCCGCAGGAACTGCACACCGATTCCTTCGAAAGCGTGTGGGCGACCGTGACCTTCAGCCGCGGCCTGTTCGGCTGCGCGCCCAATCCCGCGCATATCGAAAAGGTGCTGAAGGAGCTGTCGCTCTGGGACAAGCGCAAGGCGAAGATCATGGAGCTGTCCGGCGGCATGAAGCGCCGCGTGATGATCGCCAAGGCGCTCAGCCATGAGCCCGAAATCCTGTTCCTCGACGAGCCCACCGCCGGGGTCGATGTCGAGCTGCGCCGCGACATGTGGGAACTGGTCCGCCAGCTGCGCGAGAGCGGCGTCACGATCATCCTCACCACCCATTATATCGAGGAGGCCGAGGAAATGGCCGACCGGGTGGGCGTCATCAACAAGGGCGAACTGGTCCTGGTCGAGGACAAGACCGCTTTGATGAAGAAGCTCGGCAAGAAGGAGCTGACCCTCAACCTCGCCGAGGTTATGGAGGCCGTCCCGCCCGAACTCGCCGACTGGAAGCTCACGCTTGAAGCCGACGGGCACGAGCTGCGCTACACGTTCGACGCCAATGCCGACGAAACCGGCGTCCCTTCCCTGCTCAGGCGGATGAGCGACCTCGGCATCGGCTTCAAGGATCTCAATACGAAGCAAAGCTCGCTGGAGGACATCTTCGTGAGCCTCGTGCACCGGAAGGACGCCGCATGAGCATCAATCTCTACGGCATCTGGGCGATCTACCGCTTCGAGATGGCGCGAGCGCTGCGCACCTTGTGGCAGAGCCTCGTCACGCCGGTCATCACCACCTCGCTCTATTTCATCGTCTTCGGCGCGGCGATCGGCTCGCGCATGACGGAGATTGACGGCGTCCCCTATGGCGCGTTCATCGTGCCGGGCCTCATCATGCTCTCGCTGTTCACGCAGAGCATCTTCAACGCCAGCTTCGGCATCTTCTTCCCGAAGTTCATCGGCACGATCTACGAACTGCTGTCGGCGCCCATCTCGCCGCTGGAGACGGTGATCGGCTATGTCGGAGCGGCGGCGACCAAGTCGATCGTGCTCGGCCTCGTCATCCTCGGCACGGCGGCCTTCTTCGTGCCGCTCCAGATCGTCCATCCCTTCTGGATGGCCGCCTTCCTGGTGCTGACCGCGACGACGTTCAGCCTGTTCGGCTTCATCATCGGCATCTGGGGCAAGAATTTCGAGCAGATCCAGTTCGTGCCGATGCTGGTCGTGACGCCGCTCACCTTCCTGGGCGGAGCGTTCTACTCGCTCGACATGCTGGGCGAGCCGTGGCGGACGATCACCTTCTTCAACCCGGTGGTCTATCTGATCAGCGGCTTCCGCTGGAGCTTCTACGGCACGTCCGACGTGGGCGTGGAAATCAGCCTCGCCGCCACGCTCGGCTTCTTCTTCCTCTGCCTCGCCATCATCGCCTGGATGTTCAAGACCGGCTACCGGCTGAAGACTTAGTCTTTCCGTCATTGCGACGAGCGAAGCGACGAAGCAATCCAGCAAGCTTCGTCGCCGGACTGGATTGCTTCGCTACCCTCGCAATGACGAATGCGGTCCTACTGCGCCTGATCGGCCCGGCTGGCGCCTTCGCCGTCCAGGTTCCGCGCCACGAACTCCCAGTTGATCACATTGCCGAGCACCTTCTCGGCGAAGACCGGGCGGGCGTTGCGATAGTCGATATAATAAGCGTGCTCCCACACATCGAGCGTAAGCAGCGGCTTCATGCCGTCGTAAACGACCGGCGTGTCGGCATCGTGGAGCGAGGTGATCTCCAGCTTGCCGCCGTTCAGCACCAGCCAGGCCCAGCCGCTACCGAAATGGCCGACCGCCTCGTCCTTCAGCTTCGCGAGCAGCGCGTCGGTGCCGCCGAACGCCTCGTCGATCAGCCCGGCCAGCTTGCCTTCCGGCTTCTGCCCCTCGGCGGGCGCGAGGCACTGCCAGAAGAAGGTGTGATTCCAGATCTGGGCGGCATTGTTGAACAGGCCCTTGTCGCCCTTGTCCTTGGCGAGCGCGATCACCTGGTTCAGCGTCTTGCCGGCCAGCCCCTTCTCGTCGATCCAGCCATTGACCTTATCGACATAGGCCTTGTGATGTTTGCCGTGATGATAGTCGAACGTCTCGGCGGACATGAATTCGCCGAGCGCGTCCTTGGGATAGGGAAGGTCCGGCAGAACGAAAGCCATGATTGCGTATCTCCTTGCTCGCTTCACCGCCTTAACGCGGTGAAGCGGGAAAGGGTCGCCAAAATCAGCCTGCCCGCACAAAAATCATTTGCGAGGCAAGCGGAGCGCGCGCCGTCAGCGGCTGGTGACGCGAAAGCGCGCCAGGTCGATCAGCGGCTCGCGCCAGGTCGGCGCCAGCTCGCTCGCGCGGCGATAATCGTAATAAGCCGCGCGCGCGTCGCCCAGCGCCTCATAGGCCGTCGCGCGGCCATAATGGGCGACTTCCGGGCGCAGCGTGCTGCGCTCGATCGCGACCGTAAAGAGGCGCAACGCCTCGCCGGGTTCCTCGCGCCGCATCAGTGCGAAGCCTTTGTTGAGATAGGCTTCGGGCTGGTTCGGGTCGATCGAGAGGGCGGTGTCGAAATCGGCGACGGCGGCATCGAGCTGGCCGCGCCTTATCCTGAGAATGCCGCGATTGACGTGCGTCGCGGCAAGCTCCTGATAGGTGAGCCCGCCGACCTGGATCGCATCGTCACATCGCTGCAGGTCGCCCGGTCGCGGCGCGAACGACATTTCAGCGGCTTCGTAACACATGCGCGCGTCGCTGCTGCCGATCACGCGGACGCTCGCCGGGGCGGCGGTAAAGGTTGCGGCAAGCGCCGCGGCGACAACATATTTGCCAATAGCCATAGTCGACTCCATCAACCATAGCCCACGCTAGGCTTATAGCATGACGCGGCGGCCCGCGCCATCGGCGATCGCTTAGCGTGCGGGCAGTCTTTTCAGGCGGTCGATGCCACAGGCGCTACGGGCGGCCCTTGCTCGATCCAGGCCCGGCCCGCTTCCAGCCGTTCGATTTCCCGCCGCGCCATGCCTGCGACCAGCAGGCTGGAGCCGCGGCCGGCCGATTCAAGCAAGGCGATGCGGCCGTCGATAGACGGCGCGGCACCGGCGCGAGCATGAAGGGCCTGCCACCGGATTCGGTCGCTGGGATGGTTGTCGGCATAGTCGGCGAGCAGGTCCGCGCCGTTCCCGCCGCCATAATGGGCCGCCAGAGCCAGCATCGGCTGGACGGCAGTGCGGGTCAGGATGCCTTCGATCCGCTTGTTTTCCAGGTCGAAGCGGTACTGGTCGCGGAAAAGCGTGCTGTGCGACGCTTCCATGATGTTGAGAGAGACGGAGAGTTCGTCGGCGGGGAGCTGGTTGTGGACGTCGCGGTGCGCGCGGTAGAGCATCACCTTGCCCGGATCGAGCTTGCTCTTCTCGATGAAGCGCAGGTCCACCTTCTCGC
>JBBCJP010000011.1:0-94921 GCA_037190625.1 Alphaproteobacteria bacterium
GGCCTCGAAGCCGGGGATCAGGCGCTTGTAGCTGTTGGTCAGCGGGTTGGTGAACGCGTTCAGCGCCTTGGCATGCTTGATGATGCCGCCGATGTAGTACAGCGCCATTTCCGACAGGTCGGCATAACCGTTGCCGGCGAACAGCGGCTTGCCGTCCTTCCACAGCGACTGGTGGACATGCATGCCCGACCCGTTGTCGCCCTTGATCGGCTTGGGCATGAAGGTCGCGGTCTTGCCCCAGGCGGCGGCGACGTTGTGGACGCAGTACTTGTAGATCTGCATGCCGTCGGCCGACTTCAGCAGGCTGGCGAACTTGATGCCCAGCTCGTGCTGCGAGGGGGCGACCTCGTGGTGGTGCTTTTCGACCGAAACGCCCATCTCGGCGATGGTGGTCAGCATTTCGCCGCGCAGGTCATGGCCGCGATCCAGCGGCTGGACGGGGAAGTAGCCGCCCTTGATGGCCATCTTGTGGCCGTCATTGCCGCCCTCTTCCTTGCGGCCCGAATTGTAGGGGCCTTCGATGTCGTCGAGATAGACGAACGTCTCGTTCATCGCGACCTTGAACCGGACGTCGTCGAACACGAAGAATTCGGCTTCCGGGCCGAAATAGGCGGTGTCGGCGACCTTCGAGGACTGGATGAAGGCCTCGGCGCGCTTGGCAATGCCGCGCGGGCAGCGGACGTAGGGTTCGGCCGTCGCCGGCTCGAGCACGTCGCAGAAGATGATCATGGTCGACTGGGCCGAGAACGGGTCGTGGGTGACCGAGCTCAGGTCCGGGCGCAGCAGCATGTCGGACTCGTTGATCGCCTTCCAGCCGGCGATCGACGACCCGTCGAACATCGTGCCTTCGTTCAGCAGGTCCTCGTCGACGACGGAGATGTCCATCGTCAGATGCTGCCACTTGCCGCGCGGGTCGGTGAAGCGCAGATCGACGTACTTGACGTCCTTTTCCTTGATCTGCTGCAGGATGGTCTTGGCGTCGGACATGCTCAAAGTTCCCGTTTCTTTACTATTACCCTGGGGTGAAGGTCTGGCGGGTCGAACGCGATCAGATCGCGTCCGAACCCCGCTCGCCGGTGCGGATGCGGATCGCGTCCTCGATGGTGGAGACGAAGATCTTGCCGTCGCCGATCCGGCCGGTACGGGCGGCGGTCATGATCGCCTCGATCGCCCGCTCGACCATGCCGTCGTCCAGCACGATCTCGATCTTGACCTTCGGCAGGAAGTCGACCACGTACTCCGCACCCCGATAGAGTTCGGTGTGGCCCTTTTGCCGTCCAAAACCCTTGGCTTCGGTGACGGTAATGCCCTGCAGGCCGATCTCGTGCAGGGCTTCCTTCACCTCGTCCAGCTTGAACGGCTTGATGATCGCTTCGATCTTCTTCACCCGAATCTCCGCTGTTGCGATGCAGCATAAGCGCGCCGGCGCGGCTGGCAAGCCTTTGCAATCGGCCCGTCGCAATCGGCGCGGGCCGGTAAGAAATAAATAATGAAGCCGATGATAGGGCCCAGGCTAGGCGCAAAAGCGCGGGGAGTAAGCTGGGATGCTGAGGCGGGTTTCCAGGGACGAGTTGCGCCTTGGCATGTACATTCAGAGCCTGGAAGGGGCGTGGCTGGACCACCCTTTCTGGCGCACGCGCTTCCTGCTCGAAGATCCCGCCGACCTCAAGGCGATCCGCGACAGCGGCATTGCGGCCGTCGTCATCGATGAATCCAAAGGCTTTGCCGCGACCGGCCCGGCGCCGTCGCGCGCCGATCTGCTGAAGCAGGAGCTGGACCGCGCCGCCGCCGAAGCGCCCGCCGCCGAAGAGCCCCAGCCGGAGCGGCCGAAGCCGGCCCGGCCGGCCCTGCGCGCCGTGCCCAAGCCGCCGCCCCCGCCGGTGCCGTGCAGCGTCGACGAGGAGGTCGAGCGCGCGGTCGCGACGGTCGATCGTTCCAAGAAAGCGATCGCCAACCTGCTCGCCGAGGTCCGTCTCGGCCGCACCGCCGACATCGCCCGGGCGCTACCCGTGGTGGAGGACATCACCTCCTCGCTCGATCGCAATCCGCATGCGCTGGTCAGCATCAGCCGGATGCGATCGAAGGACGAATATACCTATTATCACTCGATCGCGATGTGCGCGCTGATGGTGAACCTGGCCCGCCAGCTCGGGTTCGAGGAGGCGAAGGTGCGCGAGGCGGGGCTGGCGGGCCTGCTGCACGATTTCGGCAAGGTCGTCGTGCCCGAAAGCGTTCTCAAGAAGCCGCAGGCGCTGACCGAATTCGAGGTCGCCCTGGTGCGCGAGCATCCCGAGCGCGGCCATGCGGCACTGAAGGCGAGCGGCTATTCGCAGGTCGTTCTCGACGTCTGCCTGCACCATCACGAACGCGTGGACGGCACCGGCTATCCGCACGGGCTGAAGGGCGACGAGATCAGCCTCGAAGCCAAGATGGCGACCGTCTGCGACGTCTATGACGCGGTTACGTCGCGTCGCCCCTACAAGGCGCCGTCCGGCCCGGCGGAATCGCTGGCCGGCATGTTCCAGTCGAAAGGGCATTTCGACGAAGGCGTGCTCGCCGCCTTCATCCGCAGCATCGGCATCTATCCGGTGGGCAGCCTGGTCCGGCTGAAATCGGACCGGTTGGGCGTCGTCGTCGATCAGGACGAGAGCAACACCACCCGGCCGGTGGTGCGGGTCTTCTACTGCATCAAGACCCGGGCGCGCATTCCCGCCTTCGACCTCGATCTCGCTGAAACTCTGGAGGACAAGGTGGTCTCGCGCGAGGAGCCGATCAAATGGGGCTTCACCGCGTGGGATTCGCAATGGACCGCGATGATCCGCGCCACGCCACGCGCCGCCGCGAACGGCTGATCCCTCACATCCCCCCGGTCAGCTTGCATTCAGCGGCGAACGGGCAGACTATGCGCTGGTGGGGATTGTGAGGAGAATCATCATGCGCAAGACCCTGGCCTTGCTTGCGGGCGGTACGCTGCTCGCCGCCGCCGCGCCGGCTTTGGCCGCCCAAAGCGTGGATCACGAAGCGGAACTCGCCCGGGCCCTCGAAGGCCGTGTCGCCGGCGAGCCGGTGGACTGTGTCGATCTGCGCCGGGTGCGGTCCAGCCGCATCATCACCGATACGGCGATCCTCTACGATGCGGGCAGCACGATCTACGTGAACCGGCCGCGCTCGGGTGCGGAGTCGCTCGACCGGCGCGATACGATGGTGACGCGGCTGCATACGACGCGGCTGTGCAGCATCGACACGATCCAGATGGTCGATGCCGCGTCCCGGATGATGAGGGGCGTCGTCTTCCTGGGCGATTTCGTGCCCTACCGCCGGGTCGAGACCAGCGAGCGCTGAACCGGCTTGAGCGGCGTGCCTTCCCGCGTCACGCGGCGCGGGCGGGCGCCGTTCCCCGTTCGTCCTGCTTCCTGAGAATGGCGCCGGCGGCGATGTTGCCGCCGGCGAACCCTTCATCGCCGATCTGCAACCGCCCGTTCGCGGTCTCCAGCTCGATGCCGTCGAAATAGACGCTGTTGCGCGGATTGCGGGTCAGCACGCGCGTGACGACGATCTGGCCGTGCGGGATCGTCTCGTCGCCCTCGGCGGTGCGCACCGTCACCGCTTCCTCGCCGACTTCGACCGCGATGCCCGGATCGCGATAGCCGCCATGCCGGGAAAGCTTGCGCCAGGCGACGGCGATCAAGGCGATGCCGGCCAGCGCGGCGATCAGGGGCAGCCAATCCACCACCCGGGGATTGGTCGTGGCGAGCCGGATCACGGCGAAGCAGGCCAGGCCGAACAAGGCATAAACCGCGACCAGCCAGCCAATCTCGCGCAGCGCGGGCGCGCGCTTTTCGGCTTGGGTGAGGCTGCGCGCCGTGACGGGCAGGGGCCGCGAGCCGGCCTCGATACCGAGAGCCCGTCCGAGCTCCTGCGGCGAGACCAGCTCCAGCACCATCAGTAAGGCGGTCGGTCGAGCCCGGCGGGGCTCTTGGTGAATATCTCGCAGCCGTCTTCGGTGATGCCGATCGAATGCTCGAACTGGGCGGAGAGGCTGCGGTCGCGGGTGACGGCGGTCCATCCGTCGTCGAGCACCTTGCAGTCAGCACGGCCGATATTGATCATCGGCTCGATCGTGAAGAACATGCCGGGGCGCAGCTCCGGACCGGTGCCCGGGCGGCCGGCATGGACCACTTCCGGCGCGTCGTGGAAGATGCGTCCCAGGCCATGACCGCAGAAATCGCGCACGACGCTGTAGCGGTTCGCCTCGGCATAAGACTGGATCGCGTGGGAAATGTCGCCAAGCCGGTTGCCCGGCTTGGCCTGCGCGATGCCGAGCATCATGCATTCATAGGTGACGTCCACCAGCTTCTTCGCCTTCAGAGGCGCATCGCCGACCAGGTACATGCGGCTGGTGTCGCCGTGCCAGCCGTCCACGATCGGCGTGACGTCGATATTCACGATGTCGCCGTCCTTGAGGACGCGATCGGGCGAGGGGATGCCGTGGCACACGACATGGTTGATCGAGGTGCAGCAGCTCTTGGAATAGCCGCGATAGCCGAGCGTCGCCGGGATCGCGCCGCGGGCACGCATTTCGCGATAAACGATGTCGTCCACTTCCTGGGTCGTGATGCCGGGCACGACATGGGGGACGAGCGCGTCCAGAATCTCGGCGGCGCAGCGCCCGGCCGCGCGCATGCCGGCAAAGCCCGCTTCGTTGTGGAGGCGGATATTGCCGTGGCGGCCGATGACGGTGGCGTCGATGTCCTGAACGAGCAGATCGGTCATGACGCGGAATATAGGCGCTTCAGCTCCGGTTGGCGAGAGGGGAGTCCGTGCGGACGCCCCAATTCTCGCGGTCCGCCCGGGAGGCGAGGTGGGCGCCGTGGAGCTTGTCGAGCTGCTCGGTGCGGACCGGGCGCAGCCAGCGCAGGCCGATCGTCAATCGGCGGCACCAAAGCACCTCTGCGGCGCGGAAATGCGGCTTCGACAGGCCGAGGAACACCATCGAGCCGACGGCCAGCGGCATATCCGTGATGCCGCACGCGCCATGCGCGGAAATGTCCTTGAGATGGAGGATGCCGAGGTTGCGGCGCTGGCGCAGGACGATCTTGTGGCCGGAAAAGTCGCGTCTTTCCTCGTCGCGCCGCCGTTCCCGGCGCGGCGCTTCCTCGTCGTCGGCGAGGCCGATGACGGCAAGCAACTCGTTCGTCCAGGATTCCACGCCCAAGTTCAGGCTCCGCAACGCTCTTTGTCTCCCGATTGCCTATGGCACGACAGGGTTAGCGAAAAATTAGCGAGCAAGCGGAATCGCCCGGTTTCCGCCGCCCGCCGCCATGCTATGGCCGCAGCCATGGCGAACGAGCGGATCTGGACGGCGGCCCTGCTGGTGATCGGCGACGAGATATTGTCCGGCCGGACCCAGGACCGCAACGTCGCGGCGGTGGCGGCCTGGCTCAACCCGCAAGGCATCAGGCTCGCCGAGGTGCGGATCGTGCCCGACGATCTCGACGCCATCGCCGAAGCGATCAACGCGCTGCGCGCGCGGAACGACTATCTTTTCACCACGGGCGGCATCGGGCCGACCCATGACGACATCACCGTCGATGCGATCGCCGCTGCGCTCGGCGTGCCGGTCGTCGTCGATCCCCGGGCGCGCGCCGCGCTGGAAGCCTATTATGCCGCGCGGGGCGGGCTCAACGAAGCGCGGCTCAGGATGGCGCGCGTGCCGGAAGGCGCGGAGCTGATCGAAAATGAGGTGTCCGGCGCGCCGGGCATCCGCATCGGCAACATCTTCCTGCTCGCCGGGATACCGCGCGTGGCGGAAATGATGCTGGAGGCGCTGAACGGCATGCTGGAAGGCGGCCGGCCCTTGCTGTCGCGCACGATCCGGTGCTGGACGCCGGAAAGCGAGGTCGCCGATATCCTGCGCCGGACCGAGCGCGACCATGACGGGTGCGGCATCGGCTCCTATCCCTTCTTCCGCGACGGCCGGGCGGGCGCGGATTTCGTCATCCGCTCCGCGGATGCCGGCGCGCTCGACGCCTGCTGGGCCGACCTGGCCGGCCGGCTGGAGGCCGCCGGCCTCGCCGTCGAGCGGGAAGCGTCCTAGGCATGGCGCATATCCTGATCGGCTGGGAATTCGGCGCCAATCGCGGCCATGTCATCCGCATGGCCGAAGTGGCCACGGTGCTTCGCGAAGCGGGGCATCGGGTGAGCTTCGCGGTCAGCCGGTTGGATGCGATGCATGCGCAAAAGGTGCCGGCAGCGGCGATCTGGCAGGCGCCGGTTTCGCCACGGCTGATGGCGGGACGCGCACGCGCGTCCGGCCCGGTGGTCGGCATGGCCGATATTCTCGCCCGCCTGGGCATGGACGATCCGCTGATCGTCGCCGCGATGGTGGATGGGTGGCGGCAGCTGCTCGGCGCGATCCGGCCGGACCTGGTGATCGCCGATTATGCGCCCTTCCTGTTGCTCGCGGTGCGCGGGCGGATGCCGGCCGTGTCGATCGGCACGGGCTTCAGTTCGCCGCCATCGGACATGGCCGCATTTCCGGTATTGATCGCCGGTGCGCAGGGAACCGATCAGGCCGCCCTGGCCAATGCGCTGAACGACGGGTTGGCCGAGGCCGGCGAGCCGCCCGTCGCCGCGCTGCCGCAGATTTTCGCCGCTGACCGCGCGATTGTCGCGACCATCGCCGAGCTCGATCCCTATGCGGCGACCCGGACGACACCGCTCGCTTTGCCCGAGGAGATCAGTTCGGCAATCTCGTCGGCAAGGGGTGAGGAGGTCTTCGCCTATTTCCCCGACTCGATTCCGGTGGATTCGCCGCTCTGGGCGGGGCTGGCGGCAAGCGGGCTCAAGATTCGCGTCCATATCGGCCTCGGCAATGCGGCGATCCGGGCCGGCGTGGCGCGGCATGGCCTGATCGTCGAGCCTGATCCGCTGCCCTTTTCGCTCATCGCCGAACGATCGCGCCTGCTCGTTTCGCATGGCGGCCACGGCATCATCTGCGCAGGGCTGGCGGCCGGATTGCCCCACGTCGTGTGCCACTACGATCTTGAGAAGCTGACGCACGGCTTGGCGCTGGCGCGCGCCGGCCTCGGCGGCCATGTCCTGCTGGGCACGATCAAGCCCCAGCCTTTCGCCGACTCGCTGGCCAGTCTCTTCAACGACGAGGCGATCGCCGGTCGCGCCCGCGCCGCCGCGCCGGAATTCCGCGCACGGCCGCAAGCACCGTTCCGGCAGGCAGTGCTGGAGGCCGTCGCGGCGCTCGCCTGACGCGGCGCTGGAATTTGCGCCGGCCGCTGGCTATTCGCCGCTTGGCCGCACCGCAACACAGGGAGACGCCACGCTCATGACCCGGATTCTGACCCATTTCATCGGCGGGGAGCGCGTGGCCGCGACGGCGAGCAGGGAGAGCCTGAACCCGTCCAACACGAACGAAATCGTGGCCCGCTATCCCTCTGGCGGCATTGGCGAGGTCGATGCGGCGGTCGGCGCGGCGCGCGCGGCTTTTCCGGGCTGGACGGGAGCGACGCCGGAGGTGCGCGCCGACCTGCTCGACAAGGTGGCGACAACGATCATAGCGCGGGCCGACGCGCTGGGCGAATTGCTGTCGCGCGAGGAGGGCAAAACCTTGCCGGAGGGGAAGGGCGAGGTGATGCGCGCGGCGCGCATCTTCCGCTATTTCGCGGGCGAGGCGATCCGGCGGCACGGGCAGACGCTGGATTCGGTGCGCCCGGGGATCGACGTCGAGACCCATCGCGAGCCTTTGGGCGTGATCGGCCTGGTCACGCCGTGGAACTTCCCGATCGCGATTCCGGCCTGGAAGGCGGCGCCGGCCTTGGCGTTCGGCAACACGGTGGTGCTGAAGCCCGCCAGCGCGACCCCGGCGACCGCCTGGGCGCTGGCCGAGATCCTGCACGAATGCGGCGCGCCGCCGGGGGTGTTCAACCTGATCATCGGCGAAGGCGCGATGGGCGGGGCGATGGTCGATCATCCCGAGGTGGATGCGATCTCGTTCACCGGATCGCAGGGCGTAGGCGCGCGGGTGGCGGAAGCGGCGGTGAAGCGCCAGGCGCGGGTGCAGCTGGAGATGGGGGGCAAGAATCCGCTGGTCGTGCTCGACGATGCCGATCTGGAGAGGGCGGTGGCGATCGCGATCGACGGCGGCTTCTTCGGCACCGGCCAGCGTTGCACCGCCTCATCGCGGGTGATCGTGACCGAAGGCATTCACGACCGGTTCGTGGCGGCGCTGGCCGAGAAGGCGAAGAGCCTGAAGGTCGGCGACGCGCTCGATCCCGCCAGCCAGATCGGCCCGGTGGTGAGCGAGAGCCAGCTCGAGCAGAATCTGCGCTACGTCCATATCGCGACGGACGAGGGCGGCAAGCTGATGACCGGCGGCGAGCATCTCAGCCTCGCCAATCCCGGCCACTTCATGTCGCCGGCGGTGATCGCCGATACGAACCCCGACATGCGGATCAACAACGAGGAAGTGTTCGGCCCGGTGGTCAGCACGGTGCGGGCGAAGGATTACGAGGACGCGCTGGAGATCGCCAATCGCGGCCAGTTCGGCCTGTCCGCCGGCATCGTCACCAACAGCCTCAAGCACGCCCGCCACTTCCGCCGCCATGTCCGCGCCGGCATGGTGATGGTGAACCTGCCCACCGCCGGGGTCGACTATCACGTCCCCTTCGGCGGCACGCGCAAGTCCTCCTACGGCCCGCGCGAACAGGGCTTTTCGGCCGTGGAGTTCTACACCCAGACGAAGACGGTCTATATCGGCGGTTGATCTCCGGCGTCGCCCGCCCCAGCATGGCGCCTCCTTTCGCATAGGGGGCTGCGATGTGGACGAAACGAGCGGGACGGTTCGGACTGATCGGGATGGCGCTGGTGGCATGTCTCGCCGCGTTGCCGGCTTCGGCGCAGGATCTGGTTATCCGGGGCGCGACCCTGGTCAATCCCGACGGCAGTGCGCCCATCGCGAATTCCGTGGTGGTGATCCGCGACGGGCGCATCGCCGCGATGGGCCGGGCCGGACGCGTCACCGTGCCGCGCGGCATCGAAGTGGTCGACGGGACGGGTAAGTGGCTCGTGCCCGGCCTGATCGACGGCCATGTTCATTTCTTCCAGTCGGGCGGGCTCTACACGCGGCCGGACGGCGTCGATCTGCGCGCGGTTATCCCCTATGAGCAGGAGATTGCGCGGATCCAGGCGCGGCTCGACGACACGTTCGCGCGCTATCTCGCAAGTGGCGTCACTTCGGTGGCCGATGTCGGCGGGCCGATGTGGAATTTCGACGTGCGCGAACGCGCCGCGGCCAGCCAACGCGCGCCGCGCGCCGCAATCACCGGCCCGCTCATCTCGACCTGGCGGCCGCCAGTGCTGGCCGACATGCCCGATCCGCCGATCATCGCGGCGACCACGCCGGACGAAGCGCGCGCCCTGGTCCGCGCCCAGCTTCCCCGCCGGCCCGACTTCATCAAGATCTGGTATGTCGTGATGCAGGGACAGACGGCCGAGCAATTCCTGCCCATCGTGCGCGCCGCGATCGAGGAGGCGCATGGCGCCGGCCTGCGCGTCGCCGTCCACGCGACCGAGTTGGAAACGGCGCGCGCCGCGCTGCGGGCCGGGGCGGACATCCTCGTCCACGGCGTCGAGGACAGCGAGGTGGACGCGGAGTTCATCGCTTTGCTGCGCGAGCGCCGCGCGATCTACACCAGCACGCTCGACGTCTATGGCGGCTATATGCGCACCTTCACGCGGCAATCGGGTTTCACCGAGCGGGAGTTCGCGCTGGCCGATCCCTATGTGATGGGCTCACTCGCCGATCTCGCCCACTTGCCGGCGGATCAGGTGCCGGACTGGCTGCGCCAACTCGCTGGACAGACCCCGCCAAACACGCAGCTCGACATGTTGATGCGCAATCTGCGTATCGTCCACGCGGCGGGGATTCCGATCGCGATGGGGACGGACGCGGGCAATATCGGCACCTTGCCGGGGCCGTCCGTCTATCGCGAAATGGCGCTGATGGCACAGGCCGGAATGTCGCCGGCGGACGTGCTGCGCAGCGCCACGGTAAACGGCGCGCGGTTGATGGGACAGGAAGGGGAGATCGGCCTGCTCGCGCCGGGGCGGCGGGCGGACATGCTGCTGCTCGATGCCGATCCGCTGGCCGACGTCGCCAATCTCGCGCGCATTGCCCTCGTGGTGCGCGGCGGCCATGCCTATCGCCAGGACGAGCTGGTGACGGCCACACCGGTCGATATCGTCCAGCGCCAGCTCAACGCCTATAATGCTCGCGATCTCGACGCCTTCGTTGCGACCTATCATCCCGACGCCAGCTTCTACGTCTTTCCCGACACCTTGCTCGGCGAGGGCCATGCCGGCATGCGCGAAGTCTATGGCCGCATGTTCGCCGAGACGCCGAATCTCCACGCCCACGTCCCGCGCCGGATCGCGATGGGCGATTATGTGATCGACGAGGAAGTTGTGACCGGCCAGCCGGACGGCGCGACGATCCACGCGACTGCGATCTACGAGGTGCGCGACGGCCTTATCGCGCGGGTCTGGTTCATCCAGGGCCCGGAAGAACCGGCGCCGGCGAACGCGTCAGGGGAATGAGGGAAGTGGAGCGGGTGAAGGGAATCGAACCCTCGTCGTAAGCTTGGGAAGCTTCTGCTCTACCATTGAGCTACACCCGCATTCCAATGGCCTGGCGGTCATTGCGCGGCGCGATCGGCACATCCGTTCGCCGCGATGCGCCCGCGATTGCCATGGCGACCCGAGCGCCGTCAACACCGGCCATGGAAAATGGTACAGAAGAGGACTCGAAAGCAAAATTTTAAGTAATTGACATCACGCGATATTTTCTTGAGATCAAAATGCGTTGCCGAAATCGGGACTCGCATTCAAGAGTAGTTAAATGACCGACCGAAGGCAGGATACCAGCACGTCTCCCCAGCTTCTGGTCTAGAATAGCGCGGCGCTTGGTCACTGGTTGACCCGGCGATCAAGGCGATGTCGGAGGTCCGGAGCTTGTCAGGCAGCGGTGGGATCGGTGAGTGATTGAATGAGCGTCTCGATCGGCAGGAACATGGTTTTCGTGCCGGCCGGGAATATCTGGAAGCCATATTTAGCGTAAAAGTTGACTGCCTCGTCGTCGATCGCGTGAACGATCAGCGCCCGAACACCGGCCGACTTGGCAATCTCCAGGACGCGGAGCATCGCGTCCTTGAGCAAGGCGGGGCCGATCCTCTTGCCGCTATGCTGCTTATCCACCGCAAGGCGAGCAAGCACCAGAACGGGCGCGGGGTTCGGCAATCCCTGCCTGATCTTCTTCGGGACCTCCTCGCGGGCCACACTGCCTGTAGCCAGCGCATAATAAGCGATCACCCGCCCGGCGTCGGATCCTGCTTGGGCCCTAACCACGAAAGTGCGGGCGGACTTCGCCTCGCTCCTAATCGCACGGGCGGTCAACCAATCATCGAGGGGCTGCTTGCCGCATGCGAATCCCTCGAGCCGATGATCGACATTTATAGGTTCCGGTGCGGCGTAAGCGAGTTTGGGCGCGCCGATCGGCGTTACTCCCATGGCGATTTGTTCGCCATCAGGGTGCGCAATGCCTGGACAGGAGCCGGAGGATACTCAAGCGCTCGGGCAAAGGCTTCTCCGGCCTCGGCATCCAGACTGAAAACACGCTGATCGAGCAGGACATCCAAAGCGTGCTGGCGCGCACTCTCGAGCATGAACTCCGTACGCGACTTTCCAAGCGTCGCCGCCGCGTTGTCGATCAATTCACGGGTGCGAACGGGCAAGCGCAGTGTGACCGCCGTGTCGGACTTCGCCCGAGCTGATGTCATAGCCATGGTTCCGACCTTTCCTGCCCTTATCCAGCGGAGGCCTGATATCGCACTCTGTACTTACATTGTCAATACAACTCTGCAAAGATCACGCTGATTTATGGCCCGCTTTGGCCGATTGCGGACAGACGGCTTCTGGCTTTCAAGCCGCAAAAGCCGACATAGAAAGTCGAATCACGTGGATCAGTTCGCCGGCGCTGGCTCGACGCGTGACCACAGGTCGTTGAATGCGATCGCGTCGAAGAAAGCCGATGCGCGGATGATGCGCCCGGATCGCATGCCGAGGAACCATGCATGGGTATTCACATAAGGCTCGCCGTCACGGGCCATGCCGCGCGCGTCGAAGAAGACGACCATGGTATCGCCATCGGCATGAAGGCTCCGCACGGTGGGCCGCAGCGGCGAGGCCATACGCGCGTTGAACGGGCGGATCACGTCAAGCATGAAATCCTCGCGGGTCGGATAGGTGCGCGAGGCGACGCTGTTGCCCTCGATCATCCAGCGGGCATCGTCCGCCAGCAGATCGAACGGGCCGCTGGTGCCGCGCGCCATGCCTTGAAGCTCGCGGCGATCACGGCCCTGTTGCGATCCTATCGACATGAATGGTAATCGCGATGCTCAAATCTTGGCAGCCACGATCTCGGCGGGCCTGTGCGTAGCTTACCGCACATTTTATTGAGGCGAGTATGAACACTGGAGCGCCAACAGCCCCGGCGCGCGATCGTCCGGGAGACAGGGTCGCACTTCTCATAATCGACCTTATGAATGAGTTTTCCTTTGAAGGAGGTGAGGAGCTTCGCGCTAAAGCGCAGCTGCTTGCGCCCCCTCTCTTCGCTCTGCGCGCACAAGTCGAGGAAGCGGGCGGCGTGATTGTCTATGTGAACGACAATTTCTCCGAATGGCATTCCGAGCAGAGCTCTATCGTGGCTCGTGCGATCAACGCCGGTATCGGCGAGTTGCGAGAGCTCGCGCCGCGCGAAAAGGACTATTTCATTATCAAGCCGCAATTTTCGGGCTTCTACGCCACCAACCTCCCGGTGCTGCTGCCTAAGCTCGGCGTCAACCGCCTGATCCTGACCGGGCTCGCCGCGGACATCTGCATCCTGTTCACGGCCGCGGACGCGCATATGCGCGACTATGCCCTCTGGGTCCCGGCCGACGCCGTCGCCTCACCGTCCGACACACGCAAGGAGGCCGCGTTGGAGATCATGAAAGAGAGCATGGGAGCACAGACCGCGATGACGGGACAACTGGATGTCTCGGCTTGGATTCGTGGGCTAGATGATACTGGGCACGAGATCTCGGAGCGGCTCGGAGAAAGAACGGCCAAGGATCGATTTCCGCGCTGAAATGAGAGAGCTACGAGTCCCAGCAGTGAGGATCGATGACCTGTGTCGGTCATCTGGATCGCCCAATCAGTATCCGTCCGCCACCGGCGTACAAGGTCCCACAGCAATGCAATCCGATCGACTCATCCTGGCTGATGGCAGACCGGCCGGTTTCAGCCGGGAAGTCGACTAAACCGACATTCGAAGGCGATGCCGCTGAGTTCCAATGTTCACTGGCCTCGAAACCGTGAGGATTGGCCATTGCACGTATTGCGGGGAGCAAATCGGGCCTCCCTCGGTTGATTGAATATGCCCATCGCAATCGTTCCCGAATGGCAGCAACTAGCGGTTTATGCTGTCGGCGCAGCCCTGGTACTGATCATTCTCATGCGCATTCCGCATGTCGGCCGCGCACTCAGATTCCTGCTGTCATTCGGTTTGCTCGCCTTGTGCATCTTCGTGTTGATGCGGCAGGCGCCCTACGATCCCACGCTGGCCCGGATCGCGGATCGTATCGGCCTGGACAGGCAGGAGGTGGTGGGCGACGAGGTGCGCATCCGGATGGGTGCCGACGGTCATTTCTGGGCGGACGTGACGCTCAATGGCATCCAGCGCCGAATGCTGGTCGACAGCGGCGCGACGGTGACCGCCCTATCGGAGCGCACCGCCGCCGAGGCCGAGGTTCAGCTGGGCGCCAACCTTCTCCCCGTGGTCCTACGTACGGCGGCGGGCAATATCCAGGCGCAAACGGGCAGCATAGACAGCCTGCGCGTCGGCCAGATCGAGGCACGCAATCTCAACGTCGTCATTACACCGGCGCTCGGCGACACCGACATTCTGGGCATGAACTTCCTGTCGCGACTGGCGTCGTGGCGCGTGGAAGGGCGCACCTTGATCCTGGTGCCGCAGCGCGTGCTGGACGCCTGAACGGACTGGCAACCACTTCCATGCCTAGCGTCGGCGTATCCGATTGAAGCGACTTGCCGCGTCCTGCGCACGATCGCGCCGGATACTGATATAGATAAGCCACATCTCTCGGAACTTCGCCGTCCGCCCCGCAGTTGAGCCTACAATTCGGCAATCTGTCGGATCACTGAAAATCAGGAGCTTGAGATGGCGGACACCCATCTGCAGGACGACGCGCCTGCGGTCGCTGCGCGAGGCGGAAACGCGCATTCGGACCGCGACGAACAGGCATTTGTCGGTCGCAGCGTCACGATCAACCGGCCGCGTCAGGACATCTACGATTTCTGGCGCGATTTTTCGAACCTCGTTCCGATCATGGAGAATATCGAGCGGATCGACCGCATCGATCATCAGCGCTCGCATTGGGTGGTAAAAGCGCCGGCCGGCAATAGCGTCGAATGGGACAGTCTCGTCACGGCTGAAGAGCCGGGACGGCGCATCGCCTGGCAGTCGGTAGAAGGGGCCGACATCAAAAGCTCGGGCGAGGTGGAATTTCTCGATGCAGCGCCGGGCCGCGGCACCATCGTGCGCGCGACCATTGCCTATGATCCGCCGGGCGGCGTGATCGCCCAGTGGATCGCCAAACTTCTCCAGCGCGAGCCCAACGTGCAGATGCGCCGCGACCTGAGGCGGCTCAAGCAATTCTTGGAGACGGGCGAGGTTACGAGCTCGGCCAGTCCGTCCGGCCGGGAATCCGAATCCCCCACTGAACAAGCCTTGTAAGGAGAACAATCGATGCGCGCCGTGACTTGGCAGGGCCGGCACAAGGTGCAGGTCGATAATGTTCCCGACCCCGAGATCGTCAATCCGCGCGATGCGATCATCCGCGTGACCTCCACCGCGATCTGCGGGTCCGACCTTCATCTATATGATGGCTATATTCCCACCATGCGGGCCGGAGACATTCTGGGCCACGAATTCATGGGCGAAGTGGTCGAGACCGGCTCACAGTCCACGCTTCAGAAGGGGCAGCGCGTCGTGGTGCCGTTCACGGTTTCCTGCGGCAACTGCTTCTTCTGCGGCAAGGAGCAATATTCGGCCTGCGACAATGCCAATCCGGCAACCACATCGGACATGTCGGAAACCCTCTACGGCTATCCGATGGGCGGCGCCTTCGGCTATGCGCACCTGACCGGCGGCTATGCCGGCGGCCAGGCGGAATATGTCCGCGTCCCCTATTCGGATGTCGGCCCGATCGTGATCCCCGACGGCCTGGAGGACGACAAGGTTCTGTTTCTCTCCGACATTCTTCCCACCGGATGGATGGCCGCCGAGAATGCCGGGATCGAGGAGGGCGACACGGTGGCCGTCTGGGGCTGCGGACCCGTCGGGCTGTTCGCGGTCCAGTCGGCTTTGCTCCAGGGTGCGCACCGCGTGATCGCGATCGATCATTATCCCGGCCGATTGGCGCTGGCCCGGCAACTCGGCGCCGAAGTGCTGAACTACAGCGACACCGACATCCGCGAGGCGCTGTTCGAGATGACCGGTGGGATCGGCCCCGACGCGTGCATCGACTGCGTGGGTATGGAAACCCATGGGCTGGGCATCGACAACATCATCGACACGGTGAAGGCTCACACCTTCCTCGGCACCGATCGACCGGCCGCGCTCAGGCAGGCGATCCTCGCCTGCCGCAAGGGCGGGCGGGTCTCGATCCCCGGCGTCTATGGCGGGATGGCCGACAAATTCCCGATCGGAGCGCTGATGGAGAAGGGCCTGACCGTGAAATCGGGCCAGACCCATGTCCAGAAATACAGCCAGATGCTGCTCGACCTCATCGCAGAGGACAAGGTCGATACGACCTTCATGATCTCGCACCGTGGCAGTCTCGAGGATGGGCCAGCGCTCTACAAGCACTGGCATGATGACCAGGACGAATACACCAAGATCGTCCTCAAGCCCGGAATGGAGGCAAGCCATGAGCGCGCGTAAATTCGCCATCGTCACCGGGGCATCGAGCGGCATCGGGCTGGAACTCGCGAAGCTGGCCGCCGACGATGGCCATGATTTGCTGGTCGCGGCCGACGAACCGCTGATCGATGCGTCGGTAGCCCTGCAGGGCACAGGCGTGGATGTGCAAGCGGTCGAGGCCGACCTTGCGGCCGAGGAGGGGGTGCGTGAACTTATCGCCGCCACCGGCGGGCGCGAGGTGGACGTGCTGGTGGCGAATGCCGGGCACGGGCTCGGCCGCGCGTTTCTCGATCAGGATCCAATGGAATGGCGCCATGTGATCGACACCAACATCACCGGAACCGTGCTGCTGGTCCAGGAGATCGCCCGGCGGATGGTCGCGCGCGGGGAAGGCCGCATCCTCATCACCGGCTCGATCGCCGGCCATATCGCGGGCAGTTTCCAAGCGGTTTATAACGGCAGCAAGGCGTTCATCGACAGCTTCGCGGACGCGCTGGGTAACGAGCTCAAGGAGACCAACATCACCGTGACCTGCCTTAAGCCCGGCGCCACAGAGACGGAATTCTTCGAACGGGCCGACATGCTCGACACCAAGGTGGGCACAGCGGAGAAGGACGATGCGGCCGATGTCGCCAGGACTGGCTGGGAGGCGATGAATGACGGGAAGCGCAGCGTCGTCTACGGCTGGAAGAACCAGCTCCAGGTCGCGGCCATGAAAGTTGCCGGCGGCGGCGTCTCGGCGGAGATGCACCGCAAGCAAGCCCAGCCCGGCACCGCGCGAGACGAGGTGTCCGGCAGATGATGGGGGACGAGAAGGATTATTATCTGGGGCGGGCGGAGGACGAGCTCCAATCGGCCGAACGCGCCGCTCACGAAAGAGCGGCCTGGGCGCATTTTCAGTTGGCAGGCCGTTATTTCGATCTCGCTTATGGTGAAGCGCGCGAGGCCGCTGGAGATGTTCCGCGCATCGTGGCTGCGCCAGCTCAATCGATCAACGTTTCGCCCGACAATCTCAGAATGTTCGCGGCGCAACTCTCCTGGATCAGCCTGGATAGGGAGCGCGCTTGAGCAGGCCGGCAAGATGGGCGGCATTGCCGGCCACCATCTTCGCGGTTTTCGTGACCATCCGAGGCGTTGCCTTTAGATCCTGGAAATTCTTGTCGCCCATCGCTTCGCCGACCCAATAGCAGGCAGCTACCGCGGGGATCGTCCAGCCTACATCGTTCAGGGCCTGAAAGAGCTGGGCGGTGACGGCGTGGGCGCCATCCTCGTTGCCGACGATGGCTGCGACCGCGATCTTCGAATAAGAGGGCATCCGCCCCTTTTCATCGGTCTCGTCCAAAAAGGCGTCCATCCGTTCCAGCACGCGCTTGGCGACGCTGCTCGCCTGTCCCATCCAGATCGGCGTTCCGAAGATGAGGATGTCGGCCGCCAATATCCTTGTCCAAAGGCTCGGCCAGTCATCTCCCTTCCCTTCGTCTGAGCGCACGCCTGGCTTCACATCATGTGCGGCGACGCGGATCGTGTCGGCGACGTCGACGTCGCGCTTGCCGAACTCGCGGGCCAAAAGATCGATCATCGCGTCGGTGGAGCTTTTGGCGCCCTCATCGCTTTTGAGCGTGCAGTTCAGGGGCTGGGCAAGAAGCGTCATGGGAGCGACCTCCGGGTTTTCCGGAAAGACGCAGTGGGGTGACCGCTGTTCCCGAGACCCTCCAGCACACCAACCCGTCGCACGGTAGCACAAGCTCGTTTCGTATCCGTTAGAACCTAAGCAATTTCAATATGTTGATAAAGGGCGACGATCGGAACAACGCCTGGGGCGAACGGTTTTTCGCGCAGGACATGGGAGAGAGTCATGGCGACGAAGACAAGACAGCCTCATCAGCAGAATTCCACCGCGGCGACCTCGAACGGCAATGGCCGTTCCGCCGGCGTGCTTGCGGCCGCCGCACTGGCCGGCGCCGCGATCGGGTTCGCGGCCAATATCGGTCGCAAGTTCGTCATCCAAGGCATGACCGCGTCCGACGACTGGTCTGAAACCCTGGCGATGGAACATGAGACCGTCCTCGGCCTGTTCGACAAGATCGAAGCGACGAGCAGCAATCAGACCATTCAACGCAAGCTTCTTCTCGGCAAGGTGAAGCATGCGCTCGGCAAGCACGCGCTTGAAGAGGAGAACGTCATCTATCCGGCACTTCGCGACGCCAATCTGGCGCACGATGCCGACACGCTCAACACCGAGCACGGTTATGTGAAAACCTTCCTCTACGAACTCGAGAACATGCCGGCGGATGATGCGCGCTGGCTCGCCAAGGTGAAGGAACTGCGGGCGATGCTGGAGACGCACATGAAAATGGAAGAGGAGGAGGTCTTCCCCGCCCTGCGCGAAGCGCTCACCGACGAGCAGAATCTGAAGCTCGCCCAGGCGATGAACCGCGAAGGCATGAAGCTGGTCTAGCACAGCTATGGCCGGCGGAATCGAGCTCGACGAGGATCGCGCCTTTCAGCGCCGCTTCTGGCGCGCCGAGCGGATCGCGTGGCTTTTCTTCGCGCTGGTCATCGTGCTGGCGCTGGCCGGTTTCACCGGCTCGGGCGGCTGGTTCGCAGAGCGTTCGGTGGTAATGTCGAGCGGTCGGCTGCACTATCCTGCGGTCGGCCGCTGGCAAACGCCGGACACTTTCAAATTCGCGGTGGAGACCGAGGAGAGGCTGGTCGTCGAACTCGATCATGCTTTCCTCGATCTCTACGAGATCCGGCAGCTCAGCCCCGAACCGGAAGCGACGACGCCGACCGCCTCGGGAATATCACTCGATTATCGTCCGGCCGCCGGCTCGGTGATCCGATGGGATGTGGTCCCGCGCGAGGCGTCGATCGGGCGCCGGCTCGGCGTGCGTGTCAATGGAACGCCTCTGCACCTGCGCCCGCTGGTCCTGCCCTAGGAGAGAGCGATGGAATCGATCCTGCGCGGCGCGGCAATCTATTTCATTCTGCTCCTGATCATGCGTTTCTCGGGGCGGCGAACGATCGCCCAGATGACACCGTTCGATCTGGTCCTGGTGCTGATCGTGGCCGAGACGACGCAGCAGGCATTGCTCGGCGACGACTTCTCGATCGTGAACGCGGCCCTGCTCATCATCACCTTGTTCACCATCGACATCCTGCTGTCTTATGTGAAACGGCGCTCGGGCCGGCTCGAGCGATGGCTGGACGGCAAGCCGACCCTGCTCGTCTCGGGCGGCGAAATCGATGAAGAGGCGCTGCTCAAATCGCGCATGGACCGCAAGGATATCATGGAGGCAGCGCGGCAGCTCCATGGCCTAGAGCGACTGGATCAGGTCAAATATGCGGTTCTCGAACCCGACGGGGATATCAGTATCATTCCGAAGCGGGGCGAGACCTGATCCGGTCGCACCAGGGGAATATCATCGACCATCGCCCCGGTGTCGTCGCACCGGGGGCTTTGTCTCAGGCAGGCTGCAACTGGAGGGTAACGGGCTTTGCCGGGGGCAAGCCGTCCGCCTGTGCCTGAGCCATGAGTTCCTCCTTGCGGGCAATCATGGCGTCGCGCAGCGCGACCAGATCGACATCCGTCCCGCGGCATTGCGCGAACATGCCGTCCGAGGGCCTTTCCTCTTCCTTGACGTGATGTTCGATCTCTTCTGAGAGCACGGTGACCTTGGCATCGTAGAAATCGTCGCCGGCCCGGCTGGCGGCGATGTCGTTGACCAGCATCTTCGCACCGTCATGCTCGACATAGGCTTCGTCCAGAATGTCGTCCTCGATCTTGCCGCGGAACGCCGGATAGAAGATTTCCTCCTCGATCAGGGTGTGGATCTTGAGCTCGTCGCAGATCTGCCCGGCGAGCTTCTCCTTGCGCCGCTTGTCGGTGCTCGCTTCGAACGCTTCGAACAACTCTTCGACCTTGCGGTGATCGGCTTTCAGCAAGGCGATCGCATCGGTGAATTCCTGATCGGCCATGACACTCTCTCCCCAGTCCGTCGATGATTGGAACTGGCGAGCGAACGCGGAACGCCTTGCACGTATCCGCCATAATCGACGCCGCAAACATGGATCAGCACGATTCCGGTGGGGGCCTCGCGAGAAAAATGCCTTTCCGATGGTGCCAGGGCCGAAGCCGGGACGTTTTGAATAGCGAGGATGCCAAACGACAGGAGGCGGAGATGGCGGTCTGCGATCAATGCGGAAATGATTATGACAAGAGCTTCACCGTCGAGGCTTGGCGGCCGAACCTCGACGTTCGACAGTTTTGAATGTGCGATCGAAGCTCTCGCCCCGCGGTGCGCGCATTGCCAGTGCCGCATCATCGGACATGGGGTGGAACAGAGCGACCGCATCTATTGCTGCGCGCATTGTGCGGGAGAGATGGGAGCCACGCAGGTCAAGGACCGGGCCTGACACCTCCCATCATCCGATTCCGCACAGATCGCATAAGCAAGCCGGGACATTCCTTCATGAGCAAGACCGACACCTTCGCCGAACTCAAGCCGCCCTTGCCGGAACAGCAGCAGGACGTGCCGGGCACGATCGCCGAGATGGATCCGCCACCGGACCATGGAGAGGAGAGCTACAAAGGCGCTGGTCGTCTTGAAGGCAAGAAGGCCGTAATCACTGGCGGCGACAGCGGCATAGGTCGGGCGGTCGCCATCGCGTTCGCGCGCGAGGGAGCGGACGTCCTCATTTCCTATCTCGATGAGGAAGAGGATGCGCGCGATACCGCGCACTGGATCGAGAAAGCAGGCCGGAAGGCGGTTCTGGTACCCGGCGACATCGCGGATGCAGGACATTGCCGCGCGATCGTCGACAAGGCGGTGGAGGCATTCGGGAGGATCGATGTCCTCGTCAACAACGCCGCCTATCAGATGACGTTCAAGGAACTCGAGGACATCGCCGACGAGGAATGGGACAAAACCTTCGCGGTCAACATCCACGCCATGTTCTATCTGACCAAGGCGGCGTTCCCTCACATGCAGAGGGGCGCGGCGATCATCAACACCACGTCAGTCAATGCCGACATGCCCAACGAGACCCTCCTGCCTTATGCGACAACCAAGGGTGCCATCCAGAATTTCACCGGCGGGCTCGCCCAGCTGCTGGCCGACAAGGGAATCCGCGTGAACTGCGTCGCGCCCGGTCCGGTCTGGACGCCGCTCATCCCTTCGACGATGCCGCCAGAGCGGGTGCGGGATTTCGGCAAGAACTATCCAATCGGACGGCCCGCGCATCCCAAGGAACTGGCGCCGGCCTATGTGATGCTCGCGACCGACGAGGCGAGCTATTTCTCGGGCGCCACAATCGCGGTCACGGGTGGAAAGCCGATCCTCTGAGCACGGGCGAACCGAACGATCCGACAGGCGCTAGCCTGTATCTCGTCTGGCACGAGCCTGTGGAGGACGAGCCGGATGGTCATTGGCGCTTGGCCTGACGACGCCTATCCCCTCGCCGATAGTCTGTGGCTGGTGCGAAGCGGGCTCGACCGCTCCCGGTTCTATCATCGGCTGAAGAAGGAATTGCCTGCCGGTGCCGCCTTGCTGGTCGCGCCGCTGACGGACGAGCCTTCGCTGTGGCCGAAGTTCAGAGGCATGACCGCCGGCGCGCTCGCCTGGCTGAGATCGGGAATACAGGCTCGGACCAGTAGGAGAGGCCCGAAGTTCAAAGCTTCGCCGGAATGATCCGGATCATCACCGGCTGGTCCAGCTTTCGCCAGCCGTGACTTGCAATCACGTCATTGCTTTCCCTGGCCTTGTGTCCTTGGTCCAAAGACCAGGTAATGTGATAGGTGCCGCCGTCGGGCCTGCGGACATCACCCCCTATCGCTACGACCAAGGCCTCGACGCCCTCGCCGTCGCTCGCGTACCCGATGATGGACGCCTCCCTGTCAGTTGGCAGTCTATCCCCGTCGGCTGCCCGGGCATCGAGCGTTATATGGTCGGCGACGACATTCGACCATCGGGGTACAAACCGTTCAAGCAATGTGTTTTGCTGCGTCTTGTCGATTTTCCAGCCGATGGCTGCCATGGGAGGTGCTATCAGCTACCGGCACGCTGGCGACGTGTTGCCCAACCCTTCTTCGCGGCGGCCGAGCGCTTCTCCGAACTCTGGCTCGCGCCGCTTTTGCGCCCGCCTTTCCGGGATGCCTCGCGGTTCTCGGCCTTGCCGCGTCCGGAACCTGATTTCTTGCCGCCGCCGGATTCCTTGTTCACGGTCGCCCAAGCCCGCCGTTCGGCCTCCTGGTGGCCCACGCCGCGCTCCTCATAGCCCTTCTCGATATGCTCGGCTTTGCGCTTCTGCTTGTCGGTGTAGCTCGACTTGTCGCCGCGGGGCATATTTCCCTCCTATGTGCCCCCGCCGATCCCTGAACGTATGGCGGCGCAGCTATATCCCTGAAACAAGAGCGAAAGATCCGCGCGCAGAAAACGCCCCGGACATCCACGCAGCGCCGCCGGACGATACCAACCTGGAGGGCTCTCCATAGCGCGATCGAGCATCCCATGCGCCGAGATGCGCTGATAATAGCCGTTCATCCGCGCTGGCGCGCGGCCACGGTAAGGACATTGCGCGATCGGTCCTGGTGGATTGGTTGATACGGAACGGAAGGAAAGCGAAGGACGCCATTGAATTGATTGAGGAGGATCGCCTGAGGGGCATTTGCGTCACTTGGCGATAACGCGGATCACATCTCCATAGCGGACCGCGAACAGCTTCCGGCCGCTTTCGTCCACAACATCGATCCAGTTGGCCAAATTCAGCTTGCCGCGTCGAACATCTTCGGCCGCGAGCTCCCGGGCGGCCTGCTCGGCAGCCTGGCGCGCCTCTTCGGGGCCTGGAAATTCTGAGCCCTCCTCATCGATGGCCATGACGTCGTTGTGAAGATGCAAGAAGAAGCGCGGCATGAACGACCGATCCCGTTACCCGACCGCCCGATAGCGATCCTCCGTTCAAGTGCCCTTCCTCACTCACAGTTCCCTCGAAACACCCTTATCCATGTCAGTGTCGTCTTCGGGCCTGCGGACATAACAGGCCCGCTTCGCGTTCAAGGTCGGGTGACCATGGTGGAAAGATGATTGAAAAATTGCTGTTGAAGCTTGGCGCACGCGATTGCCTGAGCGCCGGAGAAGAAGGAGTTCTGCACGGCATGATCGCGCGCACGCGCGACGTGCCTGCAGACAAGACCATCATCCATGCAGGGCACGACCTCGCGGAATCCGTTCTTCTCCTCGAAGGTCTGATGTGCCGTTATCGCGATCTGCGCGACGGCAGTCGCCAGATTTCGGAGCTTCACGTCCCCGGCGATTTCATCGACCTGCACGGTTTCAGCCTGAAAAGGCTGGACCACAGCATCATGTCGCTGACCGCCTGTCGTATCGCCTATGTCTCCCATGAGCGGCTTCGCGAGATTACGGAGCAACACCCTCACATCACGCGGCTCTTGTGGTTATCGACCAACATCGATGCGGCGATCCACCGGGAATGGGTACTGTCGCTCGGCCGACGCGACGCGCTCGCCCGCACCGCGGCCTTTCTGTGCGAGATGTACCTGCGTCTCAAGACCGTGGGCCTAGTAGATGGGTTCGCTTACGATCTTGCCATCACGCAGACCGATCTGGCCGAATGCCTCGGCCTCACCGCCGTCCATATCAACCGTACGCTCAAGCTCCTGCGCGAGCGGGGCCTGGTGGAATTTCGCAACCGTCGGGTCGTCATTCATGACTTCGAAGCGCTGGCCCGCGTCGGCGAATTCAACGACACCTATCTTTCGCTGGAAAGGCGGCCCCGCTGAGCCGGAGGCGATATGATCCAGGTTATTGGCGTGCGCGGCTTCGTCACCCTACCTGATTTCATGCCTTATCGCTGGCGATATGAGGATCGAAAGGGCGCCTGGCGCCCGACGCAGCGCGAGGCGTTGCGCATGGCCATGGTGGCCGGTGTCGCGATCAAATGCGAGCGCACCGGCGTCATATCCTGCGTACCCGGGGCCATGGTCGAAAGCGGCTCGGGACGTCGACAGCCCGAACCGAGCAAGATGCGCCGCGCCCGGACGGGATTGGAAGACACTGAGCGAGGGTGAGGGTGGGCCGCCTCGTTGGCGGCCCACACCGGATCAGTCGCCGCGACCGCCCTGGTCGGAGGCGCCGCCCTGACCGCCTTGCCGGTCATTGCGATCGTCATTCTCGTCCCGGCCGAAGCCGCCTTGCTGGCCTTCACGGCCGCCTTGCTGCTGCTGGCCTTCCCGATCGCGGCGTTCATCCTGATCGAAACCGCCTTGCTGGCCCTGTCGGCCACCCTGCTGCTCCTGGCCGGCATTTTCCTCCTGGCCACGATTGGCCTGGTTGTCCTGGCGCCGGGAATCGTTCTCGTTGTTCATTTTCTTGGCTCCTACTCCGTCCCCCCACGCTCAGGAACCGCATGGACAAGACGGTGTTCCGGAGACTCACCGCCAGACTCACCTGGATTAGCGCGATTTCCATTCAACCCTGGATTGTTCGCCGAAGTGCCGGTGGGAGGGGAACAGCTCGGTCCTTGAGGCATTGCCCATAGAAGCCGTCACGCCGCACCGGCGCCCCAAAAGCCCGGACCTGAACCCTGTCCGGGCAAACGGCGGTTCGACGTCACGCAACTCGGTCCGGGAGAGACAGATGAAACTCAAGTCGCTCAGCCAACAGACGATCGTGATCACCGGCGGCTCGTCGGGAATTGGGCTCGCCACCGCAAAGATGGCCGCACGGCAAGGTGCCCGGGTCGTCATCCTGTCGCGTGACGAACAGGGCCTGAAAGAAATTGTCGAGGAGATAGCAGCACAGGGCGGCGAGGCCGACCATGTGGTTGGAGATGTTGGCAAGCGCGAGGACATGCGCAAGGCGGTCGAGACGATTGTCGAGCGCCATGGCGGGTTCGATACCTGGGTCAACAACGCCGGCGTGGGAGCCTATGCGACGATCGAGGAGCTGTCCGACCGGGATCACGAACGGATGTTCCAGACCAATTACTGGGGCGTGGTCTACGGATCGACCGAGGCGCTCAAGCATCTGAAGGGGAAAGGCGGCGCGATCATCAATGTCGGTTCTATCTCGTCCGACATGCCGGCGCCCATCCTCAGCGCCTACACCGCCACCAAGTTCGCGGTGAAGGGACTGACCGACTCCTTACGGCTCGAGCTCATTCATGACGAGGTGCCGGTTTCATTGACGCTCATCCAGCCGAGCGGTGTCCACACGCCGTTCGGCGAGCATGCCAAGAACTATATGGAAAAGGCCTCCAAGGTCCCTCCTCCAGTTTACGCGCCCGAGCTCGTCGCCGAGGCGATCTGCCATGCCGCCGAGAACCCGACCCGTTCGCTCATGATCGGGGGCAGTGGGCGGCTGATGACCTGGGCGGCGCGTGTCGCTCCGGCCCTCACCGACCGCATCTTCGCGCGCACCTTCTTCATCACTGCGAAGGAGAAGGACAAGGCGCCGCGCCAGCATGAAGGCGGCTTTCATGAGCCGGGCAGTTCGGGCACGCTTTACGGCGATCAGGACGACCATATGCGGAAAACCAGCCTCTATACGAGCTGGCAGACGCGCAAGGGGGCCTCGCTGGCGGCGCTCGCTGCAATCGGCTTGGCGGGAATTGTCGCAACCGGTTGGTTGTTGAAACCCAAGGCGCTGGGCGCCCAGCGCCCCGTTCCGATCCGGGCATGATGGGGAAGCGGCAGAGCCGGCGACCTGCGGCTAACCCGTTCGCCTCAGCAACAGGAGGATGAGCGTCCCGATCGTGATGACGGCAGCGATAAGCATACCGATTGCATAGGTACTCATGAGACAGTCCGGCGTTTTATTCGATCCAAACGGATCTCGCAAACCGAAGCCCTTCTTCGGAACGAGCGACCGCTATTCAGCCATTGGGCAAGGCATAGACGACGAGTGTGTCACCAACCTCGGTTTCCAACCTCGCGTGACCGGTGGCGCCAATGGCCACATATTGGCGGCCACGGTGCATGTAGGTCATCGGACCTGACTGTCCGCCGGCGGGCAGACGGCCGCTCCACAGCAGGCGGCCGGTCGCCGTTTCAAAGGCCCGAAGGTAATTGTCCTGTGCCGCAGCGATGAACGTCAGCCCGCTGGCGGTCACGACGGCGCCGCCAATATTTGGCGTGCCGATCTGGATACGCAGGCGCGTGGGAATGCCGAGGGGGCCCATGTCATAACCCGTCCCCAGCGGACGCGACCACAAGAGCTCGCCTGTGCCAAGATCGACCGCGGCCATATAGCCCCAGGGCGGCGAGGTGCACGGCACGCCGAGCGGCGACATCCAGATCGGACGGTCCACGCCCCATGGGGAACCTGCCTGCGGCGCCACCGCCTGGTCGGGACGCGCGCCGCCATCGCCGACGGGTAGATCCTCCACCTCCTCTCTCGGTATCATCCGCACCATGTTGGCGAGACGGCTGTAATTGACGATGGCGATGTTACGGGCCGGGTCCAATGCGATCCCGCCCCAATTGGGACCGCCGATCGTGCCCGGCAGAAGGAGCATGCCTCCACCCTCGGCCGCAGGCGGAGTGTAGATCCCTTCATAGCGCATCCGGTGAAACTGGATGCGGCACCACGCCGCATCTAGCGGGGTAAGCCCGAACATGTGGCGCGCATCGATCCGCTCGGGATCGGGACCCGGAACGCCGGAGAGATTTGGATAGAAGACCGATTGCGGCTGGGCAGCCGCCAACGTCTCGCCCGCCAGCCCGCCCCGGGGCGCGGGCCGCATCTCCACCGGGCGCACCGGCTGGCCCGTCCGCGCATCGAGAACGAAGATCGAGCCCGTCTTCGTTGCCTGGATCACCACGCGGCGCGTAACGCCGTCGATCGGCAGATCGGCGATCACCGGCTGGGCTCCGATATCATAATCCCAACGATCGCGCTCGACGGTCCTGAACACCCAGCGCGTCGCGCCGGTTGCGAGGTCGACTGCGACCACGGCCGAACTATAGGCATCGTCCTCGGGCGCACGATTGCCGCCAAAATGATCGTTCGCGGCATTGCCGGTGCCGAGGAAGACGAGGCCAAGAGCTTCATCGGCGGAGACCACATTCCAGACATTGGGCGTGCCTTGCGGCCAGATTTCGCCTTCCGCCAGCGGCGCCTGCGGACGGTCGGTGCGTTTGGCGTCCCAGGCCCAGCGCAGCTCGCCGGTTGTGACGTCATAGGCGCGCACGACACCGGATGGCGCGTCCCGGCGCTGATTGTCGCTGACCTGCTGCCCGACGATGATGAGATCGCCCGCCACGGTCGGGCCCGACGTGTTAGATGCGAAGCCGGGCTCGTCCATCGCCATGCCCGCGGCAAGATCGACAGCTCCGGCCTCTCCGAAGCCGGCGCACAACCGCCCATTTGTCGCATCGAGGGCGATTAACCGTCCATCCGCGGTCGCCACAAAGATGCGCCGCGCGCAGGCGGGCTCCGGCCGCGTCCCGCCAGTGGGGAGAGGTGCTTCGTGATAGCCGACCGCGCGGCAGGCGACGCTGAACAGCGATTCCATGGCGCGCGGGGGAACCTGAGGATCGTAGCGCCATTGGACCGCGCCGGTCGCGGGATCGAGTGCGAACACCCGGTTGCCGCTGGAACACATATAGAGGCTGTCGTCGATCTTGAGCGGCGTGTTCTGTGCGGAGAAGTAGACCCGGTCGTTGGGCGGAAGATCGCCGGTGGAGAAGCGCCAAGCCTCGCGCAGACCACTGACATTGGCCGCATCGATCTGGCTCGCCGGCGAATGGCGGTGGCCGAGATTGGAGCCGCCATAAGCTGTCCATTCTTCGGCGCTGTTGGCCCGGCCCGATCTTCCCAGGCTGTCCGGGCCGGACGGCGTCGCGGCAGATATGGCGGCAGACGAGCCCGAGGCGACTTCCGGCCGCTCCCAGGCAAAGACGAGCAGGATCAGCAGCGCAGCTACAGCGGAGGCCGCCCCTGCGGAGGTCCAACGGTTCCAGCGTCGTCTGCCCCAAGACCAGGCGAGCAAGACAAGGGTGAAGAGTGCCGCCAGCAGGCCGATCCGACCGGCCAGATCGAAGCCCCAGCCTGGCAGCCAGCCTTTGCCGGCAATTTCGCCGATGGACCAGACAAGGGAGAATACCATGACCGCGGCGCAAACGAGAAGCGCCGGACCGTCACTTCGCCGCCAGAAGAGCACGGCGGCGACGAGCATGCCCAGGCCGGCCACGAGATAGTAGAAACTGCCGCCAAGAGCGGCTAGCCACAAACCCAAGGCCGCCATGCCGGTTCCCAGCAGCCCGATCAGCGATGCGGTGCCGAGCAAGAGCCAAAGCCAGAAGCCGGTGAGGTGCCGACTTTGTCCATCCGTGCTGCGAGAATCCATGGCCGCCCCTTTTCGTGAACAAAGTTGCAACGCGGGCAACCGCGCAGGAGTTCATTTGCTTGTCCTCTTAAGACAGGTCGACTTCAGATAGATCGGAGGGCGCGCGTCTTGTGGGGGCTTCGAGCCTGGTAAAGATGGCAGGGAGGGATATTGCGCCAGACGAAGGATTTTCTGACGTTGGCAAAATGGTCGGTCAGCAGGGATGCGATGGCTGTGCGCATCTGATAGGCCAGCAACAACCCGTTCGGACCAAGGATATTAGCGCTTTCGCGCATGATCCGTCCGCCCTCTCTCGCCGGAAGGGTTGAGAATGGCACACCTGTTACAATGAGGTCTGCCGATCCAAGTCCGCGACGCTCGACGATCTCTCTGATCGATGACGCAGATGCAGCCACCGCGATGAGGCGGGGATCGGAAATCGTTCTTCGCAAATGCCGGATGAATGCGGAACTGACATCCAGCGAAATTAGCCGAGCGTCAGCTGGCATGCGGGCCAGTATGGCGCGCGTAAGAGGTCCGGTGCCGGGACCATATTCCACGGCCAGCTTCGTCCGGCTCCAGTCGACAGGGGCAAGCAGTCGGTCAACAAGATGACGGGATGCGGGAAAAGCCGAGCCGACCAAATTTGGATGCTTCAGAAATTCGCGGAATGATTGCCGAAAGTTCGATCCGCGCGCCATGATTCCGGAGGATGAGCTTCGCCTGGAAATACCGACCATTGCCTGCTCTCGTACTGTAGAAAGTTGGTCAACGGATGGGATGCCTCACGGTTTCTCAAACAGTCTCCCGGATCGGAGAGATGCGCGGGCCGTTCACGTCCTTTGCCTATCGCGGCGTGCGGCGCGCCCTGCCATCCTGTGACGACGACCACGCCGATCGATCCCGGACATGTCCCGCTACAGGCCGCCAGCCGCGGCGCGCGTGGACTGTGGCTGGCTCCTGGTTTCATCCTCGTCGGCCTGGGTTTTATCGGCGCTATGCTACCCCTGCTGCCAACAACTATCTTCCTGATCCTCGCTGCCGGCTGCTTCGCCAGATCCTCCCGCGGCTAGAAGGCTGGCTGCTCGGTCATCGCCGTTTCCAACCGACCCTTCGCGTCTGGCGCACGGAAGGTGCGATCCCGCGCGGCAGCAAGCATGGCGGCATGCTTGGGCATGGTCCTGGGCTATCTTCTGTTCTGGTGGAGCCTGCGGCCCTGCCTCGCGGTCGCGCTGTTCGTGGCGCTAATCCTGTTCGCCTGTGCCGTCTATTTCGTGAGCCGGCCCGGACCCAAGAATCTCGATCCCCGAAACTGAGACCATGACCACGGCCCGGTTCCGTATCGTGAGACCGGGCCGAACCTGCTGTGTCGTTACGCCCCGAACACCGCTGTTCCGGCAGTGTCGCGCCGACAATCTTGAGTGTTCTGTGTGAATGTAACGACAATCACGCATTCGCGCGCTAGAATGAGTGCAGCAGGGGGCAAGTCGCTATCGGGAGGCGCACATGTCCAAAGACGATGTCAGCTACTACGAGGAACGCGCGCGGCAGGAAGAGCGTGCTGCCAACGATGCGCAAAGCGAGACCGCAGCGTCGGCGCACCGGTTCCTCGCCATGGAATATGAAGCCCACGCCAGGTCGCTCCGCGACAAGGGGGCGATGCCCCAGCTCAAGCCCGGGACCTGGCAGGAGGGGCCAAGCAAGTAGCGTCAGGGCACGTCAGCGATCCACGGATGCGCCTTCACCTACATCCAAATTGGCCGCACTGATCGAAGTGTCGGGAGAGGCATCGAGCTGTCTTGGTATGGCCGAGAGCTGCTCGACCGGTTCTGGGAAGCGGTGCCGAAAAGCCGTCGTTCCGGTTTTATCCCCGCCGAGCTCGGGGCCGCCGCTCTGCCCTAGAGGTTCCTTTGTCTACACTCCGCATTTCGAAAGGATGTCGTCCACGACGCGCGCGAGCGGGGCACCGGCGTTGATTCTCGTCGCGTGCGTCGGAATATTCTCTCTGGTCGCATACAACCGCGCGATGACTTCCCGCTCCTCCGCTGTCCGGCCGAAGTCGGTCGGATCACGCGCAACGCGCTCTTCGATCCGCCGGTTCATCGTGTCGCGGTCGACTTCAAGGACGAACACCCCGTCGAGCAGGCCGATGAATTTCGAAAAATTCCTGGAGCCGCCGCAGAAAAAGGTGACCGCTTCGTCCTGGCTGGCGATATAGGCCCTGACCTTCTCCACATCCCAGATGTGATGCTTGGATATCCAGTCCGGTGTCGGCGCGTTGGGGGGCGGATCGATCGGCAGACCCGTCTGCGGATCTCCCCAATAGGCCAGTTCCCGGTCGCCGTGGATGGCCTGGTAGCCGCGGCGATGCAATTCCGTCGCGACCGTGGTCTTACCGGCGCCGGAGACGCCTTCGATCAGATAGTTGCGCACACCCATTCTTATCCAGTACCCGCAGAGTCAGCAGGTGCGAAGCTGCTTATGGATCAGGTCCGCTTTCGCGCCGACCTGTCGCTGACACGCCAAACCTGGCCATTTGCGGACGGACAGCTTTTGGGAGGCGGGGTCGGGAAATCTGCCATTCGGCTATCAACCCATTGTTGAGGTTTGAATGTCGGGTATCCCGGACGAAAAGGGCAGGCGCATCGTCACTTTGAACATCCCGGACGAATATGAATTCATGGACCCCGGATTGATCCGGCTCCTCGACGAGGCGCGGCGCTCGGCAGCAAGGCCGTGAGAGTGGTCCCGCGAACTAAGCGGGAGAGGCCGTGCCCCGCCGGTTGCCGGCCACCACCCACTTGGGCGGCGCCGGCAAACCATTGCTGAAAAATCGGATCAGGCCGCTTCGCGAACCTTGTCCTTGGGCGCCACGATCCGATCGTTGGCGGGCGTACCGCCCCCGATCGCGATCTTGCGCGGCTTCATCGCCTCGGGAACGACGCGCTTCAAGGCGATCGAAAGCAGCCCGTTCTCGAAATCGGCCGCGCCGACCTCGATATGATCGGCGAGCTGGAAGCGCCGCTCGAACGGTCGCGCCGCGATGCCGCGATGCAGATATTCGCCGGTGCCGCCCTCCTCGGTGCGCGTGCCGGTGACAGTCAGCTGGTTCTGCTGAGCGACCACCTCGATCTCGTCGGGGCGGAAGCCCGCAACCGCGAGCGTGATCCGATAGCTGTCCTCGCCATCCCTCAAGATGTCGAAGGGCGGATAGCCTTCTGCGACGTCCCCGCCGCGCATCCCCGTCTCGAGCAGGTCGAACAACCGGTCGAAGCCGACCGTGGAACGCCGATAGGGTGTGAAGTCAAAATTGGTTCTCATTTCCAAATCCTCCTCAAGAGCAATCTGGGCTGAGCTGCGCCGGTGCAGGAGAGCCGGCGCCCTCTATGTCCCACCGGACCCGAACACGGCGCCCGGCAGGAAAAATCTAGTTGGGTCGATTCCGGTTTCAAGACGGGCGCTGCGGAAAAAATTTCGAGAATGTTTCGGATGGCGCATGGCTGTCCAAACCGGTCGTCTATTTAGACGGCGAATTGTGGCGCCTCCTGGCCGACAGCAGACCGGCTGCTTTGTAGCAACGTCGTCACTAAAGCGGTCATTCGAATATACACTTACGCCGGAATTAGAGAGACCGAGGCCGCATCACTCAGTCGACATGTATTTGGCGAAGGCCTCCTGATAGGCGGGGTGCCAACGAGACAAAGCCGGGCGGTTTTCGATCACGTCGCCCATGGCCCAGTCCATGCGCTTCATGTCCGTTTCGCGCGTGACATCGTTATCGGGGCACAAGATATAGAAATCACCCGCGGCGATCCGCTCGAGCATGAAATCGACCACCTGACCTGCGGTCCAGGCGCTGGCCGGCTTGTCGCCGTCACCTTCGCCGGTCATGCCGGTGAAGGTATAGCCGGGGATGAGCAGATGCGCGGTCACCCGGTCGCCCGTTGCTTCCAGCAGGCTATGCGCCAGCCCTTCGGTGAAGGCTTTCACCCCGGCCTTGCTGACATTGTAGACCGTGTTGCCGGGCGGCTGGGTAATGCCCTGCTTGGATCCTGTATTGATGACCAGAGCGCGCTGTCCACTGGCGAGCATCGCGGGCACGAAGGCCTGCACGCCGTAGACCATGCCCATCAGATTGACCGCGATTACCCGCTCCCAGATATCCGGCCCGGACAAGCCGTCCGCGCCGCCGGAAATGCCGGCATTGTTCATCAGCACGGACACCGGCCCAAACCGTTCGGTAATTTCGCTGGCCAATGCCTCCACCGACGCTCGATCACCGATGTCGGCGATGAACCCTGTCGCCTCGCCACCAATCGCCTTGGCAACCGCGTGGACGCCCGGCGCATTATCGACAAGGCAAACCCGCATCCCCGCGGCGGCGAAGCTTTTAGCCGCTGCCAACCCGATGCCGCCGCCGGCGCCGGTTACTACTGCCAGGTTTCCCGGTGCAATCGCATCCATATCCGACTCCCTATGTGCCAGTCGCAATCGTCATGATCCACGATAGCCGGTAATTGCTCTCCCGATTGATGTTTCTGCGACAATTTACCTGACTGCGCTGAACTGGAAAAGCGCAGTAGACCAGTCATCCACACGCCAGATTTTTTACATCTTTTTACGGGTCACGCTTCGGTCGTCCGGCTATCCATTGCTCCAGACCGAGCGGTGTTGAATTTGCCCAGCCGCGTCGAGGTGAACGCCGAACGGCCAGCGTTCACCTCGTGCGTGTGGTTCAGTGCGACACGAAATCTGTCGAGACTGACACATCGCGCCACTCGGCGAGGATCGCGGCATCGGCGGCATGCTTGGCCTCGATGGCGGCAACCGTGTCGCTGCCGAGCGGCAGGCGGACGGGCGGGTTTGGCGCGTCTGCGAAATCCACGATCACGCGAGCCAGTCTGTCCGGATCACCGGGCTGCGCGTGGTTGAGGTCCGCAGCGCGGTTCCTGACCGCGCCGGCCGTTTCCGCGTAGTCGGGGATTGGATCGGCGCTGATACTAAGGGAGGTGGCGTCCAGGAAGTCGGTGCGGAAATAGCCCGGCTCGACCACGGTCACATGGATGCCGAGCGGGGCCAGTTCCGCATGGAGCGATTCCGACAGACCTTCGACCGCGAACTTGGTCGAGCTGTAGACGCCGAAGCCGGGCCCGCCGCGATAGCCTCCGATGGAGGAGATGTTCAGGATGCGGCCAGAACGCGCCGCGCGCATGTGCGGCAGCACGGAGCGGGTGACGGCGAGCAGGCCGAAGACGTTGGTACGATAGACCGCCTCCACGTCCGCCGCCGTCGCTTCCTCGACAGCGCCCAACAGGCCAAAACCGGCATTATTGAGCAATACATCGATCCGACCGAAGCGGTCGATTGCGGTCTGCGCGGCGTCCTTCGCCTGCGTCTCATCCGTCACGTCGAGCGCGACTGCGATCAGATTGGGGTGATCGCCGAGTCGCTCGGTTACGGCCCGGGGGTTGCGGGCAGTGGCGACGACAGTGTCGCCCTGTGCTAGCGCGAGTTCGGCGATGCGGGCGCCGAAGCCGCGCGATGCGCCGGTGATGAACCACGTTTTCATGACGATTTCCTTTCCTGTGCTGTCAGTTGGCGGATGCGGGTTCGACGCGCGACCAGAGGTCGTTGAATGCAATGGAATCGAAGAACGCCGACGCCCGGACGATCCGCCCGGCTCGCATTTCGAGGAACCAGGCGTAGGTGTTGACGTAAGCCTGGCCATCGCGGGCGGTGGCGCGCGCGTCGAAAAAGACGATCACGCTGTCGCCGTCGGCATAGAGTCTGCGCACGGCGGGCCTCAGCGGCGTTTGCATCCGCGCGTTGAACGGCCGGATGACCTCGCGCGTGAAATCCTCCCGCGTGGGATAGGTGCGGGAGGCGACGCTGTTGCCTTCGATCGTCCAGCGGGCGTCGTCCGCCAGCAGGTCGAACGGGCCGCCGGTGCCCGCGCGCCAGGCATCGAAGCTGGCGGCGATGATCGCCCGATTGCGATCCTCGGCTTCAGTGAGCGTCTGCGCCCGTGCTTCGGGCTGAAGCGCGATCAGAGCCAACGCGGCGGCGCCGACGCCAAGCGCCGCATTGTAGATGCGGCCGGTGTGGTTCTTCAGGGTGGCGATCATGATGAGTGTCCTTGGCTTTGGAAAAAAAGGGGCGGTGTCCTTTTCGGAGGCACCGCCCGGTTACGGGGGAGGTCAGATGCGGTTCTCCCAGGCGTCGATCTGGTGCTGCTTCAGCATGTCCTCGATCGCCTTGGGGCTGACATTGCGGAACTTGCCCTCGTCGGCCGGTACGATCGCGATCATTGCGTCGATCTGCTCCTGCGGGTCCATCGCGCCTGCGGGGGTGGCGAAGAAATCGTCGAAGCCCTTGCGCAGGTCGGCGCGCTTGGTGAAGTTCCTGCTGTCGTCGAGCCAGCGGAACGGATTGTCCGCCATCGTCTCGTTATAGCCGGTATAATAGGCGCCCGGATTGATCGTCTGGACCTTGATCCCGTAGCTGGCCAGCTCCTGCTGCATCGCCTCGGCGAACGCCTCGATGGCGTGCTTGGTCGAAACATAGGTGCCCCAGTTGGCCGGGGTGAACAGGCCGCCCATCGAGGAGGTGAAGACCACCTTCTTGCCTTCGGCCTTGCCCTCGCGGATCCAGCGCTGGACGACGCCCTGGGTCAGCTCCAGCGGCAGGAAGACGTTGTTTTCGTAATTGCGGCGGACGATGTCGACCGGGATTTCCCAGACCGGCCCGGGCTCGCCGCGGCCGGCATTGTTCCACAGGATGTCGAAATCCCAGCTCTGCGCCTGCCTGATGTCATAGGGATCGTTGAGGTCGAGCCGCTCGACGCGGATCTTGTCGGCCAGGCCGAGCTCGGCGACTTCCTGCCGCAGAGCGAACACCATGGGCGACACTTCCGCAGTGGCGATGATGTTGTGGCCGTTCTTGGCCATGCCGATCGCGGCGGCCTTGCCGAAGCCCGAGCCCGCGCCGGTGATGAGGATGGTCTTGGTGGTCATGATATATTCCTTTCAAGGTCTTGAGTGGGTTGAGTGTGGTGGCGGGAGGTCAGTCGCCGAGCGCCGCTGCGGCGGCCAGGGCGATGTCGAAATCCTGGGCCACAGCGCCGCCTGAGATGCCGACCGCGCCGATCAGCGTGCCTTCGGCGTCCCGGATCGGGAGGCCGCCAGCGAACACGACAAGGCCGCCATTGCTGTTCTCCAGCCCCGGCGAGGTGCCGCCGGGTTTGCAGAAGACGCCGACATCCTGCGTCGCCATGCCGAACAAGGCCGATGTGCGGGCCTTGCCGATGGCGATGTCGATTGAGCCGAGGAGCGCCCCGTCCATCCGGCCGAACGCCTTCAGGTGAACGGCGCCGTCGAGAACCGCGATGTTCGCGGCGACACCGATTTCAGCGGCCCGTGCCTCGCCGGCGGCGATGACTTTCCGGGCCTGCTCGATGGTAATCATGCCAGTTCTCCTGCCTTCGAGGATCGGGCCGGAGAGGAAGTCTCCGGTTCCGATGAAGCAGGTTTAGGCAGCTGCGATGCGGGGGTATTTCCACATCCTGCGGTGTGATGCACAGATCTTGCTGATGTGCATTTTCTGCTTTCGGGTAGACGAAATCAGCGCCGATGTAACTCGCGGTACTGGCCCGGCGTCAGGCCGGTCGCCTTGCGGAATACGCGGATGAAATTGGCCTGCGATCCGAAGCCGGTATCGAGCGCGATCTCCACCAGCGCGCTGTGGTGCAGCGCCAGCTTGTCGCGCGCAGCCTGCACGCGCCGCTCGGTGACATAGCGGTGGGGTGTCAGGCCGGTCGCCTCGCGGAACAGGCGTGAGAAGTGGAAGGGGCTGAGGAAAGCCTCGGCGGCGAGATCATCCAACGACAGGTCGTCGGCCAGCCGCGCCTCGATGAAATCGAGCACGCGCTTTAGCCGGCGCGGCTCCAGCGACGGCGCGCGGCTCGGTGGCTGCCAGCGATTCAAGGCATAGTGCCCCAGCAGATGGCCGGCGAGGGCCGCCTGCATCCCGTCCACAAACAGCCGGTCTGTCGGCTGCATTTCGCGCGCAAGCAGCGAACGAAACGCGCCGCCGATCTGATGCAGCATCGGATCGGCGAAGCCGCCCGCATAAGCAAGGCGCGTCTTGTCGGGATCGAGATCGTAATCGGCAAGCGCACTGCGGTCGATCAGCGTCGAGGGCAGATAAAGGTGCAGGCATTCCATCGATCCGGTCAGCTCGATACGGCTTTCCTCCGTTCCCACCGGCACGATCCAGCCCATGCCGGGCTTGGCGAGAACCTCCTGCGTCTGCCCGTCGCCGGTTCGGCTCACTCCCGCCCGGCCCGACAACATCAGCACTACCTCGGTGCATTGCGGGGTCAGCGCCGCCTGCTCGCCTGGTTGCAGCAGCCGATGCTCGACACGCAGCGCCGGCCAATCCGCGGCCTCGCTGAGCGGCTGGCTCGACAGATATTTGATGTCCCCGTGGGTCTGCAACGCCATGTCGCACCTCGGGTCGAAGTTTATCCCAGGATCGATGAGGCGCAAGGATTCCTGATGCGGTCTCCACTGCACAGAGATGCAACTCGATCACCTGTATCAAATCCTGCTTGGGCCAGTAGCATCTGAAGGTCATATGGCGGATCGCTCACGTCCGAAGCGAACGAAGGTCAACACGATTGCGCCAGCGTCGAGGGCTGCCGTCGGGTTCATTCTGGCCGATTGCGGACCGGCAGCTCACCGGCTCGAATAACGTGAAGGCTACCATTCGGCTTCCAATAAAGCTGCGCTGAACGCCTGCATTTCAGGCGAAGCGTCGGGGTCTATCGCTTATATGCGAATGACAGCCTTCAGGGTCGCTCGGGCAGTGCCTCGATAACCGCAATGGGCGCAAAGCTGTCCCTAAGCCTCCTGCTGGGGCTCATCCCTAGGCTCAGTATTTTCCCTCTTGGGAAATCGGCCCGTGATGATCTGCGCACCATTCCGCAGGACGTCGAGATGATCCGACCAGTGCTGCATCATCTTCACGCGCTCATCCCAGTACTCGCCCCGAGCGTAGGCACGCCGAACGCCGGTTTCCTGATGGGCCAGTTGGCGCTCGATCGCGTCGGCCGACCACGTACCCATCTCATTGAGCAACGTGGCGGCCATGGCGCGAAAGCCGTGGGCGGACATCTGCTCCTGGCTGTAGCCGAGTCTCCGCAACGCGCCGTTGATGCTATTCTCCGACATGGGCCGCCACCGGGTGCGGAACGAAGGAAACAGGTATTTTCCGTCGCCGGTCAGCGCATCCAGCTCTTCCAGGATGGCCATGACCTGTTTCGACAAGGGCACGCGATGCGGCCGCCGCATCTTCATTTTCTCCGCCGGGATCGACCAGACCTTCTTTTCGATGTCGAACTCATCCCATTCCGCCCTGCGCAGCTCGCCGGGGCGGACGAACACGTGCGGCGTCATCTTGAGCGCAAGAAGCGTGATCGCATGGCCCGAATAACCTTCGATAGCGCGGATCAACGCACCCACTTCCTTCGGCGTCGTAATCGCGGCCAGGTGCTTCGGCTTCGGGCTCACAAGCGCGCCGCGCAAATCTGCGGCAACGTCTCTGTTCGCGCGTGCCGTCGCGATGCCGTATCGAAATACGCGGCTTATGACGCTGCGCATGCGGCGTGCGCTTTCGAAGCGACCGGACGCCTCGACCTTCCGCAATGCAATCAAAACTTCCTGCGCGCTGATTTCATCGATCGGACGACTGCCGATTGTGCCATAGGCCTTACCGAGCAGCCATTCGATCTTGTCGACGGTGATCTCAGCCAAGCCCTCCCGCTTCTGCTTCTTGACCCATTCCTCGGCGATGATCTTGAAAGTGTTACCTGCGGCGTCGACTGCCTCCGCGCGGGCCTTCCGCTTTTCGAAGGATGGATCTTTACCGGCAGCCAAGAGCTTTTTCGCTTTGTCGCGACGATCCCGGGCGTCGTCGAGCTCGACCTCCGGCCAAGCGCCAAAGGCGAGCGTCTTCTGTTTGTCGAGGTAGCGGTAGTTCATCCGCCACAGCTTCCGCCCGTTCGGCTGAACGAGCAGATAAAGGCCTCCACCCTCGGTGAGCTTGTATGGCTTGGCTTTTGGCCGAGCGTTTTTCACGATTGTATTGGTCAACGGCATCGCCAAAACTCCGGTCCATCAGACCCTTCGAATGCCATCAAAACTGCCCGAAATCGGCGATGGTATCGCCCCGGACGGCGTCGGACACCGGCGGATTTGATTTTGAAGTTATAGCAAAAAAACCTAGGTTTTTCTAGGCTGTTCTCCGGACGTTCCCGGACATCCCCGGAAGAACAAATGGTGCCCAGAAGAGGACTCGAACCTCCACGCCCTTGCGAGCGCCAGCACCTGAAGCTGGTGCGTCTACCAATTCCGCCATCTGGGCACGGGCAGGGCATGAAGCGTCCCTGCGAGGTAGGCGAGGGGCCTTAGGCGAGGGGCTTCGGGCTTGTCAACACGCGCCGGCGGCGGGCGGCGATTTCAGGGTGCCGCGAGCAACCGGGCGACGTCCGGAGCCACGCGCGCGACGATCGCGTCGACGCCCTCCGCATTGGGGTGGATGCCGTCGGGAAGGAGCAGCGCCGGCTCGGTGATCACGCCGTCGAGGAAGAAGGGATAGAGCGCCGCGCCATGTTCGCGGGCCAGATCCGGGAAGATCGGATCGAAGCGCGCGGCATAATCCGGGCCCATGTTGCGCGGCGCCATCATGCCGGTGAGCAGCACCGGGATGTCGCGCTGGCGCAGCTCGGTCAGGATCGCGGCGAGGTTGGCGCGGGTCTCGTCGGGGCCGAGACCGCGCAGCGCGTCGTTGCCGCCGAGACCGACGAGCACGAGGTCCGGGCGGCGCTCCAGGCCGTCGAGGGTGAAAGCGAGTCGCTGTAGCGCGGCGGCGCTGGTGTCGCCGGAAACGCCGCCATTGACGACGCGCGCGGCCACGCCCTGCGCCTCGAGCGCGCGCTGCAGGGCCGGTGCGAAACCCTGATTCTGGTCGAGCTGGTAGCCGGCATAGAGGCTGTCGCCGAAGGCGAGGACGAGTCTGCCATCCTCGGCGGTGCGCGCGGTTTCGTTGGCTGCGGCTGTGCGGTTGTCCGGCGCTTCGGCGGTCGGCGCGGCGGGTGAACATGCAACGGCCAGTTGAACCGCCAGCAGGAGGAACACATATCGCAGCGTAACGATCATAAGCGGGATTCCATTTCTATGCGCGTCGAAGCCGGTTCCGATATCGTCATCCGCGCGCGCAATGTCACCCTCACTCTCGGTTCCCGGGAAGCCAGGACGGACGTGCTGAAGGGGATCGACCTCGATATCGCGCGCGGCGAGAGCGTGGCGATCCTCGGCCCGTCCGGTTCCGGCAAATCCTCGCTGATGGCGATCCTGACCGGACTGGAGCGCGCCAGCGGCGGCGCGGTCGAGGTGGCCGGTGTGGATTACGGGCCGCTGGGCGAGGACGCGCTGGCGCTGGCGCGGCGCGGGCGGATCGGCATCGTGCTGCAGAGCTTCCACCTGCTGCCGACGATGACCGCGCTGGAGAATGTCGCGGTGCCGATGGAGCTGGCCGGGATCGACGATGCGTTCGGCAAAGCGGCGCGCGAGCTGGAGGCGGTCGGCCTCGGTCATCGCCTCACCCATTATCCGGCGCAGCTGTCCGGCGGCGAGCAGCAGCGGGTCGCCATCGCCCGCGCCGTCGCGCCCGGCCCCGACATCATCTTCGCCGATGAGCCGACCGGCAATCTGGACGGCAAGACCGGCGCGGCGATCATCGATCTGCTCTTCGCCCGCAAGGATGCGGCGGGGGCGACGATGATCATCATCACGCATGACCGGGAACTGGCGGCGCGCTGCGGCCGGGTGATCGAGATGCAGGACGGGCTGGTCGCGCTGGACCGCGCCGCGTGAGCGCCGGCGGCTGGCGCCTCGCGCTCAAACTGGCGCGGCGCGATCTCAATGCGGGCCTGCAGGGGCTTCGGCTGCTGTTCGTCTGCCTGTTCCTCGGCGTCGCGACGCTGGCGGCGATCGGCAGCCTGACTTCCGCCATCACCAGCGAGCTGTCGACGCGCGGGCAGTCCATCCTGGGCGGCGATGTAGAAGTCCAGATGACCCAGCGCGAGGCGACCGAGGCGGAGAAGGCCGCCTTCCGCGCCGCCGGGGAGATGAGCGAGACGATCCGGATGCGTGCCATGGCGCAGCGGGCCGATAGGTCGGATGGGGAGGGGGCGATCCTCACCGAATTGAAGGCGGTGGACGACCTCTATCCGCTTTATGGCACGCTGACCGTCGGTGCAGGCACGCTCGCGCCGGGGCTGGGGGCAGCAGACATCCTGATCACCCCGGCCTTGGCCGAACGGATGAACCTGCGCGTCGGCGACAGCCTGCGCTACGGCACCGCCCCGTTCCGCATCGCCGCGATCATCGCCGAGGAGCCGGACCGGCTGGGCGAGGGTTTCACGCTCGGCCCGGTCGCGCTCGTTTCGATGGAGGGGCTGGCGCGCACCGGGCTGGTTCAGCCGGGGAGCCTCTTCACCAGCAAATACCGCATCCGCCTGCCCGGCAATGCCTCGCCCGAGACGGTCGCCGAGCGGCTGCGCGACGATAGCCCTTCCGCGAGCTGGCAGGTCCGCACCCGCGACCGCGCCGCGCCGGGCGCCAACCGCTTTTTCACCCGCATGGGCCAGTTTCTCGGCCTGATCGGGCTGGCCGCGCTCATCATCGCGGGCATCGGCGTCAGCAACGGCGTCTCCTCCTATCTCCGGCTCAAGCGCGGCGGCATCGCGACGCTGAAGGCGCTGGGCGCGACGTCGAAGGACGTGTCGCGCATCTATCTGGCGCAGATCTTCATGGTCGCCTCAGTCGCAGTGGTGACGGGGCTGCTGGTCGGCGCGCTGCTGCCGCCTCTGCTGATCGCGCTGGCGGGCGATGTGCTGCCGGTGCGGCCGGGCTTCGCCATCCACTGGCTGCCGCTCGCTACCAGCGCCGCTTACGGCCTGCTCGTCGCCTACATGTTCGTGCTGCCGCCGCTGGCGCGGGCGCGGATGTTCCCGGTCGCGACCCTGTTCCGCGACGGGCTGGAGGAAGGCGCGCGGATGGATCGCAGGAGCCTGCTGCTGGCCGGCCTCGCGGGGCTTGCCGTGGTGGCGCTGGCGGTCGGAACGGCGCGCGATCCGCTCTTCGCCGCCGGGGTGCTGGGCGCGGTCGCGGCGGTGTTCCTGATCCTCTACGGCATCGGCCATGGCGTGCGCTGGGCGGCGAAGCGCCTGCCGCAGTCGCGCCGCCCGCTGCTGCGTCTCGCCATCGCCGGCCTGCACCGCCCCGGCGCGCAGACCGTGGCTTTGGTCATCGCGCTCGGCCTCGCGCTCACCCTGTTCGTCGCGCTGGCCGGCATCCAGACCAGCCTGTCGGCCGAGATCCAGCGCAGCGTGCCGGAGCGGGCGCCCAACCAGTTCGTGCTCGACATTCCCTCCGCCGAACGGGACCGCTTCGAAAGCCTCGTGCAGCAGGCCGCGCCGGGGGCGGAGATCAACGTGGTGCCCACCTTGCGCGGCACGATCGTGGCGTTCGGCGGCCAGCGCGTCGCCGATCTGGCCGAGCTGCCCGACGGCGCCTGGTTCCTGCGCGGCGAGCGCGGCGTCACCTACAGCGCCACCTTGCCGCAGGGCAGCGACCTGGTCGCCGGCCAGTGGTGGCCCGCCGATTATGCCGGCCCGCCGGTCCTGTCGCTGGACCGCGAGGCGGCGGAGATTATGGGCGTCGGCGTCGGCGACACGCTCATTGTCAGCGTGCTGGGACGTGAGATCGAGACGCGGATCGCCTCCCTGCGCGAAATCCACTGGGACACGATGGGCTTCAACTATCTGATGGTCTTCCCGCCCTCGGTACTGCAAAGCGCGCCGCACAGCCTGGCCGCCACGATCGGCATGGATGCGGCGCGCGAAAGCGCCGTCTCGCGCTCCCTGCTGGGCGCCTTCCCCTCGGTGTCGATCATCGCGGTGGGGGAAATCATCGAGCAGGTCGGCACGATCATGTCGCAAATGTCGGTGGCGATCCTGCTCTCCGCCTCGGTCGCGATCCTGGCCGGCATCGCGGTGCTGATCGGCGCGATCGCCGCCGCCCGGCAGGCGCGCAGCTATGACAGCGTGATCCTGAAAACCCTGGGCGCGACGCGCTGGCAGATATTGGGCGCGCAGGCGCTGGAATATGTCCTGCTCGCCGCGATCCTCGCCTCGGTGTCGCTGGCGTTGGGGCTAACCGGGGCCTGGTATGTGATCGTCGGCATCTTCGATTTCGGCTGGAGCCCGGACTGGGCGGTGGTGCTCGGAACTTTGGCCGGCGGCGCGGTGCTGACGCTCGGCATCGGGCTGTTGGGTTCACTCCCCTTGCTCTCGATCCGCCCCGCGACCGCGCTCAGGCAGCTCTAGCGCGGCGGGTTGTGCCGCTCCAGTTCCGCGCATTCCGGCCGCTCCGGCCGCCGCTCGCAGCGCCGGGCGAGGCGGCCGAGCCGCTCCTCCTCGCGCCGCAATTCGCGCCCGCGCCGTTCGTCGGCCTCGGACTGGCTGGTCGTCACCGCGTCCACCCCGGCGCCGACCGCGCGCACCGGCAGGGTGACGACATTCACCGCCGTGCGCGCGACGCAGCCGGACAGGATCAGGGCGCAAGCCAGGAGAAGCGCGGTCCGCATGGACGCCATTCTAGCATGGCGCGGCGGACCGCGCGCGGGCGAACGGCCATGAAAAAGGGCGGCCCGTCGCCGGACCGCCCCAATTCGTTGGCCTGAGGACCGCTTAGCGCTTCGAGAACTGGAAGGAGCGGCGGGCCTTGGCCTTGCCGTACTTCTTGCGCTCGACCACGCGGCTGTCGCGGGTCAGGAAGCCGGCCTGCTTGATCGTCGTGCGCAGCGCCGGCTCGTAGCGGGTCAGCGCCTGCGAAATGCCGTGCTTGACCGCGCCGGCCTGGCCGGACAGGCCGCCGCCGACGACGGTGGCGACGACGTCATACTGGCCCTCGCGCCCGGCAAGGCCGAACGGCTGGTTGATGACGAGGCGCAAAGTCGGGCGCGCGAAATAGACGGTCTGGTCGCGGCCGTTGACCACGATCTTGCCCGAACCCGGCTTCAGCCAGACGCGGGCGACCGCGTCCTTGCGGCGGCCGGTGGCATAAGCGCGGCCCTGCTTGTCGAGCTGCTGCTCGCGCAGCGGCGTGACGGGAGCCTCCGGGGCGGCCGGTGCAGCGGCTTCCGGCGCTTCGGCCGGAGCGGCGTCTGCTTCGGCGGCCGGAGCTTCTGCCTCAGTGGCCGACGCTTCGGCTTCGGCCTCGGCGGCGGTTTCGGTCTCGGCGGCCGGGGTTTCGGCCGGGGCTTCGGGCTCGGCCGTCAGCTTGGCGAGATCGGAAAGGGACTGGCGATTGTCGGACATCAGGCGCCCACCTTGTTCTTGCGGTTCATGCCCGCGACGTCGAGGGTTTCGGGGTTCTGGCCGCCGTGCGGATGCTCGGTGCCGTTATAGAGGTGCAGCGCACGCATCTGGTCGCGGCCCAGCGGCCCGCGCGGGATCATCCGCTCGATCGCCTTTTCCAGCACGCGCTCCGGGAAGCGGCCTTCCAGCACCTTGCCGGCGGTGATGCCCTTGATGCCGCCGGCATAGCCGGTGTGCTTGTAATAGATCTTGTCGGCCAGCTTCTTGCCGGTGAACCGCACCTTGTCGGCGTTGATGATGATCACATGATCGCCGCAATCGACATGGGGGGTGAAGCTCGGTTTGTGCTTGCCGCGCAGGATATTGGCGACGATCGAGGCGAGACGCCCGACCACCAGCCCGTCGGCATCGATCAGATGCCACTTCTTCTCCACCTCGCGCGGCTTGGCCGACTTGGTGGTCTTCATCAGCGCCTTCATGGAGCTTTGACCTCTTCGAAATGAGCAACGCCGCCCAAAAGGAGCGGCGCGAACGGCGGGCAAATGACGAAAGAGGGAGCGAAAGTCAAGGAAAAGCGGGTGTTTCGTGAGTGGTAAAATAATACCATCAGATCCGGTCAGGAGGCATCGCCCGCCTCAGCGGCCACCCATCGCGCATATTCATCGAGCGCGTCGGCCACCGGCCACACAACCGCCGCCGGCACGTCATAGCCGTGCAACTCCGCGATCCGCGCGATCAGGGCTTCGGCCCGATCGGCGCGGGTCTTGAAGAGGGCGGGGACTTCCTCCGCCTCCTCGATCCCGCCCCGCCAGCGATAGATGGACCGGCACGGCGCCAGGATGTTCACGCAGGCCGCGAGCCGTTCCTCCACCGCGATCCGCCCAATCCGGGCGGCCTCGTCGGCGTCGGCGAAGATTGCATAGACGCTGACGATGCCCGTCACGGCGCCGCGCGGCCCAGGCGGTGCGCGGCGTTCAGCATCGCGGCGAGCAGCAGGGCGGCCATGCCCTGATGCGCGACGGCGATGTCGATCTGCACGCCGGACAGGATGGTGAGGATGCCGAGCAGGATCTGCGCCAGCACGGCGCCGATCAGCATCCCGCCATCCTGCCAAGAGACATGGCGCCAGGCGCGCACGCCCAGCCAGATCGCGACGCCGCCCGCCACGAAGGCGAACCAGCGGTGGACGAACTGCACCATGATCGGATTGTCGACGAAGTTGCGCAGGAACGGCTCCATCATCGGCGTCGCCGCCGGGAACCATTCGTCGCCCATTTTCGGCCAGCTCGCATAGGCATAGCCGGCGTCGAGCCCGGCGACATAGGCGCCGAACAGGAACTGGATGAACATCAGGCACAGCGCCCAGATGGCGAGCAGCGGCATCCGCACCGGCGCCGCCGCCGCGTCGCGGGCGAGCTGCTTCAGGTCCATCGCCACCCAGATCGTCGCGCCGAAGATGACGAAGGCGGTAAGCAGATGGACGGCGAGCCGGATATGGCTGACCGAGGGGACGTCGACGAGGCCGGAGGCCACCATCCACCAGCCGATCGCGCCCTGCAGCCCGCCGAGCGCGAGCAGCCCGCCCAGCTTCCAGCCATAACCGGCCGGGATCGCGCGCTTCCACCAGAACCAGAGCAGGGGCAGCGCGAAGACCAGCCCGATCAGCCGGCCGAGCAGCCGGTGCACATATTCCCAGAAGAAGATGGTCTTGAACTCGGCCAGCGTCATGCCGGTATTGACCTGCTGATACTGGGGCGTGGCGCGGTAATGATCGAATTCCGCCTGCCACGCCGCCTCGTTCATCGGCGGGATCGTGCCGGAGATCGGCTCCCAGCGCACCATCGACAGGCCGGATTCGGTGAGGCGGGTGATGCCGCCGACCACGATCATCGCGAACACCATGATTGCGACGACGATCAGCCAGTTGACGATGGCCTTGGGGCGGGGCCGGGGCGCATCCGGGCGGGCGAGGAGCGTCGACATGGCCGGCCCTATGGCGGAGCCCGCGCCGCTTGCCAACCGCCGCGACATTTCGCCGAATTTTCATCCAATGTTATATTGTAACTTGGATAAGGCGGGCGTATATCGCCGCCAGAACGGAGTCGCGGGTTTGTTTCAGAACGCCATCAGGACGGGAGCGGTCGATCGCTGGGCCATCGGCCTCAGTGGTCTGTGCCTCGTCCATTGCATCGCCAGCGCGGTGCTGGTGACGGTGCTGGCGTCCGCCGGCGGCCTGTTCCTGCATCCGCTCGTTCACGAAATCGGCCTCGTCCTCGCGATCCTGCTCGGCGTGGTCGGGCTCGGGCGCGGCATCCTGATCCACGGCTTCATGCTGCCCGCCGCGATCGGCGGCCTGGGCCTCGGCATGATGGCCGGCGCGCTGACTCTCGGCCATGACGGCGGCGGCGAACTGCTCTGGTCGCTGGTCGGCGTCCTCATCCTCGCCCTCGGCCACGATCTCAACCGCCGCGCGGTGATCTGACGGTCCCGACAGGCCGTCATCCTGAACTTGTTTCAGGATCCATCTGGTCGCATCCCGGGCATTGGAAGCATGGATGCTGAAACAAGTTCAGCATGACGCACAGGGACGATAGCCGGACGCTTGTTCGCGCCCCGGCAAAGTCCTACATTCCGACCCATGGGACACGAGCATCACAGCCATGCCGGCGCGGACCTCGCCACCGCCGCGCGCACCACGATGGAGGGCGCGGGCGAACAATGGACGCCGATGCGCGCCGCCGTGTTCGATGCGCTGGCCGGCTTCGACAAGCCCGCTTCGGCCTATGACATCGCCGAGAAGGTGAGCCAGGAGCAGGGCCGCCGGGTCGCCGCCAACAGCGTCTATCGCATTCTCGACCTGTTCGTCGGCTCCAACCTCGCCCGCCGGGTCGAAAGCGCCAACGCCTATGTCGCCAACGATCATCCCGGCTGCCTGCACGACTGCATCTTCCTGATCTGCGACAATTGCGGCCAGGCCACCCATCTCGACGATGACAGCCTGTCCGGCGGCGTGCGCGATGCAGCGAAGAAAGCCGGCTTCGCCCCGGTCCGCCCGGTGATCGAAGTCCACGGCCGCTGCGAGGATTGCGCGTAAGGGCTGATCGGCCGCTCTCTGTCCTAGGGCAAGGCGAATGTTCGCTATGGGTGTTAGCTGACATTGACGACAGGCGCTGGTTTGCTCATCCAGAGGATATGCTGAGGCTTTGCTTGGTCGCGACAGGACTCCTGCTTCTAAACAGTTGCTCGGGTGACTGTTCTAACGATGTCGTCAGCCGCCTCGATGCCCCGAACGGGCGATATAGCGCGACGCTCTTCCAGCGCGATTGTGGAGCCAGCACCGGCTTCTCGACTCAAATCTCCATAACGGCCGCGGGAGACGGGGTTTCCAGCGGCGGCAACGCATTCCGCGCGGATGGCAATCATGGCGCGGCCGCAGCGGGAGATTGGGGAGGTCCGTGGGCGGGAATGAGATGGATCGACAGCGGCACCCTGCTGATTCTTTATGCACGTGGCTCGCGCATTTTTGAGCAAAACCAACAGGTCTCAGGAGTGAGAGTCATCTACCAAGAGGTAGAACGCTGAATGACCGCAACGGGTCGATAGCAGACACCCCGCCACCCTCTTCCAATGTAGGAAATGCTCTGTCACGCTCGCACCCGACTCGGGGTTTCGGCTCCGGTTCACTGGCTCTTTGAAATCTTCGGCCTGATGCCCGCCATCGACCCCGCCAAAACACCCCTCACCCTGACAACACAGTAAACTTATTCCTCTGCGGTCGGGGTGGCGCAGGCGCCGTCGAAGCGTGCTCTTCCGCCGGCCTCTGAAGGTTCGACTTCGCGTTCCGACCGGCTTATGAAGGCGGCTTGTAGATGGGGATTGCATGACCGACCGACCCGAAACGCCGTTGCTCGACACCGTCGCGACGCCCGCCGAGCTGCGCGGCCTGAAGCGTGAGCAGCTGCGCCAGTTCGCCGACGAATTGCGCGCCGAGACCATTTCCGCCGTATCCGTGACCGGCGGCCATCTCGGCGCCGGGCTCGGCGTGGTCGAGCTGACCACGGCGCTCCATTATGTGTTCGATACGCCGCGTGACCGGCTGGTCTGGGATGTCGGCCACCAATGCTATCCGCACAAGATCATCACCGGCCGGCGCGACCGCATCCGCACGCTGCGCATGGGCGGCGGCCTCTCCGGCTTCACCAAGCGGTCCGAGAGCGAATACGACCCGTTCGGCGCGGCGCACAGCTCGACCTCGATCTCCGCCGCTTTGGGCTTCGCGGTCGCCAACAAGCTGTCGAACCGCCCCGGCAAGGCGATCGCCGTGATCGGCGACGGCGCGATGAGCGCCGGCATGGCCTATGAGGCGATGAACAATGCCGAGCAGGCCGGCAATCGCCTGGTCGTCATCCTCAACGACAACGACATGTCGATCGCCCCGCCCGTCGGCGGCCTCTCCAACTATCTCGCCCGGCTGGTCTCGTCCGGCAAATATCTGACTTTGCGCAGCCTCGCCCAGCGTTTCGCGCGCAAGCTGCCGACGCCGCTCCACACCGCCGCGCGCAAGGCCGAGGAATATGCCCGGGGCATGGCGACGGGCGGCACGCTCTTCGAGGAGCTGGGCTTCTATTATGTCGGCCCCGTGGACGGCCATGACGTCGATCTGCTGGTCAAGATCCTGGAGAATGTCCGCGACGCCGATTTCGGGCCGATGCTGGTTCACGTCGTCACCAAGAAGGGCAAGGGTTACGCCCCTGCCGAGGCGGCGGCCGACAAATATCACGGCGTGGTCAAGTTCGATGTCGTCACCGGCAAGCAGGACAAGGGCCCCGGCGGCGGCCCGCCCGCCTATCAGAACGTGTTCGGCGAGACGCTGGCGGCCCTCGCCGACGACGATCCCCGCATCTGCGCGATCACCGCCGCGATGCCCTCGGGCACCGGCGTCGACAAGTTCGCCAAGGCTCACCCGGATCGCGCCTTCGACGTCGGCATCGCCGAGCAGCATGCGGTCACCTTCGCCGCCGGCCTCGCCGCGCAGGGGATGCGGCCCTTCGTCGCCATCTATTCGACCTTCCTGCAGCGCGCCTACGATCAGGTCGTCCACGACGTGGCGATCCAGAACCTGCCGGTGCGCTTCGCGATGGACCGCGCCGGGCTGGTCGGCGCCGACGGCTCCACCCATGCCGGCAGCTTCGATCTCGCCTACCTGTGCACCCTGCCCAATTTCGTCGTGATGGCGGCGGCCGACGAGGCCGAGCTCGCCCATATGACGAAGACCATGCAGGACCATGACACGGGCCCGATCGCGGTGCGCTATCCGCGCGGCAACGGCGTCGGCGTGGACATGCCCGAGGTGCCGCAGGCGCTGGAAATCGGCAAGGGCCGGGTGGTCCGCGAGGGCAAGAAGGTGGCGATCCTGTCGCTTGGCACCCGCTTGGCCGAAGCGCTCAGGGCCGCCGACCGGCTGGACGCGCAGGGCCTCTCCACCACCGTCGCCGACCTGCGCTTCGCCAAGCCGCTCGACGAGGAACTTATCCGTCGCCTCCTCGCCACCCACGAGGTCGCAGTCACGGTCGAGGAGGCCGCGATCGGCGGCTTCGGCGCCCATGTCCTCACCTTGGCCAGCGATGCCGGCCTGATCGACGCCGGCCTGAAACTGCGCACCATGCGCCTCCCCGACGCCTTCCAGGATCAGGACAAACCCGAAAAGCAATATGCCGAAGCCGGGCTGGATGCGGACGGCATCGTCGAGACGGTCCTGAAGGCGCTGCGCCACAACAGCGCGGGGGTGGTTGAAGGGGCGCGGGCCTGAACGTCCCGCCGCGCTCGCCCTTCTCGATCCATAAGCGGATCAGAAGCTTCGGTTTCGCCTTCTCCGGCCTTCGCCATCTCGCGGCCTCGGAGCACAATGCCTGGCTGCATCTTGCAGCGACCCTGGTTGTCGTGACGGCTGGGCTACTGCTGCGGATCGATCGCGGTGAGTGGCTTTGGCTGGTGCTGGCGATCGGATGGGTGTGGACCGCCGAGGCCTTCAATACGGCGATCGAACGCCTCGCGGATCGTGTCACGCCCGAGCGTGATCCGCAGATCGGGATCGCGAAGGATCTCGCGGCGGCAGGGGTGCTGATCAGCGCGGTCGGCGCTGCCGTGATCGGCCTGCTTGTGCTTGCCCCCAAGGCTTTTTCGCTGGTGCCCTGAATGGCCAAGTTGCGCGTCGATCAGCTCCTCGTCGATCGCGGCCTCGCCGAGAGCCGGGCGAAGGCGCAGGCGTTGATCCTTGCCGGGCTGGTCTTCTCGGGCGAGCGCAAGATCGACAAAGCGGGACAGCAGCTTGCCGCCGATGCTCCGCTGGAGGTGCGGGGCAAGACACATCCCTGGGCGTCGCGCGGCGGGATCAAGCTGGCGCACGGGCTCGATCATTTCGGCTGGGACGTGACCGGCGCGGTGGGGCTGGATGTGGGAAGTTCGACCGGCGGGTTCACCGACGTGCTGCTCCAGCGCGGCGCGCGGCAAGTGTTCGCGGTCGATGTCGGCACCAACCAGCTCGCCTGGAAGCTGCGGAGCGATCCCCGGGTCATCGTCCATGAACAGACCAATGCGCGCTATCTGACCGACGCGATCGTCACCGAGCCGGTCGACATCGTCGTCTGCGACGCCAGCTTCATTTCCCTCGCCAAGGTGTTGGATACGGCCCTGAATTTCGCACGACCCGGCGGCCGGCTGATCGCACTTGTCAAACCGCAATTCGAGGCGGAGCGGCACGAGATCGGCAAGGGCGGCGTGGTGCGCGATGCCGGGGTCCATGCGCGGGTCTGCGCGGCGGCGGCGGACTGGCTGGTGTCGCGCGGCTGGACCGTCGCCGGGGTGACGCAAAGCCCGATTACGGGACCGGAGGGCAATGTCGAGTTCCTGATCGGCGCGACGAGAGGCGCGCCCGGCGATACATTTTGATACAAGCCCTCTCTCGACAAAGCCGTGAATATGGTCATTGAGACGGGACATGTTTCAACCCGCTGGAATCGCATCGTGACTCGGTCGCTTCTCCTGCTCGCGCTGGCGGGGACGCTAGCCGCCTGCGGCAATGGCGGCGGCGCCGACAAGCAGCGCGAGCGGCCGACGCCGCTGGTGAAGGCCGAGCCGGTCGCCGAGATGAACTTCGCCGACCGGATCGAGGCAGTCGGCACCGCTGTCGCCAATGAGCAGGTCACGATCTCCGCGCCGGTCACCGAGCGGATCGTGCGGCTCAATTTCGACGATGGCGGTTTCGTCCGTCAGGGCCAGATCATCGCCGTGCTCCAGCAAGGGCAGCAGAGCGCACAATTGCGCGAAATCCAGGCGCGCGAACGGGAAGCTGCCCAGCAGCTCGAGCGCGTCGAAGCGCTGAAGGACCGCGGTTTCGCCACCCGCTCGAGCTATGACAGCCAGGTCGCCTCCACCGCGGCTACGCGCGCGCAGGCCGAGGCGGTGCGCGCCGCGATCGGCGAGCGGGTGATCCGCGCGCCCTTCTCGGGCTGGGTATCGCTGCGCAACATATCGGTCGGCGCGATCGCCAGCCAGGGCACCGCGATCGCGACGATCAGCGACATCAGCACGATCAAGCTCGATTTCCCCGTGCCGGAGACGATGCTCGCGGCGATGCGGCCGGGCCTCGTCATCGAGGCGCGCTCGGCGGCCTATCCGGACCGGGTGTTCCGGGGGCGCATCCACAGCGTCGATCCGGTCGTCGATCCCAATACCCGCGCGGTGACGATCCGCGCGCGCATGCCCAATGCGGATCGGCTGCTGCGGCCCGGCATGATGATGACCGTCGATATCGAGAATGCGCCGCGCAGCAGCCCGTCCGTTCCCGAACTGGCGGTGATCGGCGAGGGCGACACGCGCTTCGTCTATGTGCTCGACGAACAGGGCCGCGCCCGACGTGCGCCGGTGCGGACCGGCGTGCGGCGGCGCGGCCGGGTCGAGATCGTCGAGGGGCTGTCGCCGGGCCAGCGCGTCATCACCGAAGGCGTCGTCAAGGTGAGCGACGGCATGGCGGTGCGGCTCGACGACGAGCAGGCCCATGCCGGGCGCGAGCGGCAGCCGGCGGCGCGCGGCACGGGAGGCTAGGCCGTGCAAATTTCCGACATCTCGGTCCGGCGGCCCGTCTTCGCGGCGGTCCTGGCGCTGCTGATCGGTGTGGTCGGTTTTATCGGCTTCTTCAGCCTGCCGGTGCGCGAATATCCGGCGGTCGATCCCCCGATCGTGTCGGTCGACACCATCTATGTCGGCGCCGCCGCCAATGTCGTCGAAACCCGCGTCACGCAGGTGTTGGAGGAGCAATTGTCCGGCCTCGAGGGGCTCGAGACGATCACTTCGCGCTCGCGCGACGGGCAATCCTCGATCACGCTGGAATTCCGGCCGGGCCGGCCGGTGGACGACGCCGCCAACGACGTGCGCGACCGGGTCGGCGCGGCGGCCCGCAACCTGCCCAACGAAATCGATCCGCCGACGGTGCGCAAGGTCGATGCCGATGCGATGCCGATCATGTTCTTCGTGATTTCGCGGCCGGGCTGGTCGCGGCTGGAGCTTTCGGACTGGGTGGATCGCAACCTCGTCGATCGTTTCGCCAATATCGACGGCGTGGCGCGCGTCTTCATCGGCGGTGAGGCGCGCCCGGCGATGCGGGTCTGGCTCCGGCCGGAGCGGCTGGCCGCGTTCAGCATGACCCCGGCCGATATCGAGCGCGCGCTGCGTTCCCAGAATGTGGAACTCCCGGCCGGCCGGCTGGAATCGGAGACGCAGAATCTGACGCTGCGCGTCGAACGGCCGTTCAGCACGCCCGAAGAGTTTGCGCGGCTCGTCGTCGGACGCGGCTCGGACGGCTATCAAGTGAGCCTGGGCGATGTCGCGCGCATCGAGCAGGGGCCGGAAAATCCCTATACCGCCTTCCGCCTCAACGGCGCCTCCGCGGTGGGCATGGGCATCGTCCGCCAGTCCGGCGCAAACACGCTCGCCGTTGCCGAAGCGGCCAAGGCGGAGGCCGAGGAAGCGCGCGCCAACCTCCCCGAGGGCATGCAGATCACCGTCGGGTCCGACGAATCCCTCTTCATCGACCGGGCGATCACCAAGGTTTGGGTGACGCTGGCCGAGGCCGCCTTGCTCGTCGTCCTCGTCATCTTCCTGTTCCTGGGAAGCTGGCGCGCGACCTTGATCCCGGCGGTGATGGTGCCGCTCTGCCTGCTTGCCGCTTTCGCCGTCCTGTGGATGGCGGGCTTCTCGATCAACCTGCTCACCCTGCTTGCGCTCGTCCTGTGCATCGGCATCGTCGTCGACGACGCGATCGTGGTGCTGGAGAACATCTATCACCGGATCGAAGCGGGCGATCCGCCGCTCAAGGCGGCCTTCGAAGGCACGCGCCAGGTCGGCTTCGCGATCGTCTCGATCACCCTGGTGATCTGCGCGGTGTTCGTGCCGATCATGTTCATTACCGGGGAGACCGGCCTCCTGTTCCGCGAGCTGGCGGTGGCGATGATCGGCACGATCGCCTTTTCCGGCTTTCTTGCGCTCACGCTCGTGCCGATGCTGTGCTCCAAAGTGCTCAAGAACGAGGAGCGCGGCCGTTTCGCCGGCTGGATCGACCGGCAGTTCAAGCGGCTCGAGGACGGCTATGCGCGCGGGCTCGACTGGTCGCTCAGGAAGCCGCTGGTGCCCGGCCTCGTCGTTGTGGCCATGATGGCGGGCTCGGGTTTTCTGTTCACGACGCTCCATGCCGAACTGGCGCCGGCGGAAGACACCGGCATCATCCAGGTCAATATCTCCGCGCCGGAGGGGACCGGCTTCGCCGAGATGGACCGCTACATGCTGGACGCGCAGGCGCGGCTGCTGCCGATGGTGGAAGAGGGATCGGTACGCGCGCTTGTCCAGCGCACGCCGGGCGGCTGGGGCACCAGCGACGATTTCAACAGCGGCAATTTCACCGTCTTCCTGCGCCCCTGGGAGGAGCGCGACGTGACCACCCAGGACATGGTGCGCCAGGTCAATGCCGCGCTCGCCGACGTCTCCGCGGTGCGGGGCAATGCGGCGCCGCGTTCCGGCATCGGGCGGGGGCGGGGTCAGCCGATCAATTTCGTGATTGCGGGCTCCAACTATGCCGAGCTCGCCGTCGCGCGCGACCGCATCCTCGCCGCCGCACGCGACAATCCGGGCATCGTCAATCTGGATTCCGACTATAAGGAAACCAAGCCGCAACTTCGCGTGCTGGTCGATACCAGCCGCGCCGGCGATCTCGGCGTGTCGGTGGAGGAAGTGAGCCTCGCGCTCCAGACCCTGCTCGGCTCGCGCCGCGTGTCCACCTATGTCGACCGGGGCGAGGAATATCGCGTCGTCGTCCAGGCGGAGGCCTCGGCCCGTTCGACCGAGGCAAATCTCGCTACGATCTATGTCCGCAGCCGGGCGGGCGAACTGGTCCCGCTTTCCAATTTGGTGCGGGTCGAGGATGCCGCGGGCGCGCGCGATCTCGGCCGGTTCAACCGGATGCGTGCGATCACCTTGTCGGGCGGTCTCGCCGACGGCTACCCCCTGGGCGACGCGCTCACCTTCCTGGAACAGCAGGCTGCCGACTCACCGGAAGTGACGGCGATCGGTTATCGTGGCGAAAGCCAATCGTTCAAGGAGGCGGGCAGTTCGATCTGGGTCGTGTTCGGCCTCACCATCCTGATCGTCTACCTGCTGCTCGCTGCGCAGTTCGAAAGCTTCGTCCATCCCGGCGTCATCATCACCACCGTGCCGCTTGCGGTGGCCGGCGGCGTGCTCGGGCTCGCGGTGATGGGCCAGACCGTGAATCTCTACAGTCAGGTCGGCATCGTCATGCTGGTCGGCCTTGCGGCCAAGAACGGCATCCTGATCGTCGAATTCGCCAACCAGCTGCGCGATCAGGGACGTGACATCGCCGCTGCCATCCGTGAGGCTTCGCAGCGTCGGCTGCGGCCGATCCTGATGACCTCGATCGCTTTGGTCGCGGGCTCGATGCCGCTGATGCTGTCGGGCGGCGCGGGCGCGGGCGCACGCAGCACGATTGGTGTCGTCATCGTCTTCGGCGTCGCGATCTCGACCTTGATCACCTTGTTCCTGATCCCGCTCCTCTATTCGCGTCTCGCCCGCTTCACCGGCTCGCCGCTCGCCGTCACGCGCAAGCTGGAGCGGCAGATCGCGGACGGCGCGGCGCCGCAGCCCGCCGAATGACCGGAGCGCGCCCGTGACCGGCATCGCGTCGAAATCGCAGCTCCGGATGAGCTTCCTGCGCTATGCGCTGGTGACGGTGCCGGCGATCGTGCTGCTCGGCACCCTGTCCGGCACGCTTTCCAATTCCGGCTATGACAATGCCTGGTTCGCCGCGCTCGCCAAGCCCGATTTCATGCCGCCGGGCTGGGCGTTCGGCGCCGCCTGGACCCTGCTCTACATCCTGCTCGGCCTGTCGCTCGCGATGGTGCTGCACGCGCGCGGCGCGATCGGGCGGGAACGGGTCTTGATCCTGTTCGCCCTGCAATTGGCGCTGAACTTCGCTTGGTCGCCGGTATTTTTCGGCATGCACAAGGTTTCGATGGCCTTGTCGATGATCGCGGCGATGATCGTGATCGCGGTCGTGATGATCGTCCTGGCCTGGCGCATTCGCCCGGTCGCCGCTGTGCTGTTGCTGCCCTATCTGGGCTGGCTGCTTTTCGCCGGCGCGCTTAATTTCCAGATCCTGGCGCTCAATCCCGATGCCGAAACGCTTGTGCCGGCGACGTCGAGCACCGATATCGCCTTCTGACGATATTTGCAGGAGGACGCGATGCAGTCCCAGAACCGCTTGTTCGACGATCTCGTGAAGGTGCTGAACGGCGCCGCCGGGACCGTGGCCGGAATGACCCGCGAAGCGCAGGACAATATGCGCGAACGCGCGCGCGACTGGGTCGGCGGGCTCGACATGGTGAGCCGCGAGGAATTCGAGGCCGTGAAGGCGATGGCCGTCGCCGCGCGCGAGGAGGCCGATGCGCTGAAGGCCCGGGTGGCCGCGCTGGAAGCCGCCACGGGCACCGCCGCGCCGGCCGCGCCGAAGCGCAAGGCACCCCGCAAAGGCGCCTGATTATCCACAGTTTTCTGAACGACGGACCGCGCCTTTCCTTGCGCTTTGCCGCGCGTAAAGGCAGTTAACGCGAACAAAAGCGGTCCGGGGACGCTTTATGAACATGGACGAATATGAGCTGGAGCGGGAGGCAAGCGCCCCCATCGACATGCTCGAAACCTATTACAGCGCGCTGGGCTGGGCCTTTGAGCGCAACGGCGACGACGAGATCGTCTCGAGTTTCCAGGGGAGTTGGACGCAGTACGAGCTGCGCGCGATCTGGCGCCCGGAAGACCAGGTGCTCCAGTTTCTGGCGCTGCCCGACATCCGCGTGTCGGCGGAGAAGCGCGAGGCCACTTACGAGACGATCGGGCTGATCAACGAGCAGCTCTGGCTCGGCCATTTCGAATTGTGGTCGGCCTCCGGCCTCGTTCTCTTCCGCCACGCCGCCTTGCTGGAGGGCGAGGAAACGGGGACGATGAGCCTGCAGCAAGCGGAAACGCTGGTGGAGGCCGCGATCGAGGAATGCGAGCGTTTCTATCCGGTCTTCCAGTTCGTGCTGTGGGCGGACAAAACGCCGCAGGAAGCGATCGCCGCCGCCCTGATCGAGACGCAGGGCGAAGCCTAGACCGAGACGGCATCGGTGCTGGCCCGGCCCTTGGAAAGTAGGATTTCATCTGTCAGGGTCCGCGCGATTCGGAGCGTGTGCCTTGACTTGTGGCTTCCCTGACCGTCCTTCCCGCTTTCCACGCCGTCATCACGCTTGCGGAAGGGGGATTCACCCCCGACGGGGCATCAACTTAGTCAACTTCCGTGCGTTCGAATCCGGCGCCGGCGCGCCGCGCGGCGAAGTCCGACCGGCTCTGGCGCGCAGGCTCGATGGGAGGAGGACGGCATGACCGACTCGCCTTCTTTCGCGGGCTCCGATCCGCTGCTGCCCGGCCCGCTCTGGTTCGCCGGTTGCGGCAATATGGGATCGGCGATGCTGGACCGCTGGATCGACCAGGGTGTCGATCCCGCTCATGTCAGCGTGATCCGGCCGAGCGGGCGTGCGATCGGCCACGGCATTCGGGTGACGACGGCTTATCCCGAGGACGAAGTGCCGGCGATCGCCATACTGGCGATGAAGCCGCACCAGCTCGATGCCGCCGCCGAAGCGCTGGCGCCGATCCTCGACGAAAACACAATCCTCGTCTCCATCCTCGCCGGCACCGAGCTGGCCTCGGTGCGCGCGCGGTTCACCGCGCCGCGCACGATCGTGCGGGCGATGCCGAACCTGCCGGTCCGCATCGGCAAGGGCGTGATCGGCCTGCACAGCGACGGTGGCGACATATCCGCGCGCAATCTCGTCACCGGCCTGATGGCCGCGCTGGGCCATGCCGAATGGTTCGAGGACGAGGCGCAGTTCAATCTCGTCACCACTTTGGCGGGGAGCGGCCCGGCCTTTGTCTATCGCTTCATCGAGGCACTGGCCGAAGGCGGGGCGAAGCTCGGCTTCCCGCCCGAACGGGCGCTGCATCTCGCGCTCGCCACGGTCGAAGGCGCGGCGATCCTGGCCCGGAGCGATCCGCGCAGCCCGGCCGAGCTCGCGGCGGCGGTCACCAGCCCCGGCGGGACCACCGCCGCCGGGCTGAAGGTGCTCGACGCCGACCATGCGCTGCGAATGCTGGTCGATCGCGCCCTCGATGCGGCGCAACGCCGCAGCCTCGAAATGGCGGCCGAAGCGCGGCGCAGGGTTTGACCTCGCGGCGCACGCCGCCTAGTTCGCTTCCGCAGCATTGCCTTGAAGAGGAAGAGAATGTCGTCTCAAGCCGCGACCTTCGCGTTCGAACCCAGCGCCCGTCCGGTCGCCGCTGCCGAGCGCGCGCGGCAGATCGCCGATCCCGGCTTCGGCAAGGTGTTCACCGACCATATGGCGATCGTCCGATACGATGCGGACAAGGGCGGCTGGCACGACGCGCGCGTCACCGCACGCCAGCCGCTGGCGATCGATCCGGCGACGTCCGTGCTGCATTATGCGCAGGAAATCTTCGAAGGGATGAAGGCCTATCGCCGGCCCGATGGCGGCGCGGCCCTGTTCCGTCCCCAAGCCAATGCCCGGCGCTTTCAGGATTCGGCACGCCGGATGGCGATGGCGGAGCTGCCCGAGGAGCTATTCCTGGAATCGGTGCGCGCCCTGGTGCGTGCCGACAAGAGCTGGATTCCCGACAATGAGGATGGCGCGCTTTATCTCAGGCCCTTCATGTTCGCGAGCGAGGTCTTTCTCGGCGTGAAGCCGGCCTCGCAATATCTCTACATGGTGATGGCCTCGTCCGTCGGCCCCTATTTTCGCGGAACGCCGGGGGGCATTACCATATGGGTGACGCGCGATTATATCCGCGCCGCGCCTGGCGGGACGGGCGCCGCCAAATGCGGCGGCAATTATGCCACCAGCCTGATCGCCCAGGCAGAGGCCACCCGACAGGGCTGCGACCAGGTCGTCTTCCTCGACGCGATCGAGCGCCGCTGGATCGAGGAGCTGGGCGGCATGAACATCTTCTTCGTGTTCGACGACGGCTCGATCGCCACGCCGCCACTGGGTGGCACGATCCTTCCCGGCATCACCCGCGATTCGATCCTCACCATCGCGCGCGACCAGGGACTCGCCGTGCGCGAGGAGCCTTATGCGATCGATCAATGGCGGGCGGACGCGCAGAGCGGGCGCCTGACCGAAACCTTCGCCTGCGGGACCGCCGCGGTGGTGACGCCGATCGTTCAGGTGAAGGACGCGAACGGCGCCTTCACGATCGGCGGCGGCGCACCCGGCCCGCTGATGCAGCGCCTGCGCGACGAACTGGTCGGCATTCAGCGCGGGGCGATCGCCGATACGCGCGGCTGGATCGAGGAGATCGCCTGAAAAGGACGGGAAGGCGGCCCATCGCCCCTTCCCACCCGCGCGCACGAAGCTATAAGCCGCGCGTCAACCGCTCTGCTGGGGCGTCGCCAAGTGGTAAGGCACCGGTTTTTGGTACCGGCATTCGCAGGTTCGAATCCTGCCGCCCCAGCCAAGCTGAAATGAACGGGCGAGGATCATGGGGGCAGGGGCGATCCGTATCGGCATCGGCGGCTGGGATTTCGACCCCTGGCGCGGCACCTTCTTTCCCACCGGCCTGCCAAAGGCGAAGCAGCTCGACTATGTCGGCCGGCATCTGACCGCGACCGAGATCAATGCGACCTATTACCGCACGCAGAAGCCGGAGCTGTTCGCGCGCTGGGCGAAGGCGGTGCCGGACGGTTTTCAGTTCGCGCTCAAGGCGTCGCGCTTCTGCACCAACCGGCGCAACCTGGCGGAAGGAGCGGAATCGATCGGCAAATTCTGCGCGCAGGGCTTTACCGAATTGGGCGACAGATTGGGGCCGATCCTGTGGCAGCTGGCGCCGACCAAGCGTTTCGATCCGGACGAAATCCGCGCTTTCTTCGCCTTGCTCCCGACCAGTCAGGATGGCGTGAAACTGCGTCACGCGATCGAACCGCGCCACGAAAGCTTCAAGAACCGCGCCTTCGTCGCAATGGCGCGCGCGTCCAATATCGCGATCGTCGTCGCAGATCATGACGAATATCCGCAGATCGCCGATCCCGCATCCGATTTCGTCTATGCCCGCCTGATGCGTGCGCGGGAGGCGGAGGCCGATGGCTATGCGCCTGCCGAACTGGACCAATGGGCCGGCATCGCACGCGGATGGGCCGCTGGAGAGAGCCCGGCCGGGCTGGATTATGCCAGCGATCACGCCCCGCCAAGCGCCGCGCGCGACGTCTTCCTCTTCTTCATCGCTGGCGACAAGCTCCGCAATCCACAGGGCGCGCAGGCGCTGATCGGGCGGCTGGCATGAGCGACTTTTCGTCCGCCGGCGAGGCCGCAAGGCTGCTGACGAAGCTGGGCGTCGGGGCCGACGACGGCGACCTTCAGTCCCGCTCGCCGATCGACGGGGGCGCGATCGGCCGTGTCGCAAGCGCGGATCATGCCGCCGTCGCTGCGGCGATAGACCGTGCTCATGACGCCTTCATCGCCTGGCGACGGATCCCGGCGCCGCGCCGGGGCGAGCTGGTACGGCTGTTCGGCGAGGTGCTGCGCGAGGAGAAGGACCCGCTCGGCCGACTGGTCAGCCTCGAATGCGGCAAGCTGCTCTCCGAAGGGCTGGGCGAAGTGCAGGAGATGATCGACATCTGCGATTTCGCGGTCGGTCTCTCGCGTCAGCTCCACGGCCTCACCATCGCCACCGAACGGCCGGATCACCGGATGATGGAGACCTGGCACCCGCTGGGCGTGGTCGGCGTGATCTCGGCCTTCAATTTCCCGGTCGCGGTCTGGGCCTGGAATGCGTGCCTCGCTTTCGTGTGTGGTGATAGCATCGTCTGGAAACCATCTGAAAAGACACCGCTTTGTGCCGCAGCTGTCGCCGCGCTTTTTGCGCGCGCCGCTGCGCGGTTCGGCGACGCGCCGGCGGGACTTCTGGAGGTTGTGCAGGGCGATCGCACGGTCGGCGAGGCGCTGGCCGACGATCCGCGCGTGCCGCTCGTTTCGGCGACCGGTTCGACGCGCATGGGCCGAGAGCTTGCCCCTCGCGTCGCGGCGCGCTTCGGCCGGACATTGCTGGAGCTGGGCGGCAACAATGCGATGATCGTCACCCCTTCGGCCGATCTCGAGCTCGCAACGCGTGCCATCGCCTTCGCCGCCGCCGGCACGGCGGGGCAGCGCTGCACGACACTGCGCCGCCTCTTCGTCCATGAAGACATTTACGACGATCTCGTCGGCCGGCTGCGCGTCGTCTGGGCGAAGTTGCCGGTCGGCAATCCGCTGGCAGACGGCATTTTGGTCGGCCCGCTGATCGACGCCGATGCGGTCGCGGCGATGATGGCGGCGCTCGAAGAATCGCGCGCCCAAGAGGGGATCGTCCATGGCGGCGAGGCTCTGGGCGGCAATTTCGTACGCCCGGCGCTGGTCGAGATGCCCGGCCAGGGCGCGGTGATGCGCAAGGAGACGTTCGCGCCGATCCTCTACGTCATGCGCTATGCCGAGCTCGACGGGGCGATCGCGCTGCAGAACGACGTGCCGCAGGGCCTCGCCTCGTCGATCTTCACCACCGATCTGCGCGAGGCGGAACTGTTCCTCTCCGCCGCCGGCTCGGATTGCGGCATCGCCAACGTCAATATCGGTCCGTCGGGCGCCGAGATCGGCGGCGCGTTCGGCGGCGAGAAGGAGACGGGCGGGGGTCGCGAGAGCGGCTCGGATTCCTGGCGCGCCTATATGCGGCGGGCCACCAATACGATCAATTTCGGCCACGCGCTGCCGCTCGCCCAGGGCGTCGATTTCTCGCTGCCCGACCCGGACTGAGCAGCACCCGAAAAGCTTCCCGCCAAGGGAATCTCTGAGCGATTTGTTAACCCTTGATCGGCTATCGGGGGCGCTTCTCGCGGGAGAGCATCGGGTGGGGTATTCACGAAAGGTCGGCCCGCCGATCGTATCGGCAGCGGTGGCGACGCTCGTCCTGACCAATTTCGCCACGATCAGCATCATCCGGGACAGCTCCATGTCCCGCCTCGACCTGTTCCCGACTATCTGGCCGATCATTCTCACGTCCGGCGTCGCCGTCGTGCTCGTCATGTCGTTTCTCTATCATTCTCTCGTCGATCTGGTGCGGGAGCTGGAAGAGCGCCAAGCGATCGCCCAGCATCAGGCGCTGCACGACCAGCTCACCGGCCTCGCCAATCGCGCATTGCTGGAAGACCGGCTGTCCCAGGCGCTGACCCGCTATCGCCGCGCCGGCGAACATGTCGCGCTGCTGATGCTCGATCTCGACCGCTTCAAGCAGGTCAATGACACTCTCGGCCACAATGCCGGCGACGCCTTGGTCGCCGAGGTCGGCGAGCGGCTGCGCTCGCTGGTCCGCGAGACCGACACGGTCGCGCGGATCGGCGGCGACGAATTCGCCATCGTCCAGGTCAGCCCGAAGGGCGAGGCCGATGTGCGCCGGCTGTGCGAGCGGATCATCGCCGTCATCCGCCAGCCTTTCATGATCGGCGATCGCGAAGCGCGGGTGGGCGTCTCGATCGGCGCCGTCTTCGCCAGCAAGGAGGTCGCCGAAGCATCCGAACTGCTGCGCAAGGCGGACATCACCATGTACCGCGCCAAAGCCGCGGGGCGCGACTGCTTCCGCATCTTCACCGAGGCGATGGATGCCGATGTGCAGCGTCGCGACCAGATCGAGATCAGCCTGCGCGCGGAGCTTGAAGCGCCGGATGCGCTGCAGCTTCATTTCCAGCCGATGATCGGCAATCGCGGTCAGGTGGTCGGCGTGGAGGGCCTGTTGCGATGGGATCATCCGACTCTGGGGCAGGTCGCGCCGATGGACATCGTGCCGATCGCCGAGGAATGCGGCGTGATCGACCAGCTCGGCCTTATGGCCTTCCGCGAAGCCTGCAAGGTGGCGCGGCGCTGGCCGGATCTCGCCGTTGCCGTCAACCTGTCGCCGATGCAGTTCCGCAACGCCGATTTTCCGGCGACTTTGCGCCGTATCGCCAACGAGCATGAAGTGCCCTTCGAACAGATCGAGCTGGAGATCACCGAAGGGTTGTTCATCGAGCATGGCTCGCTCTGCGCCCATGCGATCGAGGAATTGCGCCGTGACGGCTTCCGCATCGTGCTCGACGACTTCGGCACCGGCTATTCCTCGCTCTCCTGCCTGCGCCGCTTCCCGGTCGACAAGATCAAGCTCGACCGCTCGTTCATCGATATCGCCGCGCGCGACCAGAGCGTCGCGATCATCCGCGCGGCAGTAACGCTCGGCCATGCCATGCACCTGGAGGTGGTGGCCGAAGGCGTCTCCTGTGCCGAGGAAGAGCAGATCGCCCTCGAAGCCGGTTGCGATGCCGTGCAGGGGCATCTCTACGCCCATGCCCTCGCGCCGGAGAAGCTGGAGGCCTATCTGGCGGCCGCGCGCCGGGGATCCTCCCTGTCCGACGCCGCCTGAAGGCGCTTACCGACTGAGCAGATCGCCCAGCGGCGACACCAGCGGTGCATGCCAGGACGTGACCAGCGCCCAGAAGACCGTGCCCCCGATCAATGCGGTCCAGCCTGGAAAGGCCGCCCGCCATCTGGCGCGGCCGTCGAGCAATGCCGCGAAAGGCATGAAGGAGGTGCGCGATTGCCAGTCTCGCCACGGTTCGCCGATCAGGCGCGCTTTCTTGGTGTCCTGGCCGATCGAGCCGGCGAGCGCGAGGAGGAGGATGCCGCCAGCGACGATCAGGTTGCGGGCGCTGCCCGACAGCGAGATGTGGACCAGCGCCCACAGGATGAAGCTGGAATTCATCGGATGGCGGGTGATCGCGAAGACGCCGCGCGCCGGGCCGATCATGCCCTTGCCGGCCTCCGGAAAGGCCGGATTGCGGATCAGCGAGCCGATGAGGAGGATGCTGGCGACCAGCATCAGGGCCGAGGCGAACGGCCACCACCAGAGCGGCCCCACCCAGAGTGGGGAGGGGTCCGCCGCCTGCCGCCAGGCGAAGACCATCCAGCCCAATGTGATCGCCGAGACCAGCGAATAGGCGCCGAGAAAGCCGCGCGGGCCCAGCCGGGCGACGAGGGTCGCCCGGAGCGGATGCGACATCGCCAGATGCGCGCCGACGAAGGCGAGGGTCGCCAGCGCGAGGCTGACGACCGCGCTCATGCCTGCCGTGCCCTCATCTTGGGTTGTAGGCGTGTGGCAGCGCGCCTTCCTGCGGCTGGCGATAGCGGTCGCGCAGGCGGGTCTGACGGTTGGTCAGATCCTGCTGCACGCCGTCGATCCACACCGCCTCGACGCCGCTGGTCAGCTCCAGCGGATCGCCGTCCCAGACCACGACGTCGCCGCGCCGGCCCGCCCGGAGCGAGCCGATCTCGCCATCCAGCCCCATCGCCGCCGCCGGCCGCGCACTGATCGCAGCGAAGGCCTCGTCCCAACTGAGGCCGGTATGACCCGGCACATTCGTGATGCCGACCAGATTGCCGGCATATTGGGTGAGGAGGCGCACCTGGCGCGATTCGTCATCGTTGATCATGCCCAGCGAGACCTCGACGCCCGCCGCGCGCATCCGTCCGACATTGGACTGGGTGGCGGCGAGCTGCTCGAAGGTGGCGGGCAGGTCGTTGAGCGCATTGGCGATCACCGGCACGCGCGCCGCCGCGATCCGATCGGCCACGCGCCAGCCTTCGGTGGCGCCGACCAGCACGATCCGCAGATTCGGGAATTCCTGCCGCAGCGCCAGCGTCTGCAGGATGTCGCTGGCCCGCTCGACATGGACGAGCAAGAGCTGGCGGCCCTGCAGGACCGGGACCAGCGCCGCCGCATCGAAGCGGGTGAGCAGCACGTCATCCGAGCGGCGCACGTCGGACTGGATCAGCGGATCGTTCGGACCCGATCCGGCCCGCCCCGCGCCGGGGCGCAGGTCGCGCGCCTCGCGCAGTGCATTGCGCAGCAGCACATGCGCCGCAGGCCGGCTGCCGCCCGCGTCGCGCGCGCCGGTCTCGCCCAGTTCGATGAACTGGAAAGCGCGGGCGCGGGTGATCGGCTCCATATCGCCGCCCATGTCAATGACCGCGCCCTGGCCGGCGAAGATGCTGCGGCTGGTCCCGGGCGCGACCACGGCGCGGGTGACACCTGCGGCGCGGCTGACCTGGATCGCGGTGGTTTGCGAATTGATCGCGGGGGCCACGTCGATCGCGGCGTTGAACGGCGTGGTGGCCGCGCGCACGTCATTGGTGCCGGACACGGCATCGACCTCGACCAGGCCGACCCGCGAGAAGCCGGCGACGATGCCGGGCGTCACCCATTTGCCGGTCGCATCGACCACGGTCGCGCCCGCCGGCACCGCGACGTTGCGGCCGGCGGCGACGACCCGGCCGTCGCGGATGACGACGGTGCCGCCGTCGATCGGCGCGCTGCCGTCGCCGACGACGACGCGGCCGCCGGTGATCGCGACGGTCTGCGCCGAAACGGGTGCGGTGGCGAGGGCGGCGATGCCCGCCAGGAGCAGCGAGAGCCTCCTCATTTCACGTCTCCCTCGCCGGGCTGGCCGAGCTCGAAGTCGCTCACCGGGCGCAGCCGCGCATTGTTCATGTCGTAGAGCAGGGCGCCGTCGATCCACACCTGTTGCGGGCGGGAATAGACGCTGAGCGGATTGCCGTTCCAAAGCACGACATCGGCGCGCTTGCCGGCACGCAGCGACCCGGTCTCCTCGGCGATACCGAGCGCACGGGCCGGGTTGATCGCCAGCCAGGTCCAGGCGACCTCGTCTGAGATATCGATCCCCATCCGCCGGCCGTCGGCGAGTGCCTTGGCCGCTTCCTGGTTCAGCCGCTGGATGCCGTTGGCGTCGTCCGAATGGACGATCGCGCAGGCGCCGGCATTGTGCACGAGAGGGATATTCTCGTCGATCGCGTCATAGGCTTCCATCTTGAAGCCCCACCAATCCGCCCACATCGCCGCGCAGGTGTTGGCGCCGCGCAGCAGGTCCGGGATCTTGTAGGCTTCCACGGCGTGGTGGAAGCTGGCGATCTCGAAGCCGAACTCGCGGCCCATGTCGAGCATGTTGGCCATCTCGTCGGCACGGTAGCAATGGTTGTGGACCAGGATGTCGCCATCCAGCACGCCGGCCAGCGTCTCCAGCGCGAAATCGCGCGCCAGATTGGGATCGCGGGCGCGGCGGTCGCGATATTCCACCGCGCGCTGCCACGTCTGGCGCATCAGCGCGATATTGCCCATCCGGGTCTGCGGCATCTGGTTGCGGCCGCCATAGACGCGCTTGGGATTCTCGCCGCAGGCCATTTTTAGCCCGCGCGGCGCACCGGGAAAGCGCATCGCCTGCATCGTGCGCGCCGGCACGTTGCGCAGCGTGACGCCGCGGCCGCCGAACAGGTTGGCGGAGCCGGGCAGGATCTGCAACGTCGTCACCCCGCCATTGGCGAGCGCGCGCGAGAAGCCGGGATCCTGCGGCCAGACGCTGTGTTCGGCCCACACTTCCGGGCGCACCGGGCCGGTCACCTCGTTGCCGTCGCTATGCGCCTCGACACCGGGGCTGGGATAATCGCCCAGATGGCTGTGCACGTCGATCACGCCGGGGGTCACCCAGCGGCCGGCGCCGTCGATCCGGGTCGCGCCTTCCGGGATCGGGGTATCCGCACCGCCGACCGCCTGGATGACGCCGTTCGCCATCACGATCGTGCCGTTGTCGATCCGTCCGCCTTCGCCGTCGAAGATGGTCGCGTTGACGATCGCCGTCGTGACGCCCGGATAGGGGCGATAGGTGGAGGGATAGGGATCCTCCATAACCGCCCGCCGCTCCGGGGCTGGGGTGGTCGCCGATGCGCTGCCTACCTCCGGCCGGCTCGGGGAGCAGGCGGTGGCGAGCAGGGCGGAAACGGCGAGCGCAGCGAAACCCGCGCCCCTCATTGGCTATCCCCCCGCGTACCGGGATGCATGCCCGGAGCGGCCGGTTCGGCCAGCTCCGCAGTGCCGGCGAGATGATCGTCGTCCTTCAGCGTGTCGAGATGCATCAGCTTCTTGACCAGCGGCGACACCGCGATGACGCCGACGCCGACCGCAACCGCGACCCAGCCGACCGTCGAATAGACGCTGAGAACGGTCTCGGCTCCGGCGGTTTCCCCTTCCAGGCCTTCACCGCCAGTCGCCGCCGCGATCAGGCCGGCGGCGAAATTGCCGGTCGCCGAGGCGAAGAACCAGGTGCCCATGATGAGGCCGGCCATATGGCTCGGCGCCAGCCGGTTCATCGCGCTGAGGCCAACCGGCGACAGGCAGAGCTCGCCGGTCGTGTGGAGGAGGTAGATAAGGAAGATGAAGATGACCGGGGTGGGCACGCCCGCGCCCGCCGCCGCCGCACCGGCGACCAGCACCAGGAAACCGGCGCCGAGCTGGATCATGCCGAGGCCGAACTTGGCCGGGGCGGACGGCTCCATGCCGCGCCGCCCGAGCCAGATCCACAAGGTCGCGAAGAGCGGTGCCAGCAGCACGATGTAGATCGCGTTGATCGACTGGAACATCGCGGCCGGCACGTCCCAGCCCAGGATGACGCGATCGACATGGCGATCGGTGAACAGGTTGAGCGAGGAGCCCGCCTGCTCGAACAGCGCCCAGAACAGGATCGAGCCGAGGATCAGGAACATCGCCGCGAAGATGCGGTCGCGGTCATGGCTGGGCAGCTTCACCACGGCGGTGAACAGCACGTAACCGACAAGGATCGCGCCGGCGATGCCGAGCAGAGTGCCGACCAGCTCCTGATATTGGATCATCAGCCAGACGAGGCCGACCGCGCCGAAGCTGAGCACATAAAGCAGCCATTCGAACTTGATGCCCGCCACAGTCGAGGCAAGCTTTTCTGGCACTTGGGATTCGCCCCGGCCCATCAGCAGCGGCTTGCCCCAGATGAAAACGATCAGGCCGAGCAGCATGCCGACGCCCGCCGCGCCAAAGCCATAGCTCCAACCATAGTCGGGATGTTGGCCAAGATAGCCACAGAAGAGCGCACCCAGCGCGGCGCCCAGATTGATGCCCATGTAGAAGATCGTATAGGCGCCGTCGCGGCGCACGTCGGTGCGGGGATACAGCTGCCCGACGATCACCGAGATGTTGGCCTTCAGGAAGCCCGAGCCGACGATGATGAAGGCGAGCGCCAGCCAGAAGATGTTCATCGCCGCGGAGCCCTGTCCGCCATCCCCTTCGAACGCCATCAGGAAGTGGCCGAAGGTAAGCAGTACGGCGCCGAACAGCACCGCCTTTCGCTGCCCGAGATAGCGATCCGCCAGATATCCGCCGATCACCGGCGTGATGTAAACGAGCGCGGTATAGGCGCCGTAGATGATCGACGCGCGCTCGTCCGAGAACATCCAGTGCTGGACGAGGTAGAAGATCAGCAGCGCCCGCATGCCGTAATAGGAGAAGCGCTCCCACATTTCGGCGAAGAACAGGACGAACAGGCCGCGGGGATGGCCGAGAATCGTGCGCGATTCCTCGGCGGCGTAATCGGGGTTGGTGGCCATCTGGCGAAGCTCCCTGGGGATTCATGGTTCGGCCGTCTCGGGCGGCCGTTGAATGGCGCGCAGACTAGCGGGTGTTTTCCACTTGTGAAGCGGGATTGTTGCGGCGGCGCGGGCCTGTTAGCGGCTTGTCGATGCTGAATGACCGTTCGTCGATCCTCGCCTTTCTGGAAACCCGGCGCTCCGCCCGCCCGCGCGATCTGATCGCCCCCGGGCCGGACGCGGGGGAAATGCAGCGCATGCTGACGATCGCCATGCGCACGCCCGATCACGGCAAGCTCGCGCCCTGGCGTTTCGTCCATGTTCCGGCGGCAAAGCGCATGGAATTCGCGGCGATGCTCGAGGCCGCCTATCGCGCCGCGAATCCCGATCCGGGACGGCTGGAGATCGAGGCCGTCCAGCGCTTCGCACACCAGGCGCCGGAATTGATCGTCGTGCTGTCCGCGCCTGTGCCGGAGCACAAGATTCCGGTCTGGGAGCAGAATCTGTCCTGCGGCGCGGCCTGCATGAACCTGCTGCTCGCCGCCCATGCGCTGGGCTATGCGGCGGGCTGGGTGACCGGCTGGGCGGCCTATTCGGACGTTGTGCTGAGCGCGTTCGGCGGCAAGGCGGATGAGCGAATCGCCGGCTTCATCTTCATCGGCAGCGCCGGCGCCGAGCCGGAGGAGCGTATCCGGCCTGAATATGCCCAAATCGTCTCGGAATGGGGAAAAGGAGGCCAATAATCGGCGTCAAAGCCGCATTCCGCCCTTGACGTTGCAAGTGTATTAGTATCATATGACGGCATGAACGATGACCGTCCCGTCTATCTCCGCCTGCGCGACCGCATCGCGGCGATGATCCTCGAGGGCCGGGTCGGCGAAGGCGATGCGCTGCCGTCGGTGCGCAGCCTGGCCGCCGATTTCGGCGCCAATCCCCTCACCGTGGCGAAAGCCTACCAGACCTTCCAGGAGGAAGGGCTGGTGGTCGTGAAGCGCGGTGTCGGCATGTTTGTGGCAAAGGGCGCGGCGGAGCGGCTGCGCACTGCCGAGCGCAAGGACTTCCTCGAAAATCGCTGGCCGCGCATCGTTTCGCACATGCGGATGCTGGGCCTCGAGCCCGAGGACATGGTCGAGCGCGCGCTCGCCTAAGCCTCCCTCCGGATCAACCGATGACGCCGCTGCGCGCCTTCTTCTGCTCGTTCGCGGCTGGCCTGCTCGCGCTGGCGGGTGGGCATGAACTCATCTCCGTCCTGGCCGCACCGGCCGTCGAAGCTTCGCCCAAGGGCCCGCTCAACATTCCCGAAGCTTGATTTCGCGCCCCGCCGCGCGCACCATGAATGCGCACCAGCGTGGAGGCGTGCGATGAACCGATCCTCTCCTTTTGCGGTGGCGGCCCTGGTGGGCGCTGCGGTGATGCTGTCCGGCTTTGCCGGCGGCGGCGGGCGGGTCAAATCCGGGCCGGCCATCATACCTTATGCCTGTGACGGAGGGCGCGAGGTGCAGGCGGTTTACGAGCATGGCGGCGATTACCTGCATGCCAGGGTACAACTCACTTATGACGGGCAGACCGCCGCGCTGAACGCGGCGCCGACCCTCACGGGATCGCGTTATGTCGGCTCGGGCGCGCAGCCGCTGGCCTGGTCGCTGCGCGGCGAGCAAGCCTGGCTCGCGCAGGTTGGCGATGCGGGCAATGTGGAGGAAGCGGGGCAGCCGATCGCGCAATGCGTCCGCGTGCGCGGTACGACGGCCCATTCCGAAGGACTGCACTGACGTCGCTCTCGGGTGTGGCCCATTTGCCGCACCCGTGCGGCCGTTCGGCGCATGGCATTGATGCAGCGTTAAAATCCGGCGCCGACGCGCTTATGTGAGCGGCTTGCGGCCTGCCTGGCCGCCCGAGGGTGGGTTTTCGAACGGATTTCATGGTGAGGATGAAGCGGAGCCTGGCGATTATCGCCGCGAGCGCAATTCTGGGCGGCGGCGGAATGGCGTCGGCGCAGGACAGCGAAGGCAATGTCGCCGGCAATGTCATCGGCCCGCCGCAGTTGCGCGATTTTTCACTGCAGCCGCAAAACCGCATCGTCACCCAGCCCGCGCCTCCCCCCGCGCCCGCGCCCGAAGCCCAGCCACAGCAGTCGCCAGTGCGGGTCGCCCCGCCACCCCCCGCTGCGACCACGCCGCCGCGCGCGGCACCCTCCGGCGAAACGCAGCGGCCGCAATCGGCGCCGGCGCAACCGCCCGCCGCCGCGCCGGCACCCCAGACCGCGCCGCCAGTCGCCGATATCCCCACCGAGTCGCCGCCTCTGGCGCAGCCGCTGCCCGAAACCGGTGCGCCCGAGCCCGAAGCGGATGGGGCCGCGCCGGACGCGGTGGAAGCCCAGCCCATCGTCGAAGAGGGTGGCGCGGTGTCCTACTGGCCCTATGCGCTGGCCGTGCTGCTGGTGCTGGCCGGCGCCATCCTGCTGCGCCGGCGCAGCCGCCGAAGCGATGCGGATGCCGAGATCGCCTCTCCCGCTGTCGCGGCGGCGCCCACATCCTCGAAGACGCGACCGGAGCCGGGCATGCGCCCCTGGCTGGAATTGGAACTGAAGACGGAGCGCGCCGCCTACACCGATGCGGAGGCCAGCGTCAGTTTCGAGCTGGAAATCCGCAACAGCGGCAAGAGCGTCGCGAAGAACCTGCGGATCGACGTCAAGATGTTCAACGGCTCGGAACAGCAGGACCAAGAGATCGGCACCTTTTTCCGCACCGCCGGGCGCGAAACGACGCGGCTCAACCTGCCCGAAATCGCGGCCGGGCAAAGCGGCGTGATTCGCGGCGAGGTCGGCATCCCGCGCGAGCAGATGCGCGCGCTCCGCCTCGACGATCGGATGCTGTTCATCCCGGTGATCGCGGTCAACGCGCTTTACGATTGCGACGACGGCCGCACCGGCCAGACCTCACGCTCCTATATCGTCGGCCGCGAATTGCAGGCCGAGAGCGAGCGCATGGGCGCCTTCCGCGTCGACCAGGGGCCGCGCATCTGGCGCACGGTGGGGCAGCGCCCGCACAAGCTGGCGCGGCGGGTTTGAGCTTGGCCACCCTCTAACCCGTCATACCGGCGAAGCATGTCCTGAGCGACGCCGCAGGCGGCGTCGAAGGGGCCGGTATCCAGGCCCAGGCAAAGGAAACCATATTCGGGCTGGGCCCCGGCCTTCAGCCTCCGGCTGAAGTTTATCCTGAGCGCCTGCCTTGCAGGCAGTCGAAGGGCCGGGGTGACGAGAGAGAGCCTCAGGCCGCGAAGGCGTCCTCGTCCGCAGCGTAGAGGATGTCGGCGGGCGCGGTCGCGGCGGTGAGCAAGCCGCGCGCTTCCGGGACGATCTGGTCGAGGAAGAAGCGCGCCGCCGTCCGTTTCATCGTGGCGAAATTCGGATCGCCCGCATGGCCGTCCAGCGCGGCGAGCTGGCGAGTCATCAGCCAGCCGCACGTCGCGACTGAAAGCATGGTGAGGAAGGGATAGGACGCGGCCAGCCGGTCTTCTGCCCCCGCTGCCAGCAGGCTTTGCGCCACCGTCTCGCAATCGTCCGCGAGAGCCAGCAAAGCAGCTTCACCCGCCGCGCCGTCGCGAATGTCGGCGATCAGCGCCGTCAGCGCCGCGCCGCCGTCCATCGACAACTTCCGTCCCACCAGATCCGCCGCCTGGATGCCGTTCGTGCCTTCGTAGATCGGCGAGATGCGGGCGTCGCGGTAATGCTGGGCGGCGCCGGTCTCCTCGATATAGCCCATGCCGCCATGAACCTGGACGCCGAGGCTCGTCACCTCGCAGCCGATATCGGTGCCATAGGCCTTCACCAGCGGGGTCAGCAAGTCCGCGCGCGCCCGCGCCGCCGCGTCGCCGCGTTCGGCCCGGTCGGTCTGGCCGGCGGTGTAATAGGCCAGCGCCCGCGCCGCCTGGGTCAGCGCCTTCATGCGCAGCAGCATCCGGCGCACGTCGGGGAATTCGATGATCCGCGCCGGCCGGCCCTCGCGGCTTCCCTGCACGCGCTCACGCGCATAAGCGACGGCCTGCTGCGTCGCGCGCTCGGCGATCGAGACGCCCTGCAGGCCGACATTGAGGCGGGCATTGTTCATCATCGTGAACATGGCCGCCATGCCCTTATTCTCCTCGCCGATCAGCCAGCCGGTGGCGCCGCCCTGGTCGCCATAAGCCATGACGCAGGTGGGCGAGGCGTGGATGCCCATCTTGTGCTCGATCGACACGCAGCGCAGGTCGTTCTTCGTGCCGTCCGGCAGGATTTTCGGTACGAGGAAGAGAGAAATGCCGCGCGTTCCGGCCGGCGCGTCGGGAAGCCGGGCGAGGACGAGGTGGACGATATTGTCGGTGAGGTCATGCTCGCCGAAGGTGATGAAGATCTTCTGGCCGGTGATGCGGTAGGTTGCCGCCTGTCCCGAGCCCGTCGAGGGGTCGCCGTTCGGGACGGCGCGGGTCTTGAGCGCGCCGACGTCGGAGCCGGCCTGCGGCTCGGTGAGGTTCATCGTGCCGGTCCATTCGCCGGTGATGAGCTTCGGCAGCCATTCGGTCTGCAATTCCGGCGCGCCGTGATGCTTCAGCGCCTCGACCGCGCCGGGGGTGAGCATCATCACCAGCGAGAAGCCCATATTGGCCGAGCCGAGATCCTCCATGACGACGGTGGCCAGGCAGAGCGGCAGGCCCTGGCCGCCATGCGCCTCCGGTCCCGCCAGCGTGCCCCAGCCGCCCTCGACATAGGCGCGATAGGCTTCCTTGAACCCCGCCGGCAGCGTCACGCCCTCTTCCGACCATTTGGCGCCGACCTCGTCGCCGATCCGGTTGAGCGGCGCGAACTCGCCCGCCGCGAAGGCCCCGGCGCCCTCGACGATCGCGCCGACAAGGTCGTTGTCCTCGACGAGATTGGCGATGCCGACGATGTGATCGAGCAGGAATTTCTGGTCTAGGGCAGGCGGCGTGTAGGTCATTTCGGCTCCGCGGTTGCGTGGGCGGCGCTCCGGCTATAGCGCGGCGCCATGAGTGCGCAAAAGACCCGCGTGATGGCCTATGACGCGGCCGCGATCGCCGAGGCCGCGAGGCTGATCGGCGCAGGCTTGCCCGTCGCCGTGCCGACAGAGACGGTCTATGGCCTCGCGGCGGACGCCGGGAGCGGGGAAGCGGTGGCGCGAATCTATGACGCGAAGGGACGGCCGAACTTCAATCCGCTGATCGTGCATGTCAGGGATCTGGTGCAGGCGTCTGAAATCGCTGTGTTCGATGAGGCAGCACGGACGCTGGCGGAACGCTACTGGCCCGGGCCGCTGACGCTGGTCCTGCCGCTGCGCGAAGGGGCGCCGGTCGCCTCACTGGTCACGGCGGGATTGCACACCGTCGCCTTGCGCATGCCGGCCCATCCGGCGATGCGCGATCTGCTGGCGGCGGCGGGCCGGCCGCTCGCCGCGCCTTCCGCCAATGCCAGCGGCCGGATCAGCCCGACCCGTGCCGATCATGTGCTGGCCAGTCTAGACGGGCGCATCCCGCTGATCGTCGATGCCGGGCCGACCGAATTGGGGCTTGAGTCGACGATCGTGGCGGTGACGGACGGGCGGCTGCGCCTGCTTCGTCCCGGGCCGATCGATCTCGGACTCGAAGTGGCGCGGGAGAGGAATATCGAGGCCCCCGGCCAGCTCGCCAGCCATTACGCTCCGGCCAAGCCGCTGCGGCTCAACGCGGCCGAGGCGGCCCCCGGCGAATGGCTGATCGGCTTCGGCGTGGTGGTGGGCGACGCCAGCCTCAGCCCGTCCGGCGACCTGGTCGAAGCGGCGGCGCGGCTGTTCGCGCTGCTCCACGAAGCCGATGCCGCCGATCGCGGCGCGATCGCTGTCGCGCCGATCCCCGCCGGGGGGCTCGGCCTCGCCATCAATGACCGTTTACGCCGCGCCGCCGCGCCGCGCCGCGCTGAGGAGAGCCCATGACCGTCTGGAACGACAATCTGATCGGCGAACGGCCCAGCTTCGTCACCCATCTCGAATGTTCAATGACGGGCGAGCGTTATGAGGCGGACAAGCTGCACGGCCTGTCGGCGGCGGGCCGTCCGCTGCTGGTGCGCTACGACCTGGACGGCGTGCGCGGGGCGCTGAGCCGCGAGGTGGTGGACAATCGCCCCACCGACCTGTGGCGCTGGCGCGAGCTGCTGCCGGTGCGTCGCGCGGCACATATCGTCAGTCTGGGCGAGGCGGAGACGCCGCTGGTACCGCTTGAGGCCGCCGCGCGGCGGCTCGGCCTGGGCGAAGTGCTGGTGAAGGACGAGGGGCGGCTACCGACCGGCTCGTTCAAGGCGCGCGGCCTTGTCATGGCGGTGTCCATGGCGAAGGCGCTGGGCGTCGCGAAGATCGCGATGCCGACCAACGGCAATGCCGGCGCCGCACTCGCCGCCTATGCGACCCGCGCCGGGATCGAGACGATCGTGCTGTGCCCGGACGACACGCCGGAGATCAACGTGCGCGAAATCGCGGTGCAGGGCGCGCGGGTCTATCGGGTGAACGGCCTCATCGACCAGTGCGGCGCGATCGTCGCGGAGGGCGCGGCGCGGGGCGACTGGTTCGACCTGTCGACGCTGAAGGAACCCTACCGGATCGAGGGCAAGAAGACGATGGGGCTGGAGCTGGCCGCGCAGCTCGGCTGGCGGCTGCCGGACGTGATCTTCTATCCCACCGGCGGCGGCACCGGCCTGATCGGCATGTGGAAGGCGTTCGACGAGCTGGAGGCGATCGGGCTGATCGGGCCGGAGCGGCCGCGCATGATCGCCGTCCAGGCGGCGGGTTGCGCGCCGATCGTCAAGGCGTTCGAGGACGGCGTGGAGCATGCCGAGCGCTGGGAGGATGCCCACACGATCGCGGCCGGCATCCGCGTGCCCAAGGCGGTGGGCGATTTCCTGATCCTGCGCGCGGTGCGGGAGAGTGGCGGCGTCGCCATGGCGGTGACGGACGACGAGATCGTCGCGGCCGGCGCGGCGTCGGCGGGGGAGGGGCTGTTGCTCTGCCCCGAGGGCGCCGCGACATTGGCCGCCTGCATCCGGGCGCGGGAAGCGGGGCTGGTGCGCGAGGGGGAGCGCGTGGTCCTGTTCAACTGCGCCACCGGCCTCAAATATCCGATGGCGGACGCCTCGCGCCGGCTCGACCGCAATGGGCCGATCGACACGACCCAGCTTTAGGCGGCCTGCGTCTTGAGCCGTTCGGCGAAGCTCTTGCGGAGCTTCTGGAGCTTGGGGGGGATGACGGCGAGGCAATAGGGATTGCGCTGGCCTTCGCCCTCCCAATAATCCTGATGATAGCCCTCGGCGGGATACCATTCGGCCAGGGGCTCGATCGTCGTCACGATCGGCGTCGGCCAGTCCGGCTGCGACCGCGCGATCGCCGCTTGGGCCGCGTCCGCCTGTTCGGGCGAATGGGGGAAGATGGCGGAGCGATATTGGGTGCCGACATCGTTGCCCTGCCGGTTGAGCTGGGTCGGATCGTGGGTGGCGAAGAACATGTCGAGCAGGTCGTCATAGGAGACCAAAGCGGGATCGTAGGTCAGCCGGATCGCCTCGGCATGGCCGGTGTCGCCGCCGCACACCTGCTTGTAGGTGGGGCTGGGGACATGGCCGCCGATATAGCCGCTCTCCACGGCCTCGACGCCGACCACGTCCTTGAACACCGCCTCGGTGCACCAGAAGCAGCCGCCCGCCAGCGTCGCCTGTTCGCGTGTCATTGTGCCGTCTCCTTCAGGCGACGCCGTCCGGCGCCGCCGCCGTCATGCCGGCCTCCAGCGCCAGGGTCAGCGCCTCGGCCAGATTGGCAACCTCCAGCCGGTCCATCATGTTGCCGCGGTGCATCTCCACCGTGCGCAGGCTGATCCCCAGCCGCTCGGCCAGCCGCTTGTTCGATTCGCCGGCGAGCAGGCCTTCCAGCACCTCTGTCTCGCGCGCGGTGAGCTGATCGACCCGCTCGCGCGCCGCGCGGCGGCGGCGATTGGTCGATTCGCGCTCGTCGAGGATGGCGAAGGCGGTCGACAGGCAGCCGAGCAGTGCCTCCTCGGAAAACGGCTTCTCGATGAAGTCGACCGCGCCCTGCTTCATCGCGCGCACCGCCGTCGGCACCTCGCCGAAGCCGGTCATCACGATCACCGGCCAGTCCACGTCGCGCCGGGCGAGCTCCGCCATCACCTGGAAGCCGTCCATGCGCGGCATCTTGAGATCGAGCAACACGCAGCCGGGAACGAGATCCGGCAGGGCGTCGAGGAAATCGGCACCGGAGCCGAAAGGATGGGAGCGCGTGTCCGATGTGCCGAGCATGAAGCTGAGCGAACGCCGCACATCGCGGTCGTCGTCCACGACATAGACATAATAAGACGGCGCGGCCTGCCGATTTTCCGCTGAAACCATGGCTCCGCAAATGGCTCTTTCGGTAACAAAGAGCAAGATGCCGGCCTGCCGTTTCGGTGGCGAATCGCCCGATTCATTGTCCGCAAGCCGTTCGCCGTGTCTGCGCAACGGTTCGTCGCCAGCATGGATTGGGCATTAACCAATCCGGCGTCAGGATGCGGCGAAGCGCGGGTCTGTCGCGGCGGACGGTTGAAACCATTTCGCTCTAGTCATTGAGACGAAAGGAAAAAAACCGTAGATAGCCACGCATGCCGGGGAGGGAATCCATGAATTTGTCGCGTCGGCAGATGATCGAGGCCGGAATCGCCACGGGCGCGCTCGCCGTGGTCGGCGGTTCGCCACTGCTGGCCCAGACACTCGATCTCGACCGCCGCCGACCGGACATGACGCCGGTGCCGGAGCCCGTCGCCCGCCCGCGCGTGACCGTCGACCCCAGCCTCGACCCGCGCATCGTCACCCGCGCCCGCGCCGCCTTCGATCGCCACCGTTCGCAGGTGATCCACGGCGATGTGGTCGGCATCGCCGATTTCACCCGCTTCTCCAGCGAGCCGCGCTTCTACCTGCTCGACACCAATAGCGGCGCCGTCACCCGCCATTTCGTGTCGCACGGGCGCGGCTCCGATCCGTCGCATACCGGCATGCTCCAGCATTTCTCCAACCGGATCGGATCGGAAGCGAGCTCGGACGGGGCCTATATCATCGGCAATTATTATCATGGCCGCTACGGTCGCTCGATGCGGGTGCGCGGGCTCGATCCGTCCAACAACAATGCCGAGGCGCGGGCGATCGTCGTCCACACCGCCTGGTATGCCGAGCCCGAAGTGGTCGCCCAGCAGGGCCGGCTCGGCCGCAGCGAAGGCTGCTTCGCCTTCCCGCACCGCAGCCTCCAGGAAGTGATGGACCGGCTCGGGCCGGGACATTTCCTTTATGCCGACCGCATCGCCTGACGGCGGCGGCGCAAAAGTTCATCAAAAGTCAGCCCAGGAACGCCTGCTTCGCGCCGGTCTTCCTCCCTCTGTTAAGTTGACAAAGTTTACAGGGTGAGGGGTGTTTTCCGGGCCTCCGAAGGGCGGAACGCGGCGGCGCGAAACTTCAGCATCTTCACCCATATGCGCGATGGTGTGTCGCGAAATTTTTCGCGCGAGACGGACGATTCAAAGAGCCGGTGAAGCGAGGCCGGAGCCCCGAGTCGGGGGCAAGCGTGACAGAGGATTTCCTACATTGGAAGCGAGGGGCGAGATATCCGCTTTCGACTGATTGCGGACATCAGACCAGTTGCTAGAATGGCCCGTATGAAAGACCGGACCCGATACGCAGGGATGACCGTGAATGAGCGGCTGTTCGAGGCAGGGTTGCTGCAAGCATTCGATACCGCTGCAAAAGCACGGGATCGCTCCGAAATGATCCGTATCCTGAGAGAAATCGATGTGGACGATGCCGCCTTGCCGGCGAATGCCATTCTACAAAAGCCGGAGAAATACGGGCTCTAGCAACGTCCGCTAGCTACCCATAAGCCCGCCACCGTTCGGGCTGAGCTTGTCGAAGCCCTGCTTTTTCTTCCTCTCGAAGAAGGACAGCCCCCTTCGGCTGTCTGCCTGCGGCAGCCGCTCAGGACAGGCTTCGACAAGCTCAGGGCGAACGGAGGTTTGCTTGAACGCCGCCGGATCAAATTTCGCGGCGACAGGCCCTCAGACTTCAGTCCGCCTTCAGTTCGCGCGCGCCACCTGCGTGCCGGCGTTGCCCAAGGCGCGGCGGACGGCGGCGTCGCGGCCGTAGATGTCGGCATAGGTGACGATGTTGCCGTCATTGGTCGCCGCCGCGGTGAAATAGGCGATGTAGGCGGGAATCGGGCGGTCGAGCGCGACCTGTTGCGTCCGGCCCGAGGCGATGGCGCCGTCGATTTCGGCGCGGCTCCACTGGCCGGAGGCGGCGAGCAGCTCGGCGGCGAAATCGCGGATGCCCTGGGTGCGGATGCAGCCATGGCTGAAGGCGCGGACCGGGCGGCTGAACAGGTTCTGCGCCGGCGTGTCGTGCAGGAAGATGGCGTGATCGTTCGGCATCTCGATCTTCACCCGGCCGAGCGAATTGCCGGGGCCGGGGCGCTGGCGCGCGACGATCGTGCCGCCGGTGCGGGTGACGACGTAGGAATCGTTGAAGCGGCCGCCCATCTCGCGGATGATGCTCTGCGGCACCGTCCACCAGGGATTGAGCGTCACCGCCGTCATGTTCGCGCTGAGCGAGGGCGTCTGGGTGCGGCGCGCACCGACCACGGTGCGGTGGCGCAAGGTGACGCGGCCATTATCGACGATCGCGGCGGTGAAGGCGGGCACGTTGACCAGCACATGCCGCTCGCCGAGATTGCGCGGCATCCAGCGCCAGCGTTCCATGTTCGCGCGGATAAGCTCGCGCCGCGCCGTCTCTTCCGCCGGCGTCATCGCCAGCGCGCGCTTCAGCATCGCATATTGCGGATGGGTGGGATGCAGGCTGTTCAGCGCGGCGGCGACATTGCCCTGGCTGGCCTCGGCGAGCAGGAGCTGCTGCCGGTTCCCGTCGATCGCCGTGTCCGGCATGTACCATTCGCCGCGCGCATTGCCGCGCACCGCACCGCCGGACAAATCGGCGGCAAGACGCAGGAAGAGCTGGCTCGCCGCCGGCGTGATCGCCGCATCGTCGCCGGTGGCCAAGGCCGCGCGCAGCCGATCGGGCGCATAGGCTGCGGGATCGAGACCCTCGTCGCCGATCGCCTCGACATAAGCGAGCAGCTCCTCGACGGCGGCGCGCTGCCACAGAACGGGGGCAGGCTGAACCGGCTGGTAATCGAGCCTCGGCGGCTGCACCTGAACCGGCGTGGAGGTCTGTGCCGCGGCGGCCTGGATGGCGCCGGGCATGGTCGGTGAGGCGAGAAGCACAATCATCGCCGAAAGCTTGAGCCCACTTTTCATGAGCCCCTCTTACTAAAAGCCGCGCGCGGAGGCCAGATGCCTATGCGGAAACGTGGTGGATCCAGCCGAACCAGGCGCTGGCGGCGGCCATCAGCGCGTGCAGCCAGATGTCGTTGCCGTAGAGCGGCAGGAGATCGCCCGCCGCCGGCACGAAGCCGCCCAGCGTCAGCGCCGCGAAAATCCCCGTCATCGCCCGGGCAAACAGGATCGCACCGCGCACCGAGCGGGCGGCGGCAAGGCCCCACAGGCCGAGCAGGCCGTGCACGATATTGTCCGCCGCATTGACCGGGAACAGGCCGAACAGCTGATCGTGCGGCGTGTCGGAGGAAAGCGGGTGAATCTCGGCGCCGCTCCACAGCAGGAACGGCACGAAACCCAGCACCGCGCCGGCGACGAGCAGCCCGCCCAGGCCGACGGCGAAGCCGCGCGTGCCGCGCCTCACGCGCCTTCCTCGAGCAGCCGGTCCTCCCGGCTCGTCGCTTCGTCCTCGTCGAAGCCGGAACGCTTGGCTGCGGTGGCGGTGGCGGCGACGTCCATGCTGACATTGCCCAAGGTGCGGATGATATCGGGCAGCACCTCGACCGCGATCAGCAGCGCCAGCGGCTCGATCGGCAGCCCCATGGCGAGGCAGATCGGCGCGATCGAGGTGATGAAGCTGGCCTGGCCGGGAACGCCGGCCGCCGCCATGGTCGTCATCGCCGCCGCCGCGACGCCGATCGCGAGCTGGCCCGGCGTCAGCTCGATGCCGAACCAGTAGGCGATGTAGATCGCCACCGCGAGATTCATCGCCGGCCCGGTCGCGCGGAAGATCGCCACCGCCATCGGCAGGGCGACGCCGGAGGCGGCGACCGGAACGTCCAGCTTGTTCGCCGCGCGCAGCATGGCGGGCAGGCAGGCGAGCGAGGATTGGGTGCTGACCGCGATCGCCTGGGCCGGCGCGATCGCGCGGGTGAAGCGCAGCGGCGAGATGCGCGCGCCGATCCAGGCCACCGGCCAGGAGGCGAGCCAGATCACGATCCCCACCGCCGAGACGATGACGACATAATGGAGCAGGGCGCCGAAGGCCGAGCCACCGGCGCGCACGCCGACCACATAAGCGAGGGCGAAGACGCCCGCCGGCGCCACCCAGAGCACCCAGCCGATAACGACCAGCATCGTATCCGCGATCGCCTTGAAGAAACCGGTCAGCTTCTCGCGCGGCTCGGCCGGCAGGGTGGTCATCGCGAAGGCGAAGATGAGCGTGAAGAAGATCAGCGGCAGGATCGCGTCCTGCGCCGCCGCCGCGATCGGATTGGTGGGCACCAGCGAACGCAGGAAATCGGCAAAGCCCGGCGCCGAGCCCGCCGGCCCCGCCGTGGTCAGCGCATCGCGCAGGGCGGCGGCGGCCGCGACCGGCAGCGGGAACAGCTCGAGCAGCAGCGGCGTCAGCAGCGCCGAGGCGATCGAGGAGAGCCAGAGCAGGGCGACGAACAGGATCATCGCCCGCGTCGCCAGCTTGCTCGCCCGTGCGGCTTCGGCGGAGGCGGCGATGCCGGTGATGAGCAGGGAAACGACGAGCGGCACGATCGTCATCTGCAAAGCGCTGAGCCACAGGCCGCCCAAGGGCTCGGCGATGGCGACGGCGCGGTCGGCCCAGTCGCCGCCGGTTGCGATGCTGGCGATGCCGAGCGCGATGCCCAGGGCCAGAGCGAGGAGAATCCGGGTGGGCGACGACATGACGACTTCTTAGCGGGGTGTATTGAGAGGCGGAAGAATCACTTTTTGGTTGATTCTCGCCTTTTTGGCGTGAGTGAGGAAAGAATGACGCGAAACTATTTCGGTACGGACGGGATCCGGGGCCGCACCAACGAAATGCCGATGACCGCTGAAATGGCGCTGAAGGTCGGCCAGGCCGCCGGCGCCCATTTCCTGCGCGGCGATCATCGCCACCGGGTCGTGATCGGCAAGGACACGCGGCTTTCCGGCTACATGATGGAAACGGCGCTGGTCGCCGGCTTCACCAGCGTCGGCATGGACGTGGTGATGGTGGGGCCGGTGCCGACCCCGGCGGTGGCGATGCTCACCCAGTCGATGCGCGCCGATATCGGCGTGATGATCTCGGCCAGCCACAACAAGTTCGTCGACAATGGCATCAAGCTGTTCGGCCCGGACGGCTACAAGCTGTCCGACGAGGACGAGGCGGCGATCGAGGCGCTGCTGGAGACGCCGCCGCTGCTGGCGCCGGCGGAAGCGATCGGCCGGGCCAAGCGGATCGAGGATGCGCGCGGGCGCTACATCCACGCCGCCAAGCTGACCTTCCCGGATCATCTGCGGCTCGACGGGCTCAAGGTGGTGATCGATTGCGCGCACGGCGCCGCCTATCAGGTCGCACCCTCGGCCTTGTGGGAGCTGGGCGCGGAGGTGACGGCGATCGGCGTGGCGCCCAATGGCGTGAACATCAATCACGAATGCGGATCGACCGATCTGGCGCTGCTGCGCCGCACGGTCGTCGACGCCGGGGCCGATATCGGCCTGGCGCTGGACGGCGACGCGGACCGGCTGATCGTCATCGACGAGACGGGCGCGGCGGTCGACGGCGACCAGCTGATGGCGCTGATCGGCGCCTCGTGGCACCGGCGCGGCGTGCTGAAGGGCGGCGGCGTGGTCGCGACCGTGATGTCCAATCTCGGGCTGGAGCGATATTTGGCCGGGCAGGGTCTGAAGCTCGAGCGCACCAAGGTCGGCGACCGTTATGTGCTGGAGCGGATGCGCGCGGGCGGCTTCAATGTCGGCGGCGAGCAATCCGGGCACATCATCCTCGCCGATCACGGCACGACCGGCGACGGGCTGGTCGCGGGGCTGCAGGTGCTGGCCGAATTGATCCAGGCCGGGCGGCCGGCGAGCGAGGTGCTGAACCTGTTCGAGCCGCTGCCGCAACTGCTCAAGAATGTCCGCTTCGCCGGCGGCAAGCCGCTGGAGGCGGCGGGCGTGAAGGCGGCGATCGCGGACGGCGAGGCGCGGCTCGACGGGCGCGGCCGGCTGGTGATCCGCAAATCCGGCACGGAGCCCTTGATCCGCGTGATGGCCGAGGGCGACGACGAGGCGCTGGTCGCCGAAGTGGTCGATACGATCTGCGCGGCGGTGAGCGCGGCCTGATGCTGGAGCTGCGGCCGGATTGCGAACGGTGCGGCACGGACCTGCCGCCCGAGGCCGAGGCCTGTATCTGCACGTTCGAATGCACCTTCTGCGTCGATTGTGTTGAAGGGCCACTGGCGGGAACCTGCCCCAATTGCGGCGGGAATTTCGAGCGGCGGCCGGTGCGGCCCGCGCATCTGCTGGCGAAATATCCGGCATCCACGGAGCGGAAGGGGCCGGCATGACGCCGCCGCGCGTGCTGATCATCGCCGGGTCCGACTCGGGCGGCGGGGCGGGCATCCAGGCCGATATCAAGGCGGTGACGATGCTCGGCGGCTTCGCGATGACCGCGATCACGGCGCTGACCGCCCAGAACACGCTGGGTGTCGAGGATGTCTTTCCGGTCCCGGAGGAGTTCCTGCTGAAGCAGGTCGATGCGGTTACCCGCGATCTCGGCGTCGATGCGGTGAAGATCGGGATGCTGGCGACACCTGAATTGGCGCGCACGGTGGGCGGGCTGCTCAAGTCGCGCTTCGCGGGGACGCCCGTGGTGCTGGATCCGGTGATGGTGGCGACGAGCGGGGATGCGCTGAACGATCTCGGCACGATCGACGCGCTGCGCGAAATCGCGCCGCATGCGACGATCGTAACGCCTAACATTCCCGAGCTTGGCGCCCTGATCGGTACCAGCGTGACGGACGAGGCGGGGATGCGGACCGCGGCGTTGGCACTTGCCGACCAGATCGGCCGCGCCGTGCTGGCCAAGGGCGGACATTTGCCGGGCGATGAACTGGCCGATCTGCTCGTCCATCCGGGCGGACGGGTGACGCGCTGGTCGGACAGCCGCATCGACACGAAGCACACGCACGGGACGGGCTGCACGCTGGCGAGCGCGCTGGCGACCGGCCTTGGCGCCGGGCTTTCGCTCGACGATGCCGTGGCACGCGCGCGTGCCTATGTCCGCGCGGCGATCCTGGCCGCGCCCGGCTTCGGGCAGGGCAACGGCCCGATGGGCCATGCGCTGGGTGTCGTGCCGTTCGACGCGATCCGGGGCTGATCGGCCATGGCCAGACCCTGCTTCAAGCTGGAAAGGGACCACCCCCTGCCGCTCGCCGGGGTGGACGAGGCGGGGTGCGCGCCGCTGGCTGGGCCGGTGGTGGCGGCCGCCGTCATTCTGGATCGGGGCCGCTTTCCGCGCGGGATCGACGATTCCAAGGCGCTGAAGGCGGCGGTGCGCGAGGCGATCTGCGCGAAGCTGAGGCAGGTCGCGGTGGTCGGCGTCGGCATGGCGAGTGTCGAGGAGATCGACGAAATCAACATCTTCTGGGCGCGGATGCTGGCGATGCAGCGGGCGGTGGACGCGCTCGGCGTCGATCCGGCGATGGTGCTGGTCGACGGCAATCGCTGCCCGGACTGGGGCCGACCGAGCGTGGCCATTATCGGCGGCGACGCGAAGAGCCGCTCGATCGCCGCCGCTTCGATCGTCGCCAAGGTGACGCGCGACGCGATCATGGCGGATCATGCGCGGCAATATCCCGGCTATGGCTGGGAGACGAACCAGGGCTACCCGACCCCGGCGCACCAGCGCGCGCTGCGCGAGCTGGGCCCGACGCCGCTCCACCGCCGCAGCTTCGCGCCGGTGCGACAATTAACGCTGGGCCTGTGAGTCCTTCGGGCCACACCACCGCCGGTTGAGTCCCGCCTGGGCCGCCGGCCACAACATCTTGCGGCAGACTCCTTTCGTTCCGCCGGGCTCCATCCGTTCTTAAGCACTGGCTGGTAAGTGTTTGAACTTGACCGGGGAGTCCTGGGGATTCAGCATGGTCCTCTTTGGGTTCGAGGGGCGGCAAGATGAGCGTGATGGGGCGGATCGAGACGATCGCGAAGGCGAAGCGCAAGGCGGTGGCGCCTGCTGCGGACCTGCCGCTGAACACGATCATCCAGGATGATTGCGTCGCCGCCATGGCGCGGCTGCCGGACGCATCGGTGGACATGATCTTCGCCGATCCGCCCTACAATCTCCAGCTCGGCGGCGATCTGTTCCGGCCCGAGGGCAGCCGGGTCGACGCGGTGGACGACGATTGGGACAAGTTCGACACGTTCGCGGCCTATGACGCTTTCACCCGCGCCTGGCTCACGGAAGCGCGGCGTATCCTGAAGCCGAACGGCACGCTCTGGGTGATCGGCTCCTATCACAACATCTTCCGCGTCGGCGCGGCGCTGCAGGATGCGGGCTACTGGATCCTGAACGACATCATCTGGCGCAAATCCAACCCGATGCCGAACTTCCGCGGCACGCGCTTCACCAACGCGCACGAGACGTTGATTTGGGCCAGCCGGTCCGAAGACAGCCGCTACACGTTCAACTATCGCGCGATGAAGGCGCTCAACGACGAATTGCAGATGCGTTCCGACTGGGTCATCCCGATCTGCGCGGGCGGCGAGCGGGCGAAGGACGGGGAGGGGGCGAAGGCCCATCCGACCCAGAAGCCGGAAGCCTTGCTCTACCGGGTGCTGCTCGCCTGCACGAACAAGGGCGACGTCGTGCTCGATCCCTTTTTCGGCACCGGCACGACCGGCGCGGTGGCGCGGCGGCTGGGGCGGGACTGGATCGGGATCGAGCGGGAAAGCCGCTACATCAAGGTGGCGCGGGCGCGGATCGATTCCACCCTGCCGCTCGACGAAAGCGCGATGAAGGTGATGGCATCGCGCCAGAGCCAGCCGCGCGTGGCGTTCGGCGCATTGATCGAAAGCGGCCTGATCGCGCCGGGCACGATGGTGATGGACACCAAGCGGCGCTGGACCGCGCGGGTGCTGGCCGACGCGACGATCGAACATGGCGGGGAGCAGGGTTCGATCCACAAGATCGGCGCCAGCGTGCAGGGCGCGCCGAGCTGCAATGGCTGGACCTTCTGGCACATCGAGCATGAGGGCAAGACGGTCCCGCTCGATGCGATCCGGCAGCAATATCTGGCGGCTTTGGGATAATTCCTAAACCGTTCGGGCTGAGCATGTCGAAGCCCTGTACTTTCTTTCAGCCGTGGAGAAGAGAAGGGCAGCCCTTCGACAGGCTCAGGGCGAACGGAGTGGTTTATGGCCTCTCGCATTTATGTCCGCCCCACCGGTTTCGTCGATGCGCCGTTCGGCCATGACGGCAAGGTCGCGCGGCTGGCGGGCGGGCTGCTATGGTTCTCGATGGTCGAGATCGTTTCGCCCGAAGGCGTGGAACTGGTGCCGGTCGAGGGAATCGAGGCGCGGTTGGGCGCCGAGGAACAGGCTGTGTGGGCGAACCTCACTTCCGCACGCGCACCACTCCAGCTCGGCGAGCGGGTGATCCGGCTCGATCAGCCGCAGGTGATGGGCATCCTGAATGTCACGCCCGACAGCTTTTCGGACGGCGGCGCGCATGGCGATCCGCTGGCGGCGATCGCGGCGGGGCATGAGATGAATTCGGCCGGCGCGGCGATGATCGATGTGGGCGGCGAATCCACCCGGCCGGGCGCGAAGCCGGTCTGGGAGGGGGACGAGATCGCCCGGATCGAGCCGGTGGTGCGCGCGCTCGCCGCGTCGGGGGGGGCGGTGTCGGTCGATACGCGCAAGGCGGCGGTGATGGAGGCGGCGCTGGCGGCCGGCGCGGGGCTGGTCAACGACGTGTCGGGGCTGAGCTGGGATCCGCGCGCGGCGGAGGTCGTGGCGGCGGCGGGCTGCCCGGTCGTGCTGATGCACCACAAGGGCGATCCCGAGACGATGCAGGACGATCCACGCTACGATCGGCCGGTGCTGCTGGAAGTCTATGACTGGCTGGCGGAGCGGATCGACGCGGCGGTCGCGGCGGGGATCGCGCGGGAACGGATCATCGTCGATCCCGGCTTCGGCTTCGGCAAGAATGTGCAGCACAATCTCCAGCTGATGAACGGGCTGGCCATGCTGCACGGGCTGGGCTGCCCCGTCATGCTGGGTGCGAGCCGCAAGCGCACGATCGGCGCGCTGTCGAACGAGGCACCGGCGGGCCAAAGGTTGGCCGGATCGCTGGCGCTGGCGCTGAAGGGTGCGGAGCAGGGCGCGCAATTGCTGCGCGTCCATGATGTGCCCGAGACGCTGCAGGCACTGCGCGTGTGGCGGGGCCTGCGTGACACCGCGCTGACCCCGCCTTCCGCCTAGGCGTCCCGCGCCGCCTGAAAGAACAGGCCGCCGGCGAGCAGCCAGAGCGCGACGAAGAAGCCGTTCAGGATCAATATGCCGACCGGGCCCGGCGGTTCGCTGGCGCCCAGGCCCGCGATCAGGGCAATGAGCGCGACGAGGCCGTGCGCCCCCGCCGCGGCGAAGAAGGCGCGGGCCATGCCGGCCGGACGGAAGCGACCGAGCAGCGCGCCGGCGAGCGCGACGAACAGGACGCCGGCATACATCAGATTGGCCGGATTGCCCTCGTCGCCGATCATCCCGACCGCCGCGTTGATCCAGAAGAGCAGGAAGGTCGTGACCACCGCGAGGCAGACGCCCGCGCGGTAGAAGAGGTTGGTCGTCGTCCGCGCCGCCAGCTCGATCGCGCCGCAGACCATGGCGAGCAATGTCCCGATGATGAGGAAATCCGCCGGGCCCCATACGACCTCGTCACTATATTGCATCGCGACCGCGGGGAGCAGCAGCAGGAACGCCGCGATGCTCCAGGGGAGGAGCCGCCACCAGCTCCATGTCCGAACGCCTTCACTTGCCATGACCTTGTCTCCATGCATGAATGAACATGGCCGGCAAGATGGCGCGGCGGCCGGTGAGCGGCATGAGCAAGATCTGAGGTTGTGCTGAAAAATGATTTCGGGCCGCTTCCGCTTCGGTGATTTCGAGCTGGATGCCGCCGATCGGCTGCTGCGGCGGGACGGCGTGCCGGTGGAAGTGAGCGCGCGCTATCTCGACGCGCTGGCGCTGATGGTCGGCGAGGCGGGCCGGCTGGTCACCAAGGACCGCTTCATGGACGAAGTGTGGCGCGGCGTGCCGGTGACGGACGAGGCGCTGACCCAGGGCATCCGGGCGCTGCGCCGCGCGCTCGGTGACGATGCCGCCCGCCCGCGCTTCATCGAGACGGTGCCCAAGCACGGCTATCGCTTCATCGCCCCGGTCGAGGCGGCGGGAAAGGGCGTAGCTCCCGCGCCGACGGTGGCGTCGGCGGTGCCGTGGCGGCATGTCCTGCTGATCGGCGCGGCGGGCGCGATCGGCGGGGCGCTGGCGGGGATCGTCGGCGGGCTGTTCTATGGCTTTATCGGCGCGGGGCCGGGCATGGGCGCGGCCTCAGTGCTGGTCGTCCTGCTGTGCGTGAACGTGATGCTCGGGCTGATCGGCGGGGCCGGGGTCGGGTTCGGGATCGGCGCGGCGCATGCGCTTTCGGGGCGCTTCGGGCCCTGGTGCGTGGCGGGCGGCGCAGGCGGCGGGATCGTCGTCGGCGCCATCGCGAAGCTGCTCGGGCTCGACGCGTTCGAGCTGCTGCTGGGGCGATCGCCGGGCGACATGACCGGCGCGGCGGAAGGGGCCTTGCTCGGCGGCGCGGTCGGGCTGGGCGTATGGCTGGGCGCGCGATTCTCGCCACGCCGGGGGGCGGCGATCTCCGCGCTGGCGGGCGGCGCGGCGGGGGTCGCGATAACGCTGCTCGGCGGGCGGCTGATGGGCGGGAGCCTGGACCTTCTTGCGGGGATGTTTCCGGACTCGCGCCTCAGGATCTACCAGATCGGCGCGCTGTTCGGCGAGCCGGGATTTGGCCCGATGAGTCAGGCCGCCACCGGGCTGGTGGAAGGGCTGGTGTTCGCTGGCATGGTCGGCGGTGCGCTGCTGCTGGCGCGGCGGAGTCTGGGTGCAACCTAGACCGGAACCCGATCAGTCCCAATCGTTCCCCGGCGAAAGCCGGGGTCCAGGAGCCGAAGGCTTTCGCGAGGCTTTTGCGCCGAGCCCGGCTGACGCCGGCCTGGACCCCGGCCTCCGCCGGGGAACAACATGCAAGGCCGATAGAGTCCGAGTCTAGCCGGCCTTGCGCGTCTCGTGCGGGTCGTTCTCCCGGGCCGCCACCCTCCTCTGGCGCTTGCCGCGGGCGATTTCGGTTTCGAGCGCGTCGAGCTTGGTGTCCCAGAACAGGCGGAAATGATCGAGCCAGGCGTCGACCTGGCGGAGCGGGCCGGGATCGAGCGCATAGAGGCGGCGCTGCGCTTCGGCGCGGACCGTGGCGAAGCCGGATTCGCGCAGCACCTTGAGATGCTGGGAGATGGCGGGCTGGCTGATGGCGAATTCGCGCCCGACGATCCCGACGATCTCGCCCGACGCGCGCTCGCCTTCGGCCAGCAGCTCCAGGATGCGGCGGCGGACGGGATCGCCGAGAACGTCGAAAACGTGCATCAGCCGCCCGTATAGAAGCTGGTGGTGGCGTCGCGGGCCGTGGCGGCCGCCTGCGCGTCGGTGCCGAGCGCGATCGAGGCGTCGTGCCAGCCGGCGCTGCTGGCGGCAACGAAGGATTTGTATGCGTCGGTCTTGACCCATTCGGTGTCGGTCTCGGGCGGCTTGTCCCAGCCTTTCTCCAGATGCCAGGCGAGACCGAGGAAGGAGAGATCCCAGCCGACGCCGCCCGCGCCGGGGCCGAACTGGTCCCAGAATTTCATATATTCGTCGTCGAGGATGGCGATGTGGCGCAGCTCCAGCCGGGTCGTGCCGCCCGGCTCCTCGATGAGATCGGCCTCGACCCAGCTCACATTGCCGGCGAATTCCCAGGTGAGCGCCAGCCGGCGCGGGGGATCGCAGCGCTCTACCGTGCCGCTGGCATTGCCCTCGACCTGATAGCGCCCGCCAAGGCGTAGATCGCCGGTGACGGGCGAGAACCAGCGCGGCAGCCGCTCGGCGTTCGTCACGGCGTCCCAGGTGTCTTCGATGCCGGTCGCGAAGCTGCGGCTGGCGGTGACGATATGGGTCGGCTTGCCGTCGCGTTCGCCCATCGTGACGCCGCGCCGGACGGCGCCGATCTCACGCGCGATATCGAAGTCCATTTTGCTCTCCCGATTCGTGATGTCGGGAGCTTTATATAAATATATACTTATATAAGTCCAGCCCGGCTTATTGCGGGCCGGGGACGAGATGCGCGCCGTCGAACGGCTGGATGTCGAGCGCGTCGAGGTCCACGTCCGTGCAGCGCAGGTTGATCGCCATGACCGGGCCGTCCGGGCTTTCGCCTTCGCCGAACGGCGCGCAGCCGCAGATGTTGCAGAACTGGAAGGCGATACGCCCGGTGTTCCAGCGATAGGCGGTGAGAGCGTCGCGCGGGGTGTCGAGCGTCACCTTTGCGGCGCTGGTGAAATGGTGGAGCGCGCCGCGGCGACGGCAGATAGAGCAATTGCAGTCCATCGCCTTTTCGGGCGCGTCCTCATCGACCGTGAAGGCGATCGCACCGCAATGGCAGCTTCCCGTGAACGACATTGATGTTCTCCTTCCGTTCGAAGAACGTCTAACGCTGGACGAGAAACGATTCAATCTCGCTGAGGGTTGCGCAGCCGGTGGCGATCATCGTCGCTTCCAGCTCGGCGCGCAGCAGGTGGATCACATGGGCGACGCCCGGCGCACCGGCGGCGGCGAGGGCGAGCATGTAGGCGCGGCCGATCAGCACCGCATCGGCGCCGAGCGCCAGCGCCCGGAAGATATCGCCGCCGCGCCGGACGCCGCCGTCGAGCAGGATGGGCACGCGCTTCGCCACAATTTCGGCGATGGTGGGCAGGGCCTCAATCGTCGCCGGCTGGCCGTCGAGGATACGGCCGCCATGATTGGAGACGATGAGGCCGTCCAGGCCGGCGTCGATGGCGCGGGCGGCGTCGTCGGGCGTCATCACGCCCTTGAGCAGGATCGGCAGGCGGGTGAGGCCGCGCAGCCAGACGATGTCGGCCCAAGTCGGCGCGGCGGCCACGAGATCGCTGTCAAAGAGCGGCGGCTGGCCCGGCGTGCCATGATGGGGCGGGAGCGAGCGCATGCCTGCAAGGTTCACCGGCCCCAAACCGGCGGGCAAGGCGATGCCGGCGCGCAAGGCGCCGACCGGCGCGTCGGCGGTGAGGACGAGGGCCTGATAGCCGGCGGCCTCGGCGCGAGGGACGAGGGCGGCGGTGAATTCCCGGTCGGGCTGGATGTAGAGCTGGAACCAGAGATGCGCGCCCGGCTGGGCGGCGATGTCCTCGATCCGGTGATTGGCCTGGCTGCTGACCACCATCGGCGCGCCCAGCGCGGCGGCGGCGGCGGCGGTCGCCAACTCGCCGTCGGGGTGGAACAGCATGTGGTTGGCGATGGGGGCGAGGAGGATCGGATGATCGAGCGTGCGGCCGAACAGCTCTAACCGGGTATGCGCGGCGGACATGTCGCGCAGCAGCCGGGCGGTCAGCAGCAGATCGTCAAAAGCCTCGGCATTGCGCCGGGCGGTGCGGCCGTCGCCCGCGCCGCCGGTGAGCCAGGCCCAGGCCGCCTCGTCCATCCGCTCGCGCGCAAAGGACGCGTAATCGGCGGGCGTCGCGATCTCCGGCGGGATCCGGCTCAGCACAGCACGCGGGGCCATGCGCGACTCAGACCTCGGCCCAGTCGCGCAGCAGATTGTGATAGAGGCCGGTCAGCCGGACGATCGAGGGATGGTCCGGGCGGTCGATCCGAAGCGCCTGGATCGACTCATCGAGATCGAGCAGTGTCGCGCGCTGGTGATCGGCGCGGACCATGGACTGAATCCAGAAGAAGGCGGCGATCCGCGCGCCCTTGGTCACCGGCGTTACATGGTGGAGCGTGCTCGCCGGATAAAGGACGAGATGGCCGGCCGGCAGCTTGGCGCGCCGGCCGCCGCTGACCAGTTCACCGCCTTCGTAGGAGTCCGGCTCGCTAAGGAAGAGCGTGGCGGACAGGTCCGAGCGGATATGGGTGCGCGTGCCGGGCACGGCGAAGATCGCATTGTCGATATGTTCGCCATAGGCGCCGCCATTTTGGTAGCGGTTGAAGCGCGGGCGCAGGATCTTGAGCGGCAGCGCGGCGGCGATGAAATGGGGGCTCTGGCCGAGCCGGGCGAGGATCAGGTCCGCCAGCTCGTTCGCGGCCGGATCGTCGTCGGCGAGCTGCTCGTTCGCCTTGGCGTTGACGGCGAGATGGCCGGCGGTGGCGCGGCCGTCCGCCCATGTCGCGGCCGCCAGCTTCTCGCGGCAGGCGCGAGCCTCTGCGGGCGTCAGGATGTCGGCGATGTGGATCATGTCGCCGGCCATGATGCCGGATGCGGGGCGGCGTGGAAAGCCGCCCCGCAGTTTCGGTGATGGATCAGAACCGGAAGCCGGCGCTGACCAGGAAGGTCCGCGGCGCGCCGAGCGAGGCGCGGGTGCCGTTCCAGTTGGTGGTGATCGCGTAACGCTCGTTCAGCAGATTATCGACGTTCAGGCGAAGATCGATGGCCAGCGTCACCTCGTAGGAGACCAGTGCGTTGACCAAGGTGTAGCTCGGGAGCTTGCCGAACTGGCCGTTCGGGATGAAGCGCAGCGCATCGTCCGGCCGGCCGAGATAGGAGGAGCCGACATGCTGCAGGCCGCCGCCGACGGTGAGGCCGATCGGGAAGCGATAGGTCGTCCACAGATTGGCCGTGAAGTTCGGCGTGAAGGCCAGCCGATCTCCGTCGACGGTCGTAAACGTGCCATAATCGCCCGCGCCATTGGTGCCGCGACGGCGCGCATCGTTCAGCTCGGCGCTGATCTGGCGCTCGCTGTCCATGATCAGCGCGCCGGCGAAGATCTGCCATGCCGGGGTGAGCTGGCCGGTGATGCCGAGCTCGACGCCCTGGACGACCTGACGGTGATAGCCTTGGAGGGTGTCGACCGTCTCGCCGACCTGGCGGCCCACGACCGGCACGCGGCGCTTTTCGGTGCGGAAGGCGGCGATGCTGGTCGACAGCGTGTCGTTCAGGAAATTCCAGCGCAGGCCGATCTCGTAATTGTCGGAGCGCACCGGCCGCGCGCCTGGAACGAAGCCCGGGAAGGCGTTGTCGCCGGTCCGCGAAATGTCCGGATTGGACAGGAACGAGCCGGGCGACTGCGCCGAGGTCCCCCAGGAGGCATAGATCGAGCCTTCCGGCGCCGGCTTGTAAACGAGTCCCAGGCGACCCGACCAGGAGAAACGGGATTCGTCATAGCCGTTGGCGGCGCCGGTGCCCGCGCCGGCGGCCGTGCGGCTGGCGATCTCGACATCGTAATTCTCGCCGCGAATGCCACCCGTGATCTGGAACTGCTCGCTGAGCTCGATCGTGTCGAACAGGTAGAAGGCGATCGTGTCGATATCGACTTCGTTGACCTCGGTGGGCAGCAGCGCCGGCGCCGGCACGCGGTTCGGATTCGGGTTGAACAGGTCGTTGCCGGTCTGGTTCGCGGTGCCGTAGCGGTTGGCGTCCGACCGCTCGCGGGTGAATTCCACGCCCGCCGAGAGGGTGTGCGCGATGGCGCCAGTGTTGAACGCGGCGCGCAGGTTGGTGAGATTGGTCAGCGTGTCGTTGCGCCGGTCGTAATATTGCGTCTGGCTGTTCACCGTCAGCGTCGCCGGCACGAAGGCGGTCGGCACGGTGTAGCGCGCGAAACGATCGACCTGCGCCCAGCGGGTCTGGTTGCTGAGCGTGATGCCGGGCGCCACATCATATTCCAGGCGGAACAGTACGGTGTCGGTGTCGACATCGTCGAAATCGCTGGCGAGGCCGTAGAAATTGTCGCGCTCCACGCCGTCGGTCAGCGGATTGAAGGTGACGAGGCCGGGAATGGTCGCGCCGGGGACGCCCCAGTCGGGAATGTCGTCGCTGGAGGTGTGCTCGTAGCTCAGATAGGCGCGCAGCGGACCATTGAGGCCGACGGCGATCGAGGGCGCGATGCCCCAGATGTTGCGCTCGGCCACGTCGCGGCCCGCAACGCCGCTGCGCTCAGCGACCGCGTTGAGGCGGATGGCGATGCCGTCGGCGACGAGCTGATTGATGTCCACATTGCCGCGCAGGCGCGCGCGGGTGCCGTATTGATCGAAGCCAAAGGCGAGATTGCCGCCGATGAAGCTCTCCAGCGTCGGCACCTTGGTGACCAGGTTCACATAACCGCCGGCGCCGCCGCGACCATTGTCGGACGAGGCGCCCTTGAACACCTCCACCTGCTCGATGTTGAAGATGTCGCGGGCGTAGGAACCGGAATCGCGCGAGCCGTCGACGAAGATGTTGCCGCTGGTGTCGAAGCCGCGCAGCTGGAAATTGTTGGTCGAGGTGGCGAAGCCGTTCTCGCCTGCCTCGAAGCTGATGCCGGGCGTGTTGCGCAGCACTTCGGTGAGGCTGGTGGCGCCGCGCTCGCGGATGATCTCCTGCGGGATGATCGCGACGGTCTGGGGCGTGTTGACGAGCTCGGCGGTCTGCTTGGGCGAGGAGGTCTCGCCGCGCGCGTAGCTGTCGTCGATCGCCGTGTCGGTCACGGTGACGCGGCCCAGGCGCGTCGCGCCCTGATCGTCGCCGGTCTGCTGGGCCAGGGCCGTGCCGGGCACGACGAGGAAACCGATGCAGGAGGCGGCGAGGAGGGACGGCGCGGCGGTACGGCCGCGGCGCGGCGAATTGGTCAGGTCGGTCATTTGCCCCACTCTTTTTATTGATAATGATTAGCAACAGCGCCCTTGCCCGCTGCCTCCGCCTGGGTCAATCCCTTTCTTTGCGCGTGCGGCGAAGCCTTGCCAAACGGGACGGAGCGCGTCATCGGACGCTGATGCTAAGCACTCGCAATAACCTTTCCGGTCGCTCGGGCCATTGAGCGGGATGGGGCGGCCCGAAAACCTGCCCGCACTGGCGGCGGTGCTGGCCCTGCATGGCGTAGCGCTGGTGGGACTGTTCGCAGCGCTGGACTTCCGCATCCTGCCGCAGCGCGACGTGCCGCTGCTCATCACCCTGATGCCGGAGATGTCGCCGCCGCCGCCCGTCGAGGTGCCGCCGCCGCCGAAATCCTTGCCGCCGCCGCTGCGGATCGAAACCAGCCGCCAGGTGGCGAGCCTGCCCGCCCCGGTCACGGTCGCGCCGCCGCCGGAAGAACCCGCCGCACCGCCCCCCGCGCCGCCCCAGCCCGCGCCGCCACGCCCGGCACCGCCCGCGCCGGTGACGCCGCCGGTCTTCGACGCGGCCTATCTCAACAATCCCGCCCCCGCCTATCCGATGGAATCCCGGCGTGCCCGCGAGGAGGGCGAGGTCGTGCTGATGGTCATGGTGAGCGAGCAGGGTCGCGCGACGTCGGTCAGTGTGCACCAGAGCAGCGGCCATGTCCGGCTCGACCGCGCAGCGGTGGCGGCGGTGCGCCGCTGGCGCTTCGTACCGGCCCAGCAGAACGGCCAGCCGCGCGCCGCGCGCGTACTGGTGCCGCTGGGATTCTTCCTGTCCTGAGGCCGGATCTAAGCCTGTTTCAGCAAGGCTGAAACAGAGACGGCACCGGCCCGCTCCCCCACCCGGCCTCCCATAGGTTACTA
>JBBCJP010000012.1:0-34681 GCA_037190625.1 Alphaproteobacteria bacterium
GCGGTTCTTCGCCTATCTGTCGCTGTTCACCTTCGCCATGTTGATGCTGGTGACCGCCGACAACTTCGTGCAGATGTTCTTCGGCTGGGAAGGCGTCGGCCTCGCCTCCTATCTGCTGTTCGGCTTCTGGTACCAGAAGCCCTCGGCCAATGCGGCCGCGATGAAGGCCTTCCTCGTCAACCGCGTCGGCGATTTCGGCTTCAGCCTGGGCATCTTCGCGACCTTCCTGGTCTTCGGCACGATCTCGATCCCCGAGGTGCTGGCCGCCGCGCCGGGCATGGCGGGTTCGACGATCGGCTTCCTGGGGATGCGCATCGATACGATGACGCTGATCTGCATCCTGCTGTTCATCGGCGCGATGGGCAAATCGGCGCAGCTCGGCCTCCACACCTGGCTGCCGGACGCGATGGAGGGGCCGACGCCGGTCTCCGCCCTCATCCATGCCGCGACGATGGTCACGGCCGGCGTGTTCATGGTCTGCCGCCTCTCGCCGATGTTCGAGACGAGCGACACCGCATTGGCCCTCGTCACCTTCGTCGGCGCCGCCACCGCCCTGTTCGCGGCGACGGTCGGCATGGTGCAGAACGACATCAAGCGGGTGATCGCCTATTCGACCTGCTCGCAGCTCGGCTACATGTTCTTCGCCGCCGGCGTCGGCGCCTATGGCGCGGCGATGTTCCACCTCTTCACCCACGCCTTCTTCAAGGCGCTGCTGTTCCTCGGCGCGGGCTCCGTCATCCACGCCATGCATCACGAGCAGGACATGCGCTTCTACGGCGGCCTTCGGAAGCATATCCCGTTCACCTTCTGGGCGATGACGCTCGGCACGCTCGCCATCACCGGCGTCGGCATCTACTGGCTCCATGCGGGTTTCGCCGGCTTCCATTCGAAGGACGCGATCATCGAGGCCGCTTATGCGAGTGGCGTCACCTTCGGCGGCTTCGCCTATTTCATCGGCGTGTTCGCGGCCTTGCTGACCAGCTTCTATTCCTGGCGCCTGGTCTTCCTGACCTTCTTCGGCACGCCGCGCTGGACGCAGTCCGAGCATATCCAGCACGCGCTCCACGGCGATCATCACGATCATCCGGACGCGGAGGATGCCGGCCACGACACGCACGCGCATGAGGCGGGCGCGCACGACATGGCGGAAGGGACGGGCGGCTATCACCCGCATGAAAGCCCCTGGCCGATGCTGGTGCCGCTCGGCCTGCTCTCGCTCGGCGCGGTGTTCGCGGGCTATGTCTTCACCGGCTATTTCATCGACGCGGAGCAGGGCGCGCGCTTCTGGGCCGGCGCGATCGCCTTCGACACGCATCTGATGCACGCGATGCACGACGTGCCGTTGTGGGTGAAGCTGTCGCCCGCCGTGGCGATGCTGATCGGCCTGTCGATCGCCTTCTACGCCTATATCCGCAACACCCGCTTCCCGGCGGCGGTCGCGGCCAATATGGACGTCCTGTACCGCTTCCTGCTCAACAAATGGTATTTCGACGAGCTGTATGACGTCGTCTTCGTCCGCCCGGCCGCCTGGCTCGGCCGCCTGTTCTGGAAGCGCGGGGACGAGGGCACGATCGACCGCTTCGGGCCGAACGGCGTCGCCGCCGCGATCGAGGCCGGCACCCGTGTCACGGCGCGGATCCAGTCCGGCTATCTCTACACCTATGCGCTGGTGATGCTGCTCGGCATCGCCGCCGCGACAACCTGGGCAATGGCGCGATGAGGAAGGAAGAGTTCCGTATCGTGACATCACACACCGTTCGGGCTGAGCTTGTCGAAGCCCCGTATTTTCTTTCGTGCGTTGAAGAAGGGCAGGGCTTCGACAGGCTCAGCCCGAACGGATGTGAGGTATTGGACGGAGTTGCGTGTGCTTGAGCCCCTCCACATCGCGGTGCTGATGGGCGGCTGGTCGGCCGAGCGCGAGGTGTCGCTGACCAGCGGCAACGGCGTCGCCGACGCGCTGGAAAGCCGCGGGCATCAGGTGACGCGGATCGACATGGACCGGAACATCGCTTCGGTGCTCGCCAGCGTGCGGCCCGATATCGTGTTCAACGCGCTGCACGGCACGCCGGGCGAGGACGGGACGGTGCAGGGGCTGATGGACCTGATGGGCATCCGCTATACCCATTCGGGCCTCGAAACCTCAGTGATCGCGATCGACAAGGAATTGACGAAGATGGTGCTCGTGCCCCACGGCATCAGGATGCCGGCGGGGGAAGTGGTGGCGAGCGAGAGCCTGTACGAGGCCGATCCGATGGCCCGGCCTTATGTGCTGAAGCCGGTCAACGAAGGCTCGTCGGTCGGCGTCGCGATCGTCACCGAAGGCGGCAATTACGGCCAGCCGATCGGGCGCGAGACGGAGGGGCCGTGGCGGCATTTCGACCGGCTGCTCGCGGAGCCCTTCATCCGGGGGCGCGAGCTGACCACAGCGGTGCTTGGCGACGAAGCGCTGGAGGTGACGGAGCTGCGGCCCAAATCCGGTTTCTACGATTACGACGCGAAATATACGGACGGGCTGACCGAGCATGTCTGCCCTGCCGACATTCCCGCCGATGTGCGCGCCGCCTGCCTGGACATGGCGCTGCGCGCGCACCGTCTGCTCGGCTGCAAGGGCACGTCGCGTGCCGATTTCCGCTGGGACGACGAACAGGGCGTGGACGGCCTCTATCTGCTGGAGGTGAACACCCAGCCGGGCATGACGCCGCTGAGCCTGGTGCCCGAACAGGCCCGCCATCTGGGCATCGATTACGCGACTTTGGTCGAGAAGATCGTCGAGGCGGCACTGGAGGACGTTGCGGCATGAGCGCGCGGATCGCCCGTGGCAGCCAGGCGCGCGGCAAAAACCGCGCCACGCCGCGCGCGGTCAACACGCGGCGCAAGAAGGCGCCGGGCATGCTCGAATCCGCCGGGCTCGCACCCGAGGCCACCCGGCGGATCGGACGCTGGGCTCTGGTTTTGGTCGCGATCGGCGTGATCGCCGGCTCGGCCATGGTCTTGCAGCTGCCGCAATATGCCGGCACCGCGATCGGCGAAGGGATTGGCAGCGCCGGCTTCACGATGCGCCGGGTCGAGATCAACGGCGCCGACCGGGTATCGCGGCTCGATATCTACAATGCCGCCTTCGACCAGCCTTCGATGGCCATGCCGCTGATCGATCTGGCCGCGACGCGCGACCGGCTGATGCGCTTCGGCTGGATCCGCGAGGCGCGCGTGTCGCGGCGGTTGCCCGACACATTGGTGATCGACATCGTCGAGCGGCAGCCGGCGGCGATCTGGCAGCGCAACCAGCATCTGAGCCTCGTCGATGCGGAAGGCGTGGTGCTGGAGGCGGTGCGGATCGAGGACATGCCGAACCTGCCTTTGGTCGTCGGCGACGCGGCCAACCGCAATCTCGGCTCACTCGCCGGCCTGCTCGACGCGGTGCCGCACCTGAAGCCGCAGGTGGCGGGAGCCACCTGGGTGGGCGGCCGGCGCTGGGACTTGCGCTTTCAGACCGGAGAGGTGTTGACGCTGCCGGAAGGCGGCGAACTGGCGCAGCGCGCGATCCGCCGCTTCGCCGCGATGGACCAGCAGACGCAATTGCTGGGGCGCGGCTTCGTGCGCTTCGACATGCGCGATCCAGCGCGGATGACGGTTCGGGTGACGCGCGAGCCGGGCTCCGGCGTGCCCGAACTGGCGCCGCCCGATCCGGGGCAGATTCCCGCCGATCTCGCGAGGACGATCTGATGCGCCGCCCCGCTCCCGCTCCCTCGCGCAATCTCGTCGCAGCGCTCGATGTCGGTACCTCCAAGATTTCGGCGATGATCGCCGAACCCACGGAGGACGGCCGGCTCAAGATCCTCGGCACCGGCCAGCGCGAAAGCCGGGGCGTGAAGCGCGGCCTGATCGCCGACATGGAGAAGAGCGAGGCCGCGATCCGCGAGGCGGTCGAGCAGGCCGAGCGGATCGCGGGGACGAATATCGATCAGGTCCATGTCGGCTATTCGGCCGGCGGCGTGACCAGCGACGTCGCCAGCGTCGAGGTCGGCATCGGCGGCGCGCGCATCGCCGACGGCGACATCGACGCGCTGCTGCGCGCGGCGCAGGGATCGATCGACCCCGGCGGCCGGATGGTGCTGCACGCCATGCCGGCGCTCTACACGATCGACGGGATGAACGGCGTCAAGCAGCCGCGCGGGCTCCATGCCGAGCGGCTCGCCGTCGATATCCACGTCATCGCCGCCGATCCGGCGCCGGTGAAGAATCTCGACCTGTGCGTGCGCTCCGCGCATCTCGGCGTCGAGGCGATCGTCGCCGCGCCGGTGGCGGCCGGCAAGGCGTGCCTCAGCGACGAGGAGCGGGAATTGGGCGTCGCCCTGGTCGAATTGGGCGCGGGTGTCACCAACGTCTCGGTCTTCGCCGGTGGCATGCTGGTGGGGCTCAAGACCCTGCCGATCGGCGGCAGCGACATCACCGACGACATCGCCGCCGCCTTCGGCACCCGGCGGGGCGAGGCGGAACGGATCAAGTGCTTCTACGGTTCTGCCATGATGAGCCCGCGCGACAATCACGACATGATCGAGCTCGCGCCGATCGCCGGCCACCAGGAGGGCGTGGAAAGCGCGCGCATCACCCGCGCCCAGCTCGTCACGGTCATCCGCCAGCGGCTCGAGCAGCTCGGCGCGGCGGTTGAGGGCGCGCTGAAGGAGCTTGGCTTCGCCGGACCGTTCGGCCGGCAGGTCGTGCTGACCGGCGGCGGGGCTGAATTGAAGGGCATGGCGGACTATGCCCAAGGGGTGCTGGGCCGCACGGTGCGCGTCGGGCGGCCGGTCATGCCGGGCCTGCCGGAAGCGCATAGCGGGCCGGCCTTCTCGACGCTCGCCGGGCTCGCGCAGTTCGCGGCCTCTGGCGAGACGGACATCGGCGCACGCTTCGCCTCTCCGGTGGGCGAAGCGCGGCATGGAGGAAACATGTTTCAGCGGCTGATCGCGGCCTTTCGGACTCAATATTGAGGAAATCTGGGGAAAACGTGTCTTGCCCGTTAACTTTTTGCTCGCACCGCCGAATCGCATCGTGCAAAAGAACGTAACGGGTATCCGCCGCCGGTCGCGGCAGGATTGGGGAGATTGCAGATGAGCATCGATTTCATCCGTCCGGAAGTGGAGGAACTCCGTCCCAGGATCAGCGTGATCGGGGTCGGCGGCGCGGGCGGCAATGCCATCGCCAACATGATCCAGTCGGACGTGCAGGGGGTCGATTTCATCGTCGCCAACACCGACGCGCAGGCGCTCAACTATTCGACCGCCGACCGCAAGATTCAGCTCGGGCCGAAGATCACCCAGGGCCTTGGCGCCGGATCGCGGCCGGAGATCGGGAAGGCCGCCGCCGAAGAAGCGATCATGGACATCGAGCAGGCGCTCGACGGCGCGCATATGTGCTTCATCGCCGCGGGCATGGGCGGCGGCACCGGCACCGGCGCGGCTCCGGTCATCGCCAAGGCGGCGCGCGACCGCGGCATCCTGACCGTCGGCGTCGTCACCAAGCCGTTCAGCTTCGAAGGCGCGCGCCGCGCCCGTTCGGCGGATTCCGGCATCGACGAGCTGCAGCAGCATGTCGATACGCTGATCGTCATCCCGAACCAGAACCTGTTCCGTATCGCCAATCCGAACACGACCTTCAAGGAAGCGTTTCAGATGGCGGACGAGGTGCTGCAGCAGGGCGTGCGCGGCATCACCGACCTGATGGTCATGCCCGGGCTCATCAACCTCGACTTCGCCGACGTGCGCTCGGTGATGAGCGAGATGGGCAAGGCGATGATGGGCACCGGCGAGGCGGCCGGCGACAATCGCGCGATCGAGGCGGCCGAACAGGCGATCGCCAACCCGCTGCTCGACGGGGTCAGCATGAAGGGCGCCAAGGGTGTCATCATCTCGATCACCGGCGGCGAGGACATGCGCCTGATGGAGGTCGATGAGGCCGCCAATCACATCAAGGAGCTCGTCGACCCCGACGCCAACATCATCTGGGGTTCGGCCTTCAACAACGATCTGGACGGCAAGATCCGGGTGTCCGTGGTCGCCACCGGCATCGATGTCGAAGAAGCCACCCAGGCGACGCCGCTCCAGGCCAAGGTCTTCACCTTCCCGGGCTCGCGCACGGCCGAGGCCGCGCCGGCCGCCGCCGCGCCCGTTCCGGTTGAGGACATGGCTGCTCCGGCCTCGCCAGCCGCCGAGATGCCGGCGGCCATGCCGCCGATCACGCTGACCCCGCCCGACCCGGTCGCCGAGGCTGAGGCGGCCGAAGAGGAGACGGTGAGCTTTATCGACGAGAATGTCGAGGCGACGGCCGAGATGCTGCTCGACCAGCCCGCCGAGGACGACAGCGACGAGCTGCTGCTCGATGCCACCGACGGCGAAGAAGCTCTGCCGGCGCTGCGCGGCGACGAGGATTTGAGCCAGAGCGAGCGCCGGTCCTGGCTGACCCGCGGCGAGGACCCCTCGGCGCAGCAGGAAGAGGAAGTGTCTGCGCCGCGCGAAGGCGGCACTCTGTTCGAACGCATGTCGAGCATCGCGCGGGGCGCCGCCAAGGCCCAGGTCGAGGACGAGGAAAGCCCGCGTGGCGGTCGCGATCCACTCGACATCCCGCGCTTCCTCAATCGCCAGAACAATCAGTAAGCCGGGCCTGCTCCCCGTGCCGGCGGCGCGGGGAGGGCCGTTATCGTGCCCCGCTCATCGTTTCCGCGCACCGATTGGCCGCAACATGCGGCGCCGGTCATTGTCCGTACAGGTGGGCGCGGCTCTAGCCGGGGCATGATTTCATGGATGCCGGGGGGCCGCAGCAGCCTGATACTGCTGGCGGCGGGAACCCTTCTGGCCGCGCCTGCGGCCGCTCAGGACAATGAGAGGCCCTCGCGCCCGCCAAATCTGCCACCGGGCGCGATCGTCCAGCCGCTCGACAATGGCATGGGCGAGGAACTGCGCCGGCACATCGCCACCCTCGCCGACAATCCGCAGAGCGTCTCCGCCTTGATCGGCGCGGGTCGCGCCGCGCTCGACATGGGCGATCCGCAAGCGGCACTCACTTTTTTCTCGCGCGCCGACGAGGCTTCGCCGCGCGATGCGCGGGCCAAGGCCGGTATGGCTTCGGCGCTCGCCCGGCTCGAACGGGGCCAGCCGGCGCTCGACCTGTTCGCGGAAGCGGTGGCGCTCGGCGCGCCGGAGGCGGAGATCGCCGGCGACCGCGGCCTGGCTTATGACACGGTCGGCGATCCGGCGCGGGCCCAGCGCGACTATGCCTCCTCGTTGCGTCATCGCGACGATCCCGAAATCCGGCGACGGCTGGCGATCTCGCTGGCGATCAGTGGCCAGCGCGACGCCGCGCTGCGCGTGATCGACGGCCAGTTGCGCGCGCAGGACCGCGCCGCCTGGCGCACCCAGGCCTTCGTGCTGGCGCTGACCGGCGACCGGGCCGGAGCCAGCCGCATCGTCGAGCGGCTGATGCCGCCCCAGGCCGCGGCGCGCATGGCACCCTTTCTGGCACAGATGGCCAGGCTCGATCCGGCACAGAAGGCGCTGGCCGCCCATTTTGGCCATTTTCCCGGCAACGGTGCGACGGCGAGCGCTTCGGCGGGCGAACCCGCCGCCGACCCGGGCGCGCTGGCGTTGGCGCAGGCCGGCATTCCCACAACGACAATGCGCTCGCGTAACCCGGAGCCGGTTTCGGCCGCGCCGCGCCGCCGGCCGGGCACCGCCCAAGCGCCAGCGGATCTCCAGCCGCAAAGCACGCGGCCGCAAGTGCCCGGCGCCGAAGAGCTGGATGCGATCCGCCGCCGGGCCGAGATCGCCCAGCTCGAGACGCGCCGCACGCCCCCGGCATCGCCGCCTCCCACGCAGGCCGCACCCGAACCCGCACCGCCGGCCGGGCGCTTTCAGCCCAATGCGGGGCAGGCCGCGGCGAACGATGCAGCGCCCAGTTTCTCGCTTTCGCCCTCCGGCCCGCAGCCGGCCCGCGCCGAGGAGCCGCCGCCGATCGTGCAGGTTCAGCCCCGGCCTTTCGCCGAGATCGCGGCGGTGGTGAACGAGCTGCCGCAGGATGCACCGCCACCCGCACCGCGCGAACAGCGCCCGGCACCGCCTGCCGCCGAGGCGTCGCGCCCGGCGCCGCAGCGCGCGCAGCGCCAGCGCCCGGCCCAGCCGGCCCATCCGAGCCGCCATTGGGTGCAGATCGCCGGCGGCGCCAACAAGACCACCCTGCCGCGCGAATTCGCCCGTCTGCGCGGCCTCGCCCCTGATCTGCTCGGCCGCCAGCAAGCCTGGACGACGCCGCTCAACGCGACGAACCGGCTGCTCGTCGGCCCGTTCCCCAGCGCGCGCGAGGCGCAGGCCTTCGTCAACCGGCTGGCCGGACAGAACCTGTCGGCTTTTGCCTGGACAAGCCCCCAGGGCCAGGAGATAGAGCGCCTCCAGACGCGATGATCCTTGCTCCCTATTCCTCCGATCCGGCCCGCAGCAGAGGCCGCCGGCACCCGGAGGAACCGCGCGCAACGCGAGGGCCGCGTGACGTCTTCCAGCGTGACCGCGACCGGATCATCCATTCGATTCCGTTCCGCCGCCTGCGTCACAAGACCCAGGTCTTCGTCGCGCCCGACGGCGATCATTTCCGGGTGCGGCTGACGCACAGCCTGGAGGTCGCGCAGATCGGCCGGACGATGGCGCGGGCGCTGGGGCTCAACGAGGACCTGACCGAGGCCCTTTGCCTCGCCCACGATATCGGCCATCCGCCCTTCGGTCATGCTGGCGAGCACGTGCTGCAGGCGGCGATGGCCGACGCCGGCGGCTTCGATCACAATGCCCACACGATCCGGCTGCTGACGAAGCTGGAGAAACCCTATCCGCGCTGCGACGGACTGAACCTCAGTTGGGAGACGTTGGAGGGGCTGGCCAAGCATAACGGGCCTGTGGTGCGCCCGACCTGGGCGCTGGCCGAGGCGGATGCGGACTTTTCGCTCGATCTTTCCACCTGGCCGGGGCTGGAGGCGCAGGTCGCCGCGATTTCCGACGACATCGCCTATGACAATCACGACATCGACGACGGCCTGCGCTCCGGCCTGTTCACACTGGACGAGGTGCTGGCGGTGCCGCTGGTCGCTGCGAACTGGGCGGCGGTGACGGCGCGCTATCCGGGGGTGGAGCCCGTCCGGCTGGTGCCCGAGTTGATCCGCGAGCAGATCGGCGCGATGGTCAACGACGTGCTGGCCGAGACGCGGCGGCGGATCGCCGAAGCGGGAGTGAAGAGCGCCGAGGACGTGCGCGGCGCGGGCCGGGCGCTGGCGGGGTTTTCCGAGGATTTCGCGAGACGGGAGCGGGAGCTGAAGGCGTTTCTCTATGCCCGCATGTACGATGCGCCCGAGGTGAAGGCGGTGCGTGGCCGGGCTCAGGCGATGCTGGCGGCCCTGTTCGCCGCCTATCGCGACGATCCGGCGCGGCTGCCGCCGGAATGGCGCGCGCGCGACGCAGATCCCATCCGCGCGGCTCGCGCGATCGGCGATTTCATCGCCGGCATGACCGACCGCTATGCGATCCGGCGCTATGAAGAATTGATCGGGCCTTCGGACATGCCGGAAGGATTCTAGCTGGCCTCTTTCGCTCCGGCCCTTAACTTGAAGGCGCGAAGTTTGCAGCGGAGGGGGCTATGGGCCTGAATAGGAAGGGGCGTGTCTGTGCGGCATTGTGGCTCGCCATCATGCCGACGCAGCTTGCGGGCCAGGCCCCCGAAGCGCCTTCCAATGCGCAGCGGGAGACCAAGGACCGCCTCTCCCCAGAAGAATTGAGCGACCTGGTCGCGGTTCCGATGTCGGTCGTCGAAGCGCAGGGCCTGGCAGCAGGCGTGGCGGCCTTCGAACGGCTGCTTTCCGAGACCGTCGCGGCACATGGCGACGGCAGCGTCGAGGTCGCGGATTTGCTCACCGCTTTCGGGGTGGATTTGTACGTGTCCGGCGGGGAAACGGGCAATCGCGAGATCCGGCGCCGGTCGCTAACCTATCTTGCCGCTGCGATCCCGGTTTACCGAGCCGCATTCGGCGACGCGCATCCGGAAGTCGCGCTCGCACTCAACAGCTACGCGAATGCCGAGCTCGAGATTTACGATGCCAACCCTCCCGAAAGCGCCGAAGCCGCGCTGGAAGAGGCCTATCGTATTCGGCTGGGCGTGCTGGGCCCGACGCATGTCGAGTCGCTCGCCAACCTGCGGAGCATTGCGACGATCCGGGGCCATCCATCCCGGACCCGAGGCAATCGCGCGCGCATCGAAGCGGCCGGCGACCTGTTCCGCCGGCTTATCGAGCTTTCGCCGAACGACTTCGAGCAAGGGCGCGAATCCGCGCCTTATGCCCATGCGGCATTCGCACGCATGTATGCACGCAACGGCATGGTGAATGAGGCGAGGACGCAGTTGCGCCTCGGCGCCGAGAAGGCATCGGGCTGGGAGGACATCGATCAATGCATGTTCGCCCAGACCGAGACGACGCTCGTGGCAGAGCTGCTGGTGGGCAAGAACCCTCGATTGGTTGACTCCATTCCCGGCAACCCGGACGAATTTCTCACCTGCCTCGGGCTGAGCGAGGGCGCCCTTTCCAAAGCAAAATAGCGGCGGGCCGATCAGCGCAGATACTGGTCGGCGACCCAGCCCAGGACTTCGCGGCCGTCGGGCAGCGTACCGCTCACCTGCGCCCAGGGATCGGGGGAATCGTAAAGCACGGTCACTTCGGTGTCCCTGGGGAATTGCCCGAGCACGTCGAACTGGGTGCCGGCGCCGCCGCGCACGTTCAGCATCGCGGCGATCACCTTGCGGCGCTCGACCTTCCTGTCGTCGCGGCCGGTGACGAGCGACGTGAAGCGGCTCAACGGAAAAGCCGGGCCTGGATCGGTCTTGCGGCCGGGGGCGATGTCGTCATGGCCGACAATCTCCTTGATGCTGGGATAGGCGGCCAGGATCGCCCGCGTGACCTCCGCCACCGCTTCGAGCTGTTTCTCGTCGTAGATTTCCCAGTAACGCAGCGCGCCGTCATGCTTGTGGCGAAGCTGCGCTACCTGTTCCGGCGGAACGACAGCCTTCGTCCAGGACCGGCACTTGCCGTCCTCCGTCCGGGTCAGCGCGCCCCAATTGCAGATTTCGATCCCGATCGAATGGTCGTTGCAATTGGGCACGCCGCGCCAGATCGATCTGCCCGCGTGCCAGGCGCGCCTGTCGAATGCGACAACCTGTTCGACCTTCGCGTTGCGGCCGACGATCACATGGGCCGACGCCTTGGCGGCCGGGGACATGAAATATTTCCTCACGCCCTCAGGGCCGGTCCCGCCGCTGGCCGTGAAGTGCATCACGAGCAGGCTCGGCCTGGCCAGCTTGCCGCCCGCATTGGGAGAGGGTCCGTGCCAGCAGCCATCGAGCTTGTGATTGACGATTTTCATCCCCGCCTCCTTCATTCGGTCTTGCGTGGTCATGCGGGGGCAATCCGCGGCCCTTCGCCAAGCACTACCCGCATATGTACTTGCAATCAGCGAAGTTATTATGAAATCAACAAGATATTCATCGCCAATGATATTCTAGAGAATTCGGCGAATGTGCATGATGATTTGCCATGCATGTGCGACTCGATTGATCAAGTGTGCGCGATATTTCCTACAATGCAATGAGATATTTGATCATATGGGCCGGCTTTGCTGCCGAATTGGACGGAGAACCGGTCACGCCTATGAAATCGCACGCGCTTTTCGCGGAATCTGCGTAGTGCGCCCGCAGTTTATGGCTAGCGCAGGGGTCGCTTCAAATTTGCTCACGCTTCGTCTAGAGCCGCGCCGACCATTTTCCGACGGAAGCGCCCGTGACCCTTTACGCCCGTTTCGCCGCCCATGTAGGTGCGGCGCTCGATGTCCTGGAAGCCGAAGGCGCGCTGGCGCCCGGGATCGATCGCGGCGTCGTCGCGGTGGAGCCGCCGCGCGATCCGTCGCATGGCGATCTCGCCACCAATGCGGCGATGGTGCTGGCCAAACGAGCCGGCGCCAATCCGCGCGCGCTGGCGGAGGCGATCTCGGCCAAGCTCGGCGCGCTGGACGAGGTGGAAAGCGCCGAAGTGGCGGGGCCGGGCTTCATCAACTTGCGACTTGCGCGCGGCGTTTGGGAATCCGAGCTTGGCGCGATCCTGGCGGACGGCGGCGATTACGGGCGCTCGGACATGGGCGGCGAGCAGATCGTTAATGTCGAATATGTCTCAGCCAATCCGACGGGGCCGATGCATATGGGTCATTGCCGGGGCGCCGTGGTCGGCGATGCGCTGGCGACCGTGCTCGAATATGCGGGGCACAAGGTCACCAGGGAATATTATGTCAACGACGCGGGCGGCCAGGTCGACGTCCTCGCCCGCTCGGCACATCTGCGCTACCGCGAGGCGCTGGGCGAGGATGTGGGGGAGATCCCGGAAGGGCTCTATCCCGGCGACTATCTGATCCCTGTCGGGCAGAAGCTTGCGGCCGAACATGGCGATACCTTTGTCGGCAAGCCCGAAAGCGAGTGGCTGACGCTGTTCCGTACCGAAGCGGTCGCCGCGATGCTGGTGATGATCAAGCAAGACCTCGCCCTGCTCGGCATCCATCACGATCTCTTCTCGTCCGAAGCGGAGCTGCAGGCGGCGGGCAAACCCGAAGCGGCGGAGAAGTGGCTGCGCGACCGCGATCTCGTCTATGACGGGATGCTGGAGGCGCCCAAGGGCGAGACGCCGGAGGATTGGGAGCCGGTCGAGCTGCCGCTGTTCCGGGCGACCAGGTTCGGCGACGATCAGGACCGGCCGATCAGGAAGTCGGACGGGAGCTGGACCTATTTCGGCGCCGATCTCGCCTATCATTTCCAGAAGGCGCAATCGGCCGATCAGCTGATCGACATCTGGGGCGCCGACCATGCCGGGACGGTGAAGCGGATCAAGGCGGCGGTCGCGGCGCTGACGGAAGGCAAGACGCCGTTCGACGTGAAGCTCGTCCAAATGGTCCGCCTGCTGCGCGCCGGCGAACCCGTGAAGATGTCCAAGCGGGCGGGCAATTTCGTCACGCTCGCCGATGTCGTGAACGAGGTCGGCAAAGACGTGGTGCGCTTCACCATGTTGACCCGCAAGGCCGACGCGCAGATGGATTTCGACTTCGCCAAGGTGGTCGAGGCATCGAAGGACAATCCGGTCTTCTACGTCCAATATGCCCATGCCCGCATCCGCTCGCTCCATCGCCGGGCGAAGGAAGACGGTTTGGCATTGCCCGAAACGGCGGACCTGTCGCTGCTCGAAGCCGAGGAGCTCGACCTGGTCAAGCTTGCCGCCCAGTTCCCGCGCATCGTCGAGGGCGCGGCGGCGGCGCATGAGCCGCACCGCATCGCTTTCTATCTCGGCGATCTGGCCGCCGCGTTCCACGCCCAGTGGAACAAGGGCAATGACGATCCCGAAAAGCGTTTCCTGGTGGCACAGAATCCCGATTTGACACGCGCACGGCTGGAACTGGCCGACGCGATCGGGCAGATTGTCCGCAATGGCCTGGCGCTGATGGGCGTGGAGGCCGTCGAGGAGATGAACTGATGCCACGCCGCCGGGGGGACGAGACGGAGAGCGATGCGACGCCCGAGGGCGAGGAACTGGTCGTCGATTTCCGCGAGACGGCGGACGAGGACCGGCTGCCCTGGCTCGAAGCGGTGGAGGAGGAAGGCGAAGGCTCCGGCCCGGGCCTCGCCAAGCTGATCGGCGCGGTCGTGATCGGCCTGGTCGCGATCGGCCTCATCGTCGGCGGCCTGTTCTGGCTCGGCAATCGGGGCCAGGGCGAAGCTGACGGCACTTTGATCGCCGCGCCCGAGGGTGACTACAAGGTCCGGCCGGACGAGCCCGGTGGCATGAACGTCGCCGGCGAAGGCGATACCGCCTATGCGGCGAGCGCCGGCCGCACGCCTGAGGGCCGGCTCAACACCGATACGGTGCCGGAGGCCCCGGTCGCGCGGCCCGAGCCCGCGCCCAAGGCGCCCGCACCGCAGGCGCCGGCTCCGCAGCCGCAGGCCGCGCCGGAACGGCCGGCTCCCGCAGCGACGCCAGGCCCCGCACCGGCGGCGGGCGGCGGAACGATCCAGCTCGGCGCCTTTTCCAGCCAGGCGGCGGCGAACCGGGCGTGGAGCGCCTTGTCCGGCCGGTTCCGTTATCTGTCACCGCTCAACCACAATGTCGTTTCCGTCCAGTCGGGTGGGCGGACGCTCTACCGGCTGCGCGCCAGCGGCCCGGACGCGGCCGGCATCTGCCGCCGCCTGCGCGTTGCCGGCGAGGATTGCACGATCGTCGGCTGAGCCTTCGCCTTGCGCCTCCCTGCCGCGCGGCTAGGATGCGGTGGGGGGTGAAGGGTGGCGACACGCGAACCGGAGGTTGGAGGCAAGGGGTCCTGGCGGCCGCCCTTTCGTGCGCTCGCCATCTTCAGGCACATGTTCTGGCCGCCGGCGCGTTTCGAACCCGGCCTGGAAACGGCGTTTCGCGACGAAATGGCGCGGCGCTGGGCGACGGCGCGGCGTGCCGCCGTCGTCCTGCTAGCACTGACCTGGGTGTCCTATTTCGGCTGGGACTGGTTCCACAGCCACCGCAACGAGGAGTTCGGCGCGGCGATCGACCGGATCCTGCTGCTGCGGTTGACCGGTGCCGCCTGCATCGCCGCGATGGCGGCGGCGCTGCTCTGGCGGCGCGACCGGCCGGGCTGGGCGGCGCCGATCCTGTGTGCCGGCCTCGGCGCGCTCTACCTGCTCTCGCTGGGGATGATCGCCGCCTCGTCCTTCCCCTACAATTATCTCTTCTATTACATCTGCCTGCCGATGATCCTGATATTCCTGTTCGGCCTGTTCCGGCTGGACAGCCGGGCCGTCTATGCGATGACCGCTTTCTGCCTGCTGGCGAGCGCGGGTTTCCTGATCTTCGCGCAGACCACCGAGACCACGTCGCCGACCAGCCTGCTCGATTTCCTGTCCAAGACGCTCTCCTATTACAATGTCGCGGCGCTGATCTTTCTCACCTCCTTCTCGGTGATCGGCTGCGCCGTCGCCGTCGAGCTGGAGCGTGGCGCGCGCGACGCCTTCCTGCGTGAGCGCGAGCTGTACGACCGCAACGCCCGCCTCGAGGCCTCGCAGGAGGAAACACGGACCAAGACCGCCGCCCTGGTCAAGGCCAAGGATACGCTGCGCGCGCTGGCCGAGGGGCAGAATGTCGCGAAATCCAAGTTCCTCGCCGATGCCGCACACGACCTCAGGCAGCCGATGCAGGCGCTCACCAACCTGCTCGGCGCGGCCCGCCATGCGCTCGACCAGGGCGACGTGGACCGGGGCCGCGAGATGCTGACGCTGGCCCAGGATGCAGCACGACTCACCCGCACTTCGTTCAATGCCGTGCTCGACATCTCGCGCCTCGAATCCGGCTTCGTCGAAGCCGAAATCGCCGATTTCGATCTGTGCGCTTTGATCGAGGAAGCGACCGCGCCGCTTTTGCCTTTTGCCGAAGAGCGCGGCGTAGCCGTGCGTGTCCGATGGCGGGGCGAAGGGCCGATCGCGGTGCGTTCGGACCGTCACCTGCTCGGCCGGATCATTGGCAATCTCGTTTCCAACGGCATCAAATATAGTGACGCCGCGCGCGACGGCCGCGCCGTGCTGGTCGGGGTGGTGCGTTTGCCGGGCCGGGCGCGGATCGATATCGTCGACAACGGCATCGGCATCGACGAGGCGGACTGGGAGCGCGTGTTCAGCCCGTTCGTCCAGGTCGGCAATGACGAGCGCGACCGCGACAAGGGCGTCGGGCTCGGCCTGTCGATCGTCAACGCGATCATACCGCTGCTCTCCGAGCATCGGCTCGACATGCGCTCGCGCCGGGGGCGGGGCACACGCTTCTCGCTGGAACTGCCCCATAGCCGCACCGCGCCGGACCTGCTGCCCCGGATCGAGGCGACGCGGCCGCCCGGGCCGATGGACCTGTCCGGTTTCTATGCGCTCTATATCGAGGACGACGCGCTGGTGCGGCGCTCGGCCACGATTCTGTTCGACACGCTCGGCCTGCGCTACGAAGCCTATGGCTCCTTCGCCGATCTGGACGCCGCACTGCCCGGGCTGGAGCGGATGCCCGATCTGGTGATCAGCGATTATCGCCTGCCCGAGGGGCGGACCGCAGAGGACGTGATGCAATCGACCCGTGCGGCTTTCGATGCGGACGTGCCGCTGATCGTCGTCACGGGCGAGATGCGTGCGCTGGACGGCGAGTCTTGGCTGGGATCGGCGCGGGTGCTCCGCAAACCGGTGTCGCCCGAAACGCTGATCGCGGAGATCAGCGCGCTGTGCCTGCAAGCTGCGCTGGCGCAGGGATCGCAATCCCGCGCCTAGACACCTCGATCAGGAGTTCGGTGCGCCGAACCACGTTGAAAATGCGGAACAGCTTGGGCAGGTAATCCTTGCGCACCGTGCCTTCCTCAATGCCCATGTGCCGGGCGATCGCCTTGTTGGGCAGGCCCTGGCAGACATAATAAAGCACCTCGAGCGAGCGGCCGGTAACGCCGATCGCTTCCGGTGACACGACGGCCGGGGCGGCAGGCTGCGCGGGCGAGAAGCCGCCGCGGCCGATCACCGAGGCGGGCAGGAAGATGCTGCCCTGGAACACGGTGTCGAGCGCGCGCCGGAACAGGCCGTCGCTGTCCATGTCCTTCACGATATAGCCGCTCGCACCTTCGTTGAGGCAGGCGAGGACGACCTCTTTCTCGGCGCGGCCGGACAGCATGATGGCGCGCGTATCCATCTCCTTCATCCTGAGCCAGCGCAGGAAATCCATGCCGGAGCGGGATTCCTTGAGATCGATGTCGAGGAAAGCGATGTCGATCGGCTCCGCCTCGGCGCGCAGGACCGCTTCCTCATAGCTTGCCGCTTCCAGGATGCGCGCATGCGGCTCGCTGATCTGGATGAGGGCGCGCATGCCGGCGCGCACCAGCCCCTGGTCTTCGAGCAGCAGGATGGTGAGCGTGTCGGTCATGCGCGAAGTTCCGGCCAAGGCGACATTTGTAGCGCGCTCGCCCGCCGCCGCCATCCGGCATTTGTCGGATAAGCGGGCGGGGCAACGGCCCGCCCGACCCGGACATCAAGGGGGGTTACTTTTCGTTGCGGATCGTCAATTGTGCATCCCGTCGAGCGGCGGGGGGACGCCGGCCCGGCGTAGGTAAAACCTCTCTTGGGAGTCTCGCCATGTTCAACCTTCGCTCCGTGAAGATCGCGACGTCGATCGCTTTGGCCGCTTCGATCGCGGCGATCCCCGCGTCCGCCCAGAATTTCAACGCCGCGCCGAGCTATGGCACGATCAGTCTCACCGGCGGTTTCCAGCCCGATCCGCAGGTCATCAGCCTGCGTTCCGGCGGCAATATCGATTCGTCGCGGGCGATCGGCAGCTCCTGCCGCGGCTTCATCGCCAACGCGCCCGACGTGCGGCTCAATTTCAATCCCGGCACGCTGCCGCTGATCATCTCGGTCAATTCGAACGCCGACACCACCTTGGTGATCAACGGGCCCGATGGCCGCTGGTATTGCGACGACGATGGGGGCAACGGCCTCAACCCGTCGGTGCGTTTCAACAATCCGCGCGGCGGCCGTTACGAAATCTGGATCGGCACCTACGGCAATTCCAGCCTGCAGCCGGCGCAACTCTACATCTCGGAAATTTCGAGCCAGTAGCCAAGCTTCTCCGCGTCACGCGAGGGGGGGAAGGAGGGGCGCCAGTCGCGCCCCTCCTTTTCCGTGCCTTTGCGCCAGCCGACCGGGCTGATATGCGCCGGCGATGCTGCCTGCCATTCTCGGCCTTGCCGGCGAAACGCTCGATCAGAACGAGCGCGCCTTTTTCCGCGCGGCCGATCCGGGCGGCTATATTCTCTTCGCGCGCAATTGCCGGAACCGCGCCCAATTGCGCGCCCTCACCGACAGCCTGCGGGATTTGGCGGGACGCGACGACCTGCCGATCCTGATCGACCAGGAAGGCGGCCGGGTGGCGCGGCTGGGTCCGCCGGAATGGCCAGAATTTCCCGCCGCCCAGCGCTTCGCAGAACTGTACGAGCGCGCGCCGATCAGCGCCATCGAAGCGGCCCGGATCAATGCGGAAGCGATCGCGATCATGCTCGGCGAGTGCGGTGTGAACGTGAACTGCCTACCCCTGCTCGATCTGCGGCATGCGGGCGCCCATGACGTGATCGGCGATCGGGCGCTGGGCGCCGAACCGATGCAGGTCGCGGCGCTCGGGCGGGCCGTGCTGGACGGGCTGGCGGCGGGCGGCTGCCTGGGGATCGTCAAGCACATGCCCGGCCATGGCCGGGCGGCCGCGGACAGCCATGCCGAGCTGCCCGTCGTGAATGCGCGCGCCGATGAGCTGGAGACCGACATCGCCCCGTTCCGGGCGCTGGCCGACGCGGCGGTGGGGATGACCGCGCATGTGTTGTATCCCGCCTGGGATGCCGGGCGCTGCGCCAGCCTCTCGCCGGCCGTGATCGGCGAAGTGATTCGCGGACGGATCGGTTTCGACGGCCTGTTGATGAGCGACGATATCGGCATGTCGGCCTTGTCGGGGACGCTCGCCGAGCGGGCGTCGGGCGTAATCGCCGCCGGTTGCGACGTGGCGCTGCACTGTTCCGGGAGGCTGGCGGAAAATGAAGAGATTGCCGGCGCGCTCGGGCCGATGAGTACTGCTGCTGCGGCGCGGCTGTCGCGCGCGATGACGAGCATCGCGGGTCCGACGTCGAGCCGGTCCCATGCCGAGCTGGCCGCGAAACGGGACGCGCTTCTCGCCTGCGCCTAGTTGCTGTGGAAAACCCCGCTTTGGGCTTCGACACGGGCGCCGGCGCGCTTTAGGTTCTGTCGCGTGAGCGAAGCTGACGAATCCTTCGAGCTTGACGCGACGACGGCCTCCGAGGCCGACCGTCTCACGCTCGACATCGACGGCTGGGAAGGGCCACTCGATCTGCTGCTGACGTTGGCGCGGGCGCAGAAGGTCGATCTGGCGAAAATCTCGATCCTGGCCTTGGTCGAGCAATATCTCGCCTTCATCGCCGATGCTAAGAAGCTCCGGCTCGAGATCGCCGCCGACTATCTCGTGATGGCGGCCTGGCTCGCCTATCTCAAATCCTGCCTGTTGCTGCCCAAGGATCCCACCGTCGATCCCAGTCCCGAAGAGCTGGCGTTGCGGCTGCAATTGCGGCTCCAGCGGCTGCAGGCGATGCGCGAGGCCGGGGCGCGGCTGGTCGCGCGCGACCGGATCGGGCGCGATGTCTTCCTTCGCGCCGTGCCGGAAGGGCTGACGGTGGTGCGCAAGGCGGCCTGGCGGGCCGATCTCTACGACCTTATCGCCGCTTACGGCATCGTACGGGCACGCAGCGCGCCGGCGGTGCACGTCATCGCGCGCCGTCCGGTGATGACGCTGGACGAGGCGCTGCACCGGCTGGAGCGGATGATCGGGGCGAAGCTTGAATGGACCGCGCTGGAAACGTTCCTGCCCGAGACGCAGGATCGGGAGTTCCGCAAGTCTGCACTCGCCTCCAGTTTCGTCGCGACGCTGGAGCTGGCGCGGCTGGGTCGGATCGAGATCGACCAGGCGGGGAATTTCGAGCCGCTTTTCGTGAGGGCGGCATGAAAGAATTGCCCGACGCTTTGCGGGCCGTGGAGGCGACCCTGTTCGCCGCCGCCGAGCCGCTGGGGATCGACGACATCGCCGCTTATGTGGGCGACGGCGTGGACGTGAAGGCGGCGCTGGCGGCGCTCGCCAGCCATTATGCCGGGCGCGGCGTCGAGCTGGTCGAGCGGGGCGGGCGCTGGCATTTCCAGACCGCCGCCGACCTTGCCTCCGTCCTGCGCCGCGAGCGGGAGGAAAGCCGCAAGCTGTCCCGCGCGGCGGTCGAGACGCTGGCGATCATCGCCTATCACGAGCCGGTCAGCCGCGCCGAGATCGAGGCGATCAGGGGCGTGCAGATCAGCAAGGGTACGCTCGACGTGCTGATGGAGGCGGGCTGGGTGCGCCCCGCCGGGCGGCGCGAAGTGCCGGGCCGGCCGCTCACTTATGCGACGACCGCCGAGTTCCTGACCCATTTCGGGCTCGCCAGCCGCCGCGACCTGCCGGGGATCGACGATCTCAAGGCGGCGGGCCTGCTCGATCCGGTCGATATCGCGCTGGAACAGATGGGATTCGAGGGCGAGGAAGACGCCGAACTGGAAACCGACGGCGAAGACGCCTAGATTCGACGCGATAAGGAGATTCTCACATGGGCGGTTTCAGCCTCTGGCATTGGCTCGTCGTCGGCCTCGTCATCCTCTTGCTGTTCGGGAAAGGGCGCTTTTCCGACATGATGGGCGATGTCGCGAAAGGCCTCAAAAGCTTTAAGAAAGGCATGAGCGAGGACGAGGAGGCGGCGGCCCAGCAGCAGCCGCAGCAGCGGATCGCCGACGAGCGCCCGGCCGCGCCGCCTCCTGCCGCGTCGGAGGCGTCGTCCACGCCCGAAGCCGACCGGCGATAAGACCCGGCCCCCAGCGGGCCTGACGAGGGGCGGCGCGTGTTCGGCATTGATTCCGGCGAACTGTTGATCATCGCGCTGGTCGCCCTTGTGGTGATCGGCCCGAAAGACCTGCCGCGTGCGATGCGGACGATCGGCCAGTTCATGGGCCGTGCTCGCGGCATGGCGCGCCATTTCCGCTCCGGCATCGATACGATGATCCGCGAGGCCGAGCTGGAGGACATGGAGAAGCAGTGGAAGGCGAATAACGAGCGGATCATGCGCGAGCATCCCGGCGCGCCGGCCGACAGCGACTGGGGCAAGGAGACGCCGGCGCCGGCCGCAGCTTCGTCGCCACCGCCCGAACCCCCTGTCGCCGCGCCCGAACTGCCGCTCGGGCCCACGCCGCCGACGGCCGATGCGGCCGCGAAGCGCAAGCCGCCGGCGCGCCGCGCGCCGCGTCCGCGCAAGGCGGCGCCCCGCAAGAAGGACGACGCATGAGCGCCGGTTCGGAAGAAGAGCAACTGGACGCCAGCAAGGCGCCACTGCTCGATCACCTGATCGAGCTGAGGCGGCGTTTGCTGTGGAGCTTTGCGGCGCTGGCCGTGGCGTTCTTCGTCTGCCTCTATTTCGCCCGGCCGATCTTCGGCGTTCTGGTTCAGCCGCTGCTGAAGGCGGGGCAGGGACGGCTGATCTACACCAACGTGTTCGAAGCCTTTTTCGTCGAGATCAAGGTCGCTTTCTTCGCCGCCTTGATGATCGCCTTCCCGATCCTCGCCAACCAGCTCTGGAAATTCGTCGCGCCCGGCCTCTATTCGAAAGAGAAGCGCGCGCTGCTGCCATTCCTGCTGCTGACGCCCTTCCTTTTCATCGCCGGCGCTTCCCTGGCCTATTTCGTGGCGATGCCGGTGGCGCTCCATTTCCTGCTCAGCTTTCAGGGCGACGTGGGCGGCGGCGGCGCGCTGGAGGGGCAGCTGGAGGCGATGCCGGCGGTCGGCAATTATCTCAGCTTCGTGATGCACTTCCTGTTCGGCTTCGGCATCGCCTTCCTGCTGCCTGTGCTGCTGATGCTGCTGGAACGGGCCGGGCTGGTAACGCGCACCCAATTGCGCAAGGGCCGGCGCTACGCGATCGTGGTCGCGTTCGTGATCGCTGCCGTGCTGACCCCGCCCGACGTGGTTTCCCAGTTCCTGCTCGCCGTGCCGCTGATCATTCTCTACGAAATATCGCTGGTCGCGATTTGGTTCACCGAGCGCCGCCGGGCGCGGGAAGCCGCCCAGTCCAATCCATAAGAAAAGCGCCGCCGTCGCCGGCGGCGCTTCCCCTCGCGAAGGCTGCGCTTCAGTCCGCGGCGTCCGACACCGCGTTGCCGACGGACTGCACGTCGCGGCCCGCACCCTCGATCGTATTGCAGGCGGCGAGCGCGACGCTGCCCGACAGAATGAAGATCATCATCAACTTTTTCATGGCGGTCCTCCCATGCCCGGAACGGCATTCGGCACGTTCCGGTCGTGACGATGCTGAAATGCATGTGGAGCGTGCGCGGTTCCGCCTCCGTGACGAAGCGAGCGTGGGGTGCGCCGAACCATGAAACTGAAAGTGCCCGAAAAAAGTCGGACCCGGACGCGCTACCGGGGGGGGGGGAGGTCGGCGCGTCCGGGTCCATGATCTGGATAGCGAGAGCGGGGGGGCAAAAGGTCACTATCCGAACCGCTCAACGATGCAGGCCTATGCTGGTTCCGCACGCCGGCGAAATTTTTTCGGCTGGCCGTCGTGCCGAACCCATCCGTCGCCGGCGGACCTGAAAAATCAGGCGGAAGCCGATGATTCCCGGCCCGGCATCACGGCCAGGGTGACCGAATAGCTGCCGAGCTCCGGATCGTGCTCCAGGGTCGAGCGGAGCTGGCGGGCCAGGCCGGTGATGATCCGCTCGAACCGATCGGTGAGCGCCGGATCGCAATCCACCGGCCCGGTCAGGCTGTCCACTTCGATCGTGAGGCGCGCCAGATTCTCGTCCGCCCGCTCGAGCACGATCGAGACCAAGCGGGCACCGCACAGCATGCCGAACTCGACCACCTCGGTAACGAGAAAGGCGACAGACACGGCGGCGTCCTGGCCGGCATGGAGCGGCGCGATATCGAGCCGGATTTGCATCCCGCCGGCGCTGGCCGGCGCGGTGGCGCGCAGATTGGCGGCGAGCTCCGGCACGAGCGAACGCAGCGCCACGCCGCGCGTCTCCTCCAGCTCGGCATAATGGTTGCGGTGGACGACGGCGAGTGCGTCCACACGGCGCTGGATCGAGGCATAGGCCGCCGCCACTTCGTCGCTGGTCGCGCCGCGCGAATGGAGATTGAGCAAGGAGGCGACGACCTGGAGATTGTTCTTCACCCGGTGGTGGACCTCGCGCACAAGCTTCTTCTGGCGCTCCACAGCGGCTTCCAGATCCGCCTCATGCCGCGCCACCGTTTGGGTCATCGTATCGAATGCTTCGCCCAGTTCGCCGATCTCCCGCGCCGGCGAACGCAATCGGGGCATGTCGAGCGGACGCTCACCGGGGCGATAGTCCGCCACCGCGCGCTGGATCCTGGCCAGCGGGAGCAACAGCAGCCGGTTGACGATCAGCCAGCCGATCAGTGCCGCCGCCAGCCACATCAGCACCGGCAGCAGGATCAGCGCCGCGTCGAGCGCGCGGATCGGGACTGCACCGACGCGAATCCGCAACCGGAAATCGCCTTCGCCGATCTGCACCGTGTCGGAAATGCCGCGAACGAACGGCATCGGCCGGTAATCGTCGCGGATCAGCATACGGCGGCCGGCGCCGAGCAGTTCAAGCCTGAAATCGGCGGTGGTGCCGGGAATGAAGGTGAGCTCTGCCAGGCCGTCGCGCGGAAATTCGGCCACGCCCTCGATTTGCCCGGCCTCGTTATAGAGGCTGAGCCGCAGCATCCTGCCTTCATCGGCGATCGACAGCGTCGATCCTGGCTGTCCCCGTTCGGCAACGGCCGGGGCAAACCCGGGCGTCGCGCAATCCGGGCGGTCGCCGGCCCGATAAAGCGCGTAGCGCCCGGCCACCGGCTGCAGCGTCTCCAGCCGGCGCAATGCGCCGGCACAGATTGCGGCGGTGACCGGCGCGGCGGTGACCGCCGCATTGGCGGCGCGCATCGTGATGGCGCTGCGCGCGATCAGCTCGTTAAGCAGCTCGGCCTTGTCGTCCAGCCGCGACAGCGTCCGCGCGGTGCGTTCCGCGCTGTTTTCGCGGGCGTTGTGGATCGTCATCAATATGGCGATGATGCCGAGCGGCAGGAGCCCGAGCGTAAGGACGGCGAGCATTTTGGGGCCGGTCGCCAGCCGCGCCCAGAACCCATCCGGTCGCTTGCCTGGCGGATCGGTCATTCGGCCTGTCCCGATTCAGGTCAGCCGACCGAGGAGATCGATCATTTCAGGCGGGATGTCCTCGTCGATCGTGCGCTGATATGCGGTTCGCAGCGCCGTTCCGACATCGCTCGGCGATCCGCGCTTCTTCCGCTGCGACGGCGGCGAGGCGGCTGCATCCGATCCGGATTTTGCCTTGCCTTGCTTGTTGCTATCGCCTTGAAAGCTCAAAATTTTTACCCCTCGCGACCCATATCAAGCCGCGCCCGCAGCTTCAAACTGTCTGATCGGGCAAGTCGCTTCGGTATTCCCCGCCGCAGCCCGCGTCCAGTCAAGGCAGTCCCGGATAATGAGACCGCGTGGGCTTGGAAACAAAAAACTCCGTCGATTGTTCCACTGCTCGCACAATGGGCAAGCGGGGATCGTTTCGGCTGCGTCCGGCGTTGACATGCCCACAATGCGCGGACTTGCATGGGGCACGCGCGCCATCCATAGCCGGCCCCACGGAATTGAGAGGAGTCGTACGAATGTCGCTGGGCCAGGAACTCGCGCCGCATCTTCCTTTCCTGCGTCGCTATGCGCGCGCGCTGACCGGCAGCCAGGGGCATGGCGATGCCTTCGTGCGCGCCTCGCTCGAGGCGATCGTGGCGTCGCCGGGCGATTTTCCGCGTGGGGTCGATCCCAGGCTCGGGCTGTATCGCACCTTCCACGCCATCTGGTCTTCGGCGAATATCGAAGAGGCGCCCGGTTTCGGCGCCGGCAATGCCGACGAGGCCGAAGGCATCGCTCATGCGCGGCTGGCGCTGGTGACGCCCCTGTCGCGCCAGGCGCTGTTGCTCACCGCGATGGAGGGGTTCACGCCCGACGATGCCGGCTACCTCATCGGGGCCTCGGCCGACGAGGTCGAAGGCCTGGTCGGCGAGGCGCTGGCAGAGATCGAGCGCCAGACCCATGCCGACGTGCTGATCATCGAGGACGAGCCGATCATCGCGATGGATATCGAGACGATCGTGCGCGATCTCGGCCACAACGTCACCGGCGTCGCGGTCACCCGGGACGAGGCGGTCGCGCTGGCGATGACGAAGAGGCCCGGCCTGGTGCTGGCGGATATTCAGCTCGCCGACGACAGTTCCGGGATCGACGCGGTGAAGGACATATTGGGCGAATTCCAGGTCCCGGTGATCTTCATCACCGCCTTTCCGGAGCGGCTGCTGACCGGCGAGCGGCCAGAGCCGACCTTCCTGATCACCAAGCCTTTCCAGCGCGCGACCGTGAAGGCGGCGATCGCCCAGGCCCTGTTCTTCGACGCCGCCACGGTTCCAGCCTGAATCGCTCGCGGCGCCGGGGAAACGTGGCGTTCGCGGGTCGAAATGGCGGAACCCGTGCTGACTCCGGGGCGTTGCCCTCCTGTAACGAATGGAACCCGAAGGGCGAAGGGCACGCTGGCATGAACGACGAAGAGCAGCATATCAACACGACGGACGCGCGCGCCGGATCGACGCCGCACGTCACGCGCTATGTTCTCGGCTGGGGTCTCGCGCTGGTCATCCTGATTTTCCTCATCCTGTTGTTTGTCTGGCGATAAGGTCTATCCTGGCCATGGAGCGGCGATGCGAAAGCAGCGCGTTCGGCTCCGTGTTGCGTCAATTGTAAGGGCGGATTCATGGCGGGCGACAGGCCGGCAAGTTATCGAGACGGCAAGGACGGCGCCGCGGAGACGGTGCCGCTTGCGGATTCCGAATTCAAGCTGCAACTCACGCAGGTGATCCCGCACCTGCGCGCCTTCGGCCGCTCGCTGTCGGGCAGCCGCGATCTTGCCGACGATCTCGTACAAGAGACGCTGTTGAAGGCGTGGGCGGCGCGCAAGCGCTTCCAGGCCGGCACCAACATGCGTGCCTGGACCTTCATCATCTTGCGCAATCTGTTCCTCAGCCAGATGCGCCGTGCGCGCTTCAAGGGCGAGTGGGACGAGATCACGGCGTCAAAACTGCTCGCCGCACCGGCGAGCCAGGACCGGCATATCGAACTCGGCGACATGCAGCGTGCGCTGCTGCATTTGCCGCAGCCCCAGCGCGAGGCGCTGATCTTGGTCGGCGCGGGCGGCTTCGCCTATGAAGAAGCGGCCGAGATTTGCGGCTGTGCGGTCGGCACGATCAAGAGCCGCGTGGCTCGGGGCCGGGTCGCGCTGGAATCGTTGCTCGCGGGCAGCGACCTGCCCTCGCGGCGCGACGCGCCGGCAAGCGATAAGTCGCCCTTGCAAACCATCATGGGAGCGGTCGACGATCTCAGCCGGGATCGCAATGGACCACAGGACGATTGAGCCGGACGGTCAATCGAGCCGGGCGAGCAGATCCTCAAATTTCTTGAGCGAGCGGGTCTCGCCGTTCATGTGGAAGGCGCGGCGCAAGGCGGCGCCCACGCCGGCATGTTCGGCGGGGGGAACCACCCGCTCGAAGCGCCGGAGGGAGTCGCCTGTTATGGCCAAATCTCTTGCATTCACCTTTTCCACGATGGCTCTAACGTATGCTGGGGGCGCGGGTTGCAATGGTTGCGGAGAGTCAACGGTCGGTGGCGACTAGTGTGACATGAAAACGACAGGCGCGTCCGGAGGGCAGGCGCCCGATTTCAGCGGGGCGCTGGCGCGCGCTGGCGCACATTCGCCATTTCTGCGCTTTCTGATCGAAAAGCATCCGCACGTCGCCACGCGCCTGGCGGCCGGCGATATGGCGGGCGCCCTCGACGCCGCCCGAGCCGAGGGAGGCCACGCGGCGGACGCCATGGCGTCGCTGCGGCGCGAACGCGGCGCGCTTGCGCTGGCGCTCGGCATCGGCGACCTCGCCGGCGCGCTTGCGCTGGCGGAAGTGACGGCGGCTTTGTCCGACTTGGCCGACCGCACGCTGGAACGCGCGCTGGCGGCGGCGATCGCCGAGCGCACCCCGGATGAGGCCCCGCGCGGTTTCGCCGTGATCGCGCTCGGCAAGCTGGGCGGGCGCGAGCTCAATTATTCGTCCGATGTGGATCTCATCTATCTCTACGATCCCGCGATCCTGCCGCGGAAGCCGCGCGAGGAGCCGGACCAGGCGGCGGTTCGCATCGGCAACCGGCTGACCGAGATCGTCCAGCAACGCACCGGCGACGGCTATGCCTTCCGGGTCGATCTGCGCCTCAGGCCGTCGCCGGAAGTGACGCCGATCGCGTTGCCGGTGGACGCGGCGATCGGCTATTATGAATCCTCGGCTTTGCCGTGGGAGCGCGCCGCCTTCATCCGCGCTCGCCATGCGGCCGGCGATTCGGCGCTGGGCGATTATTTTCTGGACGCGATCCACCCGTTCATCTGGCGCCGCAGCCTCGATTTCGGCGCGATCGGCGAGATTCAAGCGATGACGCGGCGGATTCGCGACCATTATGCCCAAGGCCAGGCATTCGGGCCGGGTTATGACCTGAAGCGTGGCCGTGGCGGCATTCGCGAGATCGAATTCTTCGCCCAGATTCATCAGCTCATCCATGGCGGCCGAGAGCCGGCTCTGCGCGCGCCGGACACGCTGGTGGCGCTTGCCGCGCTCGCGGCGGCCGGACGGGTGGAGGCCGGCGAAGCCGAGGCGCTTGCCGCCGCCTATCCATTGCTGCGCACGATCGAGCATCGCCTCCAGATGGTTGACGATCGCCAGACGCACAGTCTGCCGCGCGATGCCGAGGCGCTGGACAATGTCGCGCGGCTGCACGGCCTGGCCGATGGCGATGCCTTGCTCGATCTGGTTGCGCCCCATGTGCAGCGGGTGGGCACCGCTTATGACCGGCTCGGCGGGGGCGGGGAGCGGCGGCTCCCGGTCGATCCGGACTCGCTGGAGAGGAACCTCGCCGAAGCGGGATTCGCCGATGCCCCAGCGGCGCGGGCGCGGATCGAAGGCTGGCGCTCGGGCAAGGCACGCTCGCTCAGGACGCCGGCGGCGGTCGAGGCGTTCGAGGCGATGCTGCCGGTGCTGATCGAGGCTTTCGCCGACGCGCCCGATCCGATGCGTGCCATGAACCGCTTCGACGATGTGGTGGAAAAGCTCCCGAGCGGGATCAATCTCTACCGTCTGCTGGAGGCGCGGCCGGGGCTGACCCAGCATTTCGGCGCGATTCTGAGCCACGCACCGGCGCTTGCAGACCAACTCGCCCGGCGGCCCGAATTGCTAGACGGTCTGATCGACGCCAGCGCCTTTGCGCCGGCCAGGGATGTGGGCGCGTTGGCGGAGCGTTTCGCCCGATCGGACCGGGCCGACGAGGATTACCAGCTCTTCCTCGATCGCGTCCGGCGCAGCGTCAACGAGGCGCGCTTCGCATTGGGCGCGCAGATCGTGCTCGCACGGGCCGATCCGATCGAGGCGGCGCGCGGCTATGCGCGGGTCGCCGAAGCGGCGATCCGTGTCCTCGCCGATGCTGCGATCGCCGAGTTCGAAAAGGCGCATGGTCGCGTTCCGGGCGCGGAACTGATGATCCTGGGCCTCGGCCGGCTCGGCGGCGGCGCGCTCACTCATGCCTCCGATCTCGACCTCATCTACCTGTTCAGCGGCAGCCACGAGGCGGAATCGAACGGGCCGAAGCCGCTCAGGGCGACCGACTATTTCAACCGCCTCGCGCCCCGCGTCACCGCCGCGCTCAGCGTGCCGACCGCCGCCGGCCCGCTCTACGACGTCGATACCCGGCTGCGCCCGTCCGGCGCGGACGGGCTTCTCGCCATCTCGGCGGCGAGCTTCGAGGAGTATCAGCGCTCCAAGGCCTGGACCTTCGAGCATATGGCGCTGACCCGGGCGCGGCCGATCTTCGGCCCGGCGGATGCGCGCGCCGCATTGGCGGAGAGTATCGACGGCATCCTGCGGCTTGAGCGCGATCCGGAGACCGTCCGCGCCGATGCCGCACGGATGCGGCTGGACATCGCGCGCCACAAGAAGCCCAGGGGCCCGTTCGACATCAAGCTGGGCGAAGGCGGACTGGTCGATCTGGAATTCGCCCTGCAGGTGCTCCAGCTCGTCCATCGCGAGGGTCTTAACCCCGATGCAGGCGCCGCGATCGATGCGCTGGCCGTCGCCGGCCACATGCCCGAGGAGATCGGCGAGGCCTGGCGGCTGCTCACCCGGATGCTCGTCGTGCTGCGCCTGGTCGCACCCGATTCCTCAGAGCCGGCCGCGGCTTCGCACCAGCTTGTCGCGCGGGCGTGCGGGCTTGAGGATTGGCAGGAACTGCTTGCCGCGCACGAACGCGCGCGGCAGACGATAAGCGAGCTGTGGCGCGCGGTCGCTGCCGGCAAGGGAGACTGACATGTTGCGTGAAGGCGATCTGGTGCCGGACGTGAAGCTGACCGGCATGGACGGCGAGCCAGTGAGCCCGGCCGATTTCAAGGGCCACAAGCTGGTTCTCTATTTCTATCCGAAGGACGACACGACGGGTTGCACGCGCGAAGCGCTCGACTTCAGCGCATTGGCCGGGGAGTTCGAGAAGCACGGGGCGTGGATCTTGGGCGTATCCAAGGACAGCCCGGCCAAGCACCGCAAGTTCACCGACAAGCACGGCCTTGCCGTCCGTCTCGCCAGCGACGAGGACGGCGCGGTTTGCGAGGCGTTCGGTACCTGGGTCGAGAAGAGTCTCTACGGCCGCAAATATATGGGGATCGACCGGGCGACATTCCTGATCGACCGGGACGGCACGGTCGCGCGGATCTGGCGCAAGGTGAAAGTCCCCGGCCACGCCGAGGCGGTGCTGGAGGCCGTGCAGGAGCTGCCGTGAGACATCGCCGCCGCTCCCGGGAACGTCGCGGTCGCCGGCCCGTTATCGCATGGATGACGCGTCCCCATGTCCTAGCCGGGATCGGTGGCGGCCTGTTGCTGGCCGTGTTTGCCGGCGTCGGTCTCGGCAATGCCGCCGTCGAGGGCATCAATCCGGCCCATTACAGCACGCCCGCTGCGCCGCGCCCCAGGATCGCAGCCGCAACCTCCTCTTCCAACCTGTCTCAGCGGATGCCGAGCTACAGCGAGCTGTACGGATGGGAAGCGGGAGAGATGGCGCGCAATGTAGCATGCGGTGCGCAGTGCGACGGAGAGGAAGGCTATTCGGCGCGAGTCCCCTATTTCGGCAGCCGCGAGGAACTCGCCGCGGCGGAACGGACCGCGCGCCGGGCGATCGACAATGCCTTTGCCAAGGCCGATGCGGATGCGCTCGGCCCCAAGGAGCGGGATAGGCGTGAGCCGGTTCGGATCGAATATGAGACCGAACCGGTCTTCGCCGAAGAGACTATCGCGGTCGGCAATCAGGAATAGACAATGCGGATCCGCGCGGCGGCTTCGGCGGCCAATCCCCGCGCCTTGTCCGTATCCCGGGAGCGCGCCAACGCCACGCCCATGCGGCGATAGGGCCGCGTGACCGGCTTGCCGAAGATGCGAATGTCCACCTCGTCAGTGCCGCCCAGCGCCAGCGCCTCGGCAAGGCCGTCATAGGCGAAGGCTTCGGATTCGCGGTCCGCCAAGATCACTGCCGAGGCAGAGGGGCCGTTTAGCCGGATCGCGGGAATCGGCAGGCCGAGAATGGCGCGGGCGTGAAGATCGAACTCGCTGAGATTCTGCGAGATCAGGGTCACCATACCGGTGTCGTGCGGGCGGGGCGACAGTTCGGAGAAGATCGCCTCCTCGCCCTTCACGAAGAATTCGACGCCGAAAATGCCGTGGCCGCCAAGATTGTCGACCACCTTGCGTGCCATGTGCTGCGCACTGGCCAGCGCGGCATCGGACATCGCCATCGGCTGCCAGCTTTCCTGATAGTCGCCGCGCTCCTGCCGGTGGCCGATCGGCGGGCAGAACAGCACGCCGTCGCGGGTGCGCACGGTGAGCAGGGTGATCTCGTAATCGAAATCGACGAACTCCTCGACGATCACCCGGGGCCGGTCGCCGCGCATGTTGGCGACCGCATAGGTCCAGGCCGCCTCCAGCCCCGCTTCGTCGCGCACCGTGGACTGGCCCTTGCCGGACGAGGACATGACGGGCTTGATGACGCAGGGGAGGCCGGTATGCGCCGCGCCGTCGCGCACCTCGTCGAGGCTCTCCGCGAAGCGGTAGCGCGAGGTACGCAGGCCCAGGCTTTCGGCTGCGAGCGCACGGATCGCGTCGCGGTTCATGGTCATCTGCGTGGCGCGGGCGGAGGGCACGACATGCCAGCCCTCCGCTTCGAGCGCGACCAGCTCCTCGGTGCGGATCGCCTCGATCTCCGGCACGATATGGTCGGGGCGGTGCTTCTCCACCGCCGCGCGCAGCGCTTCGGCGTCGAGCATCGAGAAAACCTCGAAGGCGTCGGCGACCTGCATGGCCGGGGCGCCCGCATAAGAATCGCAGGCGACGATCTGGGCACCGAGGCGTTTGGCGGAGATGGCGAATTCGCGGCCGAGTTCGCCGGAGCCCAACAGCAGGATTTTGGCGGTGAAAGTCATGGTTGAGGCGGGTACAGCGCCCGGCATGACGAGGGAAGAGGCATGACGAGCATCGCCGAGGCCTGCCGGGGCGTGCTGCTGGCGGGCGAGCCTGTTGCCAAGGTCAAGGCGGCGCGTGCGGCGGCGCGAGCGTGGCGGTGGGGTGAACTAGCGCATCGCTTCGAGGCGGCGATGCCCGATCGGCCGACACGTCCCGCCCGACCAGAATTGCTGCCGCCCAACCGGATGCCGAAGCGGGGGAAAGCGGGGTCCGAGCGCAGCCGCATCGCTTTGCTCCACGCGCTCGCCCATATCGAATTCGGCGCGATCGACCTTGCTTTCGACATGGCCGGGCGGTTCGGCGCCGGCTTGCCGCGCGCCTTCGTCGACGACTGGATCGGCGTCGGCGCGGACGAGGCGATCCATTTCGCGTTGCTCGATCGGCGGCTGCGGGCACTGGGGTCGCATTACGGCGCGCTGCCCGCGCATGACGGGCTGTGGGAAGCGGCTACGGAGACGGCGCAGGACCTGCTCGCCCGCCTCGCTGTCGTGCCGATGGTATTGGAAGCGCGCGGACTGGACGTGACGCCGGCGACGGTTGCCAGCTTCGAACGCGCCGGAGACGCGCGTTCCGCCGCGATCCTGACCCGCATTTACCACGATGAAATCCGCCACGTGGCGGCCGGCACGCACTGGTTCCGCCAGGGCTGCGAATCCGCTGGATTCGCGCCGATTCCCCATTGGCACACTCTCGTCCGGAAGCATTTTCGAGGGAGCGTTAAGCCACCGTTCAACGACTCGGCGCGCGACGAAGCCGGTTTGTCCCGCGATTACCATCACGGGCTTGCCGGGACTGATTTTCGTTAACATTCTCCAGCCACACGCACGGGGTGGGCACCTTCCGGCGTCTGTAGCGGGGCAATCGCCCATAATTTCAATACGGTCGCGCAGGCGTGACCGAGCCGGCCCGAAATGTTTGGGCCGACCGGGGAAGATGATGACGAATTCGACTGTCACGGCCAACGCTGGGATTACGGCGAAGTTCCGTGACCTGTTCAAGCCGCGCGATATTTTCCTGCACGACGGCAAGAGTCTGCGCCGCTTCACGATCGGCGCGCGCGTACAGATGGCGGCGGCTTTCGCCGCCTTTGTCGTTTTGGCCTGGTCCGCTTTCGCGACCTTCCAGGCGGTCGCGGCGATGAACGGGGACGTGGCGCGGATGCAGGGCCAGGTCGCGCAGATGGAGGCGCAGATCGCCGACATGCGTGCCCAGACCCAGGATCATGCCGCGCTGCTGGAGCGCCGCCAGGCCTTCCTCGCGCAGATGCTGTCCGGCGATGCCGATGCCGACCAGCTCGCCGCGCTGCTTCCCGAAACCGGTGAAGCGCCGGACAATCCCCTTGCCCAGGCTTATGCCGGCATCGAGGGCCAGCAGGCCGATCTCGCCGAGCAAGCCAAGCATGCCAACCAGGCCCGCTATCGCGAAACGGCCCAGGCGATCCGCGAGCTCGGCCTCAACCCGGCCCGTTTCCACCGTGCCCGCGGCGGCGTCGGCGGCCCCCTCGAGGAAGTCGACAATGCCGATCCGCAGTTCCGCGAGCTGTTCGCGAGCTGGCGCCGGCTTGAGCAGCTCGAGCAGGGCGTGGTCGCCATTCCCTCCGCCCGCCCGGTCCGTACGTCGATCGCCTTCACCAGCGGTTTCGGCGTTCGCTCCGATCCCTTCCGCGGTCGCGCCGCGATGCATGGCGGCATCGATCTCGCCGGCCCGGTCGGCACGCCTATCTACGCCACCGCCGACGGCATCGTCTCGCGCTCCGAATATAATCGCGGCGGCTATGGCAATCTCGTCGAGATCAATCACGGCCAGGGCATCCAGACCCGCTATGGCCACATGTCGCGCCTCATCGCTCAGCCCGGCCAGCGCGTCAGCCGCGGCGACCTGATCGGCCTCATGGGCTCGACCGGCCGCTCGACCGGCAGCCACCTCCACTATGAAGTCCGCATCGACGGCCGCGCCGTCAACCCGATCCCCTTCATGCAGTCCAACGAAACCCTGCTCGCGCTGCAGGAGCGGGTCGATCGCGACCGCGCTGTCCCGGCGATGGCGATTGGCGGCCCGGCCAGCGCATCGCGCTGAGCGTCACGAGAACAAAAGGCTAGGGAGAGCCTGAAAGCAAAGGCCCCGTCCTCGCTAGAAGGACGGGGCCTTTTTCGTTTTCACCCAAATCGTCATTCCAGCGAAAGCTGGAATCTCGCTTGCCTTGCCCCGCCTCGAAAAGAAATGAGATTCCAGCTTTCGCTGGAGTCACGGCAACCGGGCTATGGGAAGTTGGCCTACTTCCCCCGCTTCTGGCGGTGTTCCGCCATATCGAGCACCGCGCTGGCCTCGCCCTCCGGCATCAGGCCGAGCCGGCGGGCGACCTCCTGATAGGCCTCCGCCTCGCCGCCCAGATCGCGGCGGAAGCGGTCCTTGTCGAGCTTCTCGCCCGAAGCCATGTCCCACAGCCGGCAGCCGTCCGGGCTGATCTCGTCGGCCAGGATGATACGGGCATAATCGTTTTCCCAGAGCCGGCCGAATTCCAGCTTGAAATCCACCAGCCGGATGCCGATCGCCGCGAAGAGGCCGCACAGAAAGTCGTTCACGCGGATCGCCATGTCGGCGATGTCGTTCATCTCTTCCTGGCTGGCCCAGCCAAAGCAGGCGATATGCTCGTCGGCGACCAGCGGATCGCCCAGCGCATCGTCCTTGTAACAATATTCGATGATCGTGCGCGGGAGCTGGGTGCCTTCCTCGATGCCGAGCCGCGTCGACAGCGAGCCGGCGGCGACGTTGCGCACCACCACTTCGATCGGCACGATCTCGACCTGGCGGATGAGCTGCTCGCGCATGTTGAGCCGGCGGATGAAATGGGTCGGCACGCCGATCGTGCCGAGCAGCGTGAAGATATGCTCGGAGATGCGGTTGTTGAGCACGCCCTTGCCGGCGATCTGCCCCTTCTTCTGCGCATTGAAGGCGGTCGCGTCGTCCTTGAAATACTGGATCAGCGTGCCGGGCTCGGGGCCCTCGTAGAGGATCTTGGCCTTGCCTTCGTAGATCTGCCGGCGGCGAGCCATGTGCGCATGTCCCCTGGAAACGGTGAGCCCCGGCGACGCCCTTGACGCGGCCGGGGCAGGATCGCGGGCGCCTATAGGGGAAGGGGGGCGGGGGTGCAATCTCTGGCGCGCGCCGTCGCCGCCGTCAGCCGCGGACCAGACCGTCGCCCTGGACGATCAGCGCGACGCCGATCGGGTCGCGCCGGGCGGGGGGCCGCGTGACCTCCACCGCGTCGGCCGGCTGCCGGAACGACAGGGG
>JBBCJP010000013.1:0-149408 GCA_037190625.1 Alphaproteobacteria bacterium
GGAGGGCGGCGACCACGACGTCGCGCCCGGTCTTCATCTGGCCGTCGGTCTGGACGACGATGCGGTCGCGGAGCCCGTTGAGCAGCAGCGTCTGCTGGGTCTCGGCGAGGCCGAGCTCCCACGGGCCGCCGGCGTGCTTGAGCGAGGTCAGCGGCGAAGCGCCGGTGCCGCCCTCGAAGCCCGAGATGGTGATGTGGTCGGCGCGCGCCTTGGCGACGCCCGCAGCCACAGTGCCGACGCCCACTTCCGACACCAGCTTCACCGATATGCGCGCCGGCGGATTGACGCTGCGCAGATCGTGGATGAGCTGGGCCAGATCCTCGATCGAATAGATGTCGTGATGCGGCGGCGGCGAGATCAGGCCGACGCCGGGCGTGGAATGGCGGACGGAGGCAATATGCTTGTCCACCTTGTGGCCGGGAAGCTGCCCGCCCTCGCCCGGCTTGGCGCCCTGCGCGACCTTGATCTGGATGTCGTCGGCATTGACCAGATATTCGGCGGTGACGCCGAAGCGGCCCGACGCCACCTGTTTGATCGACGAGCGCAGCGAGTCGCCGTTGGGGAGCGGGATGAAGCGGTCCGGCTCCTCCCCGCCCTCGCCGGTGTTGGACTTGCCGCCGATCCGGTTCATCGCGACGGCGAGATTGGCGTGCGCCTCGCGGCTGATCGAGCCGAAGCTCATCGCGCCGGTGGCGAAGCGCCTGACGATCTCGCTGGCGGGCTCGACCTCGTCCAGCGGGACGGCCGGGCCGGCGGGGCGGAAATCGAGCAGGCCGCGCAGGGTGAGCAGGCGGCGGTCGCGCGCGTTGATCTCATCGGCGAAGGCCCGGTACTTGTCGGGCAGATTGCCGCGCACGGCATGTTGCAGGTTCGCGACGCTGTCGAACGTCCAGGCATGGGCCTCGCCATCGAAGCGCTGGCCGTAGAGGCCGCCCATATCGAGCAGGGTCTCCTCACCGCCCCAGGCGAGACGGTGACGCCGCGCCGTCTCCTCGGCGAGACCGGCGAGATCGATCCCTTCGACCACCGTTGCGGTGCCGGTGAAATAGCGATCGACCAGGGACTGGGCGACGCCGATCGCGTCGAATATCTGCGCGCCGCAATAGGACTGGAAGGTGGAGATGCCCATTTTGGACATCACCTTCAGCATGCCCTTGCCGAGCGCCTTGATGTAATTGGCCTGCGCCTTGTCCGGCGCGACCGCGAGACGGCCGCGCGCGCACAGATCGTCGATCGTGTCGAAGGCCAGCCAGGGGTTGATCGCCTCCGCGCCATAGCCGGCGAGGACGCACATATGATGCACCTCGCGCGCCTCGCCCGTCTCGACGACGAGGCCGGTCTGCATGCGCAGGCCCTGGCGGATCAGGTGATGATGGACCGCGCCGGTGGCCAAAGCCGCCGGGATCGGGATGCGATCCTCCCCCGCCGCGCGGTCCGACAGGATCAGCATGTTGATATCGGCGAGCACCGCCTCGGTCGCTTCCCAGCACAGCCGCTGCAGCGCGGCTTCGAGCGATTGCGCGTCCCCGCCCTTGGGCCAGGTCGCATCCAGGGTCTGGGTGCGGAAGGCGCCGTCCAGCGTCTCGTGGATCGAGCGGATCTTCTCCAGATCCTCGTTGGTGAGGATCGGCTGCGCCGCCTCCAGGCGCTTGTGCGAGCCGGCCTGGTGGCCGAGCAGATTGGGGCGCGGGCCGATCATGGTCACGAGGCTCATGACCAGGCTCTCGCGGATCGGATCGATCGGGGGGTTCGTGACCTGCGCGAAGTTCTGCTTGAAATAATCGTAGAGCAGGCGCGGCTTGTCCGAGAGGATGGCGGGCGGCGTGTCCGTTCCCATCGAGCCGATCGGATCGTCGGCCAGCGCGCCCATCGGCGCGAGGAAGAATTTCAAATCCTCCTCGGTATAGCCGAAGCCCATCTGGGTGCGGCGGAAGACATTGTCGTCCGGCGGGCGGCGGATCGGATTGCAGCCGGGCGGCAGATCCTTGACGTCGAACTGGGTCGCGGCCAGCCAATCGCCATAAGGCTCCTCGTCGGCCAGCTTCGCCTTGACCTCCGCGTCCTCGACGATGCGGCCCTGCTCCAGATCGATGAGCAGCATCTTGCCGGGTTGGAGCCGCCACTTGCGGACGATCTTCTCTTCCGGAATCGGCAGCACGCCGCTTTCCGACGCCATCACGACCAGATCGTCGTCGGTGACGAGGAAGCGCGCGGGCCTGAGGCCGTTGCGGTCCAAAGTCGCGCCGATCTGGCGGCCGTCGGTGAAGGCGATGGCGGCCGGGCCGTCCCACGGCTCCATCAAAGCGGCATGATATTCGTAGAAGGCGCGGCGCTTCGGCTCCATCCGCGCATCGCCGGACCAGGCCTCCGGGATGAGCAGCATCATCGCGTGCGGCAGCGAATAGCCGCCGGCGATCAGCAGCTCGAGCGCATTGTCGAGACAGGCGGTGTCCGACTGGCCGTGCGGGATGATCGGCCACATCTTGTCGAGATCGGCGCCCAGCAGCGGCGATTCGAGCGTGCGGCGGCGCGCGTTCATCCAGTTCACATTGCCGCGCACCGTGTTGATCTCGCCATTATGGGCGATGAACCGATAGGGATGCGCGAGCCGCCAGGACGGGAAGGTGTTGGTCGAGAAACGCTGATGCACCATCGCCAGCGCCGACACGGTCAGCGGATTGGCGAGATCGGTGTAGAAGCTCCCGACCTGGGTCGCGAGCAGCATCCCCTTGTAGACCAGGGTGCGGCTGGAGAAGGACGCCATGTAGAAATCCGGCAGGCCCGGCAGGTCGCGCTTCAGCGCTTCGGCCTCCAGCGGATTCTGGGTCTGCTTGCGGATCGCGAGCAGCTTGCGCTCGAACGCATCCTGATCCTTCACGTTCGGCCCGCGCGCGACGACGGCCTGGCGGATGACCGGCATCGATTCCAGCACCGCCGCGCCCAGCCCCGCCATGTCGGTGGGCACGTCGCGCCAGCCGACCAAGACCTGGCCCTCGATCCGGATGAACCGCTCGAACCGCTCGGTCGCCGCGCTCCGGCTCGCCTCGTCGCGGGGCAGGAAGCACATCGCCACGGCATAGTCGCCCGGTTTGGGCAGGCTGACGCGCGCCTGCTCCGCCCAGTCGCGGAACAGGGCATCGGGAATCTGGATGAGGCAACCCGCGCCATCGCCCATCAGCGGATCGGCGCCGACGCCGCCGCGATGATCGAGATTGGCGAGTATCTGGAGGCCCTGCGCGATGATCGCGTTTGACGCCTCGTTCCTTACATGCGCGACGAAACCCATCCCGCACGAGTCATGCTCGTTGCGGGGGTCGTAGAGACCCTGCAATTCCGGCGCCATCGCCAAGCTCGGCTCTCCCCGTCCAGCGAAACGTCTCCGCTTGTTGCGCCGCAACAGACTGTCGAAGCATGAAGGCGAGCGCAAGCACAGGACATCAGAGAGCAATGATTTGCCCTTGAAGCGCGCCAAAAGGGAAAGTTTTTGCCGCCCGCGCAATCACCGCGCGACATTCCACTCTGCCGGCTAGGGATTGCGGATCGAGCGTTCGACGACCGGCGGCGCGTCCTGCCAGCCGCCGCCCAAAGCGAGGAACAGGGTGACGAGATAGTCGGAGCGCTGCGCCTCCGACTGGGCGAGCGCGGCGTCGGTCTGGGCGAGGACGCGCTCGGCATCGAGCACGACCTGGAAGGCCTCGCGCCCCGCCTGATAGCGCAAGCGGGCGATGCGCGCGGCCTCGGCGCTCTGATCTCGCGCGCGGGTGAGCGCCGTGACGCGGTCCAGCTCGCGGGCATAATTGGTGAGCGCGCTTTCCGTTTCGCGCAGCGCCGTCAGCCAGGCCCCATCGAACCGGGCCAACGCCGCATCCGCCGACGCCTCCGCCTGCCGCACCCGCTGGCGCGCGGCGAAGATGTCGGGGAATTGCCAGGAAATGAGCGGGCCGATGCTGAAGCGCAGCGAATCGCCGGAGAAGAGTGCGCCCGGCGAATCCGCCGTCGTGCCGGCCGAGCCACCGATGCTAATGCTGGGATAGAGCGCGGCGGTGGCGACGCCGACCCGCGCCGTGGCCGCGGCAAGATCGCGCTCCGCGGCGCGCAGGTCCGGGCGGCGAGCAAGCAGGCCCGCGCCGTCTCCGACCGGGATCGGCGCGGCCAGTTCGGGCGAGGTTTCGCAGGCCGCCACGCTTTGCGGGAATTCCGCCGGGGGGCGTCCGGTCAGGGTGGCGAGGCGGAACAAAGCGGTCTGGCGCCGTGCCTCCAGTGTCGGAATGGCGGCGCGGGTCTGATCGAGCTGCGATCCGGCCTGGTTCGTGTCGAGCGCGGTCGCACGGCCGCCTTCGAACAGGCGGCGGGTGAGATCGAAGGTCCGCTCCTGCACGCGCAGGCTTTCGCGCGCGATGGCGAGCTGGCGCCCGGCGCCGCAGGCATCGGCATAAGCGCGGGTCGTCTCGGCTGCGACGGTGACGCGGGCGAGATCGAAGGCGGCCTGCACGGACTCCGCGTCGGCCCGGCTCGCCTGGATGGCGCGGCGGATGCGGCCGAACAGATCGACCTGATAGCCGACATCGATGCCGACATCGTAGCTTTCCACCGGATCGCCGGCGCCCGGGAAGGCATTCGGCCCCTGCGCGGATTGCTGCGAATAGGTCCCGCTCGCCGTGATCGTGGTGGAGGGCAGCAGGCCGGAGCGGGTCTCGCGCAGCGCGGCGCGGGCGCGGCGCAGATTGGCGGCGGCGACGCGCAGGTCGGTATTGTGGGTCAGCGCCTGTTCGACCAGCGCGTCGAGCTGCGGATCGTCGAACAGGCTCCACCAGCGCCCGACCGGTTCGTCACCCGTGAAGGCGGGCGAGGTGCCGCTGACGAACGGATCCTGCGCCGGTGCGGCCGGCATCGGATCGACATGGTTGGGCCCGACCATGCACCCGCCGAGCGCGAGCGCGGTGAGACCGGCGAGCAGGACGCGGGTCATTCGCGGTCTCCGTTTTCCGGCAGAGGCGGGCCATAGGCGGTTGGATAATGACTCTCCCGCTCCGGCTTCTTCGGCAGGTAACGGCCAAGCGTGCGGGTGACGACGTAGAAGACCGGCGTGAAGATGAGGCCGAAAATGGTGACGCCGAACATGCCGAACACCACGGCGGTGCCCATCGCCTGACGCATTTCCGCACCCGGCCCGACCGCGATGGCGAGCGGCAGCACGCCGAAGATGAAGGCGAAGCTGGTCATCAGGATCGGCCGCAGGCGGGTGCGCGCGGCGTGGATCGCCGCCTCCCAGCGATCCATGCCATGCTCCTCCTCGCCCTGCCGCGCGAACTCGACGATCAGGATCGCGTTCTTGGCGGCGAGCGCGATCAGCACGATCAGCCCCACCTGGGTGAGGATATTGTTGTCGAGGCCGCGCAGGTTGATCCCCGTCATCGCCGCGAGCACGCACATCGGCACGATCAGGATCACCGCGAGCGGCAAGGTGAGCGATTCATATTGCGCCGCCAGCACCATGAACACACACAGCACCGCGACCGCGAAGATGAGCGGCGCCGTATTGCCCGCCGATTGCTGTTCGAAGGCGAGGCCGGTCCATTCGAAGCCGAAACCGGGCGGCAGCGTCTGCTGCGCCAGCCCCTCCATGGTGCGCAGCGCCTCGCCGGACGACACGCCGACCGGCGTCTGCCCCTGCAATTCGGCGGCGGGATAATTGTTGTAGCGCGTCACCTGGACCGGGCCGGCGCCATAGCGGAAGGTGGCGATCGCGGAGAGCGGGACCATCTGCCCGCTGGACGAGCGCACCTGCAGCCGGCCGACATCGGCGAGGCTGGCGCGGGCCGACGCCTCGGCCTGCGCGGTCACGCGGAAGGTGCGGCCGAACAGGTTGAAGTCGTTGACATAGGTCGAGCCGAGATAGGTGGCGAGCGCCGCATAGACCTGTCCCGGCTGGACGCCGAGCAACTGCGCGCGGTCGCGGTCCACGTCCGCCTCGATCCGGGGACTGCCGGTGTTGAACAGCGAAAAGACCTGCGACACGCTCTGATTCTGCGCGGCGGCGCCCATCATCGCGAAGGTCGCGCCCTGCAGGGCGTCATAACCCGCACCTTCGCGATCCTGCAGCATCATCGCGAAGCCGCTGCCATTGCCGAGGCCGGGCACCGGCGGCGGCGACAGGAAGAAGACCTGTGCGCCCGGTTCCGCCCCGGCGATCGCGCCGGTGAGCTGGCCGGCGAGCGCAGCGGCGTCCTGCCCATCGCCCCGGCGATCCCGATGCGGGGCGAGCCGCACGAAGATGACGCCGCTGTTCGAAGCCGGGCTGAAGGTCGAGCCGTCCAGGCCCGCGAAGGCACCGGAATCGACGATCAGCTCGTTTTGCGAGGCGATCTCGACGACGCGGTTCATCAGCGCATCGGTGCGGTCCAGCGCCGCGCCGGGCGGGAGCTGGACGACGCCGATCAGGAAGCCCTGATCCTGATCGGGGATGAAGCCGGTCGGCGTGTCGGCCAGCCGCCAGGCGGTCAGCCCGAGCAGGCCGGCATAGACGATCAGCATGATCGACGAGCGCCGCACCGTCCTGGCCGTGAACGTGCCGTAACGGGTCGACAGCCAATCGAAGCCGCGGTTGAAGCCGCCGATCGCGGCGCGGAACGGGCGCGTCCAGCGGCTGCCTTCGCGCTGCGGCTCCTCGCCGTTCTTGTGGCCCTTGAGCAGGATCGCGGCGAGCGCCGGCGACAAGGTGAGCGACACCAGGGTCGAGATCACGGCGGCGGCGGCGATGGTGACCGCGAACTGGCGGTAGAAGATGCCCGGAATGCCCGAGATGAGCGCGGCCGGCACGAACACGGCGATCAGCACAAGCCCGATCGCGATGATCGCCCCGGAAATCTCCTGCATCGTGCGGTGCGCGGCATCGCGCGGACTCATGCCTTCACTGACATGCTTCTCCACCGCTTCGACCACCACGATCGCGTCGTCGACGACGATGCCGACCGCGAGCACGAGCGCGAACAAAGTGAGCGTGTTGATCGAGAAACCGAGCGCGAGCAGCACCGCGAAGGTGCCGATCAGGCTGACCGGTATCGCGATGATCGGGATGATCGCCGCGCGCCAGGTCTGCAGAAAGACGACGATGACGAGGACGACGAGAAACACCGCCTCGATCAGGGTGCTCTGCACCGCCTCGACCGAGGCCTGGACATATTCGGTCGGATTGTAGGGGATCGAATATTGAATCCCTTCCGGGAAATCCTGCGAGGCGGTCTCCAGCTCCTCAAGCACCGCCGCGGCGGTGGACAGCGCGTTGGAGCCGGGCAGCTGCTGGATCGCGATGGCGACGCCGCGCCGGCCGCTGAAATAGCCGCGAATGCCGTAATCCTGGCTGCCCAACTCGACCCGCGCGACATCGCGCAGCCGGGTGATCGACCCGGTCGCCGGATCGGTGCGCAGCACCACGTCGGCGAAGGCGTCCGGATCGGTGAGGCGGCCCTGGACCTGGACCGGCAGCTCGAAGGCCGGCGCGCCGCGATCGAACGGCGCCTGGCCGAGCGAGCCGCCCGCGACCTGGACGTTCTGGCCGCGCAGCGCGCCGACGATCTCGTCGGCGGTGATGTTGCGGGCGGCCGCGCGGTCCGGATCGATCCAGACGCGCATGGAATAATTGCCGCCGCCGAACACCTGCACCGCGCCGACGCCCGGCACGCGCAGCAACCGGTCGCGCAGCCGCGAATTGGCGTAATTGCCGATGAAATCGATGTCGGCATCGTCGATCGCGCCGACGCTGGTGCTGGTGAGCGCAGCGATCAGCAGGAAGTCCGACGCCTGCTTGGTGACGGTGACGCCGATCTGGCGGACCTGCTCGGGCAGGCGCGGTTCGGCGAGCGCGACGCGGTTCTGGACCAGCACCTGCGCGGTATCGACATCGGTACCGGGCTGGAAGGTGACGGTGATCTGGGCGATGCCCTGCCCCGAGGTCGAGCGCATGTAGAGCATGCCCTCGACGCCGTTCACCTCCTGCTCGATCGGCGCGGCGATCGTCTCCGCCATCGTTTCCGCCGACGCGCCCGGAAAGGCCGCGACCACGACCACCGACGGCGGCGCGATCTCTGGATATTGGGCGAGCGGCAGGCTTGGATAGGCGAACGCGCCGAACAGGGTGATGAACACCGCGATCACCGACGCGAAGATCGGCCGGTCGATGAAGAATTTCGAAATGTTCATGGGGCCGGGCCCTTCCGTCAGCGGCCGGAGGGCGCAGGTGCGGGCGCGGCGGGCGCCGGCGCAGAGGCGACCGGGGTCGCCACCGAGGCCGGCGCGGCCTGGGCCGGCGGCGCGTCCGGCTGGGCATCGCCCGGCGGCTCGATCCGGCCGCGCTGCGGGCTGACCTTCTGGCCCGGCATGATCCGCTGAAGCCCGTCGATCACCACCATGTCGGTCGGCTCGATGCCGCCGCGGATGACGCGCAGCGTGCCGACCAGCGGGCCGAGCTCGACCGGCTTGGGCGCGACATTGCCTTCGCCATCGGCGACATAGACGATGCGCCGCACGCCCTCGGTCGCGATGGCGGTGTCGGGCACCAGCAAGGCGCGATAGGGCGCGGCGCCGGCGAGACGCAGGCGGCCGATCATGCCGGGGCGCAGGAAGCCGTCCGGATTGGCGACGATGGCACGCGCCCGGATCGTGCCCGACGCCGGATCGATCGCATTGTCGACGAAATCGAGGCGGCCGGCATGGGTGAACTGGCCCTCGTCCTGCAGGCGGATGCGCACCGGGCTGCCGATCCGGCCGCCGCCCTGGCGCTGATAGCGCAGCAGCAGGGCCTCGGACCCTTCGAAGGTGAAGTGGAGCGGCGAGGTCGAGACGATCGTGGTCAGCACGGTCTGGTCCGCCGTCACCGCATTGCCGGGATCGACCCGGCGCTGCGAGATGCGGCCCGAAATCGGCGCGACGACGCGGGTGAAGCCGACATTTAGGCCGGCGGCGCGGACATTGGCGCGGCCGGCGGCGACATCCGCCTCGGCCGAACGGAAGGCGGCCTGGCGCTGCTCGACCTCCTCGGTGCTCGCTGCCTGCGATTCGGCAAGCGTGCGCGAGCGGGCGAGCTCGGTCCGGGCGTTGGCGAGCGCGGCCTCGGCGCGGGCGAGCTGGGCGCGCGCCTGATCGAGCTGCGCCTGGGAGGGGCGCGCATCGATGGTGAAGAGGAGCTGGCCGGCGCGGACATTGTCGCCGTCGCGGAAATGGACGGCCTGGAGATAGCCGGACGCGCGCGGCTTCACCTCGACATTCTCGATCGCCTCGAACCGGCCGACATAATCGTCCCAGTCCACCACCTCCTGGGCGAGCGGCTGGGCGACCGTCACCGGCGGCGGCGGCGGGGCCTCGGGCTCACCACCTCCCGAGCAGGCGGCGAGCAGCAAAGCGGCGGCGAGGGGAAGAAGGCCCAATCCCTTGATACGCATCAATGACTTCTTTCGATTGATCGGCGGGAAGCGTCCCGCCGAGCCGCTGCTTGAATGTCCCACCGGGGAGCCGCATCTAGTGTTCGTTCATGCCATGTCAACAGGTGTTGATATAGAAAAGTCAACGAGTGTTGATTAACGCGCCGCAACCGTTAGGATTTTCGTTCATGAGCTTGGGAGAGATCGTCGCCCGCCGCCGCCAGAGCGCGGAAGCGACTCGCGCGCAAATGCTGGAAACCGCCCGCGGGCATTTCCTGCGGGAAAGCTATGAGAATGTCGGATTGCGCGACATCGCCCGCGACGTCGGCGTCGATGTCGCCTTGGTCAGCCGTTATTTCGGCAGCAAGGCGGACCTGTTCCGCGAAGTGCTGCACGGGGACGGGAAGAAGGCCGAGAAATTCCGCATCGCCGTGAGCGCGGAGGACTTGCCCGCCTACCTGGTCTCGCTGTTCCAGGAAACGGATTGCGACGACACCCGCAAGCATACCGAGAACCTCCTGATCGTGCTGCGCTCCGCCTCTTCGCCGCAAGCCGCCGCAATCGTCCATGACGCCATACGTAATGACGTTCTCGAACCGATTTCCCGCATCCTGGGCGGCGGCGAGGATGCCGAGATGCGTGCCGGCATGGTGCTCTCCATCCTGCTCGGCAGCACGATCGTGCGTTCGATCATGAGCATGCAGCCGGCCTGCGCCGAAGGCCCGCCTCCGGAGATCCTGGCCAAGCTTCACGCCTTGTTCCGCACCGCCTTGGCGGAGCTGCCGGCGCATTACGAACCCCGCGGCGCGGCGCTGCCTGTTGCCTGAATCGCGCAGCCGCTCCTAAGGGAGGCTCAGTCCTTTCCGGGAGAGCCCAAATGAAGACCCGCGCCGCGATCGCCGTCGCCCCCAACCAGCCGCTGGAAATCCACGAGGTGGACCTGGACGGCCCCAAAGCGGGCGAGGTGCTGGTCGAGATCGTGGCGACGGGCGTGTGCCACACCGACGCCTACACATTGGAAGGCAAGGACAGCGAGGGCATCTTCCCCTCGATCCTGGGTCATGAGGGCGCGGGGATCGTGCGAGAGGTGGGGCCGGGCGTGACCTCGGTGGCGGTGGGCGACCATGTGATCCCGCTCTACACGCCGGAATGCCGCCAGTGTAAATCCTGCCTCAGCCAAAAGACCAATCTGTGCACCGCGATCCGCGCGACCCAAGGCAAGGGCGTGATGCCGGACGGCACCAGCCGCTTCAAGCTGGGGTCCGAGACGATCTACCATTATATGGGCTGTTCGACCTTTTCGAACTTCACGGTGATGCCGGAGATCGCGCTCGCCAAGGTCCGGCCCGACGCGCCGTTCGACAAGATCTGCTATATCGGCTGCGGCGTCACCACCGGGGTCGGCGCGGTGATCTGGACGGCGGGCGTGGAGCCGGGATCGAACGTCGTCGTCTTCGGCCTGGGCGGCATCGGCCTCAACGTTATCCAGGGTGCCCGCCTGGTCGGCGCGGACAAGATCATCGGCGTGGACATCAATCCCGCCAAGCGGGCGATGGCCGAGCAGTTCGGCATGACCCATTTCATCAATCCGGCCGAAGTGGGCTTCGACCAGGTGGTCGCCGCCGTGATCGACGCGACGGACGGGGGCGCCGACTACAGCTTCGACTGCACCGGCAATACCGACGTGATGCGCCAGGCGCTCGAATGCTGCCATCGCGGCTGGGGCGAGAGCGTCATTATCGGCGTCGCCGAGGCCGGAAAGGAGATTTCCACGCGGCCGTTCCAGCTCGTCACCGGCCGGGTGTGGAAAGGCAGCGCCTTCGGCGGGGCGCGCGGGCGGACCGACGTGCCCAAGATCGTCGACTGGTACATGGACGGCAAGATCGACATCGACAGCCTGATCACCCACACGATGCCGCTGGAGCAGATCAACAGTGCCTTCGACCTGATGCACGAAGGCAAGAGCATCCGCAGCGTCGTGCTGTTCTAACCGGCGGAGGAGGCAGCGCCATGTTCAACCACATCATGATCGGGTCCAACGACCTGGAGCGGTCCAAGGCCTTCTATAAGGCCGTCCTCGGCACGCTCGGCTTCACCGGAGAACCGCATGCCGATGTCGCCAAGACCGGTCACACGCGATTGTTCTTCCGGCATGATGGCGGAGTGTTGTGCATTTCGGAGCCGATCAACGACGAGCCGGCGACCTGCGCCAACGGCGCGACGCTCGGCTTCAAATGCGGTTCGACCGAGCAGGTGCACGCGTTTCACGACGTCGCCGTGGCGCATGGCGGCACCTCGATCGAGGACCCGCCCGGCCGGCGCCAGGGCGCGATGGGAGCGATGGACCTCGCCTATGTCCGCGACCCCGACGGCCACAAGCTCTGCGCCATATACCGGCCACCGGCCGGCTGATGGCGGAGACGACGCCGGATCATTACGACGTCCTGATCGTCGGCGGAGGGCATGCCGGCGCGCAGGCGGCGATCGTGCTGCGCCAGAACGGCTTTGCAGGCCGCCTTGCCATTGCCGGCGACGAACCGGAACTGCCTTATGAGCGCCCGCCTTTGTCAAAGGACTATTTCGCAGGCGAGAAGGAATTCGAACGGCTGCTGATTCGGTCGGAGACGTTCTGGGCGGAACGGCAGATCGACATGCTGCTCGGCCGCCGGGTCGATGCGGTGGATGCCGAGGCACATCGCATCACGCTCGCAGACGGTGGCACCCTCTCCTACGGCAAGCTGATCTGGGCGGCGGGCGGCACGCCGCACCGACTGGTTTGCGCCGGCCACGATCTGGCCCGCGTCCATGCGGTGCGCAGCCGCGCCGACGTGGACCGGATGATGGCCGAGCTGCCCGACGTGACCCGCGTCGTCGTGATCGGCGGCGGCTATATCGGGCTGGAGGCGGCCGCCGTGCTCGCCAGGCTGGGCAAGGAGGTCGTGCTGCTCGAGGCGCTTGACCGGGTGCTGGCGCGCGTCGCGGGCGCGGACATTTCCCGCTTCTACGAGGCCGAGCATCGCACGCATGGCGTGGAGGTGCGGACCGGCGTGGCGGTGGATTGCATTACCGGGAAGGACGCCGCGACCGGGGTGCGGCTGGCGGACGGCGAGACGATCGCCGCCGACATGGTGATCGTCGGCGTCGGCATCGTCCCCGCCATCGCGCCGCTGGCGGCCGCCGACGCGGTCGTCTCCAACGGCGTCGAGGTGGACGAATATTGCCGCACCAGCCTGCCCGACATCTATGCGGTGGGCGATTGCGCGGCGCACGAGAACCGCTTCGCCGATGGCGCGCGCGTGCGGGTGGAATCGGTGCAGAACGCCAACGACCAGGCGACGACCGCCGCCAAGCATATCCTGGGCATGGACGAGCCCTATGCCGCCGTCCCCTGGTTCTGGTCGAACCAATATGACCTGAAGCTCCAGACCGTCGGCATTTCGGCGGGGCATGACGAGACGGTGCTGCGCGGCGATCCCGCCGCGCGCGCCTTTTCGGTCATCTATCTCAAAGGCGGCAAGGTGATCGCGCTGGACTGCGTCAACGCGGTGAAGGACTATGTGCAGGGCCGCAAACTGGTGGCCGAGGGGATGATGCCTGACCGGGCGCGGCTCGCCGACGCAAGCGTGCCGCTCAAGGAGCTCGTGCAGACAGGGAGTTGAGCGTGGAGAGATACGGCCTGACGATCGATGACGGCCTCGCCGCCTTCATCGAGACGGAAGCATTGCCCGGCACCGGCATCGAGGCGGAGGGCTTCTGGCAGGGCCTGGCCGCGTTGCTCGCCGATCTCGCCCCGCGCAACCGCGCTTTGCTCGACAAACGCGACGCGCTTCAGGCCCGGATCGACGACTGGTATCGGGCGCGGGCCGATCAGCCGTTCGACGTGGCCGCGCACAAGGCGTTTCTGGAAGAGATCGGCTATCTGGTGCCGGCGCCGGCGCCCTTCGCGATCGAGACCGCCAATGTGGACGACGAACTGGCCGCCATTCCTGGGCCGCAGCTCGTCGTCCCCGTCACCAATGCCCGCTATGCGCTGAACGCCGCCAATGCGCGCTGGGGCAGCCTCTACGACGCGCTCTACGGCACGGACGCGCTGGGCGATGCGCCGGCGGGCGGCGGCTACGATCCGGAACGCGGCGCGCGGGTGATCGCGCGGGCCAAGGCGCTGCTCGATACGGCCGCGCCGCTGGCCGAGGGGAGCCATGCCGACGCGGCCGGCTATGCCATCGCGCACGGGGCGCTGGTGCCGGCGCTGGCCGATCCGGCGCAGCTGGCCGGCTGGCGCGGCGATCCGGCATCGCCCGAGGCGGTCCTGCTGAAAAAGAACGGCCTGCACATCGAGATCGTCATCGACCGCAATCACCGCATCGGGCGGGACGATCCGGCGGGCGTCGCCGACATGGTGCTGGAATCGGCGCTGAGCTCGATCATCGATTGCGAGGATTCGGTCGCCGCCGTCGATGCCGAGGACAAGGTGCTGGTCTATCGCAACTGGCTGGGCCTGATGCGCGGCACGCTGACCGCCAGCTTCGCCAAAAGCGGGCAGACGGAAGAGCGGGCGCTGGCGCAGGACCGGACCTATGCCTCCCCCAGCGGCGCGGAACTGACGCTGAAGGGCCGCGCGCTGATGCTGGTGCGCAATGTCGGCCATCACATGATGACCGGCATGGTGAGGCTGGACGGCGCCGAGGTGCCGGAGACGATGATCGACGCGGTCGTCACCTCGCTCTGCGCGGTCCACGATCTCCATGCCGGCGGGCGCAACAGCAAGACGGGCTCGGTCTATATCGTGAAGCCCAAGCTGCACGGACCCGAGGAGGTCGCCTTCGCGGTCGAACTGTTCGGCAGGGTTGAGGAACTGCTGGGCCTGGCGGCCGCCACGCTGAAGATCGGCGTGATGGACGAGGAGCGGCGGACCAGCGCGAACCTCGCCGCCTGCATCCACGCGGCGCGCGAACGGCTGGTCTTCATCAATACCGGCTTCCTCGACCGCACCGGCGACGAGATCCACACCGCGATGGAAGGCGGCCCGGTGATCCGCAAAGGCGAGATCAAGGACGCGCCCTGGATCAAGGCCTATGAGGCGCGCAATGTCGGCATCGGCCTCGCCTGCGGGCTGAAGGGCAAGGCGCAGATCGGCAAGGGCATGTGGGCCGCGCCCGACCGGATGGCCGACATGCTGGCGCAGAAAAGCGGGCATCCCAAAGCCGGGGCGACCACCGCCTGGGTCCCCTCCCCCACCGCCGCCACACTCCACGCACTCCACTATCACGAGACGGACGTGCTGGCGGTGCAGGACGAGATGGCTAAGACGCCGGTGACGGGCGAGCTGGACGCCCTGCTCACCCCGCCGCTGGCGCGCGGGCGCAATTTCTCGCCGGCGGAGATCGCCGAGGAGTTGGACAACAATTGCCAGGGGATTCTCGGTTATGTCGTGCGCTGGGTGGACCAGGGCGTGGGCTGCTCCAAGGTGCCCGACATCCACGATGTCGGCCTGATGGAGGACCGCGCGACCCTGCGCATCTCCTCCCAGCACATCGCCAACTGGCTCAAGCACGGCATCGTGACGGAGGGCCAGGTGGACGAGGCTCTGAAGCGGATGGCGGCGGTCGTGGACCGGCAGAATGCGGGCGATCCGTCCTATGCGCCGATGGCGCCGGACTATGACGGCCCCGCCTTCGCGGCGGCCCGGGCACTGGTGTTCGAAGGCGCGGCGACGCCGAACGGCTATACGGAATTCGCCCTCACGAGGTGGCGGCAGGCGGCGAAGGGGGATTAGCCCCCTCTCCCCTTGCGGGAGAGGGTCGACTCACGCGAAGCGTGAGCGGGGTGAGGGAATGTAGTAGGCACTGCACCTACCCCTCACCCAACTCCGCCTAAGCTCACTTCGTTCGCCAAGGCTCCGTATCCCTCTCCCGCAAGGGGAGAGGGTTATGTGCCTCAATCCTGCGGCGCTTCCTCCAGCGCGTCCAGCTCCTCCTCGATCTCGCGTCGGGCATCGGACTTGCCGGGGATGGGCGGCGCGGGATGGCCGGCGAGGGCGGCGTCGAGCTTCGCCTTGTCGAGCGCGCCGTCCCACTTGGCGACGACGATGGTGGCGACCGCATTGCCGATGAAGTTGGTGAGGGAGCGGCATTCGCTCATGAAGCGATCGATGCCGAGGATCAAAGCCATGCCGGCGAGCGGCACGGTGGGGACGATCGAGAGCGTCGCGGCGAGCGTGATGAAGCCGGCGCCGGTGACGCCCGCCGCGCCCTTGGACGAGATCATCGCGACCGCCAGCAAGGCGAGCTGATCCCACAGGCTGAGCTCCACGCCCACCGCCTGGGCGATGAACAAGGCCGCCAGCGTCATGTAGATGTTGGTGCCGTCGAGATTGAACGAATAGCCGGTCGGCACGACCAGCCCGACCACGCTGCGCGAACAGCCCGCGCGCTCCATCTTGTCGATGAGATTGGGCAAAGCCGCCTCCGACGAGGAGGTGCCGAGCACCAGCAGCAGCTCTTCCTTGAGGTAGCGGATCAGGCTGAAGATCGAGAAGCCCGCGAACCGCGCCACCGCGCCCAGCACGACCAGCACGAAGAGCAGGGAGGTCAAATAGAAGGTCGCGATCAGCACACCGAGATTGACCAGCGTGCCGATGCCGTAGGCGCCGATGGTAAAGGCGATCGCGCCGAACGCGCCGATCGGCGCGGCGCGCATCAGCAGGCCGACGAGGCGGAAGACAACGAGGCTGAGCCGTTCCAGCATGTCCAGCACCGGCGCGGCGGGACGCCCGACCATGGAGAGCGTGATGCCGAACAGGATGGCGACGAACAGCACCTGGAGGATCGAACCCGACGTGAAAGCGGAGATCATCGTCGTCGGGATGATATCGAGCAGGAAGCCGGTGATGCTGCTGTCGTGCGCCTGGCTCGAATAGGTCGCGACCGCGCCGGCATCGAGCGTCGCGGGATCGACGTTCATCCCCTCCCCCGGCCGCACGACGTTGGCGACGACGAGGCCGATGATCAGCGCCAGCGTCGAGAAGAACAGGAAATAGGCGAAGGCCTTGCCCGCCACCCGGCCGACCGACGCCATCTCGCGCATGCCGGCAATGCCGGTGACGATGGTGAGGAAGATGACCGGCGCGATGATCATCTTCACCAGCTTGATGAAGCCGTCGCCGAGCGGCTTCAGCGATGCGCCGACATCGGGCCAGAAATGCCCGACGAGCGCGCCGATCACGATTGCGATGATGACCTGGACGTAGAGCAGGCCGAACAGGCCGAAGCGGGACGGCGCGGGCGGCCCGGCCGAATCGGTCGCGATGCTCACCATGCCTCAGTCTCTCCCTCGCCCCGGCGCCCTGATAGACCGGCCGGCGCGCGGCTGTCATCATCGCTTCATCGCAGCGAGTCGCGGGCTTGGCCCCGCGCCAGTTCAGGAGATCGACGATGAAGATCACGCGCAAGGCATCGGCCGCCTGGTCCGGCGGATTGAAGGACGGCAAGGGCGCGATCTCCACCGCGAGCGGCGCGCTGGCCGACTATCCCTATGGCTTCGCCAGCCGCTTCGAGGGCGTCGCCGGGACCAATCCGGAAGAACTGCTAGGTGCCGCCCATGCCGGCTGCTTCACCATGGCGCTGTCGCTGATCCTGCAGGAGGCGGGCTATACCGCCGAGCGGATGGAAACGAATGCGGAGGTGACGCTGGAGCAGGTCGAGGGCGGCTTCGCGATCACCGCGATCAAGCTCATTCTGCGCGCGTCCATCCCCGCGATCGAGGACCGCCAGTTTCACGAGCTGGCGAACAAGGCCAAAGCGGGCTGCCCGCTCTCTAAGGCGCTCAATCCGGAAATCACGCTGGACGCGGCTCTGGTTTAGGCGGACCTGCCGAGGAGATAGCGCGCGGCGGCCAGATCCTGCGCGATGTGGCCGAGCGATTTGTAGAAGGTGACGTCGCCGTCCGATGCGCGGCCCGGCGCCGTGCCGGCGAAGACCGCGCCGATCTCCGCGCGGATATGATCCTCGCCGATCAGCCCGGCATCGCGCGCGGCGAGATATTCGGAGGCCGCCGCCAGCGCCGAGCGGCGATAGTCGACGAAATACAAGCTCTTCGCCACCAGCGCGCCATCGACCTCGACGGGGCCAGCATAGCTTGAGCCAACCGCGTTCACATGGGTGCCGGGGCGCACCCAATCGCCCAGCAGCACCGGCTCGGCCGAGGCGGTGACGGTGCAGATGATGTCGCTCTCCCCCGCCAGCGTGGCGGGATCGGCGACCGCAGCGATGTTCAGGCCGGTCTCCTCCGCCATCCGCGCCGCGAAGGATTCGGCACGGAGAAAATCGCGGCCCCAGATGCCGATCCGCTCCAGCCGGCGGATCCGGGCGATGGCGCGGATATGCGTTTCCGCCTGGGCGCCGCCGCCGAACAGGCCGAGCCGGGCGGCATCGGCGCGGGCCAGCGCGTCCGTCGCCGCCGCGGTGGCGCAGGCGGTGCGGATCGACGTCACCGCCTCCGCATCGGCGATGCAGACGATTGCGCCGGTCTCCCCGTCGAACAGGAGGACAGCGCCCCGATGCGCGGTGCGGCCGGGCCGGGCGGGATCGGGGAAGACGCTGACCATCTTGGCGCCGAAATCACCCGTGGCCGACAAGGTGCCCGGCATCACCCCAAACATCTTGCCATTGCCGAGATCGGTGATCGCGCGCAGCGGTTGCTCGCGCGGGTCGGCCGACAAAGCCGCCATCGCGGCGCGCATCGCCGCGATGCAGCCATCAAAGTCGAGCAGTTCGTGCACCGCCCGCCCGTCGAAGATTCTTGCATCCATCAGCCGTTCACCGCCCCATATCGCACCCTGTCCTGCCAGGTGCATATTGCCCGCGTCCGCGCTGGTCGAGAGGGCCGCGACCGGCTATCGTGGGCCATGCGCGCCGTTCTGCTGATCGCGAGCCTCTTCTTTCTGGCCTGCCGGGCGCACGCGGCCATGCCGGGAGACGTGACCTACGCCTGGGCCAGCTTCGACGCGAACGGCGTGCGAAGCAGCGGCGCGGCGGGGACGGCCGAGCGCCGGCAGGGGCGCGCCATCACCGTCGAGGACCCGGCGCGGGTAGCGTCCGTGTCGAAGCTGGTCGTAGCCCTGGGCGTGATGCGGCTCGTCGAGCAGGGGCGGGCCGATCTCGATGCGGACGTGTCGCAATGGCTCGGCTGGGAACTGCGCAACCCGGCCTTTCCGGAAACGCCGATCACGCTCAGGATGCTGCTGTCGCATACCTCCGGCCTGCGCGATGCGGGCGAGGCCTATGTCATTCCGCTTGGACGGACCGTGCGCGGCGCGCTGGCCGATCCGCAGGTTTTCGATCCGGACCACGCGCCGGGCAGCCATTTCCAATATGCCAACCTCAATTTCCCGGTCATCGCCTCCGCGCTAGAGCGGGCGACCGGCGAGCGGTTCGACCGGCTGATCCACGGGCTGGTGCTGGCGCCGCTCGGGCTCGATTCCTGTTTCAACTGGACGATGTGCTCCGACATTAAGGTCGCGCGGGCGGTGACGCTCTACCGCGCCGACGGCAGCGTCGCGCTCGACGATCTGCAGGGCGCGCGCCCGGCCTGCCCGGTGTTCCGCGCGGGCGAGGGCTGCGACCTGGACAGCTACAGGCTCGGCGACAACGGCGCCCTGTTTTCGCCGCAGGGCGGCCTGCGCGTGTCGGTACTGGACCTGGCGACGATCGGGCGGATGCTGCTCAACGGGGGCCGGCACGAGGGCCAGACCTTTCTGAGCGAGGCGGGCATCGACGCCATCCTGCGGCCGGCATGGACCTTCGACGGCACGAACGGCGAGACCGATGGCGGCTTCTATTGCGCCTATGGCCTGGCGGCGGAGCGGCTCGCGTCAAGCGGGCCCGGATGCGATGACGATCTGCTGGGCGACGGGCGACGCCTTTCGGGCCATGCCGGCGAAGCCTACAATCTGCGCTCCGGCCTCTGGATCGATCTGGAGCGCGGGATCGGCATCGCCTATTTCGCCGCCAACAATCCCGCGCCACAACCGGCAGGGCGCTCCGCCTTCCGGGCGATCGAGGAATGGCTCGCCGCGAAGATCGGGCGTTAGAATCTGTTTCAGCTTTGCTGAAACAGGAGCGGGCCGGTGCCGCAACAGCGAAGCTGAAGCACCTAGCGATCGAGCCAAAATGGCAAGGTCTCGTCGGCGATCATCGCCTCGACATCCCGCCTGGGGCGGACCACCGCCCACCGGTCGCCGTCGACCAGCACCTCCGGCGCCAGCGGCCGCGAATTGTAGGTATTGCCCATGGTCGCGGCATAGGCGCCGGCGGTGCGGATGGCCATCAGATCGCCTGCTTCGACCCGCTCCATATCGCGCGCGGTCGCGAAGGTGTCGCCGCTTTCGCAGACCGGGCCGACGATGTCCGCCACCATCCGATCCGCCTTGGGCGAAACCGCCTCGATGCCGTGCCACGCGTCGTAGAGGCTGGGGCGCATCAGATCGTTCATCGCCGCATCCAGAACGACGAACGGCCGGCGCGCTCCCGATTTCACCCGGATCACCTCGGTCAGCAACACACCCGCTTCGCCGACGATCAGCCGGCCAGGCTCGAAGATCAGCCGGGCGCCCCAGCCGCGCGTCGCCCGTTCGACGACCGCGCCATAATCCGCGATCGTGGGCGGCGGGGGCTGGGAAGGATCGTATCGGATGCCGAGCCCGCCGCCCAAATCGGCGGTCAGGATCTCGTGTCCCTGCCCGCGCAGCTCGGCGATCATCGCTCCCACCTTGCCAAATGCCGCTTCGAGCGGGCCCAGGCTGGTGATCTGGCTGCCGATATGGACGGCAAGCCCCTGGAGCCTGAGGCCCGGCAATTGCGCGACGCGCGCACAGGCGGCCGGCGCGTCGCCGATCGGAATACCGAACTTGTTGTGCGCCGCGCCGGTCGAGATCTTGGCGTGGGAGCCGGCCTCGACATCGGGATTGACCCGGAAAGCGACCGCCGCGGTTCGCCCCATCGACACCGCGACCCCGGACAGCATTTCCGCTTCGGGCAGGGATTCGAGGTTGAACTGGCAAAGCCCGCCCTCCAACGCCTGCGCCATTTCCGCGGCCGTCTTGCCGACGCCGGAAAAGACGATCTTCCCGGCGGCGATGCCCGCCGCCCGCGCGCGGCGATATTCGCCGCCCGACACCACATCGGCGCCCAGCCCTTCGGCGGCCAGCGTCCGCATCACGGCGCCGTTCGGATTGGCCTTCACCGCATAAGCGACGAGCGGATCGGGCAGCGCAGCCAAGGCGGCGCGCAGCGCCCGCGCCTGATTGCGCATGGCATTGGCCGAATAGACGAAGACCGGCGTGCCCACCGCTTCGGCGATCTGCGGCAGCGGCACCTGCTCGCAATGGAGCACATCTTGTTCGACCCGGAAATCATCCATCGGACCGGCTCTACTTCTTACTCGGCACGAAAAAAAGCGAAGCCGCGGCATAGGCCGCGGCTTCGCAGGGTCGGAGACAGCTTCAGAAGCTGAATTCGGCGGCGATCGTGTAGGAACGCCCGCGCGGATCGGCGACACGCGGCTCCCAGGAGCTGCCCGCGCCGGTATTGCTGTCATAGGTGATCGCGAAGGGCGGATCGCGATCGAAGAGGTTTCGGACGCCCGCGGTCAACCTCACATGACGGATGCCGCTATAGGCAACCGACAGGTTGTACGTCGTATAATTGCTCACCCGCTCGTTATAGTCGGGACGCGTCGCCGACGCCGGCAGGGCGAAGTTTCTGTAGCCGTTCCGGAAAATCTGCGTGAGCGTGAAGTTCCAGTCTTCGTTCCGCCAGCTGATGAAGGCGTTGTGCTTCCAGCTGAGACCGAGATCGCCGGTGAAGGTGAAGATCCCGATCAGATCCGAATAGGGCAGATTGGGCAGCAGCTTCTCGCGCTTGTCGAGCAGCCATGTTCCGTCCAGCCCGGCGGTGAAGATGCCGCCGAAACCGTCCATCGCACCGCGCAGCGTGAAGTCGATACCCTCGGTCCGCCGCGAGCCGAAATTGCCCGTCCTGAGATCCACGCCCGTGATGATGCCATTGGTGCGCTGGATCCTCTCGGGGAAAGCCCCGATGTTCGCCAGCAGCTGCGGGATGGTGATCGTTCCGATCGTGTTGTCCACCGCGATCCGCCAATAATCGACCGAGAAGCTGAACCGGTTCGAAGGCTGGATCACCAGGCCGATCGTATATTGCTCGGACGTTTCCGGCTCCAGATTCAGATTGCCGCCGCTCAGCGATTCCGGGGTGATCGGCGCGCATTGGGGCTGCGGCCCGGTCGTATTGCCGGTCGGGCACAAAGTGGGATCGACCAAGGTGTTGCCCGGATTGGGCGAGACCGTCGTGCCGTTGAAGATCTGGTTGAAGGTCGGCACGCGGAAGCCAGTGCCGTAGGAACCGCGGAACATCAGCGGCTCCCACGGCCGGAAACGGAACGAGACCTTCGGATTGGTCGTCGAACCGAAGCCGGTATAATCGTCGACGCGGCCGGCGAGGATGATGTCGAGGCTCGGCAGGACCGGGAACAGCGCCTCCGCATAGGCCGCCCGCACGGTGCGGCGCTTGGGCGTCAGCGCGTTGATATTGTCGAACGCCACGTTGAAGATGTCGGGCTGGCTGGCCGCCGCCGCTGGCGAGCCGTTGAACTCGTAGCTCTCCCGGCGATAGTCGACGCCCACGGCGAGCTGGACCTCGCGGCCGCCTATGTCGAACAGCCCGCCGGAAATCGACGCATCGAACTGGCGAACCTCGTAACGGCCGCCATAGAGCACGGTCCCCGCGGCCGACACGGCATTGAGGCCCGCCAGGGCCGCTTCGGTCTGGGTGGCGCTGAACGGATTCAATATGCCCGAGTTGATCAGGCCGATAATGCCCGGGCCGACGGCGCCCGGCGCGCTGGGCGCGCGGGGATCATAGGCGCCTTGCTCGTTCTGCGGCGTCGCAGGATCGTTGACTGTCAGCACGCCGCGGAAATGGTAGCCGGTGCCGAGCACCGACCGGGCCTCGCTGCGGGCATAGGACGCGCCGGCGCGATAGTCCCAGCCATCCCAGATCGGCCCGTCGATGCCGAGCGCGGCACGGAACGTCTGCGTGTTGGTCTGATATTCGCGCGGACCGCAGGGAATGCAACGCCAGCGGCCGGCGATCGGCAGGCCATAGCGCGCATCGAGCGCGGCAATCTGCGCGGCGCGGTTCGGATTGCTCGCAACGTCGAACGCCGAACGGATCGCCTGGAAGACCTGGTTGTACGTCGCCGCCGTGTTCGCATTGAGCGGGTAGGCCCAGGGCAGGTTCGTGGCGTTGGCCGAATATTGGTTCGCAGAGAATTGCTTTGAGGAATCCGCGTCCGAACCGGTGATCTCGAGCGAAACGTGGTGGGAATCGCCCAAGCGGACGACGCCGCGTGCGAAATAGGAGAGCGTCTCGATCGGCTGCTGGATCACCGCCGCGCGGCCCGTATCCCACGAACAGGCATATTGCGCCGTCGGCACCGCCCACAACACCTCGTCATAGGCCATGCCGCCGTCCACGGAACCGCAGCCCGCACCCCCCGGAAGATCGAGGGGGTTGATGCCGCCGGCGGCGCCGTTCGCCCCGTTGGGCAAGGTTAGGGTCAGGCCGCTGAGCAGGGTGCCGGTCGGCGTCTGGTTGACGTTGGCCGCGATGTTGAACGCGGTCGCGACCGGCGTGCCGCGCGTGTCGATGGAAAGGCCGCGATTGGGCTGATTGCCATTGACGAAATCCCGGTCCGAACCACGCAGGATGCGGTTCCAGCTGTAGGAGACCGACGCCATGACGTTGAAGCCCTGCTCCTCGAGATTGCCATAACCGACAAGTCCGGAGAGCCGGTAGATGTTGCCGCCACCCGCCTCGGTGAGGTCGGCGAAGCTTTGGACGTTGATGCCCTCGAAATCGGTGCGGGTGATGAAGTTGATCACGCCGCCGACCGCGTCGGTGCCGTAAATGGCCGAGGCGCCGTCCTTGAGCACCTCGATCCGCTCTAGCGCGGCGAAGGGAATCTGGTTGACGTCGACGGCCGAGCCCTGGAGCCCGTGCGCGGCGACGCGGCGGTTGTTGAGCAGCACCAAGGTCGACGAATTGCCCTGTCCGCGAAGATTGGCCGACGAAAGGCCGTTGGTACCGCGCTGCGCCCCGGAAACGACGTCCGCGTTCGAAGCGAGATTGTCCGCACCGCTGGCGTTCGAAGGCAGGAACATCAGCAATTGTTCGGGGCTGCTGATCGAGTTGCGCTGAATTTCCTGGGTGGTGATGATCTGGATCGGCAAGGCGCTGTTGTTCGGATCCTGCCGGATACGCGAACCGGTGATCAGGATCGTTTCCTGATCGTCCGCCGACGCGACTTGCGAACCGCGCGGCGCCATCTCGTCCTGGGAATTCGTGGATTGCGCCGCGGCCGGGCCCGCCCAGAGACAGGCGAAGGCGGCGAGGGCCGTGCCCGAACACAGGACAGGTCTCAGTGACGTGAAGGCGCGCATGATAAGATCCCCCTTGGCTCGTTCATGTCGTAGTAAGTATCAAGTTCCACCGCACCTGCCATAGTTTCTGTTGGCGGCGGCATAACCTCCCGCCATCATCGCCGTGCAAAGGGACGCGGAAGAGGCGACGAAGGCGTTGACGGCACCGACGCGGGCGACAAGCTTCGGGCGGTCCGTTCAAGGGGGACTCATGGCGTCAGTGGCACAGGAAAGCGCGGTCGGGGCGGCCGAGGTGGCGCCCAAGGGCATCGGCCGCCAGGCGCTCTATCTGCTGCTCGGTTTCTCGGCGGGTTTGCCCTTCTACATGTTCTCGACCGTGCTGATGCTGCGACTGCAGGCGCATGAGATCGGGCTGGTCATCATCGGCTTCTTCGCCTGGGTGCAGCTTCTCCCGACCTTCAAGTTCCTGTGGGCACCGCTGCTCGACCGCTACCAGGTGCCGGGCTTCGGCCGCTTCTGGGGCAAAAGGCGCGGCTGGATCATGCTGGCGCAGCTCGGCATCTTCACCTCGATGGCGGCGATGGCGTTCGTCTCGCCCGAGCAAAGCCTGGCCGCCACCGCCTTGTTCGCGGTCCTGCTCGCCTTCTGGACGACGACGCTCGAGGTCGCGGCCGATGCGTGGCGGATCGAGCTGGCGCCGACCAAGGAGCAACAGGGGCCGCTCGCCGCCGCGAACCTGTGGGGCTATCGCAGCGCAATGGTCGCGGCAGGCAGCGGCGCGCTGCTGATCGCCGATCAGCCGGGCTGGGGCTGGACCGGTGCCTATCTGGCGATCGCGGCGGCGGCGTTCGCGCCCTTCCCCCTGCTCGCCGCGATGCGGCCCGATCCGGAGGCGCGGGGAAGCCGCTGGACGGCCCTGGCGATGGGCATCGCCGCGAGCGTTGCCATCCTGCTTGCGGCAAAGGCAGCGACGGCCGCGGTGGGCTGGCTGCTGCTGGGCGCCGCCTCCGGCATGGGCATGAGCGGCCAGAGCAATGTGACGCCCTATGTGCTCGCCATCTGCATGGTGCCGTTCCTGATCATGGCGGCGGCCCTGCCGAAGATCCGCAAGCTGCCCGCCTCCTCGCCCGCGCGGCGATCGGTCGCGATCGGTCCCTATGTCGAATTCTTCTGGCGCTACGGCTTCATGGCGCTGGCGCTGATGGCGTTCGTGTCGATCTACCGGATGGGCGACGTGCTGGCCCTGAACCTGTCCAAGCCGATGATCCGCGATCTGGGCTATTCGCTGAGCGAGATCGGCCGGGCGGATTCCTATGTCGCGCTGATCGCCAGCATGATCGGCGTCGCTTTGGGCGGGCTGATGGCCGCGCGCTGGCCGCAGGGCCGGACGCTGGCGATCGGCGCGTTCTTCGCCGCATTGGGCAATTTCGGCTTCGTCTGGCTCGCCCACCAGCCGGTGGCGGAAACGACGCTCTACATCGCCACCGCGCTCGACCAGTTCGGCAACGGCATGGCCGGGGCGATCTTCGTCGTCTATCTCTCGATGCTGGTCGATCCGCGTTATCCGGGCGCGCAATATGCCTTCCTGTCCGGCTTCGCCTTCCTGCTGCCGCGCCTGCTGTCCGGCTCGGGCGGGGCGATGGTGGAAAGCTTCGACGCGGCGGGCTATCGCGGGTTCGACTTGTTCTTCATCCTTTCCGGCGTGCTGAGCCTCGCCGCGATCCTCTTCCTCCCGCTGATCGCCCGTGCGAAACCGCGCCCGATCGAAGAGGAAGAGACGGCATGATCGAACGGGCCTTCGCGCCAGCACTGGCGGCGGTCGAGGACGGGCGCATTCCCGGCGCGACCCTGGGCGTCGTGGCCGCCGACGGGCGCCGCGCGGTGCGCTTCGCGGGCATGGCGGCGCTGGAGCCGGAGCCCGAGGTGCTGACCGAGGCGCACTGGTTCGACCTCGCCTCCGTCTCCAAGGTGATCGCGACGACGACGATGGTGCTGACGCTCGCAGAGCAGGGGCGGATCGATCTCGACCGGCCGCTGACCGACGCGATCCCGGACCTGCGCCAATATGACGTGGCGAATGCGGCGGAGCGCAAGCTCACGTTCCGCGACTGCCTCGCCCACCGCACCTTCCTGCCCGCCGTCGAGCCGATCTACACTTATGGCGGCGATCCGGACCGGCTGCGCGCTTTCGTGCTGCAGCGCGAATGGCGGCACGGCCCACCCGTCTATTCGGACATCAACTATATCCTGCTCGGCATCGCGATCGAGCGGATCACAGGGCAGCCGCTGACCGCCTGGCCGCTGGGCGAGGGGCTGACCTACGGACCGCCGCCGGGGCCCGCTGTGGCGACCGAGCGGTGCGCCTGGCGCGGCCGGGTGATGAAGGGCGAGGTGCATGACGAGAACGCCTGGGCGCTGGGCGGCGCGCCGGGCCATGCCGGGCTGTTCGGAACGGTCGCCGGGGTGCTGGACCATGCGGCGGGGCTGCTGAGCGGCGGCGCATCGCCTTTTCTAATCGAGGCGATCCGCACGCCCGTGGAGGGGCACCGCACCTGCGGCTGGGAGCAACGCTTCGAGGGCTGGAGCGGCGGCATGGCCTGTTCGGCCGAGACGATCGGCCATACCGGCTTCACCGGCACCGGCCTGTGGGTCGATTTCGATCGCGGCCTGGCCTGGACGCTGCTGACCAATCGCGTCCACCCGACCCGGCATCGCGAGACGGGGATCATGGACCTGCGCCGGGCGACGGGAGACGCGGTGATCGCTGCGTTCGGTTAGCGGCCTCTGCACTCGCTCCACACTCCGTTCCCCTGAGCCTGTCGAAGGGCTGCCTTTCTCTTCTCAACGGCAAGAAGAAAGGGCAGGGCTTCGACAAGCTCAGCCCGAACGGTAGTTAGGTTCCCTTCTCGGCGCTAATGCGCCGCCGCGATCCTTTGCAGCACGGCATCCATCACCGCGGTCGCACTGCCGCCGCCAGGCACGTCGTTGGCGAAAAAGGAGAAGATGAGCGTTCGTCCGCTGCGCGCGGTGAGATAGCCGGACAGCGCGTTGGTGGCATTGAGCGTGCCGGTCTTCGCGAAGAGGCGGCCCTGCAGCGGGCTGTCGCGGAAGCGGCGCTGGAGGGTGCCGTCCACCCCGGCGACCGGGAAGGTCTCGCGCCAGGCCGCGCCCCAGCCCTGCGTTGCGGCCCAGCGCAGCAGCATCGCGACGGCGCGCGGCGACATGCGGTTGTAGGTGGACATGCCGGAGCCGTCCGACAGATCCCATCCCGTTCGCGGCACGCCGGCCTGCGCCATTATCGCCGCGATCCGGGCGACGCCATCCTCGATCGAACCGGCGCCTTCGATCAGGCCGAGGCGGCGGATCAGCAGCTCGGCATGGAGATTCTGGCTGTCCTTGTTGATGCGCGTCAGCGTCTCGGCCAGCGGCGGCGGCGTCAGCCGGGCCAGCATCTCCGTCTCGGCCGGATTGGCGGCGCCCGGCGTCCGATGCCGGACCTGCACGTCGCCGCTCACCCGAACGCCGCGTTCGCGCAGCATCGCGGCGAGGCGCCAGGCGGCGTAATGCGCAGGATCGTCGATGCCGAGGCGCAGGACCGTCGGCTCCGCGCCGGCCCGGATGCGCCCGGTGAGATGGAGATCGAAGCTGTTCGGCATGCGATCGAAGCTGAGCGAGGTTTCGCCCTCCGCCACGGTCACGGCGAGATTGACGATGCGGTAATAAGGCAAATGTTCGAGCGCGGGCGGCTGCCCCACCGCGCCGGGCGACACGCGCACGGGCAATTCGTTGTCGTCGAGGGTGAGCGCCGAAATGGCGGTGCCGGAGCGGGTCGGGATGTTGTTCCAGCTCATCCCCGGGCTCCAGCGCTGGTCCGGTAACAGGCTGTCGTCGCCGATCACATGCCGCACCCGGCGCGTCCGCGCCGCGACCGCGTCGGCCAGGGCGGCCAGGCAATCGGTCACGCAATCCGTAGCGCTCGACAGACGTGCATCGCCATGGCCGACCAGGATCACGTCACGCCCGTCGATCCGTACCGCCGTGCCGCCGGCGGCGTCGGGCTGGTCGAGCCCCGCCATCGCCGCGAAAGCGGCGGCGGTAGTGAACATCTTGGTGTTGGACGCTGGGATGAAGCGATTGTCCGGCGCGATCGCGATCAGCTCGCGTCCGTCCATGTCGGTCACCACCAGCCCGTAGCGCGTGCCGGGCCCGGCGGCGGCGAGCTGGGCGATCACTTCGTCCTGCAGTGCGGGTTGCCAGGCCAAGGCGGGCGCGGCCAGGGCCAGCGCCAAGGCCAGCATGGCGGATCGAACCAGGGTCAGCATGTGGATCATCGGCAAATCCTTCCGCGCGAACCGTGCCCCAGCGGGCGGCGCTTTCTTATTCAGAGCGTTTCGGCAGCTATAACAAGGGCGCATGTTGGAGGGCACCGCGCTTGCGCGGGCGCGATCGTGCGGCCCATAGCGGGGCGATGCGGCGCTTCATCCTGAGCTTGTGGCTGGGCCTGATCGGCCTCGCCTTCCTGCCACCGGCCTCGGCTGCCGAGCGCGATCCTCTGGCCGAGGCGCTGGCGCTGCCGACCGCGAGCGGACTGGTCGGCGCCGCAGAGGCGCCGCGTTTCGCTTGGATCGAAAATGCGGCGGGCGTGCGCAATATCTGGGTGGCGACGCGCGGCCAGCCCGGGCGACGGATCACCGCCTTTGCCGAGGATGACGGGCTGCCGATCTACGATCTCGCCTTCAGCCGCGACGGCACGAGCCTCGCCTTCGTGCGCGGCGGCGACGGCGAATATCCGGACGAGACGAGCCCGCCCAATACCGGCATCGCGCCCCGCGTGCCGCCGCAGGAGCTGTTCGTGGTACCCGCGCAGGGCGGCCCAGCGTTGCGGATCGGCGAGGGGCATTCGCCCGTCTTCTCGCCCGACGGCACCCGCATCGCCTTCACCCGGCGCGGCGAATTGTGGTTGTGGACACGCGGCGGCGAGGCGCGGTCGCTGGCGCGGGTGCGGGGCTCGGTCCGGCGCCTCTCCTGGTCGCCGGACGGCACGCGGTTGCTCTTTTCGGAGGACCGGGGCGATTACAGCTTCATCGCCCTGTTCGACATCGCGGACGGGCGCCTTCGCTATCTCGATCCCGGCCTCGGCGAGTCGATCGAGCCGGTTTTCTCGCCCGACGGGCGCGAGATCGCCTTCATCCGTCATCTCGATCCGCCCACCAACGCCGCGCTGGACAGCGGGCCCTATTGGTCGATCCGGATCGTCGATGCCGCGACCGGGGCGGCGCGCGCGCTCTGGACGGCGCCGGCCGGGCCCGGCGGCCGCTATGCCGGGACGCGCAGCCGCAACCTCTTCTGGAGCCCGGACGGCACCATCCTCTTCCCCTGGGAGCGGACCGGCTGGATACATGTCTTTGCACTGGACGCCCGGCGCGGCGGCGAACCGCGCGCGCTGACCCAGGGCGCTTATGAGGTTGAGACCTTCCGGCTCGGCCCGGACGGACGCTCGCTGCTCTATGCCGCCAATGACGGCGATATCGACCGGCGCGGCATCTGGCGGCGGCCGCTCGGCGGAGGCGCGGCAGCGCGGATCGGCGGCGCCGATCTCATGCTCTTCGCGCCCGCTGTCGGGGGCGATGCGGTGGCGGCGATCGCGACCGATGCGCGCCGCCCGGCATACCCCGTCCTGCTCGATCGGCGGATGTCGCCACTCGGCGAGGTGCATATGGTTCGGGATTTCGCCGCGCCGGAATCCGTGACGTTCCGCGCAACCGACGGGGTGGAAATCCGCGCCCAGCTCTTCCGCGCCCGGGGCGAGGGACGGCGGCCGGCTTTGGTCTATATCCATGGCGGGCCGCGCCGGCAGATGCTGCTCGGCTTCCACCCGTCTTCCTACTACTCGCACGCTTATATCGTGAACCAGCATCTGGCCGCGCAGGGCTATCATGTGCTGTCGGTGAATTATCGCGGCGGCACCGGTTACGGTCAGGCCTTTCGCGAAGCACCGGAGACGGGCCGCGAGGGCGCGTCCGAATATCGCGACATTCTGGCGGCGGGCCGCTGGCTTGAGACGCAAGGCGATGTCGATCCGTCGCGGATCGGCGTGTGGGGCGGAAGCTGGGGCGGCTATCTGACCGCGCTGGCGCTGGCCCGGGACAGCGCCCTGTTCGCGTCCGGCGTCGATCTGCACGGCGTCCATTCCATGCTCCGGCCCGTGCCGAACAGCCTGTCGCCCGCCGCGCAGGACCGGGCGCGTCAGCTTCAGTGGGAGTCCTCCCCGCTCGGCGCGATCGCGGGCTGGCGCTCGCCGGTGCTGCTGATCCACGGCGACGACGACCGCAACGTCCCCTTCTCGCAATCGGTGGTGCTCGCCCGCGAGCTGGCGGCGCGCGGCATTCCCTATCGCGAGCTGGTCTTCCCGAACGAGCGGCACAGCTTCTTCCGCCACGCCAACTGGCTGGCCAGCTACCGCGCCACCGTCGATTTCCTCGACACGACCCTGATGCGCCGGGAGCCCCTGCCATGAACTGGGCCAAGCTCGGCTGCCTCCTGCTCGGCCTCGTCTGCCTCGGCGCCGCGCCGGGCGATGGCGGCACCTTGATCCGCGGCGCGCACGTCTTCGATGGGACGGGCGCGTCAGCGACGGTTGCGGACGTTCTGATTTCGGGCGAACGCATCGTCGAGGTCGGCCCGAGGTTGCGGGCCCCACGCGGCGCGCGGATCGTCGATGGGCGGGGCACGACGCTGTTGCCCGGCCTGCACGATCTCCACACCCATTTGCGCTCGCCCGGCGACGGCGGCCCCGAAGATCTCGGCAAGGCCTATGGCGCGCATCTGCTGCACGGCGTGACCACCGTCGCGGATTTCTCCGTGTCGGGCGAGATGCTGGCGCCGATCCGGGAAATGACCGGATCGGGCGCGGTGACGGCGCCGAACCTGCGGCTCGCCATCCGCATCGGCGTGCCCGGCGGGCATGGCACCGAGCGCGGCTGGGGCGACCAGTTCACGCTCGAGGCGAACTCGCCCCGCTCGGCCGCGCTGGCGATGGACCGGGCGCTGCCCTATCGGCCCGACGTCATCAAGGTGTTCGCGGACGGCTGGCGCTACGGCCGCATTCCGGACACCAACAGCATGGACCTGCCGACGCTGCGGGTCATCGTCGAGCGCGCCCATGCGGCGGGGATACCGGTCATCACGCACACCGTCACCATGGAAGGCGCGCGGATCGCGGCCCGGGCCGGGGTCGATGCGATCGGCCACGGCATCGGCGACGGGATCGTGGACGACGAACTGATCGCGCTGATGCGGACGAACGGCACCGGCTATGCGCCGACGATGGTGGTCTACGAACCGCAGCAGGATCGCGCGATGCTGGCTGAGGAGCTGCGGGGACTGCGTCCGACCGAGCGGGCGCGGGAGCGGGCACGCCAACCCGGCGAGGCCATTCCCGAGCTGGAATCGCGCCGCTGGACCTTCCTGCGCGAGAATCTGCGCCGGCTGAAGGCGGCGGGCATCCGCGTCGGCATCGGCACCGACGCGGGCATCGAGGGCGTCTATCAAGGCTCATCGGCCATTCGCGAAATTCGCATCCTTGCCGAACATGGTTTCACTCCAGCGGAGGCGCTGGCCGCCGCCACGAGCGTCAGCGCCCGCATCCTCCGGCAAGGCGAGCATCGCGGACGGATCGCGGCGGGCCAGCGCGCCGACCTGATCCTCGTCGCTGGCCGCCCCGACCAGCGGATCGAGGATTTGTACCAGGTGCGCCGCGTCTTCGTCGGCGGGCGCGAGGTGACGCTGCCGCCGCTCCGCCGCTTGATCGATGCCGATGCGCCCTCGCCGCTGCCCGCTCACGTCATGGCCGGCCCCATCGACACCGGCGCGCGCGGCGACGGGCGGACCGATCTCGACACCTTGCCGGTCGCGACGCACGAGGCGGGGGTGGATCACAGCCATCTCCACCTGATCCGCGACGATGCCCGGCCCGGCCGGCTCTTCCTGTTCGCGCGGATGGGCGCGGCGCCCCGGCCCTTCGCCAATCTGGTGCTGCCGCTGACGCGCGGCGGCGTCCATGTCGCCGATGCGCGCGGCTTCACCGGCATCGCCTTCGACGCGCGCGGCACGGGCCGCTACGGGCTCGCGCTGGAAAGCCATGGCATCGAGACGCGCAACTATTTCCGTACCGAGTTCGCGGCCGGCGCGGCGGCGCGCGAAATCCGCATTCCGTTCGGCGCCTTCCGCAGCGCGGATGCCAGCGCGCGGCTCGATCTCGCCCGGCTGCGGGGTCTCGTCATCCGGCTGGAGGGCGAAACGGGCGGGGCGGCGATGCTCGAACTGGGCAACGTCCGTTTCTATCGGGACTGACCGGGACGCGCCTCACACATAATGGGGCTCGCCGCGCTCGCGCAGCTCCTCGTAATGGACCAAGACCGGCTCGGGACCGAGCGGCACCGGCTTTCCGTCGCGGAAAGCCCATTCGCCCCGGTCGCAATCCTCTGCCCGGACATATCCGTTGATGTAGAAACGGCGCCGGTGGTCAGCATGATTGGGGCCGGAGCCGTGGACCAGATAGGGATTCCACAGCGCCAGGTCGCCCGGCGCGAGATCGAGCTGGATCGCGTCGGCGGCGTTCAGCCCGACCCGCTCGAGCGCCGCATCGTGCATCGCGTTGCCCAGTACCTCCGTGTCGGTGTCGAGATCGAGATCGCCATGGACATGGCTGCGCGGCACGAAGCGCATGCCGCCCGATTCCGGCCCGTGCGGATCGATGGCGAGGCCGGTCTGGACATAGGAGACGTCGAGATTGCGGTAGCAATCCGCCGGCCGGCGAAAGCGCGAATCCTGATGCCAGGCGAAATCGCCGGCGGCGCCCGGCGTTTTCCAGTGGAGCTGATTGATGATCTGCTTGACGTCGCCACCGATCAGCGGGGCGAGCAAGGCCGCGAAGCGCGGATCGAGCCGCACCGCATCCAATGCCGGGCGATGATAGGCCGGCCATTGCACCATCTGCACGATCGGCCCCTCCGGCCCCTGCGCGACCTTGTAGAAGAGGTTGCCGTGCCGGAAGCTGCGGCCGTGGGCCATGCCCTCCGCATGGACCCGGTCGATCTCCGCGCCGATCGCGGCGACCTCTCCGGGCGCGAAGAAACCGCGCACGATCGCATAACCTTCGCGATGCCAGGCGGCGGGATCGATCACGGGCAGGTGCCTTCCGGCGGACGGTGCGCCAGCGCCCGGCCCGCCGCCTGTCCGGTCAGCGCGCCATTCTCCACAGCCGGCACGCCGTTGACGAGCACCAGCCGCACGCCCTCGGCCAACAAGGTCGGCTCGTCATAGGTCGCGCGGGACGCATAGCTGCGCGGATCGAAGACGAGGATGTCGGCATAAGCCCCGGCACGCAGCCGGCCGCGATCGGCGATGCCGAACGTGTCGGCGGAGAGAGAGGTGCTGCGCTCGATGAAATCGCGCAGCGAGATCGCCCGGCGGGCGACGACATATTCGGCATATTTGCGCGCGAAGCTGCCATAGGCGCGCGGATGCCCCGTCGAGGCATCCGACCCGGTCATCACCCAGGGTTGCCGCATGAAGGCGACGATGTCCTCCTCGGTCTGGTTGAAAGAGGCGACGGCGGGGTCCTGCACGCGGATCACCGCGATCGCAGCGGCGACTGGATCGGCGCCGTCCGCGATCTCGGCCAGCGTGCGGCCGCGATGCGCGCCTTCGGTGATGCGGAGCGACTCCGCGCCGCCGCGCCGGCGCAGATTCTCGGCCATGTCGGCATGGAGGCGCGCGGCCAGAGCGGTATCGTCGAAACGGGCCAGCAAGGCCGGTCTCCCCCCGTCCTGCGCCCAGCGGGGCACCAGCGAGGCGACCAGGCTCGTGCCCGAGGCGGACCAGGGATATTGATCGGCGGTGACGCGCTGGCCCGCCGCCCGGGCGGCCTCGATCCGCGCGACGATCGCCGGCGCCTGACCATGCACGTCCACGCCCAGCGCCTTGATGTGGGAGATGTTGACCGGCATTCCCGCCGCGCGGCCCACCTCGATCGCTTCGTCGATGGCGGCGGCAAGCCCGATCGAATAGCTGGATTCGTCGCGGATATGACTGTCATAGACGCCGCCGCGGCGCCCTGCCTCGCGCGCCAACGCGACCACTTCGTCGCTCATTGCGAAGCTTTGCGGGGCGTAGAAAAGCCCCGTCGAAAGGCCGAGCGCGCCCTGGCACATGGCGGTGGCGACCAGGCCCCGCATCCGTGCCAGCTCCTCGCCGGTCGGCGCGCGATCCTCGGCGCCGATCACCGTCCGGCGCACCGCGCCGAAGCCGACATAGGCGGCGTAATTGATGCCGACGGGCCGCGCCTGCGCACTGGCAAGCACGGCCGCAACGTCCGGATCGCCGCCGCCGTCATTGCCGATGAAGGCGGTGGTGACGCCCTGCATCAGGAAAGCGGGGACCAGCCGCGCCTGGGCATCTTCCGAGGCAAGTTGCGCTTCGACATGAGCGTGCGGATCGATGAAGCCGGGCGCGACGATCATGCCGCGCGCATCGACGACCCGCGCGGCATCGAGCCGCAGCCGCCGCCCGACCGCCTGGATGCGATCGTTCGAGATCGCCACGTCGCCCACGAACGGCGCGCCCGCGCCCGTATAGATGGTGCCGCCGCGAATGATCAGATCCACCTGCCGCGACGGGGCCGCCGGCTCCGCGGCTCCGAGCAGCACCAGCAGCAGCGGCGCGATCCAGCCTGTCTTCATGCCGTTCCCCAGAAATCGGCGGCGGGCGGATGAAGCACCCCGCTTTTGGCGGTCACGCCGCCGGGATAATCCTCCCGAAGCCAGAGCGGGCCGTCAAGATCGGCGAAATCCGACATTTGCGCGACATGCAGCGCCGGCGCGATCGAGAGCGACGAGCTGATCATGCAACCCGTCATCAGGCCGAGCCCCAGCGCGCGCGTCGCACGGGCGGCTTCCAGTGCCTCGGTCAACCCGCCCGTCTTGTCGAGCTTGACGTTCACCGCCTGGTAGCGGCGCGCGACCACCGGAAGATCGCCCGCGACATGAAACGATTCGTCGGCGCAGATTGGCACGGCCGGCGCGAAATCCTCCAGCCAGGCATCGTCGCCGGCCGGCACCGGCTGTTCCAGCAGCGCGACGCGCGCGTCCACCAGCGCGTCCTGCATCGCCGTCACCAGCGCCCTGTCCCAGCTTTCGTTGGGATCGACGATCAAGGCCGGGCCGGGCGCCGCCGCCCGCACCGCGCGCAGCTGCGCCACCGGGTTCACCGCATCGACCTTGACCTTCAGCAGCGGCGCGTCGGCCAGGCGTCGCGCGGCCGCCGCCATCTTGTCCGGCGTGTCGATCGAAATGGTGAGAGCCGTCGCCACCGGTCCAATCGGCAGGCCGCCGGTCATGGCCGCGACATCGCGCCCGGCAAGCCGCGCCTCCAAATCCCAGAGCGCGCAATCTAATGCATTGCGCGCGGCGCCGGCAGGAAGCGCCCCGCCCAATTCTTCGCGCCCTCCCCCACGCTCGATCAGGCTCCGCACCGCCTCGATCGCCTCGATCGCGCTGTCCTGGCTTTCGCCATAGCGGGGATAGGGGACCGCTTCCCCGCGGCCCGTCACGCCGTCCTGCGCGATCGTGACCGTCACGACATCAGCGGCGGTTTTGACCCCGCGCGAGATCCGGAATGGGGCGCTTAGCGGGAAATGGTCGCGCTGAGCGCTGAGTGTTCGAGGCATAGCAATCGGTCGATGATGTTATCCACGCCCAGCGCGATCGGGTCGGTGCAGGGCAATCCCGTATCTGCCTCGGCCGCCGCGCACAGGCGCAGCGCTTCCGCGCGCTCTATGCCGGACGTGTTGAGACAGATGCCGACCGCGCGAACGTCCGGGCTGGTCAATCGCGCCGCTTCCAGATTGCGCGCCAGGCATTCGCCAAGCCCGGGCAAAGGCCGGCCGGGAATGCCGCGCAGGTGCGGCCGTCCGGGCTCATGGCAGAGCACCAAAGCTTCGGGTTGCGCGCCGTGCAAGAGGCCGAGCGAGACGCCGGCGAAGGAAGGATGGAAGAGCGAGCCCTGCCCTTCGACCAGGTCCCAGCCATCGTCGTTGCGGGCCGGGGCGAGCTGCTCGATCGCGCCCGAGATGAAATCGGCGACCACCGCATCGACCGCGACGCCCTCTCCCGCGATCAGGATGCCGGTCTGGCCGGTAGCGCGGAAATCGGCGGCGATCCCGCGGGCGCGGAGCCCTTCGGCCAGCGCCAGCGTCGCATACATCTTGCCGACCGAACAATCCGTGCCGACGGTGAGCAGCCGGCGGCCGGCACGCGGCGTCCCCTTGCCAACGGCAAGGCCGGCGGGCGGATCGCGCACGTCGAACAATTTGAGCCCGCGCTCGGCCGCCAAAGCGGCGAGGCGCGGCTGGTCGCGCAGCCGCTCGTGCAGGCCGGAGGCGACGTTCATTCCCGCCTCCAGCGCGGCAGCGGCGTCCTCGATCAAATCGGCACCGACCTTGCCGCCCGCCCCGGCGATGCCCAGAATCAGCGTGCGCGCGCCCGCCGCCACCGCCTCCGCCATGCCAAGCCGGGACAGGCCGAGCGTCAGCGGGCTGCCGTCGTGCCGAAACTCGCCCAGGCAATCCGCCCGCCGGAATTCGGCGACCCCGCGCGAGGTCTTGATGCCGAGCGGATCGGTGCTGTGGCCGATATAGAGAAGATAGGGTGCCGGGATCATCGTGCGAAAGCCTAACCCCGGCGTGGACGGCCGCGCGCATAATGAGAGCGCGGGCCGTCATAGCCAGCCGCTATGGAGTATCGAGGACCCGCCCGAGCGTTTTCAGGAAATCGTTGGCCAGCGCGCCCGGCGGCCGATTGATCAGGAACATGGCGTGGATGTCGAAGGTGATGCGCGGGCGCAACGGGCGCATCGACAGGCCCGGCGCAAGGCAGGCCTGGGCGGTGAAGCTGTCCACGACGCTCATGCCGACGCCCTGCCGCACCAGCGCACCCGCCATGTAGAAGGTGCGCGCCGAGACGACCTCGTCCAGCTCGAGGTCGAGCCGCTCCAGCTCCTGGGTGAAAAGCTGCCCGATCGGCCCGCTCGCGGCGAGGCTGATGAAGCGCCGGCCGGCCAGCCGGCTCAGCTCGATGCTCGGCGGGGCATCGGGCATGTCCTGCTCGCGATAGAAAACGACCAGTTCGCCCTCGCCGAGCCATTGCTGGGCGATCGGCGCCGCCGGCGGCACCTGATAGGCCACCGCGATGTCCGTCTCGCGCTCGTAGAGCCGCCGCAGCAGATCATCATGATGAGCGGTCTGGAGATCGAACTTCACGTCATTATGGCTCTGCAGGAATTGGGAAACTGCGGTCGGAATCGCCTCGAGCGCGAGCGAAGGAAGGGCGAGGATGCGCAGCGTTCCGCGCGTGCCGCGCCGGAGATTGCGGCTCGCTTCGCGCAGCGCATGCACCCGGTCCTGAATTTCACGAACGTCGGCGAACAAGGCGTGGGCGTCCTCGGTGGGCACCAGCCCGCCATTGGTCCGCTGGAACAGCTGAAAGCCGAGCAGGCTCTCGGCGTGGCGCAGCATCTTGGAGACCGATGGCTGCGACACGTTGAGCGCCCGTGCAGCGGCGCTCACCGAGCCGTTCACATAGACGGCGTGGAAGATCTCGATGTGGCGAAGGTTCATGCGCGTTCCGGTCCGATCGGCGGGCAGGTTACACCGACCCTCACGGCGGGCAAGCATGTTGAGCCGCGCAGGCCCGCCATCACAGACGATCGATCACTGGCGATGCCAGTGTCGGCTCAGCTCTGACGGATTGGCCGAGCGGGACGATCCGCTGCCAGCGAGAGCGATCTGTCGAAGTAAATCTTTGTGAATTAATGACTTAAGACAGTATTGTGAAATCATCACATGTCGTTGACGCACTGCAGCAATCCACGCGATGCAGTCGTTGCGGCAGTGCAGCAACGCCAATCACGCGCTGCGTATCGCCGCTTTCCGGCCCGGCATTCCTGCCGGCCGAAACGAAGGGGGCGGCATGAAACTGATCATCGCCATCATCAAACCCTACAAGCTCGAGGAAGTTCGTGACGCGCTGGCCGCCATCGGCGTGCAGGGCATGACGATCGCCGAGGTGCGGGGATTTGGTCGGCAACGGGGGCAAACCGAAATCTATCGCGGCGCGGAATATACGACCAGCTTCGTGCCCAAGGTGCGGCTCGACATCGCGGTCACCGCCGATCTCGCGCCGAAGGTGCTGGAGACGATCCAGCAGACCGCGTCCACCGGCTCGATCGGCGACGGCAAATTGTTCGTGCTCGATATCGCGCAGGCGGTGCGGATCCGCACCGGCGAGCAGAACGACGATGCGATCTGACATGGGGGCTGCAATGACACGAACGACCTGTTTCCGCGCCTCCCTCGGGGCGCTCGCCGCACTTGCGCCATCGCTCTTCTTCCCAGCGATGGCGCAAGCTGCGGCAGCTGCCGAAGTCCCCGCGCTCAGCGGGGGCGATACCGCCTGGATGCTGACCTCGACCGTGCTGGTCCTGGCGATGATCCTGCCGGGGCTGGCCCTGTTCTACGGCGGGCTCGTCCGCGCGAAGAACCTGCTCTCCGTCCTGACCCAGGTACTGGGCGTCGCCTGCGTCGCGCTGCTCGTCTGGTTCGTCTGGGGCTACAGCCTCGCTTTCTCCGACGGCAACGCGTTCGTCGGCGGGACCGGCAAGCTGTTCCTGTCCGGCATCACCGGCGACACGCTGTCGGGGACGATCCCGGAACTGCTCTTCATCTCGTTCCAGTCCACCTTCGCGGCGATCACCGCGGCGCTGGTGGTGGGCGCGCTGGTCGAGCGGGTGAAATTCACCGCGATCCTCCTGTTCACCCCGCTCTGGCTCACCCTCGTCTATGCGCCGATCGCGCATCAGGTGTGGGGCGGCGGCATCATCGCCGAATGGGGCGCGATCGATTTCGCGGGCGGCACGGTGGTCCACATCAATGCGGGCATTGCGGGCGTCGTCGGCGTGCTCTTCGCGGGCAAAAGGATCGGCTTCCTCAAGGAGATGATCCCGCCCCACTCGCTCGGCCTGACGCTGATCGGCGCCAGCCTGCTGTGGGTCGGCTGGTTCGGCTTCAACGGCGGCTCCGCTCTCGCGGCGGACGGCGCGGCGGCCTTCGCGATGATCAACACCCTCGCCTGCCCGGCGGCCGCGGTGCTGACCTGGCTGCTGGCGGAGCGGATCGTCTCGGGCAAGCCGTCATTGCTCGGCGGCGCGTCCGGCGCGATCGCCGGCCTGGTCGGCATCACGCCGGCGGCCGGTTCGGTCGGCGTGATGGGGGCGATCGCGCTCGGCTTCGTCTCCGCGCTTGGTGCCTACTGGTTCGTCGCCAGCCTGAAGAACAAGCTGAAGCTGGACGACAGCCTCGACGTGTTCGGCATCCACGGCGTCGCCGGCATCATCGGCTCGGTCGGCACCGGCATCCTGGCCGCGCCCTTCTTCGGCGGCCTGGGCGGTGACGATTATGCGCTGGGCGCGCAGACCTGGATCCAGATCAAGGCCGTGCTCTTCGCCATCGCCTGGTCGGCCGTCGGATCGGCCATCGTCTGGGCCATCGTGAAGTACACCGTGGGCCTTCGGGTCACCGAGGATGGCGAGCGCGAAGGCCTCGACATCACCGATCACGGCGAACGCGCCTACAACCTCTGATCCACGCACGGATCGCAAAGCAAACCACGCCGCCGGAGGAAATCCCTCCGGCGGCGAACGGGAGAGGTCCGTCGAGAACCGGCACCAAGCCGGACGGGCGGAATGTCGGGGAAGGGAAACCCGTAACGAAAAGGAGAGAAATCCCATGCCCAACACGCTTCTGCTCCGCCTGTCCGCCTGCCTGCTGCCGTTCATGGCCGCGGCGCCCGCCACCGCCGCCGAGCTTGGCGGCGGCTTCAGCCTCACCGGCGACGCGACGATCGTCTCCGACTATCGCTTCCGCGGCATTTCGCTGTCCGGTGAGGATCCCGCCGTGCAGGCCGGCCTGACGCTGGAACATGGCAGCGGATTCTATGCCGGCATCTGGGGCTCGTCGCTGGAGAACACGCCGACCTATGGCGAGATCGAGTTCAATTTCTTCGCCGGCTGGACCGGCGAGGTCGCGACCAACACCACCGTCGATGTCGGCCTGCTCTATTATTACTATCCCGACGGCGACAGCGCGTTCGGCAACAGCGACTTCTTCGAACCCTATGCGTCCGTCAGCCACAATTTCGGCCCGGTCGAAGGCACGGTGGGCGTCAATTACGCCTGGAGCCAGAGCGCGACCGGCAATGGCGACAATATCTACCTCTACACCGAATGGTCGGCGCGGGTCCCGAACACGCCGGTCAGCCTGACCGCGAAACTCGGCTATTCGGACGGCAGCCTGTCGCCAACCGGCAATTATGTGGACTGGTCGATCGGCGCCGAGGCCGAAGTGGGACCGGCAACGATCGGGATCGCCTATGTCGACACCAATCTGGGTGGCGGCCCGGGCGTCGATGCCGGCGTGGTGGTGTCGCTCAGCCTCGGCTTCTGACCCGGATGGTGCGATGCGCCGTCAGGCCCGTGCCGGCGGCGCACCCCAATGCAGCGGTTCGCATCGGGACTCGTAAACAGCGATCGCCGTCTCACTGGCCAGCGTCAGGCCGATCTCGTCCAGCCCCTGCATCAGGCAATCGCGCCGGAACGGGTCCATGTCGAAGGTGAAGCGGTCCTGCAGCGGCGTGGTGACGCTCATCGTTTGCAGATCCACCGTCACCGGATGTTCCCGCGCCACCGCCATCAGCCGGTCGATCGCCGCCTGCGGCAGCACGACGGTCACGATTCCGTTCTTGAAGGCGTTGCCCGAAAAGATGTCGGAAAAGCCCGGCGCGATCACCGCCCGCACGCCCATGTCGATCAGCGCCCAGGCGGCATGCTCGCGGCTGGAGCCGCAGCCGAAATTCTCGCCGGCGATGAGGATCGGCGCGCCGGCATAGACCGGATCGTCGAACACATTGCCCGGCTCGGCCCGCACCGTCTCGAACGCATGCTGTCCAAGGCCGGCACGCGTGATCGTCTTCAGGTGCGATGCCGGGATGATAACGTCCGTATCGACATTCTGCCGACCGAAGGGATAAGCGCGCCCCGCGATCCGATCGACCCCGCTCATGGCGTCACCAGGTCGCGCACATCGGCCAAACGCCCGCTGACCGCCGCCGCCGCCGCCATCGCCGGCGACATCAGGTGGGTGCGCGCGCCCGGCCCCTGCCGCCCGACGAAATTGCGGTTGGAGGTGGAAGCGCAGCGCTCGCCGGGCGGCACCTTGTCCGGGTTCATCGCCAGACACATGGAGCAGCCCGGCTCGCGCCATTCGAACCCGGCTTCGATGAAGATACGGTCCAGCCCCTCGGCCTCGGCCTGACGCTTGACCAGGCCGGAGCCCGGCACGACCAAAGCCTGACGGATGCCGCCGTCGATATGGCGGCCACGCACCACTTCGGCGGCGGCGCGCAGATCCTCGATCCGGCTGTTGGTGCAACTGCCGATGAAGATATGCTCGACCGGCACGTCGCGCATCGCCGTGCCGGGCGCGAGGCCCATATAATCCAGTGCCTTGCGCGCGGCGTCGCGCTTGCCGGCATCGGCGAAACTGTCCGGATCGGGCACCGCGCCGGTGATCGGCACCACATCCTCCGGGCTCGTCCCCCAGGTGACGCTGGGCGCGATGTCGGACGCGTCGATCGTCACGCTGCAGTCGAAGCGCGCCCCCTCGTCGCTGCGGAGGCCTTGCCAGTAATGGACCAGCCGCTCCCAATCCGCGCCCTTGGGCGCCATGGGACGACCCTTCAGATAGGCGAAGGTCTTCTCGTCCGGCGCGACCAGACCGGAACGTGCGCCCGCTTCGATCGACATGTTCGCGACGGTGAGGCGGCCCTCGATGCTCATCTCTTCGAACGCCTTGCCGCGATATTCGATGACATGGCCGGTGCCGCCATTGGTCCCGATCCGGCCGATGATGGCGAGGATCAAATCCTTGGGCGTCACCGCGAAGCCCAGCGCGCCCTCGACCCTGATCTCCATCGTCGTGGACGGCTTGAGCAGCAAGGTCTGGGTGGCGAGGACATGCTCGACCTCGCTGGTACCGATGCCGAAAGCGAGCGCGCCGAGCGCGCCATGCGCCGCCGTATGGCTGTCGCCGCAGACCAGGGTGGTACCTGGCAGGGTGAAGCCCTGCTCCGGACCCACGACATGGACGATGCCCTGCTTGGGATCGACCGCGCCGATATAGGGAATGTCGAATTCCGCGACATTGCGCTCCAGCGCAGCGAGTTGCATCGCGCTCGCCTCGTCCGCGATCGGCAGCCTCTTGCCGCCCCGACCGAGCCGTGCGGTCGTGGGCAGATTGTGATCGGGAACGGCGAGCGTGAGATCGGGGCGACGCACCTTGCGCCCCGCCAGCCGTAGCCCCTCGAACGCCTGCGGGCTCGTCACCTCGTGGACGAGATGACGATCGATATAGATCAGGCAGGTGCCGTCGTCGCGCTTCTCGACGACATGGGCATCCCAGATCTTCTCATACAATGTCCGCGGACGATCCTTCATCCGCAGCAGCCGCGGTTCATCGCCACCAGATCGCGCAGCGCGTCCATCCGGCCCAGTCCGTCCTCCAGCCGCCTGCGCACCGCCGCGCCGAAGACCGAGCAGCGCGACTCGCCGCCGAGATCGACGGTGCGGCAGCCGTCGGCCAGCACCGCTTCGACCGACGCACCGAGCAGCCGGGCCAGGTCGCTCTGGCCGAGATGGTCGAGCAGCATCGCGGCGCTGGCGATCGCACCCGCCGGATTGGCCATGTCGCAGCCGGCAATGTCCGGCGCCGAACCGTGGATCGGCTCGAACAGGCCGGGTCCGTCCGCGCCGACGCTCGCCGATCCGAGCAGGCCGATCGATCCGCCGATAACGGACATCTCGTCGGACAGGATGTCGCCGAACATGTTCTCGGTCAGGATCACGTCGAACCGGCGCGGATTGGTGACGAGCACCATCGCAGCGGCGTCGACATAGAGATGATCCAGCTCGACGTCGGGACAGTCCGCCGCGACCTCGTTCACCACGCGGCGCCACAATTTGGACGTCGCCAGCACGTTGGCCTTGTCGATCGAGGTCAGCTTGCCGCGCCGCTGCCGCGCCAGCTTGAACGCGACATGGGCGATCCGCTCGATCTCCGCGCGGGTATAGACGCAGGTGTCGGAGGCGAAATCGTCGCTGTAGCTCTTGTCGCCGAAATAGGCGCCGCCGGTCAGCTCGCGCACCACCAGGATGTCGGCGCCGGTGGCGACCTCCGCCTTGAGCGGCGAGAAGCTCTCCATCCCGGCCATCACCTTGCCTGGCCGCAGATTGGCGAACAGGCCGAGCGCGGCGCGCAGCTTGAGGAGCCCGGCTTCGGGCCGCTCCGCCGCCTCGTCCCAGCGCGGCCCGCCGACCGCACCCATCAGGATCGCGTCGGCGCCGCGCGCCGCCTCCAGCGTCGCGTTAGGCAGCGGCGTACCGTGCCGGTCGATGGCGATGCCGCCGAAATCATGGGCCTCGAACTCGAAATCGAGCCCGGCGGCGTCGGAGATCAGCTCCAGGCAGGCCTTGGCTTCCTTGGCCACTTCGGGACCGATGCCGTCGCCGGGCAGCAGGACGATGCGGGTCATCTCGCCCTCCCCCTCAGGCCGCACGGGCCGGCGCAGGGGCCGGCATGTCGGCGCGGGCGCGGCGCACCGCCGCCGCATTGCCCGCCGCATCGATATAGGCCGAAACGCAGCAGGGCAGGATGTCGCGCGCGCGGGCGCGGCCGGAATAGACCTCGCCTTCCACTTCGAGCCGCAGTTCGACGAGCACGTTCGCGCCCTGCCCGTCATCGCCGGTCTCGTCCGCATCGACCGCGACATATTGCATGTCGAGCCCGTCGACACGGCCCGGCACGCCCATGATCTGGCTCACCGCCTGGAAAGCGGCGTCGAGCGCGCCGGGCGCGGAGGCCAGATCGGTCAGCCGGCCGCGATCGCCATGCTCCAGCTCGACGCGCGCGACCGGCCAGGCATTGGGCGTCACCGGCGCGCGGATCTCGACGCGGGACAGCGTCCACAGTTTCTCGTCGCTGCCCCCGTCCAGCGCGGCCAGCAAGGCGGCGAGGCGCGCGGTATCGACGATGCCGATCTCGTCCGCCACGTCCTTGAACATGGCGAAGGCGCGATCCAGCCGTTCGCCTTCCAGCACATAGCCGAGCTCCTGCGCGCGGCGGGCGAGCGCGTGGCGCCCGCTATGCTTACCAAGGACGATGCCGTCCGTCTCGAGGCCGATATCCTCAGGTTTCATGATCTCGTACGTTTCCCGGTTCTGCAGCACGCCATGCTGATGAATGCCGGCCTCGTGCGCGAAGGCATTGGCCCCGACGATCGCCTTGTTCCTGGGCGGCGAGACGTTGGTGACCTGGGCGAGCATCCGGCTGGCGGCGATGATCTTGGTGGTGTCGACGTTGGTGGAGGCGCCATACGTATCGGACCTTGTTTTCAGCGCCATCACGACATCCTCGAGCGCGCAATTGCCCGCCCTTTCACCGATGCCGTTGACGGCGCATTCTACCTGCCGCGCTCCGCCGCGTACCGCCGCTAGGCTGTTCGCGACCGCCATGCCGAGATCGTCATGGCAATGGGCGGAGAAGATCACCTCCGGCCCGCGCGCGACATGCTCGCCGAGATGGCGGAACAGCTCGTAGATTTCCTCCGGCGTCGTGTAGCCGACCGTGTCGGGCACGTTCAGCGTCGTCGCCCCCGCCTCGGCCGCGACGGACAGCGCCTCGACCAGGAAATCCCGTTCGGTGCGGATCGCATCCTCGGCGGAGAATTCGACATCGTCGGTGAACTCGCGCGCATAGGCGACCGTCTCGTGGATCTTCGCGATCACGTCCTCCCGGCTCATGTGCAGCTTCGCCTCGCGGTGGATCGGGCTGGTGCCGAGAAAGGTGTGGATGCGCCTGCGCGCCGCCGGCGCCAGCGCGTCCGCCGCAGCCTTGATATCGCCGCGATGGGTGCGGGCGAGCGAGCAGATCACCGGTCCCTCCACCTCCCGTGCGATCCGCTCGATCGCGCGGAAATCGCCCGGCGAGGCGGCGGCGAAGCCGGCCTCGATCACGTCCACGTTCAGCGTGGCGAGCGTCCGGGCCATCCGGATCTTGCCCTCCTCGGTCATCGAGAAGCCCGGCGCCTGCTCGCCGTCGCGCAAGGTCGTGTCGAAGATGCGTACGATGTTGCTCATGCTGCCTGATCCTGGATGATCGCGGTTTCGTGCTCGACCCGGCCGACGCCGTGGAGGCGGCCGAGCTGGAGGGCGAGCACGTCGATGGAGCGGCCGGGATCGCGTCCTTCGGCCATGAAGGTGAGCGTGGCGCGGCGGCCGCAGGGCTGCTCCGCCATGGCGACGCGCCGGACGATGAAGCCGCGCCGCTCGACCAGGCCGATCATGCGGATGATCGCGCCCTCGCAGGGCTCGAACTCGATGAACATCCGCGCGCTGGGCGGCACATTCGTCATCGGGACTTCTCCATCATCTGGGTGTTGGCGCTGTTGGGCGGCACGAGCGGCCACACATTCTCGCGCGGGTCGATGCGGGCGTGGCACAGGATCGCGCCCTTGGTGTGCAGCAGGCGGTCGATCGCGCCGGGAACCTCGCTGCGATGGTCGATCGTGAACGCCTCGATCCCGAAGGCGCGCGCGACCTCGGCGAAATCCGGATTGTCGGACAGGTCCACCTCCGAGAAATTCTCGTCGAAGAACAATTCCTGCCACTGGCGGACCATGCCGAGCTGGCTGTTGTCGAGCAGCAGGATCTTCAGCGGCAGCCGGTAGCGGCGCAGCGTCGCCAGCTCGTGGATGTTCATCATGATCGAGCCGTCGCCGGAAACGGTGACGACGGTCGCATCCGGCTCCGCCAGCAGCGCGCCGATGCCCGCCGGGATGCCATAGCCCATCGTGCCCAGCCCGGCGCTGGTCAGATGCGCCTGCGGACGGGTGAAACGGCAATGCTGCGCCACCCACATCTGATGCTGGCCGACATCGCAGGTGACGATGAGATCGTCGCCCGCCGCCTCGCTGAGCTGCTTCAGCAAGGCGGGCGCGTAGATGCCGTTGCCCGGCGCGTCGTAGGACGGCGCCCAGCGCGCGGCATTGGCCGCGCATTTCGCCTGCCAGGCGGCGATGTCCGCCGGGGCCGCGGTCAGCGCGTCGAGCCCGCGCACGATATCGCCCGGCATCGCCACCTCGACCCGGCGCAGCTTGCCGATCTCGGCGACGTCGCCGTCGAGGTGGATGACCTTCGCGCCTGGCGCGAAGGTGTCGAGCTTTCCGGTCGCCCGGTCGTCGAAGCGCGCGCCGACGCAGATCAGCAGATCGCATTCGTCGATCGCCATGTTGGCGGCGCGGGTGCCGTGCATGCCGAGCATGCCGAGGAAGCCCGGCGCATCGGTGGGAAGGCCGCCCAGCCCCTTCAATGTCGCGACCGCGGGAATGCCGGTGCGTTTCGCGAAATCGCGCAAGGCGCGCTCGGCGCGAACGATGGCGATGCCGCCGCCGAAATAGAGGACCGGACGCTCGGCCGCCGCGATCAGCGCATTGGCGCGGGCGATCGCATCGCCGTCCGGCGCGTGGGGGACAGGCGACGCCACACGCGCCGGCGTCGGTGGAGCGATCCGCTTCTGGCCCATATCCTTGGGCAGATCGATCAGCACCGGCCCGGGCCGCCCCGAACGGGCCAGCATGAACGCTTCGGCGAAAACCTGCGGAATCTCCTCGACGCTGCGGATCAGGTAGCTGTGCTTCACGATCGGCAGCGTGATCCCGAAGATATCGACTTCCTGGAACGCGTCGGTGCCCATCAGCGGGCTCGCGACCTGGCCGGTGATCGCGACCATCGGCACGCTGTCCATGAAGGCGTTGGCGATGCCGGTGACGAGGTTCGTCGCGCCGGGGCCGGAGGTGGCGATGCACACGCCCGGCTCGCCAGTCACGCGGCCATAGGCATCGGCGGCCAGTGCGGCCGCCTGCTCGTGCCGGACCAGGATATGGGTGAGGCCTGATCCCGGCAGCGCGTCATACACCGGCATGATCGCGCCGCCGGGATAGCCGAAGACATGGCGCACGCCCTCGCGCTCCAGCGCTTCCACGACCAGCCGCGCACCCGAAACGGGCTCGGCGGATCGCGTGGGGGACAGCGAGGCGCTGGAGGCGAGCATCGGCCTTACGCCGCCTTCGATGCGGGCTGGCTTTGCAGCCAGGCCATCTGATTGCGCAGCCGCGCGCCGACCTTCTCGATCGGCTGATTGAGATCGGCATCGTACATCTGCCGGTATTTCGGCTTGCCGGCCTCGTTCTCCTCGATCCAGTCCTTGGCAAACTTGCCATTGCGGATGTCGGCCAGCACCTCGCGCATCCGCGCCTTGGTCTCATGATTGATCACGCGCGGTCCGGAGACGAAATCGCCATATTTCGCCGTCTCGGAGACGAAGTGCAGCATCTTGGCGAGGCCGCCTTCATACATGAGATCGACGATCAGCTTGAGCTCGTGCAGGCATTCGAAATAGGCGACTTCGGGCTTGTAGCCGGCTTCGACCAGGGTCTGGAAACCGGCGATGACCAACTCGCTCGCGCCGCCGCACAGCACCGCCTGTTCGCCAAACAGGTCGGTTTCCGTCTCCTCGGCAAAGGTCGTCTCGATCGCACCGCCTTTGGTGCCGCCGATACCTTGCGCATAGGCCAGCGCCTTGTCGCGCGCACCGCCGCTGGCGTCCTGCTGGACCGCGAACAGGCAGGGGACGCCCCGGCCGATCTCGAATTCGCGACGCACCAGATCGCCCGGCCCTTTCGGCGCGACGAGGATGATGTCCACGTCGCGGCGCGGATCGATCTCGCCATAATGGACGGAGAAGCCGTGGGCGACGAGGAGGGCCGCACCCGGCTGGATATTGGGCGCGATCGCGTTGGTGTAGGCGTCCTTGTGGCTCATGTCCGGGCTGAGCAGGGCGACGAGTTGCGCCTGCACGACGGCCTCGGCCGGCGTGACCGGCACGAAGCCGTCCGCCTTGGCGCGCTTTTCCGCCTCGCCGCCCGGCCGCGCGCCGACGATCACGTCGAAACCGCTGTCGCGCAGGTTGCGGGCATGGGCGCGGCCCTGGCTGCCATAGCCGATGATCGCGACGTTGCCGTCGCTCAAGGCGGCCGGGCAGGCATCGTCGTCGGTGTAAATTCTTTCCACTGAGGTTCTCCTTCGCAAAGCACAAAGAAAAACCCCCGCTCCGGTGGGGAGCGGGGGTTCCGTGTTTCTGGTCCTGTCTCGTCTAGGACCGTCAGCCGGTTACCGCTCCCATGGGGAAGCTAATAAGTACGAAAAGGGCAATAAGGAGCGCGGCGGCCGGCAGGGCCACCGTCTGGGTCTCAACGCGGATCGCGTTCAGGTTCACCACAAGCTCCGTCAAAATTCGCCTTTAAGGATATGAGAGAAAGGCGGCCTGGCAACCCCCAAAATCGCTCATGTCCATATTTCACGCACAGCGATGGCACGACATGGTTAACAACCCATGTCCGCCCCGCTCGTCACCGCGCCCTGCGAGGCCGATCCAACCAGCCGCGCATATTTCGCATAAGCTCCTGTACATTCGCCCTTATTCGGCACCGGAGCGGCGTCACGCGAAGCCAGATCGGCATCCGTTTCGATCACTCTTTTTTCGACATCGATGACGATCCGGTCTCCGGTCCTCAGCCGCGCGATCGGTCCGCCTTTCGCCATTTCCGGCGCGATATGGCCGACCATGAAGCCGTAGGTGGCGCCCGAAAAGCGCCCGTCCGTGACCAAGGCGACGGTGTCGCCCAAGCCCCGGCCCTGGATCGCCGCGGTCACTGCAAGCATCTCGCGCATGCCGGGACCGCCGACCGGCCCCTCGCCCCGGATGACGACGACGTCGCCGTCCGCGATCTCGCCCGCGGTGACGGCGGCGAAGCAGGCCTCCTCGCCGTCATAGACCTTGGCCGGGCCCTCGTGGCGCAGCCGCTCATGCCCGGCAAGCTTCACCACGCAGCCGTCCGGCGCGATATTGCCGTAGAGGATGCCGAAACCGCCGCGAATCTTGAGCGGCCTGTCGGCGGAGAGGATAACCTCCTGTCCCGGCGTTTCGTCGCCATCCGCGAAATGCGCGAACAGGCTCCGGCCGGTCACGGTCGGGGCGTCGGCGATCAGCCCGCCCTCGATCAACCGCCGGCCGAGCAAAGCGGAGCCGCCCGCCTCGGTCATGTCCGGCGCCATGAAACGGCCGCCGGGCTTCAGATCGGCGATCACCGGCGTTGCGCGCGAAATCTCGTCGAACATGTCGATATGGAAATCGGCCGTCGGAATGCCGGCCTCCCGCGCGATGGCGAGGAGGTGGAGGACGAGATTGGTCGATCCCGCCGTCGCCGTGCCCGCCACCGCCGCATTGCGCAGGCTCTGCGGCGTGATGAACTGGCGCGCATTGCGCCCGGCCTTCAACGCTTCGACCAGGATGCGGCCCGCTTCCTCGGCCGCCTTCGGCTTGTCGGGATGGGTCGCCGGAATGTCGTTGAGGCCCGCCGGCGAGAGGCCGAGAAAGGTCATCGCCAGCGCCATCGTGTTGGCCGTGAACTGCCCGCCGCAGGCGCCGGCGCCGGGACAGGCCGCCTTCTCCACCTTCAGCAGCCCTTCGTCATCCAGCGTCCCTGTACTGTGCGCGCCGATCGCCTCGAACACGTCCTGGATGGTGAGCTTCCTGTCGCCGAGCCGGCCCTGCATGATCGATCCGCCGTAGAGGATGACGCTGGGCAAATCGAGCCGCGCCGCCGCCATCGCCGCCGCCGGGATCGTCTTGTCGCAGCCGACGATGAAGAGGACGGCGTCGAGCGAATGGCCGCGCACCGCCAGCTCGGCGGAATCGGCGATCGCCTCGCGGCTCATCAGCGAGGCGCGCATGCCGCGCGTGCCCATCGAAATGCCGTCCGTCACCACGATTGTGTTGAAATCGAACGGCGTCGCCCCGGCTTCGATGATGCCGCGCCGGGCATGTTCGGCCAGGTCCTTGAGGTGGATGTTGCAAGGCGTGACGTTCGACCAGGTGTTGACGATCGCCACCATCGGCTTCGCCATCGCTTCATCGTCGAGGCCGGTGGCGCGCAGCATCGCGCGGGCGGCGGCGCGCGCCGGGCCGCCCTTCATCTCATCGGAAGGCAGATGATCTTGGGACATGTCTCTCTCAGGCAGGCGTAGTTTCGGGTTGCGGGTGGAGCGCATCGGCGAGTGCGTCAAGGCGCGCGGGGATCGACAAGCCGTGCGCCTGGCGATCGAGAATCGCAGCCAGCGCGGGCGGCGGCGCCAAGGTCTCGCCGATCAGCGGCTCGACGATCTCGGCGAATTTGTAGGGATGCGCGGTCCCCGCCGCGATCCAGGTCACTTCATCCCGCACTCGATCGGGGAGGCGCGCATAGGCCTCGGCCGCCGTCGCGCCATGGGGACACCAGACGTAGCCGGTCGCCTCATATTCGGCTCGGATGCGGGTGCGAATCTGGTCGTCCGTCACCAGCTCGACGCCGAGCTTGCGCTGCTCCGGTGGCAAGGCGGCGACCCGCTCGAAATTGCTCGGCGCGCCGACATCCATTGCGTTGGCGATCGTCGCGACCGATGCGCGCGGCGCATAGGTGCCGGTCGCCTTCCAGTCGGCCAGCGTGCGGTTGGCGTTGGTCGCGAGCAGGATCGGGCGGATCGGAAAGCCCATCGCCCGCGCATAGAGGGCGGCAAAGCCGTGGCCGAGATTGCCGCTCGGGATGACGAATCCAACGTCCTTGCCGATCTCCTGCTTCGCTTGCACAGCGGCGTGGGCGAGATACGCGATTTGCGGCAGCAGCCGGCCGATATTGATCGAATTGGCAGAGGTGAGATTGTGCGCCTCGCTGAGCGCGCGATCGGCGAAGGCGGCCTTCACCAGCCGCTGGCAATCGTCGAAATCGCCGTCCACCTCCAGAGCCCGGACCGGCGCGCGCCAGCAGCGAAGCTGATGCTCCTGAAACGGCGACACCCGGCCTTTCGGATAGAGGATCACCGCCCGGGTCGCCGCGCGCCCCTCCGCCGCGCAGCCGACCGCGCCGCCGGTGTCGCCGGACGTGGCGGCGAGCACGGTCAGCGGCTGGGCCCGATCGCCGATCCTCTCGAAGCAGGCGAGCAGAAAGCGGGCGCCGAAATCCTTGAACGCGCCGGTCGGGCCGTGAAACAGCTCCAGCGCGCGCAACCCCGGCCGTGCCGGATCGGGCACGGCCAGCGGCGCGGGAAAATCGAAGGCTTCGGCGCAGATCGCCGGCAGCGCGTCCGCCAGCGCATCGCCGGCGAAGAAGGGCGCGAGCATGCGCGCGGCGAAATCGGCGAGCGGCAGGTCCGCGTCGATCGCCAGCGGCGGCGCGTCGGGCAGGTAGAGGCCGCCGTCCGGCGCGGCGCCGGCGCGGATCGTCGCGCCGATACCGACGCCCGGCGCGCCGCCGCGGGTGCTGAGAAAGTGCATCATTTTCTCCTCAGGCCACCGCGCGCGCCGAGGCCGGCACGGGTTCGACCCGAGCGCCGGCGGAATCGACCGGAGCGCGATAACGTTGCGTCTCGACCCCCGCCTTGCGGAACGCATCGGCCATGGCGAGCTCGACCAGTCCCGCATCGGCCTCCCGCGCCCAGGCGAAGACCGACGGGCCGGAGCCGGAGAAGGAGCAGCCGAGCGCACCGGCGGCCAGCGCCGCCTGCTTGACCGGCGCCAGAGCGGGCAGCAGATGCGAGCGCTGCGGCTCGACCAGCAGGTCGTCCAGCCCGTTCCGGATCAGCGCATGATCGTTGGTGGCGCACCCCGCCACGAAGGCGGCGAGCCGTCGCGAATGCTCGACCGCGACCCGCATCGGCACTTCGGCGCGCAGCAGCCGCCGCGCCGCCCGCGTCTCGACCTGCACCGAAGGATGGAACAGCAGGGCGACCAGCCCCGATGGCGCGGGCAGGCGCCGCACATGGCCCTTTTCCTCGCGCGCCGCGATCGCCAGCCCGCCGAGCAGGCTTGCCATCACATTGTCCCAGGGCGGCGGATCGGACGACACCCGCTCGCCCTCCAGCGCGAACATCAACAGATCGTCCTCGCCGAACGGATCGCCGAGCAGGGCATTCACCGCCACCGCCGCCGCCACCGCCGAAGCTGCCGAACCGCCCATGCCGGCGCTCAGCGGCACGCCCTTGTCGACATCCAGCCGCACCCCGAACGGCGCGCCGGCGGCATCGAGCACCGCCTTGGCGGCGGCCAGTGCCGTGTTGCGCTCCACTTCTTCCGGCAAGCTCGACACCAGCCCGCTGACAGCGCCGAGATGGACGCCGGGGCGCGCCGCGCGGGACGCGGTCACCGTGTCGCGCGCGGCATCGAAGGCCTGGCCGAGCACGTCGAAGCCGACGCCGACATTGCCGATGCTGGCCGGAGCGCTGGCAGTCGCCTGCATCATCCTCACCTTTCCGCTCACGCGCTGAGCCGCAGCGGCGCGTTGCGCGCCTCCGCGGCCAATCGGCGCTGCAGGTCCATCACGTCGGCGAAGACCGAAGCCGCCGTCGGCCAGCGCCCCGCGCCCTTGCCATGAACCTCGTGCATCTTGCCATCATTGCCGCTCAGGAGGAACCGGTTCTCCTCGTTGCGCGCGCCGGCCAGCGGATGATCGGCGGCCAGCGCCTCGATCCGCACCGATGCCTCGACGCTGCCGTCGGGCAGCAGCGCGCAGCGCCCGACCTGCTTCAGCACCTTGCCTTCGGCCGCCGCCGCGCGAACCGCCTCGGCATCGACGGATGCGACGGATTCCCTGACGATCCGATCGACCGGCAGCGCCACGCCGAACGCGCGCCGCACGAGCAGCGCCAGCTTGTCCGCCGCGTCGTGGCCATCGACATCGGCGGACGGATCGGCTTCGGCGAAGCCGCGCGCCTGAGCTTCCGCCACGGCATCGTCCAGCGACCAGCCTTCGCCCAGCCGGCTCAGCAGGAAGTTGCAGGTGCCGTTCATCACCCCGGCCAGCGACGCGACGCCACCCTCTTCGCGCAGCCGCTCCACCGCCTCCAGCACGGCTGCGCCGCCGCCCACCGCCGAGGAGTAGGCCAGCCCCGCCGAACCCGATTCCGCGCAGGCGTGCAGCGCATCATAATGCTTGGCCAGCGCCGCCTTGTTGGCGGTCACGACATGCGTGCCCCGGCGCAGCGCCGCGCACATGATGTCGGCCGGATAGTCCGCGCCGCCGATCGCCTCCACCAGCAGATCGGGCTCGCCCGCCAGCGCCATGTCGAGATCGTCCGTATAGACCTCGCCGCCCAGCCGCGCGCGATCGGGATTGCGCACCAGCACGGGGCCGACCTCGAACAGGTCCGGCCGCTGCTGAAGATAGGAGAGCACCCCCGCCCCGACCGCGCCGCAGCCGAGCAGGGCGACGCGCAGCTTTGGAAAGGCGAGCGGCACCTCACGGCGCGCCGGCCCGGCGGCGATCAATGTCGCCTCGTGATGGCCGATGGCCGCGATCTCGATCGCGATCCCCGCCGCCTTGGCCGCATCGATCGCCTTGGGCTGAATCAGGCCCGCACTGGCCTCGGCGGCCAGTTCGTAGGAGAGCGCGCCATAGCGTTCGGCATTGGGATGGACCGCCGGGTCCTGCGCATAGACGCCGTCCACGTCCTTCAAGAGCCGCACGCGCTTCGATCCCAGCCGCGCGGCGAAGAACACCGCCGACAGATCGGTGCCGCCCCGGCCCAGGGTCACCACGCCATGTTCGGCATGGCCGGCGGTGAAGCCCGGCACGACGATCACGTCATGGCTTTCGAACTTGCGATTGACGGCATCGGCATCGAGCCCGGTCAGATCGGAATCGAGCGGCGTGCCTTCGGCGACCAGCCCCATCTCGTCCGGGTCCATCACGGCGACCCGCACGCCCATCCGCGACAGCGCCAGGCCCATCAGGGCGGCGGAGCGCAGTTCGCCGACCCGGGCCAACCGGGCGACCAGGCCCGGCGCCGGTTCGCCGCCGACCCGGCCGGCCTGGGCGAGCAAGGCATCGGTGTCGCCGGCGATGGCGGAGACCACCGCGACGATCTTCTCGCCCTCGCGCACATGGCCGTAAACCTCCTGCGCGCAGGTCCGGTAATCCTCCTCGCGCTCGAGCACCGAGCTGCCGAATTTGAGGACGCAGAGCTTGCGCTCCGGTTCGCTGCTGTCCTGTCCGTCCATCTTGAAAGCCTTTTCTGGTCTGGGCGGCGGGCATGAAAAAACCCGCTCGCCGGTGTCGGGGAGCGGGTCGGTGGAAACTCTTGGTTCCTGGACTGACGATCAGCCGCTACCGCCCCGCTTTCGGGTCGTGGTAATGGTGATAATCGTCGTAAGCGTGGCGCGCGCGGCGGCGGCCATGCCGGCGTCGGCACGGTCGAAATTCCGGAACTGAGCGGCCGTCAACATCGGCGCTACTTTCTCCGTCTTCGCGTTCCGAAAGTGTCCGAAGCGCTGTTCCCTAACATGACGAGGGAAACGACCATCCGTCAACCAGGTTAAGTTCCGGTTGCCGGCCATTGGGCGAAAAGGCGCTTCAAGCTCATGGTTTCATGAAAAAATTTCGTTGCTGTCGGTCGAATGACAGCTTGTCTCTGTCGCGCCGGGCAGAGGGATGAGAAGGAATGCCTATTCTCGTTCAAGCGCGGAACGCCGCCTACTTTTTTTGAAGAGTGCACAATCTTGATCGTGCGGGCGCCTGGAGGATGTTCCGGCTTTCTGGCTCCCAATCCCCCTGCAAGCATGTCTCATCCGCCCGGTTTGGCGAAAAGCATGATCTATCTGGGAGCCTGAAATGCGATTTGGGACGATGCAAACTCCGAGCCATCCGCCACACAGGAGCCTGTATGATGGCCATTACGCCAATCTCGATTACCTGAAGTTTCTCGACGAGATCGGCTGTTATGAGGCCTGGATCGGCTCCCACTATACGGTGGTCAGCGAGCCGCAGGCGCCTAACGACCTGCTGATCGCCCAGGGTTTCGCGCAGACTAAGAATATCCGGCTCAATCCGGGCGCCTTCATCGTGCCATTCTTCCATCCCGCCGAGTTGGCGCATCGCATCGCCTGGCTGGACCATATCTCCCAGGGGCGGATGACGGTGGGCCTCGGCGCCAGCGGCGTGCCGTCCGATCTCGACATGATCGGCATCGATTTCCGCACCAACCAGAATCGCGAAATGGTCGAGGAATCGCTCCAGATGATGCGCGCACTCTGGGAAAGCACGGAGCCGATGGAAATCGTCGGCAAGTTCTGGACGATCCGTCATCCCAAGCCGTTCATCGATGGGCGGCTGCGTTTCCACATGCGCCCGCTGCAGCAGCCGCATCCGCCCTTCGCCATTTCGGGGGGCAGCCCCAATTCGCCGACGCTCAAGCTGGCCGGCAAGCATGGCATGATCCCGATGAGCTTCTGCTTCGGCACGGATTTCATCCGCAGCCACTGGGATTCCGTGGCGGAGGGCGCCGAGACGGCCGGTCGGGAGCCGCCGCCGCGCAACGAATGGCGGCTGGTGCGCGAAACCGTCGTCGCCGAAACCGATGCGGAGGCGATGGACTTCGCGATCAACGGCCCGATGGGCCAGCATTACGCCAATTTCTACCTGCCGATGCTGCGCGATTCCGGTCTGCTCAAATCGCTGAAGCACGATCTCAGCGTGCCCGATTCCGACGTGACGATCGAATATCTGGCCAAGAACACCTGGACGGTCGGCTCGGAAGAGACCGTCTCCGAAAAGCTGGAAGAGCTGTACTACAAGGCCGGCGGCTTCGGGGTGCTGCTCGCCAATTCCTACGACCATGTCGATTACATGGAGCAGTGGCGCTCCTCGATCGTCGCGCTCAACGACCGGATCATTCCCAAGCTCACCGAAAAGCTCGAGTCCGCCCAGCCGGTCGCCGCCTGAGAACGATGACGGCGCGGCTTCCTCTCGACGGTCGGAGCGACGGCCTGGCGCCGATGTACCGCATGCCGGTGCATTTCGGTCCGGCGCCGGGGCCGCGCAACCTGCCGGCGGATCGGCAGGCGACTCGCTATGTGCACCGCCGCGCCGCCTTGTCGGTTACCGCCCGTTCGGATGCGGACGCTTTGTGCGCGCTGCTGCCGCCGCGCTGCACGCTGGCGGGCGAACCGCTGCTGACCGTCACGGTTTCATGCCTCACCGATCTCGGCTGGCTGGCGGGGCGCGGCTACAATATCGTGCAGGTGCAGATCCTGAATGTCGTCTTCGACGGCGACGACGGCAGGGTGACCGGCAGCTTCGTGCCAGTGGTTTGGGAAAACCTCGCCGACCCGATCATTACGGGCCGCGAAGAGCTGGGCATGGCGAAAATCTATGCCGAGATACCCGATCACAAACCTGTGGGCGACGGGCTAAGTTGCTCGGCAGCCTGGCTGGGGTTCCGCTTCTTCGAGCTCGAGACATCCGCGCTTGCCGATGTGCCGCCGCCATCGAATCCGCCGCCGCCCTTCCTGCTTTGGAAATATCTGCCGCATACCGGCGACTGGGGCCGCGCGGACGCCGAATATATGACGGTCACGGGCGCCGATCCCAACGCGCCCGAGGTGCGGACGCACGCCTATCGCTGCGGCCGAGGCCGGTTCAGCTTCAACCCGGCAAGCTGGGAGGACATGCCGACCCAGTATCCGATCGTAAACGCGCTGGCCGCGTTGCCGCTCCATGATTTCACTGGCGCAACGCTGAGGCTCACCTCGCAGGGCGAGACCGATACGCGGGGCGGGGGGAATTTCTCCGGCCAGAGAGAGGCGGCATGACGGATGTGCGCGCCCGGAGCGTCGCCTATGTGGCCTTCACCCTGCCCGACCTCGCCCGGGCGCGCGATTTCCTGCGCGATTTCGGCTTTCGCGATGCCGGCATGGCGGACGGTGCCCTGCATATGACAGGCTATGGTCCCGAGCCTTTCGTCTACCGCGCATGCGAAGGGGCTCCCGGTTTTGCAGGATTGGCTTTTTCGGTGGGTGACCTCGGCGAGCTGGCAACGCTTGCCGCAATGACGGGGGCGGAGATCGAGCCCCTTGACGCCCCGGGAGGAGGTTGTCGGGTCCGGCTCACCGATCCGGATGGGTTCGCCGTCGATGCCGTTGCCGGTCGGCAAGATGGCGAGTTGGGGACGCGGCGTCCGGTCAAGGACTGGAACACCGCGTCGGCGAAGCCACGCATCGGGTCGGCCAAGCGGCTCGATGCGTCCCCGGCCCATGTCGAGCGGCTCGGCCATGTCGTGCTCGGCGTGTCCGATTTTTCGCGGTCACAGGCCTGGTACAAACGCCATTTCGGCCTGCTGACATCGGACGAGATCGCCACCGACGACGGCGGCACGATGGGGGCCTTCCTGCGGCTCGACCTCGGCGACGCGCCGACCGATCATCACAGCCTGTTCCTCGCGCAGGTCGCCGGCCCGCCCGGCTTCCGTCATGCGGCGTTCGAGGTCTGGGACATGGACGATCTGATGACCGGGCACGATTTTCTCGCGGGGCGGGGGCATCGGGCTGCCTGGGGCGTGGGCCGCCACGTCCTGGGCAGCCAGGTGTTCGATTACTGGTTCGATCCTTGGGACCATATGCTGGAGCATTGGACCGACGGAGACCTGTTCACTGCGAACGACGCTCCCAACATCGCGACGCAAAGCGAACTCCACAAAGTGCAATGGGGCCCGGATTTCCCGGCCGTCATCTTCGCCGGCAAGCGAGAGGTTGAAGCATGAGGCTGGCATCGTTCGAAATTGGTGGCCGCCGGGGTATTGGCGCGGTCGTCGACCGGGGGCTCCTGCCGCTGGAGGCGATCGCGCCTTCGATGATCGATCTCATCTCGGATTGGGATGCGCTGGCAAGGCGCGTGCGCGACGTGGCGGCGTCGAACGGCGATGCGTTGCCGCTCGAGGCTGTGCGGTTGCTGGCGCCGATCGCACGCCCCGGCAAGATCCTGGCCATCGGCCTCAACTACAAGGACCACATCGCCGAGAGCGGTCTGCCGACGCCCGAGCATCAGCTCTGGTTCTGCAAGCATGCCACCGCCGTGAACGGCCCTTACGATCCGATCCAGATCCCGAAGGTCGCGCAGACGACCGTCGATTACGAAGCGGAGCTGGTCGCCGTCATCGGTCGGCGCGGACGGCACATTCGCAAGGAAGACGCGCCGGCCCATATCTTCGGCTATTGCTGCGGCAATGACGTATCGGTCCGCGAATGGCAGCGGCACACCCCGCAATGGATGCTCGGCAAATCGTTCGACACTCATGCGCCGTTCGGCCCGTGGATCGTCACCACCGACGAGATAGCCGATCCGCATGCGCTCGACATACAGGCGCGGGTGAATGGCGAAGTCCGGCAGAAATCGAACACGCGGCATCTGCTGTTCGATATATTCAATCAGATCGCGCATCTGTCCAAGGCGATGACGCTGGAGCCGGGCGACCTGATCTTCACCGGCACGCCCGGTGGCGTTGGCGCGGCGATGAAGCCGCCGCAATTTCTGCAGCTGGGAGACCTGGTCACGGTCGAGATCGATCGGATCGGCGCCATTGAGGCGAAAATGACTTCGGAAGAATGAAGCGCGTTACGCGCCCGGCGCGAAAGCATCGGGCAAAAGAAAAGATTGTGGGGAGGATAGGATGTCGAACTCTCGAGAAAACCGTCAAGCGGGTTTCAATCATTTGCTGCTGGCCACCGCCGCATCGTTCGGGCTGATGGCCAGCCCTGCTTTTGCCCAGGAGGCCACCGGTCAGGCATCCGTGAGCGACGATGACGGCCTGGGCGATATCATCGTCACGGCGCAGCGCCGCGAGCAGAATCTGCAGCAGGTGCCGGCTGCTGTCACGGCGCTCAATGCCGAGATATTGAGCCAGCGCGGGATCACGTCCAGCCTGGATCTGGTCCAGGTGACGCCCGGCCTCCAAGTGGGCGTGCAGAGCGGCGGCGCCAACGGCACGGCTTCGGGCACCTATTTCATTCGCGGCATGGGGCAGCAGCGGGCGAACAACGGCTCGGAGCCGGCGGTCGGCGTCTATGTCGACGACATCTATTATCCGTCGCTGCAGGGAAATCTGTTCAGCGTCATCGACGTGGAGCAGATCGAGGTGTTGCGCGGTCCGCAGGGGACGCTGTTCGGCCGCAACACGATCGGCGGCGCCGTCCGCTATACCAGCCGCGCGCCCTCGCAGAATTTCGAAGGTGGAATAACCGCGACGCTCGGCAGCTACGATCGTCGAGACCTCACGGGCTTCATCAATGTTCCGCTCGGCACGGGCGCGGCGTTCCGGCTGACAGCCGGCCATCTCGAGCGTGACGGGTTCGCGCGCCGGCAGGATGGTGGGCCCAATGCCGGTGCGGAGGAGACCAATATCGTCCGTGCTCAGCTGCGGATGGAGCCGGCCAGTAATCTGAGGATCGACCTCACGGCGCAATATGTGGACTTCAACCTGGAAGGGATCGCCTACACAACGCCGAGCCCCGTGAATCCTCTGCCCGGCACTCAAGTGTTCCTCTACAATCAGTCGCCCAGAGGCCTGATCAATCCCTATGACAGCCGCTATAACGCCACCTGTTCGCGCTGCCAGCCGGGCTCGGGCTTCCGCGAGTTCGCCAGCTCGGAAATCTGGAGCGCCAGCGCCGCGATCACTTGGGACATCAGCGACACGGTCACACTGAAGTCGCTCAGCGGTTATACCGATGTGTCGACGATCGCCGCCAACGATTACGACGCGTCGCCGCTCGAAATCTTCCACCAGAATCTGTCGTTCGACGTCGAGGCTTTCTCACAGGAATTCCAGCTGAACGCGAACCTGTTCGACGATCGGCTGAGCCTGGTCACCGGCCTGTTCTATTATGACGAGAGATTCATCAGCAACGGTAACGTGCCCAACGACTTCGTCATTCGCGGTGGCCCTGCGGGTGGGGGCAGCATCACGCCTGCGACCGCGATCACACGTGAGACCAAGAGCTATGCGGCGTTCTTCGACGGCCGTCTCGGGCTCACAGACGAGCTGACCTTCCTGTTCGGAGCACGGATCAGCCGCGACGAAAAGGAAGCGGACGCGCGCCGCGCGACGGGGCCGCTCGCTGCGAACAGCGACGCCTTCACCAGTTTCACCGGCCGCATCGGGCTGCAATATCAGTGGAACCGCGACATCATGACCTACGCCACGATCTCGGAAGGATTCCGGGCCGGCGGCTTCAACTTCATCCCAGCGTCGAGCGCCTTCTTCCCGTTCGAGCCGGAAAAGTCGCGCGCTTACGAGATCGGCGCCCGCATGCAGTTTCTCGATCGACGGCTGCGCTTCAATCCGACGATCTTCTACAATGACTGGTCGGACATCCAAGTCCAGTCGGTGATATCGGTGCCGACCGGCACGGTCATCACGTTCGACAATGCCGCGAAAGCGCATACCTACGGCCTGGAGCTGGAGACGCAACTCGCCGTCACCAACAATTTCCAGCTGTTCGGCAGCCTGTCGATACTGCGCACCCAATATGACGATATCGGCACCGCGACCGGCATCACGCTCAACAGCAATTTCATGCGTGCGCCCCGGCTCACCTTTGCACTGGGCGGCACCTACAATCATGAATTCGCGGGGGGGTATGGCGCGGCGCTGACGGTCAATTATTCCTGGGTCGACGATCAGCAGAGCACGCCCACGGACGACGATTTCATGTTCCTGCCGTCGCACGGCATCCTCAACGCCAGGTTGGAGCTGACCGATCCGTCCGAGCGGTTCAGCATCGCCCTGTTCGGGACCAACCTGACGGACGCGGTCTATTATATCGGCGGCGTGCGCTTCAGTAAGAATGTCGGCGTCGATCGCGTCGATCTCGGCCGTCCCCGTGAGTTCGGGGTTTCGCTGCGCGCGAGATTCTGACCATGATGATCCTGAACCGCCCGGCGCCGGATCGGGCGTGGGGAGATCATGGCATGACGATTCCGCACCATCTATGCCCTGCCTGTATGGCGCGTGGAGGAAGCGCGCCTGCAGCACCCGGAGAAAGCCGTCATCTCACCCGGCGCGTGGTGCTGGGCGCGATGACGGCCGCCGCCGCGACGATCGCGACGGAGGCCGGGGCAGAAAATGAGAGCACACCCGGCACAGATGCGCCTCTCCAGGGCCTGATCGACGTCCATCACCATGTCGTGCCACCGGTCTTTCTCGGCTCGCAGCCGTCTTTCCCGCCCTGGGTCCACAACTGGCGGGTGGAGGCCTCGATCGAGAGCATGGATCGCAACGGCATCGCCACGGCGATTTCCTCGCTGGCCGCGCCCGGCCTGACGACGGCGCATCCGGAGGAGGCGCGGCCGCTGGCGCGCGGGTGCAACGAATATGCGGCCCAGCTCTGTCGCGATCATCCCGGCCGGTTCGGCATGTTCGCGGCAATCGCGCCGCTCGACGTCGACGGCGCGCTGGCGGAGATTGCATATGCCCTCGACGTCCTCGGAGCTCAGGGCGTTGGCCTGATGACCAGCTATGGCAAGGCCTACCTGGCGAGCGAACGGTTCGCGCCGCTCTTCGAAGAATTGAACCGCCGCAAGGCGGTGGTCTTCGTCCATCCCACCCTGCCCGACATCGGCGGCGATTTCGATCCACCCTTGTCCAACGTCCCGCTGGAAATGCCGTTCGACAGCGCCCGCACCTTGCTGGGAATGATCCTGGCAGGCACGTTCGCGCGCTATCCCGACATCCGGTTCCTGTTCAACCACGGGGGCGGCGCACTGCCAGTGATGCACCAGCGGATGGATTTGAGCTTCCAGAACGATCCGGCCTTGCGCGAGCGCTTTCCGGACGGGCTGATGGCGCAATTGCGAAACGTCTACTTCGATACGATCAATGTGCTCAATCCGGCCAATTTCGCGATGCTCCGCCAGCTCGTTGCGATCGACAAGTTGGTGTTCGGTACAGATTTTCCGGGTCATGCGTCAGAGGCCAATACGGCGCACCTCGCCGCGCTTTCTCACGCCGAGGCGCGGGCGATCGCGCGCGCGAACGCACTGCGGCTGTTTCCCACGCTCGGCGAACCGGCGGGGCGCGCCTGATGATCATTCTCTACGGCAACGGCAGTCCCAACGTCGTGAAGCTGATGATCATGTTCGAGGAACTGGGGCTCGATTGGGAGTTTCGGCCCATCGATGTGATGCGCGGCGAGCAGTTCGGATCGGAGCTGCAGGCGCTGACGCCCAATGGTCGCATCCCGGTCATGATCGACGACGATGTGCCCGGCGATCCGGTCACCATCTTCGAATCCAATGCGAGCCTGATCCACCTCGCCGAAACGCGCGGCCGGCTGCTGCCATCCGATCGGCGCGAACGCGCAGATGTGCTGCAATGGCTGATGTTCCAGACCAGCGGCGTGGGACCAATGTTCGGCCAATATATCCATTTCGTCCGGTTCGGACCCGACGGCTCCGCCTATCCGCTGGAGCGCTACGGCAACGAGACGCGGCGGTTGTGCGCGGTGCTCGATCGGCATCTGGCGACGCGCGATCACATCGCGTCCGATTATTCGATTGCCGATATCGCCATGTATCCTTGGCCGCGATTCTTCGTCGGCAACCTGATCGAGCGGGACACCGTGCCGCATCTGGCCGCCTGGATTGCCCGTATGGAGGAGCGGCCGACCGTACAGCGCACGCTCGCCCGCCTCGAAGCGATGTGGGAGGCGGACCGCATTTCCGCCGAAGCGGCGACGCCGGCGGACCTCGACCGGCTGTTCAACCGGTCAGCCGCGTCGCGCTGACACTCAATTGGCCGATTGGCGATAGGTGCGCGGCGTGGTGCCGTAACGCGCCCTGAACTGGCTGGAAAAATGGCTCTGGCTCTTGAAGCCGTTGCGCATCGCGATCTCCTTGATCGACATCGGCGCGTGGCCCTCCAGATCCTGCCGGCAGCGATCCAGCCGCATCTGCATCAGCGCTTCGCACACCGTTTCTTCCGCATCCTCGAACACACGGTGGATATAGCGGGTTGAGACTCCGATGCCCGACGCGATTCGATCGGGCGTCAGATCGGGGCGCCCCAGATTTTCCTGCATATAGGCCAATGCGCGGCGATGGATCGCCCAGCGGACCGAGGTTCCGCCACTCGCCTGCGGCCCTTCGCGCTTGTCGAGCACGACGCCGAGCAGATCGAGGATGCATGCCTCCACGACGCCGGCTTCAGGGCCGGACGGCACATTGTGACCGTTCATCACCGACAGCACCAGATCGCGTACGGTCCGCAACATACCCGGCTCGACCGGCTGGGTAATGGCGCACAGGCCGTAGGGATCGTCGTTGCGCACGCGCAGCGCCGCCGCCGGCAGCTTAAGGGTCAGCGCGCTCACCCGTTCGCGGTGCGCGAACATGTAGGGCTCGGCGGTGTAGATCATCGCATAGGTGTCGGGGCGCAGCACGCATTCGCGGCCGAACTGGCGATAGATCGCCTCGCCCTTCAGCCCGAATGACATCAGGAAGAAATCGTCCGCGTCGCGCCCGATATGCGCCTTCTCGCGCCGGGCGATCTCGCCGTCGGTCTCGAACTTCGTCATGCCGAGCCGGGACAGGCTTTCGGTGGCGATCTCGCCCTGGAAGGAATCGCCGTTCAGGATATCGATGTCGAGATCGGCATAGATGTCGTGGATGATGTCGCGCCAACCCGACCGCCGGTTACGCTGCAGGCCGACGCTGGAATAGATACGCCGCTGCGTGTCTCTCGTGGCTGAGCTCCCGCCGGTCATTGCATCCTCCCGATCCCTCGCGCGCCACCCACGTCTACGCGCGGATTGGCAGACCTGCCTGTTGCAATGGCCGGTTCGCGAACGCCACAGCGTAACATCATTTGTCGGAGCAGCGACAGCCATTGTGCACTCTCGCGACAAATTGGCGCCGGGGATGCGGATTTTGAGCGATCACGCATCGTTCCTGTCGGCATAGCGCATGCCGGCAATCCGCGCTTGCTCCCTCTCGCCGATCTGTCCGAACTGGCCACATGGAAACGCGCGCACATCCGTATCTGGCCGGCGATGTCGAAGCGGTCGGTTATATAGCGCGACCGGACACGCAGCATGTGCGCCCGGGAATTCTGGTGGTTCATGAAGGACCTGGGCTGGATGCCCATGCGAAGCTGCGGGCGCGGATGCTGGCCGAGCTCGGCTATGTGACGTTGGCTGCGGACATGCATGGCAACGGCCATGTCGCGGCTTCGCACGAGGAGGTGCTGGACCTGGTCGGCGCGTTGCGTACACGCCGTGACCTGCTCCGCACACGGGTCCAAGCCGGTATCAATGCGCTTCGGGAGATCGAGGGCGTGGATCCCGATCGTATCGCAGCGATCGGTTACTGCTTCGGCGGCATGACGGTGCTCGAGCTTGCCCGCAGCGGCGCCAATGTTGCGGGGGTGGTCTCCTTTCATGGCCTGCTCGATGCCGTCGCGCCGGCGCAGCGCGGCGAGATCGCCGCCCGAATCCTGGTATGCACTGGCGCCGACGATCATCTCGTACCGCCGGACCAGGTCGCTGCTTTTCAAAGCGAAATGACGGCGGCCGCTGCCGACTGGCAGGTCATCACCTATGGCGGCGCCCGCCATGCCTTCACCAACATGGTGGAAGCCGAAAAGCTCGAAGCGCTCGGTTTCGCCTACAGCCAAGCTGCCGACCGCCGCGCCTGGAACGCGATGCGCGCTTTTCTGGAGGAAATGTTTTGACCCAAGCCAAAGCCCCCCCGCGCAACCGCAACGTCATCATCGCGACGCTGGGCAACATCATCGAATGGTTCGATTTCACCATTTACGGCTTCTTCGCACTGACGATCTCGGCGGTGTTTTTCAGCATCGCCGATCCGACGCTGGCCTTGCTTGCTTCGTTCGCGACTTTCGGCGTCGGGTTTGGCGCGCGGCCGATCGGTGCCTTCATATTCGGACGGCTGGGCGACATGCGCGGGCGGCGGTTCGTGCTGATTGCCTCGATCTCGATGATGGCCGCCGGATCATTCATGATCGGGCTGGCGCCCGGCTATGCGGTGGCCGGTCTCTGGGGCGTGCTTGTGCTGGTCGCTGGCCGGTTGCTGCAGGGCCTGTCCGCCGGCGCCGAGTTCGGTACGTCTATCGCCTATCTCATCGAATGGGCGCCGCCGCATCAGCGCGGCCTGTTCGGGAGTTTCCAGCAGATCGGCGCGGGAGTCGGCCTGCTGCTCGGGGCGGTGATGGCAGCGACACTCAATTCGATTCTGGATGCCCAGACCATGCTCGACTGGGGCTGGCGCATTCCCTTCCTGCTTGGCGGCGCGCTGGCCCTCGTCGCGCTCGTGCTGCGGCTGAAGCTGGAGGAAACGCCGGAGTTCAAGGCCGTCGATCATGCCGGAGAGCCGCTGACCGCGGGTGGCGCTTCGATCATCGTGCCGGCGCTTCAGAATATCGGCATCGTCGCCCTCTGGTCGGTGTCCGTCTTCGCATCCGTGGTCTACATGCCCACCTTCACCGTCCAGCATGGCGGCATGCCCCCGGACCAGGCGCTTTGGGCCACTGTGATCGCTTTGGTCGCGATGCTGCTGGCCATTCCCGTCGCGGGCCACGCCACCGATCGGTTCGGCGCGCGTCCGGTCATCCTGACCGCCGCGATCGGTTACATCCTGTTGGCCTATCCGGGCTTCGCGCTGGTGGCGAGCAGCCCCGGCTTGGCCACGACCATTGCCGTGCTTGTGACTTTCGCCATCTTGTCGGGCATCATCTCCGGCGCTGGCCCGGTAGCGATCGCCAGCCTGTTCAAAACTCATGTGCGGACCACCTGGACGTCGATTGCCTCGGCCATCGCCACCACCTGCTTCGGCGGCTTCGCGCCCTTCGTCGCGACCCTGCTGATCGCCAATACCGGGCTGAAGGCGGCGCCCGGATACTATATTACAGGCGTCGCCATCCTGACGGCGATTACCGCGCTCACCCTCGCGCGGCAGCCGGTCTTCCGGAAGCTGGGAGCCGTGTAATGCCGGGTTTCAGGCTTTCCTCGCCGCACGAGCTGATCGACGAGGCGCGCAACGGGCGGATGTTCATTCTGGTCGACGACGAGGACCGGGAGAATGAGGGCGATCTCGTCATCCCCGCCCAGATGGCGACCCCGGATGCGATCAACTTCATGGCCACGCATGGCCGCGGCCTGATCTGCCTTGCGTTGACTCAGGCGCGCGCCAACACGCTCGGCCTCAAGCCAATGAGCCGTCACAACGGCACGCGGCACGAGACCGCCTTCACCGTCTCGATCGAGGCGAAGGAAGGCGTCACGACCGGCATTTCCGCCGCCGACCGGGCGCGCACCATCGCGGTCGCCACCAATTCCGCCTTTGGCGCTACGGAGATCGTAACCCCCGGCCATGTCTTCCCGCTGGTCGCCCGCGAAGGCGGCGTTCTGGTTCGCGCCGGCCATACCGAGGCGGCGGTGGATATTGCGCGCCTCGCCGGGCTCAACCCCTCCGGCGTGATCTGCGAGATCATGCGCGACGACGGTACGATGGCCCGGATGAACGATCTTGCCGCGTTTGCGCGGGCGCACGACATGAAGATCGGCACGATCCGGGACTTGATTGATTACCGGTGCCGATATGATCGTTCGATCGACCGGCTGGAGCCTGTGCCGTTCGTCAGCCGATGGGGCGGTATGTGGACGGCGATCCCCTTCCGCAACGCCGCAACCGGGGTGGAAACGCTTTGCCTCGTGAAGGGAGAGATAGAAGCTGCCCAACCGACACCGGTGCGTATGCATGGAATCTCTCTTATGAGTGATATGCTTGGGGGGCATGGAGCACGATCGTCGTTGTTGCGCCAATCGATGCGGCTGATGGCCGAAGCGGGCCGTGGCGTAATCGTATTTGTTTCACGTTCGCAACAGGGCATTCTCCATCGCTCCCTCAGTCCTGAAGCGCCGTTCGAGCTTGGCGACTATGGAGAAGGCGCCCAAGTTCTGACCGAGCTGGGTGTTCGTGACATGGTGCTGCTGACCGACAATCCAGGAATTTCGGTCGCGTTGCAGGGTTACGGGTTGGCAGTGTCCGGCGTGATTCCCGTCTCGGATGCTGAAGAATTTGCCCCACCGCTGTTTCGGCAGTGCAAGCCCAGCACGATGATCGCGTGAACCGCGACACTGTTTCTCCGCTGATCGTCGGCATCGGCGGAACGGCTTCACCGAATTCGTCGACTGAACGCGCCCTCGGAGTCGCCTTGGCGTCGGCAGAGCGCGCGGGCGCCAGGGTAAGGCAATATGGTTCCGCGACGCTGACCGCATTGCCGCACTATCTGACACCGGCATGCGCCGATCATCCCGCAGTCATCGACTTTCTCGCATCCGTTCGGGAAGCCGACGGACTGATCATCGCCAGTCCCGGTTACCATGGCTCGATCTCCGGTCTGGTCAAGAATGCACTCGATTATTTCGAAGAGACGTCAGGCGACCGGCGGGTTTATCTGGACGGTGTGCCGATCGGCCTGATCGCCACAGCCTATGGCTGGCAAGCGACGGGAAGCACGCTCGCCACACTGCGCGCCATTGTCCACGCCTTGCGTGGCTGGCCGACGCCGATGGGTGCCGCCATCAATTGTTCCGGAAAGCTGTTTGAGGACGCACGTTGCATCGACGCGGAGGTCGCCACACATCTGGAGCTCGTCGGGAGTCAGGTTCTCGATTTTGTAGATTGGAAGAGACGCACGAAATAATATCTGACCGGTGTGCCGCGGGCGGGCGCCGGCTGCTCCCGCGCCTCTCCGTGATACCGCCACCGTGACAAACTGAGGCGGAATCGCGCCTTTTTTGCCCAGGCTTTTCCAGCGAAGGCTCAATGGAAATCCCGCGAGCTCGGCAGAATGCGAACGTCGCGCGGATGGCCACCGTAGCGATGGGGTGGCATGGCCTCGCCTGATAATGGCGCATCGCCGTCGTGCAGCCGGTCGAGCTCATGCGTGCGGTCGTGGATGCGTGTCGCCATCAGGTGGACGACGCCTTCGGGGCTGCGTTCCACCCGGCCTTCCGCGACCATCAGCCGGGCGCTCATGATCTCGCGGCGATAGCGCTCGAACAGGCGTGCCCAGATGAGGACGTTGGTGATGCCGGTCTCGTCCTCCAGCGTGATGAAGACCGCATTGCCCTTGCCGGGGCGCTGGCGGATCAGGACCACGCCCGCCGTGCGCGTCGTCCTGCCCTTCGGCGCGGTTTCCGTTTCCTTGCAGCTTAGCACACCTTCGGCGCGGAAGATCGGGCGCAAAAAGGACATCGGGTGCGCTTTCAGCGACAGCCGGATCGTCTGGTAATCGGCGACGACCTGCTCCGCGAGCGGCATGGCGGGGAGCGCCGCGTCGGGCTCTTCTCCCAATTCGCAGGCCCCGGCCGCGGCGAAGAGCGGCAGCACGTCCTGCGGCGTGCGCCGTGCCTCCCAGAGCGCCGCGCGCCGATCGAGACCGAGCGAGCGGCAGGCGTCCGCCTCGGCAAGCAGGTTGAGCGCGCGGCGCGGCAGGCCGGCGCGACGGGCAAGCGATTCGATGCCGGCGAACGGTCCCCGGGCGCGGGCCGCGACGATCCTCTCGGCCCACGCCTCGGTGAATCCGGTCACTTGCCGCAGCCCGAGCCGCAGCGCCAGCGCCCTGCCCGCGCCGCGCTCCAGGCTGTTGTCCCAATGGCTGTGATGCACGTCGATGGCGCATATCTCGACGCCATGCTCCTCGGCATCGCGCACGATCTGGGCGGGGGCATAGAAGCCCATCGGCTGGGCATTGAGCAGCGCGCAGGCGAACACCGCCGGATAGCGGCACTTGATCCAGGCCGAGACATAAACCAGCCGTGCGAAGGAGGCCGCGTGGCTCTCGGGAAAACCATAGCTGCCGAAGCCCTCGATCTGCTTGAAGCAGCGCGTGGCGAACTCGGCGGCATAACCGCGCGCCGTCATGCCATCGATCATCTTGCGCTCGAACTCATGGATCGTGCCGACATTGCGGAAGGTCGCCATGGCGCGGCGTAGCCGGTTCGCATCCTCGTGCGAGAATTCAGCCGCGACGATCGCCAGCTTCATGGCCTGTTCCTGGAACAGCGGCACGCCGAGCGTCCGCCCCAGCACGCCATGCAGTTCTTTCGGATCGTGCGGTGGCTTGGGGGACGGAAATTCCACCGCCTCCCTGCCGCCCCGCCGCCGCAGATAGGGATGAACCATATCGCCTTCGATCGGGCCGGGCCGAACGATCGCAACCTGGATGACCAGATCGTAGAACTCCCTTGGCTTGAGACGCGGCAACATGTTGATCTGGGCTCGGCTCTCCACCTGGAAGACACCGATGCTGTCGCCCCTGCACAGCATGTCATAGACGTCTGCCTGCTCCCACGGCACATGAGCGAGATCGTAATCCTGTCCGGTATGGGCGCGGATCAGATCGAAGCTCTTGCGGATGCAGGTCAGCATGCCGAGCGCCAGCACATCGACCTTCATTAGGCCGAGCGCGTCAAGATCGTCCTTGTCCCATTCGATGAAAGTGCGGTCCGCCATCGCCGCATTGCCGATCGGCACCATCTCGTCGAGCCGGCCCTGCGCCAGCACGAAGCCGCCGACATGCTGCGAGAGATGGCGGGGAAAGCCGAGCAATTGCCCGGCGAGACGGACGAGCCGGCGCAGGATCGGATTGTCCGGGTCCATGCCCGCCTCGCGCACCTTCCTCTCGTCCACGCCCGATCCCCAGCTTCCCCACACCGTGTCGGCCAGCCGGGCCGTGACGTCCTCGCTCAGTCCCAGCGCCTTGCCGACGTCGCGCACCGCGCTGCGCGATCGGTAGCTGATGACGGTGGCGGCGATCCCGGCGCGGTGGCGCCCGTAGCGGCGATAGACATATTGAATCACTTCCTCGCGCCGCTCATGCTCGAAATCGACGTCGATATCGGGCGGCTCGTTGCGCTCGGACGAGACGAAGCGACTAAACAGCAGATCGAACCTGGCCGGATCGACCGAGGTGATACCGAGCACGAAGCAGACCGCCGAATTTGCCGCCGAGCCCCGACCCTGATTGAGGATGCCTTGCTCATTGGCGAAGCGGACGAGATCGTGGACGGTGAGGAAATAGCGGGCATAGTCCCGGCTCTTGATGAGTGCGAGCTCGTCCACGAGCTTCTCGCAAATCTCCTTCGGGACTGCCCCGCCATAGAAGCGCCGCGCCCGCGTCCAGGTCAGCTCCTCCAGCCAGTGTTGAGGAATCCAGCCCGCCGGCACCGGCTCGTCGGGATATTCGTAGCGCAGCTCGTCGAGGGAGAAGCGGATGCGAGCGAACAGGCGTTGGGTCTCCGCGACGGCGCCGGGCGCATCGGCGAACAGTCGCGCCATTTCTGCCGGCCCTTTCAAATGACGCTCGGCATTGGACTCAAGCCGCCGGCCGGCTGTCGAAATCGTGCATTTCTCGCGGATGCAGGTCAGCACGTCCTGCAGCTCTCGCTGCTCGGGTGCGTGATAGAGCACGTCATTGGTCGCGATCAGCGGCACGTCCGCGTCCCAGGCCAGCTCGCCCAGAGCCGCGAGCCGGCGGCGGTCGTTGCCCTTGCGATGCATCGCCGCCGCCAGCCAGACCCGGCGCGGTGCGGCCTCTCCCAACTGGCGCAACAATGACGCGAGGCTGTCGGGCTGGACGGGCGGCATGACGATCAGCAGCAGGTCTTCCTGCCACGCAAGCAGGTCGGCCAGATGGAGCAGGCATTGGCCCTTGACCGCGCGACTATTGCCGAGGGTCATCAGCCGACAGAGCCGCCCCCAGCCCGCGCGGTTGGCCGGATAGGCGACAATGTCGGGTGTGCCGTCCGCGAAAGCGAGGCGCGCGCCGACGATTAGCTTGAACGGTGGGATTTCGAGGCCGTCCGCCTTCAGCTTCTCGTCGATCTCCCGCAGCGTCTTATAGGCGCGCACCACGCCCGCCACCGTGTTGCGGTCGGCAATGCCAATACCATCGAGGCCAAGCAGGAGCGCGGTCTTCACCAGCTCCTCCGCTGGCGAGGCGCCGCGCAGGAAGGAGAAATTGGTCGCGGCGACGGGCTCAGCAAAACCGGTCATGCGAACAGCCCGTGCAGATACCAGATCGGCTGGTTGTCGGCGTCGTCATAAAAGCCGTGGCGGAAAATCCAGAAGCGCCGCCCCCGATCGTCCTCGACCCGGTAATAATCGCGCGGGCGGCCGGGATCCTCGTCGCCGCGCCGCCACCATTCCGGCGCGATCCGTTCCGGCCCTTCGGCACGCACCACGTCATGGCGCGTGCGCCGCCAGGTGAAACGATGCGGCGGGCCGTCCGGCACTTCGGCCACCACCTCGATCCTATGGGGCGGGCTGAACAGGTGAAGCGGCCGCAGCGGCGGCTCGCCCGGCGCAGGCGACCGCCAGTCCGCGGCTGCGAACGTGTCTGCCGCCGGCGCGGCGAAAGCGGCACGCTCAGGCACATGCGTATCGCGGGGGCGGAAGCGGCGGACATTATTAGCACCCAACCGGATGCTCAGCCGATCGATCAGAGCTTCAACCTCGCTATCGGCATCGTCTTCCTCGAACGAAAGCTGGGCGGGCGTGAGCAGTTCGACGACCGGCACGGCGAGCCGGACGAGATCGTAGCCGAAGCCGGGATCGAGCGGGTCGGCAAGGCTGTCGATCCGTTCGGCGAACAGCCGCATCGCCACCGCCGCATCGCGGGTCGGTCGGCTGGTCTCGATCGCCAGCGGCTGGACCAGGCCGTCGGTGCGGAAGAATGAGGCCGCGAAGCGCCGCCCGCCCTGGTCCGCCTCCGCCATGCGTGCGCCCGCCTCCGCGACCAGTTCGGCCAGGATGGAGAGAGCGTGCGGCGCCTGCGTCACCGGCTCGGCGAAACGTCGCTCGACCGCCAGCATCGGCACAGGAGGGCGCGGATCGATGGGGTGGGCGGAGGCGCCGCGCAGCCGGGCAAGCCGAGTGGCTGCCTCCTTCCCGAAGCGTGCGGCGAGCATCGCTGGCGGGCGGGCGGCAAGATCGGCGATGCTCTTGAGGCCGGCGCGCCGCAGTGCCGTCTCTCGCTCGGGCCCCAGGCCCAGTGCCATGATCGGCAATCGTCCGATCGCCTCGGTCTCGTCCGCTACCGGCGTGCCGAACCGCGCCAGCGCCAGCGCCGCGTCGGGCGAAGCGGCGCGGCCGATGCGCGCGTCCATGCCGAGTCGTTTCAGCCGTAGCGCTACGTCCTTCGCCAGTGCGGCCTCACCACCGAACAGATGCGCGCAGCCGGTGATGTCGAGCAAGAGCGCGTCCGGTGGGGCGCAAGCCACCATGGGCGTATAGCGCGCGCAACCTTCGGCGAGCCGATCCAGCCAGGCGCGATCGGCGGCCGGGTCCGCATCGATCGCATCGAGATTCGGCACGCGCGCGCGGGCGTCAGCCAGCGCGAGACCGGGCGTCAGACCGAGCGCCAGTGCCGCGCGGTCCACTGCCCCCAGCCGGAAGGCGCCGCGCTCCTTCTCGATGAAAACACGCGGGGGTTCAGGCGGTAAGGCGCCAGTCCCCATCCGCTGCCGCGACAACCGGCCATATCGGTCGGCGGGCAGGAAGGGGAAGCACAGCGCCAGATAGCGCCGCGTCGCTGAAGCAAGCTTGCTCACGGTTCCACTCCACGCGCCAGCTCCGGCCGGCCGGGCCGGCACGGTGGCGCAGCAATTCGATGTCGAGCCGGACATGGCCCGGCGCGTTGGCGGCCAGCGGCGCGGACGGTGCGCTTGTCACCCGCCAGCGGGTCCAGGCCGCGTTCGGCACTTCCTTTCCGTCCGCGCGCAAGACCAGCAAAATCGTTCCCGTCTTGCTGGCGGCGAGCGCGAGACGCCGGCTCACGGTCAGATCGATGCGGCGCAGCGAAGAGGGACCGAGCTCGATCACCAGCGCGCCGATGCCAGCGCAACGAGCGATCTCATCGCCGGCGCGCAAGAGCGCCGTGCCGTCTCCTGCAACGACGAGCACGAAAGCGGCGGGGTCGATTCCCAACTCAGCCAGACCCGACGAATGAACCCGACCCATCCGTCTTTCGGCCTCCGTTTCCCGCACCCAGAAGACCGGGCTGTCCGGACGCGTCAGCTTGATCCGCCGGGCAAGCATCAGCGCGAATCCCGTCGCGCTGGCGAGATCCTCCGGCCCTGTCGCGAGAATCTCATGCAGACGGCCGGGCGCAAGCCCGCCGCCGAGCGCGGCATCGATATCGGGATGGCCGATATTGCAGCCCGCGGACGCCGGCGGTGCAGCGGCGGCGCGGGAGCTCTTCGATTGCGCAAGATCGCACATCGACTCGACAGACATGATGTTCACTTTATGTTCTAATCATATCTCTTGAAGAGGAGTCAATAAGGTCTGCCGCCAAGCGGCAAAATTCGTCGACAAGAGTTCGGCTGCGCGCACTTTATGCACATCGATGACCGTGTATGGCCGAAAACTCATCTGCCACTACCGATGTGGAGAATGCTCTCGCGCTGTTGTCGGACCAGCTCTGCGAAATCAGCCACCCAAGCCATGCCGGCCAATCCAGAAGCGCCTCGACCAACTGAACGACGACCTGCGCGGCGATGTCGCAATGGGGAATGCCCGAGCGGCTGGTGCTGCCAGTCCAACCCTTGTTCCGCCCGCGAACTGAAACCTTCTTTCATTCCGACGGTTCAGCTTGAGAGAGGATTCACTTGGTAACTCAAGCACGCATAGACGAGCGCTGGTGGAGCGTCGCGCGAGGTGACGGGCCAGTTATTGCGACCGCCATCCATGATGGTCACGGCTTGCGCGATGAAGTGCGCGCAGCAATGGCGCTCGACGGCGCTGATCGCTTGCGGGAAGAAGATCCGTTTACCGGCCAGGCAATCGCCGATGTGCCCAATCGCGTGATCGTCGGACGCTCGCGTTTCGAATTCGATCTCAACCGTGATGCACCAAACGCGGTCTATCTGACCGAAGCGCAAAGCTGGGGGCTCAAAGTGTGGCGCGCATCGCCGGCGCCGGAACTGGTCGCCCGCTCCCGCGCCCTCCATGCTGCCTTCTACCGGATGATGGCTGGGCTGCTCGACGATATCGCCTCGCGCTACGACAATTTCGTCCTGCTCGACGTGCACAGCTACAATCACCGCCGCGACGGACCTGGCGCCGCGCCCATGCCGCAGGCCGAAGCGCCGGACATCAACATCGGCACCTTCTCGATGCCCCGCGATTATTGGGCGCCCCTGCTCGATCCAATCATTGGGGCGATGCGCGCTTTTGACTTCAACGGACGCCGGCTCGACGTGCGCGAGAATGTGGCGTTCCAGGGGAAGGGAGAGCTGACCCGTTTCGTGCACGAGCGCTATCCCCGGCGCGGCTGCGCGATCGCGATCGAGTTCAAGAAATTCTACATGGACGAATGGACCGGCGAGCCGGACCCTGATGAACTGGCGGCGATGCGCGGGTTCATCGGGGCGACGGCCAAAGCCGCCTTAGATGCCCTGGCGGCCCTGAAATGACCGCGGAAGCACCGGTTTCGAAAGGGTTCGGGCCGCGCGGCTCGCTGCGCCGCAAAGTCGGCGCCGACGGACGCATCCATGTCGATCGCACTCTGCCCTTCATCGTACTCCATCGCGGCGACGGCGATCAACGGGCCAGCCTTGCCCGGCGCGTCGCGCTGACCAGCTCGGCCTATATGGCGTGGTCCGGCGTTTCCGATGACAAGGCCGCGCTTGCCGCGCTCGACGAAGTGCTGGAGGGGGCTTCCCGGCGCTTTGCCGAGTTCCTGGTGATCGCGGTCTATGACCTGCCCCGCCCCGCGCCGGAGGCCGACGATACGCCGCAGCTTCCGCTGTTTCGCGTGGAGATCGGCGCATCGCCCGATCCGCATGCCGCCGCGGCCGCCCGCGGCCTCGCCGACGCGGCAGGAAAGATCGAGATCGACCTGCGCACTTGCGAAACCCGGATGCTCCCCGCGCCCGAAATCTCCGCGCGTCTGGGTGACCATTTGGCGGATAGGGGCGTCAGCGTGTTGTCGATCGGTCTGCCGCGCATCCATGAGGCGCCGGACGGCCAGACGACCTACCCCCAGGTTTTCCACGATCTTGCCGTCGCGATCTTCGACGCCCTGCTGAAGTCGGTTTGCCTGTTCATGGCCGATACGGGACTGAAAACGCCGCCCCACTATCGCGCGCTGGGGCGCAGCGCTTTTATCGATGCGGCGCGGTCGGTCGATACCAAACTCGATCGCGTCTGCCGAAGCTTCGATTTCCTGTTGAGCGTTTCGCCGATCAACACGACCCAGGCCTTCGCGCAGTTTCGCGCCGACAAATACGAGAAGTCCCCTACATTCCGTTACCGGCCGCTCACCGTCGATCCGAGTGAGTCCAAGCGCGAGCTGTATGGCATCGATCTTCGGACCGTGGAGGATCCCGTACTCGAGGGCCTCTTTGCGGAAAAGCGGCTGGAGATCGATCATCAGCTCACCATGCTGGAGGCGCGCAACAGCTTCCGTTTTCCGTTCGCCTCGCTGATGCTGTACGAACCGGTCGACAGCGCATTGCGCAAGACCGCCGCCGAAATTCTGACTGGCGACAGAGCTTGCGATGCCAATGACAAAGCTCGCGCCGATTGCCATGCGGTTGCCGATGCGGCGCAGACGATGGTCGAACGCTATACGCGGCAAGATACGACCTTCGCCGAGGTCGAAGTGGAACTGCGCGACGACATCCCCGCCGGGATGATGGTGTCCGGGCACCGGCTCTACATCTCGACCGCCACATCGATGCCCGCCTATCGGGTGGAACCCTTGCTCCACCACGAGGTGGGCGTTCACCTGCTGACGTTCGTAAATGGCTCGAAACAGGGCCTGGCGATCTTCAAGCGCGGTCTGGCCGGCTATGAAGGCATTCAGGAAGGGCTCGGCGTGTTCGCCGAATGGGCCGTGGGTGGCCTTTCAACTGCGCGGCTGCGCCTGCTCGCCGCCCGCGTCCTTGCCGTCGATGCGATGACCGATGGCGCGGACTTCATATCGGTCTTCCGTCTCCTGACCGAAGAACACGACTTCTCCGACGAAACCGCTTTCCTGATCACCGCCCGAGTGTTCCGGAGCGGCGGCCTCGCCAAGGATGCGATCTATCTGCGGGGCTTCAAAGCCGTCCTGGACAGGGTCGCTGCCGGGCAATCGCTCGATCTCTTCTGGTACGGAAAACTCGACGCTCGCCATCTTCCCATCATCGACGAACTGGCCGAGCGCGGCATCCTGTCGAAACCGCGTCTCACGCCCGAATTTCTGGTCGATCCCGAGGCGGCGGCGCGGCTTGCCGCTTTCCGTGAGACCCCATCCTACGCCACCCTCCTCTAGCGGAGCCACGCTTATGCTGATCGCTTTCTTCGTGAACGACATGGAGCGCGAATATCCCAATTTTACGACCACGGTCTTGGCCCATGCCGCGACCCTGCGCGGGCACCGCGTCTGCTACCTCACGCCCTCCGATTTCGCGCTGCGCGCCGATGACTCGCTATGCGTTCATGCCCGCTTCGCGCCACGCAAGAAACACAAGGATCATGAGGCCTTTTTCGCGGCCATGCAAAAGGCCGGCGAAAAGACGCAGACCATCGACGCGCGCGACATCGACGTGCTGATGCTGCGCAGCGATCCCTCGCTGGACGCGCAGGCGATGCCTTGGGCAGCCGATATCGGCATCCTGTTCGGCCGCGAGGCCGCCAAGCGCGGTGTGCTGGTCGTCAACGATCCGGACAGCCTGGGCCGGGCGATCAACAAGCTCTACTTCCAATCCTTCCCCGAGGAGGTGCGCGCGGAGACTTTGATCACCCGCAATGCCGACGACGTGAAGGCCTTCGCCCGCTCGCATGGCGGCAGCGTGATCCTGAAGCCGCTGCAAGGCTCGGGCGGATCGGGCGTGTTCAAAGTCGACATGAAATCGAAGTCCAATCTCAACCAGATGATCGAGGCGATCGAGCGCGATGGCTACATCATCGCCCAAGCCTATGTTCCCGCGGCCAAGAAAGGCGACATCCGCATGTTCCTGATGAACGGCCGTCCCCTCAGGATCGGCGACAAATATGCCGCGCTCAGGCGGGTGGCCTCCAAGGACGATATTCGCAGCAATATCCACGCCGGCGGAACGGCGGAGGCGGTGGAGATCGGCGAGCGGGAACTCAGGGTTGCTGAGGCGATCCGGCCCAAGCTGGTCGCCGATGGAATGTTCCTCGTCGGCATCGATATCGTAGGCGACAAGATATTGGAGGTGAATGTCTTCTCGCCTGGCAATCTGCAGCGTTGCAGCCGGCTTGCGGGGGTGGATTTTGCTGAGCCCGTGATTGAATCGCTCGAACAGAAGCTAGGCATTGCGAAGAGCTATTCGGGCGCCTTCGACAATTGCGCGCTGGCTAGCCTCTAACTTACGATGGAGCGCCGTCAGGATAGTTTTCGTGCCTCGCGGATTTCGGTATCGCCCCCGGCTTCCTCCAGAAGCGAGAGCGTGCGCTCATAGGCTTCCGCGAATGTGCGTGCGATCGGCCCGCCATCGGCCTGGCCCCCGTTCGCGAAAGTGTCGTGGACTGTCTTGAGCTCATCCCAGCACGCGGCATGGCGTCCGCGCAAAAGGGATTTCTGCGCGCTGGCGCGGAGTTCGATAGTGGCGGGATCGGTGGCGTCGAGAATGGCGCCCACCGCCGCCTCGAAACCGGCAAGGGTCGCCATCATATGCTTCTTCAGATCGGCGATCGACGCGCGAATGGCATCGGGACCGGCCATGAGACCGGCCTCTTGCAGCAGCAAGTCCGCCGCAAGACGGCGCGACGGTGCCCACTTGAACGGATTGTTGTGCGCCGGCCCGATTGTCGTTCGCTCGAGGCCGTGGTCTGCCTTGATCGAAGCGCGCGCCCGCATCAGGTCTGCGAGGCCGAGAACGGTCTGGCGATAGATGGCGCCGGCGCGTTCGAGAACCACCGCAGCATCGGCGGCGGAAAGGCTGGAAATGTCGAGGTCGGCACCCCGGCAGAATGCGTCCAGCAACATGTCTCCGCCATTGCCGGGATGCAACGTTCGCTCCGGCCAGGCCTCCGGCACCTCCATGTCCGTTCCCAGCGGCGCCGCCAGCAATGTCCGCTCGAGATAGCGCGCGCCGCCGCGCGCAGCCGGTGCGGTTTCGACGCGGATACGGTATTTGCCAAATCCGATCGTCTCGCCAGGCTGCAACGGCCGCTCCTCGCCATCAGGCATCCGTTCACCAGCAGCGTCGAACACGCCATTGGTTCCCAGCGGCGTCATCGTGAGCCGTCCGTCGGCGCAGACCAGTTCGAGATGCGTGCGCGAAACCTCGCAATCCGGATCCGGAATTACCCAGTCCGAACCCGGGTCTCGACCGACCCGAATGCGCCCGCCTGCGGCCAGTTGCGCAGCGAGCGGCTGGCCCGGCTCCGATTGGTGAAAAAGCTTGAGAAGATACATCAGCCGGCCAGTCGCTTTTCTTCCGAGCAGGCTAAGGGCAAGCCCACCCGGGTCGCCTCAAGCGGGGGAGCAACGATTTCCGGCGCCGACGACATGGTCTCCAAAGTCGCTGCCAGGTCGTTATATGCATCGAACAGCTCGCCGAGCTCGTCGTTTCGCCGGTGCGAGATGCGGAAGCCGATACGTCCCGCCGCAGCATCTTCCAGGGCGGTCTTGAGCCGGTGCAGCGGTTTGGCGACCATCGCGGCAACGGTGTGTCCAATGAGCAAGATCACCCCCAGCAATCCCAGCCCGATCGCGACGATCAACCATCGCGCCTCGCGCGCTGCTTGCCGAAATGCATCGCCGCTCATGACGAGTTCGACCGTTCCGAAGGAGTGGCCGGCATATTCGATCGTCCTGCGGAACCGGAAATCCGTGCCGAGCGCCGAGATGCGTTCATTGCCATCCTCGGCGATCACCGGCTCGCTCGGCAGCGCGTCGCGCCCGCCCAACAGGCTCGGACGGCTGGAGCCCCGCACGATGCCGGCGGCATCAATTACCACGATATGCCGCACGGAAGGATCTCGTGCGGCGACATCGACGAAAGCCTGGACGGGTGCCCAGTCCTGCTGACTTGCGGGAAGACCGGCATTCTCGGCAGCGCGCAGGCCCACATTGTTCGCGATGAAGCGGGTCACGGTCGTGCCCGAAGCAAGCGCCATCTGTTCGATCGAACGTTCCTGACGGTCGAGCAATATCCATACCGCCAGCAACAGCGCCAGGCCCATTGACGCTGCCATGGCGAGACTCAGCCGCCATCTAAGCGACAGCCCTCGGGACGGGGGGACAGTGTCGAGCGCGGCAAGCTCCCGCTGCAGCAGCGCCGCCACATCCCGGCCGTGAGCAAAACGCCGCGCAGGCTCTTTCGCGAGCAACCGGTCGACGAGATATTGCAGGCCTTTGGGACAATCCGGCAGCGAAACGGCGAGCGGTGGAGTCTTCTCTCGCGTGATCTGGAGGGCAAGGGTGGCGAGGCTCGCGCCATCGAAAGCCGGGCGCCCGGCCAGCATCTCGTACAGGACTGCGCCGAACGAAAAGAGATCGGAGCGCTGGTCGACCGCCAGGCCGAGCGCCTGCTCGGGGCTCATGTAACGCGGCGTCCCGAGAACCTGGCCGACCTGCGTTCGCAACGCGTTGAGCTCCGCACGTACGGGATCGGCCTCGCCGACCCGCGCGATGCCGAAATCCAGCAGCTTCGCGGTCTGCCCGCCGTCGCACAGCATGATGTTGGACGGCTTGATGTCGCGATGCACGATGCCGGCGGCATGCGCATAGTCCAGGGCGCCCGCCAGCTGGATGCCTAGGTTCAGCGCCGTTTCCAGGGACAAGGCGCCCTGTGCCGCGATGTGCTGGTCGAGCGGCACGCCGTCCAGCAGCTCCATGGCGATATAGGGGATGCCCCCCACCTCACCCACATCGTGGATGGTGACGATATGTGCATGGGACAGGGCGCCGGCGGCACGCGCCTCGCGCAGGAAACGGGCCGCGACCTCGACATTGCCGCGCAATTCCGGCTTGAGGATCTTGATTGCGATCGCGCGCCCGATTTCGGGATCGTGCGCGCGATAGACATCGGCCATCGCGCCTTCACCAAGACGCTCCTCGATCCGGTAGCGGCCGATCACCTGCACGCGGCATCCTCCCGCCCTGCGAACCAGTTCGCGGCCCGCCTATAGAGCTTACCGGTTAAGGTTTTCTTCTTTGCCATCAGCGCCTTGCGCGAACCGTGCGCTGAACGCGCAAGGCACGTTCAAGATCGGCGCGCACTGCGGCATTGCCGGGATCCGCCGCCAGCGCCTGGCGAAGAAGCCCGACGGCCCGATCGACCGCACCGGCGTTGAGAGCGGCAAGGCCCTGGCTGCGCAAGCGCGCGGCGAGGGCAGGGTTGGTGGGCTGTGCGGGTTCGGCAGCGGGGGGTACCGGTTGCGCACGAGGCGACGTCGATCCACCCGGAGCGGGCTGCGGCCGGCGTGGAGCGGGTTGGGCGGCCGGGCGGCGGCCCGGCACCTGGATGACCTGCCCCGGCTGAACCGCTTCGGGCACGGCGATGCCGTTGTAGCGGGCGAGTATCCAGAACATCATGGGATTGCCCAGCGCGCGCTGCGCTATTGTGGACAACGTCTCGCCCTCACGCAGCGTATAGCTGTAGCTTTCGGCGCCGAGCATCTGACGCGGATCGCCATCGATCTGGGAGAGAAGCTGGCGCGCGATGCCATCCGCGGGATCGCGGCGCAACACCGTCATCAACTGTCGCCGGGCGCGGACGGAATCGCCGCGATTGAGAAGGGCGATCGCTTCCTGGACGCGCTCGCGACCGGGCCACCCGGCTTCGCCCTGAGACGCCGAGGCCGCCGGTCGCGATGGCCCTGCCGGTCCGGTACTGCAGCCCGCAAGGACAAGAAGGCAGCTTCCGGCAACAACAAGCGCTTGCGCGGCGGGGCGGCGCGCTGGATATCGTACTGATTTCACTGGCCGATCCTTCTCGCGAGTTCCGCCTGACGGTGACGCGCATCCTTCGCCCCGACGGAAGGCGGGCGATGCACGGCGAAATGCATGAAATCCTCGGCGGTCAAAGGACGCGAGAAGTAGAATCCCTGGAAGATGCTGCAGCCGAGACGCTCCAGCGTCTCGACTTCTTCGAGTTGTTCGGCGCCTTCTGCGAGAACCTTGATGCGCAGACCGCGACCAAGCTCGATCAGGCTGCGACATATCGCCTGGCTGTCGTGGCGCAAATGAACGTCGCGAACGAACTCGCGGTCGATCTTGAGCTTGTCGAAGGGCAGGTTCTTCAAATAACTCAGGCTGGAATAGCCGCTGCCAAAATCGTCGATGGCGATGCTCACGCCAAGATCGCGCAGGTCGCCGAGCAGGCGGCGCGTCATGTCGGCATCCTTCGCGGCGGCGGTTTCCGTCAGTTCGATCTCAAGGGCGTCGGGATCGAGCCCATGGCGGCGCACCGTTCGCTCCACCATCTGGACGAGGCCGGCCCCGCGCAATTGCCGCGCCGAGAAATTGACCGCCACATGCAGGTCGCCAAGGCCATCGTCACGCCAGCGCCGGGCCTCCCGGCAAGCCCCATTAAGCACCCACATCCCGATTTCGTCGGTGAGATCGCTGTCTTCAAGCACGGGAATGAAGCGAGCAGGCGAAATCAGGCCCAGATCGGGTTGACGCCAGCGCAACAGCGCTTCGGCACCGATCAGGAGACCTTGCGAAACATCGACGACCGGTTGGAAGTTGAGTTCGAGCTCGCGCCGATCGATCGCGAGCCGCAGGCCCTGCTGAATGGTGAAGCGTTCGCGGGCGATATCAGGCGCCGCCGGCGCGGGCAGCGCGTCTGGCGACCTTCCGAGGCGCGTCATGGAAAGGAGAGCATGGTTAAGCAAGGCGGCCGCTGTGTCGCCTTCGTCCGGGGCGAGCGCCATGCCCGCTTCCACCTCCGGCTCGAAACTCAATCCTTCCAGTTCGATTTCCGCACCGAGAGCATAGCAGAGCACCGCAAATTCGGCTCTCGCCGCTTCCGACGGTACATCGGCGAAGAGGATCGCGAAGCAGTCGCGATCGACATGCGCGAGCGTCCGATCGGCCCGCAAGCTTTCCCGAATGCGCTCGGCGAACATCCTCAGCGCACTCTCAGCCGCATCCGGGTCGAATGTGGCCAGCCTTCGGTAATCACCGAAGCGAACCGCTCCGATCATCGGGGTTGTGCGCCCGGTATCGAGCGAGCGGGAAATCTGCTCGAGCAAACTTTCGCGGATCGGAAGCCCGGTTATTGCGTGCCGTCTGACCCATCGATGCTCCAACGCCTCCAGACGAGCGACCAGGGCAGAGGCTTGCTCCAGCAAAGTGTCTTCAGGATCGGAACCAGAGCAGCGGGCAAGCACTTCGTGGGCCCGCGCCGGGTCGCGCAGTTCCCAGTAAAGAAGCAGGAAGAACAGCAGGGAGGAGGCCGAACATGTCAGCCAGACCTCGGGGGTGGTGGCGCGTCCGATGGCGAAGAGGCCCCATGGCAGCACCGCCAAGACCGCCAAGGCCATTCCTCGCCACCGGATATCGGCACGCCACATTTGTCTCAGGCTCCCTGTCAGCGGACGGTGCCTAGTGGGATTTGATTGTCGTACCGTTAAACGATTGGAGATATTGGGCTAACTTGAGTTAGATGGCGAGGGCTTCCGCACGGCAAGCTATGGCGCCGGAATGCACGCGCTGACCCTGCTCATTCCGGCGCGGCGCGGGTGGCTGCAATATATCGCAGTATCGCGGCGTCGATCAGCAGGGCGTGGCGATCTGCTGTCGGTCATTGTCGGGAAGCGACGCGTATCGCCGAAGGTCAGTCGCGCGCCAGCTCCCGAAGATCGCCGGTTCCTGCATCTTCTTCCGGCCGGGCGCCTATGCAGGCCTTCGTCCTGCGCAGAAGGTCGCATACGTCGTCCGACAATTCTGGGCTGCGCAAATGGCTTTCGATGATCGCGACCAGCCGTGCCTTTCCTTCCCGTACCGCCCCTAGCTCGGCATCGTCGCCCTCGTCGAACCAATCGTCGACCGCCAGGCGCAATTTGTCGAGAATCTGGAAGGGCGAGCCGATATCCTCGTCGCCCCCGCGCGCCGGATCTGCCCTTTCGGCAAGGGCCCGGCCGATCGCATCCAGCCGCTCGCCTTCACGCCTGAAGCGATCGGCACGTTGCGGTTCCTCCACCGATTTGGCTGCCGCACGATGGACCTCACCGACATCGGCAAGATGATCGGCCATCCCGCGAAGGGCATCCCGGTCGTGCGAGTTCATACTGTTTCCTCCATGCTTGAGGCCCCGTGCGGCGCCGCCGGGCGATGTCGCGTTGCAAAGGGGAACCGACCCGCTTTCCGATTGGTTCCATCTGCACACCAATCGCCACATAGGGGCACATTCCGAACGACCATGACCGCACCCATTCCATGGTTGCCTTATTGCGGCGCGGGTCCGGCCCCGGCCGAATTGATGGCGCGCTGGAATTTCGATCCGGTGCTGCTGGGCATCCTGGGCGTGACCGGGCTGCTCTACTGGCGGGGCTCCGCGCTTTTCCCGACGCGGCGACCGCGCTTCGCCCTCGCCATGGCGATCGCCCTGCTGCTGTTCGTGTCACCCTTCTGTGCACTGACCTCGGCGCTCTTCTCGGCCCGGGTGGTCCATCATGTCCTGCTCATCGGCCTGCTCGCGCCGCTGATCGTCGCCGCGCTGCCTGCGAAGCGCCTGAAGGTGCCCGGCGGCCTCGTCCTCTGGACCGCGGTGCAGACGTTCGCCTTCTGGCTCTGGCACGCGCCGCCCGCTTATGGTTGGGCGCTGTCCAGCCATGGTGGCTATTGGCTGATGCAGCTCACTTTGCTCGGCAGCGCGATCGGCTTCTGGGCGGCGCTGCGCAGCACGACGATGCCGGGCGCGGTCGCGGCCCTGCTCGCGACGATGGTGCAGATGGGCCTGCTCGGCGCGCTCCTCACTTTTGCCGGATCGCCTTTGTTCGCGCCCCATTATCTCACCACCGCCGCCTGGGGCCTGACGCCGCTGGAGGATCAGCAGATCGGCGGGCTCGTGATGTGGGCGCCCGCCGCCGGCTCCTATCTCGCTGCCGCGTTGATGGTCGCCTGGCGCTGGATCGGCCCCGAAGCGCCGCGCCCCCGCCCCGCATGATCCTGCGCATCCGCAGATGGGCGCATCGCCATGCCGAGGAGGGGCGCTACACGCCGGTCGGCATCGTCTTCCATTGGACCATGGCGGCGCTCGTCGTCTTCCAGATCGGCTGGGGCTGGTATATGGGCCGGCTCCCGGCGGGCGGCGACAAGCTCGCGGCCTTTCAGGTCCATGCCGATATCGGCCTGTTCATGCTGGTGTTGACCCTGCTGCGCTTCGGCTGGCGGCTGATCGTGCCGAGCCCGATCAACGACGCGGCGGGGCTGGGCTGGCAGACCCGCGCGGCCCACATCACGCATATCCTTTTCTACATCTGCTTCTTCGGGCTGCCGCTCAGTGGCTGGGCGATGTGGTCGGCGCTGGGCGACGGGCCCAGCCTGGCGCTGCTCGGCTGGCTCCCCTGGCCGCACATGCCGTTTCAGGATCTGGACGTCTCGCTGCAGCGGATGATCCTCGATTGGGCGGAGGACATTCACCTCTTGCTGGTCATCGTCCTCATCATTCTCGTGCCGCTCCATGTCGGGGCGGCGCTGAAGCATCATTATGTGGATCGGCACGACGTGCTGGAAGGAATGCTGCCGGAGCTTCCCGAGGATCGCCAGCGCCGGAAAGCGAAGCGGCGTGGCGGGAAACCGCGCGCACCTCGTCCGGCGTCAGAAGCCGGCTGATCGCGCCCATCTCGTCCAGCGGATCATTGCGTCGCCGGCCATCGCGCCAGGCGTTCAACTGATCGGCGACATAGACCGCGCTCTGGCCGGCCAGCGGCGGGTTGCCGGGACCGACGCCAGCGCCGTCAACGCCGTGGCAGGACGCGCAGGAGGCCAGGCCGCGCGATGCGTCGCCTTGATCGTAGAGCGCGGCGCCTTGCGCATCCGGGCTCGAGGCGCCGCGCGGCACGAACGCCATGCCGGCATAGTAAGCGGAGACTCGGGCGCGCGCGTCCGGTGAAAGCCGGCCGGCGATAGCTCCCATCGCCTTGTGGGCGCGCCGCCCGCTTGCATAATCGTCGAGCTGGCGGTGAAGATAGCCGGGGTCGAGCCCCGCGAGACGCGGCGCCAGCGCGCCGTCGCCACCGCCATCCAGGCGGTGGCAGGAGAAACAGGCATGGGTGACACCGCCGTCGCCGCCACCCATCGCGATTACCTCGCCGTCGGCGGTGAAATGGCCGGGCCCCGCATCGGCGACGCCGCAGCCGGCGAGCGCGAGCGCCGGGAGAATCGGAAGCCTAGATCGGAGCATTGCGGAGGGAACCTATCCCGCGCCCGATCGGTTCCGGATCGACAACAATCGACAATGGGAGCCTTGGACCGCGCCGCATGGGGGCACGACGCATATCCAGAAGCGCGATCGCGCCGGCCATGCTGGGCCTCGCCGCCTGCGGCGCTGCGCCGGTCGATCGCGATCTGCCCGCCGCCGATGCGGTCGCGCGCGGCAAGGACGCGATCGTCGAGGCGGGCTGCGCCAGTTGTCATGCCATTCCCGGCATTTCCTGGCCGCGCGGGCGGGTCGGTCCACCGCTCGATGATTTCGGCGACCGCGCGCTGATCGCCGGGCGCTTTCCGAACCGGCCCGACATTCTCGCGGCCTTCCTGCGCGATGCGCCGGCCCTGGTGCCGGAAAGCGCGATGCCGCCCATGCCATTGACGGAAGGAGAGGCCCGCGATGCCGCGGCCTATCTCGCAACCCTTCGCGCTCGCTGACGCGCTGTCCGGCTGGCCGCCGCCGGTGCTTGATCCGGCCGGCCCGCATGCGGCGTCCGTCACCCTGCTCGCCTGGGCGCTGCTGGCGATGGCGGTGGGCGTCATGCTGCTCGTCGTCGCGGCGATCGCCATCGCCGTGTTCGGCGGCCAGAAGCTGCGCACGCGCTTCGGCGGGGAGCGGATGATCTGGGCGGCCGGCATCGTGTTGCCGATCGTCGTGCTAACCGGCCTGCTGCTATGGGGCCTGCTGCTGACCCGCGACCTCTCCGCGCCGCCGCGCGGCGACGAAATGCGGGTGCGCGTGACCGGCGAGATGTGGTGGTGGCGTATCGCCTATCTGGACGAAGCCGGCGCGGTCGCGCTGCATGACGCCAACGAGCTGCACATCCCGGTCGGCGAGCCGGTGGCGCTGGAGCTGGAATCGGCCGATGTGATCCACAGCTTCTGGGTGCCGCGCCTTGCCGGCAAGCTCGACATGATCCCGGGCCAGCGCAACATCCTGACGATCCGCGCCGACCAGCCCGGGGTCTATGGCGGCCAGTGCGCCGAATATTGCGGCGGTCCGCACGCCCTGATGGGCTTCGTCGTCGTCGCCCACGCGCCGGAGGATTTCGCGCGCTGGCGGGCCGAGCGGGCGCGCCCGCCCGCGCCCGTCGCCGATCCGCTGGCGGCGCGGGGTGCGGAGCTGTTCATGGCGAGCGGCTGTGCCGCCTGCCATGTCGTGCGCGGCACCGAGGCGAACGGGCTGGCCGGCCCGGATCTCAGCCATGTCGGCAGCCGTCGGACGCTCGGCGCCGGCATCCTGCCCAACAATCGCGGCACGCTGGCCGGCTGGGTCGCGGATAGCCAGGCGATCAAGCCGGGCAATCGGATGCCGGCCTATCCGATCTTCACCGGCGAGGAATTGCAGGCGATCGCCGCCTATCTCGAGCAATTGCGATGAAGTCGGAGACCGGGTTCGACCCGAAGCTCTACGATCGTTTCCCGACCAAAGACCCGCGCCCGAAAGGCGAACGCGAGGAGCTGGAGCGGATCTGGTGCAAGCCCAAGGGCTGGGAGCACCTGACCGTCGTCAACAACAATTATGTCGGCACCTATTATATCGGCACCGCCTTCCTGTTCTTCCTCCTCGCCGGCATCCTCGCGCTGGTGATGCGCGTGCAGCTCGCCCAGCCGATGCTCGAGGTGCTGCCGGTCGATATCTACAACCAGTTCTTCACCATGCACGGCACGGTGATGATGTTCCTCTTCGCCGTGCCGATGGTGGAGGCGGCGGCCGTCCTGCTGCTGCCGCAGATGCTGGCGGCGCGCGATCTGCCTTTCCCGCGCCTCTCCGCCTTCGCCTTCTGGGCCTATCTGGTCGGCGGGCTGTTCTTCTTCGCCTCGCTCTTCGTCGGACTGGCGCCGGACGGCGGCTGGTTCATGTATCCGCCGCTTACCTCCAGCGCCTTCTCGCCCAGCATCAACGCCGATTTCTGGCTGCTCGGCATCGGCTTCATCGAAATCAGCGCGATCGCCGGCGCGATCGAGATCATCGTCGGCATCCTGCGCACCCGCGCGCCCGGCATGAGCCTCGACAAGATGCCGATCTATGTGTGGGCGATGCTGGTCTTCGCGGTGATGATCATCATCGCCTTCCCCTCCGTCATCCTCGCCACCCTGCTGCTGGAGCTGGAACGCGCCCTCAATTGGCCCTTCTTCGATCCCACCCGGGGCGGGGATCCGACTTTGTGGCAGCACCTCTTCTGGTTCTTCGGCCATCCGGAGGTGTACATCATCTTCCTGCCCGCCGCCGGCATGGTTTCGATGATCGTCGCCTCGGTATCGCGCGCCGAACTGGTCGGCTACCGGCTCGTCGTCCTTGCGATGCTCGCCACCGGCTTCATCAGCTTCGGAGTCTGGGCGCATCACATGTTCACGATCGGCATGCCGGCCATGTCGGTGAGCTTCTTCTCGGCCGCCAGCATGGCGGTGAGCATACCCGCCGGCATCCAGGTCTTCTCCTGGATCGCGACGATCGGGGTGGGCAAGCTCAAGTTCAACACGCCCGGCCTGTTCATCCTCGGCACGTTGATCGTCTTCACGACCGGGGGGCTCACCGGCGTGATGCTCGCGCTCGTGCCGTTCGACTGGCAGGTCCACGACACCTATTTCATCGTCGCCCACCTCCATTATGTGCTGATCGGCGGGATGGTCTTCCCGCTCTTCGCCGCGCTCTATTACTGGGTGCCGATGATCAGCCGGAATGCACTGAGCGAACGGCTGGGCAAATGGGTGTTCACACTCATGTTCGTGGGCATGAACGTCGCCTTCATGCCGATGCACCTCGCCGGGCTGATGGGCATGCCGCGCCGGGTCTATACCTATCTGCCGGACCGGGGCTGGGATCTGCCCAACCTCATCTCCACGATCGGCGCCTTCGTCTTCGCGCTCGGCGTGCTGATCTTCGTCGTCGATCTCGCCCGCAAGTTCCGCTTCGCCGGAGGCGGCGGCAATGCCGGCAATCCCTTTGGCGGCGGCACGCTGGAATGGCTGCCGACCTGCCTCTATTCGACCCGCTCGATCCCCATCATCCGCTCGCGTCAGCCTTTGTGGGACGATCCCAAGCTGGCGAAAAATGTTGAGGAAGGCCGCTATTTTCTGCCCGGCGCAGCGACGGGAAATCGCGAGACGCTCGTCACCAGCCCGCTGCGCGCCGAGCCCGAATTCCTACAGATCATGCCGGGGCCATCCGTCTGGCCACTGATCGCCGCGATCTTCACCGCCGCTTTCTTCCTCCTGCTCGTCGTCCAGGCCTATACCGCGTCGGTCACGAGCTTCCTGCTGGCGCTGTTTGCAATGCTGCGCTGGCTCTGGGAGACCGACCGGCCGATCGCACAGGGCAAAGCCGACATCGGCGCGGGCATCGAAGTGCCGACTTATGTGACCGGGCCGCGCAGCCAGGGCTGGTGGGCGATGGTGACCCTCCTCGTCGTGATCGGCATGATCTTCCTCCTCGCCCTGTTCGGCTTCGCCTATCTGTGGGGCCGCAAGCCGGAATATTGGGTGGCGCCGCCGGCCTTCTGGAGCCTCGCGCCGATCTGGGCGGGCTATGCGGCGATGACGTTCGCCGCGTTCGCCGCGCGCCGCGTGCTGGCGGGCGGCCGGATGCCGAGCACGGGCGCGGCTTTGCTGATGCTGGTCGCGGCGGCGGCCGGCACCACGGCGATCGCGATGGACTTCGCCGCCTGGGGGGCGGTGCTGAGCCCCAGCGCCAGCGGCCAGGGCGCCGCCGTCCATGCCATTCTGTCGCTGCTGGCGGTGCTGAGCGCGATCGCGGTGCTGATGGCGCTCTATGTCACGGCGCGGGCGATGACCGGCCTGCTCAACCGCCCGGCCTCCGCCGCGCTCGATGTCACCAGCCTGTTCCTGAGCTTCGTCGGCCTGCTCGGCCTGATCGGCGCGACGATCGTGCGCCTCTTCCCGATGGCGGTCTGATGCGGACCTGGCTCCTCCTGCTCGGCGGGTTGATCGTCTGGACCGTGCATCTGTTCGGCATCTACGCGGCCGGCGAGATCTGGGGCCATGCGCCGGCGGCGCGGATCGCCGTCGTTATACTGACCGTCGCCGGCCTTGCCGCCAATGCCGCCCTGATTGCGATCCTCTGGCGCCGGCCCTCCGGCGATGGGTTGGCGGGCTGGGTCCGATCGGTCGCCCTCATGGGCGCAGGCCTATCGGTCGTCGCGATTTGCTGGCAAGGTGCCGCGCTGATCGCGATCTGATCGGGCAATGGGGTTGAGGATGGACGTTCCGATGACCAACCCCTTTTACTTCCTGGAAGGCGGCGGGGCGCAGGCCCGGGCGATCCGCGCGCATGACTGGTCCGCCTCGCTGCTCGGCCCGATCGAAGGCTGGCCGGCGGCGCTCAAGGTCGCCACGGGCATGATGCTCGCCTCCAGCTTCCCCAAATGCATCGCTTGGGGCCCCGATCTCATCACGCTCTACAACGACGCCTTCCGGCCCATATTGGGTGAGAAGGCCGAGGCGCTGGGCCGTCCGTTCAGCCAGGTCTGGAGCGAGGCCTGGACCGAGATCGGCCCGATCGCGGAGCGAGCGCTGCGCGGCGAGGCCACGTTCATCGAGGATTATGGGCTGAAGGTCGATCGGCACGGCTATTCGGAGCAGGCCTATTTCACCTTCTGCTACAGCCCGATCCGCGACGAGACCGGCCGGATCGTGGGGATCATGGACACCGTGATCGAAACGACCGCGCGGGTGGAGGCGGAGCGTCAGGCAGAGGTGCTGAACCGCGAGTTGGCGCACCGCATCCGCAATCTGATGGCGGTGGTCGGTTCGGTCGCGGACCAGACGCTCAAATCCACGGACTCGCCAGAGGATGCGCGCGCCGTGCTCTCGCATCGGCTGGCCGCCATGGGGCAGGCGCAGGTCTTGCTCACCAGTGCCGCGCGGGGGGATGCGCCGCTGAAGGAGGTCGTCAGGGCCGCGCTCGCGCCACATGTGCGGGAGGAGCGGATCGCGATGGCAGGGCCGCCCGTCAACCTGACGGAAAGACAGGTGCTCGCCTTGGCGCTGGCGATCAACGAACTGGCCACCAATGCCGGCAAATATGGCGCCCTGTCCCTGCCCACCGGATTCGTGGAAATCTCATGGACGCGCGGCCGGAAGGGCAATCCGGAGAGCTTCGAGTTCCGCTGGGAGGAGCGCGGCGGCCCGCCCGTCGCCACGCCCGAGCGGCGCGGCTTCGGCTCCTTCCTGATCGAGCAGCATGTCGGCGGGGCCTTTGGCGGCCAGGCCGCGATCGCCTTCAATCCCACCGGTATCACCTATACGATCAACGCAGATGCGCTCGACCGACACGGTTAGACGATCAGTTTCTGCCACCCCGCATAACGATGCTTGATGCCGCCACGGCGCGCGCAGAGCAGGATCAGCCCAAGCCCGCAGGCCATGCCGGCGATCGTCGCGATCAGGTCCGCATCATAGACGAACGGCGTGACCAGCAGCGCGCCGCCGAGCGGAGCAAGCAGATAGCGGGCGGCGCGAGTTACCTCGGCCGCCGAAATCGACACCACGGTCAGCGCCAGCGCGCCGATCAGATGGTCGGCATTGGCCATGCCTCCCTCGGCGCCCAGCGTGACCCGGGTGAACATCAGCCATAGGCCGATGGCGGCTGAGGCGGCGAGGTTCCAGGGCAGGCTGACGCCGCCCGTCCACATCTCCTTCAATACCGCGCCGGGCTTCGTATCGAACTCGTCGGCGGACGGCTTCGCCTCGCCCTCGTCGGTGTCGCCGAACAGCAGGACGCGCAGCCAGCTTCGCCCGGCACGCACCCGCCGCCGGATGAACTGGCCGCTCGCGATCAGCTCGTCCATCGCATAGGGCACCTGGATCAGCATCGCCGCCGCCGCGACCAGCGCCAGCGTGCTCCAGGTGCCGAGCACGATCGGCTGGATGATGATGAACACGATCGAGGTGATGCCCAGCGGCACGATCATCAGGCCGAACAGGATGACGAGCCAGGGCATGGTGCGCCAGCGCGCGCGGCTGCCGACGATGCCGGTTAGGATCTCCAGCACATAGGTATAGCCGCCTAGGGCCGCGTCCGGCACCGGCCAGGCCTCTGAAACATGGCTGGTGATGATCTCCTCGGTGCCGTTGCGCGGATCGTCGGGAGAACCCGTGAAGAAGGGTTCCCACACGCCCTCGACATGGCCGAGCTGATAGGCGGCGAGATAGCGCGAAACCTGCAGGCCGACCAGCGCGAGCAGGATGATCGGCAGGCGCTGCGACCAGGTGGAGGGATTGTAATCCCACCCCGGCGGCAATTCCGGACCGGTGCGCGCCGCCAGCGCTGTCGGCCCCACTTCGGGCCGGGTGCCGACCGCGAAGCCGAAGACCAAAGCGCCAACCAGCGTGTCGGAGAGGAAGGCGGCCGGGTTCGTCGTCCAGAAGACGAAGGGCGCGGCCATGACGATGGCGCCGACCCCGGCGCAGGCCCAGCGCGCCCAGCCCATACGCCAGGACAGCGACAGGGTGGCAAAGACGATCAAAGCCGCGCCGGCCAGTCGCTCGGTCCAGGCCAGCCACGGCTCCGCGACCTCGATCATCACCGGCTGGGTGAGCAGCCAGATGCCGAGCGCGATATTGGCGAAATGCGCCCAGCGGCTGGCGCGATGTTCGGCGCGATACTGCGCCTCGTGGCGTTTGCGCAGCGCTTCGGGATCTTCGCCTGCCTCCGCCGCTTCGGCGATCTCCGGCGGCGGCGTGATGTCGTTCGCTTCGTACCAGGCGATCGGATCGCGCTTCAGCGTCGCGACCATCGCCGGAAGGTCCTGCTTCAGTCGATGCTCCGGCTCCCAGCCGAGCAGATCGCGCGCCCGCGCTGTATCCAGTTCATAATGGTCGTCGGCCATCGCCACCATGAAGGGCTGAATGAACGGCTTCTCGCCCTGGTCGAGCGCATCGGGAATCAGCGTCTCCAGCTTGTCCTGCGCCCAGGCGCCGGCGGCGGCGGCCGCCTTCGGCACGCGCAAGGTCGGCCAATCCTCGCTACCGTGGATCAGATAGCCGAGCTCGTCCTGCAGCGCCTCGTAGCCGATTGCCTGCTCCTCGCCGATCAGGATGGCGGTGCCGGACGGTATGTCGGCGCGGCGATCGACCGTGCGGCGGAAGGCGTCGAGCATGTCGTCGCGGTGGACCATTGCCTGGCCGACCGCTGTGGATCCCGAATAGAGATGGCTCTGGAAATCGCGTTCGTAGATCCGCGCCATCTGGTTGGCGAAGGTCGGAACCGACGTCTCCTCGTCATAGAGACCGGCGAGGCGGAGCAGGACATAGGGAATGTCGCCATGCTCTTCGGCGATCGCCGCTTCGGCATCGGCTTTTGACTGGGGATAGGCCCATCGAGGATCGATCGGCTGGCTCTCGTCGATCGCCTGGCCGGGCTTGCCCGGCTCATGGACCAGCATCGTACCCGAATAGAGGAACTGCTCGACCTCGAAATCGCGCAGCGCGCGCAGCAACCGGCGCGTGCCCTCGACATTCACTTCCTGGTAGAGCGGGTTCTCCTCGCCGGTGAAATCGAAATAGGCGACGAGATGGACGACGCTGGCGATCCTGTCGCCATGCTCCTTCCGGAAGGCGGCCAACGCATTGTGCACCGACTCATCGTCGGTGAAATCGACCTCGATCAGCGGGAAGTCCGCCTTGGAGCCGGGCTTGTCGAGCCCGACAACGTCGTACGCATCGCCCAAAGCTTCGGCGAGCGAGCCGCCGATATTGCCGGCCGCGCCGGTGATCAGGACGATCGGCTTGACGTGCTTCGATGGACGGGCGCGGGCCAAGGCCGCCTAACGCTCCTTCGGCCGTTCCTGATGCGCACGACCAGATGTGTCGGGGGCGCCCGGGCCGCCCACCGATCCCGGCGCGCGCTCCTGCGGCGTCGCCATCGCTCCGGCACGTGATTCGATCGCGGATTGCTGCGCCGTGTTGGCGATTTCGGGGCTGGACGTCTCGATCATGTTTGGCGCCGTGACGAGATTGCCCGGCGGCGCGCTTGCGTCCGTCCGCGATTCGTTGCGTGCAGCCTCAACAGAAGGCGGCGTGTCGCAAGCGACGAGCATGGTCGCAAGCAAGGCCGCAGTTCCCGCCGATATCCTGGTCGTCCAGCCATTGCGCATGGTTCTCATCTCCCGCGAACATGTGTTGCAGACCTGAACGACGCGGCGGCTTCATGGTTGCGTGTCGCGAAGATTGGAGCTCCGGCTCGCATGATGATTGGGAGGGGAACGATCAAGGAGCGCGAAGGCCCGCACCAAGTCTTGGCTCGGCTTTTCTAACGCCCTGTTCTGCGCGTCTTGTCGAAGGGATCCGTGATCAGAGACTAGTTTACCGGGGTTAATGGCGGAGAGGGAGGGATTCGAACCCTCGGAACGCTTGCGCGCTCAACGGTTTTCGAGACCGCCCCGTTCGACCACTCCGGCACCTCTCCGCATGTGAGGAACCGCCCGCATGGGGCGTTCGCCCGGTCGAATAAGCGGCGCGCTCTAGCCCAGCCGGACGCGCTTGCCAAGCATGTCCTGAGCTTTGCCAAAGCGGGGCCAGCTTGTCGCCGAAGCCTCCAGGCACTACATGGTGAGTCTGATGTCGCGTACCGAATACATTCCCTTGAGCGATGGCGCGCCGCCGGCGCCGCCCGTGGCGCATGCGGCTTTTTCGATCGGCGACGTGGTGCGTCACCGGCTGTTCGATTTTCGCGGCGTCGTGTTCGACATCGACCCGGTCTTCGCCAACAGCGAGGAATGGTATCAGGCGATACCGGAGGACATCCGGCCGCCCAAGGATCAGCCTTTCTATCACCTGCTCGCCGAGAATGCCGAGTCGAGCTACGTCGCCTATGTGAGCCAGCAAAACCTCCTGGCGGACGAGGCGGGCGATCCGATCGATCATCCGGCCATCGCGGAGCTGTTCGACGGCTTCAAGGCCGGGCGCTACAATCTGCGCCCCGAACGGCGGCACTAAGCTCCCCCGCACACGCGAACGCGCGGTTGACAGCGCCACCTCCCCTCTGTAGCAGCCGGTCTCCCCGCGCGGAGGCAGCTTCGCGTGGACCTTGCATTTTGATTATTGGATAGGCCCATGTTCGCTATCGTGCGCACGGGCGGCAAGCAGTATCGCGTCGCCGCCGGAGACAAGATCGTCGTCGAGAAGCTCGCTGGTGAAGCGGGCGACAGCATCACCCTGGACGACGTCCTGCTGGCCGGCGACGGCGGCGAGCTGAAGTCCACCGACGGCCTGACCGTTTCGGCGGAGATCATCGCGCAGGCGAAGGCGGACAAGGTCACCGTCTTCAAGAAGCGCCGCCGGCACAATTATCGCCGGAAGAAGGGCCATCGCCAGCAGCACACGATCCTGAAGATCGTCGCGATCGGCGGCAAGAAGGCCGAGAAGAAGGCCCCGGCCAAGGCGGAGGAAAAGCCCGCCAAGGAAGCGGCCGCGCCGAAGGCGGAAGCCAAGGCCAAGGCGGCGCCGAAGAAGGCCGAAGCCAAGGCGGAGGCCCCCAAGAAGGCCCCGGCCAAGAAGGCTTCGACAAAGAAGCCGGCCGCTGGTAAGGCCGAATAAACAGATTCTGGGTTAGAGAAGAACCATGGCACATAAGAAAGCAGGCGGCTCGTCGCGTAACGGCCGCGATTCACAGTCCAAGCGCCTCGGCGTGAAGAAGTTCGGCGGCGAAGGCGTCGTCGGCGGCAACATCATCGTGCGCCAGCGCGGCACCAAATATTATCCGGGCCAGAATGTGGGCATGGGCAAGGACCATACCCTCTTCGCGCTTACCGCCGGGACCGTTGCGTTCCGCGACGGCAAGCTCGGCCGCAAATATGTCTGTGTGGACACGTGGCCGATTAGCGAAGCATCATAGGACAGTCGAGGAAGGGCTGTCCGGGAAGGGCGGCCCAGGGGTTTCTCGACGAGATGCCCGAAATTCGAGGGAGAGGGTCGCCCCCTCTCCCTTTTCTTTTGTCTCCCTCGCCACGATGTCGCCGGTTCGTCACTGCCCTCGGGCATGGCGCCGGCGACGGGGGAAGAGAGGAGACGACACATGTTCGCGAGGACCCCCAGATTGCTGCTGCGGCCCGGCTGGGCCGAGGACGCGCCGGCGCTCCACGCGGCGATCGCCGACGAAGGCATCGTGCGCAACCTCGCCAAGGCGCCCTGGCCCTATCGTGCGCAGGACGCCGAAACCTTCCTCGCGCGCGACCGGTCCGGGCACGATCCGGTCAGCCTCATCACGATGCGCACCGCCGGCGCGCCGCGCCTGGTCGGCTGCATCGGACTCGACCGGATGGAATCGGGCGAGGTCGAACTCGGCTACTGGATCGCGCGATCTTATTGGGGACTGGGCATCGCCACCGAAGCGGGACGCGCCGTGATCGCCAATGCGCGCGACACGCTGCGGATCACGCGGCTCACAGCCGGCCATTTCATCGACAATCCCGCCTCGGGCCGGGTGCTGCGCAAGCTCGGCTTCCGGCCGACCGGAGAGACGCGCGCGCGCCACAGCCTCGGCAGGGGCGGCGAGGCGATGTGCGCCGAATTCGCGCTGGACCTGACGGAGCCGGACGCGATCGAAGATCCGTGCGCGATGCTGGCGGCGTAGCGGATGGTTCCTCCCCGGCCTTCGCCGGGGAGGAACAGGTCAGGCGTAAGCCGCCCGCTCCTCCTCGCGCGCGATCAGCGCCCGGTCGTCATGGTTCCAGGGGTGGAAGCGCGGCAGGAAGAAGGCGAGCCAGGCGCCGAAGATCTTGCGCAACATGCCGGGCCGCACCCAGGCGAACCAGAACATCCGCGCCCAGGCTTTCGGTCCGGTGATCCCGTCCTGGCGCAGCAGCTCCAGCGTCCCCGTCGTGCGATCGACGATGAAATTGCGGGTGACGAACAGCATCACCTTGGCTTTCACCTTCCAGCGCTTGCGGCGCGGCCAGTCCTTGGTCGCGTGGAGCCAGGTGTCGTAGGCGACGCCCTTATGCTCGATCTCCTCGACCGCGTGCCAGCGCCACATCGCCGCGCTTTCCGCATCTGCCTTGGCGAGGTGGCGCGGATCGCGCAGCAGCTCGTGCGCCAGGATCGCGGTGAAATGCTCCAGGCACATGGTCGCGGCGAGGCTGACGATCGGCGGCTTGGACCGCGTGATGTCGAGCCGGTAGTCGACCTGATCCTCCAGCGCCTTCAGGTCATAGCCCGCGTCCAGCGCCCGCTTGTTGAACTGCACATGCTCGCGGCTGTGCATCACTTCCTGTGTCACGAAGGCCTTGATCTCGGCGGCGAGCTTGGGATCCGTGCCCTCGCGGAACTTGCGGACGCTCTCGACGAAGAAGCCCTCGCCTTTCGGAAAGGTCGCCGACAGCGCGTTGTAGAAGGCCGTCGCCACCGGATCGCCGCCCATCCACCAGCGCTCCTGCTGCGTGCCGCGCCCGAAGCGGCGATCGCGCGGAGTGATGGTCAAGTCGGCAGGTGTCACGGGACGCGTCATGCTGTATCTCCTCGGGCAAAGGAGATATAAAATACTTACACAAGTGTCAATAAAGCGTGAGCGACTGAACCCGCAGGAAAGCCGGGCCGCCGCGCTGGAGGCCGCGCGCAAGCTGCTGATCGCGCACGGACCGCAGGCGGTGACGCTGAAGGCGGTGGCGGCGGAAATCGGCAAGACCCACGCCAATCTGCTTCACCATTTCGGCTCCGCCGCCGGGCTGCAATCGGCGCTCGCCGCCTCGATCAGCGACCGCGTCTGCGCCGGCATCGCCGAAGCGGTGGTGAAGAGCCGGCAGGGCGAGGCCGATCCGATCGAGATCGTCGATCGCACCTTCGACGCCTTCGGCAAGGAAGGCGCCGGCGCGCTCGCCGCCTGGATGATCCTGTCGGGCAATCGCGACGCGCTCAATCCGGTGCTGGAGGCGATTCACGGCCTGGTCGATCAACTGGGCGAAGGCCATGACAATCGCCCGGTGCATGAGATGACGCTGTCGCTGGTCCTCGCCGCAATCGGCGATTCGCTGCTCGGCGGCCCGATGGCGGAAGCGCTCGGCCTGCCCCGCGCCAAGGCGCGCGAGCTGGCGCGCGGCCAGCTCATCGCCGCGCAGAAGCGGCTGGAGGAGCAGGGCCAGGGTTGATGCCCTTCCCTCTCACCCCGACAGGCACTAAGTCGCCCCCATGCATTTTCTCGACCAGGCCAAAATCTTTATCCGCTCCGGCGCGGGCGGGCCCGGCGCGGTCAGCTTCCGACGCGAGAAGTTCATCGAATATGGCGGGCCGGACGGCGGCGACGGCGGCAAGGGCGGCGACATCGTGTTCGAGGCAGTCGAGGGCCTGAACACCCTGATCGACTTCCGCTACACGCAGCATTTCCGCGCCCCGCGCGGCACCGGCGGCTCCGGCTCCAACCGCACCGGCGCGGGCGGCAACGATCTCGTCATCAAGGTGCCGGTCGGCACGCAGGTGCTCGACGACGATCGCGAGACCGTGCTCGCCGACTTCACCGAGGCCGGCCAGCGCATCGTGCTGCTCAAGGGCGGCGACGGCGGGCGCGGCAATGCCAGCTACAAGAGCTCGACCAACCGCGCGCCGCGCCAGCACGGCACCGGCTGGCCTGGTGAGGAATTGTGGGTCTGGCTTCGGCTCAAGCTGATCGCGGATGCCGGCCTGGTCGGCCTCCCCAATGCCGGCAAGTCCACCTTCCTCAATGCCGTCTCCAACGCCAAGGCGAAGGTCGGCGATTATCCCTTCACCACGCTTCATCCCAAGCTCGGCGTCGTGCGCCACAAGGGAGTGGATTTCGTCCTCGCCGACATTCCCGGACTGATCGAAGGCGCGGCGGACGGCGCAGGGATCGGCGATCGCTTCCTCGGCCATGTCGAGCGCACCCGCGTGCTGCTCCATCTCGTCGATGCCAATAACGAGGACGTGGCGGACGCCTGGCACACCGTGCGCGGTGAGCTGGAGGCCTATGGCGCCGGGCTGGACGACAAACCCGAAGTGATCGCGCTCTCCAAGGGCGACACGATCGACGACGAGCTGGCCGAAGCCTTGGCCGACGAGCTGCGCGAGGCCTCCGGCGCCGAGGTCTTCACCGTCTCCGGCGCGACCGGCGCGGGCGTCGAGGAGGTGCTGGACGCCCTGCTCGCCCATATCGGCCGGCTGGATCGCAAAGAAGCGGACTCCGACGAGACCGAAACCGGCTGGTCGCCGCTATGAGCGAGAGGCGGACCCTCGCCGTTACCGGCGCGACGGGATTCGTCGGCTCCCACCTGATCACCGCCGCGCGCGAAGCCGGCTACGAAATCCGCGCCCTTACTCGCGGCCCGCGCGCACCCGAACCGGGCGTTACGTGGATCGAAGGCACGCTCGACCGCCCCGACCGCCTCGCCGCCTTGTGCGACGGCGCCGATGCGGTGATCCACATCGCCGGCCTGATCAACGCACCCGACCGGGCCGGCTTCGAAGCCGTGAATGTCGGCGGTACCGCCCGCATGATCGACGCGGCGCGCACCGGCGGGGTCCGGCGCTTCATCCATGTCTCCTCGCTCGCCGCGCGCGAGGCGGCGCTGAGCGACTATGGCTGGTCGAAGGCGGAATCGGAGAAGGTGATCGCCGCCTCCGGACTCGACTGGACGATCGTGCGCCCGCCGGCGATCTACGGCCCCGGCGACCGCGAGACGTTCGAACTGTTCAAGATGGCGGCACGCGGCTTCGTCGCCCTGCCCCCCGCCGGCCGCTTCTCGGTTATCCATGTCGGCGATCTGTGTCGGCTCATCCTGGCTCTGGTCGATGCGCCGGCCAGCGTCGGCGAGACTTACGAACCCGACGACGGCGTGGAAAATGGCTGGGAGCATCGCCATTTCGCCCGCACGCTCGGCCGGCTGCTCGGCAAGAAGCGCCCCGCGACGGTGGCGATGCCCAAGGCGGTGATGACCGGCGCCGCGCATGTCGATCGGCTGGTGCGCGGCGGCAAGGCGAAGCTGACGCCCGACCGGGTCCGCTATTTCTGCCATCCCGACTGGGTCGTCACCGCCGAAGCGCGCCCGCCGGCGACGTTGTGGACGCCGGAAATCCGTACTCAGACCGGCCTCAAGGCGACCGGCGACTGGTATCGGGCGCAGGGCTGGCTCAAATAGCAGAACGGCCTCGGCCGTCGCTTGGAATGTAGGATTTCATCTGTCAGGGTGATGCGATTCGGGCGCCCGCGCCCTGCTGTCCGGCTCTTTGAACCGTCCATGCCCAAGACCCCTCATCGAACACCCTCGCGTGGGGGAGACTCCTCCCCCACGTAGCGTCAGGTTCGTCAACTTCCGCGTTTCATTCGGCGGCCTGCCAACGGTCAGACCAGATATTCGACGACATAGGCGGTGCAGCTCGCCACCAGTCCGATCAGGAAGATTTTGTAGGCGTAGCTCAACATCCGGTATTTCTTGTTCTGGAGCACGCAGCCGGCCTGGTAGATGTCGCGCGCCATCGTCCGGTAGAAGCCGTCCTCGGTCTCCAGCCGGCGCGTCACCTCGTCGATGAATTCCTCCTCCCCCATCCGGCTGAACGTGCCGAAGAAGAGGATATTGGGTTGCCCCGTGGGCTTGCGCTTCTTCGTCATCGGCAGCACGGCGAGCACCGCGCAGATCGCCGAGAAAAAGGCCGCGCCGCCCAGGATCAGCAGCGGCACCGGCGCAGCGCCGCCGCGCGCCTGGCTGACCGTGATCGTGAAGATCACGAAGGTCGCGCCCATCAGGATGCTCGCCTTGTGATCGGCCATCGCCGAAAGCTGGATCTGGGCGAGCTGCGCGGTGCGCATCATGTGCACGGCATTCGCCGGATAGACCTTGCTGGAAACGACGGGCTTCCCGTTCGAGTCTGCTTCCGCCACGACTTGCGGCCCTCCCCTGGCCGCAACTGTCATCGCACGGTCACAATGGCCTTGCCAAGCGCATCATCCGCCCCGCCGCCGCCGCTTTCCCGCCCTATTCGCTTGGCACTGGGAACGCGCACTCCTAAAGGACCGACATGACCGACAGAGCCGAGACCTTCGCCAAGGTCGCCACCTTGATCGAGCCCTTCAACAAGAAGGGCGTGACGCTCGCCGAGACCACCACCTTCGCCGGCGATCTCGAATGGGACAGCCTGGTGGTGATGGACTTCGTCGCCAATGTCGAAGACGAATTCGACATCCTGATCACGATGAACCAGCAGGCCGAGATCGAGACTGTCGGCCAGCTCGTCGACGCGGTCGACAAGCTGAAGAACGAAAGCTGAGCGCACCGCCCGAGCTGCGCTTCATCGCGAGACCACGCATGACCGATCTCTTCTCCAAGTTCGATCCGCTGATCGCCACCCGCGAAGGCCTGCTCGCCACCGGCGTCAAGGATCCGTTCGGCCTGGTGATGGAGAAAGTCCTCTCCCCGACCCGCGCGGTCTGCAACGGGCGGGAGACCATCCTGCTGGGCACCTACAATTATATGGGCATGACGTTCGATCCCGACGTCATCGCCGCCGGCCACGCGGCGCTGGATGCCTTCGGCTCCGGCACCACCGGCAGCCGCGTCCTCAACGGCACCTATCAGGGCCACAAGGAGTGCGAGGACGCACTGAAGGACTTTTACGCCATGGATCACGCCATGGTGTTCTCGACCGGCTATCAGGCCAATCTCGGCATCATCTCCACCATTGCCGGCAAGGGCGATTATGTCGTCCTCGACATCGACAGCCATGCCTCGATCTATGACGGCTGCGCGATGGGCAATGCCGAGATCGTGCCCTTCCGCCACAACGATATCGGCGCGCTCGAAAAGCGCCTGGCCCGCATCCCGGAAGGCGCGGGCAAGCTGGTCGTGCTCGAAGGTGTCTATTCGATGCTGGGCGATGTCGCGCCGCTGAAGGAGATGGTCGCCGTCTCCAAGGCCGCCGGCGCGATGGTGCTGGTGGACGAGGCCCATTCGATGGGTTTCATCGGCCCCAATGGCCGCGGCGTCGCCGAGGATCAGGGTGTGCTGGACGATGTCGATTTCGTGATCGGCACCTTCTCCAAATCGGTCGGCACGGTCGGCGGCTTCTGCGTTTCGAACCATCCCAAGTTCGAGATCCTGCGCCTCGTCTGCCGCCCCTATGTCTTCACCGCCTCGCTGCCGCCGAGCGTCGTCGCCACCGCAGCGACCTCGATCCGCAAGCTGATGGACGTGCCCGCCAAACGCGCGCATCTGTGGGAGAACAGCAAGCGGCTCCATGCCGGGCTGAAGGCGCTCGGTTTCCAGCTCGGCACCGAGGCGCCGCAATCGGCGATCATCGCCGTCATCATGCCCGATCTCGAGAAAGGCGCGGCGATGTGGGAGGCGCTGCTGGAAGGGGGCCTCTACGTCAATCTCGCCCGGCCGCCCGCGACGCCGGCCAACATGACGCTGCTGCGCTGCTCGCTCTGCGCCGAGCATAGCGACGCCGAAGTGGGCGAAATCCTCGCCATCTTCGAAAAGGCGGGCAAGGCGACCGGCATCGTCTGAGGCGAAGACCCGGTTGCGGGTTTCTGCCCGAAAAGCTTTCCATCTTGTTAACCTTGTTCTACTAATCCGCCGCCATGGCGGACGAAGGGACTGACACCACTCCCGAGGAGGGCGTCCCGTCGACGTGGCGGGCCGTGTGGGTAAGCGCCGCTGCCCTGACGGCGACGCTCGCCCTGATTGCGCTCATCTTCATGATCACCTGGACCAATCGCGCCCGTGACGAGGCGATCGAATGGGAGCGGCGCACCTATGAAGTCGTGGTGCTGACGCGCACCATAGATGCCGGCATCGCCCGTTCCGAAGCCGCGCTCGGCCGCTACGTGCTCGACGAGCAGCGCCAGACCGGCACCGATTACTACAACGAATGGCGCGCGGCCGGTTATCAGATCGGCCAGCTCCGCCGCCTTTTGCGCCAGGACGCGGATCAGACCCGCCGCGCCGCCCGGCTGGTCGAGCTGTTCGACCAGCGCAATGGCGAGCTGGCCCCGGCCGCGACCGCCGCCGAACGCGGCCAGGACCAGGGCGGGCTCGGCCTGCTCTACCAGGCCGCCGCGTCGCCAACCCTGCCGGAGCTGCGCGCCTTGCTCCAGGAGATCGCCCGCGCCGAGCGCGCCAACCTCAACCGGCGCATGGAGGAGACGCAGGGCTTCGTCGCCCGCGCCGACGCTTATACGGAATGGCTCGGCTGGCTCGCCATCTTGATCGGCTTGGGCGCGGTCGGCCTCGCCGTGATGGCCTGGCGATCTTTCCTGGAAGGCATGCGGGCGCGGCGTGAGGCGGAGAGCGAAGCGATCCGCGCGCTGCGGCTGGAAGATGCAGTGCAGGCGCGCACGCTGGAGCTTATCGAGGCCAATGCGGCGCTCAAAACCGAAGCTGCCGAACGTGCCGCCGCCGAGGAAAAGCTGCGCCAGGCGCAGAAAATGGAGGCGGTCGGCCAGCTTACCGGCGGCATCGCGCACGACTTCAACAACATGCTTGCCGTCGTCGTCGGCGGCCTCGATCTGGCACGGCGCAAGCTGCACGGGCCTTTGCGGGAGGTTGAGCTTCACCTCGACAATGCGATGGACGGCGCCACCCGCGCCGCCGCGCTGACCCGCCGGCTGCTCTCCTTCGCCCGCGCCGAGCCGCTGGTGCCAGAGGCGATCGCGCCGTCCGAGTTGGTCGAGGACATGCTGGAGCTGGCGGATCGCGCGATCGGCGAGCGCATCCAGGTCCGGACCCGCTTCGCCGCCGAGCCCTGGCTGGTTTGGGCCGATCGCACGCAGCTTGAGAACGCGATCCTCAATCTCGCCGTCAACGCCCGCGATGCGATGGACGGCAGCGGCGCGCTGACCATAGCGGTGGACAATCGCACGCTGGACGGGGCCGGCGACTCGCTCGCCCCCGGCGATTATGTCTGCATCCAGGTGATCGACACCGGGCGCGGCATTCCGCCGGAAAACCTGCACCGCGTGTTCGAGCCTTTCTTCACCACCAAGCCGCTTGGCAAGGGCACCGGGCTCGGCTTGTCCCAGCTTTTCGGCTTCGCGCGCCAATCGGGGGGCGACGTCACCATAGAATCCGAGGTCGGCAAGGGCACCACCGTGTCGGTCTTCCTGCCGCGTTCCGCCGCGACCCAAAGCAAGGCGGCCGCCCGCGTCGGTACGCCGGCGCCGTCCCCTACCCCCGTTGCCCACATGGCGATGGCGAAGGGCAGCGCGGCGATCCTCGTGGTGGAGGACGATCCGCGCGTCAGCCGCTCGACCGTCGGCGCATTGGAGGAATTGGGCCACCGCCCGGTTGCCTGCGCCAGCGGACCCGAAGCGCTCGACCTGCTCGCCCGCGGCGCGGCGGTGGACCTCGTCATCACCGACGTGATGATGCCGGAAATGACCGGCACCGAGCTTGCCGCCCTGATCCGCCAGCACCATCCGGAGCTGCCGGTGATGTTCGTGACCGGCTATGTCGGCGATGCGGGCGAAACCGGGGACCTGATCGGCGGCGAGCTGCTGCGCAAGCCTTTCACCGTCGCGGCCCTGGCCGACAGCGTGGCGGCGGCGCTGGCCGGCGCGATCAGCGGACCGCGCCGCCCCGCCACAGGCGAGGCAGCAGCGTAAGCGCGCCCAGGATCGGCCAACGCCGTTGCCAAGGCTTCACCTCGATCGCCGTGCCCGCATGGCGATTGATTTTCCAGGCGATGTAATCGATCCCGCCCGCGAAGGTGGTGGTTGCCTTGGCAAGGCGGAGCAGGGTCAGCGCCTTGCCGCCAGCCTGTCGACGGCGCCAGGCCTTTGCGCTCGCCTTGCCGCCGGCATCGCCTACGCCGCCCGCGAGGACTGCGCGTCCGACCCGTGCGTAATAGGCGGCGTCCGCATCGACGATGGACCCCGAGCGCCCCGATCGTTCGGCACGCAGCTCGGCACCGTAAGTGAGGCCAAAACCGGTGCGGAAGACGTCCAGCGGATCGTCTTTACCGGCCTCCATCATGGGCAAAGTCAGCGCGAACAAAGTCGGCGCGCATTGGGCCACGCTGGCGGTCGCGCCCGCGCGCGCCTCTCCATCCTTCGCCCAGGCCAGTCGCGCAGGTTGCGCGAAACGCGCCCAGACCGAGACGCTGCCCGCTTCGATCCCGCATTCCCGCGCGAAATCCTCTTCGCTTAGCACCGCATATTTCGCCATCAGCCCGTCATGCTCGAACGGGAAGACGTTGGGCGGCACGGCCTTGTTGGCGAAGACCAGCCAGGAGCTGTCATAGGCGTCGCGATAGTCGGAGACGATCAGGTAGAAATCGAGCATCAGCCCGTCCAGCTCCCGCTGGCGCAGGCACGAACCGTAGAAGAGCACCGCTCGCGCGGCCTGCGGATATTGCGCCGCCAATGCCGCCGCCATCGCGCTCACGCGCGGATCGACGGGCTGCGCCAGTTCGGCGGACACCAGGTCGCGGAGGGCGTCGGTCATGTTCCTGCCGGAACGGACTTTAGGCGCGCGGGCGTCAGGCCGCCAGCCGCAGGAAGGGAACCGGTGCGGTCGGCTTCAGGATGATCGGGTGATCGTCATTGGTCTCGAACATCTCGCCATCCAGGATCACGCTGGACCGGCTCCCCTCGATCCGGATTTCATCGCCGCGCTCGAGATGAACGCCGGTCATCGGATTGCGGCCCAGCCGACCGCGCAGCGCGGCGACGAAGGCGCGCATAAGCGCCGGGATGCTGCGGTCGATCACCAGCAACTGCATCGATCCCGCCTGCTGGCCGACGCCGCCCATGTTGCCGTTGAACAGCAACCGCTGCAGCGTCGTCACCATCAGGAAGGCGAAGCGCCCCTGCAGGACGCCGCTGCGCGTCACCGAGACGGTGAGCGGGCTCGGCGGCAGCGGCAGGAAGCGCGCCGGCCGGCCGATCAGCACCGCGAGCAGGCCGAGCATCAGGGTCAAGCCGTGCGCCAGCCAGTTGGGAAGGCCCAACGGATAGATTTTGTGGCGGCAATAGAGAATCGTGTCGGCCAGACCGGCACCGCCCAGGAACATCCCCAGCACAGGCCGGGCATGGCCGTCCCCCTCGCTGAGCGCGATCAGCTCGCGGCTGACGATATGGGCCGACATGTCGGTCCGCGCCAGCTCCAGCACGCGCCGCAGCGCCGCGATCGGATCGCCATCGGCACCAAGATCGTGGGCGATGAGGTTGGTCTTACCGTTGGGCAGCACGGCCACCGGCGGCGCATCGCCGAAATGGCCGCCATGATAGAGCTCGGTCAGTGCCGCCTGCACGGTGCCGTCGCCGCCGTTGACGACCAGCACCTTGGGCTTCACCCGCGCGATGCTGCGCAAGGCGGCACCGATCTGGCCGACTTCCTCCACTTCATAGTGGAAGATATCGCGCTCCTCCGCGCAAAAGGCGCGCACGCGCGGCAGCAGCGACTGGTTGCCGGTCGAGCGCGGATTGGAGAGGAGAGCGACGAGGGCCATGGCCTACCCCCGCACCGGCCGGATCGACAGGCCGAAGCGATAATTGAGCACGACATTGATCGGCAGCACTTCGCTGCCGACGTCGATCGCCACCGCGCTTGCGCGCGGGCGCAGGTTGGTGAGCGACACGCGGGGGTTGCGCGAGAAGCCGCCGCCATCGTTCCAGCCCGAACTGCCGCTGCCGTCGACATCGTGGCGAACGGCTATCGCATAGCTGCCGGCGCGCGGCACGGGCACGCAGACCCGCATCGGCCCGGACCGGGTCACCGGCAAGTCGATCCGCTGCAGCCACTGGCCACGCTCCAGGAAGGAGTTGTCGGCACGGTAGAGCTGGACGCGGACATTGCCGGTCCGCTCCTTGAAGCCATCGACGCTGACGAGCACGGCGCCTTGCCCGCCGCCACGGCAGGCGGCGGCATGCTGGCCGAGGATCGGCTGCGCGGCGGCCGGCGCCGCCACGATCGCGGCGACGGCGAGGCCGAGGGCCATGCCCGGGCGCCAGGTGGTGGAAAAGAGCTTCGACATCAAACGCCACTCCAGGAGCTGCCACCCCGGCCGCGAACGGCCCGGGCGATGGTGACTCCCCCATTGCGGACCTGATCGCCCAGCGATGCGGCCAAAATGTGGTCATGGAGCGTCGGAATTGGGGGGCGGGCCCTTGCGCCTCTCTTGTGCAGGCCCATTTCGCGCATGACCGCGCACCGCGCGGCGGTTATAGACTTCGCCTCCCGTTCTTCGCCGTACCTGAAAGCCGCCTCTTTGAGTTTCGCGACGCAAATCGACCGTTACCTAGCCCGGCTGATCTTCGTGCCGCTGGTCGGCACGCTTGTGCTCGCCGCGATGCTGCTGCTGCTCGAGAAGATGCTGCGGCTGTTCGATTTCGTCGTCAGCGAGGGCGGTCCGGTCAACGTCGTGTGGCGGATGATGGCGAATCTCATCCCCGAATATCTCGGGCTCGGCATCCCGCTCGGCCTGATGCTCGGCATCCTGCTCGCCTTCCGCAAGCTCGCTTTGTCTTCGGAACTGGATTCGCTGCGTTCGGTCGGCATCGGCTATGGCCGGCTGCTGCGCGTGCCCTATCTCTACGCGGCCGCGCTGATGGGGGTGAACGTCGCCATCGTCGGCTTCGTCCAGCCTTATGCGCAATATGCCTATCAGGAGCTGCGCTTCGATTTGCGCTCGGGCGCGCTGGGCGCCTCGATCAAGGTCGGGGAGTTCACCAATTTCGGGCGGCGGATGACGCTCCGGGTCGAGCGCAGCGAGAATGGCGGCACCGACCTGCACGGCGTGTTCCTGCGCGCCGAGACCGGCGGCGGCCGCTCGCTCGCCGTCACCGCCGATCGCGGCACCTTCCTGTCCACCGAAGATCCCAACGCGATCGTGCTCCGGCTCGCCAACGGCCGGCTGGTCCATGACGAACCCGGCTTTCCGGTGCCGCGGGTCCTGAGCTTCGACCGCTACGATTTGCCGATCGACCTGCCGGCGATCGAGGCCTTTCGCGGGCGCGGCAGCGCGCTTGACGAGCTGACCTTGCCGCAGCTCTTTCAGGAAGGGCGATCGGCGACGGCGGACCAAAGCCGGCGCAATGCGGCGCGCGCCAATTTCCATTTCCGGCTGGTCGAGATCGCGATGATCCTGATGCTGCCGCTGCTCGCCGTCGCGCTCGCCATCCCGCCGAAGCGCAGCACGTCGGGGCTCGGCATCTTCCTGTCGATCGTGATGGTCGTCACCTATCACAAGGTGAACCAATATGCCGAGCAGATGGGCGCGCTCGGTCGGTTCGATCCGCTGATCGCACTCTGGGCGCCCTTCCTGCTGTTCGCCGCCCTGATCGCCTGGATGTACTGGACGATCGCGCACAAACCGGGCGGCCAGCCGATCGGCGCGCTCGAACGCGTCTTCGCCTTGCTTGGCAAGCGGCTCGGCAAGCTGTTCGGCCGGCGCCGGCGCGATAGGTTTCAGGGCCAGCCCCAGGCCGCCGAATGATCAATCTCAGCTTCTTCCCGTCGCGCCCGATCGCGCTTTACATGGCACGGCTGTTCGTCGTGCGCAGCCTTGCCGTGCTGGCGATGCTCGTGGTCGTGCTGATGACGCTCGACCTGCTCGGCAATTCCGGCGACATCCTGGCGGTGGCGGGCAATGGCGATGCCGAGCTGTGGCGCTATGTCGGCCTGCGCCTGCCGCAGCTCGTCAACCGCTTCCTGCCCTTCTCCATCCTGCTCGGCGCGTTGATCACGCTGGTGACGCTCAACCAGAACAGCGAGATCGTCTCGATGAAGGCGGCGGGCATCTCCGCCCATCAGATCATCGCGCCGCTGATCCTCGCCGCTTCGCTCTTCGCGCTGGTGCATTTCGTGTTCAGCGAGCGGATCGTGACCCGCGCCAATGCCGCGCTCGATGCCTGGGAGGCGGCGGACTGGGGCCCGGTGCCGCCCGGAACCGGGGTGCAGAGCAATATCTCGCTGGCCCATGGCGACGACCTCATCTTCGTGCGCCAGGTGCGCGGGCATGGCGACGGCGTGCGCCTCGCAGGCGTCGCCATTTACGAGCGCGCGGGCGGCACGCTGCGGCGGATTACCCAGGCCGAGACCGGGCGGCGTGTCGGCGACGGCTGGGCGCTGGCCGGCGTCACCCGGTTCGATCTGGATACGGGACAGCAGATCCGGACTCCCGCCATCACCTTCGGCCCGGACATTACCCCGGACCAGTTCACGCTCGCCCGCGTCGATCCGGACGCGCAGGATTTCATGACGCTGCGCCGCTCGATCGCCGAATTGCGCGCTGCCGACCGGCCGGTGGAGTCGCTCCAGGCCAATCTGTGGCGCAAGATCGCCGCGCCGATGTCGTCGATCCTGATGCCTTTGCTCGGCGCGATCGCCGCCTTCGGCCTCGCCCGCTCGGGCCAGGTCTTCGCCCGCGCGGTGATCGGCATGGCATTGGGCTTCGCCTATTTCGTCGCCGACAATTTCGCCCTCGCCATGGGCAATTTCGGCGCCTACCCGCCCTTCCTCGCCGCATGGGGACCGTTTCTCCTCTTCGCTCTGGTCGGCGAGGCGGTGCTGATCCGGACCGAGGAATGACGCTCGCCGCCTATGTGGCCGCGGCCCTGTTCGAGATCGCCGGCTGCTTCGCCTTCTGGGCGTGGCTGCGGCTCGACAAGTCGCCGCTCTGGCTCATCCCGGGCATGGTCAGCCTCGCCGCCTTCGCGTGGCTGCTGACGCTCGTGGAGAGCGAGGCGGCCGGGCGGGCCTATGCCGGCTATGGCGCGATCTACATCACCGCCTCGCTGTTCTGGCTCTGGGCTGTCGAAGGCGTGCGGCCGGACCGGTGGGACACGATCGGCGCGAGCATCTGCCTGATCGGCGCGGCGATCATCATCCTGGGCCCACGCACGCCGGGCGCGGCGTGAGCGAGGCGGGGGGCAAGCCCGCCGTCACCCGCGACGAGGTCGCGCGCGGCGCGGCGCTGGCGGGGCTGGCACGGCTCGGTGCGCTGATCGAGGCGCTGGCCCAGCCGCTCTACACCTGGCTGTTCGGCATCGCGACCTACGGCATCTATGTCGTGCTCTGGGCGGCGATCAGCCTCGCGACCAATCTGACCGGCCTCGCCATGACCGCCGCGCTCCAGCGCATCGTGCCGACCCGGGCGAGCGAGGCGGAGGTGCATGGCGCGGTCAAGCTCGCCCTCATCGCCTCGGTCGGGCCGGCGGCGCTGCTGGCGCTGGTCGTGACGCTCAACGCCGAGGCGGTCGCGGGCATCTTCTCGGTCGCGCCGCAGGACGCCGCGCGGCTCCCCACCGCCATCGCCCTCTTCGCCTGGGCGCTGCCGCTGTGGAGCTTCGTCGAGACCGCCACCGCGGCGGCACGCGCCCGGCGCGCCTTCGGGCCGGAAATTCGCCTCCGCATCTTCTGGGAGCAGATCGCCCGCATCCTCTTCGCGCTCGGCTTCTTCCTGATCGGCTTCGCGACCGAGGGGCTGATGCTCGCCCATCTCTGCTCGCTCGGTCTCACCGCCCTGCTCTGCGTCCGGCTGCTCGGCCGCTACTACGACCTTCGCCAGCTCCTCGCCGCGCCGATCCCCGCGCGGTTGCTGCGCGAGCTGCTCGCCTCCGGCGCCGCCCTCCTGCCCGCCGATCTCTCCCGCCGGCTGCTGATCGACGCGCCCACGCTCGCGCTCAATCTCCTCTTCCCCGGCGCGGCGGGCGCGGCGGCGGCGGGGCTGTTCGAGATCGCGCGCAAGCTCTCCACCGTGCCGCTGATCGTCCGCCAGGCCTTCCAGTACGTGCTCGGCCCGCTCTCCTCCGCCCAGGCCCATGTCGACCGGGCCGAGGTCGCGCCCCTCTACCGCTTCGCCAGCCGCGTCTCGACCGCGCTCGTCGTGCCGCTCGCCGGGCTGCTGATCTTCGCCGGGGTCGACATCCTCAGCATCTACCGGCCCGAGGCGGCGGCCGCGCTGCCGATCCTCTACATCCTCGTCGCCGCGCGCGCGTTCGAGGCGGTGGTGGGGCCGGCCTCCACCCTGGTCGAGATGATCGGGCACCGCGCCCTTCCCCTGCTCAACAGCCTGATCGCCGCCGCGCTCTGGATCGGGCTCGCCGCCTGGCTCGCCCCGGCTTACGGCGCGATCGGCATGGCGATCGCGGTCGGCGCGGCAACCATGGCCTCCTCCTATGCCGCGACGCTCGAGCTGCGCGTCGCCGACCGGCTCTCGCCCTTCGACTACAAGCTCTTCCAGGGCCTCGGCGTCGCGCTGGCCGGCGTCATGCTGATGGCCGTCGCCGCCTGGGCGGCAAGCGGCCCGCTGCGCTTCGCCCTCGTGCTGGCGCTGTGGGCGGCGACGAGCTGGCTGGCCCTGCGCCACGGCCTCACCCGCGACGACCGACTCGCGCTCGGCGGCGTGGCGCGCAAGCTGCGGCTGGTGTGAGCGCGCAGAGGGATAAGTTGACAAAGTTGACAGGGTGAGGGGTGTTTTGGCGGGGGAGCGCGCCCGCGAAAGATGTCGGGATCGATGGTGTCAAAGAGCCGGGCGCAGGGACGCGATTCGCCTCAGGCTGGCAGGGCAAATCCTATTTGTATCCAACAATCGGCGAGGGCCGATCTCGACACGTGGCGGACATCACTCATGGAGCAACGGATACTGGTAGGTGAAGGCTTGTTTTTCGCGGCGAAACGGCGAGCAACCGTCTAGGGCTTCTATGCCCTTCGCCCACTCGACCAGCTGGGGAATGGCGTCCCGTTCGAGAACGTCGCGCAGTGCCGAAACTTGTTCGGACGGGACCGCCTTACAGCTGACCCAGAAACACTCGCCCTCTTTACCCGGCCACTCTCCCTCAGGATAGAAGCGAGCTTGCAGGGCAGCATCGAACCTGTCCCAGCGGGTAAGCTCAACGGGTAGCCTCAAAGCCGCACCCTCGACAGCAGACGCCAGCTGCGATGGCCTTAATGGGTAGCTACGCCCCTCTTGGCAGTTTCTCCGTTCTCGACCGCATGGACGCAATTCACCAGTCAAACCTCGCTCCGTCAATGTCCGATAACCACCCATAGCCGACATCCTCTCCAGTTCCCTTCGCGCGTCAAACCCCCTATTTCCCCACCATGACCAACACCCCCATTCTCGCCTACGGCCGCTGGCTTGCGGAGACGCCGGACGACTGGCCAGAGGCGGCTGTGGAGACAGCGCGGCGGCAGTTTATCGATGTGATCGGGGTTTCGATCCCCGGGGCCGTCGAACCGGTGACGCAGCGGGTGTTCGAGACGGTGGCGGGTTGGGGCGACGGGCCTTCGACGGCGATCGGGTTCGGCGTATCGCTCGCGCCGCCCTGGGCCGCTCTGGTCAACGGGACGGCGGCGCATGCGCTCGACTTCGACGACAATTTCGATCCGGCCAAGGCGCATGCCACCGCCGTGCTCGTTCCCGCCATTCTCGCGTTGGCCGAGGCGGAGGGTGCGTCGGGGCGGGATTGCATCCATGCCTATATCGCGGGCCTCCAGATCCTCGGGCGGGTCGGTCAGGGGGTGAACCCCGTGCACCGCAACCGGGGCTGGCACGCGACCGCCACGGTGGGCGCGATCGGGGCGGCGGCGGCGTGCGCGCGGTTGCTGAAGCTGGACGCCGGGCGGGCGGCGCATGCGGTGTCGATCGCGACCAGCATGGCGGCAGGCTTCATGTCGCAGTTCGGCACGATGACCAAGCCGCTCCATGCCGGCCTCGCCGCCAAGTCCGGCGTGATGGCGGCCAGCCTCGCCCGCGCCGGGATCGATGCCGGGCGCGACACGCTGGACGGGCCGACGGGCATGAACCGGCTGATGGTCGGCCCCGATTACGAGGCGCTGCGCGACGGGCTCACCCATGTCGAGCACGGCCAGAATCTGCGCTTCGAAACGACAAGCATCGGCGCGCCGCTGCTGATCCTCTCCAGCGGACTCAAGACCAAGCGCTTCCCCAATTGCGGCAGCGCGCATCGCGCGATGGACGGTATTTTAACCATAAAGGAAAAAGAGAATATCGCTCCGGATCAGGTCGATGCGATCCATATCCATGCCCCGGTCTCACATCTCAACAATCTGATGTACACCGATCCCCGGGACGCGCTCCAGGCCAAGTTCAGCCTGGAATATGGCGTGGCCTGCGCGCTCGTCACCGGCAATGCGACGCTCGGCGACTTCACCGACGACGCGGCGATGCGCCCGGAAATCCGGGCGCTCTATCCGCACATCCATCGCCATCCGGTGGACAAGGCGGAGGGCGAGTTCCCGACCCGGGTGGAGGTTGTGCTGACCGACGGGCGGCGGTTCGAGACCGAGGTGCCGATGCCGGCGGGCAGCCTCGCCGCGCCGTTCACGATGGCGCAGGTGTGGGCGAAGCTGGACGGCTGCGCGACCGGGCTGATCGCGCCGGATGCGCTCGAAGACCTGCGCGGGGCGCTTGCAAAGCTGCCACAATTGCCGTCTATCGCGCCCGTGACGGCGCCGCTGAGGGGACCGTTCCCTTCCTGAGAAGCGCCGAACCGGGAGACGAAGGCCGACATGACCGACACGCGCTATGCGGCGCTGGTGCTCGCCGCCAGCCGGGGCAATCTCGATCCGCTGGCGAAGGCCGGCGGCGTCAGCCACAAATGCTTCATCGACATTGCCGGCCAGCCGATGCTGCGCCGCGTGGTCGCCGCCGTGCTCGATTCGGGGCGGATCGGCCGGACGATCGTCGCGATCGAGGAGGAGAGCATCGAAGAGGCCAAGGCGATCCTCGCCGGGCTGCCGGGCGCCGACGCCATCTCCTATGTCCCCAGCCGCGACAATATCGCGACCAGCGTCGCCGCCGTGGCGAGTGCGGACATGCTGCCGCTCGTCATCACCACCGGCGACAATGCGCTGCACACCGCCGAGATGGTCCGCTTCTTCTGCGACGCGCTGGACGGCATCGAGGCGGACGCGGCCTTGGGCCTGACACCCGCCAGCTATGTGCTGGAGAAATATCCGGAAGGGAACCGCGCCTTCCACCGCTTCCGCGACGGGGCCTTTTCCTCGTGCAACCTCTATGCGTTGCTGACGCCGAAGGGGATCGAGGGCGCGCAGGTGTTCCGGGGCGGCGGCCAGTTCGGCAAGAAGCCGAAGCGGCTGATCGGCGCCTTCGGCCTGTTCGCCTTCCTGCTCTACAAGAGCCGGCTGTTCACCTTGCAGACGGTGCTCAATGCCTTGTCCCGCGCCGTGGGCGTCAAGACCAAGCCGGTGCTGATGCCCTTCGCCGAAGGACCGATCGACGTGGACCGGCAAGTGGACTGGGACCTCGCCAACCGCATCGTCGCTGCGCGGGAGGGCTGAAAGACCGTCATTGCGAGCCGCCGAAGGCGGCGTGGCAATCCAGTCCGGCGCCGCTGGATCGCCACGGCGCTTCGCGCCTCGCGATGACGATAAGAGGTGGATGCGGCCCGTCCCGCTTTCGAACCGCCCTCCCCTCGCCCCAAAAGCGCCTTATTGCGCATTCATCTGACCGTCACATATCGGGGCGCAAAGGCGCTCCCTTCGTCGCGCCGGACGCGCTACAAGGATATCGGACAAGAGACGTGAAGATCGCCCAGACCCTCCGCCCGTCATTCTGGCGCCGTGAACATCATCTCGACAAGATGACGTTCCGCGAGCTCGTCATCGCCTATTTCCAATATCCGGCGATCATCGCCTATCTGCTGCTCGCAGCGGTTTCGATCGGCGCCTTCGTCTGGCAGCCGGCGCCGCTCGTGCCGACCCTGCTCGCCATCGGCGTGGCGAGCGTCGCCTATCCGCTCATCTGGTATCTGCTGCACCGCTGGGTGCTGCACAGCCGCTGGATGTTCAAGATGCCGATGTTGGCGTCGACCTGGAAGCGCATCCATTACGATCACCACCAGGATCCGAACCATCTGGAAGTGCTGTTCGGCGCGCTGCACACCACGCTGCCGACCATTGCCTTGGGCGTCATCCCGATCGGCTATGCGATCGGCCTGCCCTGGGACGCCAGCTTCGGCGCCGCCGCGATCGCCTTCGCGACCGGGCTCATCACCACCTGCATCTACGAATTCGTCCATTGCATCCAGCATCTGGCCTACAAGCCCAAGCACAAGCTGCTGGTCGAAATGAAGAAGCGGCACATGGCGCACCATTTCCACGACGAGAACGGCAATTACGGCATCACCACCTTCTTCTGGGACAAGGTGTTCGGCACCTATTACGATCGCCCCGAGCGGCCGGTGAAGAGCCCGACCGTGTTCAACCTCGGCTATACGCCGGAGGTGGCGGAGCGTTATCCCTGGGTGGCCGAGCTGTCCGGCGGCGTGGCGACCGGCCATCCCCGCCAGCGCGACCGGGACTGAGCTTCCGCTCGACTGCCTCTTCGACCGGCGATAGGGCGCGATCATGAGCATCACTGTCCGTCCCGTCGCCACCAAGGCCGACAAAAAGGCTTTCATCGATCTCGCCTATCGCCTGAATGCGGACGATCCCAATTGGGTGCCGCCGCTGAAGGACGAGGTGAACGGGCTGATCACGCCGGGCAAGAACCCCTGGTTCGAGCATGCCGAGGCGGCCCTGTTCCTTGCCGAGCGGAACGGGCGCGTGGTGGGGCGCATGTCGGGCCAGGTGGACGAACTGGTCCAGACCCATATGGGCGCCGGCATCGGCCAGTGGGGCATGTTCGAGGGCGAGGACGAGGCGGTGTTCCGCGCGCTGATCGGCGCGGTGGAGGACTGGCTGAAGGCCAAGGGCATGACCCGGTCGATGGGGCCCTTCTCGCTCGGCATCTGGGACGAGCCGGGGCTGCTGGTGCAGGGCCACGATCATCCGCCGATGGTGATGATGGGCCACAACAAGGCCGCCTATCAGCCCTGGGTCGAGGGCGCGGGCTATGCCAGGGTCAAGGACCTCTACACCTACGATCTCGACGTCGTGAAACCCTTCCCGCCGCTCATCCAGCGCATCGTCGCGGCCGGCGAGAAGAACGCGCGGATCCGGGTGCGCAAGATCGACAAGAGCCGGTTCGACGAAGAGGCGGCGCTGATCCTGTCCATCCTCAACGAGGCCTGGGCGGACAATTGGGGCTTCATCCCGCTGACCGACAGCGAGATCGCCTATGCGGGCAAGAAGCTGAAGCCGATCGTGCTGGAGGATCTGGTCCTCATCGCCGAATATGATGGCGAGCCGGTGGCGTTCATGATGACGTTGCCCGACGTCAACGAATTCCTGACCGACCTGGGCGGCGATCTCTTCCCGTTCGGCTGGGCGAAGCTGCTGTGGCGGCTCAAGCGCAAGCGCTTCAAGGCCGGGCGGGTGCCGCTGATGGGTGTGGTGAGCCGGCTGCAGGCCAGCCGCATGGCAAGCCAGCTCGCCTTCATGATGATCGAATATATCCGCCGCGCGGGCACGACGCATTACGGCATGACGCGCGGCGAGGTCGGCTGGATCCTGGACGACAATCAGGGGATGATCGCCATCGCCGACGCGATCGAGAGCAAGATCAACCGCGTCTACCGGATCTACGACAAGAGTTTGTGAGCCGGCCCGGCCGCGCTATGACCTTCGTTCCATCCATGGAACGGAGGGGCTCACATGAAAATATATGCGATGCTGGCGATCAGCGCCGGCTTGCTACTGGCGGCCTGTGGCGGGCCGGCGGCGAACGACAGCGCGGCGGCCGGCGACAATGCGGCCGAGGCCAATGGCGCCGCTCCTGCTGCGGCGGAAGCTGCACCGGCCGCCACCCCAGCCGCCGGCACCGCGCCGACGCGCGAATTCGTGGTCGGGCGCTGGGGCGATGACGGCGATTGCACGCTGGCGATCGATTTCCGCGCCGACGGCACGACCGACGGCCCGTTCGGGAACTGGACCCTGGACGGCGACCGGCTCAGCATGGCCGACAATCCGCAGGTCATGACCGTTTCCGTCATCGACCAGAACACGATGGAGTCGCGCCTCGAAGGCGGCCCGCCTCGGCGGATGACTCGCTGCTGATGTCCGCTTGTACCGGTTCTAGAGCTCTAGAACCGGTACAGGATCGCCAAGCGGCCGACATGCATGGTCTGATCGATCGACCAGGTGTCGTTCGCGATCCGGTAGTCGTTCGCGCCGAAATTCAGGTAATTATACTCGCCGCGGATCGACCAGTGGCTGCCGAGCAGATATTCGAGCCCGGCGCCGAAGACGAACCCGTTGCGGGTGTCGGACACGCTCTGCGTGAGGTTCACGGGGCCGCCGCGCGAGTCGGTCACGCTATATTCGCTGCCGGTGAAGGCGATACCCGCCTCCAGATAGCCATGAACGCGACCGGTCTGGATGCCGGCTTGGGCGGTGAGCGTTCCCAGCCAGTCGATCTTCACCGAATTGGCGAAGCCGGCGGCCGAACTATTCGGCGCGCTGTCGTCGAGACTGGCGAAGCTCGCTTCCGCCTCGATGCCGAGCACCACATAGCCGCTTTGCCAGCGCCCGCCGATCGTGCCGCCGAACAGGGCGCCGCCGGCGCTGAGATCAGCAGTGTTAGCCGAAACGAAAGGGGGCACCGGGTTGGGATTGGGCGTGCCGGCCCAATCGGAGGAATCGCTGCCCAGCCCGGCATGAGCGCCGATGTAGAAGCCGCCAATGCCCTCGCCCTCGGCGGCCGAGGCGGTTGCCGGAAGCGCAACCAACGCCGTAGCGGCGACCAACGACGCGATCCTGGATTTGGATGTCATGACCCGTTCCCCCTGCCTGATCCGTCGCGCTTCAAACATGGTTTGCAAGGCGAGGCAAGCCAATCGGGGCGCTTTACGCCCGCGCCGCGCCGGGATTATGATCGCTGCACGGAACGGCGCGGAGTCAGGCAATGCGGACGAAGCTGGGAATGCTGATGAGCGCGGCGTTGGCGCTGGGCGGTTGCCATCTGATCGGCGGCGCGGTCGCGGGCAATGACAGCGCCGATGCCGGCAATGCGGCCGATGCGAACCTTGCAGCGCCGGCCGGCGACAAACGCACCGGCGACGGCGGCAATGGCGGCGATCCGCGCATCGCCGATGCCGGCATCACCACCAGCCGCTCGCTCCAGGCCTTTGCCGGTGGCGGGGCGATGGACGGCAAGGACCCGATGGCGGCCGGCGCCGGCAACGCCGAGATCAGCCCCCAGGCCCTGGTCGGCCGTTGGGCCGATGACGCCAATTGCGCGACCTTCATCCAGATCCATGCCGACGGCACCTTCCGGTCCTATACCGGGGGCACCGGCGGCTGGCGGCTGGACGGCGACCAGCTCCACCTCAGCGGCGACGGCGGCACCTTCACCTTGGGCATCCAGGCCTATGACGGGCAATCGATGCAAGTCGTCAATCCGGACGGGACGGTCGGCCGCTCGATCCGCTGCTGAGCGAGTGGAAGACATAAACATGAAGGCTGTTCTGCTGGTCCCGGTTATGGCCGCCCTCCTGTCCGCGGCACCCGCTTCCGCCCAGGGCGGCAAGCCGCCCATCCCGCCGGGAAACATGATGACCCCTGTAATCCCGGAACGTCCGGTCACCGCCGCGGCTTTGGTCGGCCGCTGGGGCGACAATGGCGATTGCACGAAGGACGTGATCTTCCGCGCCGACGGCACGTTCCTGTCCTTCACCGGTGGCGAGGGACGCTGGGTGCTGAACGGCGACCAGCTGGTCGTGACCGGCGCCGGCGGCGAATTCGTGATGCGGGTGCGCTGGGGCAATGGCGGGCTGATCATCACCAATCCGGACGGCTCGGTCGGCACCTCGCAACGCTGCTGATCCCGCCCACGGGCCGGGGCGGGGCCGGAGAACGGCCAACCGATCCGCATGCCCGGTTCGCGACTCGGCCCGATCATGTTATGGAAGGCATCGGCGCGCGCGACACGGTGAATCTTGCGGCCGTAGCGCGGGTACGGCCCTCAGGCCGACCGACGCATCAATGTGGGGAATGCAAGTCCCACCGCGCGCCACCGACCCTTTCGTTACGCTGCTGTTCCGACCTGACGGCACTCATGTTATCCTCCCGCTTGCTTCAGGGGGGAGAATGACGATGCCGGCAGGGGCGATTCTGGTCACCGCGCTTAAATCGGCGGTCGTGCTGCTGGTCTCAATGGCGCTTGCGATCGTCGTGGGCGTGATCGCCGGCACGATCTTCGACGTCGCACCGGTGCGCGGCGGCGGCGACGGCGTGGCCTATGCGATCTGGCTGGTGCTCGGCATCTTCACCGGGCTCATCGCCTTCGGCACCGCCGGCGGCTGGGCCTCGAAGGACGCGGAGGACTGGACCACCCTTCCCGCCGCGCGCGGCACCGGGCGCATCATCATCGTCGCCAGTGCCGCCGTGCTCGCGGGGCTGACGATGTTCTTCAACCGGATCTACTGGAGCAAGGGCGTCGCCGGCGAATATTATGTGCCGGACAGCGCCTCGCACTCGATCCTGTTCTTCGTTTCGGTGCTGGCCGGCATGGTCTTCGCGAGCTTCGCGCTGATCTCGGATGGCAAGGGCGGCGCGGACGCTCAGTAGAACACGCCGAACCAGGCGAAATAGCCGACCAGGGCCGCCGCGAGCGTGCCGCAGCCAAGCCCGAGGCAGCCAGGTTCCTTCTCAGTGTTCGGGGGCGGGGGCGCGGGCGTCGGCCTGTCCCCGCGTCGCCGGATGCGATCGATACCCTGGTATATGCACAGCAAAGCGATGGCGGCGCTCATCAGCAGGACGAAGGCGAAGAACAGGCGGAACAGGATATCGCCGATCGCCCCGATCCAGCCGCCATTGGCGTCGATCCAATTGTCCACGTCTTCCAGGCTGAAGCCGAACAGCAGCGCCAGCGTGCCGACCGCGAAGAAGAACAGGAACAGGACGACGTAAAGCCACACCGCGCCCCGAAACGGGCTCAATAAAAGCCGCAGGAAACCCATACCCCCTCCCCCCGAAGGACGTTTCGCGCGGCTATAGCAGAGGCGATGCGCGCCGTCGCGCGGGATCAGCCGGCCAGCGTGGCCCAGGTCGGCGCATGATCGCTGGCCTTGTCGCGGCCGCGATACTCCTTGTCGACGCCGGCATCGGCGAGCCGGTCGGCGGCCTGCGGGCTGAGCAGCAGGTGATCGATGCGGAAGCCCGCATCGCGCTGCCAGGCGCCGGCCTGATAGTCCCAATAGGTATAGACCTGGCCCGTGGGGTAACGGGCGCGGATCGCGTCGGTGAAACCGAGGTTGAGGATGCGGCGCAGGGCCTGGCGGCTTTCCGGCTGCGACAGCGCATCGGCCGCCATCGCCTTGGCGGAGAAGACGTCGTCGGGTGAATCCGTGGGGATCACGTTCCAGTCGCCGGCAAGGACGACCGGGCGCTCCTCCGCCAGCAATTCGGCGGCATGGGCGCGCAGCCGATCCATCCAGGCCAGCTTGTAGGCGAATTTCTCCGTGCCCACCGGATTGCCGTTGGGCAGATAGATGGACGCGACGATCACGCCGTTCGCCTCCGCCTCGATATAGCGGCTGTGCGTGTCGTCCGGATCGCCGGGCAGACCCATGCGGCGCAAGGCGGGCGAGGCGGAGGCCGGGGTCAGGATGGCGACGCCATTGAAGCCCTTCTGCCCGTGCCACACGCCGTCATAACCCGCCGCGCGGATCTCATCGGCCGGGAAGGACTCGTCGGCGCATTTCAGCTCCTGCAGGCACAGGACGTCCGGTTTTTGCTCCTCCAGATATTCGAGAAGCCGGGGCAGCCGGGCGCGGATGCCATTGAGGTTGTAGGAGACGATCTTCATGGGTGGAGGCTTAGCGATCTTGCAAAAGATCGTCACCCTGAACTCGTTTCAGGGTCCATGGTCGAGCCCCGTGGAAGCGGATGGCTGGATGCTGAAACAAGTTCAGCATGACGGGACAGGGATCAGATCGAAAAGCTCGTCCCGCAGCCGCATCCGGAGGCGGCGTTGGGGTTCGTGACCTGGAAGGATGCGCCGCCGAGGCTTTCGACGAAATCGACCATCGAGCCGCGCACCAGATCGAGCGAGATCGCATCGACGGCCAGCGTCACGCCGTCCTGGGTCGCGACCGTATCGTCCCCTTCCACCGCATCGGCGAGGCCGAAGCGATACTGGAAGCCCGCGCAGCCGCCGCCGTCCACGGTGAGGCGCAGGATCGCCGGCTTGCCCTGCTTCGCCGCAATCGCCGCCACCCGCGCCGCCGCGCTGGGGGAAAGGGAGATGTCCGCCGTTTCGCTCATGGGGAAGAGATAGGGTGGCAAGGCTGGCAAAACCAGCCCTGACCGCTTGTGCCGCGCGACATCCGAGTCCATATGGCGCGCAAGCCCCAAACCGCCGGAGATGCCATGAAGACCCGTGTCTATGTGACGCTGAAGAACGGGGTCCTCGACCCGCAGGGCAAGGCCATTCATCACGCGCTGGAAGGACTGGGCTTTGCCGGCGTCAACGATGTGCGCGCCGGCAAGCTGATCGAGCTGGACCACGAGGCGGGCCTCACCGACGCCGAGATCGAGGACATGTGCCGCAAGCTGCTGGCCAACACGGTCATCGAGAATTTCCGCATCGAGCGGACGGAGCCGGCGGCGTGAAGAGCGCGGTCGTCGTCTTCCCCGGCTCCAATTGCGACCGGGACATGGCGGTGGCGCTGGAGCAGGTCACCGGCCGTGCCCCGGTGATGGTCTGGCACCGCGAGACCGAATTGCCGGACGGGCTCGACCTCATCGCCATTCCGGGCGGCTTTTCCTATGGCGACTATCTGCGCTCCGGCGCGATGGCGGCGCAATCGCCGGTGATGCGCGCGGTGCGCCAGGCGGCCGAGCGCGGCGCGTTCGTGCTGGGCGTGTGCAACGGCTTTCAGGTGCTGACCGAATCCCACCTGCTGCCCGGCGCGCTGATGCGCAATGCAGGTATTTCCTTCATCTGCCGGGATGTTCCACTCGTCGTCGAAAACAGCCAGAGCGCCTTCACGTCGCGTTATGCGGCCGGTGAAGAGATCGCCCTGCCCGTCGCCCATCATGACGGCAATTTCCAGGCCGATGCCGAGACGCTCGACCGGCTGGAGGGCGAAGGCCGGGTGGCGCTGCGCTACACTGCGCCGGTCAACGGCTCCGCCCGGAACATCGCCGGCATCCTCAACGAGGCCGGCAACGTGCTGGGCCTGATGCCCCATCCCGAGCGGGCGCTGGAGCCCGCGCACGGCCGCACCGACGGCCGCCGGCTGTTCGAAGGCCTGGTGGAGGCCGCGCTCCAGCCGGCATGAACGCCACGGCCACCGATCGCTGCGCCGACTGCCCGGTCCGGGACCAGGCGATCTGCGCGGCGCTGGACGAGCCGGAGCTGGACGAGCTGGCCCGGATCGGACGGCATCGGACCTTTCAGCGCGGCGAGACGATCTTCGCGGCGGGCGACGACAGCCTCGCTTGCGCCACGCTCGTCGAAGGGGCGGTGAAGCTGTCCCGGCTGGACGAGGACGGGGTGGAGCGGATCGTGGCGCTGGTCCATCCGGCCGGGTTTCTGGGCCAGCTCTTCGCCGCGACCACGAAACATGACGCGATCGCGCTGACCGACACCAAGATTTGCGTCTTTCCCCGCCCGGATTTCGAGCGGCTGATGGCGGCGCATCCGAAGCTCGTCCGGACCATATTGGAGCGCACCTTGGCCGAGCTGGACGCGGCGCGCTCGCTCGCCGACCTGATCGGGCGGCGCGACGTTAAGGCGCGGGTGGCGGGGCTGATCCTCGCCTTCGCCCGGGCCGCCTCGCCCAGCCCGTGCGGCCTTGCGACGCATTTCGAGCTGCCGCTGAGCCGGGAGGAGATGGCGAGCCTGATCGGCACCACGATCGAAAGCGTCAGCCGCCGGCTCACCGAGCTGGAGCGCGACGGCCTGATCGAACGCAAAGGCGCGCGCGGCCTGACGATCCGCGACGCGCCGGGGCTGGAGAGCGTCTAGAGCGTCGCCTTGAGCAGGGCGAAGAACAGGGCGAGGTTGCACAGCAGGACCGGGAGGACCATGATCTGGGCGAGCGCCTGGCCCGAAGTCAGGTGGCCCGTGTGGCACACCATCCCTTCCTCGCGGAATTCGGCCCAGCTCTGCTTGCGCCGGCCGTCGTCCGGGGCGACGCGGGCCCAGAGGCCGGGGGTCACGAACAGGGCGGCGACGCCGATCGCGAAGATGCCCGCCGGCACCACGAGGTCCGGCCCCATGAAGGCCGCGCACAGGATCGCGACGAAGGCGAACCAGGCGCCGATCACCATGAAATGGACCGCCGGGTGGAGATCGAAGGCGCGCGTGCCGTGGGCGTTGCGAAGCTGTGCCGGCGCGGCGGCGAGGCGGGCATTTTCGAGCAAAGCGGCGCGGGGCTGGTGAATGGACATCTCACGATCCTTCTCGCTGAAGTGACGGAGAGTCCCTGCGTCGACTCGGCGGGGCGGGCATTGACGGACGTCAAAATCGCGGGAGGCGGCTACCAGCCCAGAGCGTCGCGGGTCTCGTCCAGCACGGCGATGATCGCGGGATAGCGGGCATAACGGTGGCGCAGCGCCACATCGTCCGCCTCGACCTGATCGCAGCGTAGGCGGCGCAGCGCGGTCCCGATCTCGCGGCGGCGCACGTCGTCATAGGGCTCCTCGCCCGCGAAATGATGACACATCGCCCGGCGCGCGACGAAGTGGCGGATCACGCGCGGCTGCGCCTCGACACGGGCGCGCAGATCGTCCGGTAGCGCCTGCGCCGACAGCAACAGGGCGGCGAGCGCGATCATCGCTCAGCTATTATGCTTGGCGATCCAGTCTTCCAGCACCGGCGCGATGCGGTTCCGCCACTTGCTGCCGTGGAAGATGCCGTAATGGCCGACGCCCTCGGCCAGCAGATATTTCTTCTTCGCGGCCGGGAGCTTCGTCGCGATGTCGAGCGCCGCCCGGGTCTGGCCGATGCCGGAAATGTCGTCGCGCTCGCCCTCGATCGCCAGCACCGCCACGTCGGTCAGCGCCGCCGGATCGACCTTGCGGCCGCGATGCATCAGCTTGCCGCGCGGCAGCAGATGACGCTGGAACACATTGTCGATCGTCTGGAGATAGAATTCCTCGGTCATGTCGCAGACCGAGCGATATTCCTCGTAGAAATCCTTGGTCGCCTCGGCGCTCTCGCCGTCGCCTTCTACGAGATGCCGGAACATCCCCCAATGGCTGACGAGATGGTTGCCGAGGTTCATCGCCATGAAGCCGGCGAGCTGCAGGAAGCCCGGATAGACACGCCGCCCCGCGCCCGGATAGAGATAGGGCACAGTGACGATCACATTGCGCTCGAACCATTCGAACGGGCGCTGAGTGGCGACCGTGTTGACCTCGGTCGGCGCCTTGCGGGTGTCGATCGGCCCGCCCATCATGGCGAGCGTTTTAGGACGTGCCGGATTGCCGTCCGCGCTCATCAGGCAGGCGGCGGCATAAGCCGGCACGGAGGGCTGACAGACCGCCAGCATATGTGCCCCGGGGCCGATATGCTCCAGGAATTCAATCAGATAATCGACATAATCGTCGAGATCGAAACGGCCCGCGTCCATCGGCACCAGCTTCGCGTCGCGCCAGTCGGTGATGTAGACGTCGTGGCCGGGGATCATCCGCTCGACCGTGCCGCGCAGCAGGGTGGCATAGTGGCCGGACATCGGCGCGACGATCAGCAGCTTGGGCGAGCCCTCGACCGGCTTGCCGCGCGCGCCGACGCGGCGGAAATGCTTCAGCTGGCCGAAGGGCTTGCGCAGGACGATCTCCTCCTCGACGCGGACCTCCTTGCCGTCGATGATCGCGGTCTCGATCCCGAATTCCGGCTTGCCGCGCGGCGCGGCGGCATGGGCGAAGACGTCCAGCGCCGAGGCGACGATCGGGCCCATATGCGAATAAGCCAGCGGATTGATCGGATTCTGCATCCAGCCCGCGCCCATATTGGCGAGCGTGCTGGCCCCGGCGAGCAGCGAACGCTGCATCTCATAGGCGTCGTATAGCATCCGTGTCCTGTTCCCCGCCGCAGTGCAGCAACCTTATGGGCGCGGAAGGTGAAGAGGTCCATAAAGGAATGACACCGCGCGACAAATGCACCGGGATGGGGCGGGCGTGGCGGACTGGAGCGCATGGCTGCGGCGGCGCGGAGATTGACCCTCTTCTGTTCCGGCTTCCCGCAATCCGTTCCCCGCGATCTTTTGTCTGTGCTGCAGACAGGAGGATAAGCTGCTACCATCTCCCGTGTGCAGAAAGCGCAATGAGCACCGCACATGCCGCAACGACGCCGGTTCGGCAAAGGGGGGACGGTGGCAGCTTCCGAACGATGGGTGATACTTGCGGCGAGCTGGCTGACATTGGCCGTCATACTGATCATGCTGGGCCAGGCGGCGGAAATGGGGCCGGTCGCATGGTTCGACAGCTGGCTTGCGGTGCGCGGCGGCCAACTGAGAGGGCTGCAACTCTCCATGCTCGTGCTCATGCTACCGGCAGCATACCTGCTGCGCGCCGCAATCCGCCGGGCGATAAGGGTTGAAGCGCCAACATCGACGATGCGGCGAACGTTTCTCCTGACCTCTATGGCCCTCGGCGTCATCGGTGTCGTTTGCGTTGCGGTCGCCGCAAACGCCTATGTTCGCTATGCGGAAGCAACAGACGGTGCGGCGAAACTCGAACCCGCCATTGAACATTCTCCTGATGCGGCACTGGCCGAGGCTGCCGCGACACGTCAGCGCATCGCCCTCACGGGCGCGCCGATCCACCACTGGGAGATCCGCTTCGGGTGGGGTGAGCGGCGCGCACTCGGCTTCTCGACATACACCGCCTTTCGGCCCGGTGGCATGCGTCGCGAGACAATGAAAGAAGGACCGGGCTCACCTCCGGCCACGGTCATAGTCGAGGAGGTCGATTATAGCGCCGGGCCACCGGGAACCCCAATCGCGCACCGTCCCCAGCAGGATCGGATAGAGGGTTATCTGATCGAGAATGGGTTGCCCTCCCACGCTCGCGCCGTACTGGCCCGCGAAGGTGTCCCGATCGCTGAACCCCACTATCTGTTTCGCGCGGATCGGGACGGTCCGGCGTTGGAGCTTCTGGACACCGTTATGTCCGCAGGTTTCAACGGCGCACTCTTGCTATGCTTCGCATTTTGGTTGGCGTTCCGAGGAGCGGTCGGGCGCAAGACGGCTTAGTGGGCGGGCCTGGCCAGGGCATCACATCCCCCACCCACGCCATTGAGCCCGCCGCGCCGCGCTGCTAGGCCGCGCTGATGGCTGGGGGAAAGACGAGCGAGGCGCCGCGGGGCAGGATCGGGAACCTGATCGTCGTCTGGCGCTATGCGCTGCGCTACAAGGGGACGCTGGCGGGCGCGGGGATCGCGCTGCTGGTCGCCGCGCTGGCGACGCTTGCCATTCCCGACGGCTTCCGCCGGCTGATCGACCAGGGCTTCGCGGCCGGCGGGGACGGGCGGATCGGGCATCTGTTCAACTATCTGCTGTTCATGGTCGTGGTGCTCGCCGTCGCCACGGCGCTGCGCTTCTATTTCGTGTCGATGCTGGGCGAGCGGGTCGTCGCCGACATACGCGGCAAGCTGCACGACAACATGCTCCGCCTGGAGCCGCGCTTCTTCGAGGAGAACCGGCCGTCCGAGATCGCCTCGCGGATCACCGCCGACACCGGGGTGATCGAGATGGTGGTCGGCTCCACCGTCTCGCAGGCTTTGCGCAACATCGTGATGGGTGTGGGCGGGATCATCTACCTGTTCACGCTGGCGCCGATGATGACTTTGGGGCTGCTCGCCGGCATTCCGCTCGTCGTCATTCCCGTCGTCCTGCTCGGCCGGCGGGTGCGCAACATCTCGCGCGCCAGCCAGGACCGGATCGCCGATCTGGGCTCGATCGTCGCGGAGACTTTGGGCGCGATGAAGATCGTCCAGGCCTTCGGGCAGGAGGAACGCGAGAGCAGCCGCTTCCGCGAGGCGGTGGCGCGCACTTTCGCGACGGCGCGGCGGCGCATCCTGCTGCGTGCCATCCTCACCGCCATCGTCGTCACCATGGTGTTCGGCGGCATCACCCTGTTGATGCGCCAGGCGGCGATCGACGTGTCTCAGGGATCGATCAGCGGCGGCACGGTCGCCGCCTTCGTCATCACCGGCGCGATCGTCGCCGGCGCGTTCGGCGCGCTCACCGAAGTCTATGGCGAGCTGCTGCGCGGCGCCGGCGCGGCCGGGCGGATCGCCGAGCTGATGGCCGAGGAGCCGGGGATCCGCGCGCCCGCCGATCCGGTGGCCCTGCCCGTCCCGGCGCAGGGCGCGCTGGTGTTCGAGAATGTGACCTTCCACTATCCGACCCGGCCCGACGCCAGCGCGCTCGAGGGCTTCAGCCTGGCGGTGGCGCCGGGCGAGCTGGTCGCGGTGGTCGGGCCGTCCGGCGCGGGCAAGTCCACCCTCTTCCAGCTCGCTCAGCGTTTCTACGATCCGCAGGACGGCGCGGTGACGATGGACGGCATCGACCTGCGCGCTGCCGATCCCGCCGATGTGCGGGCGCGGATCGCCTATGTGCCGCAGGAGACGATGATCTTCGCGGCTTCGGCGCGTGACAATCTGCGCTACGGCCGCTGGGAGGCGAGCGACGACCAACTGTGGGAGGCCGCCGAGGCCGCCAATGCCGCCGAGTTCCTGAGGAAGCTTCCCGAGGGCCTCGACACCTTCCTGGGCGAAGGCGGCGCGCGCCTGTCCGGCGGCCAGCGCCAGCGCATCGCCATCGCCCGCGCGCTGCTGCGCGACGCGCCCTTGCTGCTGCTCGACGAAGCGACCTCGGCGCTGGATGCGGAGAGCGAGCGGCTGGTCCAGTCCTCGCTGGAGCGGCTGTTCGAGGGGCGCACCACGATCGTCATCGCCCACCGCCTCGCTACGGTGCGCGCCGCCGACCGGATCGTCGTGATGGAGCAGGGCCGGATCGTCGAGCAGGGCGACCATGACGCGCTCAATGCCAAAGGCGGCCTCTACGCCCGCCTGGCCCGGCTTCAGTTCGAGGGCCTGGCGGCCTGAGAGCAGCCCTTGGGTCCGGCGCGCGGCCCCTCCCCTCAACGCCATTGCCGTCTGCGAGGATTATAGCACGCGCAGAGACGCGGGGGGCTGCGGCTCCCGCACGTTTATTCGACCCGCAGCGCCATGTCCCGAAGCTGGATCGGAAAAGGCGCAGACGCCTATCCTCATGCCTCGGCCTCTCCGCGCCAGGGCGGCTCCCGGTTGCGAGGCTATTCGGGGCAACGAAAAAGGGCGGCCCCGAAGGACCGCCCCTGATCTTGCGAGAGCCGCGCCGCCTTACTGGAAGGTGGCGTAGGCCTCGTTGCCGACAAAGCCCATCGACTGGACGTTGGCGCGCTTGGTGATGGCAAGCACTTCGTCCACCCGGTTGTAGGGGGCTTCCGGATGCGGCTGGAGGTGAAGCTCCGGCGTCGGCCGCATCTGCGTCGTCATGTCGAGATACTGGCGAAGCTGCACGTCGTTCACCGGCGCGCCGTTCCACGTCACGACATTGTCGGGCATGATCACGATCTTGTTCTTCACCGGATCGATCGGCGGCGGTGTCTGGTTCGGATTGTCCTGCGGCAAGTCGAGCTTCACCGCATGAGTCTGAACCGGGATGGTGATGATGAACATGATGAGCAGCACCAGCATGACGTCGATAAGCGGCGTCGTGTTGATGTCCATCATCGGCTCGCTGGAGTCGGAAGATACCGCGGCACCCATTTCAATAGCTCCTAATCAATCCGGTTCAGAAGCGGATGCCGCCACGGGGCGGCGGCTCCGAGATGAAGCCGACCCGGGCGAAGCCCGCGCGCTGCATCGTGAAGATCGCCCCGCCGACACAGCGCCACGGGGTGCTGACGTCGCCGCGAATGTGCGCTTCGGGCAGCTCGGTCACGTTCTCCGGTCCGCCCTGCCGGGCGATCTCCGCCTCGAGCGCCCGGACCGCGCGATCGAGCAGGGTTTCCGAATCGACCCGCGACAGGTTCCAATAGACTTCGCACTGCCCGTTCACGGCCCGCACCGTGAGGTTGACGTTCTCGGGCCGCGTCTGGGTCGGCTCGAAGTCCACCTTGGGCAGGTTCACCGGCACCGTCTGCAGCACGACGGGGACGGCGATGAGGAAGATGATCAGCAACACCAGCATGACGTCCACGAGCGGCGTCGTGTTGATGTCGGACATCGGGGTTTCTTCGTCGCCGCTTTCGCCGACCTGCATTGCCATAATTCAGTTCCTATCCTCGCATGCCGCCGCTTCGAAAGCGGCGGCCGAAAGCGGCGGCGGGCTCCTTGAGAGGGCCCGCCGCCCTTCGCTTTAGGCCTTGGTCGCCGTGCCGGCGGTGCCGGCCGCGGCCGGACGGGCCGGGGCAGCGGCGCGCGCGGCGGGAACCGCCGGACGCAGGTTGCCGCCCGACATCATGTAGCCGTGCACGTCGTTGGCGAAGCGCGCGAGCTCCTCGCCAATCGCCTTGTTGCGGCGCTGCAGCCAGTTGTACTGCATAACGGCCGGAACCGCGACGACGAGGCCGAGCGCGGTCATGATCAGCGCCTCGCCGACCGGGCCGGCGACCGCGTCGATCGATGCCTGGCCGGACGCGCCGATCTTGATGAGCGCGCGGTAGATGCCGACGACGGTGCCGAACAGGCCGACGAACGGCGCGGTCGAACCGACGGTGGCGAGCAGCGCCAGACCGGTCGAGAGCTTGGCATTGATCGCGCCCTGGCTGCGGGCCAGCGACGACATCATCCAATCGTGCTGGTCGACGGGATCGGTGAACTTGGTGTGCTGACCTTCGGCGAGCAGGCCGTCATCGACGATCTGGCGATAAGCACCGTTCTTGGTGAGCTTGTTGGCGCCTTCGCGAAGGTTTGCCGACTGCCAGAAGGACGTGCGCGCGCGCCGGCCCTCGTTGATGATCTTCTGCTGCTCGATGAACTTGACGAAGAAGACGTACCACGAGCCGACCGACATGATGATCAGCGTGAAGAAGGTGAGATAAGCGATGGCGCCGCCCTGCTCGAGCGCCTCCATCAGGCCATAGGGGTTCTCACCGCTAGCTGCTGGTGCTGCCATTGTATCAATTCCTCTCAGTTGATTCGGTTGAAACTGGAATTCTCAATAGGATGAGGCGCGCGATCAGTCGGGAGGAAGAACCCAGCGGATCCGGCTGTTCACCGTATCCGTCGTTGGATTGCCCTGATTGTCGCGGGCCGGCGTGAACCGCGCACGGCTGCGCATCAGCCGGCAAGTCGCGCTGTCGAGGGTGCTCGAACCGCTGGACGACGTGACTTCACAGTTGGACACGCGCCCATCGGTGCCGACCGTTAGGCGGAAGCCCGTCGTTCCCTGATCGCCGGCGCGAATGGCGGCCGACGGGTAATCGTCGTTCGACACCAGCGACGGCAGGTTGGCGCGGGCGCGCGCCGGTTCGACCGTGCGCGGCGGCGGCGGCGGAGCCGGCGGGGCCGGCGGCGCGGTCGGCGTAATCTGGGGCGGCGGGGCCACCGGAACGGTGGTGATCGGTGCCGGCGGCGGCGGCACGTTCGTGCGCACCAACGGCGGCGGCGTCACCACGGGCGGGGGCTGAACCTGCTTTTGCTCGGGGGGCGGCGGCTCCTCGGGCGGCGGCGGCTCGTCGATGACGTCGAACGTCTTGAGATCCTCCTGGATGCTCTTGACGTACTTGTAGGCAAGACCGGTCACGAAGGCGTAGCCGAGCAGCGCGTGCAACAGAAACACCAAGATGATGGCCCAAATCCGGCCCTTGCTCATTCCCTGATCAACGTATGACATTAATCAGCCGCGCTCCCTCTCTCGTGGTATCCGATCCGTCTGGCAAAACGCAGCGGCCGCATATCGGTTCATCCATGTAACGGCCATGGATGCGGCGGTGTCTCTATCGCCACACTTCCCTGGACGCAATCCTTCATCGCCTTGGAAGCTTGGCGGATTTCCGCCGCAATGCAAGGTTAATGCGCAACGCTCTAGCGCGAGGCCGTCACGGCCCTTGAGGAGGACCATGCGTCACACTTATCCGTTTCTCGCCGCCGTCGCGTTTCTCGCTTTCGGCCAACCCGTTGAGTCGCAATCCCTTATGCCGGGTTCTTCGGAATCGTTCAGCTATGCCGACCTGGCCGACCTCGCGCTCTCGGCACCGGTGGCGGCGCATGTCCGGGTCGAGCGGGCCCGCGCCCTGCCCGAGCGCGACGCCCCCAATGTCCCGCAAGGGTACAGGCGATTCCTGATCGAAGCGCGGGTGGCCGCACTGATTCGCGGCCCTGGCGAATTCGCGCAGCAGGTCCGCTACCTCGCCGACCTGCCCAACCAGAACGGGCGGCCCCAGCGGGTTCGCCGGGGCGCCGAATATCTTGTCCTGGCCGCGCCGGTGCCCGGCCGTCCGGGGGAGCTGCGGCTCGTCGCGCCCGATTCGCAGCTCGCCTACCAGCCCGCCGATGCCGACCGGCTGCGCGCCATCCTGCGCGAATCGCTGGGACCGGACGCGCCGCCGCGAATCACCGGCATCGGCCGCGCCTTCAGCGTGCCGGGCTCGCTGCCCGGCGAGAGCGAGACGCAGATCTTCCTGCAGACCGCGAACAACCGGCCGATCTCGCTGAGCGTGCTGCGCCGCCCGGGCGAGCTGCCGCGCTGGTCGGTGGCGCTTTCCGAGATCGTCGATGACGCGGCCGAACCACCCGCGCCGGATAGCCTGCTCTGGTATCGCCTGGCCTGCACCTTGCCCGCCACGCTTCCCGAGGCGAGCCTGCGCGAGGCCGAGGCGACCGAGCGGCGCACGATCGCCGCCGACTATCGTTTCATCAAGGAACGGCTCGGCCCATGCGAACGCAATCGCCGGCCGCGATAGCGTTCGCTGCCGCGGCACCGACCCGGCGCCGTTCTCTCAAAAGGACGAAAGTTCCACTCCGACGCCCGCGCAATCCGGATAGATGTCGGGCTTGCGGGTGGAGACGCGCAGCGCGGTGACGCCCCGCCGCGCCGCGACCAGGTCGTAAATCTCGCGCGCCAGCGTTTCCTGGAGATTGAAGCGCCGTCCCGCGACCAGCCGGCCGATCTCGCTGCGCAGGAAATCATAATCCCAGGCATGTGGCACCGAATCGGTCGCGGCGAAGGCGCGCTCCTCAACCCAGACCTCGACGGTGACCAGCAGCCGCTGCGGATTGCCCACCTCGAAATCGTGGAAACCGATGTCGAGTTTCAGCTCATAGCCTTCGAGCACGATCTTGCGCGTCCTGGGCTCCAGCCTTCCGGGCACCAGGCCGTCGAGCGTGGCGATATTCTGCGTCATTTCGGCTCCAGGAACTGCCCGTCGCCGGACGGCGACAAGAATTGAACATCGCGCGGCAGCGAGAGGAAACGCTGGCCGCCGTCCAGTACGATCGTCTGTCCGGTATAGGTGGGCGTGGCAATGACGAAGCGCAACGCAGCGACGATCTCCGCCACGTCCACGCCGCGCCCGAGCGCGTTGAGCTCGTGAACCTGCGCGAAATTGTCGCGGCTTTGCGGACCCGACACCATCGTCACTGACGGCGCGATGCCGCACACCCGGATCGCCGGCGCGAACGCGCGCGCGGTGAGCTCGGTCAGCCCGGCGAACCCCATCTTCGAGACGGTGTAGCTGAAGAAATCCGGATTGGGGGCGGCAAGCTTGGCATCGAGCAGGTTGACGATCAGCCCCGGCCCTTCGCCCACCCGCTTGGCGAACGCGCGCGACAGCAAGGCCGGCGCGCGCAAATTGATGTCGAGGTGAGCGTCCCAGCCCTCGATCGTGAAATCGTCCGCCGAATCGAGGACGAAGCGCGACGCGCTGTTCACCAGCAGCCGCGCCGGTGGCAGCCCATCCAGCGCCGCCATGATCGCGGCGGCCGCGCCCGGATCGGCCAGCTCCGCGCTGACCGTCGAACCGCCGATCTCCTGCGCCAGCGCCTCGGCCTCCGCCCGGGAGCGGTTGTAGTGGATCAACACGTGCCAGCCATCGGCGGCGAGCGCGCGGGCCAGCGCGGCGCCGATGCGCTTCGCGCCGCCGGTCACGATCGCCGTGCGCGCGCCTTCGAATTCCTGCGTCATCGCCTCCGCGATTAGCGGCGCGCTTGGCGCAAGGCCAGTGCGAGGTTAGGGCTGTCCGCCATGCCGGAATCCTTTCCACCCCCCGAAGACCTTGCCGGTCTCGGCCTCGCCGAGATCGCGCGGCTGGCCGAGGAGCGGAAGCTGCCGCCCGTCGAGAAATGGAATCCGGACCATTGCGGCCACAGCCGGATGCGCATCGCGCGCGACGGCACCTGGTTTCACGAGGGCAGCCCGATCGGCCGGCCGGCGATGGTGCGCCTGTTCTCGACGATCTTGCGCCGCGAGCCGGACGGGCGGCACGTGCTGGTCACCCCGGTCGAGAAGCTCGACATCGATGTGGAGGACGCCGCTTTCGTCGCGATCGAGCTGAAGAGCGGGGGTGAAGGCGAGGCGCGCAGCCTCGCCTTCCGCCTCAACACCGGCGATCTCGTGGTGGCGGGGCCAGATCATGAGCTGCGGCTGGGCACGCGGCCCTATCTGTCGGTGCGCGGCGGGCTGGAGGCGCTGATCGCCCGGCCGGTCTATTATGAGCTGGCCGAGCTGGCGCTGGCCGAAGGCGCGGACCCGCTGGGCCTGTGGAGCGACGGAGCTTTCTTCCCGCTGGAGGCAAGCACATGAGCCTTGCCGACACGCTGCGCGACGCGCTCGAGGCCGGGCGGCGGCGCAGCCCGGAGCTGATCGCGGGCGATATATTCGAGACCGAAGAAGGCGGCATCACACCGGCGGCGGTGCTCGTCGCCGTCGTCGATCGGCCGGCCCCTTCCGTCATCCTGACGCTGCGGCCCGACACGATGCGCCGCCACGCCGGGCAAGTCAGCTTTCCCGGTGGCCGGATCGATCCCGATGATGCCGACGCCATTGCCGCAGCCCTGCGCGAGGCCGAAGAGGAGATCGGGCTGCCGCCCGCCGCCGTCGAGGTGATCGGCACCGCCGACCCCTATCGCACCGTGACCGGATTCGAGGTGATCCCGGTCGTCGGCATCGTGCCGCCCGGGCTGACCCTCACGCCCCACCCAGGCGAGGTGGCGGCGGTGTTCGAGGCCCCGCTTCACTATCTGCTCGACCCCGCCCACCAGCATGTCCGCACCGCGATGTGGCGTGGCGCCGAGCGGACCTATTACGAGATCGAGTGGGAGGACCAGCGCATCTGGGGCGCAACCGCGGCGATGATCGTCAACCTGTCGCGCCGGCTGGAGTTGGCGCAATGAGCGCGACGCTGCCCAAGGCGCCATGGCGGGACCGCCGCGGCCTCGACAAGCTGCTCGATGCGCTTGGCGCAGGCGCAGGCGAAACCCGCTTCGTCGGCGGCTGCGTGCGCGACACCCTGCTCGATCTGGAGGTCAGCGACGTCGATCTCGCCACCCGGGTGGCACCCGAGGAGGTGGTGAAGCGGCTGGAGAAGGCCAGGATCAAGGCGGTACCGACCGGCATCGCGCACGGCACGATCACGGCGGTCATTCACGGCTGGCCGGTCGAGGTGACGACCCTGCGCCGCGACGTTTCGACCGACGGACGGCGCGCCACCATCGCCTATACCGACGACTGGCGCGAGGACGCGGCGCGGCGCGATTTCACGATCAACGCGCTCAGCGCCGATCCGATGAGTGGCGAGATTTTCGATTATTTCGACGGGCTCGCCGATCTTGATGCTCGCCGGGTGCGCTTCATCGGCGATCCGCTGACCCGCATCGCCGAGGATCACCTGCGTATCCTGCGCTTCTTCCGTTTCCACGCCCGCTTCGGCGCGGGCGCGCCGGACGCAGCCGGACTGGACGCCTGCGCTGCGCGCGCCAACGACCTGATGGCGCTGTCCCGCGAACGCATCGCGGATGAGCTGTTGAAGCTTCTCGCCTTGCCCGACCCGGCGCCGACCGTCGCGCTGATGATCGAACGGGGCATCTTCCGGCCGGTGCTGCCGGAGATCGCAGATGCGGACCGGCTGGCGGCCCTGATCGCGGCGGAGCGGACGGCCGGCATCGCGCCGCAGCCCATGCGCCGACTCGCCGCCTTGCTTCCCGCCGATCGGGATGTCGCGGCGAGCGTGGCCGCGCGGCTGCGGCTGTCGAAGCGCGCGGCGGCGAGGCTCGTGACGGCAACCGGGCCGGCGGATGTGGCGGGCGATATCCTGGCCTATGAGATCGGTGCCGCCGAGGCGGTGGATCGCTTCCTGCTGGCCGGCAAGCTGGACGAGGATCTGATCGCGCTGGAAAGTCGACCGCGTCCGCAGCTTGGCATAAGCGGCGGCGATCTCATCGCGATGGGCCTGCCCGCCGGGCCGATCGTCGCGAAGACGCTGCAGGCGATCGAGCGGGAGTGGGCGCGGCAGGGGTTCGATAGCGACAAGGAAGCGATCCGCGCGTTGGCGCGGCGCCATGTCGATCAGGCGCTGCGGTCGAGCCAGTAGGTGAGCGCCCGGTCCGCCGGCATCGCGCCGGAGAAATGAAAGCCCTGGCCGTAAGTGCAGCCCAGTTCGCCGAGCGACGTCGCCAGCGCCTCGTTCTCGATGCCTTCGGCGGTCGTGTCCATGCCGAGCGCGGCGGCCAGCGACAGGATGGCGCGCACGATCGCGCGGGAGTCGCTGTCGGCGAGCATCCCGCCGACGAAGCTCTGGTCGATCTTCAGGATATCGATCGGCAGCTTCTGCAGCGACGCGAGCGAGGTGAAGCCGGTGCCGAAATCGTCCATCGCGATGCGGACGTCGAACCGCTTCAGTGCGCTCAGCGCCTGGGCGACGCGATCCGGATCGTGGATGATCGCGCTTTCGGTGAGTTCGATGGTCAGCCGGTCGCCGCCAATACCGGCGGCGGCGAGCGCGCCCGCGACCGCGCCGGCAATGTCGTCGCGGCTGATCTGAATGAGCGAGACGTTGACGTTGATGTTGATCGGCAGCCGCGTGCCGGTCTGCCGATCCCAGTCCGCAAGCGTACGGGTCGCCTCCTGCAGCGCCCAGCGCCCGAGCTGGACGATCAGGCCGGATTCCTCGGCTACCGGGATGAATTCGGCGGGCGAGATCACCTGGCCTTCATGCTCCCAGCGCGCCAGCGCCTCGAAGCCCGCGACCCGGCCGGTGCCAAGCTCGACCAATGGCTGGTAGGCGAGGGTGAGGGCTTCCGCCTCGATCGCGACGCGCAGCTCGGTCTCGAGGCTGAACTGGCGGCGTACCGCCTGCGCCTCGATCGGCTCATAAATCTGGGTGGTGCCGGATTTCTTGGCGCGCTTCAGCGCGAACTGGGCGTTGCGCAGCACCTCGTCGGCGCTCGCCACGCTCTTGGTCAGGATCGCGCAACCGATCGCGCAATCGACCCGGATTTCCAGCTCGGAGAGGCGGAACGGCAAGGTCAGCACCGTCTTGATGCGCTCGGCGGCGCGCAGCGCGTCGGCCATGCCCCGGTTCAGGCGCATCAGGATGCCGAATTCGTCGCCCGAGGTGCGCGCCAGCATGTCGCTGGGGCGGAGCGCCGAGACGAGGCGGCGCGCGAAGGTGATAAGCAATTCGTCGCCCGCCATGGCGCCCATGCATTCATTGACCCGGCTGAAACGGGTCATGTCGACCGCGAGCACCGCGTAACTGCCGTCCGCGAAAGCGGGGTCGGCCAGCACATTGTCCACCTTCTCGTTGAAGCAGAGCCGGTTGGGCAGGCCGGTCAGCGTGTCGCGAAGCATTTCGGAGCGCAGGCTCTTCTCGGTCTCGACCTGCGCGGTCTTGTCGATCAGCGAGACGAGGAGGCGGCGGGGCTGTCCGGAAATCTTCTTCAACCGGGCGAAGCGCACCGTGAAATGCCGCCCGCCGACGCTGCGCCCGTCCGTCGTCTCGAACTGGTGCGCCATCTCCCCGCCCTTGATGAAGGCGGTCAGCCGGTTGCCGATCGGGCCTTCGCACAGGATCGGCACGCGCTCGATGGCACGATCGCCCATCCGCTCGTCCCATTCGACGACGAGGCGGAACAGGTCGTTGGCGCACTCGATATAGGCGCCTTCGTCGGCCAGCGTAATCATCGCCGCGGCGATCGGCAGCGCATCGAGATAGGCCTGGCGGACATGATCGAGGACGACGCCCACCTGCGCGCCCGTGACCGCCGCTGCGGCCGCATTCGCGTCCGTCAAGGGCGCAGGCACTGCCACCGGTTTCCCCGCCGGACGCTTCGCTGCGGTCGTCATGCACACGGGCGATAGTGAAACAAGGTTAACGCTTCGTTGAACGGGGTCGAACCTTGGGTCGTGAACCCAGCGATCAGAACCGGTTATCGCGCGGGAAGCCCCCCGGCGGCATCCGGCCCGCCGCACCGCGCGCCGTCCGCCAGGCGCCGATCTCGGTTTCGGTCCGCATCCGGCCGCTCTCCCCGCCCATCGCCCAGGACAGGCCCTCGGCGATCGGGAAGGTCGTGGCGTCCGAAAGGCCCCCGTCGCGATAACGCTGGAGCTGAACCCCCTGCCCGCGCCCCATTTCGGGCAGTTCGGCGAGCGGATAGACGACCATCTTGCGGTTCTCGCCGACCACCGCGACATAATCGTGGCCGGCCGGGATCGGCCGCACGATTTTGAGCTTCGCACCCGGCTTCACGTTGACCACCTGCTTGCCCTTGCGCGTCTCCGCCACCGCACCGGCCGCGGCGGTCAGAAAACCGCGCCCGTCCGACGAGGCGAGCAGCAATTTCTCCGCCCGCGTCGCCGGGAATAGGGCGACGATATTTCCCTCGCCCTCGATATCGACCATCAGTTTGACCGGCTCGCCGAAGCCGCGCCCGCCGGGCAATTTGTCGGCGGCAAGCGTGTAGAAGCGTCCGTCCGAAGCGGCGAGCAGCAGCTTGTCGGTGGTCTGCGCGTGGAACAGGAAGGCGAGCGCATCGCCTTCCTTGAACTTCAGCGCATCGGGGTTGGTCAGCTCGACATGGCCCTTCATCGCCCGGATCCAGCCGCGCTTCGACAGAATCACCGTGATCGGCTCGCGCTCGATCATCGCCTCAAGCGGGATTTCGCGCGCCGGCGCGGCTTCCTCGATCAGCGTGCGGCGGCGGCCGATTTCCGTGTCGGGGCCGTAGCGCTTGCGCAGGTCGGCGAGGTCCTTCTTGAGCCGGGTGCGCTGGCGGGCGGGAGAATCGACCAGCTTCTGCAAATCTTCCCGCTCGGCGATCAGCTCGTCGCGCTCCTTGCGCAGCTGCATCTCCTCCAGCTTGCGCAGGGAGCGCAGCCGCATGTTGAGGATCGCCTCGGCCTGCCGGTCGGTCAGCTCGAATTCGGCGATCATCACCGGCTTGGGCTCGTCCTCGGTGCGGATGATCTCGATCACCCGGTCGAGATTGAGGAAGGCAGTGATATAGCCTTCGACCAGCTCCAAGCGATCCACGATCTTGCCGATCCGGTGCAGCGCCCGATTGACCAGCATCTCGATCTGGAAGGTGACCCACTGGCCGAGCACCTCGCGCAGGCTCATCACGCGCGGCGTGCGATGGGCGTCGAGCACGTTGAGGTTGAGCGAGACCCGCACCTCCAGATCGGTCAGCCGGAACAGGCTGTCCATCAGCACGTCCGGTTCCACCGTCCGCGCGCGCGGCTCCAGCACGATGCGGATCTGGGTGTCGGATTCATCGCGCACGTCGGCGAGGATCGGCAGCTTCTTCTCCGAAATCAGCGCCGCGATCTGCTCGATCAGCTTGCCCTTGGGCACCTGATAGGGGATTTCGCTGACCACCGCCGTCCAGGAGCCCTGCGCGCCCTTCTCGATCTCCCATTTCGCCCGCACCCGGAAGGCGCCGCGCCCGGTCGCATAAGCGTGGGCGATGATCTCGGGGGCATCCACCACCCGGCCCCCGGTCGGAAAATCCGGGCCGGTCACATAGGCCATCAGCTCCGCATCCCCGGCCCCGGGCGCGTCGATCAAGTGGGTGGCGGCGTCGATCAGCTCGGCGACATTGTGCGGCGGGATGGATGTGGCCATGCCGACCGCGATGCCGCTCGCGCCATTGGCGAGCAGATTGGGGAACAGGCCCGGAAAGACCTCCGGCTCCTCCTCCTCGCCATTGTAGGTGGGGCGGAAGGCGACGGTGCCTTCGTCCAGCCCGGCCATCAGCTCGCCCGCCGCCGCGGTCAGCCGCGCCTCGGTGTAGCGCATCGCCGCGGCGTTATCGCCATCGACATTGCCGAAATTGCCCTGCCCGTCGACCAGCGGATAGCGCAGCGAGAAATCCTGAGCGAGGCGGACCATCGCGTCATAAACGGACTGGTCGCCATGCGGGTGATATTTGCCGATCACGTCACCGACGACGCGCGCGCATTTCTTGTAACCGGCGGCAGGATCCAGCTTCAGCAGCCGCATCGCCCACAGGAGGCGCCGGTGCACCGGCTTCAGCCCGTCGCGCAGGTCCGGCAGCGAGCGCGCCGTGATCGTCGACAGCGCATAGACCAGATAGCGCGACGACAGCTCTTTCTCGAAAGGCGCATCGTCGAAAGGCTGGGCGACGACGGCGTCGAATTCATCACTCATGGGGACGCGCGATAGCAGGGCGAAATCCGCGATGCGAGCCTTCTCATGGCCGCCGTCCACAGCTTTGCGCCGAGCGGGCGGCCCGCAAACATCTTCTCTACTAAATCAGTAGAAATTCCTTGCATTCTCTATCAATCAGATAGACTATCCCGCTCAAACGAGACCAACGAAGAGAGGAGAGTGCCATGAGACGTGCGTTGCCCTTCCTTGTTCTGCTTCTCGCCACCACCGCCTGCGGTGTCGCCGAGCCCGATTCCGGGTCCGGCGTCGAGCCGCCCGTCCGGACGACCTCCAGCGGCATTCCCGATGCCCAGGATTCGGCCTTCACCGGCGGCGAAGCCGGCCGCGAGGCGGGCCCGAATATCGGCACCGCGGCCGCGCCGGACGTCGCCTTCACCTATCGCTACGGCTTCCGCCTCGGCGCCGACCGGATCGCCGCGGTCCAGGGCCAGCATCAGGAAATCTGCGAACGCCTGACTCTGGCCCGCTGCCGGATCACCGGCATGAGCTACCGCGCCGACAACGCGCGCGACGTGGAGGCGATGCTCGCCTTCGCGGTCGATCCCGCAATGGCCGGCGCGTTCAGCCGCGAGGCGGTGCAGAATGTCACCGCCGCCGAAGGCGCGATCGCGGAGAGCGAGATCACCGGCGAGAATGCCGGCACGCCGCTGCGCGCCAATCAGCGCGGCCGCGCCGATCTGGAGGCCGATCTCGCCCGGATCGAGACCCGCCTGCGCGGACTCGATCCGATGTCGGCGGAAAAGAGCGGTCTGGAGACGCGCGCCGCCCAGCTCCGCACCCAGATCCGGGCGATGCGCGAGGCGGGCGATGCGCAGCAGGCCACGCTCGCCACCACGCCGGTCCTGTTCCGCTACGGCTCGGGCCGCCACGCACCGGGCCCGGCGCCGACGCCGACCCTCGGCGAAACCGCGCGCGACAGCGGCGAGACCGCGCTGGCCGGGCTGCTCCTGCTGCTCCGCCTGATCATCATCGCCGCGCCCTGGGCGCTGGCGGGGCTCGCCGGCTTCTGGATCGTGCGCCGGCTCGCCCGCCACATGCCGACAAATGCGCAGCGGACGGAAACCGACGCCGCCTGATCATCGAACGCCGCTTCCCGGCCGGGAAGCGGCAGGGGGCGGGCGCCGGCCGCGTCCGAACCTCGCCGGGCAACAAGGCCCGGCGCCCGCCCCGCCCTTCTCAGCCCTTATCGCGCTTGAGGATCGGCGCGGTGCGCGCGCGCGTCACGCCGGGCAGGACCGAAAGCCGGTCGCGCGCCGCGTTGAGCGCCGCGCCGTCCGGCGCCGATATCTCGACCAGCAAATCCACCTCGCCGGCCAGCGAATAGCAACGCAGCACCGCCGGATCGGCGACGACCCGCGCGACCGTGTCCGGCAAGGGCGTGCTGGCCAGCTCCAGGCTCACCACCGCCCCGACCCCGCCGGCGCGGTCCACCGCAAGCTCGGCGCGATAGCCGGTGATGATGCCATCCGCCTCCAGCCGGGCGATCCGCGCCGCGACCGTGCTGCGCGCCAGCCCGACCGCGCCGGCGATGGTCTTGAGCGGCGCGCGCGCGTCGGCGCGCAGCAGTTCCAATATCCGCCGGTCGATCCCGTCCATGCCGGTCAGCGCGCCGGCAAAAGGGCGGCCGATCCGCCATTCGGACGGCGGACATCCGGCCTCGTCCTGCGATAGATGGGCGCATTCCCGTCCGGAGTTTCACGTCTCATGCGCAAAAGACCCATCGACCCGACCCCCGCTTCCTATGCCCAGGCAATGGAGGTGACCGACGCCCGCCGCCTGCTCTTCGTCAGCGGCCAGGTGCCCGCCGACGAGGCCGACCATGTCCCCGAACATTTCACCGATCAAGCGCGGCTCGCCTGGCGCAACCTCTTCGCCCGGCTCGAAGCCGCCGACATGGGCCCGGACGATCTGGTGAAGGTCACCATCTTCCTGTCCGACCGCCGCTACCGCGAGGAGAATGCGGCGGTGCGGCGCGAGATGCTGGGCGACCGCACCCCGGCGCTCACCATCATCATCGCCGGCATCTGGGATGAGCAATGGCTGCTGGAGATCGAGGCGGTGGCGGCCGCGTGATGGCGTCCACGTTCGGATGTCTGCTTTCGACCCCTTGCGGACGTTGGTGCTACCCGAGCTAATCGTCGAGTGACGCTCGGAAAGTCTGCTTTTCTCGGCGAACCGGTGAAGCCGAATCGAGGTCCTCTATACTGCGAGCCCATTGGATGAAGCGTGGGATGATCTCCTGCTCCACCTTCGTCCGCGCTTCTGCCGCTCGCTCGGATGGCACGGCGCGGCAGTGAACCCAGATGAGTTCATGTTCGGCTTGTTTCGGCCATCCATTGGGCAGAAAGTCCGCCTGGAACACATGGTCGAAGCGATCCCATTGGGTAAGTTCAACCGGTAGGGAAAGCCCACTATCCATCACCGCCGCTTCCAGTATCGAAGGCTTGACCGGGTAGCTGCGTCCTTTCGGGAGCTTGTCGGACCGCGATTTCATAGCCCATCTTGCCATTGTAGATGATCGCTTTCCACCCAAAACGGACATCCAAGCACAGTCATGACCGCCCGCCGGGATGGCTTGCATGGGCGGACCCGACCGGCTAGGCACCCGCGCAGTCACTTGGGGAGTAGCCGCCGCGCCGATGCGTGGAACCCCGCGTCAACATGCTTGGCCGAGAGGCCATGGCGCGAGGTGATCGGGAGACCGATCGGGCGAGACCAATGGCGTCGCACCCCGTCTTGCCGGGCGGGGCGTGCGATGTCGTTGGATACGCCGCCCGGCCGGAGTTCGTCCCTTGGAAGCCTTCCTCACCTCCACCTTCATCGTCGCGCTCGCCGAAATGGGCGACAAGACGCAGTTGCTCGCGATCGTGCTCGCCGCCCGCTTCCGCGCGCCGGTGCCGATCATCCTCGGCATCCTCGCCGCCACGCTGGCCAATCACGCCATCGCCGCCTTTATCGGCGCGCAGGCCGCCGCCTTCCTGTCGGGCGAATGGTTCCGCTATCTCGTCGCCGCCTCGTTCATCGCGATGGGCCTGTGGACGCTGATCCCCGACAAGCTGGACGAGGAGGAGGCCAAGCCCGCCCGCTTCGGTGCCTTCCTCACCACCCTCGTCGCCTTCTTCCTGGTCGAGCTCGGCGACAAGACCCAGGTCGCGACGATCGCGCTCGCCGCCCGCTACGAAGCGGTGATCGCGGTCACCGCGGGGACCACATTGGGAATGATGCTCGCCAACGTCCCGGCGGTCTTCCTGGGCGACGTGCTGCTGAAGAAAGTGCCGATCCGGCTGGTCCACGCCGTCGCCGCCGCGATCTTCATCACGATCGGCAGCCTGATGCTGGCAGGGCTGATCTTCGGCTGGGGCCAGGGTTAGCCGCCTCCGGCCTTGCGGATCGCCCGGGACCCAGCCAGACGGGTCCGGATGACGGGGGCATAACTCTTTGACAAACAACGTGCTCGATGCGCTCGCGACATTCGTAGATTCCTATCGCGCCGAGCTGGGGCTGCTCATCCTGGTGGGGATGTTCGCCGCCTTCGTGCGCGAGCGTTACCCGGCGACGGTCGTCGCCGTACTCGGCGTGTGCGCATTCCTCGCTACCGGGCTGCTGGACAGCGGTTCGCTGCTTCAGGCCTTCGCCAATCCGGCGCCGCTGACGATCGGCGCGATGTTCATCCTCTCGGCGGCCTTGATGCGCACGGGCACGCTCGATCTGATCGGCAGCTGGATCGTGGCGCGCGCCAAGGCTCATCCGATCCGCGCGACGATCGAGCTGATCCTCGGTACCTTCGCGGCGGCGGCGTTCATCAACAACACGCCGGTCGTGCTGATCATGATCCCGATCGTCCTGCGCCTCGCCGCCGCGATCAGCGTGTCGGCGAAGAAGCTGCTGATCCCGCTCTCCTATCTCGCCATGCTGAGCGGCACGCTCACCCTGGTCGGTACATCGACCAACCTGCTGGTCGACGGCGTCGCGCGCGATCAGGGGCTGGCGCCGTTCGGCATCTTCGAGATCACGCCGATCGGTATCCTCGTCGCGCTGGCCGGCACCATCGCCTTGCTGGTGCTCGCGCCCTTCCTGCTCCCGGACGGCGACACCGATCCCTATCACAGCCCCGAGGACGAACCCTTTCTGAGCGAGATCCGGATCGGCAAGGACAGCCCGTTCATCGACAAGGCGATCGCCGATGTGGGCGAACTGAAGCGCCTGCGCATCATCGGGCTAAACCGGGGCGGGCAGCGCGTGGACATGCCGGACCGGCCGCTCGCCGCCGGCGATCGCCTGATCGTGCGCGTGAGCCTTGCGGAGCTGATGACGCTCCACCAGCACAAGGACTTGGAGGTCGGCATCGCGATGCGGGGCAGCCTGCCAGAGACGGCCGACACGGTGGTGGAGGCGACGATCAGCCCCAGCCATCCCAGCCTCGGCCGCCTGATCCGGGAGATCCCCTTCCTCAACGCCAATCCGGTCCGGCTGCTCGGCATCACTCGCCACGGCCATCTGCCGGGCCCGAGCCTGGCCGAAGTCCGCATCCGCGCGGCGGACACCGTGCTGGTGGCGGGATCGCGCGCCGCCATCCACGCACTGCACGAAAATCCGAACCTGATCGGCGTGGAGGAGACGGAAACCCAGGCCTTTCGCCCCGCCAAGGCCCCGATCGCGATCGGGGCGCTGGCCGGCGCCGTGCTGCTCTCCGCGCTCGGCATCGTGCCGATCATGATTTCCAGCCTGATGGCGATGGGCGTGGTGCTGGCGACGCGCTGCATCGACGCGGACGAAGCTTGGGCCTCGCTCAACGGCGACGTGCTGGTGCTGATCTACGCGATGCTGGCGGTCGGCGCGGCATTGCAGAATGCGGGCAGCGTCTCGCTGGTCGTCGATGCGATCACGCCCTGGATGGTGGGGCTGAGCCCGATCGCCCTGCTGTTCGTCGTCTATGCCTGTTCGAGCGCGCTGACCGAGGCGATCAGCAACAATGCCGTCGCCGTGATCATGACGCCGATCGCCATCGGCCTCGCGGCCAGCCTGGGCACCGATCCGCGGCCGCTGGTGATCGCGGTCATGTTCGCCGCTTCGGCCAGCTTCGCGACGCCGATCAGCTACCAGACCAACACGATGGTCTATGCGGCCGGCAATTACCGCTTCATCGATTTCGTGAAGATCGGCCTGCCGATGAATCTGGTCGTCGGCGTCACGACCTGCCTGGCGCTGACCTACGTTTATTGAGGCCTAGTTTTCGGCCAGCGCTTCGAGGTCGCGCTTCACTTCGGTCAGCAGCCAGTCGCGGAAGCGCTTGATCTTGGGGACGTTCCGGCGGTGCTCGGGATAGACCAGCCAATAGCCCCAGCCGCGCGTGGAGATCTGCGGAAAGGGGCGAACCAGCCGCCCTTCGGCGAGATCGTTGCGCCAGAAGAAGGGCGTCAGGATCGCCATGCCCTGCCCCGCCATCGCGGCATGGCCTTCATGCGCCTGGAAGCCGAGCCGGATGCCGCGCCGCGAGCGCCGCTCCGGCACATCGACCCCGGCCTCGCGCAGCCACACCTCCCACCAATCGTCGTCCGGCCCGATCAGCGGCAAATCGAGCAGGTCGCCGGGCTCGATCGCGCCGCCATGGCGGGCGAGAAAATCCGGGCTGCACATCGGCGTGAAATTGATCCGGAACAGCAAATCGGCGGAAAGGCCGGGCCAATCGCCCATGCCGGTACGGATGCCGACATCCGCATCCTCCGACGCGAAATCGACCAGGCTGTCGTCGGTCAGCATCCGAGCCGCCATTTCCGGATGCGCCATCTGGAAGGCGCCCAATCGCCACGCCAGCCAGGTATTGGCGAAGGTGTAGGAGGTGGAGATGGTGAGCGTCGCCTCGTCCTCCGCCCGCAATGCGGCGAAAGCGGCGTCGAGCGTGTCGAACGCCCGGCCCGCCGCTGCCGCCAGCCGCCGCCCGGCATCGGTCAGCGCGACGCGCCGCTTCTCGCGCGCGAACAGGGGCAGGCCGACCCGCTCCTCCAACAAGCGGATTTGATAACTGACCGCCGCCTGAGTCATCCCCAGCTCACCCGCCGCTTTCGTGAAATTCTCATGGCGTGCCGCGGCTTCGAAGACGCGGACGGCAGCAAGGGGCGGAAGGCGGCGCATAGCACTCTAACATAAGCACAGCTTATTACCTTCGTCGAGCCTTTCGTTGGCGCGCCGACGCGCGTCGGGCCATATCGGCGGCATGGAAATGCAACCCGACAGAAACAAGGAGGCCATCATGCGCGATGAACTCGACGCCCGGATGTGGAACGACAATCACCAGCAACTTTCAGCCGCGATGGACGGTGCGATCGGCGCCATCGGCGGCGCGCTCGGCTTCGGCGCCTCGCGCGCCGCCAGCCTGCCCGGCCAGCTCGTGTCGTTGGCCGCCGCCTTCGGCATCACCGCACTCACGCTGGGCGGGACCGCGGCCTGACATTCGACAGAAAGGAGATCGACATGACCACGCACAATCATATTCCGGCAAGCGTGCGCGAACATCTCGCCCGTCTCGAAGCGGATTTCGACAGGCTCACCCGCATCCGGTTCAGCGCGCCCTGGCGCGCGCCGCGAAACAGCCGGCGCTGACCGGCTTTGCCTGACCGGCGCGACGGTCTATTCCCTCGGGAATGCCGTCGCGCCGGAAAGTCCTTGCCCTGCCCCTCCTCCTGTCGCTAGCCGCTTGCGTAGTGGCAGAGGGCAGCGAGATCGGAACGGCGAGCGGGGCGGACGGGCTGATGGTCTGGCCGGACCTGCTCGAACGCCCCCGCCCCGCCCCCGATCACAGCCTCGCTTATGGCGACAATGCCCTCCAGATCGTCGATCTGTGGCTTCCCGCCGGCCCCGGCCCGCATCTCACCGTCCTGATGGTCCATGGCGGCTGCTGGCAGACCGAGATCGCCGATCGCCGGATCATGAACTGGATCGCTGACGATCTGCGCCGGCGCGGGCTTGCGGTGTGGAACATCGATTATCGCGGCGTGGACCGGGAGGGCGGCGGCTATCCCGGGACTTTCCTCGACGCCGCTGCGGCGGCCGACGCGCTGCGCGACCATGCCGCAACCTACAATCTCGACATTTCCCGCCTCGTCGCCACCGGCCACAGCGCCGGCGGCCATCTCGCGCTGTGGCTCGCCGCGCGGCACCGGCTGCCCGAAGGCTCGCCGCTGCGCAGCGCCGATCCGCTGCCGATCCATGCCGTGGTCAGCCTCGGCGGCCTGCCCGATCTGGAGGAAGCGGCGCGCCCGCCCGGCAGCGGCTGCGGTACCGAGGTGATCGCGCGGATCAGCGGCGGGCGCTTCGCCGAAACCTCCGTGCCCCGCCTCTTGCCGATTGGCATCCCCCAGGTGCTGGTCAACGGCCTGCAGGACCGGATCATCCCGACCGCTTATGCCGAGGGCTATGCCGCGCCGGCCCGCGCCGCCGGCGATGCGGTCGAAATCCGCATGGTCGACCGCACCGGTCATGTCGAACTGATCGCCCCCGAAAGCGCCGCCTGGGCCGTGGCCGTCGAAGAGATCGAAAGGCTGATCCGTTCACGTCATCCCGGCGAAGGCCGGGATCCATGAACACCTGCTTGCGAATTGCAGGCGAAGACGTCATCGCCTTCTTGTTCATGTCCATGTTCATGGACCCCGGCCTTCGCCGGGGTGACGAATTGGGGGAACGATGAGCTTCACCCTTGCCGAGGCGCGCGCCGCCGATGCCGCCGATCCGCTGCGTGCCTGGCGCGACCGCTTCGTCCTGCCGGAAGGCGTCATCTATCTGGACGGCAATTCGCTCGGCCCCCTGCCCCGCGCCACCGTCGCGCGTCAGCAGGAGCTGGTCGCGAAGGAATGGGGCGAAGGGCTGATCCGCAGCTGGAACACGCACGACTGGATCGGTGCGCCGCAGCGGATCGGGGCCAGGATCGCCCCTTTGATCGGCGCGAAGCCGCATGAAGTGATCGTCGCCGATTCGACCTCGGTGAACATCTTCAAGCTGCTGGTCGCCGCCGCGCGCCTGTCCGACCGTCGCACGATCCTCTCCGAAAGCGGCAATTTCCACACGGACCTGCACATCGCCGCCGGCATGGCGGAGCTGACCGGCATGCGCCTCGACATCGCGCCGCGCGGCGAGATCGAGCGGCGGATCGGCGCCGACACCAATCTCCTGCTGCTCACTCACGTCCACTACAAGAGCGCCGAGCGGTTCGACATGGCCGCGCTCACCGCCCGCGCCCGCGACGCCGGTGCGCGGATCGTCTGGGATTTGAGCCACAGCGCCGGCGCGGTGCCGGTTCACCTCAACGACAGCGGCGCGGAACTGGCGGTCGGCTGCGGCTACAAATATCTGAACGGCGGCCCCGGCGCGCCGGCTTTTCTCTATGTCGCCGAACATCTGCAGGAGCAGCTCGGCAGCCCGCTCACCGGCTGGATGGGCCATGCCCGTCCCTTCGCCTTCACCGACGACTATCAGCCCGCGCCGGGCATTTCCCGCTTCCTCGCCGGCACCCCGCCGATCCTCGGCATCGCCGCGCTGGACAGCGGGCTCGCCACCTTTGACGGGCTGACGATGGAGCGCATCTGGTCCAAGTCCCGCGCCTTGTTCGACGTCTTCCACGCGCTGATGGAGCAAAATTGCCCGCAACTCGCCTGCATCACCCCGCGCGGCGAGGAGCAGCGCGGCAGCCACATTTCCTTCTCCCATCCGAACGCCTTCGAAATCTGCCAGGCGCTGATCGCCGAAGGCGTGATCGGCGATTTCCGTGCGCCCGACGTGCTGCGTTTCGGCCTCACGCCGCTCTATCTGGGCTTCGAGGACATCTGGCAGGGCGTCGGGAAACTGGCGCGGATCATGGACAGCGAAAGCTGGCGCGATCCGAAATATGCGGTGCGCGGCAAGGTCACCTGATCAACCTAGCTTTCTGTGATCTCAATATTCTCTCCGTGATTCCAGCCACAATGCTCAATCGAGATTCGGCCGGATGACACGTCATAATCTCCGGAAACCATCCGGTATTGACGATCATCGATCCCTCCGGCGCCCTCGTCAAAAGTGACGATCCGCCTGCCGGCTCGAAACTCATGCACACCTGCCTGCTTGAATCGAATCCAAATTTTATTTGTATCCGCGGCTTCCCGGATCGAATCATGATCGCGGGCGAAGAAATAAATCCGTTCCCATTGGTCGACGTCTCCGATGCAGGCATGACCGCTGAGTTCGCGCTCAATTCCATCGATTACGGCTTCGTCGGGCACTGTTCGCTCCCACGGAAACACACCGTAGCAAGCCGTCAGCCCGAAGCAGGTGATAATGGACAGAAGCACCCGACCATTCATCATCATATCGTGCGCTCCGAGCCATGCCAGCGCAAGCCCAGTCCGACGATCCAGTTGTTTGCTCTCTCATGCCGCCTCCACTATAGAGCCGCCTTCTTCCGCCCCGCGCCGGGGTACCACGCTCTCTAAGCCGGAGGCCTCCGCCCCATGTCCCGCCGCCGCCAGATCTACGAAGGCAAGGCCAAGATCCTCTACGAGGGCCCCGAGCCCGGAACCCTGATCCAGTACTTCAAGGACGACGCCACCGCGTTCAACGCGCAGAAGAAGGCGATCCTCGAAGGCAAAGGCGTCATCAACAACCGCATCAGCGAGTACGTGATGACCAAGCTGAACTCCATCGGGGTTCAGAACCACCTCATCCGTCGGCTGAACCTGCGCGAGCAGCTGATCCGCGAAGTCGAGATCATTCCGCTGGAGGTCGTCTGCCGCAACGTCGCGGCCGGCAGCCTGTCGCAGCGCTTCGGCCTGCCCGAAGGCCAGGCCCTGCCCCGCTCGATCATCGAATTCTACCTGAAGGACGACAAGCTCAGCGACCCGATGGTCGCCGAAGAGCACATCACCGCGTTCAACTGGGCCTCGACCCAGGAGATCGACGACATGATGGCCCTGACCCTGCGGGTGAACGACTTCCTCACCGGGCTGTTCGCCGGCGTCGGCATCACCCTGGTCGACTTCAAGGTCGAGTTCGGCCGCATCTACGAGAACGACTTCTCGCGGGTGATCCTGGCCGACGAGATCAGCCCCGACTCATGCCGCCTCTGGGACAGCCAGACGAACGAGAAGCTGGACAAGGACCGCTTCGACCGCGACATGGGCGACGTCATCGAAGGGTACACCGAGGTGGCCCGTCGTCTCGGCATCATGAAAGAGATGCCCACCGTCATCCAAGGAGGCCTGCACTAGTGCGCGCGAAAGTTCATGTGTTCCTGAAGCCCGGCGTGCTGGACGTTCAGGGCAAGGCCGTCGAAAGCGCTCTGCACGGCCTGGGTTGGCCGCAGGTCGACGGCGTGCGCGTCGGCAAGACCATCGAGTTCGACCTGAAGGACGCGACCGACAAGGCCGCGGCCGAGGCCCAGGTGAAGGACATGTGCGAGAAGCTGCTCGCCAACACCGTCATCGAAAGCTACCGGATCGAGGTGGCGTGAGGGGGCTCATCGCCCTCTCCCCTATTCTTCCCCTGATCCTGACCGCCTGCGCGCCGGAGCCTGAACCGCCCCGGCCGCGCCTGGCGCTCGAC
>JBBCJP010000014.1:0-45056 GCA_037190625.1 Alphaproteobacteria bacterium
GCCCGGCAAATGAGGTTCAATCCGCTCCCAAAGCGCGTCGCTTACTTCCTGTCGATCCATCCATGCCGACCTCCAAACAGCCAGCAGCTTGAATCACAATCCTGCGCCAATGGAAATCCTGAATGTAAACGAAACCTAGGGCCTGTGGGGATTCGGGTTTCGGCGCGGTTTCTCCCTTCCGCCACCCTGATTCCTCCCCTTTCGTCACCCTGAACTTGTTTGGCAATTATCCTTTTCGGACAGGTAGCTGTTCCCCGGCGAAAGCCGGGGTCCAGATGGCACAGCGCTGCCTCGCATGGACCCCGGCTTTCGCCGGGGATCACCAGCGTCCCTGTCTCAGGGGTATAAACGCCAAACGAGTTCAGCATGACGAAGAAATCTGAGCCACTTGTCCGTTCGGGCGCGCCCCGCTTGCAGCCGGACCCGAAAGATCACAGCCCGAAGGGATAGGTATCGGGCCAGTCCTTGCGGTCGCCATCGCGGAGGTTAGCCTCCGGCGCGGCGGCGGCGCGTTTCCCAACCCTTTTTCGCGGCCGCCGATCGCTTCTCCGCGCTCTGGCTCGACCCGCCCTTGTGGCCGCCCTTGCGCGATGAAGCGTGGCTTTCCTTCTTGCCGCGGCCCGACCCCGATTTCTTGCCGCCGCCCGATTCCTTGTTCACCGTCGCCCAGGCGCGGCGCTCGGCCTCGGCATGGCCGACGCCGCGCTTCTCATAACCTTCCTCGATATGCTCGGCCTTGCGTTTCTGCTTGCCGGTATAGCTCGATTTGTCGCCGCGGGGCATGATCGCTCTCCTTCCTCTCTTCCCCGACAACCGCTCGACCAGGACGAGGTTCCGCGCGCGACGCGGCGCGTTTCGCTGTCCGCCGAACGGGTGGGGCGCGGGCGCTCCATGCAAAAAGCGGGACGATCCAGAGGGTTGCCGGCGGCGCCAAAAAAAGCCGCCCCCATTCTTATAATTTGAATCAAGTTTATGAAAAATAAAAATAATCTTCGACAGGAACTCTGCCGGGCCGCGCCGCGTCGAGCCTGCATCAGACATGGGAGACTCAACATGGCCTATTCACGCATGACCGGGCTTGCGGCCCTCGCGCCCCTTGCGCTTCTTGCTGCCTGCGGTAGCCCGGACAAGGCGCGGCAGGACGACAGCGGCGCCATGCCCGACGGAGAGATGACCCCGACCGAAGGAAGCATCGCGGCGGTCGATCCTCAGACCTTCGCCAACCGCATCGCCGCCAGCGACCAGTTCGAAATCGAATCCGCCAAGATCGCGCAGAGCAAGGCGAAGTCGAAGGCGCTTCGCGATTTCGCGGCGAAGATGGTCACCGACCACACCGCATCGAGCGCCAAGCTGAAGGCCGCCGCGACGACACAGGGGCTGACGGTGGACGCGTCGCCCAACGCCCAGCATCGCACCGACCTTGCCGCGCTGCGGGCGGCAACCGCCGACGATTTCGACAGCCTCTACAAGGAACAGCAGATGCGGGCGCACGAGGCGGCGCTTGCCGAACTCAACGGCTATGCCGACAGCGGAACGCAGGATGCGCTGCGCGATTTCGCGCAGGCGACCGCGACGGTGGTCGACGGGCATCTCTCGATGCTGCGCGGCATCGACGTTCCGGCCCGCAACGCTGCGGCGACGGGCACCGCCCCGTCGACCCCCGCAGCACCGCCGCCGGCCGCGCCTGTGGACAAGACACCCGCGCAGTAGCGCCGCGATCTTGTCCTTCGCGGCGAGCGGGGACGGAATCGTCGAACGGGCCGGGCGCGAATCGCGACGAAGCGAGCGCCCGGCTAACATGGGTGAGGGACCCCCGTACATCGGGGGTTCATCATCCGGACCGGTTCCGAGGTACCATTCCATGCCTTTCCGCGAAATTCTCGACAGTCTGCTGACGCCGCGCGAACGCATCGCGTGGGAGGCCTGCCTGGCGCGCAACGCCCGCGACCATGGCAAGGGCGCCGATCTGATCCGCGAGGGCGAACGGCCGCGGGCGCTGCATGTCGTGCTCGACGGGTGGGCGCAGAAATACAAGCAGCTTCCCGATGGCCGGCGCCAGATACTGGCGCTCTATCTGCCCGGCCAGCTTTGCGACCTCGACCTGTTCACCGTCAGCCGCAGCGATCATTCGCTCGCCGCGGTCCGCCGCCTGTGTGTGGCGGAGATCGGGCGCGCTGAGGCGTGCGACCTGCTGCACCGCTGCCCCAGCCTTTCGCAGATATTCTGCTGGAGCGAGCTTGTCGCCGGCGCGATCCAGCGCGAATGGATGATCAGCATCGGGCAGCGCAACGCGCAGGAGCGCGTCGCGCACCTGCTGTGCGAGCTGTATGTCCGCCAGCGCGGCAAGGCGCCGCCGAATGCCGGCGCGTGCGATTTCCTGCTCACCCAGTGGCAGATCGCGGAGGCGACCGGCCTGACCCAGGTTCATGTCAACCGCACGATTCAGGAACTGCGCCGGTGCTGCGGGGTCGAGATTCGCCAGCTGCGGCTGGAGCTTTCCGACTTCGAGGGGCTGGCGGCGCTCGCGTCATTCAACGCAAACTACCTCCATTTCAACGAAGCCCCCTCCGCCGTCGAGCGCGTCGCGCCGCTGTTCGAGCCTGTCGAGACGATGGCGCCGCTGGGCCGCTTGCCGCTGGCGGCTCCTATCCTGCCGGCGTCCGTGCCGGCGCGCAGGATGTGATTTTTGGTTCCGGGGGCGGCACGAAGGAGAGAGACATGAAGGTCGCCGATTGCATGAGCCGGGACATATGCGTCCTGTCGCTCGACAATTCGCTCCAGTCCGCGGCGCAACTGATGGCGGAAATGGATTCGGGATTCCTTCCCGTCGCCGACAAGGATGAGCTGATCGGCATCGTCACCGACCGCGACATCGCCATTCGCGGCGTTGGCATGGGGCTTGCCCCCTCCGCGGGCGTCGAGGAAGTGATGAGCGACGAGGTGCGCTATTGCTTCGCCGATGATGAGGTCGAGAAGGTGCTCCACACGATGGGCACGCTGCAGGTGCGCCGGCTGCCCGTTCTCGACCGCGACAAGCGGCTGGTCGGCGTGGTGTCGCTCAGCGACCTCGCGACGAACGGCGCGGCGCCTGCGGCCGGCGCGGCGCTCGGCGATATCGCGCAGCCCAGCGAACACCATTCGCAGCGCCTGTAAGGCGCCGGGGTCCGGTCAGGACGTCGGCGCGTCGCCCCCGTCTTCCGCCTCCAGCCCATGATATTTGAGCTGGAGATAGCGCTCGCGCGTCGCGAGCTTGTCGAGTTCGCCCGCGGCCAGACTGCGCGCGGCCTCGCCGATCTCGCGTTCGAGCATCCTGAGGCCGCCGACCAGCGTTTCGTCGGGGGTACGGCCGGCGTGCGCCTCGCCGCGCAGCCCGGCGGGGATGCGCTGATAGCCCGCGACCAACTCGGGCAGATCCTCGCCGACGAGCTTGCGGATGTTGCCGGCCGCCGGGGTCGCGGGGTCGAGCGTCTGGAGCTGCGGCGCGAGCAGGTCGAGCTGGACGCCGATGCCGTCGACGAGTTGGCGCGCCGGCGCGGGGAGCGCGGGGCGCTGCGCCTCCAGCCATATCTCGGTACGCCCCGCGAGCTGCTTGAGGTCGGCCTTGGGCAGGTCGGCCTGGCGCGGTTCGGGGAAGGGCGGCCATTTGCCGAACAGGATCGCGACGCCGATCAGCAGCAGCGTGACCGCCATCACCCCGGCAAAGCCGAGCGGCTGGATCAGCATGCCGAACAGCGCCGCCGCGATCAGCACCGCGCCGCCTGCCATGCAGATGCGGCCGATCTTCCGGAACAGATGCTGGCGACGCAGCGCCATGCTCTTGGTGCCGATCGGCCGCCGGCGTTCGCGCGACCGCTCGATCGCGGCATTGCCGAGCATGATCGTCTGATCGGTCTCATTCATCGCCATCGCCGCCTCGTCAGCCCTCGAGCGCCGCGAGCGGACTGTCGGCGCCGCCGACGCTCGCCTGCGCCTGGCTCGCGCCCTCGGCGCGCGCGATATAGCCCTTCGACTTGGCGACCTCGCCTTCCAGCGCCGTCACCGTCGTCTTCATCGTGTCGAGCGCCTTCAGCTTGAAGGTGTCGATTGCGTCCATCGTGTCGTAGATGTTCTGAAAGGCGCGGCTCAGCGTCTCCATCGGGATCGTGCTCGATGCCGCCTGTTCGTGGATGCGCGCGGTGTTGTCCTTGAGCATCTTCGACGTGCCGTCGATGATGTTCGCGGTCGTCGTGTTGAGCGCGGTGATCTGTTCGAGCACCAGCTTCTGGTTGGTCATCGCCTGCGCCACGGTGATCGCGGTCTTGAGCGCCCCGACGGTGGTCGTGCTGGCGCGGTCGACCCCCTTCACCAGTTCGACATTGTTCTTCTTGACGAGATCGAGCGCGAGATAGCCCTGCACCGTCACCGCCATCTGGGTCAGCAGGTCCTGCGTGCGCTGACGGGCATAGAAGAGCGCATTTTCGCGCAGGATCTTCGCCTTGGCCGGGTCGCTGCCGTCGAGTTCGTTCGCCTTCGCCTCCAGCCGCTGGTCGAGCGTGTTCGCGATGTGGACCATCTGCTCCAGCTTGCCCATCGATTCCCACATCTTGCGGCGTTCGACGTCGATGGCGGCATTGTCCATCAGCAGCTCGTCCTTGCCGTTGGCGAGCGCGGTCAGGATGCCGCTGATGTGAGTCTGGGCGCTGCGATACTGCGCGAAATAATTGCTGACCTTGCTGCCAAAGATCTTGTCGAGGAAACCGCGCTTGGTCAGCAGCTTGCCGTTCGCCGACGGGTCGAGCCGTTCGACGGTGGTGCGCAGTTCGATCAGATTCTGGCCGATGTCGGTGTCGCGGTCCATCGCCCGGACCGGGCGGTCGAGGAAGCGGTTGCTGTGGCTCGCCGCCTCCAGCATCTCCTTGCGGCCCATGTTGGTGATCTGGTCGATGCGCTTGCCGAACTCGGGCGAATTCTCGTCCTGCGCGACGAGATCGTCGATGAAGCTGTCGACGCGTTCCTCCAGCTTCGATTTCTGCTCGGTCGACAGCGGCACCAGCCCGGCGGCCTTTTCGGGCGACACGGCCGGGACAGGTTCGGGCGGCGTCAGCTTCAGTTCATCGGTGGCGGTCGCCGTCGCGGTGTCTTCGCTCATTCCACTTCCTTCCAGCCCTCAAGTCGGCTCTGGGCCGAAGCCTATATGGCACGCGGCACTGTGTTGTTCAAGCATCACACCTCTTGCGGCCGATTCAGGAACGGCGCGATCCACGCGGAGAGGATGAGCTGCGCCATATGATAGACGAGGATCGGCACCAGCACCACGCCCGCGATGGCCGGGGGAAAGAGCGTCGCGGCGAGCGGCGCGCCCACCGCGATGCTTTTCTGCGCGCCCGCGAAGAGCAGGGTGACGCGGTCGGGCCGGCGCAGGCGCAGCAGCCCGCCCAGGGCCCAGGCGGCCGCAAAGGCCAGCGCGAGCAGCGCCGCAACCGCGGCGAAGGTGATGCCGATCTCGCGGCCGTCGAGCCGGGTCCAGATGCCGCCGACCACCGCCGCGGAAAAGGCGACATAGACCGCGATGGCGATCGAGGTGCGATCCATGAAGGTCGCCAGTTCGCGATGCCGCAGCACCCAGGGACGCAGCCAGCGCTGCGCCGCCTGCCCCGCGACGAAGGGCAGCAGCAGGATCAGGGCGATGCGCAGCGCCGCCGCGCCGCTGATCGCGCCCGCGTTCCCCGCGAGCGCGGCGAAGAGGAGCGGGGAGGCGATGACCCCGGTCAGGTTGAGCAGCGCGGCGGCGACGACGCTCGCCGCGACATTGCCGCCCGCCATGCTGCTCGATGCGGTTGCCGACTGGACGGTCGAAGGCAGGATGCCTAGGAAGAGGAAGCCAAGCGCCAGGGTCGCGGGCAGGAAGGGCGCGGTCGCTGCCTGCGCGACAACGCCGAGCAGCGCCATGCCGCCGAAGCAGAAGGCGAGGCCAGCGCCCTGCAGCTTCCAGTTGCGGACGCCGTGCAGCACCTCGTCGCGCGGCAGCCGCACACCGTTGAGGAAGAAGAGCAGGACGATCGCCGCGGTCGACACGCCCTGCGCTACGGGCACCGCCTCGCCGCGCACCGGCAGCAGGCTGGCGATCAGGATCGTCGCGAGCAGGACGGGGACGAAGCGGTCGGGGAAGATGCGTGCGAGCATGATCGGGGCGATGGCGGGATGCGCGGGGATTGGCAAGACTCGTCAACAGGCGCTCCCCCCGCTGGAAGATGAATCGGGTACAGGACCCAGCGCTCCGCGCCGGGACGGCGCCGCGGGTGCCCTTTGTAGCTTTGGCCGTTGCCGGGCGAGCGCAGCCTCGTGGGCGCGCGAGGGGACAGGCGGCGCGGCGAGAGCGGGATTTTCGGCATCGAGTGGAGAGGCTGGCGCCGCGCGGTTTTGCAGGACAGAGATTTCCTGCGCGCGCCTGCGCGAATCCTTTTCCATCCGACGATGCCGTCGCTACAGGGCGTCCATGTCCCGCATCCTCATCCTCGCCGCGCTCCCCGAAGAGGCGGACGCCCTTTTCCCCGGGGAGGGCGTGCGCACCGCCGATGGCTTCGCCATCCGCCGCCTTGCGGTGCGGGGGCATGCCCTCGCCGTTGCGACCTGTGGGCTCGGCAAGGTCCATGCGGCGCTTGCCGCCGGCCTGTTCGGCGGCGACGCCGACCTGTTGCTGATGAGCGGGACCTGCGGCGCGCTCGATGCCGAGGCGGGGCGCGCCTATTGGCTCGCCGAGGCGGTGCAGCATGATTACGGCACGGTGCGTCCCGACCGCTTCGACCGCTATCGCGCGGGCGAATGGCCGGCGGGAGAGGTGGGCGAGGCGCATTTCGCTGCCATGCCCGATCCCGGGCTGGGCCTGCCGCATGCGCGAATCGCGAGCGGCGACAGCTTCATCGCCTGCCCCGACGTGGCGGCCGGGCTCGTGCGCGGCCTTGGCGCGACGCTCGTCGATATGGAGGTGGGCGCCGTCGCGCAGGTCGCCGCGCGGCTCGGCAAGCCGTGGGCGGCGGTCAAGGCTGTCACCGATACGGCGGACGAGGGAAGCAGCCGCGACTTTCACGCGAACCTCGTCCGCGCCGCCCGCGCGGCGGCGATGGAGGTCGAGCGGCTGATCGCGATGCTGTGACATCGGCAATTTTGTTGCGCCGCAGCAGCAAATTCGCTAGGCGCGCCGCCGAAGTGCGGCGCAGCGCCGCCATGCCCCCGTTAAGGTATTTTCTGATGTCATTGCGTAATATCGCCATTATCGCGCACGTCGATCATGGCAAGACAACCCTTGTCGACCAGCTTTTCCGCCAGTCGGGCACCTTCCGCGACAATCAGCGCGTCGATGAGCGCGCGATGGATTCGGGCGATCTCGAAAAGGAACGCGGGATCACCATCCTCGCCAAATGCACCTCGGTCGAATGGGGTGAGGGCGAAGAAAATGGGGGTGCGGGCACGACGCGGATCAACATCGTCGACACGCCGGGCCACGCCGACTTCGGCGGCGAGGTCGAGCGCATCCTGTCGATGGTCGATGGTGTCATCCTGCTCGTCGACGCGGCCGAAGGGCCGATGCCGCAGACCAAGTTCGTCACCGGCAAGGCGCTGGCGCTCGGCCTGCGTCCAATCGTCGTCGTCAACAAGATCGACCGCAGCGACGCGCGTCCCGCCGAAGTGCTCGACGAGGTGTTCGAGCTGTTCCTGACGCTCGACGCGAGCGACGAGCAGCTCGATTTCCCGATTCTCTATGCCTCGGGCCGCTCTGGCTTCGCCTCGCCGGACCCCGATGCGCGCGACGGCGACTTCAAGCCGCTGTTCGAAACGATCGTCGGCCATGTTCCCGCGCCGGGCCTCGACCCCGACGGACCGTTCAGTTTCCTCGCGACGCTGCTCGATCGCGACAATTTCATCGGCCGCGTGCTCACCGGGCGCGTCCAGTCGGGGACGGTCAAGGTCAACCAGCCGATCCATGCGCTCGACGCCGACGGCAAGGTGATCGAGACGGGCCGCGCGTCGAAGCTGCTCGCCTTTCGCGGGCTCGACCGCGTGCCGGTCGAGGAAGCCCGCGCGGGCGACATCGTCGCCATCGCGGGCCTCACCAACGCCACCGTCGCGAACACCATCGCCGACCCGAGCGTCAGCGAGCCGATCGCCGCGCAGCCGATCGACCCGCCGACGCTGTCGATGCTTTTCGCGGTCAATGATTCGCCGATGGCGGGGCGCGAGGGCAGCAAGGTGACGAGCCGGATGATCCGCGATCGCCTGATGCGCGAGGCCGAGACCAACGTCGCGATCCGCATCACCGAAAGCGCCGACAAGGACAGCTTCGAGGTCGCGGGGCGCGGCGAGTTGCAGCTCGGCGTCCTGATCGAGACGATGCGCCGCGAGGGTTTCGAACTGGGCATCAGCCGTCCGAGGGTGCTGTATCAGACCGACGAGAACGGCCAGCGCACCGAGCCCTATGAAACCGTGGTCATCGACGTCGACGACGAGCACAGCGGCACGGTGGTCGAGAAGATGCAGGTGCGCAAGGCCGAGCTGACCGACATGCGTCCGTCGGGCGGCGGCAAGACGCGCATCACCTTCAGCGGCCCGTCGCGCGGCCTGATCGGCTATCACGGCGAATTCCTGTCCGACACGCGCGGCACCGGCATCATGAACCGATTGTTCGAGAAATACGGCCCCTACAAGGGCAAGATCGAAGGCCGGCAGAACGGCGTCCTCATCTCGATGGAGCAGGGCGAGGCCGTCGCCTACGCCCTCAACGCGCTCGAAGACCGCGGCATCATGTTCATCTCGCCGGGCGACAAGCTCTACGAAGGCATGGTGATCGGCGAGAACGCCAAGCCCCAGGACCTGGAGGTGAACCCGCTCAAGTCCAAGCAGCTCACCAACTTCCGCGCCAGCGGCAAGGACGAAGGCATCCGCCTCACGCCCCCGCGCCGCATGACGCTGGAACAGGCCATCGCCTATATCCAGGACGACGAGCTTGTCGAAGTGACGCCGAAGGTGGTGCGGATCCGGAAGCGGTATCTCGATCCGCACGAGCGTAAGAGGCAGAGCCGGAAGGCGGAGGCGGCCTAGCTTCCTTCGTCACCCCGGACTTGATCCGGGGTCCCGCTATCTGGCTCACGCGAAGGCGCGAAGAAGAGACGGCTTGCGGCCGGCCAGTGGGTCGCAATCATCGTTGGGTCAGCCTGCTAACCCGCGTTCGCGCCTCGCCCGTCCAGTGAAGGCATTGACCACAGACGGGCGCGGACCAGCTCTCCGATCGCATCGAGCTTCGACCGACCTTCCCGGCGTAGTTGATCCCCCTTCTCATAGCGGTCGGGTCGGGGATCAGGATCGCGCTGCTCCACTTCGCGTTCGACAAGTGCTTCGTGCATCATGTCGCGCAGCTCGGCGATGGCTGCCTTTATCTCGGGCTGGATGAAGATGCTTTTGGTAACAAAATAACGATTAAAGGCACGGTATTTTTCGTCAACGATATAGAACACCTGCCAAAATCGCATTTCGGCGTAGCGCTGCACCTTGCTATTCCCGGTCCGAAGCTCTGCCTTTTGATGTTCTCTCAGATCGCTGCTGCCGAGAAAATCCTCTAGCTGCGCGTCTCCCATCCGATCCAAATCGGGGTAGCTTTGGAGACGAGAGGTTAGGTCCATCATGTGGCCATAAGCCTCATTCAGCCGCTCCCACACCTCGGGCAAAACATCGAACTCCTGTTGGTGCAGCTTCACCGTCCGGTCCAGTAAGGTGTTGATCCGCGCCCTCAGGTGCTCAAGCTCGCGCTGCTGATCGTGCTTGTAACTTTCCAGTCTCTCGTTGAACTTGTTGCTGAGCCACTTATCCCCGAGCCAACGAAATAGCCCGTACGCCGCGGCTGCCCCTGTCAGCACCGTGACTCCAAGATAGCCAAGAGCCGTTGACAGACCGTTGGCGAGCGCGGGTAGACCGTCCATTGTTTCTCCGATGGCGCGGCCATGACCTGATTCCGCGCCTGCCACGCTCTAAGCCATACCTCTGTAAGTGTAGAAACTGGAGAAAAGTCGTGGGCGCGGTCGAAATCGCAGCAGACCAGTTTCCAAGTTCGTGGCGGCAGGCCGTTGTCGTGTGGGCCGCTCGTACCCCCGCGATCGCCTCCATATATCTCTTTGGCTCTAGGGCCAAAGGCACGGCCCGGCCGGACAGTGATGTTGATCTAGCTTTTCAGACCAGAGCCAACGGAGACGAGACTCCTTACACCGTCGCGTTCTTCAACAAAGACCACTGGCGCAACGAGTTAGAAGCCCTTCTGCCAGTAGCCGTTGACCTACAATATGCCGACCCCGATGAGGATGAAGTGGTATGGCCTGCCGTGCAGGACCACGGAATCAAACTGGTATGAGCGACGATCATCAAGAGCCGATCAAAGTCTATTTAACCGCCATGGAGGATATCAAGGCGCGCCTGCTAATCATCACCCGCATCACAAAGGGGTTCTCACCGCTCGGCGAGGAAGGCCTAGATGGTGAAATCGTCTGCCTCATGCTGCGGAAGGTGTTGGAACAAATCGCATTCGCTTCGCTCGCGGTCCACAAGGATGCTTATACGGCGGTCCACAGCGATGCCGAATACACATGGCGTGCGAAGCGACTCTTGGAACGCCTCGCAGATATTCACCCGGACTTTTATCCCCTTCCGTTGCGGAGATCGGCAGAGGCGTCAGTCACCGACTATCACCACTTCGACAATGTCGAGGATTTCCTCACGCAGGACGAGTTTGTATTCCTTTATGATATGGCTAGCGGGGGGCTACATACTTGGAATCCGTACAAGAGCGGCCCACGTGTGCTTAACTTCGAGCGCAGCATTGCTGAGTGGGTGCAGCGCATTGCGCGCCTGTTGGATGTTCATTTCGTAAGGCTTCTCGGCAGCAAGGAGTCTTGGTTGATCCAAATGGATCACCCCGAGGATCATAAGGTCCACGCCTTCAAAACCGCTGAGGTCGATCTCGACTCGACTCCTTCCCACGTTCGGAACGCGATGGAGAAGGCGGGTATCGGGAGCAAATCGGGAGAATGATGGTTTCTCCGCCTAGCCCGTCGCAGCAACCATCACGGGAGTAAATCCCGTGACGTCAGTCCTGTCGCCCCTCGCTGTGCTCAGGCCGCAGGCTGGCCGGCTCTCGCGCTCTCTGCGCACTGCTCCGGCGGCGGCGATGCCGCCGGCGTCGCTGCGCTCGGGCGTTTGAGGCAAAACCATTTTCCTACAGCCCCCTCCTTAAGGCATAAGCTGGCCGGTTCACCCCGGCTCGAGGAGGCCAGATCATGCACAAGAAAGACGCCGCCCTTCGGCAAGTCCGGAACGAAATCCGGCTGTCCCGCCCCAACCTCCCGGTCCGCCGCGCGCCCCGGCGGCGCCACATCGCGGAGGGGGCGATGCCTCCTCACGGGGCGTCAGGTTCGTCAACTTCCGCGCCAGGGCGGTCGGCGTCGCTATGCTCGGGCGCTCATCGCCAGCACCAGCGCCCATTCCTCCTCGCGCACCGGCGCGACGGAGAGGCGCGATTGGCGGACCAGTTCCATCTTCGCGAGTTCGGGTGTGGCCTTGATCTCGGCGAGGGTCACGGGCCTGGCGAGCTTGCGGACCGGGGTCACGGGAACCTTCACCCACGCGCCGTCCGGGCCGTCCGGCTTCTGCGCGCCGGCGATCGTCATGATGCCGATCACGGCCTTGTCTTCATTGCTGTGGTAGAAGAACGCCTCGTCGCCCGGCTGCATGGCGCGCAAATGGAGCCGCGCCGCATTGTTGCGCACGCCGTCCCAGTCCGTGCCGCCGTCGCGGACGAGATCGTCCCAGCTGTAGACATGCGGTTCGGACTTCATCAGCCATTTGGCCATGGATCGCAGCTCCCTCGCGCGGGCGGCGGGCCGGAAGTTGCCGCCTCGTCCCCGACCGCCTAGAGGATAAGGCATGACGGCTCAACGCATCCTCGCCTGCGCCCTCGCGCTGCCGCTGCTGCTCGCCGGCTGCGGGGAGCGCGCGCCCCTGACCGAGGGGCAGGGCTCCTCCACGCCGGAATATGTTCGTGCCGAGGCGGAGGATCCGCTGCTGGCGGGCACGGCGACGCCGGTGCGGATCGGCGAGCTCGGCCCCAATTTCGCCGCCTGCAACGCGCGCGGCGCCACGCGGGAACGCGCCGGCGCCGATCATGTGCCGGTGCGCCCGGCGCCGTTCGAGCCAGCCGAGGAGATCGACCGGCTGCCCGGCGGCGCGGAATTCTTCATCTGCTCGCGCAGCCACGATCAGCGCTGGTTCGGCATCGTCTACGATTCGGGCGGGGTCGCGGCCGAGCGTTGCGGCGTCTCCGCGCCGGTCGGGCGGCGCAGCAATTACGAAGGGCCGTGCGCGGCCGGCTGGGTGCCCAGCAACCTCGTCCGGCTCGTCTCCGGCGTGCCGCACCAGCTCTCCGCTGGAGAGGCGCCGGCGCAATAGTTGCGCGGTTCGTCCCGCCCGGGGCTCGATTCATCGCTGCATTGCAGCATAAAGCTTGATCTATTTCGCTGCGCTGCACAATGAGATTGCAACGGTTCAACGAGCTTGGCCGCCGAAGCGCATGAGCGCGGGCGGCCGAAAGCAAGTCGGCACGTTGATGGACCGGGCGTCTTGGGAGCGTCCGACGGGATCGCGGCGCCGCACTGGGTAAACCTCTTTCATGTTTCATACGGTTCGCGCCGCGGGCATTGCCGCGGCCGCTTTCGTTGCGGTCGCCACTTTGTGGGACGGTCCGCTCAGCGCCTGGCAGGGCGACGGCGCTCCGGCTCCCGCCACCTCCTATCTGATCCACGCCGCGGCGCCCGGCGAATTGGGCGATCTCGGGCTCAACGATGCCATGCCGCCCGCGCCAGACGAGCCGGCTCTCGATCTGCATGTCGATCCCGTTCCCATCGCGCCGCCGCCCCCGCCGCTTTCCGCGCTGGTCGAGCGCAAGGCGACGAGCGAGACCGCCAATGCCGAGCAGGATTGCCTGGCGAGCGCCGTCTATTTCGAGGCGCGCGGCGAGTCGCTGGAAGGCCAGCTCGCGGTCGCCGAGGTCGTGCTGAACCGCACCCGCTCCGCCCGCTATCCGAGCGGCATTTGCGCGGTGGTGCGCCAGCCGGCGCAATTCTCCTTCGTCCGGCGCGGCGCCATCCCGCGCGCCAATCGCAATTCGGCGGAATGGCGCCGCGCCGTCGCGGTGGCACGCATCGCCGAGATCGGGGAGCCGCGCATGCTGACCGAAGGCGTGCTGTGGTATCACGCCCATTATGTCTCGCCCTCCTGGGGCCGGCGGCTGGCGCGCACGACGCGGATCGGCGCGCATATCTTCTACAGCTAGCGCGGGCCGGGGCGGATCGGCTAAGCCTTCGCTCCATGTCCACCTACACGATCGACACCGCTACCAGCCGGGCGACGCCGACTCCGGCACCGATGAAGCGGCTTACCGCCCCGGCGATCATGGGGCGCAAGGGGGGCGAGCCGATCGTCGCGCTCACCGCCTACACGATGCGCATGGCGCAATTGCTCGATCCGCATTGCGATCTGCTGCTGGTCGGCGACAGCCTGGGGCAGGTGATCTACGGTCTGCCCTCCACCATCCCGGTCAGCCTCGACATGATGTGCGCGCATGGCGCGGCGGTGGTGCGCGGCTCCTGGCATGCGCTGGTCGCGGTCGACATGCCGTTCGGCTCTTATGAGGCGAGTCCCGCGCAGGCGTTCGACAATGCCGCGCGCGTCCTTAAGGAGACCGGCGCGGCGGCGGTGAAGCTGGAGGGCGGCGAGGCAATGGCCGAGACGGTCGCCTTCCTGGTGCAGCGCGGCATTCCGGTGATCGGCCATGTCGGGCTGACCCCGCAGGCGGTGAACGCGCTGGGCGGCTATCGCGCGCGCGGCCGGGACGACGCGGAGAAGGCGAAGATCCTCGCCGATGCCCGCGCGGTGGCCGAAGCGGGCTGCTTCGCGCTGGTGCTGGAAGGCGTGATGGAGGAGATCGCGGACGAGGCGACTGCCCTGGTCGCCTGCCCGACGATCGGCATCGGCGCCTCGGCACGCTGCGACGGCCAGATTCTCGTCACCGAGGATATGCTGGGCCTGTTCGAGCGGACGCCGCGCTTCGTGAAGCGGTTCGGCGATCTCGCCGGCGAGATCGGCAAGGCGGCGGAAGCCTATGCGGCGAATGTGAAGAATCGGGTATTCCCCACCGACGAACAAATCTACCGCGCCAAGTGAGGGTCTTTTCCTTCAGGCCCGGCATCGGTAAGGAGCGGCGAGGGGGCGTCGGCCGGCGCACCCGGCGGGCGCCGCTCAGGTGGGATATGACGGGCGCCGCACGGCACCCGATGAGTTTGGAGATTTAGGTTGGCGATCAAGCCGAGCGATGGCGATGTGTTCCTGCGCGAAGTCGACGAGGAACTGCGCAAGGAGCGGATCAATACTTTCGTCGCGCGCTACGGCTGGGCGATCATCGCCGCGGTCGTGCTGGTGCTCGGTTCGGTCGGCGGCTGGTTGTGGTGGCAGCACCGCCAGGCGGAATCGGCTGCGGCACAGGGCGAAACCTTGCTCGAGACGCTGGATGCGATGGAGAGCGGCGGGGCGGCCAATGCCCAGCCCAAGATCGCCGAATTGGCGGAAAGCCGCATCTCGGGCTATCGTGCCGCTGCCCTGTTCGCGCGCGCCAATTCCGAATTGCAGGCCAACAATGAAGCCGCGGCGATTGCGACGCTTCGCGCCATCGCCGAGGATCAGGGCCTCGACGAAACCTATCGCAATGCCGCGCTGTTGCGGCAGACCGCGCTCGAATTCGATTCGCTGCAGCCGCAAGCGGTGATCCAGCGTCTCGGGCCACTTGCGCGGCCCGGCACGCCCTGGTTCGGCAGCGCCGGCGAAATGGTTGGCATCGCGCATCTCAAGATGAACCGCGCCGATCTCGCCGGGCAGCTTTTCGGCCAGATCGGCCGCGATGAGAAAGTGCCGCCCTCGATCCGTACTCGCGCGATCCAGATGGCCGGATCGCTCGGCGTCAATGCCCTCGACGAGCCGGACGGCGCGGACGTGGGCACGAACCAGGCGGCGCCCGCCGCTGCCCCCGCTGCCAGGGAATCTGCCGAATGAAGCGTATCGTCCTCGCGTTGACCGCGTTCAGCCTGCTTGCCGGCTGTAATGTCCTGAACCGTGGTGGCGGGCGCGGCCCGGTAACCCCGACGGTCGGCGAGCGCATTCCGGTGCTTGGTCGCGAAGGACAGGTGGAGGCCGATCCGGCCCTGGCCGACATTCCGGTCACCGTTCCGATCGCCGTCGCCAATCCGGATTGGCCGCAGCCGGGCGGCAATGCCGAAAAGGTGATGGTCCATGTTGCTCTGAGCGACACGCCCAGCCAGGCCTGGAGCGTCAGCATCGGAGAGGGCAGCAGCAGCCGCGCCCGCCTTGCCGCCGAGCCGGTCGTCGCCGGGGGCCGGGTCTATACGATCGACACGCGCGCTACGGTGCGGGCATTCAATGCCGACACCGGCGCAATCGTCTGGGAGCGCCAGGTACGTGGCGAGAACAGCCCGCGCGAGACTCTGTTCGGCGGCGGCGTCGCGGTTTCGATCGAGGATGGCCGGGTCTATGCGACCAATGGCGCGGGCGATGCGGCCGCGCTCAATGTCGCCACCGGCGAGCTGATCTGGATGGTCAAGCCGGGCGGTCCCCTGCGCGGCGCGCCGACTGTCGCCGCCGATGCGGTCTATGCGATCAGCCAGGACAACCAGCTTTACGCGCTCAATCCTGACACCGGCGCCACGCGCTGGACCGGTGCCGCCGCGTTCGAACTGGCCGGCGTGTTCGGCACCGCCGCACCCGCCTTCGCGCAGAGCACGGTCGTCGCCGGCTTCTCGTCCGGCGAGCTCACCGCCTATCGCTACGAAAATGGCCAAGTGGTCTGGCAGGACGCGCTGGCCCGCACCGGCGTTTCCACCCAGGTCGGCCAGCTTTCCGACATCGATGCCGATCCGGTGATCGACAATGGCCGCGTCTTCGCGGTCGGCCAGGGCGGCCGCATGGTCGCCGTCGAGCTCATCACCGGACAGCGCGCCTGGGAGCTCAACATCGCCGGCATCTCGACCCCCTGGGTGGCGGGCGAATGGGTGTTCGTGATCACCGATCGCGCGCAGTTGCTCGCGGTTGCCCGCTCTTCGGGCCGCGTCCGCTGGATGTCGCAGCTGCCCGCCTTCCGCCGGCCGGAGCGGCGCGACAGTCGGCCCGACCGCAATACCGGGCAGATCCGGGTACGCCCCGGAGAAGATCCGATCTTCTGGCGCGGCCCGGTCCTGGCCGGCAACCGGCTCGTGCTGGTAAGCTCGCAGGGACAGATCGCCTATGTCTCTCCGAACGACGGATCCATCCTCTCGACCAGCGAGACGCGCTCCACCTTTTCGTTGCCGCCGGTGGTGGCGAACAGCACGCTGTACCTGTTGAGTGACGACGGGCGGTTGACCGCCTGGAGGTAAGCGGGCAGGGCGGCGGGCCTGATGCCCAGCAAGCTGCCCACCATTGCGATCGTCGGACGTCCGAACGTCGGCAAGTCCACCTTGTTCAACCGCCTGGTGGGCAAGAAGCTGGCGCTCGTCGATGACCGGCCGGGCGTGACGCGCGACCGGCGCGAAGGCGACGCGATGCTTCTGGGCCTCGAATTCCGGGTGATCGACACGGCGGGCTATGAGGACGAGGATCCCGCGACCTTGCCCGGGCGGATGCGCGCGCAGACCATCGCCGCGGTACGCGAAGCGGATGCCGCTTTGTTCCTGATCGACGGACGGGCCGGCATCATGCCGCTCGACGAGGAGATCGCCCGCTGGCTGCGATCGGAATCCACGCCGGTCATCCTCGCGGCGAACAAGGCCGAAGGACGCGCGGCCGAATCCGGGCTCATCGAAGCTTATGCGCTGGGACTGGGCGAGCCGATCGCGATCAGCGCCGAGCATGGCGAGGGCGTCGTCGACCTGTTCGAGCAGCTTCGTCCGCATGTCGAACGCGACGAGCAGGAGGATGAAGACGAGCAAGAGGGTGAAGGCCCGCTCAAGCTCGCCATCGTCGGGCGGCCCAATGCCGGCAAGTCTACACTGATCAATCGGATGCTGGGGCAGGACCGGCTGATCACCGGGCCGGAAGCCGGCATCACCCGCGATTCGATCGCGATCGACTGGGAATGGCGGGACAAGGAGGGCGAAGTCCGCCCCGTCCGGCTGATCGACACGGCCGGCATGCGCAAGAAGGCGAAAGTGGAGGACAAGCTGGAGAAGCTGTCCGTCGCAGATGCCCGGCGCGCCGTGGACTTCGCCGAGGTCGTCGTGCTGCTGCTCGACGGGACGCGCGGTCTTGAGGCGCAGGACCTGCGGATCGCCGACAATGTGTTGCAGGAAGGCCGCGCGCTGATCGTCGCGATCAACAAATGGGACGTGGCCGAGGATGCCAGCGCCCTGTTCAACGGCATCAAGGCTGCGCTCGAAGAGGGACTTTCCCAGGCGCGCGGCGTGCCGTTGCTCACCGTATCCGGCAAGACCGGCAAGGGGATCGATCAACTGCTCGCCGCCGCGTTCGAGGTGCGGGATATCTGGTCGCAGCGCGTTTCGACCGGTCAACTCAACCGCTGGTTCGAGGCGGCGGTGGAGAAGAATCCGCCTCCGGCACCGGGCGGCAAGCGGATCAAGCTCCGCTATATCACCCAGGTGAACACGCGGCCGCCCAGCTTCGTGCTGTTCGGCACCCGGGTCGACCAATTGCCCGATTCCTACCTGCGCTACCTCATCAACGGCATTCGCCGTGAGCTCGGTTTCGGCGCTGTGCCCGTGCGGCTCCAAGTTCGTGCCTCGCGCAATCCCTTCGATCGCGACAATTCCAAAAGCTGATTTTCATCAACCGCCTGTTTACTTGGAGCGGATAGAAAAGCCGACGGGTTGGACCAGGAAGGACTTACCGCGTTGGAGAACGCCGCCGCACCGCTTGTCGACTGGACGGAGTTTCAGCGTTCCCGCGCCGAACTCGGCGCCAATTTCGTGCGCATTTTGGGCTATTTCCGCGAGGATGGCGAAAAGGCCGTGGCGCGCATCGAGGAGGCGATGCACGAGCGCAACGTCGCCTCGATCGTCCTGCCTGCCCATACGATGAAATCGGAAGCGCGCCAGTTTGGCGCCGAGCAGCTCGGCATTCTCGCCGAGGAGATCGAGGTGGCGGCCCGCCGCGCGCTCGAATCGCATTTGTTTCCGGACCATATCGTTCCCGAAGTGGCGAAGCTGCGGCCGCTCTACCTGCGTACGATCGAACTGCTGGAGCGCGAGACCAACCCGCTCGCCCAGCGTCGCCGGCCGTTCGGCCGTGCGGCGAGCAATCAGGAATTCGGCCGCCTCTGAGCCTTCGATTCCATTTGCTTCGCCCGGGCGGACCCGACTAGCTGTGCGCATGTCGCGTCTTCACACCCTTCTCGTTGCTTTCGCGTTCTTGGTCGCGCCGGTCGCCGCCATCCCCGTCGCCGCGCAGGAGGCCAGCGAAGCCGAGATGCTGGCGGAATTCCAAGCCGCGGTCGCGGAGATGCGCGCGCTGCTGTTGCAGCGCGGCGAGCGGGTGGACGGCTGGGACGTGGGCGGCGCCGATCCGGACGCAGACCTGCGCGCGATGGGCGCGGACGATTATTATTTCCTGACCAGATCGGTCTCCGACGACAGCGTCAGCATCCTCACCGACCGGCCGATCGGCGAATATGTTCCGCGCGAATGGCGGATCGCCGACACCTATGGCCGCGAAGCCGCGCTGCTGCCAGGCGGGCAAGTCGATTTCGTCCACCTTTCCGCCCGCTACGTCTTTGCCGCCCGGTCCCGAAGCGAGCGGCGCGGCGACGCCTACTGCTACGGCAATCTCGACCAGGCGATCCTCTACGAAATCCCGGACGCTCCTGAGAGCGAGGATGACGAGCTGCTGCCCGCCCTGTTCCGGATGACCATCCTCGCCATCGAGGACGAGACGATCTGCGTGCGGGTCGAAGGCGACAGCCGCCGCGGCTACCGTTCGCGCAGCTTCACCGAGGACGGCTACACGCTGCCGGAGATGGACGTGGGGCGCGAGAACGATGTGTCGCGGATCGTCCCGGCCGCGCCGATCGAGACCCTGCTTGCCTGGCGCGGTCAGCCCGAGCCGGGGCCCGCCATCTACTGAGCCTTGCGCATCGGCTGGAGCTGCCAGCGCGCCAGCGAGCGCCACAGCCATTCGAACGGGCCGTAGCGGAAGCGATCCAGCCAGGGCTTTGACCAGAGCAGCATCAGCGCCCACATGCCCAGCACCGGAATCCACAGCTCGATCCGGCTGAGATGACCGAACAGCCCGAAGCCGTAGCCGTAGAAGAGCGTGGTCATCAGGATCGACGTGCCGAGATAATTGGTGAAGGCGGCGCGGCCGGCGGCGGCGATGCGATCGACCAGCCACCCGCCCCGCCAGGTGAGCAGGATCACGAGCGCGGCGAGCGCCACGATCATGAACGGCCGGACGATGCCGGTCGCGGCCATGGTGATCGCGAAAACCATTGGCACCGAAAAGCCGTCGCGCAGAAGCAGCCACGCGAACAGCGCATAGACGGGCAGGCCGATGGCGAAGCCGATGACGGCGCATTTGCGGTAGCGCGCAGCATCCCAGGCGCCGCGAAAAAAGCCCGATTTGAAGGCGGCCATGCCCATGGCCATGTAGCCCAGAGTTTCGAGGCCGAAGATCATCGTGTTGACGAAGGGCATGCCCGTCATGTTGGTCAGGCGTTCGGTGACGATGCCGGCATAGCCGCCCCGATAGAGCGCCAGGCTCGTCGCGATCGCTTCGTTGTTGCCGCCGAAATCGCGCTGCATATCCTGCCAGGAACGCAGCGTCTCGGCGCTTGCGTCGGGCATCGCGGCGGCGGCCGCCATGGCCGCGATGCCGAGCGAAGCGAAGGTCATCAGCAGGGTTTGCAGTAACACGAGCGCAACGCCCCAGATCACCAGCGCGCGTACCGACAGGTTGCGGAAGGCATAGAGTACGAGGCCGCACAAGGCATAAGCGGCGAGGATGTCGCCGAACCAGATCAGGTAGAAATGGAGCAGGCCGAAGACGAGCAGCCAGAGCACCCGCATATAATGCGCGCGCGCCGGCGAGCCGCCCGACGCCTGTGCGCTTTCGATCACCAGCAGGGTAGAGGCGCCGAACATGAAGGAGAAGAACCCGCGCATCTTGCCGTCGATCAGAATGAAGCTGAACAGCCAGGAGGCCATGTCCGCCTGGCTCTCCACCCCATAGGCCACCGGATTCATATAGGCCTGGAAGGGCATGGCGAAGGCGACGATGTTCATCGCCAATATGCCCATCACCGCGATGCCGCGCAGGATATCGAGCGTGGCGATGCGATCGGGGGGAGCGGCGACGGCAATCGGCACGGCAGCAGGCGATACGGCTTCAGTCATCCGGTGACCCCCCAAGCCTGAAATTCTACAACTTCACCCATATCGCCTCCGGCGCGCGGCGGCGAAGTTCACGAAGTTGACGCCCTACATGGGCACGGCCATTTTCGAGGTTCGAACACGGCCCCGGCGGGACCATGGAGAGCCGGTAGCGGACGTTGCCCCGCGCAGGATAAGGCAGACGCCATCCTACTTTGCAAGCGGCGAATAAGGCGGGGAGCGTGGCCGGTCATGCGCCTCGCCCGAGGGGGCGGGCAGGGCATTGGCAAGCCGCCTCGCGCCGGGCTGAACAAAGCGACGAAGTTCTTTTTGACGTGTCCATGCAACCGTGTTAGCTAACTAACACGGATGGGGTTTCATCCGTCGCCAATCTGCGGGGCGTTATCCGTTTTCTTTTCGCAGACCGGGGGGGCGGTGCAGCGTGACCAGGGGGAATGAAGTTGCGCCGAATATTTTTGCTCTCCGTCGCGGCGATCGCGCCTGTGTTTCCGATCAGCGCCCAGACCGCCCCGGCTGCGGCGACGCCGCCTGCCGAGGAAGAAATCGTGATCCGCGCGCAATCCGACCAGCGCACGGCGATCGACCGCGAGACCTATCTGGTGCGCGACACGGCGCAGGCGCGCTCGTCCAACGCGCTTGATCTGCTCGGGCGCATCCCGGCGATCACGGTCGAGCCCGATAACACGATCCGGCTGCTCGGCACGACGGGCGTCACCGTCCTGATCGACGGCCGGCCGTCGCCGAACCCGGACATCCTGCGCGACCTTCAGGGATCGGAGATCGTCCGGATCGAGGTCGTGTCGAACCCGAGCGCGCAATTCTCGGCCTCCGGCACCGGCGGGGTCATCAACATCATCACGCGCCGCAGCGCCCTGGACGGATTGCGGGGCTCGGTGACCGGCAGCCTGAGCCGCTATGACGGCCACGAGCTGCGTGCCGCACCGAGCTGGACCCGTGGCGACTGGACGGTGTCCGGAAATCTCGGCTGGACCCGCAACGGCACGGTTTCCGAATCCACGCGCGAGCGGATCAGCCTGGACCCCGCGAGCCCGATTCCCGACAGCATCGAAACGCTGGATTCGCGCGGCCGCTTCGAATCCGTCAATGGCAATGCGCAGGTCAGCTATCGCCCGACGGCGAAGAAGACGATCACCTTCCAGGGCGGGCTGATCAGCGCCGATGCCCGGACATCGATCGCCTCGGAGCTGGCCACCGCACTCGATCCGGACGCGCCGCTCACCCAGTTCACCACGCGCGATTTCAGCTATCGGGCCTATAATGTATCGCTCGAATATCGGGCGGAAGGCAGCCGGCCTGGCGAGCTGCTGACCACCTCCGTCCAGCAATATCGCTTCGATCCCATCAACGACCTCGATACCGATTTCGGGGCCGGGCGATTCCAGTTCCGGTCGGACTCCTTCTCCCGCGCCCGCATCTTCAAGCTCGATTATGTCCGGCCGCTCCCGGGCGGACGCCGCCTGCTGCTTGGTGGAGCGATCAACAATACGCGCGACGCCAGCCGGATAGAGCAAGGCGGCGACCTGCCGCTCGGCGGCAATTCCTTCCCGCCCGTCTCGACGATCGACGGATCGTTTCTCGAGGTGGCGTCTTATGCCAGCTATCAGTTTCCGCTGTTCGGCGGCACCTTGCTCACCGGCCTGCGGATCGAGGGCCGCGATTACGACTTCGCCGATCCGACCCTCGGCAACGGGCCAAGCGAGGTCCATTTCTTCCCCAGCCTGCATCTCGAGCGCAGCCTTGCCGCATGGCTGACGGGCCAGCTCAGCTATTCCCGGCGCATCGCGTGGCCGGCGGCGCAGCTGCTCAGCCCGGCGCTGCGTTTCCAGGATTCGACGACCGCCTTCGACGGCAATCCGCTGTTGCGGCCCGAGCTGACCGATTCCTTCGAGGCGCGGCTGCGCGCCCAGGTGAGGCGCCAGACGATCACCCTCACCATGTTCGGCCGGCTGACCGACGACCTGTTCTCCAATCTCAGCACGCTGACCGACGACGGTGTGCTCGTCACCCGGCCGGTCAATGTCGGGGAGCGGACCGATCTGGGCGCCAGCCTGGCCGTTCAGGGCACCATCGCCCGCGGCCTGAGCTACACGCTCAACACCAACCTGATCGACCGGACGGTCGAGCAGGACGATTTCGGAATTCTGCGGGAGCGGCGCAGCACCAATTATTCCGCGTCCGCGCAGATCGACTATCGCGACGGCGCCGACGGGCGGCGCGGCGCGGACCGCGTGACGCTGACGGCGAACTTCTCCGGCCCCTATGACGACGGACTGGTGCGCCGATCCTCCTTCGTCCGCGCCGGCGCCTCCTGGTCGCACGCGATCACCGATCGCCTGTCCAGCGTCGTGACGATCGACGATCTGTTCGGCCCCACCGAATTCCGTTCGCGGACCACATCCGCCACGGCGCTCACGCGCAGCACGTTCCTGTCGGACGGACCGCGCTTCAAGCTGGCGCTGACCTACAGCCTCGGCCGGCCGGGCCAGCCGCAGCCGCCAACGCCCGCGACGCCGAGCATCCCCATTCCCGGAGAATCGTGAGGCCCGTCGCGAGCGCCGGGCCTATCGCCTGGGGCTTGCGCGGCTTTCCGCCGAAAACACGGCGCGCAGCCGGTCTTCCTCCGCCTCGATCGATCGAACGTGTTGGTCGATATGCCCGGCCATCTCATTGGCCGCGGAATTGACGGCGAGATACAGCATGTCGGCGGCGGCTGCTTCGGTCGCATCGGCGCTCAGATATGTGGACACATGCTCCACGTCGCTCAGTGCGCCGGTTTCGGCGCGGCGGACCGTTACGGACGCCCAGCCGAATGCGCGCTCCGCTTCAACCCCGCTGGCGCCACTGATCGTCAGTTCCAGGCCATGCCGGCGCGCAGCCTCGCACACCGCATCGTAAGTTTCGAAATCAAAGCTCTGATCGCGGATCACCTGGGTGATCGGCGGCGCCGCCGAATAGCTGAGCACACATGACTCATCCGCGGCCGGCTGCACCGCCAGCATGGCCCCGACGATGGCCGCGAAACCCAATCCCCCCATAGCCTTTCCCCCGTTTCAGGATACCGCCGATCTAGGCGGCCGATATCCGTCTAACGCAAGGAGCCTAGCATATCGCCGATCGCAGGAAAGCGTCATCGTCCGCTGGCGCCGCCTGTCGCCTCCCGGCGGCTTCGCGTCATTGAACGGGCCGCCATTGGCCGCGGACAAGGCGGCGAACGTCATTCGACATTCGCGCCCGTTCAGTCCTCCGCCGGCTTGCTCTGGAGCTGGATGTAGTTCTGCAGGCCCATCCGCTCGATCATGGCGAGCTGGGTTTCGAGGAAGTCGATATGCTCCTCCTCGCTTTCCAGGATGCGCTCGAAAATCTCGCGGCTGACATAGTCGCGCACGCTCTCGCAATGGGCGATGGCGCCGCGCAGCTGCTCGCGCGCCTCATGCTCCAGATCGAGATCGGCCTTCAGCACCTCCTCGACATTCTCGCCGATGCGCAGGCGCCCCAGGAGCTGGAAATTGGGCAGGCCGTCGAGGAACAGGATACGCTCGGCGAGCGTATCGGCATGCTTCATCTCGTCGATCGATTCATGCCGCTCGTAATCGGCCAGCCGCTTCACGCCCCAATTGTCGAGCATGCGGTAATGCAGCCAATACTGGTTGATCGCGGTCAGCTCGTTCTTGAGCGTCTCGTTCAGAAATTCGATGACCTTCTCGTCGCCCTTCATGGCGGCAGCCTCCATTGAATGATCGCGCCCAGTGTAACGCACCAAGGCTAAAAAAGCATCAAAAAATGGCGGAAAACTGCGAAAAATTACGCGATATTGCTAAGCGTTCGCGTTCGTAGCTGGGGCGCGATTCCGGCGCGCCCGGCGCGAGCGCGAGTCATTCTCGATAAGCGGAAATCCGGCCCGTCAGGCGACGGTGCGTTCGGAGTCGATGATCTCGCGCGCGAAGGTGAAGCACTGACCGCAGCGCGGCTTGCGGCCGTAACAGCGGTAGGCGCTGGTCGGGCAGGACGCGCCGTCGCGCGCCGCCTGGCGCACCTCGGTTTCGCGAATCGCGTTGCAGACGCAGACGATCATGGAGCGGGATTTAGCGATAATGCGAGACGTTCGCAATAGGTTCGCGACATTCTGGGCGGCCATCATCGTAAACGGCTTGGTAACCATCCCCGACTAGGCCGAATCCGACATCGCATATCCGCGAGGGGATCGGACATCATGACCTACGGCACCTTCATCGCGCCCGACGCCGAGCTCGAGGGCCTGAAAGACCCCAACGAGAAGCTGAACGTGCCGGTCTATTCGGGCTACAAGGCGGTGCGCGGCAGCGGCAATTTCATGGGCCGCAACAAGATTTTCGACGACATCTACCAGCGCGCCCGGCGCTATCGCTGCGCCTATGAGGACCAGTGCTCGATCGACTATTATTTCGATCTGGTCACGACGATGCGCGATTTCGCGGGGGAATATGACCGGGTGGTCGAAGTCGGCGTCTATATGGGCGGCGCCTCCACCATCTTCGCCGGCTGCTCCGAATGGTTCGACTTCGACATCGACATGGTCGACATCGACGCGAACTGCCTGCGCTATTCCTATGAGCGGGTTCGCCGCATGTACCCGGAGGCCGCCAAGCGCGTGCGGCTCTTCCACGGCGACCTGCCCACCTATGTCGACACGGTGATGAAGCACGACGCCAAGCGCAGCGTGGTCCATCATGACGGCGCGCACGATTTCAACCAGGTGGTGAAGGACCTCGCCTCGCTCTTCTACGTGCAGGAGCAGCTCCATGCCGTGATCTGTCAGGACACGCATCTGCGCGGCACGGTCGAGGAAATGAACTTCGTCGACATGGCGCTCTATGCGGTGTTCGGGCTCGACCTCAATTACGCACCGATCGGCGCGGTCTACGAGGATCAGGATCCGCGCACGACGCCGAACAAATGGCAGGGCAATTACTTCACGCCCGGCGCCCATGAAGGCTTCGTGCTGCCCATGTCGATGAACCGCTTCGTCTATCCGCATCCGAGCCTGCGGCTCGAATCGCTGCTGCCCAAGGCGGCGTGAGGGCGCGGCGCGGCGGCTCAGCCCTCGCGCAGCTCCTTGCGGATCACGAGCTTGAGGCCCGACCAGGTCTCGTCCACCGCGCAGACCTTCACGTCGACCAGGCCGAGCGGCAGGGCCAGCTCGCGGATCACATCCTCGGTAACATCGCCGGGGCGCATCGCCGCCTGCTTGGGCCAGCTCACCCACAGGAAGCCGTCCGGGGCGAGGAGCGGGCGCAGGCGCTTCAGGGCAGCCTCCAATTCGTCCCGCCAGCTCACGAAGACATGGCCGGCCTCGATCGGCGGCTCGGGCCAGACGAGATGGGCGAGCTCGTAGCCATGCTCCTCGATCTCGGCGCGGACGGAGGAGGGCATGTCCTCCCACCAGACGCGCAGCCCGTCCTTCAGCGACAGCTTGCGCGCCAGCGGCGTGCCGGAATAGCCGGTGCTCATCGGCCCTCTCCTCCGCCGCCATATTAGCGCATTTGGACAGCGCGGTCAGGCGGAATGAAGGCGGCCCCGGAAGTGACGCGCGGCGATCAGCGCGATGGGGAGGCCGACCAGGGCGATGTGCGCGAAGAGCTGGGTGCCGACCGAGATGGGCGAGGGCGGGAAGGCGGCGGGGAAGCGCAAGGGCACGACGATCAGGTTCATGACAGCATAGGTGGCAAGGCCGTAGGCGATGCCCCATTGCAGCGGCCTGGCAGCCAGCGAGGGGATGCGCGCGGCGGCGCGCATGTAGACGGCCGCCATTACCGTCATCAGCGCGAAGTGGACGGCGAGGCCGAGCGCGGCGCCGGCCGCGCCCCATTCGGTGGCGGGCGGGACGGGGCCGGAGGCGACGAAGCGCAGCATCCCGGCACCGGGCGGCCGTAATAGAGCGTGAGGCCGGCGGCGAAGGCGATGTCGAGTACGCCGGCGACAAGGGTGGCGAGGGCGATGGGTCTGGCGAGGCTTCGGGGCATGGCACGGTCCTTCCTTCACGGAGGCCCGAGCCCTGGACCTAGGCCGGCGGCGTAGCACCCATCAAAGCGGGGAAAAAGCCCTCATGCGCGCGGCGCAGGTCGGCGAGGGCCGCTTCCTGACCGCCCAGACGAACCCCCTGGCTTCCCGTCGTGCCGATGCGGATGCCGGATACGAAGGACCAGCCCACCGACCGCTCCAACGCCCCGGGGTCGCGCGTCGTCACGATATAGCGGCCCTGATCCTCGCCGAAGGCGAAGCCGGCCAGGCTTGCCACGCCTTGGGGGGCGGAAAGCTCGGCGCCGATATTTCCGGCCAGCGCCATTTCGGCAATCGCGACCAGCAGACCACCGTCGGAAATGTCGTGCACGGCGGTCAGCGCATCATGGCCGATCATCGTGCGGATCCATTCGGCGGCCGTCCGTTCGTCCTCGAGATTCACGGGCGGCGGCGCGCCGTCCTCGCGACCATGGATTTCGCGCAGCCAGAGCGATTGGCCGAGATGGCCGCGGCGCTCGCCGATCAGGTAGATCGCCTCGCCCTCGGCCTTGAACGCGATCGTCGCCGACTTCTCCCAGTCCTGGAGCAACCCCACGCCGCCGATGGCGGGGGTGGGGAGGATGGCGCTGCCGCCGCCGGTGGCCTTGCTCTCGTTGTAGAGGGAGACGTTGCCGCTCACGATCGGGAAATCGAGGGCGCGGCAGGCGTCGCTCATGCCTTCGAGCGCATAGACGATCTGGGCCATGATCTCGGGGCGCTGGGGATTGGCGAAGTTGAGGCAGTTGGTGACGGCGAGCGGCGTGGCGCCGACGGCGGAGAGGTTGCGATAGGCCTCGGCGATCGCCTGCTTGCCGCCTTCATAGGGGTCCGCGTAGCAATAGCGCGGCGTGCAATCGGTGGTCGCGGCGAGCGCCTTCTTCGTGCCGTGGATGCGCACGACCGCGGCGTCGCCGCCCGATTTCTGGACGGTGTCGCCGCCCACCTGGCTGTCATATTGCTCCCAGATCCAGCGCCGGCTGGCGATGTCGGGCGAGGCCATCAGCTTGAGCAGGTCGGCGGCGATGTCGGTGCTTTCGGGCACCGCGCCGAGCGGCTTCACGTTCGCCCAGGCCTTGTACTCCTCGCGGCTGACATAGGGACGGTCGTAGAGTGGCGCCTCGTCGGCAAGCGGGGCGAGAGGGATGTCGCAGACCGTGTCGCCGTTCCACTTGAGAACCATGCGGCCCGTGTCGGTGACCGTGCCGATGACGGCGAAATCCAGCTCCCATTTGCGGAAGATCGCCTCGGCCTCGGCCTCGCGGCCGGGCTTCAGGACCATCAGCATGCGCTCCTGCGATTCCGACAGCATCATCTCGTAGGGCGTCATGCCGGTCTCACGCTGCGGCACCGCGTTCATGTCGAGCTCGATGCCGACGCCGCCCTTGCTGGCCATCTCGACCGAGGAGGAGGTGAGGCCGGCGGCGCCCATGTCCTGAATGGCAACGATCGCGTCGGACGCCATCAGCTCGAGGCAGGCCTCGATCAGCAACTTCTCGGTGAAGGGATCGCCGACCTGGACGGTGGGGCGCTTCTCCTCGCTGTCCTCGCCGAAATCCGCGCTGGCCATGGTCGCGCCGTGAATGCCGTCGCGGCCGGTCTTGGAGCCGACATAGACGATCGGATTGCCGACGCCCGAAGCGGCCGAATAGAAGATCCTGTCGGTCTCAGCGACGCCGACCGTCATCGCGTTGACCAGGATGTTGCCGTCATAAGCGGGGTGGAAATTGACCTCGCCGCCCACGGTGGGGACGCCGACGCAATTGCCATAGCCGCCGATCCCGCCGACCACGCCGGAGATGAGGTGCTTCATCTTCGGATGGTCGGGCCGGCCGAAGCGCAGGGCGTTCAAGTTGGCGACGGGGCGCGCGCCCATCGTGAAGACGTCGCGCAAGATGCCGCCCACGCCGGTCGCCGCGCCCTGATAGGGCTCGATATAGGACGGGTGGTTGTGGCTCTCCATCTTGAAGATGGCGGCTTGCCCATCACCGATGTCGATGACACCGGCATTCTCGCCGGGGCCGCAGATGACCCAGGGCGCTTCGGTGGGCAGCTTCTTCAGGTGGATGCGCGAGCTCTTGTAGGAGCAATGCTCCGACCACATGACCGAGAAGATGCCGAGTTCGGTGAGGTTCGGCTCCCGGCCCAGCGCGTGGAGGACGCGCGCATATTCTTCGGGGGACAGGCCATGCTCGGCGACGATTTCGGGGGTGATGGAATCGCTCATGCGCGGCTCCCTAGCCGGGTGACGCGCGCACGCCTAGCCCGTCGCCATGTCAGCGCCGGAAAGCGAGCCGGAAACTCCACCACAACAAGGCCAGGATCGCGAGGCTGATGGCCGCGCCCCAGAACCAGTAAGGCAGAAACAGCGCATCCGCGATGGCGCCCGTGTCCGATCGCTGCAGCTGGCCGTCAACGATTCCCCCCGGGCTGAACAGATAGTCGAACTGCCTCCACACGCTGATGCAGGCCTGCACGCCGACAAGCTGGATGACGAAGTTCCGCAAGGGCGCGGACCCGCGCCATGCGAGCATGACGATCGCCAGGCCGAGCGCGGGCAGGACCAGCCAACCCGTCAGCGACCGGACCCAGATCAACGTGGACGCGATGAGCGCGACGCCCAGCACCGCCAGCGCATTGCGCGTGGCGGCGGGCGAGCGCGAGGAGATGATGAATGCCGCGCCCGCGATCGCCGGCCCAAGCGGCCCGCTTGCCGCCACCAGCGCATCGGTCAGCCGGTAGCCGTCGGCTGGGCGCAGCGACAGCGCGACGCCCGAACCGTCCGAGAAAATCATCAGGCGCTCGAATCCCCGGCCCGTGAGCATCGCAGCCAGGCCATGGCCCATTTCATGGAACCAGGTCGCCAATATCGTGAAAGGATAGAGCAGGAAGCCGCCGAGCGTCGTCTGCCACAGCAGGACCGAGGCCAGCGCGATGCCCAGCAGCAGCGCGACACGCTGTCGCTGGTCCTGGCCGGCGAGACTGGGGGACATCAACAGGCTCCCATCGGAAACGGTGAATTCGATCGAGGACCGAAATGGACAAGCGAGCCAAAGGTTTTGGCGCATCCGCCACGGGTCACATCCGGTTATATTCGATGGCGTTGCCGTCCCACGCGCTCTCGCCGGCCATTTCGCCGCTCGCCATGTAGCAATTCGTGGTCGCATCGATCGCCGCCGCGACATCGGCGAGATCGAAATCGAAGATCGTGCGGCCCCGGCTGCGGAGCTGGAGGCGGCGGCCGGCGCGCATCTCGTCGAAAACGTCCGTTTCCAGGCCGAAATTGTAACCCCGGCGCCCGTCCACATATTCAAAGGCATTGGCAAAGGGGATCGCCCGCCACCTCCCGTCGACGCCCAATTCCAGAGCGGCTTCCCCGCGTCGCGCGAGCGCGCCAAGCTCGGGGCTCGCAATCTCGAAATCCGCCGTCATGCCGCCATAATAGAGGGAGACCATCCGCTCGCCCTCCTCATGATGGACGGTACAGATCGACGGATGCATGTGCCAGCCGCCGGGCAGCGCCTCGAAATCGTCGCCGTCGCCGGTCTGCGCGAAGCCGATCGCGCCGAGTCCCGCCAGCGCCAGGCCTGCCGCTGCGATCGCCTTGATCATCCTGTCCCCCTCGACCGATGCCGGGGCAGAAATAGCAGGGACGCGGTACAGCGGCCATCACGAAAAAGGCCGGCCCGCGGTGGCGGGCCGGCCTCGTGATTGCTGAAAGGCCTTAGCGCTTAGCTGCGGCAGGTCTGCGAGCCCTTGCCCGGCGCGGCATAGGTAATGTTGGCGGTGTTGCCGCTGACCGAATAGCCGTCGGCCGTGTAAGGCGCGGTGCCGTCCGGCGAGGTCGCGGTCGCGGCGATGTCGCCGCCGCGCTCGTTGCGGATCGTCGCCGTGTTGTTGTTGTAGAAATCGATATAGACGAGGCTGTTGTCGCGGCAGCGATAGGTGCGGCCCGCGACGATCGCCGGCGGCAGCTCTATCGGTGCGGCGTTGGCCAGCGCCTCGGCCTGCGCATCATAGCGATTGACCGTGATGGTTTCGGGCTCCCCGCCGCAAGCGGCAAGGGCGACGGACGCCGCGGCGGCGGCAAGGACAAGGCTCTTGTGCATGACGCGCCTCCTTCGCGACCGCAGCATTCTCCGTCAAGCCCTAGTTTGTCGCAAGAGTGTCTCGGTCCGTCCGATTCGACAAATTGCACGCCGAATTCGACAAAAGGGGCCGCGATGCCTAGATTCCGCGCAGTTCCGCAATTTGGAGGCCGGTGTTCGCGATGCAGAGGGTTCGGATCGGGTTGACCGGCCTTGCGTTCGTCTTTCTCGCCGTGCTGCTCGCCGCCATCTTCACGCGCGAGCCGGTCGGCGAGCCGCCGATCACGCCCAACCTGATCGAACGGCAGGCGCGGGGCGGCGGGGAAGGAGAGGGCTCCGCGCCGCTGCCGCCCAAGCGCGCCGAGCCGCTCGCCGAACTGGGCGTGGCGCCCGGCAATGCCGAATCCAACAATGTCGTGGCCGCAACTCCGCCCGATGACGGGACGGGACGCTGAGCGCCGAGTCGCGCGGCTCGTCGCCACGGGCGCTCCACTCACCGACTTATCCACAACTCCATCCGCATCCGCATGGCAAGGATCTGAGTAAGAACATAACAAGAAAATAGCCGCCTTTTTCCTCTATAAGGCATGAAATCCCCACAAAAGGCATGGAATCCCCTTCCAATCCCATGCCGCTTCGGTTATCCACGATCTCCTAGTCAGGGGCATTTCCTGTTCGCCGCGAGAGCGACGCGGGCGCGCGAGGGCGCGTGTCCGCGAACGGGGAAGCCGTGTGTGGGGCTGAAGGGTGGAACTCGAGCATCTCTTCAATGGGAGCGCGCTCAACGCGGTGGACGCCAAAGGGCGTCTGTCCGTGCCCGCCTTCGTCCGCGCGGTCATCGAGCGGCGTTCCGACGCCAAGGTGATCATCCTGGGCACCCATGAGGTCGATGCCTGCCTGGCCGGATACGACCGCAATTACGCCCGCATCCTCTACAGCGAGAACGAGCGCCGCCGTCTCGTCGAGGAGGGCGCGGATCCCAAGGCGCATTTCTCCCGCGCGCGCCGCACCTTCGGCGTCACCGAAGAGGCCCCCTACGACACGTCCGGCCGCATCATCCTGCCCCCGATGATGCGCCGCCGCGGCGGGATCGAGGACCTGGCCCTGTTCGTCGGCGTCGGCGGCACGTTCGAAATCTGGAATCCGCGCCGCGCGCTGGAGAGCGGCGACGCGGAGCTGCGCGCGCTCGCCGAATACCGGCTGGAAGAGAAGGGGATCTCGCTGTGAGCCCCGCCGCCGTGCCCCACATTCCCGTCCTGCTCGACGAAGTCCTCGACGCGCTCGCCATCGCCCCAGGCGAGACGCATGTCGACGGCACGTTCGGCGCGGGCGGCTATACGCGCGCCATCCTGAATAAGGGAGCGGCCCGCGTCATCGCCTTCGATCGCGATCCCGACGCGATACAAGAAGGCGAGGCGCTGGCGGCTTCGAGCGGGGAGCGCCTGACGCTGGTGCCGGAGCGTTTCTCCCGGATGCGTCAGGCGCTTGCCGACCGCGGCGTGGACGCGGTGGACGGCGTGACGCTCGATATCGGCGTGTCCTCGATGCAGCTCGACCGCGCCGAGCGCGGATTCTCCTTCCAGGCCGACGGCCCGCTCGACATGCGGATGGGTGGCGAGGGGGAGAGCGCGGCGGATTTCGTGAACAATGCCGACGAAGGCGAGATCGCGGACGTGCTCTTCACTTATGGCGAGGAGCGCCAGTCGCGCCGGGTCGCCCGGGCGATCGTCGCGGCGCGGCCGATCGCGCGGACCGGCGAGCTGGCGGACGTGGTGCGCAAGGCGCTGGGCCACCATCCGGGCATGAAGAAGGACCCGGCGACCCGGACCTTCCAGGCGATCCGCATCCATGTGAACGAGGAGCTGAAGGAGCTCGAGGGCGGGCTGGCGGCCGCAGAACAGGTGTTGAAGCCGGGCGGCCGCCTCGCCGTCGTCACCTTCCATTCCCTGGAAGACCGGATCGTGAAGCGGTTCCTGAAAATCCGCAGCGGATCGCTGCCGGCTGGATCGCGCCACCTGCCGCAGGCGGCCAATGCCGGGCCCGCGCCGACCTTCGAGGCGGTCGCCAAGGCGGTTCAGCCGGGCGCCGCCGAACTCCAGGCCAATCCCCGCGCCCGCTCGGCGACCCTCCGCGCCGCGCGCCGCACCTCCGCCCCGTCATGGGCCAGTACGAGTATCGGGAAGGAACCGTCGATATGATCGCCAGGGGTTTCAGGCCAGTCGCGTGGGTCGCCGCCGTCGGCGTCGCCGCGCTTTCCTGCTACATGCTCTCGCTCCAGGTGGCGTCCGAGCGCGCCGAGCTGGCCAGCGTCGAGCGGCGGATCGTCGCCGCCCGGCAGGACATCCGCCAGCTCCAGACCGAACTCGGCACGCGCGGGCGGCTGCAGCAGCTCGAGGCATGGAACGCCGAGGTGCTGGCGCTCGCCGCGCCGACCGCCGGCCAGTTCCTCGACAATGGCGTGACGCTCGCCCGCTTCGACACGCGCGAGCCGGCGCTCGACGCGCGGGCCGCCGAGGTCCGGATGGCCTCGGCCGAGCTGCCGCCTGCGGTCGCCCCGGCCGCCGCGCCGCGCCAGGCGGCGCTGGCGCAGGTGGCCTCGGCCGACGATGCCCCGTCGCTCGAACCGGTGCGGCCGCGCGTCAGGCAGGCCAGCATGACCGTCGCCGAACCCTCACCGCCTCCGGCCGCACGTCCCGCCGCAGCGCCCGCGCGCCCGCGCGCCTTGCTCGACGAAGCGACGTTGCGCGATCTCAACGCTGCGGCGCGCGCCGAGCGCGGAGGCGCCCGCAACTGATGGCGACGCTCGCCGCACAGGCCATCCGGGCCGCTCCTGCCCAAGCCCCGACGGACGGACTGGCGATCACCTACCAGCGGCTGATGCTGGTGCTGCTGCTGTTCGCCGGCGTGACCGCGCTCGTCGTGCTGCGGCTCGGCTACCTTCAGGTCGTCACCGACCGGTCCGGCGCGGCGGCGCTGGGCAATCCGCTGGTGCCGCCGCGCGCCGACATCACCGACCGCAACGGCATCCCGCTGGCGCGCACGATCGACGCCTGGGCGATCGGCATCCATCCGCAGCGCGTGATCGGCGACCGGAACGAGCTGGCGATCGCCCTCAACGAGCTGATGCCGGAGCGCAGCATCGCCGAATATCGCACCATCCTTGCGGCCGACAGCAACTACCTCTTCCTCCAGCGCCGGGCGATGCCGGAGCTGGTGGCGGCGGTGAACGCGCTGGGCGAGCCGGCGATCGTCTTCAACCGCGAGCCGGAGAGGCTCTACCCGCAGACCGCGATGGCCGGTCACGTGCTCGGCTGGACCGATTTCGACGGGCGCGGCGTGGCCGGCATGGAGCGGGTGCTGGAGGACAGGCTCACCGATCCGGCGCGGCGCGGCGAGCCGGTGGCGCTGTCGATCGACAGCCGGGTGCAGGCGACGCTGGAATCCGAGCTGGCCAGCGCGGTTAGTGCGATGAGCGCAGAAGGCGGGACCGGCATCGTGCTCGACGTCGAGACCGGCGAAGTCGTCGCCATGGCCTCGGCGCCGACCTTCAACCCCAACGCCGCCGGCCGCTCCGACGCCAGCGCGCTCTACAACCGCGCGACGATGGGCGTTTACGAGCTGGGATCGACGTTCAAGCCGATCACGGTGGCGGCGGCGATGGACGCGGGCGTCATCACCTCGCTCGCCCAGCGCTGGGACGGCTCGGCGCTGCCGATCGGACGCTTCCGGATCACCGACAGCCATCCGATCGGCCGGGCGATGACCGTGCCGGAAGTGCTGGTCCATTCCTCCAACGTCGCCAGCGCGCGGATCGCCGACCAGATGGGCGCCGAGCGGATGCAGGCGACCTTCCGCGCGCTCGGCTTCCACGAAGCGCCGCATATCGAGCTTGCCGAGCGCGCCCGCCCGCTCTGGCCGCGCGACTGGGGTCGGGCGACCGTGCTGACCTCCGGCTTCGGCCACGGCCTTGCGGTGACGCCGCTCCATCTCGCCAGCGCCTATGCGGCCCTGGTCAATGGCGGGACGTGGCGGCCGGCGACCCTGATGCGGGTCGAACCCGGCCATGTCGCGCCGGGCCGGCAGGTCTTTTCGCAGCAGACGAGCCTACGCTCGCGCCAGATGCTGCGCATGATCGTCACCAATGGCACCGGGCGACGCGCCGAGGCGCCGGGCTTCCGCGTCGGCGGCAAGACCGGCACCGCCGAGAAAGTCGCGGAAGGCGGCGGATATTCGCGTCGAGTCAACGTAACCACGTTCGCGGCGGCTTTCCCTATGGATCGGCCGCGCTATGTGGTGCTGGTCATGATGGATGCCCCACGCCCAACCGAAGCCAACAGCTATGTCACCACCGCCGCCTATACGGCCGCGCCGATCGTCAGCCGCCTGATCAGCCGCGCCGGGCCGCTGCTCGGCGTCATCCCGGACCGGGACCGCGATCTCGACACGTCCGAGTTGATGCCGCTGCTCGCTTCCGCGAGGCGGTGATGCGGCTGGGCGCGCTGATCGGCAGCGACGATCCCACCCCCGTCACCGGCTTCGCGATCGACCACCGGAAAGTGGCGCCGGGCACGGTGTTCGGGGCGTTCAAGGGCGCACGCTTCAACGGCGAGGATTATGTCGACGCGGCGATCGCCGCGGGCGCGGTCGCAGTCGTGGCGCGGCCGCAGGCGCGGGTCGAAGGCGCGGTCCATATCGAGGCGCTGGAGCCGCGCCGGATATTCGCCCGGTTGGCGGCGCGCTTCTTCCACCCCTTCCCCGAAACCGTGGTGGCCGTCACCGGGACGAACGGCAAGACATCGAACGTCGAGCTCACCCGCCAGCTCTGGCGGATGGCGGGGCATCGTTCGGCCAGCATCGGCACGCTCGGCGTCACCACCGCCGACGAGCAGGCGACGACCGGGCTGACCACGCCCGACATCGTGACCTTCCTGTCCAACATGGCCGGGCTCAAGAAGCTCGGCATCAGCCATGCCGCGTTCGAGGCCTCCAGCCACGGCCTGTCGCAATATCGCACCGAGGGGCTGAAGGTGTCGGCCGCCGCCTTCACCAATCTCAGCCGCGACCATCTCGACTATCACGAGACGATGGAGGCTTATTTCGAGGCCAAGATGCGGCTGTTCGATGAGGTGGTGACGCCCGACGGCACCGCGGTGATCTGGGCGGACGATCCGAAATCGGACGAGGTGGCCCGCCGCTGCCGCCGGCGCGGGCTCAAGGTGATGACGGTCGGCACGAAGGGCGAGACGCTGAAGCTGGTCAAGCGCGAGACGACGCCGCTCGGGCAGAAGCTGACCATCGAGGCGGACGGCAAGGCGCATGTCGTCAACCTCGCTTTGATCGGCGCCTATCAGGCGGCCAACGCGCTGACCGCCGCCGGGCTGGTGATGGCGACCGGGGGCGAACTGGTGGCGACGCTTTCCCATCTGGCGCGGGTGCAGCCGGTGCGCGGGCGGCTGGAGCGGGCGGTCATCACCAAGACGGGCGCGCCGGTCTATGTCGATTACGCCCATACGCCGGACGCGATCGAGAGCGCGATCGAGGCGCTCAGGCCCCACGCCAAGGACCGGCTGATCATCGTGTTCGGCGCGGGCGGGGACCGCGACACCGGCAAGCGTGCCGAGATGGGCGCGGTCGCCGCGCGGCTGGCGGACCGCATCATCGTCACCGACGACAATCCGCGCAGCGAGGACCCGGCTGCGATCCGCGCCGCGATCATGGCCGCCGCGCCGGGTGCGACCGAAATGGCCGGCCGCCGCGAGGCGATTCGCGCGGCGATCGCCGAAGCCGGGCCGGGCGACGTGGTGCTGCTTGCCGGCAAGGGCCATGAACAGGGCCAGATCGTCGGCGACAAGGTGCTGCCCTTCGACGACGTGAATGTAGCGCGGGAGGAAGCGGCGTGAGCCTGTGGACCTCCACCGAGATCGCCGATGCGACGGACGGGATCGCGAGCGGCGATTTCGCCGTTACGGGTATCGCCTTCGATTCGCGCGAGATCGGGGCGGGCGACCTGTTCGTCGCGATGAAGGGCGAGACGACGGACGGGCATCTCTACCTCGACAAGGCCTTCGCCGCCGGCGCGGCGGGCGCGATCGCGAGCGAAGCGACGGCGTATCCGCATGTGCGCGTGGCGGACAGCTTCGCGGCGCTCAATGAGCTGGGCCGGGCATCGCGGGCGCGCACCGAGGCCAGGGTGATCGGCGTCACCGGATCGGTCGGCAAGACCGGGACCAAGGAGGCTCTGTTCGCCGCCCTGGACCGCCATACGCCGGGCCGGGCGCACCGTTCGGTCAAGAGCTACAACAACCATACCGGCGTGCCGCTCTCGCTCGCCCGCATGCCGCGCAACGCGCGTTACGGCGTGTTCGAAATGGGCATGAACCATCCGGGCGAGCTGGCCGCGCTGACCCGGCTGGTGCGCCCCCATGTCGCCATCGTCACCGCCATCGCCCCGGCGCACCGCGAATTCTTCGCCAGCGACGCGGAAATCGCCGACGCGAAGGGCGAGATTTTCCAGGGCCTCGAACCGGGCGGGACGGCGATCATTCCCTATGACAGCCCGCATCGTGACCGGCTGATCGCCGCCGCGCGGCCTCATGCGGAGCGGATCGTCACCTTCGGGCTGGAGGAAGGCGCGGACGTGCGCGCGGCCTATGTGGTGCGCGCACCCCGGGGAGGATCGCTGGTGACGGCGAACCTGCCGGACGCGCAATTGAGCTACACCATCGCCCAGCCCGGCGCGCATTGGGTGGCGAACAGCCTGGCGGTGATCGCCGCGGTCCAGGCGGCGGGCGGCGATCTGGCGCAGGCGGGGCTGGCTCTCGCCGACCTAAGCGGGCTCAAGGGCCGGGGCGAGCGGCGGCGCATCGCGGTGGCGGGCGGCGAGGCGCTGCTGATCGACGAAAGCTACAATGCCAATCCGGCCTCGATGGCGGCGACGCTCAAGGTGCTGGGCCAGGAGGATGTGCCCGGACGGCGCATAGCGGTGCTCGGCGCGATGCGCGAACTGGGCGAGAACAGCGCGGATTTCCATGCGGCGCTGGCCTGGCCGATCGCCGCCGCGCGGGTCGAGCGCGCGATCCTGGTCGGCGACGAGATGGAAGCGCTGGCGAAAGCGCTTGGCCCGGCCATCGAAATGACGCATGTGCCGGACACGGCGGCCGCCATCGATCTCGCCCGCGCGGCGATCGGCCCGGGGGACGCAATCCTCGTCAAGGGATCCAATTCGATCGGACTTGCCGCCCTCGTCGAGGCGCTGGCGGGTGCGCCTCCCGGCTCGTCCGGAACAGGGGAAGACTGATGTTTCTGTGGCTGGCCGAACAGCTTGGGTTTCCGGGAGGGCTGAACCTCTTCCGTTATATCACCTTCCGGGCCGGCGCGGCGACCGCGACGGCCTTGTTCCTGGGCCTCATCATCGGTCCGAAATTCATCGGCTGGCTGCGGGTGCGGCAGGGCAAGGGCCAGCCGATCCGCGACGACGGCCCGCAGAGCCATCTCGCCAAGCGCGGCACGCCCACGATGGGCGGGCTGATGATCCTGACCTCGCTGATCGTCGCGATGCTGCTGTGGATGGACTTCTCCAGCCGCTATCTGTGGGGCTGCCTGCTGATCATCACTGGCTTCGGCCTAATCGGCTTCCTCGACGATTACGACAAGGTGAAGAAGCGTCACCATGCGGGCGTCTCCGGCAAGGTGCGGCTGGCCGCCGAGTTCCTGGTGGCGCTGGTCGGCTGCTGGCTGATCCTCGGCGGGTTCGATGGGGATCTCTACATCCCCTTCTACAACGGGCCGGTGATCGACCTTGGCCCCTTGTACATCCTGTTCGCCGCCTTCGTGGTGGTCTCCTTCGGCAATGCGGTGAACCTGACGGACGGGCTGGACGGGCTGGCGACCATGCCGGTGATCATCGCCAGCCTCGCCTTCATCGTCATCGCCTATCTGGTCGGGAATGCGATCTTCTCCGCCTATCTCGGTATCCCGCACGTGCCGGGCGTGGGCGACCTGACCGTGTTGTGCGCCGCGATCGTCGGGGCGGGGCTCGCCTTCCTGTGGTTCAACGCGCCGCCGGCCGCCGTCTTCATGGGCGACACCGGGAGCCTCGCGCTCGGCGGGGCGCTCGGCGCGATCGCGGTGGCGACGCGGCATGAGATCGTGCTCGGCATCATCGGCGGCCTCTTCGTGGTCGAGGCGATGAGCGTCATCATCCAGGTCTTCTATTACAAGCGCACCGGCAAGCGCATCTTCCGCATGGCGCCGATCCACCACCATTTCGAGCAGCTCGGCTGGAGCGAGCCGACGGTCGTGATCCGCTTCTGGATCATCTCCTTCGTGCTGGCGCTGGCGGGGCTGGCGACGCTGAAGGTCCGATGATCGCGAGCCCCGCCTTCGCCGGCAAGCGCTATGCCGTGCTCGGCCTCGCCCGCTCCGGCGTGGCGACGGTCGAGGCGCTGGTCGCGAGCGGGGCGGAAGTGGTGGCGTGGGATGCGAAGGAGGAAGCGCGCTCTTCCTTGTTCCCCGGCGAAGGCCGGGGTCTAGTTTCTAAGTCAGACCTGGACCCCGGCCTTCGCCGGGGAACAATAGAGCTCGCCGACCCGCTTGAGACGGACCTCACCGGTTTTGCTGGGGTCGTCGTCTCGCCCGGCGTGCCGCTGAACCGGCATCCGATCGCGGGTCATGCGGCGAAGTTCGGCGTGCCGGTGATCGGGGACATCGAACTGTTCGCGCAGGCCCGGGCCGGCCTGCCGCCGCACAAGGTGGTCGGGATCACGGGGACGAACGGGAAATCGACGACGACCGCGCTCGTCCACCACATCCTGAAGACGGCCGGGGTGCCGGCGACGATGGGCGGCAATATCGGGCTGCCCATATTGGCGCAGGAGCCCCTGCCCGAAGGCGGCGTCTATGTGCTGGAGCTGTCCAGCTACCAGATCGACCTCACCTTCAGCCTCGATTGCGACGTGGCGGTGCTGCTCAACGTGACGCCGGATCATCTGGATCGGTATGACGGGTTCGAGGCCTATCGAGATTCCAAGGTCCGTCTGTTCCGAATGCAATCTCCGGAGCATGTGGGAATCATCGGCGTAGACGATCCGGCAATGAACGCAGTTTGGCTTGAGATGACAAATGGTCCCGGCAGTTTTGCCAAGATCACTAGCCAAACTCGCGCAGACCAGTCCCGTTGGCCTGCGCTTCAAGGCCCGCATAATGCACAGAACGTCGCGGCGGCATTGGACGTTTGCGTCGAACTCGGAATTCCGTTTGACGTTCGCATGTCGGCGCTCGAAACCTATCCCGGCCTCCCGCACCGCATGGAGCGCGTTGGCGAGCGCGGCGGCGTGCTGTTCGTCAACGACAGCAAGGCGACCAATGCGGATTCGGCGGCGCCGGCGCTGGCGGCCTTTCCGGATGTGCACTGGATCCTGGGCGGGCTGGCCAAGACCGAGAGCCTCGGGCCGTGCGCGGATCAGCTCGGCCATGTGCGGGCGGCCTATACGATCGGGGAGTCCGGGCCGATGTTCGCGCGGCTGCTCGACGGGCGGGTGCCGGTGACGCAATCGGGCGTGCTGGCGCAGGCGGTGAAGGATGCGGCGGCGGCGGCGCGGGCGGGCGAGGTCGTTCTGCTCTCCCCGGCTTCGGCCTCGTTCGACCAGTTCAGGGATTATGAGGCGCGGGGCCAGGCGTTCCGCGAGGCGGTGGAGGCGTTATGAGCACGGACGCGTTCGACGCCGTTCAGGCCAATCGCGCGGCGCGGCTCGGCCGGGCCGACCGCAGCGCGCTGGGGCGCTGGTTCTGGGAGATCGACAAGCTGCTGCTCGTCCTCGTCGCGGTGCTGATCGCGATCGGGCTGATCGCGGTGGCGGCGGCCTCGCCGGCGGCGGCGCAGCGTTATTCGGGCGGCGGCTTCACCTTCGCGCCGCTGCACTATTTCTACCGCCAGCTCGTCTGGATCGTGCTGGCCATTCCGGTGATGATCGGCGTGTCGATGCTGCCCAAGCATCTGGCGCGGCGGCTCGCGATCGCCGGGGCGATCTTCTTCACCGCCTTGCTCTTTCTGGTGCCGATCATCGGGCAGGAAGTGAACGGCGCGCGGCGCTGGCTCGGCGTCGGCTTCACCCAGTTCCAGCCGTCCGAATTCCTGAAGCCGCTCTATATCGTGGCGATCGCCTGGCTGTTGTCGCTGAAGGACAAGGATCCGTCGCTGCCGATGGTGCCGCTGACCGGAGCGATCACCGGGATCGTCGCGCTGCTTTTGATGCAGCAGCCCAATTTCGGCGAGACGATCATCTTCGCTGCCGCCTGGGTGTTGCTGCTCGCCTTGTCGGGGGCGCCGATGCGTTTCCTCTACCTGCTGGGCGCGGCGGGCGTGACGGCGATCGTGCTCGCTTATTTCTTCTACCCGGTCGCCACCGCGCGGATCGACGGATTCCTGTTCTCCGAAGGCGACACCTATCAGGTCGAGGCGGCGATGCGGACGCTCACCGCCGGGGGCCTGTTCGGCGCCGGGCCGGGGGCGGGGGTGCGCAAGTTCCACCTGCCGGAGCCGCACACCGACTATATCTTCTCGGTGATCGGCGAGGAATTCGGCATCATCGCCTGCCTCGCCATCGCGATCCTCTACATGGTGATCGTCGGGCGGGTGCTGATCCGGATGCTGCACGAGGAGGACAAGTTCGTCGTGCTGGCCGGCGCGGGGCTGGTCTGCCAGTTCGGGCTGCAGGCGCTGATCAACATGGCGGTCAACGTCCATATCGCCCCGTCCAAGGGCATGACCCTGCCGTTCATCTCCTATGGCGGATCGTCGATGATCGCGCTTTCGATCGGCTTCGGCTTGCTGCTCGCCTTCAGCCGCCGCAACCCCTATCTTCACCGCTCCCCTTATGTGGTGAAGCGGAGCGTCGGCGGATGAGTTTCTCGCACCATTATGTCCTGGCCGCGGGCGGCACGGGCGGGCACATGATGCCGGCCCATGCGCTCGCCGAGGAATTGCTGGCGCGCGGCCACCGCTGCGCGCTGGTCACCGACGACCGGGGTGCGCGCATTCCGGGGCTGTTCGACAATGTGCAGGTCCATATCCTGCCCGCCGGACGGATCGCGGGCGGGCCGATCGGCTGGCTGAAGGCGGCGCGATCGATCCTGACCGGGCGGACCATGGCGGGACGGCTCTACGAGACGTTCAAGCCCTCCGCGGTGATCGGCTTCGGCGGCTATCCGGCCTTCCCGGCGCTGCTGGCGGCGCGCAAGGCGAACATTCCCACCCTGATCCACGAGCAGAATGCGGTGCTCGGCCGGGTGAACCGGCTGGTGGCCACGCGGGTCGATGCGATCGCGACGGCCTATGAGACGATCGACCGGCTGCCGGCCAAGGCGGCGCACAAGGTCAACCTGGTCGGCAATCCGGTGCGCGACGAGGTGCTGGCCCTGCGCGACCAGCCCTTCCCGGCGCTGGACGAGGAGGGCGTGTTCCGCCTGCTCGTCACCGGCGGGAGCCAGGGCGCGTCGATCCTGTCCGACGTGGTGCCGGAGGGGCTAGCGCTGCTGCCCGAGCATTTCCGGCGGCGGCTGCAGGTGACGCAGCAATGTCGGCCCGAGGATATCGAGCAGGTGCGCGCGCGCTATGCGGCGCTGGGCATCCCGGCGGAGCTGGCGACCTATATGCCGGACCTGCCGGAGCGGCTGGCCTGGTCGCATCTCGTCATCGCGCGGGCCGGGGCCTCGACCATCGCCGAGCTGACCGCGGCGGGGCGGCCGGCGATCCTGATCCCGCTGCCCAGCGCCACCGACGATCACCAGACCGCCAATGCGCGGGAGATGGCGAAGGCCGGCGGCGCGCGGGCGATCGCGCAGGAGAGGTTCACGGCCGTAGAGCTGGCCAAGCAGATGCAGAAGCTGGCGCTCGATCCCATCGCGCTGACCAATGCGGCCGGACGGGCCAAGGCGGTGGGACGGCCTGATGCCGCGAAGGCGCTGGCCGATCTGGTCGAGCGGGTAGGGCGCCATCCCGATGCCGATCCGGCCTATGTCGGCGCGCCGGCTTTTCGCGAGATGCCCGCGGGCGGGGTGCCGGCATGAGGGGCGTCGGGACCGATATCGGCACGATCCACTTCGTCGGCATCGGCGGCATCGGCATGTCCGGCATCGCCGAGGTGATGAAGATCCTGGGCTATCAGGTGCAGGGATCGGATTCCGCCGAGGGCTATGTCGTCGAGGGGCTGCGCAAGAAGGGCATCCCGGTCGCGATCGGGCAGGGCGCGGACAATCTGGGCGACGCCGCCGTGGTCGTGATCTCGACCGCGATCCGGAAGGACAATCCGGAGGTCGTCGCGGCCTATGAGCGGCGCATCCCGGTGGTGCGGCGCGCCGAGATGCTCGCCGAGCTGATGCGGCTCAAATCCACCGTCGCGGTGGCCGGGACGCACGGCAAGACGACGACGACGTCGATGATCGCGGCGATGCTGGACGCGGGCGGGATCGATCCCACCGTCATCAATGGCGGGATCATCAACGCCTATGGCTCCAACGCCCGGCTCGGCAAGTCCGACTGGATGGTGGTGGAGGCGGACGAGAGCGACGGGAGCTTCCTGCGGCTCGACGGCACGATCGCGGTCGTCACCAATATCGATCCCGAGCATCTCGACCATTACGGATCGTTCGAGCGGGCGAAGGACGCCTATGTCGAGTTCGTCGAGAATGTGCCTTTCTACGGCGCGGCCCTGCTCTGCGTCGATCATGCCGAGGTGCAGGGCATCATCCCGCGCCTGCGCGACCGGCGGATCGTCACCTACGGCTTCGCCGCCCAGGCCGACATTCGCGGCGACAATGTCCAGCCCGTGCCGGGCGGCAACAAGTTCGACGTGACGGTGCGCGACCGCGCCGGCGAGCAGCGCGTGATCGAGGGCGTGCACCTGCCGATGCCGGGGAGGCACAATGTCCAGAATGCGCTTGCTGCGATCGGCGTGGCGATCGAGCTGGGCATAGCGGACGACGTGATCGCGCGGGGCTTCGATCAGTTCGGCGGGGTGAAGCGGCGTTTCACCAAGGTCGGCGAGGTCGACGGCGTGACGATCATCGACGATTACGGCCATCATCCGGTGGAGATCAAAGCCGTGCTGTCGGCGGCGCGCGAAGGCGCGGAAGGCCGCGTGATCGCGGTGGTGCAGCCGCATCGCTTCACCCGACTGCAATCGCTGATGGAGGAATTCCAGGGCGCGTTCAACGATGCCGATCTGGTGCTGGTTGCCCCGGTCTTCGCGGCGGGCGAGGCGCCGATAGAGGGCGTGGATCATGAGGCTCTGGTCGAAGGGCTGAAGCAGCGCGGGCATCTCGGCGCCTATGCGGTCACCGATGTCGACGATGTGTGCGCCAAGCTGAAAAGCCTGGCCGCGCCGGGCGACATGGTGATCTGCCTGGGCGCGGGCGACATCACCAAATGGGCGGCCGGTCTGGCCGACGGCATCTGCAAGGCGCGTGGGTCGTGACCGCCGTGCTCGACATGCCGGCCGTGCGTGGCCGGCTCACTCCGGACGCGCCGCTGGCGCCGCTCGTCTGGTTCAAATCGGGCGGGACGGCGCAATGGCTGTTCGAGCCGAAGGACGCGGACGATCTGTCGGATTTCCTCGCCGGGCTCGATCCGGCGGTGCCGGTCATGGGGCTCGGGCTCGGCTCCAATCTCATCGTGCGCGACGGCGGGGTGCCGGGCGTGGTGGTGCGATTGGGCAAGGCCTTCGCCAAGGTCGAGCGGGTGGACGCGGTGACGCTCTCCTGCGGGGGCGGGGCGAGCGGCATCCTCGTCTCCTCGACGGCGCGGGATGCCGAGATCGCGGGGCTGGAATTCCTGCGCTCGATCCCCGGCACGGTCGGCGGCTTCGTCAGGATGAACGGCGGCGCTTATGGCCGCGAGGTGAAGGACATCCTGATCGATTGCGAGGTCGTGCTGCGTTCGGGCGAGCGGCGGAGGTTGTCGCTGGCGGAGCTGGGCTACACCTATCGCCACAGCGCATTGCCGGCGGGCGCGATCGTGATCGGCGCGACCTTCCGGGGGCATCCGGGCGAGAAGGCGGCAATCCAGGCGGAGATGGACCGGATAGCCGCCGAGCGCGAGCTGAGCCAGCCGCTCCGCAGCCGGACCGGCGGATCGACCTTCAAGAATCCGCCGGGGACGAAGGCGTGGCAGCTGATCGACGAAGCGGGCCTGCGCGGGCATCGCATCGGCGACGCGCAGGTGTCCGAAAAGCACTGCAACTTCCTGCTCAATCTCGGCAATGCCACGAGCGCCGATATCGAGGCGCTGGGCGAGGAAGTGCGTGCGCGGGTGAAGGCAAAGGCGGGCGTGGAGCTGGAATGGGAGATACAGCGCGTGGGAGTTTCGTCATGACCTCCTCCACCGTTCGGGCTGAGCCTGTCGAAGCCCTGTTTTTGTCTTTCGGCCTCAAGAAAGGGCAGGGCTTCGACAGGCTCAGCC
>JBBCJP010000015.1:0-102744 GCA_037190625.1 Alphaproteobacteria bacterium
CGTAGATCGCCGCGGCGAGCGCCCATGTCGCCCCTGCGGGCGGATAGCGCGTGTAGCGGAAATCGAAGATGCGCCAGACGCGCGCGATATAGCTGCCGACCGCCGCATACATGAAGCCCGAGAAGAGCGGCACCGCGCCGATATGGAGCAGGCTCGCTTCGGGATATTGCCACGAACCGGCGGCGGTCTTGAACAATTCCATTACCGTGCCGACGATGTGGAAGAGCAGGATGACCACGGCCTCGCGCGGCGTTTCGAGCCGGAAGGCGAACATCGAGAGCTGGATCAGCACCGCACCGACGGTGATCGCGTCATAGCGGTGGACCGGCGCGCCTTCGGGCCAGAACAGATGCGTGCCGAGCAGCAGCGCCAGCATCAGGCCGCCGAACAGGCAGGCCCAGCCCTGCTTGAAACCGAAGACGAGAAATTCGAGGAACCAGCCGCGCGGCCCTGGCACGACCGCCATCGCCTCGAGGCGGAGGCGGACCCGGTGGAAACGGCTGTGCGCGCGGCGCGGTTCAGACATGGACGGCGACGAGCGCGATCAGCAGCGCGGCGGGCAGCAACAGCGCCTGTGCCAGCACCGTTCCTGCCAGCCGGCTGAGCGAGATGAGCGCGATGGCGCGGCGGAAGTCGGCCTCTCCGACGCTGCCCTCGACGGCGTCGTCGGTCATCACCGAAAGCTGCGGGTCGATGAAGGCGAAGAGCAGGATCGTCGCGAAACCGTTGATCAGCGCCGACAGTTGCGAGGCCGTGACGCGAAATTCGGGGGCGAGATAGCCGGCATAGAGCGAGGCGACGACGCCGACGGCGAGCAGCGACTGCGCGAGGCAATTGGCGATCAGTACGCCCCAGCCGATCCCCTGCGGCATGTGCCAGCCCTTGAGATGCACAAGGCCCGGAAGGCGAAACGACCGGCGGAGCGTGCGCAGCCCGGCGGGACTGGCGGCCTTGAGCGCGAGCTTTGTCGTCGAGCGGTTGTCCTGATACCAGCCGATCGCCGCGGCGAACAGGCGCTGGCCGGTGGGGACGAGCAGGATGCCGACCAGCGTCGCGATGCTCGCCGCGGCGAGGACGAACTGCATGTCGAGGAAGAGCGGCGCGCCGGTGCCGTCGTGGATGCGCGTCTCGATCCGCTTGGCGAGGAAGGGGCCGAGAAAGCTGTTCGAGGTTCGCGAGAAGAGCAGGAGGATGTTGAACAGCGCGAAGGACATGGCGATCCGCCCCGTCCGCACCCCCGCGATCCGCGCCGCATAGGCGAGCGCGCCGATCAGGTTGATGAAGCCGGTGAGGAGGAGGATGACGATGAGGGGGAGGTCGAGCATGGAGGCGTCCGGGACAGGGACTCAGGGAATCCGTTCGCATCGAGCGAAGTCGAGATGCCCATCGGCAGCGCGCGCCCGCGGGGTGTCTCGACTTCGCTCAACACGAACGGGATTAGGGGATCGGCCCGGCCGCGTCACGGCGAAACCGCTCGGGCGCTCCGTCAATGCTTGCGTGTCAACTCGCGCATCGCATCGTCGAGGCCGGCCAGCGTCAGCGGATACATGCGGTCGTTCATCAGCTGTTTGATCATCTTGATCGACTGGGTGTAGCCCCAGTGCGCCTCGGGCACCGGGTTCAGCCATACCGCGGCGGGATAGACGTTCGTCATCCGCTGCAGCCACACCGCGCCCGCTTCCTCGTTGAAATGTTCGACGCTGCCGCCCGGATGGCTGATTTCATAGGCGCTCATCGACGCGTCGCCGACGAACACCAGCTTGTAGTCATGGCCGTATTTGTGGAGGATGTCCCACATCTGGGTGCGTTCGGACCAGCGGCGCTTGTTGTCCTTCCACACGCCCTCATAGGGGCAGTTGTGGAAATAGAAGAATTCGAGATTCTTGAATTCGCTCGTCGCCGCGCTGAACAATTCCTCGCACAGCTTGATGAACGGGTCCATCGACCCGCCGATGTCGAGGAACAGCAGCAGCTTGACCGCGTTGCGCCGTTCCGGCCGCATCTTGATGTCGAGCCAGCCCTGCCGCGCGGTGCCGTCGATCGTGCCCGGAATGTCGAGTTCGTCCGCCGCGCCCTCGCGCGCGAATTTGCGCAGGCGGCGAAGCGCGATCTTGATGTTGCGGGTGCCGAGTTCCTTGGTGTTGTCGAGATTCTGGAACTCGCGCTTTTCCCAGACCTTCAGCGCGCGCTTGTGCTTGCTCTCGCCGCCGATCCGCACACCTTCCGGGTTGTAGCCCGAATTGCCATAGGGCGATGTGCCGCCGGTGCCGATCCACTTGTTGCCGCCCTGGTGGCGCTTCTGCTGTTCCTCGAGCCGCTTCTTCAGCGTCTCCATGATCTCGTCCCACGAGCCGAGCGACTTGATCGCCTCCATCTCCTCGGGCGTCAGATATTTCTCGGCGACCGCTTTCAGCCAGTCCTCGGGAACGTCGACGGGGGTCTGGCCGTAGTCGGTGAGCAGGCCCTTGAAGACCTTGTTGAACACCTGGTCGAAGCGGTCGAGCAGCCCCTCGTCCTTCACGTAGATGGCGCGCGAGAGATAATAGAATTGCTCGGGGGTGCGGTCGATCACCTCGCGGTCGAGCGCCTCCAGCAGCAACAGATGCTCTTTCAGGCTGGCGGGAATGCCCGCGGCGCGAAGCTCGTCGAGAAAGCCGAAAAACATGAGGCAGGATTATCCTGTCGGGGCGGCGGGCGCAATCACTTTACGTTTACGGAAAGCAAGGGCGGGAGCGGGAGGAAAGCGGCGGAAAATCGCGCAACTTCACGCGCGATGCGCGGCGGTGCGTCGATGGCCGGTCGCTTGAAGCCACAATAGCCCCGCATGTCGGGTGCGAAATCGACTCTTGTGGCTTCAAGGAGGCAGCGGATGTCCGAACCCGATGTTCGCGGTCGTTCCGCTTCCGATCCATTGACGCCGCGTTAACCAATGTCCGGCATGGTCGTGCGATCATTCAGGGACGTGAGTGCGCAATGAAATTCGATCCGATCAATCCGGCCCGGCCGATCCTCGACCAGTCGGTCGCGAGCGATTGCGGCGAGCTGGCCGTCGGATGCAGCGAAGCGGCCGGGCGCATCAAGCGTACCACCGACCAGATGGATCGCCAGATCGCCGAACTGGGCCGGCTCGAACAATATGTCGTCAGCCTCGAGGCCGATCAGCGCCAGATCGCCGATTCGACCGACGAGGCGAAGCTGCTGTCGGCGCGGGCGTGCGAACAGCTCGATGCCGGGGCCGAACGGGTCAATTCGGCGGTGACCGAGTTTCGCGCCGTGATCGACCTCGTCGCGCGGCTCGGCACGCATGTCACCAATTTCGCGGCGGTGATGGAACAGGTCCAGCAGGTCAGCCAGTCGATCGAATCGATCGCCAAGACCACCAACATGCTCGCGCTCAACGCGGCGATCGAGGCCGAGCGCGCGGGCGATGCCGGGCGCACCTTCGCGGTCGTCGCCGCCGAGGTGAAGAAGCTGGCGCAGAACACGCGCGGCGCGACCGACGAGATCCGCCGCTCGATCGGCAGCCTCGCGGCCGAGGCGGGCGGCCTCGTCGCCGAAATCCAGTCGGGGGTCGAACAGTCGAGCCGCGCCGAGGCGCAGTTCGAGACGATCACCGACGCGCTGCACGACGCGACGCATCTCGTCGCGCTGCTCGACGATCAGAGCGACCGTATCGCGCAGTCGAGCGCGATGGTGCATGCCAACGGCGCCAAGGTGCGCGAGGCGCTCGACGGCGTCGTCGCGTCGGTGCGCGAGAATGGCGCGACGCTGGGCGCGACGCGCGATTCGATCCTGACGATGGAGCAGGTGTCGAACCGCATGTTCAACGCGGTGATATCGGCCGGCGTGTCCCCCCGCGATTCCGCGGTGGTCGAACTGGCGGCGCGGGTGCGCGACGAGTTCGTCGCCATCGCCGAACGCGGGCTGGCGACCGGGACGCTGACGATGGAGCAGCTTTTCGACGCCGACTATGTGCGGGTGCCGCATTCCAATCCCGAACGCTTTCGCACGACGCTGAGCGACTGGGCCGACGCCAACTGGCGGCCGCTGTTCGACCGCATCGTCGCCGAGCATCCCGAGGTGAAGATGTCGTCGGCGGGTGACATGAACGGATTTCTGCCGACACACATCAGCGACTGTTCGCGCGCGCCGACCGGCGACCTCGAACATGACACCGCGCATTGCCGCAACGGGCGCATCCTGCTCGACGCGATCGACGCCGCGGCGAAGCGCAGCGACGCGCCCTTCTTCATGGCGGTCTATCGGCAGGAGGGCGACGGCACCAATTATGTGACCGTGCGCAACGTCTATATGCCGGTGGTGATCGGCGGGCGCCGCTGGGGCGACGTCGAGGTCGCGTATCAGCTGTAGATTTCGTCAACCCGGCGAAAGCCGGGGTCCCCACAGGCGCGGCTCCGGAGAGCGAGCGATCCCGGCTTTCGCCGGGATGAGGTTCAGCTACCCTGGCGGCGTGCCATGAAGGCGAGCTTTTCGAACAGCATCACGTCCTGCTCGTTCTTGAGCAGCGCACCGTGCAGCGGTGGGATCGCCTTGCCGACGTCGCGGTTCTGCAGGACCTCCAGCGGCATGTCCTCGGCCAGCAGCAGCTTGAGCCAGTCGATGAGTTCGCTCGTCGACGGCTTTTTCTTGAGGCCCGGCACGTCGCGCACGTCGTAGAAGATGTCCATCGCGCGGCTGACCAGCGTCTTCTGGATGCCGGGAAAGTGGACCTCGACGATCTCCGCCATCGTGTCGCGGTCGGGGAATTTGATGTAGTGGAAGAAGCAGCGGCGCAGGAAGGCGTCGGGCAGTTCCTTCTCGTTGTTCGAGGTGATGACGACGATCGGGCGTTCCCGGGCGGTGATCGTCTCGTCGGTCTCGTAGACGTGGAAGGCCATGCGATCGAGTTCCTGAAGCAGGTCGTTCGGGAATTCGATGTCGGCCTTGTCGATCTCGTCGATCAGCAGCACGGGCAGTTTCGGGGAGGTGAAAGCCTCCCACAATTTGCCCTTGCGGATATAGTTGCGGATGTCGTGGACGCGCTCTTCGCCGAGCTGGCCGTCGCGCAGGCGCGCGACCGCGTCATATTCGTAGAGGCCCTGCTGCGCCTTCGTCGTCGACTTGACGTTCCAGGTGATCAGCGGGGCGTCGAAGGCCTTGGCGATCTCTTCCGCGAGCACGGTCTTGCCGGTGCCCGGCTCGCCCTTCACGAGCAGCGGACGGCGCAGCATCGTCGCGGCGTTGACCGCGATCTTCAGATCCTGGGTCGCGATATAGGCGCTGGTACCTTCGAAACGCATCGGCTCGCTGCCTTTCCCTTAACGTGAACGTCAACTCGGGTCGGGCATAGCGGGGGCGGGGGAGGGGTGCAAGCAGGCACGTCGCCGCTCGGCCATGGGGCGATACCGTGCGCGGCTGCCGGTGGCCCCGGCCTTTGCAGCGGCGCCGTCATGGGGGGCTTTGGGTTGCCCCGCTTTGCCGCTCGCAATGACGAGTCCGGATATCCCGTTTCAGGAATGTGTGCGCGCGGCAGCGCGGGCGGCGAGCAGGTCCCACAGCCCGCTATGCTGCGCGAGCAGCTGCTGGGCGCCGAAGGTGAGCGCGCGCTCTATTGCCGGGGTCTGGGCGATCGCGCCCGCGAGGCGCGCGGTGCCCGGCAGGTCGGGCAGCGCGCAGCCTGGCGGCGACAGGTCGAGCCGCTGCGCGCTGATGTCGAGCAGGACGCGGATCGTGCGCCAGTCGAGCGCCAGCGCGATCGCGGCGCCGACCGCGCAGCCGTGGCGGTCCGATTCGGCGAGCATATCGAGCGCCTTGCACTGGGCCGCGACCGCGGCCTCGCACTGGTCCTGCCCCGGCGTGCTCGGCACCGGGCCGGCGGCGGCGGCGACCTGCGACAGGAAGGCGCGCTCGTCGGCGAAGGCCTGCGCGGCCTCCTCCATCCAGGCGCGCGATGCCGGATCGACCGCCTTGCGCGCCGCGCTGTCGACCACCCCGGGGTGGCGCCCGTGAAGCAGGCACAGGAAATGGACCGCATCGGCCAGGTTGCGCATCGCGTCGCCGCCCTGGCTGAGGCGGCCGGACCGGACATGCGGATGCGCGCCCGTTCCCTCGCTCGCGACCAGCGAATCGAGCAGTTCGGCGATACCGCGCGTCGGCAGCTTTTGCTGGGGCGACTGGCTCAACGTCTCATCCTCTCTGGGGCGCGATGGTCGGGTCGCGCCGTTGGATATGCGAAGGCCAGTCCTAGAGCATCGTCGTAAACGTCGCGTTTATGAGGCGCCGGCAAAGTGCCGCGCGCCTGTCCCCGCACGGGACAGAATCAAGGGGACCGGCAGGCAAGGGAACTGCCGGTCCCCAGGGACCGCGGCGCCAGTGGAACGCCGCGGGATCGGGGAAGCGGGGCGGGGCCAGAGAGGGGCGGCCCCGCCCCGCAAGCCCTCAAGCCGCGAGGGCCATCTCTTCGGTCTGCGGCGTGCGCGTTTCCGTTTCCGCCTCTGTCTCCGCGGGCGCGGTCCTGGCGGGGAAGATCAGGCGCGAGGCGAGCACGATGCCCCCCAGCGCGAAATAGGCGGCGAAGGTCTGCACCGGGAAGAAGAAGAGCGGCGCGATGAAGGCGAGCCGCAGGTACAGCGGGTTGAAGCCGAAGTCCTGGCCCACGGCCTCGCAGATGCCGAAGAAGGTATCGCGGCGGCGGAAGAGATTGGTGGTTTCCTGTTCCATCTTGTTCGTCTTTCGTCCTGGCGGTGGGCCGTTCCCCATCCATGTCCGTTCCAAAGCAACGGGCGTGCCAATTCGGGCTTTCTCTCCGTTTTCGGACGTTTTCGGGCTGGCATGCGCCATCCGGTGCCTTTTTTGATGCATCGATTCCCAACGAATGGGAAGGATCGCCATTTGATGGGTGCAGAATGAATGGCGAATGAAGCCCGATCCATCCGGCGGGTCGCTATCTGGGGTGCGAAGATGAAAATTTGAAGACCGTGGCGGCAAAATATTTGTGCGGTGCAGCATGGCGGTAGGGCGAAACTTTATGCAGCGTGGGGGATTCGGGTTTGCCGGACGCTTTCCGCCAATGGCCATCTTGAATGGGTTGGGAATCGTCCGTTTCCGGCAAGGAAGCGTTCCTCGGCGAAAGCCGGGGGCCACGCGAGGCAATATTACGCCATCTGGACCCCGGCTTTCGCCGGGGAACAGGCCTGATGGAGTATTTTGCGGGGCGGCGAAAACGTGCAGCCCATGGCTATGGTCTGTGGGGATTTGGCGTTCTGCGCGGTTTCTCCCTTTCGTCACCCTGAACTCGTTTCAGAGCCTGCCCCGGACCCGATCCGGGGGTCCATGGTCTGCGCTCGAATGAAAGGTGGCACAAAAGGGAAGGTCCGGCCATGGATGCTGAAACGAGTTCAGCATGACGAACGGATGAGGCAGCGTGCCGAAATCCGAATCCCCACAGGCCATGGATCGGACGGAATCGTCATTGCGAGCGGCGAGGTCGCGCGGCGATCCGGAGCGGGCGGTAACCGCCCCGGGTTGCTTCGCTCCGCTCGCAACGACGCGAGTGGGGGCATCCGAATTCGGGTCCGGATCGAGCAGCCGAGTGCTCCCGCGCAGGCAGGGGCCCCGGAGCGGATAGCAACAAGGTGGCGTCGGGCCGCTCTGGGTCCCCGCCTGCGCGGGGACACGATATGATGTGTCACCCCCTGAAGAGGAGAGGGCTTGGGCGGTTCAGCCCGGGCCCCGCACCGGAACGCGCGCGCTTACTGGTCGAGGAAGCTGCGCATCTTGCGGCTGCGCGACGGGTGCTTGAGCTTGCGTAGCGCCTTCGCCTCGATCTGGCGGATGCGTTCGCGGGTGACGCTGAACTGCTGGCCGACCTCCTCCAGCGTGTGGTCGGTGTTCATGCCGATGCCGAAGCGCATGCGCAGAACCCGCTCCTCACGCGGGGTCAGCGAAGCCAGGACTCGCGTGACCGTTTCCTTGAGGTTCGACTGCACCGCGGCGTCGACCGGGATCACGGCGTTCTTGTCCTCGATGAAATCGCCGAGGTGCGAATCCTCCTCGTCGCCGATCGGCGTTTCGAGGCTGATCGGCTCCTTGGCGATCTTCATCACCTTGCGGACCTTTTCGAGCGGCATCGACAGCCGTTCGGCCATTTCCTCCGGCGTCGGCTCGCGGCCGCTTTCGTGCAGGAACTGGCGGCTGCACCGCACCAGCTTGTTGATCGTCTCGATCATGTGGACCGGGATGCGGATCGTGCGCGCCTGGTCCGCGATCGAGCGGGTGATCGCCTGGCGAATCCACCAGGTGGCGTAAGTGCTGAACTTGTAGCCGCGGCGATACTCGAACTTATCGACCGCCTTCATCAGGCCGATATTGCCCTCCTGGATCAGGTCCAGGAATTGCAGGCCGCGGTTCGTATATTTCTTGGCGATCGAGATCACGAGGCGCAGATTGGCCTCGACCATTTCCTTCTTGGCGATGCGCGCCTCGCGCTCGCCCTTCTGGACCTGGTTCACGATGCGGCGGAATTCGCCGAGCGACATGCCGGTCGCCTGGCTGATCTCGCTGATCTCGGTGCGGATCCGCTCGATCGCGGCGCTCTCATTCTCGCAGAACGCGGCCCATTTCTTGTCGAGGCCGCAGACGCGCTCCGCCCAATTCTCATCGAGCTCGTGGCCCATATAGGCGTCGAGGAACGCCTTGCGCGGCACCTTGTGGCGCTCGGCGAGGCGCAGCATCTGGCCGCCCAGAGTGGTGAGGCGGCGATTGTAGCTGTAGAGCTGATCGACGAGATATTCGATCTTGGCGCCGTGGAACTGGACGCTCTCGACCTCGGCGGTGAGCTGTTCGGAGAGCTTCTGGTACTTCTTCTCGTCGGCCGCCGGGAAGTCCTGGCCGGCGTTCATCGCCTCCATCCGGACGATCTGGAGCTTCGCGAATTTCTTGTAGAGGCCGGTGATCGCCGCGAACTTGTCGAGCGCGGCGGGCTTCAGCGTCTCTTCCATCTGGGCGAGGCTGAGGGTGTTGTCCTCGTCCTCCTCTTCGGTCTGGCGCGGGGTACGGCGCTCGACCAGGCTTTCCTCCTCGTCCTCGCCGTCCGCGGATGCTTCCTCCGGTTCCTCTTCCTCCTTGAAGGAGGGGCCGGCGGTCTTTTCGGAAATGTCGTCGCCTTCGTCCTCGGCGCCTTCGACCTGCTCGGGCGTCGGGCCCTTGGAGAGCATCGCTTCGAGATCGAGGATTTCCCGGAGCTGCATCTGGCCTTCGTCGAGCGCGTTCGACCAGGCGATGATCGCGTTGAAGGTGATCGGGCTTTCGCACAGGCCCCAGATCATCGTGTCGCGGCCGGCCTCGATCCGCTTGGCGATGGCGATCTCGCCCTCGCGGCTGAGCAGTTCGACGGCGCCCATCTCGCGCAGATACATGCGGACCGGATCGTCGGTGCGATCGACGGTTTCCTTCTTCTTCTCCAGCACGAAGGTCTCGCCGGCGCCGTCGACCTCCTCGACGCCGCTGTCGGCCTCCTGCTGCTGATCCTCTTCGTCGCTCTCGTCGCTTTCGACGATGTTGACGCCCATTTCCGAGAGAGCCGAGGTGATGTCCTCGATCTGGTCGGTGGTCATGCCGCCGACCACCTCGTTGAGCTCGTCATAAGTGATGACGCCGCGCTTCTTGGCGCGGGCGATCAGCTTCTTGATGTCGGCTTCGTTGAGATCGATCAGGGGCGCGTCGCCGCCTTCGGTCTTATCTTCGGTTTCCGCCGTGTTGGTCTTCGCCATTCGAACGCCTTTTAACTCCTGGGGCACTTAGTCCCCGTCCCCCTCGATCAATGTCGCGAGACGGCGATCCGCCTCGTCCCGCGCCGCGCGCAGCCGTTGCTGCTCCGCGAACGCGGCTTCGTCGCCCATATCCTTCAGCCGGGCCGTCGCCGCGGCCAGCGCGGCTTCGAGCCCGGGACGCGCCGCCAGCGTTTCGATCACCAGCGCCAAATCCCTGCAGGCGCGATCGTCGGCGGCGTCCCGTCGGATGAAGGAGAAGGCAAGCCCGCGCCCGAGACGCAACGCCTCGAGCCGAACCGACACACCCCTGGCGGCCAATATGGTATCAAGGGCCTCCCGATCAAGCGCGGCGTGCGTCATCGCCGCTTCGAGCAGAAGCTCGCGTACCGCGACGGCGTCCTCCTCGACCACCGGCAGCTTGAGCAGGGCATCCGCATGCTCTCCGATCAGGGAGGGATAACGGACCAGCCCGCGCAGCACGGCGCGCACCAATTTGGGGTCCACCCCGGCGCGGGACACCTGCTTCGCGCTGGCCGAAACCGGGCGGAGGGGCGCGAAGGCGGTGCGCCGGTCGAGGCGTTGGCCCGGGGCGCGCTCGGCTCGCTTCGGCATGATCGCGTCGAAGCGGGATAGGAATTCGGCGCGATATTGCTCGCGCACGTCCGGATCGCCGATGGCGGAGACATGGTCCATCAGCCGGCGGCGCAGCCCCGCGCGGCGCTCCGGCGTGGTCAGCGGCTCGGCCTCCAGTTCGTGCCGCCAGAGGCGATCGACCAGCGGCTCCGGCGAACGCAACAAAGCCTCCAGCGCCGTGCGGCCGCCGGCGCGGATCAGATCGTCCGGATCCTGACCCACGGGCAGGGTGACGAAAGCGAGCGAGCGTTCCGGCCCTAGCTGCGGCAAGGCGCGGACCGCCGCCTTGGCCGCCGCCCGCTGCCCGGCCGCATCGCCGTCGAAGCAGAGAATGGGGGCAGGGGAGAGCCGCCAGAGCAGGCCGAGCTGCGCCTCGGTCATCGCCGTGCCGAGCGGGGCGACGGCCTCGCTTATCCTGGCCTGATCGAGCGCGATCACGTCCATCTGGCCTTCGACGACGATCACCCGCTTCGCCTCCCGGCTGGCGGGCGCGGCCTTGTCGTAGTTGAACAGGGTGCGGCCCTTGTCGAACAGGGGCGTGTCGGGCGAATTCAGATATTTGGGCTCGCCCGGCCCGAGGATGCGCGCGGAAAAGGCAATCACCCGCCCGCGCGGATCGCGAATCGGGAAGGTGACGCGGCCCCGGAAGCGGTCATAGGGTTCGCGGTTGCCGTCGTCGGGCGCGATGAGCAGGCCGGCCTCGACCAGCTTCTCATTGCCGATCTGCTTGAGCGCGGTTCTGAGCCGACCGCGCCCATCCGGCGCGAAGCCGAAACCGAAGCGGGCGAGCGTCTTCGCGTCGATGCCGCGCTTGCCGAGATAGTCGCGCGCCGCCGCGCCCTCGATCCCGCCGAGCTGCTCGGCGAACCAGGCCTGGGCTTCGTCCATCACGCCATAGAGCCCCGCCGCCCGCTCCGCCTTGGCCTGGGCGCGCGGATCGGGGGCGGGGACGTCCATGCCGGCGGTGGCGGCCAGCTCCTTCACCGCGTCCATGAAGGAGAGCCCGCGCTGGTCGGTCATCCAGGAGATCGCGTCGCCATGCGCCTGGCAGCCGAAGCAATGATAGAATCCCTTCTCGTCATTGACGTAGAAGCTGGGCGTCTTCTCGTTGTGGAACGGGCAGCAGGCCTTGAACTCCCGCCCCGCCTTGGTGAGCTTGAGCGTGCGGGCGAGCAGCGCGGAGAGCTGGGTGCGCGCGCGCAGTTCGTCGAGGAAGGCGGGAGAGAGGGTCATCTAGCCCCTCTGCGCCATTAGGAAAGCCGCGCCTTCACGGCTCCGCTGGCCTTGCTCATGTCGAGCTGGCCGGCGTGGCGCTCTTTCAGCAGGGCCATCACCCGGCCCATGTCCTTGACGCTCGATGCGCCCGTCTCGGCGACGATCGCGTCGAGGGCGGCGGCCAACTCGGCCTCGTCCATCTGGCGGGGCAGGAAGCGCTCGATCACCGCGACTTCGGCCGATTCGGCGGCGGCGAGCTCGGCGCGGCCGCCTTTTTCGTACATCTCGATCGATTCGCGGCGCTGCTTGATCATCTTTTGCAGCACTTCGGTGACCAGCACGTCGTCCTCGGGCGGGTTCGCGGCGCCGCGCAACTCGATATCGCGATTCTTGATCGCGGCCTGGATCAGGCGGATCGTGCCGGTCGTCGCCTTGTCGCCGCCCTTCATGGCCGTAACCAGAGCCTGCTTGATGTCGTCGCGAATCATGGTGTCTCGCTTGCGCTTTCGGGAAACCGCCCGTGTAGCCGGGTGGGCCGGCCTTTAACAGGATTGACGCGCCGCCCGCGCGGCCTTAGCGGCTGGGTCTTAGCGACATCGCCAACCCACGCTTACGGAGTGCCCGCCGCATGGCCGACGCCATCCCCTCGCCCGCGCCTGAAGGAGCGACGGGCGTATTGGTATTAGCGGACGGCACGACGATCTGGGGCAGGGGATTCGGGGCCGAGGGCGAGGCGGTGGGCGAGGTGTGCTTCAACACCTCGATGACCGGCTATCAGGAGATCATGACCGATCCCAGCTACGCCGCGCAGATCGTCACCTTCACCTTCCCGCATATCGGCAATGTCGGCGCGAATTACGAGGACGTCGAGGCGGACAATCCGCACGCGCTCGGCTGCGTGGTGCGGCAGGACGTGACCGCGCCGAGCAATTTCCGCAGCCTCCAGACTTTCGTTGACTGGATGCGCGCGAACGGGCGGATCGGGCTCTCCGGCGTGGACACGCGGGCGCTCACCCGGCTCATCCGGACGCAGGGCGCGCCCAATGCGGTCATCGCTCATGCCGCGGGCGGCAAGTTCGACCTGGACGCGCTGAAAGCCAAGGCGCGCGGCTGGCCGGGGCTGGAGGGCATGGACCTCGCCAAGGAGGTCACGACCCGGCAGACGCTTCGCTGGCAAGGCGGGCTGTGGCGGCTGGGCGATGGCTATGCCGAGGCGCCGGATGATGCCGGGCGGCCCCATGTCGTCGCGATCGACTATGGCGCCAAGCGCAACATCTTCCGCAATCTGGAGGCGGCCGGGGCGCGCGTGACCGTGCTGCCCGCGACGGCCAGCTTCGACGAGGTGATGGCGCACGGGCCGGACGGTTTCTTCCTGTCGAACGGGCCGGGCGATCCGGCGGCGACCGGCGAATATGCCGTGCCGGTGATCCGCAAGATGCTGGAGACGGGCAAGCCCTTGTTCGGCATCTGCCTGGGGCACCAGTTGCTCGGGCTGGCCGTGGGTGCGCGCACCGCGAAGATGCACCAGGGCCATCGCGGCGCGAACCATCCGGTAAAGCGGCTGGAGGACGGCCGGGTCGAGATCACCAGCATGAACCACGGCTTCGCGGTCGAGGCGGAGAGCCTGCCGGACAATGTGCGGCAGACCCATGTGAGCCTGTTCGACGGCAGCAATTGCGGGATCGAGCTGACGGATCGCCCGGCGTTCTCGGTGCAATACCATCCGGAGGCAAGTCCGGGGCCGCAGGACAGCACCTATCTGTTCGGGAAGTTTGTAGACTTTCTAAGGGTCAGCAAATGACAGATGATTTCCGACGTTTCGGTGATGACGTGCTAGTCTCCATTGCTGACGAGCAGGAGCCGCCTGGTCTTGCAATCATCGATATTCGAAAGCTCTGCGAACGGAAAGGCATACCGGCTGCACCAACTTGGTTGGAGCTTATTGCATCTGATTTGGAACAGCAGGGATTTGGGACAGACTGCTCTGGAAAAGGTGAAAGCCAATTCCTCATTAACGGAGCGGGGCTGAGGCGAGCCGCAGAAATTAGGGCAGCAAGAAAACCAATGCCATTTTCCGAACAAGTGGCGAGCGACAAGGTCCAAAAAATTAGCACGCTCGCTGTCGCGGTTATTTCCTTGCTGGCTGCGTTGGCTGCTCTGGCTATCGCGTTCCTGACCTACATGAAGTCCTAACATGCCCAAACGCACTGACATCTCCTCCATCCTCGTCATCGGCGCCGGTCCCATCGTGATCGGCCAGGCGGCGGAGTTCGATTATTCGGGCAGCCAGGCGCTGAAGGCGCTGAAGGAGGAGGGGTATCGCGTCATCGTCGTCAATTCGAATCCGGCGACGATCATGACCGATCCCGAGCTGGCCGACGCCACCTATGTCGAGCCGATCACGCCCGAATATGTCGCGAAGATCATCGAGAAGGAGCGGCCCGACGCGGTGCTGCCGACGATGGGCGGGCAGACGGGCCTGAACACCGCGCTGGCGCTGTTCAAGGACGGCACGCTGGAGAAATACGGCGTCAAGATGATCGGCGCCGATGCCGAAGCGATCGAGAAGGCCGAGGACCGGCTGAAATTCCGCGAGGCGATGGACAAGATCGGGCTGGAATCCGCCCGCTCGGCCATCGCGCATACGGTCGAGGAGGCGCTGGCGGGGCTGGAGAAGACCGGGCTTCCCGCCATCATCCGGCCGAGCTTCACTTTGGGCGGCACCGGCGGCGGCGTCGCCTACAACCGAGAGGAGTTCATCGCGATCGTCAGCGGCGGGCTGGAGGCGAGTCCCACCAACGAGGTGCTGATCGAGGAATCGCTGCTCGGCTGGAAGGAATATGAGATGGAGGTGGTCCGCGACCGCGCGGACAACGCCATCATCATCTGCTCGATCGAGAATATCGACCCGATGGGCATCCATACGGGGGACAGCATCACCGTCGCGCCGGCGCTGACGCTGACCGACAAGGAATATCAGATCATGCGCAATGCGAGCATCGCTTGCCTGCGCGAAATCGGTGTCGAAACAGGCGGTTCCAACGTCCAGTTCGCGGTGAATCCGAAGGATGGGCGCCTCGTCGTCATCGAGATGAACCCGCGCGTGTCGCGCTCCTCGGCGCTGGCGTCCAAGGCGACCGGCTTCCCGATCGCCAAGGTCGCGGCGAAGCTGGCGGTGGGCTACACGCTGGACGAGATCGACAACGACATTACCGGCGTTACCCCGGCCTCGTTCGAACCGACGATCGATTATGTCGTCACCAAGATCCCGCGCTTCACCTTCGAGAAGTTCAAGGAGAGCGAGGCGGTGCTCTCCACGGCGATGAAGTCCGTCGGCGAAGTGATGGCGATCGGCCGCAACATCCACGAGAGCCTGCAAAAGGCGCTGCGCGGGCTGGAGACGGGGCTGATCGGCTTCGACGGCGTGCGCCAGCTCTACGGCGCGCCCAAGGCGGAGATCGAGGCGGCGCTGGCGGTGCCCTCGCCGGACCGGCTGCTCGTCGCCGCCCAGGCGCTGCGCGAGGGGCTGAGCGTGGCGGAGGTCCATGCCATCGCCAAATACGATCCCTGGTTCCTGGAGCGCATTCAGGAGATCGTCGAGGCCGAGGAAGGCGTGTGCCGCGACGGGCTGCCGGGGACGGCCGAGGGGCTGCGGCGTCTCAAGCAGATGGGCTTCTCCGACCGGCGGCTGGCCGAGCTCAACCTCAAATCGGCGAATGTCGCGGGCGGCGCGGTCAAGACCCGCACCCGCAGCCACGGCCTGATCCACGACGCGGTGAAGGGCATGATCGGCGCGACCACCGAGCAGGAGGTGCGCAAGCTGCGCCACAAGCTCGGCGTGCGCCCGGTCTTCAAGCGGATCGACACCTGCGCCGCCGAGTTCGAGGCGAAGACGCCCTATATGTATTCGACCTATGAAAGCCCGACCTTCGGCGAGCCGGAATGCGAGGCGATGCCGAGCGACCGGCGCAAGGTCGTGATCCTGGGCGGCGGGCCGAACCGGATCGGGCAGGGGATCGAGTTCGATTATTGCTGCGTCCACGCCGCCTATGCGCTGAAGGAGGCCGGGCTCGAGACGGTGATGATCAACTGCAATCCGGAGACGGTGAGCACCGATTACGACACATCCGACCGCCTCTATTTCGAGCCGCTGACCGAAGAGGACGTGCTGGAAATCCTGCATGTCGAGCAATCGCGCGGCGAGCTGGCGGGCGTCATCGTCCAGTTCGGCGGGCAGACGCCGCTGAAGCTGGCGGCGGCTTTGGAGAAGGCGGGGATTCCGATCCTCGGCACCTCGCCCGACGCGATCGACCTGGCCGAGGACCGGGAGCGGTTCGCCGCGCTGGTCGACAAGCTGGGCCTGAAGCAGCCGCGCAACGGCATCGCGCGCAGCCGCGACGAGGCGCTGAAGGTGGCGGAGAGGATCGGCTATCCGGTGCTGACCCGGCCCTCCTATGTGCTGGGCGGACGGGCGATGGAAATCGTTGATTCGCCCGAGCAGCTCGACGATTACATCCACACCGCCGTACAGGTCTCCGGCGACAGCCCGGTGCTGATCGATCAATATCTGCGCGACGCGATCGAGGTCGACGTCGATGCGCTGTGCGACGGCACGGACGTAATGATCGCCGGGGTGATGCAGCACATCGAGGAGGCGGGCGTGCATTCGGGCGACAGCGCCTGCTCGTTGCCGCCCTACAGTCTCTCGACCGAGATCGTTGCCGAAATCGAACGGCAGGCGGCGGAGCTGGCCCGGGCGCTGGGCGTGGTCGGGCTGATGAACGGCCAGTTCGCGGTGAAGGATGGCGAGGTCTATCTGATCGAGGTCAATCCGCGCGCCAGCCGCACCGTGCCCTTCGTCGCCAAGGCGGTGGGCGCCCCGGTGGCGAAGATCGCGGCGCGGGTGATGGCGGGCGAGAAGCTGGCCGATCTGCCGAAGATCCGACGGGACATCCCTCATATCGCGGTCAAGGAGGCGGTGTTCCCCTTCGCGCGGTTCCCGGGCGTCGATCCGGTCTTGTCGCCGGAAATGAAGTCTACCGGCGAAGTCATGGGAATCGATGGCGATTTCGCCACCGCATTCCTCAAATCGCAGCAGGGCGGCGGGATCGAGCTTCCCGACGCCGGTACGCTCTTCGTGTCGGTCAAGGACAGCGACAAGCCGGCCATCCTGGCGCCGGTGCGCGACCTGATCGCGCTCGGCTTCACCGCCGTGGCCACTGGCGGTACGGCCGACTATCTCGAGCAGCAGGGCGTCGAGGTGGAACGGGTCAACAAGGTGGCGCAGGGGCGTCCGCACATCGTCGACCGGATCAAGGACGGCGAGATCGCGCTCATCTTCAACACCACCGAGGGCTGGCAGAGCCACAAGGATTCCTCGTCGATCCGCGCCTCGGCCGTGCAGCAGAAAATTCCCTATTTCACCACTGCGGCGTCGAGCGTGGCGGTGGTGCGGTCGATCGCGGCGCGCCGGGCGCGCGGCCTTGAAGTGCGGGCCTTGCAGGACTATTATTCAGCCTCCGAAGCATGATCCTGAACAAATTGGCTTGGTTTCAGGCGATCCTCTCCGGGAGGGGCGCTCAAGCGGGATTTTGACGAAAGGCATTGAGAATGGCGACGGTCGAAAAGCTGCCGATGCTGGCCGAAGGCTATGAGAAGCTGCAGAACGACGTGCGCCACCTGAAGATGGTGGAGCGCCCGGCCGTGATTGACGCGATCGAGGAAGCGCGCGCCCATGGCGACCTGTCTGAAAACGCCGAATATCACGCGGCGAAGGAGCGGCAGGGCCAGATCGAGGCGCAGATCGCCGACATCGACGACCGGCTGAGCCGCGCGATGGTGATCGATCCCGCGACCCTGTCGGGCGACAAGGTGGTGTTCGGTGCGACGGTCCACCTGCTCGACGAGGACGACAAGAAGATCAAATACCAGATCGTCGGCGAGACCGAGGCGGACGCCAAGATCGGCCGGATCAGCTACGCTTCGCCGCTCGGCCGCGCGCTTATCGGCCGATCCAAGGGCGAGGAGGTGGAATTCTCCGCGCCGTCGGGCGACAAATATTTCGAGATCGCCAAGATCGAGTTCAAATAGGCGGTATCGTGCGCGCGCCGGAAAGCTGGGCGAAGGCGCCGTTCACGCTCTGGATGTCGATTGCCGTTGCGGTCGCCTGGCTGCTGGCTTGGATGTTCGAACTTCAAGGTTGGTCGGCCGTCTGGGGCGGCTTCATCCCGGTGCGGCTGAGCGGCGCGGTGGCGGAAAATGGGCTGGCGCTCGCCCCGGCCTGGCTCACGCCGTTCACCGCGACCTTCGTCCACGCCAATATCGTCCATCTCGGCTTCAACTTGCTCGTGCTGGCCTTCTGCGGCCGGCCCACGGAAAGCGTGGTGGGCACGAAAGGCTTCATCCTTCTCTATTTGCTCGGCGCCTATGCGGCGGCGGCGGCGCACTGGCTGGTCCAACCGGACGACATGGTGCCGATGATCGGCGCGAGCGGCGCGATCTCGGCGGTGCTGGGCACCTATGCGATGCTGTTCGGGCGCAATCGGGTGAAAGTCGCCAATCCACGCCTCGCTTTGTGGCTCAACGCCTTGTGGCTGATGGCGGCCTGGATCGGGCTGCAGATCGTCATCGGCATCACCTTTGCGAGCGGCGGCATTCATGTCGCCATCGCCGCCCATATCGGCGGCTTCCTCGTCGGGCTGCTGCTCGCCTACCCGCTGCTGATGTTCAAGTACCGCAACGCCTGACCGCGTTCAGGCGCCGTCGGGCTCCAGCAGCCGGTGCAAATGGACGACGACATATTTCATCTCGGCATCGTCCACGGTGCGCTGGGCCTTGCCGCGCCAGGCTTCCACGGCGCTGGCATGATCGGGATAAAGGCCGACCATGTCGATGGTCGAAAGATCGAAATCGAGGCCGCGCGGATCCTTGACCCGGCCGCCGAACACGAAATGAAGCTTGCTCATGGCGCGCCCGCCTAGGCGGGAATGGAGCGGTGTGCAAGGCGTGGCGCGGCGGCGATCAGTCCTTGGTGCCGATCGTTTCGCCGACGGCGCGGACGACCTTTCCGATCCCTTCGTCGGCACGGGCGCGACCGGCATCGATGCCCTTGCGCGCCGCCTCGCGGGCGGAATCGACGAGCTTACGGCCGGTATCTCCCAGCAGCTCCTGCTCGCGGCGCGTGCCGGGGACCAGCGCGCCGAGCACGGCCCCGATCGCCAGTCCGCCGAGCACCGCGGCGACCGGATAGACGGCAAGCTGGGTGCTGACGTCGCTCGTCCGCTCCCGCGCGGCTTCATAGGCCGAAACGGTCCGTTCGCGGGCGGTGTCCAGCGCCCGGGCGGCGCGGCCGCGCGCCGCATCCTCGGTCCGCTCGTCCTGCTTCTTCTTCGCTGCCATCAACGCGCTCCTTGCTTACCGGCGCTCAACTCCGCGCCGCCCGATTCGTTGCCCTTCCTGTCGGAGATAAGGCGCTTCGCCGCTCGTGTAAGAGGTCCGCGCGCCAGAAACAGCGCCAGCGCGCCAATCCCCGCGGAAACCGCGACCGGGCGCGCCTTCACGGCCTCAACGGCTTCGTCGGCAAGATCGGCGCCCTTGGCCTTGACCCCGTCCCAGGCTTCGCCGGCGAGGCTGTTGGGGTGCAGGCGCGCGCGCGTCGCCGCCAGCGTCTCGTCCAGCCGGGCCCTGGCCGCCACCGCCTCCCGGCGGGCCTGTTCGACACCCGCCAAAGTCATGGCAGCTGCTCGCCCCGCTCGATCGCGGCCTGTTCGCCTTCGTCGCGGCCGAGGCCCTTTATGCCGGCCCAGCCATAATGGACGAGCAGATAGCCGATGATCGCCAGCGGCACGAAAACCGCCATGCCGGCAAAGAGCGGGCCGATTTCGCGCGCCAGCGCCACCATCGCGCCGATCACCAATGCGGTCATGCCGGCGAAAAGGAAGAACCAGCCGATCGCCAGCGCGACCACGGCGCGCCGCGCGCGCGCCGCGCGATGCGCGACGATCGCCTTGAGCAAGGCGATCTCCGCTTCGGCATAACTGCGCCCGTCTTCGACAAGGCGCGCAATCAGTTCGCCGATCGTCTCGCCGTTGCGGCCCGGTTCTTCGCCCCCATCAGCCAAGGATCAGGCTCCGTCATTGTCCGCTTCGGGGCGGCGGCCGACTTCGCCGGCATCCTCGATCCCGCTGCGCAGCACCCGCATCAGCGCGAAGCCGACCACAGCCGCCGCGGCGATCGCGATCACCGGGCTCTTGCGGACGATGTCGCGCGTTTCCGCGACGATGTCGTCGACGCTCTTGTCGCGGACCTTGCCGGCGAAGGAGGAGACGGCGCCGGCCGCGCGGTGGGCGTAATCGCCATATTCGCCGCCCAGCCGCTCGTCGATCGAGCGGGCCGCGTCGTCGATCACGCCGCCCAGCTCCTCGAGCAGATTGGCGCCCTTGCCCTTGCCGTCATCGGCATAGGCCCGGATCCGGTCGCCGGCCTGGCCGCGCAGCGTGGAGACCTGATCCTTCACCTGGCGGACCAGCTTGTCGGTCGACTCGCGGGCATTTTCGCCAACGGTGCTGCCGGTGCCTTCGGACAGTTCGAGGTCGTGACGGGGCATGATATTTCCTCCACTCTCTTGCACAAACGCCTGTCCGATCAGAACACCCGCTCGGGCCTTGCGTTCCGGTGACGGACAGGAAAGTTGCATGTGTCCGGCGCCAGAGATAATCGGCCGGCTCAGCTTTTCCATATCCCATGCGAGGCCGTAACGAAATGACCGCGATCGTCCACCTGCACGCCCGCCAGATCCTCGACAGCCGCGGCAATCCTACGGTGGAGGTCGATGCGCTACTGGAGGACGGCAGCCTGGGCCGTGCCGCGGTGCCCTCCGGCGCTTCGACCGGTGCGCATGAGGCCGTCGAGAAGCGCGACGGCGACAAGAGCCGCTGGCTCGGCAAGGGCGTCGGCGCGGCCGTGGAAGCGGTGAACGGCGAGATCGCCACCGCCCTGATCGGCCTCGAGGCGGAGGACCAGGGCGAGATCGACGCGGCGCTGATCGAACTGGACGGAACCGAGAACAAGTCGCGGCTCGGCGCCAATGCGATCCTAGGCGTCAGCCTGGCAGCGGCGCGGGCGGCGGCGGATGCGCGCGGCCTGCCGCTCTACCGCTATGTCGGCGGCGTATCGGCCAATGTGCTGCCGGTGCCGATGATGAACATCCTGAATGGCGGCGCCCATGCCGACAATCCGATCGATTTCCAAGAATTCATGGTCATGCCCGTCGGCGCGGAGAGCTTTTCCGAGGCGCTGCGCTGCGGCGCGGAGATTTTTCACACGCTGAAGAAGAAGCTGCACGACGCCGGCCTCGCCACCTCGGTCGGCGACGAGGGCGGCTTCGCGCCGAACCTCGCCTCGGCCCGCGATGCGCTCGACTTCATCATGCGCTCGGTCGAGGAGGCCGGCTACCGGCCCGGCGACGATGTCGTGCTGGCGCTCGACTGCGCGGCGACCGAATTCTTCAGGGACGGCGCCTATCGGATGGAAGGCGAGGGGACGACGCTCTCGCCCGTCGAAATGGCCGAATATCTCGCCGCGCTCACCCGCGATTATCCGATCCGCTCGATCGAGGACGGCATGGGCGAGGACGACCTGGAGGGCTGGAAGGCGATCACCGATCTGGTCGGCGACAAGGTCCAGCTCGTCGGCGACGACCTGTTCGTCACCAATCCGAAGCGCCTTGCCATGGGGATCGAGCAGGGCCTCGCCAACTCGATCCTGATCAAGGTCAACCAGATCGGCACCCTGACCGAGACGCTCGATGCGGTGAACATGGCGCACCGCGCGCGCTACACCGCCGTCATGTCGCACCGCTCGGGCGAGACCGAGGACACGACCATCGCCGATCTCGCCGTCGCGACCAATTGCGGACAGATCAAGACGGGCAGCCTCGCCCGCTCCGACCGGCTCGCGAAATACAACCAGCTGTTGCGCATCGAGGAGGAGCTGGGCGAGATCGCGCATTATGCGGGACGAGGGATTTTCGCGGCCGGTTGAGCCCCGGGAATCGGGCCGCCGAATTTTTTCGGCTTCGGCCTCAAATCGCTTGATTCGGTGCGGTTTTACTGATTCTGTGCAAGTGTGATGACGTCAAGACGCACCCCCTTTCAATTGATGAAGCGCGCCGTCCTGCCCGCGGTGGGTTTGCTCGTCATCGCCAACTTCGTTTTTTATGCGGTGGCCGGCGAAAACGGTTTGCTGTCATGGGGCGATTACCGTCGCGCCAAGGCGGAAAAGGCGGTGCACCTTGCCGAACTCCAGACGGAGCGCGCGCGTTTGCAGCACCGCGCCGAATTGCTCGACCCGCGCAACGCCGATCCCGACCTGGCCGACGAGCTGGTGCGGCGCGAGCTGGGCCTGGTCCGTCCTGACGAAGTGATCATCGACATGCGCGACGTGCCCGACGCGCCGCAGGCCGCCCCCGCCGCCGTGCCGGTGCGCTGACGCTTCCCTCGCCGGCCCGTTGCACCTCGCCGCGTTTGCGGCCATAGCAGCGCCATCGTCTGAACGAGAGGAAAGGGCCGGACGCCAGTGGCCAGGGCAGCATCGACCGGGCGCGCCGCGAAGAAGAGCGCGCCAGCAAAGAAAACCGCTGGAGCCGCGCCGCCCACGCCGAACCGCGAGCGTCCGCCCGAGCCTTCGCGCTACAAGGCGAGCAAGGACGAATTGCTCGACTTCTACAAGCAGATGCTGCTCATCCGCCGTTTCGAGGAGCGGGCGGGGCAGCTTTACGGGCTGGGGCTGATCGGCGGTTTCTGTCACCTCTATATCGGCCAGGAGGCGGTTGCGGTCGGACTCCAGTCGGCGCTCGAGGTCGGCAAGGACAGCGTGATCACCGGCTATCGCGACCATGGCCATATGCTCGCCTACGGCATCGATCCCAATGTGATCATGGCGGAGCTGACCGGCCGCGAGGCGGGGATTAGCCGCGGCAAGGGCGGATCGATGCACATGTTCAGCGTCGAGCACCGTTTCTACGGCGGCCACGGCATCGTCGGCGCGCAGGTGAGCCTCGGCACCGGCCTGGCCTTCAAGCACAAATATTCGGGCGATGGCGGCGTCGCCATGGCCTATTTCGGCGACGGCGCGGCCAATCAGGGCCAGGTCTACGAAAGCTTCAACATGGCGGAGCTGTGGAAGCTCCCGATCATCTTCGTGATCGAGAACAACCAGTACGCCATGGGCACCAGCGTCAATCGCTCGTCCGCCGAGGACCAGCTCTACCGGCGCGGCGAAAGCTTCCGCATTCCGGGCATCCAGGTGGACGGCATGGACGTGCTGGCGGTACGCGGCGCGGCCGAGACGGCGGTGGAATGGGTGCGATCGGGCAAGGGCCCGGTGCTGCTCGAACTCAAGACCTACCGCTATCGCGGCCATTCCATGTCCGATCCGGCCAAATACCGATCGCGCGAGGAGGTGCAGGCCGTGCGCGACAAGTCCGATCCGATCGAGGCCGTGAAGCGCGAGCTGGAGAAGGCGGGCGCCAAGGAGGATGAGCTGAAGGCGATCGACACCGAGATCAAGAAGATTGTCGTCGAGGCGGCCGATTTCGCCGAACAGGCGGCGGAGCCCGATCCGTCCGAACTCTACACCGACGTGCTGGTAGGCAGCTACTGATGGCCATCGAACTCAAAATGCCCGCGCTTTCCCCGACCATGGAGGAAGGCACCCTCGCCAAATGGCTGGTCAAGGAAGGCGACACGGTCGCCTCCGGCGATATCCTGGCCGAGATCGAAACCGACAAGGCGACGATGGAGTTCGAGGCGGTCGACGAAGGCACGATCGCGAAGATCGTGATTCCCGAAGGCACGGACAATGTGAAGGTCGGCGAGGTGATCGCGTTGATCGCCGGGGAAGGCGAGGATGCTTCCGCCGCCGCGCCCGCGCCGAAGGAAGAGAAGCAGGAAGAGCCCAGGGCCGAAGCACCGGCGCCGGAATCCGACAAGCCGCAGGCCGCCGAGAGCGGCACCGCGCAGCTTGTGAAGCCGGCGCGGATCGAGGTGGCCGATCCCGACATTCCCGCCGGCACCGAGATGGTGAAGACCACGGTGCGCGAGGCGCTGCGCGACGCGATGGCCGAGGAGATGCGGGCCGACGAGCGCGTCTTCGTGATGGGCGAGGAGGTCGCCGAATATCAGGGCGCCTACAAGGTGACGCAGGGCCTGCTGCAGGAATTCGGCGACAAGCGCGTCATCGATACGCCGATCACCGAATATGGCTTTGCCGGGGTCGGCTCCGGCGCGGCGATGGCGGGCCTGAAGCCGATCATCGAATTCATGACCTTCAACTTCGCCATGCAGGCGATCGACCACATCATCAATTCGGCGGCCAAGACCAATTACATGTCCGGCGGCCAGATGCGCTGCCCGATCGTGTTCCGCGGCCCCAATGGCGCGGCGAGCCGCGTGGCGGCGCAGCACAGCCAGAATTACGGGCCCTGGTATGCCGCCGTGCCGGGGCTGATCGTGATCGCGCCTTACAGCGCGGCGGACGCCAAGGGCCTGCTCAAGGCCGCGATCCGGTCCGAGGATCCGGTCGTGTTCCTGGAGAACGAGCTGCTCTACGGGCACAGCTTCGATGTGCCCAAGCTCGACGATTATGTCCTGCCGATCGGCAAGGCGCGGGTGGCGCGCGAGGGCAAGGACGTGACGCTCGTTTCCTATTCGATCGGCGTCGGCGTTGCGCTGGAAGCGGCCGAGGCGCTGGCGGGCGAGGGGATCGACGCGGAGGTGATCGACCTGCGCACGCTCCGCCCGCTCGACACCGAGACGGTGTTGAAGAGCCTCGCCAAGACCAACCGGATGGTGGTGGTCGAGGAAGGCTGGCCGGTCTGCTCGATCGCGTCGGAGATCATGGCGGTGGCCATGGAGGACGGCTTCGACGATCTCGACGCCCCGGTGCTGCGCGTCACCAACGAGGACGTGCCGCTGCCTTACGCCGCGAACCTGGAGAAGCTGGCCCTGATCAAGGCGGCGGACGTGGTCGCGGCGGCGAAGAAGGTTACTTATCGCTGACGCGTCTGAGTCATTCGGCCTCGACATCGATCCCGGCCTTGCTCGGGATGAAGGGTTGAAATGACCATCGAACTCGATCCCGAACGCGCGCTGGCGCTGGCTTATGTGCCGGCGGCGCGGCGTCCGGCGCTCGAAGCGTTGTGGCAGCTTGACGCGGCGTTTGCGTCGGTGCTGGCGACGGGGCGCGAGCCGATGGTGACGCGCATCCGCCTCGCCTGGTGGCGCGAGGCGCTGGAGCGGCTCGATGCCGCGCCTCCGCCGGCCGAGCCGCTGCTGGAGGCGCTCGCCGCCCATGTCCTGCCGGCGGGTGTTTCGGGCATGGCGCTTTCGGCGATGGCGGATGGCTGGGATACGATCGTCGGCGCCGAAGCACCCGACGCCGATGCGCTCGACCAGCACGGGCGCGCGCGCGGCGCGGTGCTTTTCGCCCTGTCCGCGCGCCTGCTTGGGGCCGAGGCGGAGGTCGATTCTGCCGGCCAGGCCTGGGCATTGGTCGATCTGGCGCGTCACAGCTCCAGCGCGCAGGAAGCGACGGCGGCGATGGCGGCGGCACGGGCAAGACATGTGCCGTCGCGCTGGCCGGTCGCGTTGCGGCCACTGGGCATGCTGGCCGTTCTTGCCGAGCGCGACTTGCATGCGACCACCCTTGGAAAGCAGGGCGGGCCGTCGAGACTGTTGCGAATGATCTGGCACCGCATGTCCGGAAGATGATCTTTATTGCTTTTTCTTGATCTCGACTTTGACTCTTTTGGATTTTGATTTAGTCTTTCCTCACGGGGGAAGATGATGTTGCGATTCTTGTCTGGAGCCAGCGCGGCCCTGCTGCTGGTGCTGGCCGGCTTCTTCGCATGGAAGGGCCTGGCGCAGGGAGAGGACAATCCCGTCCCGCCGCCGCCGCCCGCTGCGGGAGCGCCGGGCGATGAGATCGCACCGCCGGCACCGCCCGCTGCCGACGCGCGCACCAAGGAGCAGCGCCGCTTCGACCGGGTCGACCGCAACAAGGACGGCCGGATCACGCTCGCCGAAATGTACGAACCGCGTCGCAAGGCTTTCGCCCGGCTCGACACCAATGGCGACGGGCGTCTGTCTTTCGAGGAATGGGCGGTCCGCACGCGCGACCGTTTCCAGGGCGCGGACGGCAATCGCGACGGGGCGCTGGATCGCACCGAATATGCGACGACGGCGCCACGCCCCCGTCCCCCGGCTAAGCAAAAGGGCTGTGTCTGCTAGGCCGAGGCAAGCCAGCCGGATAGATCCGCTTTAGCCCGGTCGGTGTAGCGCTTTTTGCGCTCCGCTTTTTTCGAGCGGCCTTCGACCGGCGGGAACAGGCCGAAATTGACGTTCATCGGCTGGTAGCCGTCCGCTTCGGCGCCGCCCGTGATGTGGCCGAGCAGGGCGCCCAGGGCAGTGGTCGACGGTGGCGGCGCAAGGACCTGGCCGGCAAGCTCCGCAGCGGCAAAGCGGCCCGCGATGAGGCCGATGGCGGCGGATTCGACATAGCCCTCGCAGCCGGTGATCTGGCCGGCGAAGCGGATATGCGGAGCGGATTTGAGCCGCAGCGTCTCGTCCAGCAGCTTCGGCGACTGGATGAAGGTGTTGCGATGAAGGCCGCCGAGACGGGCGAACTCGGCCTGCTCAAGGCCGGGGATGGTGCGGAACAGCCGGACCTGCTCGGCATGTTTGAGCTTGGTCTGGAAGCCGACCATGTTCCACAATGTGCCGAGCGCATTGTCCTGGCGGAGCTGGACGACGGCATAGGGCCAGCGGCCGGTGCGCGGATCGTCGAGGCCGACCGGCTTCATCGGGCCGTAGCGCAGTGTGTCCACCCCGCGCTCCGCCATCACCTCAATCGGCATGCAGCCCTCGAAATAGGGCGTGTCCTTCTCCCACTCCTTGAATTCGGTCTTCTCGCCGTCGAGCAGGCCCTGGTGGAAGGCGAGATACTCCTCCTTCGTCATCGGGCAGTTGATGTAGTCGGCCTCGCCCTTGTCCCAGCGCGACGCCTTCCAGCAGATGTCCATGTCGATCGTGTCGCGATGGACGATGGGGGCGATGGCGTCGAAGAAGGCGAGGGCGTCCGCGCCGGTCGCGCCGCCGATCGATTCGGCAAGGCGGGCGGCGGTGAGCGGGCCGGTGGCGACGATGGTCAGGCCGGCGGCGGGGAGGGCGTCCACCCGCTCGCGGACGATTTCGACATTGGGATGGGCGGCGAGCTTCGTCGTGACCCCTTCGGAAAAGCCGTCCCGATCCACCGCCAGCGCCGAGCCGGCAGGGACGCGATGTTCGTCGCCGCAGCCCATGATAATCGAACCCAAGGCGCGCATCTCGGCATGGAGCAGGCCGACCGCGTTGTTCTCGGCATCGTCGGAGCGGAAGCTGTTGGAGCAGACCAGCTCGGCGAGGCCGTCGGTGTGATGGGCGGGCGTCATTTCGCCGCTGCCGCGCATTTCGGAGAGACGGACCTTCACGCCGGCCTGGGCAAGCTGCCATGCGGCTTCGGAGCCGGCGAGCCCGCCGCCGATGATGTGAACCTGGTGAGACATGGGGCGTTGCGATAGTCGCAAAGGCCGGGAGAAGGAATATGCTCGACCATGTCGGTTTCGCGGTAACGGACGCGGAAGTGTCGCGCGCCTTCTACGAGAAGGCGCTGGCGCCGCTCGGCATCGCGCTGGTCATGACCGTTCCCGCCGAGGAGAATAATAGCGGCGGCACTGCGCATGGTTTCGGCACGCCGGGCGATCCCTTCTTCTGGATCGGCGACAATGAGCAGGTGGGCGAGGGCACGCATGTCGCCTTCCGGGTGGAGACGCGCGAAGCGGTGGACGCCTTTCACGAGGCGGCGCTGGCGGCGGGCGGGCGCGACCATGGCGCGCCGGGGCTCCGCCCGCAGTACGGCCCGGATTATTATGCCGCCTTCGTGCTCGACCCGGACGGGCTGAACATCGAGGCGGTCTGTCACAGGAGCATCGAGGATGACCGCCAAGCGCATCTTCACCATCGGCTATGAGGGCGCGACGCAGCCGGAGCTGATCGCGGCGCTGAAGGCGGCCGGCGTCGAACGGGTGATCGACGTGCGCGCCGTGCCGCTGTCGCGCAAGCCGGGCTTTTCGAAGAACGTGCTGGCGGCGGGCCTTGCGGAGGCCGGCATCGAATATGTGCTGCTGAAGGCGCTCGGTACGCCGCCGGAAGGCCGCGAAGCGGCGCGCAAGGGGCGGCTTGAGGAGATGGCGCGCGTCTACGCGGCGCAGCTCGAAACGCCCGAGGCGGGAATCCAGGCCGCGCAGATGCGCGAGTTGGCCGGGGAGAAACCCTCGGCGTTGCTCTGCTTCGAACGCGATCCGGCGCATTGCCACCGAACCTTGCTGCGCGAGGCCGTGATGGCGGATGCGGAGGTGGTGGACCTTTATCCCTGATCGTACCAGCCGAATTGCGACCGGCAGATCAGCGCACAGATGGCTGCGGTCAGGATCAGGGCGGCGGCGAGTGGAGCGCCATCATCGAAACCCGCTGTCAACGCGGCGATACCCGCTCCGCTCAGCGCTCCGGCGGCCACCCAGGCCAGGGGATCTTGGGCGGTTTCGCTCAACTCGCCGGCGACGCTCATCAGGCTGCAGCCGATCAGGATGGGAATGAATGCCAGGATGGCACCTATGAAAAAGGACAGGAACAGGATCAGGGTCACGGTCGGGACAAATTCCAGCGGGATGGGCACGGCCGCCGGGACCGAAGTCACATATCCCGACACGATCACGATCATGACGAACAGCGGGCCGGCGGACAGCGAGGCGAATGTCGCTGCGGCCAAAGGCGATCCTCGGGTCTTCATCTCTTCCTCCTGTGCCATGCGAGATGCGGGCGCCGCGACGACGCCCGCACCCAAGAAATTCACATGGCGGCCGCGCCAGCGCTGTCGCGGTCGATCAGCCAATCGTTCACCTTGCGGCCGAAGCGGGCGATCGCGGACATGTTGAAGAAGTGCATGCCGCCCAGCACGAGCACGGCGAGACCGACCTTCGAGCTGAGGAAGCGGATCGCCTCGGGCCAGGTGGTCGGCTCGTTGCCGATGCTGAGCGTCAGTGTGATGAAACCGATATTGACGAGGTAGAAGCCGACGACGAGCAGGTGATTGGTCGATTTCGCCAGCACCTCGTTATGGCCGAAGCACTGGACCAGAAACACCTCGCCGTTGCGCGACAGGGTGCGGGCGACCCAGATCGTGATGCCGATCGCAATGATCAGATAGAGTGCATAGGAAATCTCGACCATCATTCATTCCTTTCTATCCGTAATTTCTGAAAAAACAGAAGCAAATAAGCGTGAGTCAGGCTGGACGGCGGGACATCGGTTTAGTCCTTGGATCGGGTGATCTTGCCGGGGGAAACGAAGCGGGCGACCTTGCCGCCGAGCTTCATCAGCAGGACCAGGGTCGGCTTGGGAAGGCCGCGCACCTGCTCATACCAATTGCCGAGGGTGGAGATGAATTCGTGCATCCGCACGATCCGCTCGCGCACCTGCGGCGGTGCGCTTTGGTCCTGCTTCAGGCGCTCGGCGAGATCGGCGAGCAGGGCGATCGTCGGATCGACCTCGCGCCGTTTACGCTCGGCGACGATCCGCATCAGCATGTCCCACAGATCGGTCTCGGCGACGAAATGGTCGCGACGATCGCCTTCGACATGGACGCGCCGGACGATGCCGTAGCCCTGAAGTTCCTTCAGTCCGGTAGAGACGTTCGAGCGCGCCAGCTTGAGCTGATCGACGATCTCGTCAGCGGGTAGCGGGGCGCTCGAAAGATAGAGGAGGGCATGGATTTGCGAGACCGACCGGTTAACGCCCCATTGCGTGCCCATTTCCCCCCAATGAAGAATAAAGGCCTTGGCATCGGGATGATCGAGCAGCGACATGTCCGTCCTTTCTGTATTTTCAGAAATAACGGATATCCATGAGCAATGTCAAGCGGTGTGATAATGCGCCGGTTGGTCTGGAGAGCTAGCTCTCCGATCCTGCGTCGGGCGCGTCCGAAATGTTCTCAGCAATGTCGCCGCCTTCCTCCTCGTCGCTTTCCTCGATGCGGGCGGCGCTGACGACATGCTCGTTGTCGGCGACGTCGAAGAGGCGGACGCCGGCGCTGTTGCGGCCGATGACGCGGGTGTCGCCGACATTCATCCGGATCAGCTTGGCCTGATCGGTGACCAGCATGAGCTGTTCGCCGTCATGGGCTGGGAAGCTGGCGACGACCGGGCCGTTGCGGCCGAGATTGTCGATATTGGTGATGCCCTGGCCGCCGCGGTTGGTGCGGCGATATTCGAAGGCGGAGCTGCGCTTGCCGTAACCGTTGGCGCAGACGGTGAGGATGAACTCCTCGGCCGCGGCGAATTCGGCGACGCGCTCGGGCGTCAATGTCGCCTCGCGCTCGCCTTCCTTCCAGGGCGCGGCCTTGAGATAGGCCTCCCGCTCCTCGGTATTGGCGTCGAAGGCGCGCAGGATCGACAGCGAGATCACCTCGTCGCCGCCCTTCAGCGTGATGCCGCGCACGCCGGTGGACTGACGGCTCTGGAATTCGCGCACGTCCGTCGCGGCAAAGCGGATCGCCTTGCCCTGGCGGGTGGCGAGGAGGATGTCCTCCTCCTCGGTCAGCAACGCGACGCCGATCAGTTTGTCGCCCTCGCCATGCTGGGCGACGCTGTCGTCGAAGCGAATCGCGAACTTGCCGTTCGACGGTACGTTGGTGAACGAATCCATCGAATTGCGGCGGACGCCGCCGAGCGCGGTCGCGAAGACGACGTGGAGCTTGCCCCATTCCGCCTCGTCCTCCGGCAGCGGCAGGACGGTGGAGATGGTCTCGCCCTCGGCGAGCGGCAGCAGGTTCACCATCGGCCGGCCGCGCGCTTGCGGCGCGCCTTCGGGCAGGCGCCAGACCTTCAGGCGATAGACCTTGCCGTGGGTCGAGAAGAACAGGACCGGATTGTGGGTGGAGGTCACGAACAGGTTGGTGATCGCGTCCTCGTCCTTCGTCGCCATGCCGGCGCGGCCCTTGCCGCCCCGGCGCTGGGCGCGGAACGTCTCGAGCGGGGTGCGCTTGATATAGCCGCCGAGCGTGACGGTCACGACCATGTCCTCGCGCTCGATCAGATCCTCGTCGTCGATGCCGTCGGCTGCAGGGGCGATTTCGGTGACGCGGGGCGTCGCATAGGCGGTCGCGATCTCGTCGAACTCCTCGCGCATCACGGCGTAGAGCTTCACCCGGTCGCCAAGGATTTCGAGCAGGCCGGCGATCGAGGCGGCGAGCTCGCGCAGTTCGCCGGCGATCTCGTCGCGGCCGAGCGCGGTCAGGCGGTGGAGGCGCAGCTCCAGGATGGCGCGGACCTGGAGGTCGGAGAGGCGGTAGGAACTGCCCGTCACCTCGGTCTCGACCGCCTCGACCAGCGCGATATAGGGCGCGATCTCGGCGATCGGCCATTCGCGGGCGAGCAAGGCGGCACGCGCCTCGGCGGGGGAGGCGGAGCCACGAATGATCCGCACCACTTCGTCCAGATTGGTGACGGCGATGACGAGGCCGAGCAACAGGTGCGCCCGGTCACGCGCCTTGGCGAGCTCGAATTTCGCGCGCCGGGTGATCACCTCCTCGCGGAACTTGACGAAGCTGGCGATGATGTCGCGCAGGTTCAGCGTCTCCGGCCGGCCGCCGCGAATGGCGAGCATGTTGGCCGGGAAGGAGGATTGGGCCGGCGTGTGCCGCCAGAGCTGGTTCAGCACCACTTCGGGCGTGGCGTCGCGCTTCAGATCGATGACGATGCGCACGCCGTGCCGGTTCGATTCGTCGCGAATATCGCTGACGCCCTCGATGCGCTTGTCCTTGGCGGCCTCGGCGATGCGCTCGACCAGACCGGACTTGCCGACCTGGAAGGGGATGGAGGTGAGCACGATCGAGCGGCGGTCGCCCCGGCCTTCCTCGATCTCGTGGCGGGCGCGCATCATGATCGAGCCGCGCCCGGTCTGGTAGGCGGACCGCGCGCCGGCCTGGCCCAGGATCAGCGGCTTGGTCGGGAAATCGGGGGCCGGGACATGCTCCATCAGCCCTTCGACGGTGATCGCCGGATCGTCCATATAGGCCTTGCAGGCGCTGATCACCTCGCCGAGATTGTGCGGCGGGATGTTGGTCGCCATGCCGACCGCGATGCCGCCGGCGCCGTTGACCAGCAGGTTCGGGAACCGTGCGGGCAGAACCTGCGGCTCCTCGCGCGAGGCGTCGTAATTCGGGGTGAAATCGACCGTGTCCTTGTCGAGATCGTCGAGGAGAGTCATCGCGACCCGGTTGAGGCGCGCCTCGGTGTACCGCATCGAGGCGGGGGGGTCGGGGTCCATCGAGCCGAAATTGCCCTGGCCGTCGATCAGCGGCACGCGCAGCGACCAATCCTGGGTCATGCGGGCGAGCGCATCGTAGATCGCGCTGTCGCCGTGCGGGTGGTAATTGCCCATCACGTCGCCGACGATCTTGGCCGATTTGCGATAGGGCCGGCCGGCGACGAAGCCGCCTTCCTGGCAGGCATAGAGGATGCGCCGGTGGACCGGCTTCAGCCCGTCGCGTACGTCCGGCAGCGCGCGCGCGACGATCACCGACATCGCGTAATCGAGATAGGACGTCTTCATCTCGTCGACGATGGAGACGGGGGAAATATCGGACGGTTCGATGGTCGGCGGTACGCTGGCCAAGTTTCGGGTTCCTGGATCGGTGAGACATGGGTAAGGCGCGTCACGCGCCGGCGAAGGTCATCTCTAGCCGATGGCGGCGGCGGGCGCCACCCCGCGCACGCGCGTACGCGCGCGAGACGGTTGATGAGGACGCCTCCCATCGTATCGCCAGCCGCCTGTTTTCGCGGCCTTTTCGCTTCGACGCGGTTCAAGCCGGGTTCATTGCGCAAAGCCTAGAAAGCCAGCGCCGTTGACGGTAGAAGCCAGCCCCCAAGGCAAATGGCCCGGCCGGGATTCGCTCTCGCGGGGAAAGTTTCGAGGAGAGCCCTTCCGATGACGGTTTCGAGGATCGCGCTGGCTGCCCTGTTCGCCGCGTCCGCCGCGCTGGTCCCATCCGCCCTCCCTGCGCAAAGCCATGCATTGACGGTGACCCAGGCGGAGAACGCTGCGCTCCAGGCCCTTCAAGCCGCCGCTGCCGGTGCCGATCGCGCCGCGCAGGACGCCGCGCTGGCCGCCGCGCGCTCCGCCGCGCAGAGCGCCGCCGCCCGCTATGCCGTGGCGAATTTTCAGTTCCAGATCGGCCGCGCGCGTGGCGACGCGCAGATGCAGAACCAGGCGATCGACGCGCTGGTCGCAAGCGGCGTGCCGCAGGGCGCGGAGCTGGCCAGCCTGCTCGCCGCGCAAGCCAGCCGCACCTATAGCGCCAACGATTTCCAGGGCACGGACCGGCTCCTCGCCCGGGTCGTCGAATTGCAGCCGAACAATGCGGCGGCGATCGCCGATTATGCGCAATACAAGGCCCGCCTTGGCGATCGCGCCGCAGCGGTGACCTTGTTCCAGCGCGCGATCGAGGTCCAGCGGGCCAGCGGGCAGCCGGCGCCGGAGAGCTGGCACCAGCGTGGCTTGGCGCTCGCCTTCGACGGGCGGCTGGCGCCGCAGGCGATCTCGCTCGCGCGCGGGCTGGTCGCGGCCTATCCGACCCCGTCTAACTGGCGCGATGCGCTTTATGCCTATCGCCAGCTCGCCGCCGGCGATCCGGTGCTGGAGCTGGACATCCGCCGCCTCGCGCGCGCCAGCGGCGGCGTGGCCGGCGAACGCGACATATTGGAGACCGTGCGGGCATTCGACGGTGCCGGCATGCCGGGAGAGGCGAAGGCGCTCCTCGACGATGCGGTGTCGCGCACCATGCTCGATGCCAATGAGGCACAAGTGCGCCAGCTCATCACCAGCACCAACCGCGCGGCCACGCAGGCGCGCTCCGGGCTGGCCCGTGCCCGCACCCAGGCGCTCGCCGCCTCCACCGGCGCGGCGGCGCTTGCCGCGGGCGACGCGCATTACGGTTTCGGCGAATATGCGGCGGCCGCAGAGCTTTATCGCGCCGCGCTGCAGAAGGGCGGCGAGGACGCGAACCTGATCAACATCCGCCTGGCCGCCGCGCTCGCCTTGGCGGGGCAACGCGCTGAGGCGCAGGCCGCGCTCGCCGCCGTCACCGGCCCGCGCGCGGAACTTGCAGGTTTCTGGACCACATGGCTTACCCGCCCGCAGGCTTGACCGGCGGAACCGAAACGATTTCGGCGCGTAGCTTCGCGCACAAAGGAGATGATCGTAGATGAATAAGCCCATGACCACCCTGGCGGCCGTCATCGCGCTGGGCGCTTCGGCGGCGATGTTCGCCGGTTCTGCCGACGCCCAGCGCTCCGAACGCGCCGGCAAGCAAGCCAAGCAGACCAGCGCCGGGACGCTGAGCCCAGAGGAAAGCGCAGCGATCTCGCCGGTCGTGCAGGCCGTGCAGGCGGAAGACTGGGCGACCGCCGGCGCCGGCCTGCCCGCCGCGCAGGCGGCGGCGCAAAGTCCTTATGCCCGCTACGTGATCGGGCAACTTCAGTTCGCCGTTGGGCGGGGCACGCAAAACACGCAGCTTCAGTCGCAGGGCGTCGATTCGATGATGGCGAGTGGCGGCGCGCCCGCCGAGGCCCTGCCTTCGCTCCTTGGCCTTCAGGCAGAGTTTGCGATCCAGGCGCAGAACTGGGCGGCGGCGGAAGCGCCGCTGACTCGCCTGCTGGAAAGCGATCCCAACAACGTCCAGCGGATGACCACGCTCGGGCAGGTCAAGCTCAGGCTCAACAAGGCGAGCGAGGCGCAAGCACTGTTCCAGCGGGCGCTGGAGGCGTCCACCGCCGCCGGGCAGACTCCACCGGAGGATCTGTATCGCCGGATTCTGGCCACGGCTTATGAAGCGCGCCAGCCGCAGCAGGCGCTGGAAATTTCACGCCAGCTCGTGCAGGCGTATCCGACCGAGGCAAACTGGCGCGACGCGCTCCTGATCTATCGTCAGCTCGGCAATCCCGACGTGCAGCTCGATCTCGATGCACGCCGGTTGATGCGGGTCGCCGGTGCGCTCGAAAGCGAAGCCGATTATGTCGAATATGCCGACCAGCTCAACCGCGCCGGCCTGCCCGGTGAGGTCAAGGCGGTCCTCGACGAAGGCGTGGCGCGAGGCAAGCTGAGGGCCGGCGGCGCGCATGCCGATCTGCTGGCCCGCGCCAACAGCGCGGTCGCTGAAGACCGCGCCGGGCTCGCCGGGCAGCGCGCCGCCGCGCTTGCCGCATCCGAAGTCCGGTCCGCGCTGGCGCTGGCGGACGCTTATGCCGGCTATGGGCAGTATGACGATGCCATCGCGCTCTATCGCGCTGCGCTCGGCAAGAGTGGGGCGGACGCGAATCTGATCAACATGCGCCTTGGTGCCGCATTGTCGGCGTCGGGCCAGCGGGCTGAAGCGGAAGCGGCGTTCCGGGCCATCACCGGCCCGCGCGCCAACCTGGCGGGCTTTTGGCTGATCTGGCTGGAGCGTCGCCCCGGCTGATCCGCAATCTTCCGGCCCGTCGCAATTCGGGACGGGCCGGAATGCCCTCTTTCGCGGCTTTTCGGCTCCGGCTACTCCGTCCGTGAAAGGGCTGGAAGCGGAAGGCCATGCGTTACGACGACAGGATCGCGACGGTGCTCGCGCAGCCGGCGGACCGGCGCGATCGGATTGCCGCGCAATGGCGGCAGCTCGTCGACCTGCTCGCCCAGCATCGCGGCGCTCCGGAGAGCAATACTGCGCAGGCCGCCTTCGCCTTCATCCGTGCCCATCGCGCCGAGGTCGATGCTGCGACGCGCCGACGCATTGCCGCAACCCTCGCGGGCCGGGATGTCGCGCCGGACCTGGTCGCCTGCTTCGCCGAGGACAGCCCTGCAATCGTCGCGCCGCTGCTCGCCGGCGCGCGTCTGGCAGCAGATGACTGGCTGGCGGTGCTGCCCCGGCTCGCGCCGCCGGCGCGGGCCCTGCTGCGGCACCGGCGTGACCTGCCGGGCGAGGTGACGCAGGCTCTCGCCGCGTTCGGCCCCAGCGATTTCGCGCTCGCGGGCAGCGTCGCGCCGGCGCGTGTGGAGCCGACCGACCAGGGGGAATCGCAGATACGCGAGCTGGTCGAGAGGATCGAAGCCTATCGCCGCCAGAAGGAGGATGCGCCGCCGTCCGCCGCGCCGGTCACCGCCAGCGCTGCTGACGGCTTTCGTTGGGAAGCGACCGGCGACGGCACGATCCGCTGGGTCTCGGGCGTGCCGCGCGGTGCGTTGATCGGTCAGACCATCGCGGCGATCGCGGGACCGGGCCAGTTCGGCGTGGACGGCCAGGCCGCCGGTGCGTTCGAGAAGCGAGCGCCCTTCCGCGATGCCCGTTTCCGGATCGCCGGAGAGGGGCCGGCGGCAGGCGACTGGCGTATTTCGGGCGTTCCCTTCTTCGATCCCGCACGGGGTAACTTCCTCGGTTATCGCGGCACCGCACGGCGGCCCCGGCTGGACGAGATTGCACGCGTTCCCGCGGATGCCGGCGTGTTCGGCACGCCATTCCCCGCCGATGCGCTGCGCCAGCTGATCCACGAATTGCGCACGCCCCTGAACGCGATCATCGGCTTTTCGGAGATGATCGAGGGTCAGTATCTCGGCCCTGCCGCCGCCGGCTATCGCGACCGCGCCGGTGATATCATGGGGCAGGCGCGCCGCCTGCTTTCGGCAGTGGACGATCTCGATACCGCGGCGCGGATCGAATCTCATCGGCTCGACCTCGATGACAGCGCGGTGGACGCGGCCGCCTTGCTCCGCCGCTTGCATGAATCCTACGAACGGGTGGCGGCGGAGCGCGGCGCGCGCCTCGCACTCGACATCGCCGAGGCGCTGCCGCTCGCCCATGTCGCTCCGCCCGCGGCCGAACGGATGATCGCCCGGCTCCTGGCCGCGACGATAGGACTGGCCGGGGACGGCGAGGAGATCGCCGCGACATTGGCCCCGGCCCAAGGCAGGGAGGGAGCGATGCTGCGCCTTGCGATCGACCGCCCCCGCGCGATTGCCGGGATCGACGAAGCGGGATTGCTCGACCCCGGCTACAGTCCGGACGGAGACTGGCCGGCCGCGCCGGTGCTGGGGCTCGGCTTCGCGCTTCGGCTGGTGCGCAATCTGGCCCAGGCCGTGGGCGGCGAGCTCGATATCGGTGCGAGCCGCATCGCGCTCGATCTTCCGGCGCTGATCGAAACGACGGCGGAAACCGGCCAGAGCGGGGGCGCCTGATCCGGCGCGGAAATGGTCGGGGAGACAGGATTCGAACCTGCGACCCTCTGCTCCCAAAGCAGATGCGCTACCAGGCTGCGCTACTCCCCGACCGAGGCGATCTGAACTTCTGGTGGGCCCGGCAGGATTCGAACCCGCAACCAAGCCGTTATGAGCGGCCGGCTCTACCATTGAGCTACAGGCCCGTCCCGAAGCCGGGGCCGCGATAGCCGAGCGCGCGGCGCAAGACCAGCCCGTGAACGGCTCAGCGCGCGCCAGGCCGCTCGATCGTTTCCGGCGCGTTCGCCACAGCCGCCAGCATCGCCGTCCAGGCGGCAACGCTTTGCCGGAGCTGGGCGGGATCGACCTTGTCCAGCGTGTCGTCCGGCGTGTGATGGAAATCGAAATAGCGGGTGCCGTCCGGATTGAGATCGATCGCCGCGAAGCCGGCCCGCGCCCAAGGGCCGAGATCGGCGCCGCCGCCGGCCGGCTGGCGCCCGCGCACGACGCCGAGCGGGGCGAGCAGGGCGGCGACGCGATCGGCGAGAGCGGCATTGGCGGACGCGAGATTGAACTGCGCGCGCCAGACCCGGTCCGGCCCGAAATCGGATTCGGCGACCAGCACGACATCGCTGCCGGCATTGTGCCGTTCGAAATAGGCGCGGCCGCCATGCACGCCGGTTTCCTCCGCGCCGAACAGGACGAGGCGGATCGTGCGGCGCGGCTGGCCGGCCTGCATGATCCGGTGTGCCGCCGCCGTGGTGATGGCGACGCCGCCCGCATTGTCGAAGGCGCCAGTGGCGAGATCCCAGCTATCGAGATGGCCGCCGATCAGGATGACGCCCGCGGACGGATCGCTGCCGGGCACCTCGGCGACGACATTGCCGGATTGCCCCCGCCGCTCACGCGGCGTCAGCGTGAGGCGCAGCCGCACCGGCTGGCCGCGCGTGAAGATCCGCGCGAGCTGATCGGCGTCCGGATTGGTGAGGGCGGCGGCGGGGATGGCGCGCACGCCTTCCGGCCAGTTGGTGCCGCCGACATGGGGATTGCGGTGATTGTCCGTGCCGATCGAACGGATCACCGCCCCCACCGCGCCCTTCGCGGAGGCGACGGCGGGACCGCGGAAGCGCGCCTGGCCATATTGGCCGTAGCTCGATCCGTCCTGAGTGCGGCTCATGTCATGATCGATGAAGACGATCCGGCCCTGCACGATCGCATCCGGCGCGGCCTCCAGATCGGCGAGGCTGGCGAAGCGGACGACCTGTGCCTCGAGCCCTCCGCGCGGCGTCGCGGCGCTGTTGCCGAGCGCGGCGAGAATGAGCGGCTGGGGGAAGGGGGCGATGACCTCGCCGCGCTCTTCGCCGCGTTCCCAGACGGGCAGATCGAACGTCTCGACCCGGACATTGGAAAAGCCGAGCGCGGTCAGCCGGGCCACTGCCCAGTCGCGGGCGCGGGCCTCGGCCTCGGTGCCGGCCAGGCGCGGGCCGATCTCGGTGGTCAGCCCCTCCATGAGGCTCCAGGCCAGATCGTCCGCCAGCGCCTGATCGCGCAGCGTCGCCGCCGGATCGGGCAAGGGCGGCGGCGGGATGGCGGCGGCGGGGGTGAGCGACACGGCGGCGGCGAAGGCGAGGGGAAGGAGCTTTTTCATAGCCGGCGACGCTATTGCCCGGGGACGGGTTTGCCAATCCCACTGCGGCGCACTAGGTAAGCCGCCAATTCCGCCACATTACATTTTCCGGAGAGCAGCGACCCATGGCCGCCCAGTACGCCTTCGTCATGAAGGACATGACCAAGACCTTCCCCGGCGCGCAAAAGCCGGTGCTGAACAACATCAACCTGCAATTCTATCAGGGCGCGAAGATCGGCATCGTCGGCCCGAACGGCGCCGGCAAGTCGACCCTGATGAAGATCATGGCGGGGATCGACAAGGAGTTCACCGGCGAAGCCTGGCCGGGCGAGAACATCACGGTCGGTTATCTGCCGCAGGAGCCGCAGCTCGATCCCACCAAGACCGTGCTTGAGAACGTCAAGGACGGCGCGCGCGAGACCGCGAACATGGTCGAACGCTTCAACGAGATCAGCGCCTTGATGTGTGAGCCGGACGCCGATTTCGATGCGCTTGGCTCCGAGATGAGCGAGCTTCAGGACAAGATCGACGCGGTCGACGGCTGGACGCTCGACAATCAGCTCGAACTCGCGATGGAGGCGCTGCGTTGTCCGCCGTCGGACGCGTCGGTCGCCAACCTGTCGGGCGGCGAGAAGCGCCGGATCGCGCTCACCCGCCTGTTGATTCAGAAGCCCAGCATCCTGCTCCTCGACGAACCGACCAACCATCTCGACGCCGAAAGCGTTCAGTGGCTGGAGAGCCATCTCAAGGAATATCCGGGCGCGGTGCTGATGATCACCCACGACCGCTATTTCCTCGACAATGTCGTCGACTGGATCCTCGAGCTCGATCGCGGAAAGTACTTCCCGTACGAGGGCAATTATTCGACCTATCTGGAGAAGAAGGCCAAGCGCCTGGAGCAGGAGGATCGCGAGGAATCCGGGCGCCAGAAGGCGATCAAGGACGAGCTCGCCTGGATCCGGCAGGGCGCGAAGGGCCGCCAGACCAAGTCCAAGGCGCGTATCGCCCGGTTCGAGGAGCTGGTCGAGGCGCAGGAAAACCGCACGCCGGGCAAGGCCCAGATCGTTATCCAGGTGCCCGAGCGCCTCGGCGGCAAGGTCATCGAGGTCGAGAACATCTCCAAGGCCTATGGCGACAAGCTGCTGTTCGACAATCTCAGCTTCACGCTGCCGCCAGGCGGAATCGTCGGCGTGATCGGTCCGAACGGCGCGGGCAAATCAACCCTGTTCAAGATCATCACTGGTGTCGAGCAGCCGGACAGCGGCACGGTCGACATCGGCCACACCGTCCATCTGGGCTATGTCGATCAGAGCCGCGATCACCTCAACGACAAGAACAATGTCTGGGAGGAGATTTCGGACGGGCTCGATTACATGAAGGTCAACGGCCACGACCAGTCGACCCGGGCCTATGTCGGCGCGTTCAACTTCAAGGGCCCCGACCAGCAGAAGAATGTCGGCAAGCTTTCGGGCGGCGAGCGCAACCGGGTCAACATCGCCAAGATGCTGAAGCGCGGCGGCAATGTGCTGCTGCTCGACGAGCCGACCAACGATCTCGACGTCGAAACGCTGGGTGCGCTGGAGGAAGCGATCGAGAATTTCGCCGGCTGCGCCGTTGTCATCAGCCACGACCGCTTCTTCCTCGATCGCCTGGCCACACACATCCTCGCCTTCGAAGGCGACAGCCATGTCGAATGGTTCGAAGGCAATTTCGAGGCTTATGAGGAAGACAAGATTCGGCGGTTGGGGCCCGAGGCGGAGCGTCCGCACCGGGTGACCTATCGGAAGCTGACGCGGTAATGGGCCTGGAGATCCGCCCGGGCGATCTCGACGATCCCCGTGTGGCCGCGCTCCTCGCGACGCATCTCCAAGCCGCCCGCGCGACCACGCCTTTGTGCCGTGCCTTCGCGCTCGATATCGATGGGCTGAGGGCGCCCGATATCGCCTTTTATGCGGCCTGGTGGGGAGAGGACCTGCTTGCCGTCGGCGCGCTGCGCGACCTGGGCGACGGCCATGGCGAGATCAAATCCATGCACACCGCCGCCGCGGCGCGCGGGCAGGGCATCGGGCGCGCCATGCTCGCGGCGCTTGTCGACACAGCGCGTCGGCGAGGCATGGGGCGGGTCAGCCTCGAAACCGGAACGATGGATTATTTCGCGCCGGCGCGGGCGCTGTATCTGGCTTACGGCTTCGAGCCCTGCGCGGCGTTCGGCGATTATACCGACGATCCGAGCAACACCTTCATGACCCTGTCCCTGGCCGACGAAGCGCTCGGCCATTGCCGGTAATGGGCGCGAACCTTAGGGTTCGGCCAAACCGACATCAGGGGAGATTCGCATGCGCCGTCGCACGTTCATCGCCGCCGCGCCTTTGGCGGCGGCCGGGCTTGCCGTGAAGGCGGGGGCGCAGTCGCCCAGCGCGCCGCCGTCGCGGTTTCAGCCGGCAGGCGAGGAGAGCTTCGCGCGGCCCGACGTCCATGCCGGCGACCGGCCTTTGGGCGCCACCTTCGCCTCGCGCTCGGCGGTCTATGGGCGTAGTGGTGCGGCGGGCACCGCGCACCCGCTGGCGACGCAGGCTGGGATCGATATATTGAAGGCGGGCGGATCGGCGGTGGACGCGGCGATCGCGATCAACGCCTGTCTCGGCCTGCTGGAGCCGACCGCCTGCGGCATCGGCGGCGACATCTATGCGCTGCTGTGGGACCCGGGCGAGCGCAAGGTGGTGGGCCTGGCCGGCTCCGGCCGCTCGCCGCGCGGGCTGAGCCTTGACACCGTGCGTGGCCGGGCGCGGAGCGACGGGACGCTGCCGCCTTATGGCGCGGTCACCGTCTCGGTGCCGGGTGCCGTGGACGGCTGGTGGACCTTGCACCAGCGTTACGGGCGGCTGCCCTGGGCGGACCTGTTCCAGCCCGCCATCGCCCATGCCGAGGAGGGCGCGCCGGTGCCCGACGTGGTCAGCTTCTACCTGCGCCGGGCGATGGCCAATTTCGTCCGCCGATCGAGCGAGATCGAGGAGATCGACAACGCCCGCGCGGTTTGGGGCGAGGGTGCAGGGATCGGCGAGGTTTTCCGTAACCCGCAACTGGCGCGCACCTATCGCATGATCGCCGAGGGCGGGCGCGACGCCTTCTACGACGGGGAGATCGCGCGCACGATCGACGCCTATTTCCGCCGCATCGGCGGCTGGCTGACGCGCGAGGACATGGCGGCCCACCGCTCGGAATGGTCGGAGCCTTTGACCACCGATTATCGCGGCGTCACCGTTCATGCGATCGGCGCGAACACGCAGGGCGCCGCGACGCTGCAGATGCTCAACATGATCGAGCATTTTGACCTGCGCGCCGAGGGCTTCCAGTCGCCGCGCGCCATTCATCTGCAGGCCGAGGCCAAGCGGCTCGCCTACGAGGACCGGGCGCGTCATTATGCCGATCCGGATTTCGCGAATACGCCGTTCGACTGGCTGGTGTCCAAAGACTATGCGGCCGAGCGCGTGCGGCTGATCCGCCCGGACAGGATCAACCCGGATGTCCAGCCGGGCACTGCGCCCAGCCGGGGCGACACGACCTATTTCTCCTGCGCCGACAGCTCGGGGATGATGGTGTCGATGATCCAGTCCAATTTCCGGGGCATGGGCTCCGGCCTGGTCGCCGACGGGCTCGGCTTCATGTTCCAGGACCGGGGGCAGCTCTTCTCGCTGCAGGACGGCCATCCCAATATCTACGCGCCCGGCAAAAGGCCGTTCCAGACGATCATTCCCGGCTTCGCCACGAAGGACGGCGCGCCCTGGCTGTCCTTCGGCGTGATGGGTGGCGACATGCAGCCGCAGGGGCAGGCGCAGATCATCGTCAACCGGGTCGATTACGGGCTCGACGTGCAGGCGGCCGGCGACAGCCCGCGCTGGCAGCATGAGGGATCGTCGGAGCGGATGGGCGAGGATTCGCCGGGCCTCGGCCCGCTCGGGCGGCTCAATCTGGAAACCGGCGTGCCGGCGGCAACCCGCCAGGCGCTGATCGACATGGGCTGGCCGGTCGGCACCGAGGGCGGTTACGGTCGCTATCAGTGCGTCGAGCATCGGATGAGCGGCGAGGACCGCGTCTATGCCGCCGGCAGCGAGATGCGGGCGGACGGCTGCGCGATCGCTTATTGACCGGATCGCATAGTTAACCCGGAAATAACCGCTCGCTCGTAGAGGGCGGGCGATGTTCGAGCGTGCGCTCATCCTGTGCCTGATGGTGATGCTGGCGTCCTGCGTGCCGCCGGTCGCGGCGCGCCATGCGCCGCCGCCGACCGCCGAGGAGATGTCGCTGGAGGAGTTGCGGCAGGTGCCGGCCGCGCGCGTGACGGAGATCATCGATCTCGCCACCGCGCCCGGCGCTGCCGCCGCGCCGTTCGAAGGCGGACTAGACCGCTCCGGCCGGGGTCTCGAATGCCTGACGGCGGCGGTCTATTACGAAGCCCGCTCCGAATCCCGCGACGGCCAGCGCGCGGTGGCGCAGGTCGTGCTGAACCGCGTCCGCCATTCGGCCTTTCCCGGCAGCATTTGCGGCGTCGTCTTCCAGGGCTCGCAGCGGCGGACCGGCTGCCAGTTCAGCTTCACCTGCGACGGCGCGATGCGCCGCGCGCGCGATCCGGGCGCTTGGGCGCGGGCGCGCGAGGTCGCGGAAGGCGCGTTGGCCGGGCAGGTCTATGCCCCGGTCGGCCTCGCCACGCATTTCCACACCACCGCGATCCGGCCCTGGTGGGCGCCCTCGATGCGCCATGCCGTGACGGTGGGCTCGCACATCTTCTATCGCTGGCCGGGCCGCTGGGGCGATCCGAACGCCTTCAGCCAGTCTTATGCCGGAGCGGAGGGCGGCATGGTCGCGCCGTCCGATGGCGCGGCGGCGACGGCGCGCAGCGAAGTGGTGATGGGGGTCTCCGTCCATCGTGGTGCGTCGGCCGATATCGCAGCAGCTTCGTCCGGCCCGCGCATGCCGGTGGCGCGGCTGGTGCGCGACGATGGCGCGCATGGCGTACGCGTCCATCGCGGTGCAATTGCGGCGGCCGAAACGGCGGAAGCGCCGGTCGCCGTCCATCGTGGCGATATGGCTGCGGAGACCCGCTAGAGCGGATAATCGTAGCGCAGGAAGCCCTTGAAACGCGCGACCTTGTCGTAAAGCGCCCGGGCGGTCAGGTTGTCTTCCTTGGTCAGCCAGTAGCAGGCCGCCGCGCCGCGCTCGCGCGCGGCCTCGCCGACCGCGTCGATCAATGCCCGCGCCACGCCCTTGCCGCGCTGCTCAGGCGCGGTGAACAGGTCCTGCAAATAGCAGGTCTCGCCGCGCCAGGTGTGCGGGTGGAACAGGAAATGCGTGAAGCCCGCCATGCGTCCGTCGATCCGGGCCGCCAGGCCATGGACCTGCCCGCCGTCCATCAGCAGAGCCCAGGTGCGCGCATAATCCTCGTCCGGGATCGGATCGGCGTAGAAAGCCTTGTAGCCGCGCGCCAGCACTTCCCACTCGGCGCGATCCTGCATGTTCAGCGATGCGACGGCGATCCTGCTCAACGCAGCCGCTTCACATAGGCCGCGCCGCCCTCGCGTCGCTCGACCTGGAAATTGGGGATCGCCTCGATCATCTCGGCGAGCCGCGAGAAGCCATAGCTGCGCGCATCGAAGGACGAGCGGTTGCCGGCCAGCTTGCCGACTTCGGAGAGGCTGGCGAAGCCCCGTTCGTCGCGCTTGGCGTTGCGCCATGCCTCGCCGAGCACCTGGACAACCGCCGGATCGATTTCGCTGTGCTTCTTCGCCGTCGTCTCGGCCGGCTGCTCGCCGCGCGGCAAGGCGGCGACGTCGATGAAGCGGGTACAGGCCTGGCGGAAGCTCTCCGGCGTCTTGGCGGTGCCGAAACCGTAGACCGGTACGCCGTCCTGCCGAATGCGCATGGCGAGCGGCATGAAATCGCTGTCGCTCGACATGATGCCGAAGCCCTGCACATTCCCGCGATAGAGCAGGTCCATCGCGTCGATCGTCATCTTCATGTCCGTCGCGCTCTTGCCTTTGGTGACGTCGAACTGCTGCTGCGGTTCGATCGCATGGCGATGCGTCATCGCCGCCCAGCCTTTCAGCGCCGGCTTCTGCCAGTTTCCATAGGCGCGCCGGACATTCACCGTACCGAGCTCGGCCAGCACGGTCAGCACCGGGTCGAGCGAATCGGGCGAGGCGTTGTCCGCGTCGATCAGCAGCGCGACGTTGCGCGCGCGGGCTCCATTGTCCTCGGCCATCCGTTGCTCCTGCCTGTCTTCCGGCGATAGCATAAGGCGGCGCCAAGTCGAATGCGGCGGGCGCCGGGGCGCGCGAGACGCTCTGTGCAAAAGCGGATGTTTCGGCGTAGGAAACGGGCCGCACCGACGAGGAACAGCCTTTGGCCTTGGCCGCTTTGATCGCCGCTTATCATGAATCCGCCGAGCCGGGCGTGCCGCGCGCGGCATTGCCGCTGGCGGGGCGCACCGTGATCGAACGGCAGGCACGGCTGGCCCATGCCGCCGGCGCGTCGCGGATCGTCGTGCTCGTCGAGCGGATGCCGCCAGGCCTCGCCGCCGCTTTGGACCGGCTGCGTCGCGAGCGCGTGCCAGTCGCCATCGCGCGCGGGCCGGAGGAGGCCGCGGAGTTGATCGATCCCGCCGATCGGCTGCTGCTGATCGCGGACGGCGCGATTGCTGACGGCACCCAGCTGCGACGCCTGGTGGATGGTGAGGGATCGGTCGTGCTCACCGTGCAGGACAGCCTGTTCGGCGAGCTTTACGAGCGGATCGACGGCAGTTCGCGCTGGAGCGGGCTGGCGGCGACGGACGGCGCGATGCTGCGCGACACCACGGCGATGCTGCGCGACTGGGACCTGCAATCGACATTGCTGCGCCGGGTGCTCCAGGCCGATGCCAGGCATCTCGCCGCGGACGCGCCGGTCGCGATCGTCGATTCGATGGATGATCTCGCCGTCGCCGAGCGCCAGATCCTGGAAGGCGCACGGGCCACCGAAGGCGGCTGGGCGGCGCGGATGCTGGCGCCGCTGGAGCGTGGCGTCACCTTCCTGGTCATGGGCGCGCCGGTCGCATCGGGCGCGGTGGGGCTGGCCAGTGCGATGCTCACCGCATTGGGCGCGGCCGCAATCGGCTGGGGCTGGCTGTGGACCGGCTTCGCCGCTTTGCTGCTCGCGACGCCGCTGGAAGGGATCGCATTGCGGCTTGCCAGGCTGCGGATGCAGCGCGGCGCGGGCGAAAGCTGGTGGCGCACTTTGTTGCCGTTCCTGTCGGGCGTGGCGCTGGTGGTGCTGGCTTATGTGCTCGCTCCCATGCGTGGCTGGGGCATGGTCCTGCTCGCCTTCGTCACGCTCGTTTTCCTGTTCGCGGCTTCGGTGGAGACGGAAGGGAAGAAGCCGCGCGGCGCTCTGTGGCTGGCCGAGCGGATGGGCATGACCTGGCTGATGCTGCCCTTCGCGATTTTCGGTGCCTGGCACGCGGGCATGGCCGCTCTCTTCGCTTATGCCGCCGGAACCTTTTTCTGGGTCCAGCGGGAAGCCCATCGCAAAGCCTCCGCGCCGCCTCAAGATTAGCAGCGCTTTAACCCTGTCCGCGCTAGACATTCTCGATGGCCGAGCCCGGAGCGACGACGCAGGGAAAGAGGAGCGACGCCGCGCGCCTTTTGCTGGCCGCGGCGCGCGAGCGCTTTGCCGTGGCCGCGACCGATCTGCTGCTGCCCGACCGCGCCCGGCTGACCGAGTGGCAGCGGCTCACCGCATCCTCCCTGCTCAGCCGCCTCGTCGCCTCGATCGAGGACGATTTGCGGACGCGCCTGGCCCGGCGTTTCGCCGATCAGGACGCGCTCCATGCCGCTTTGTCTTCCGCCCATGTTGCGATCGCCCTGCCGATCCTGGAGCGTGCCCAGGCGCTGCGCGATGCCGAGCTGACCACGATCCTGGTCCGCCGGGTCGAGGAACATCGCTTCTGGCAGGCCGGGGCGCCGGGCGGCGTCGAGGATTATCTCTTCCAGCTTGTACGCGATTCCGATGAGGCGTTGGCGGCCGAGGCGATGGAGCTGGTCATCGCCCGCAGCCGCCGCTTCGACCGTTTCCAGGAGCCGGTGCTCGCCCAGGTCGAGTTGCCCGCGGAGATGCAGCACAAGCTGGCCTGGATGGTGGCCGCCGCTTTGCGTCACTATATCGTCCAGCATCATCACGCGCTGGCGGTCGACGCCGCCGTCGAGGAAGCGGCGAGCGCCGCGATCGCCGGCTATGACGAGGGCGCCACGCTGGAAGCGCGAGCGCTGCAGCTCGTCCGTCACATGCACCGGATCGGTCGGCTCGACGGCGATGCGCTGGCACGGATGATCGAGGGCGGGATGCTGCCCGTCTTCCTCGCCGGGCTGGCGACGCTGTGCGGCCTCGACATGGCCGCCGCCTGGGAAGTGTTGTCCGATCCGCGCGGGCGCGGCCCCGCTTTGCTGCTGCGCGGCGGCGGCGTTGAGCGCCAGGGCGCCGCGCGCATCCTGCTCGCGCTCAATGCGCGCGGGCCTTTGCTGTCCGGCGCCGAGGGCGATGCCGCCGCGTCGCAGCTCGAGCTTTACGACACGATGGACCGGCCCTCCGCGCTGGAGGTCCTGCGGCTGTGGCAGGCGCATCCGGCCTATCGCGCCAGCGTCGCGCGCCTGTCTACCCGCGCCCGCATGGGAGAGGCGGCATGAGCGCCGCGACCGAAGAGGCGCCGGTCACAGGCCGGGTCGATGCCGACGGGCGGCTGATCGCGGCGGATCCGCCGCTCGCCGCGTTGCACGAGCGGGCCGGGGGGCGCGAGGGGGGCACCCTCTCGGTACCGCAGATCGCCGCGCTGGCCCGGCTCGCCCGGCGGCTCGGCATCACCGTATCGCGTGCCGCCATCGCCGCCGACGGCGATCACGATGTCGACTTGTGGGTTCGCGCTGCGCCTGAGGGGGATGAGGTTGCGCTCTCTATCACCGGCTGGTCCGAGCGCTCCGCGCAGTCCGGAGCGCCGGCCATCGCACCGGTGCGGGAGGCGGATTTCGATCGCGCCCAGGCGGACTGGACCTGGGAAACGGACGACACGCTGCGGCTCACCGCATTGCCGGCCTCGGCCGCCGCGGCGATCGGCCGTCCGGCGTCCGAACTGGTCGGCAAGCAGCTCACGCGCCTGTTCCGCTTTCGGGAAGGTGCGGACGGCTCGCTTCCCATTCTCGCCGCGCTTGCCGGCCATGCGCGCTTCGACGGCCAGGTCGCGGAGCTGCGGGCCGGGCGCAAGGGTCGCTATCGCCTGTCCGGCGTGCCGCTGATCGACGGCATGGGACGCTTCGCGGGCTTTCGCGGCACCGCCCACAGCCTGCGCGCCGGAGAAGAAGAAGCCGCCGCTGCTGCCCCGCCGCCGGACAACAAGGCATTCGGCGAACGGCTCGACGCCGCCTTGCGCGCGCCGCTTGCCGACATCGTCGACAATGCCGAACGGCTGCGCGCCCAGCCGGACGGGCCGCTGCGCAGCGACTATGCCGGCTATGCCGACGATATCGCCACCGCCGGGCGCCATCTGCTCTCTCTGGTTGGCGATCTCGTCGATCTCCAGGCGATCGAGCGCAACGACTTCGCGCCAGAGGTGGAGACGATCGACCTGGCCGATATCGCCCGCCGCGCCGCCGGCCTGCTCGCCGTGCGCGCCGCCGACACCAAGGTGCGGATCGATGCGCCGGATGCGGACGAAACGCTGCCCGCGACCGGCGATTTCACACGGACGCTCCAGATTCTCGTCAACCTGATCGGCAATGCCGTGCGCTACACGCCCGAAGGCGGGCAGGTCTGGGTACGGGTCGAGCAGGAAGGCGATCTCGCCCTCGTCGTCGTTGCCGATCAGGGCAAGGGCATCGCGCCGGAGGACCAGGAGCGCATCTTCGGCAAGTTCGAGCGGGTGGACCCGTCCGAGCCCGGCGGCACCGGCCTTGGCCTCTACATCGCCCGTCGACTCGCCCGCGCGATGGGCGGCGACCTTGGCGTGGACAGCGCGCCGGGGCAGGGCGCTCGCTTCACCTTGGCGCTGTCGGCAGCCTAGCCACACCCTACCTTTCGTTCTGCGGCAGACCGTCCGCGATATCGTAATAGTCGCCTTTCTCGGCGACGAAGATGTGCAAGGCGAGGCGCGTGTCCGTGGGCGTATCAAACGTGCCCATCGCAACCGCAATCTTTTCCCGGCCGGCCGCGTCCCAGAAGAGCGACGAGCCGCATTGCGCGCAAAAGCCGCGCCGGACGCGCTCCGAGGACTGGAACCAGGTCAGCTTGCTCCCGTCGTCCGCAATCGTCAGCGCATCGCGCGCAACGTCGGTCGAAGCCCAATAATGGCCGGATTGCCGGCGGCACTGCCGACAATGACAGGCATCGGGAGGAGGCAGGGCGCCCGCGACGGTGAACGAAACCGCGCCGCAGAGACAGGCGCCCCGGTGCATCGGATCAGCGCTTCTCCACCGGCAAGAATTCGCGTTGGGCGGGGCCGGTGTAAAGCTGGCGCGGGCGGCCGATCTTCTGCTCGGGATCGGCGATCATCTCGTTCCACTGCGCGACCCAACCGACGGTGCGGGCAAGGGCGAAGAGGGCCGTGAACATCGTCGTCGGGAAGCCGATCGCGTTCAGGATCACGCCGGAATAGAAATCGACGTTCGGATAGAGCTTCTTCTCGATGAAATAATCGTCGCTGAGCGCGATCCGCTCGAGCTCGCGGGCGGTGTCGAGCACGGGATCGGAAATGCCGAGATCGTCGAGTACCTCGGTCGCGGTCTTCTGCATCACTTTCGCGCGTGGATCGAAATTCTTGTAGACCCGGTGGCCGAAGCCCATCAGGCGGAACGGATCCTCCTTGTCCTTGGCGCGCGCGATATATTCGGGAATTCGCTCCGGCCGGCCGATTTCGCGCAGCATGTTCAAAGCCGCCTCGTTCGCGCCGCCATGCGCCGGCCCCCACAGGCAGGCGATGCCCGCCGCGATACAGGCGAAAGGATTGGCGCCCGACGAACCGGCCAGGCGCACCGTCGAGGTGGACGCATTCTGCTCGTGATCGGCGTGGAGGATGAAGATGCGGCGCATCGCATTCTCGATGACCGGATTGACCTCATAGGGCTCGGCTGGAACGCCGAAGGTCATGCGCAGGAAGTTGCCGGTGTAACTGAGGTCGTTCTGCGGATACATGAACGGCTGACCGATCGAATATTTGTACGCCATCGCTGCGATCGTCGGCATCTTCGCGATCAGTCGGTGCGAGGCGATGATCCGCTGCTTGGGATCGGTGATGTCGGTGGAATCGTGGTAGAAGGCAGACAGGGCGCCGACCACGCCGCACATGATCGCCATCGGGTGCGCGTCCCGCCGGAAGCCGCGATAGAAGGTCGCGAGCTGCTCGTGCAGCATGGTGTGGCGGGTGATCGTGTGGGTGAAATCGTCCAGCTCGTTCTGGTTCGGCAGCTCGCCGTAGAGGAGGAGATAGGCGACCTCCATGAAGCGGGCATGTTCGGCCAGATCGTCGATCGCATAGCCGCGATGGAGCAGCACGCCGGCGTCGCCGTCGATATAGGTGATCTCCGAGCGGCAGGACGCGGTCGAGGTGAATCCGGGATCGTAGGTAAAGACATCGGCCTGGCCGTAAAGCTTTCGTATGTCGACGACGTCCGGACCGACCGTGCCGGACATGACCGGTGTGTCGAAGCTCTTGTCGCCGATCGTGAAGCTGGCCTTGTCCGCCATGTCTATTCCTTCCCCATTTGGTCGGCGATCCGGGCGAGGCTTTCGTCCCGCCCAAGCAACGCCAGAACATCGAAAATCCCCGGCGACGTCGCCCGGCCGGTCAGCGCCGCCCGCAAGGGCTGCGCCACCTGGCCCAGCTTCACGCCTTCGGCCTCGGCCACCTCTCTCACCGCCTGCTCCGTCGCCTCGGCCGTCCAGTCCCCCAGAGCGGTGAGCGCCGTGTGGACGAGGGCGAGCAGGTCCCGCGCCGCGCCTTCTAGCAAAGCGGCGGCCTTCTCGTCCATGTCCAGCGGTCGCGGCTTGAACAGGAAGAGAGCGCCCTCTGCCAATTCGTTGAGATCCTTGGCACGCGGCGTGAGCTGCGGCATCGCGGCGGCGAGCAGATCGACGTCGCCAGCGTCGAGTCCCCGGCCCAGCGCCCCTTCGATCCGGTGATCCACCAAGGCGGCGAGCCGGCGCGGATCGGCTTCGCGCAGATAATGGCCGTTCAGATTCTCCAGCTTCTTCATGTCGAAGCGCGAGGGCGAACGTCCCACTTGCGGAAGATCGAACCAGCGCACGGCATCCTCGCGCGCGATGATCTCGTCGTCGCCATGGCCCCAGCCGAGCCGCAGCAGATAGTTGAACACGGATTCGGGCAGCATGCCGAGCTCGTCGCGATAGGTTTCGACGCCCAGCGCACCGTGGCGTTTGGAGAGCTTGGCGCCGTCCGATCCGTGGATCAGCGGAACATGGGCATAGGTCGGCTCCGGCCAGCCCATGGCCCGGATGATGCCGAGCTGGCGGAAGGCGTTGTTGAGATGATCGTCGCCCCGGATGATGTGGGTGACGCCCATGTCGTGATCGTCGACCACGACGGCGAGCATGTAGGTCGGTGTGCCGTCCGAGCGGAGCAGGACGAAATCGTCGATCTCTGCGTTCTGGACGGTGACCTCGCCCTGCACCTGATCGACGATCGTGGCCGCGCCCTCGCGCGGGGCGCGCAGCCGGACGACGAAAGGCAGATCGGCGGGCCCGTCCTCGCGGTCGCGCCAGGGGCTGTCGATACGGAACGGGCGACGCTCGGCCTGTGCTGTCTCGCGTTGCGCGGCCAGCTCCTCGGCGGTCATCCAGCAGCGATAGGCGTGGCCGTTGGCGAGCATTTGGCGAGCGATCTCGGCATGGCGCGCGACGAGCTGCGACTGGAACCAGGCGTCGCCGTCCCAGTCGAGGCCGAGCCATTTCATCCCGTCCAGGATCGCGTCGATCGCCGCCTGGGTGGAGCGCGCCTTGTCGGTATCCTCGATGCGCAGCAGGAACCTGCCGCCATGGCGGCGGGCATAAAGCCAGTTGAACAAGGCGGTACGCGCGCCGCCGATATGCAGGAAGCCGGTGGGCGAGGGGGCGAACCGGGTGACGATGGTGCTTGCGCTCACGCGGCGCTTCTCCAAGGATAGGCCGCATGGCGACCGGGGAAGGAGGGGCCCCTAGCATAGCGGATGCGCCGCGACCAAGCGCGCGCGCAATCCGCTGGCCGCGTCTGGGCGACGCGCTCGAATCCCGCTTCGATGCCGAGCGCGATCAATTGCCGCTCTGGCTGCCCGTCGGGCTGCTCGCCGGCATCTCCGCCTGGTTCTGGTTACCGAGCGAATCCGGGCGAATCTCGTTCATCGCGGCGGCCGTTGCGCTGGCACTCGGGCTGGCCGCGACCGCCGGCGGCTACCGCTGGGGGCGGGCCGTCGCGATCTTCGCGCTGGCGCTCGCGGTGGGTGCGGCGCTGATCTGGTGGCAGGCGGAACGAGTCGCGGAGCCGCGGCTCGACCGCCCCGGTTTGATGACCTTCACCGCCGAAGTCGAAACGGTCCAGGCACTCGCGGCGCCGCGCCCGGCAACGCGGCTGGTGGTCGCGCCGGAGGGCGAGGGGATGCCGGCGCGGCTGCGCGTGACGATCCGGGAAGGGCAGGAGCCGGAGGGGCTCACGCCGGGCGCAAGAGTGAGCGTCCGCGCCTGGATGATGCCGCCGGCGCCGATGGCGGTGCCGGGCGGCTACGATTTCGAGCGGGCGGCCTGGTTCCAGCGGATCGGCGGGACCGGGCGCGCGCTGGAGGTGAATGTTGTCGCGCCGCCCGACGAACGCGGATGGCAGGCGCGCCTGGCCGACTGGCGCCAGCGCCTCGCCGCCCATATCCGGTCGCGGCTGGATGGCGCGGGCCAAGGCGGCATCGCCGCGGCGCTGGCGACCGGCGACCAACTCGGCATTCCCGAGGCGGATGCGGAAGCGATGCGCCGGTCCGGCCTTGCCCATCTGCTGTCGGTCAGCGGGCTGCATCTGACTGCGGTGGTCGGCGCGGCGATGCTTTTGACGCTGAAGCTGCTGGCATTGAGTCCCATGCTGGCGCTGCGGCTCAGGCTCGTGCTGGTTGCGGCAGCCGTCGGTGCGCTGGCGGGGATCGCCTATACGCTGCTGACCGGCTCTGAGGTGCCGACGGTGCGCTCCTGCATCGCGGCCCTGCTGGTGCTCGCAGGCATCGCGCTTGGGCGGGATGCGCTGACCTTGCGGCTGGTCGCCACGGGTGCGCTTGTCGTTCTGTTTCTCTGGCCGGAATCGGCGGTGGGTGCGAGCTTCCAAATGAGCTTCGCCGCGATGGTGGCGATCGTCGCGCTGCACGAGCATCCGCGCATCCAAGCTCTGGTTTCGCGCCGCGACGAGGGTGGGCTGGCGAAGACCGGCCGCGTTTTGCTTGGGCTCGTCCTCACCGGTCTCGCGGTCGAGTTGGCGCTGACGCCGATCGCTTTGTTCCATTTCCACAAAGCGGGCCTTTACGGCGCCGCCGCGAACGTCATCGCCATCCCGCTCACCACCTTTGTAATCATGCCGCTGCAGGCGCTGGCGCTGCTGTTCGATCTGGTCGGGCTGGGTGCGCCTTTCTGGTGGCTGACCGGCCAGATGCTCTCCTTGCTGCTCGGCCTCGCCCACATCACCGCCAACGCGCCGGGCGCCGTCGCGCTGCTCCCCGCCATGTCGCGCGGCGCCTTCGCACTGATGATCGGCGGCGGGCTTTGGCTCTGCCTGTGGCGGACAAGTTGGCGGCGCTGGGGGCTGGCGCCGGTCGCGGCCGGTGCGTTCTGGGCGCTGGCGACGCCTGCCGCCGACTTGCTCGTCACCGACGATGGTCGGCACCTCGTGCTGCGCGGCGAGGATGGCCGCCTTGCCATCCTGCGTCCGCGCGCCGGCAGCTATGTACGCGATACGCTGGCCGAGATTTCCGGCGCGCCACCCGATTTCCTTGATCTCGACGCTTTGCCCAATGCCGCGTGCAGCGCCGATCTGTGCGTCGCCAACATCGATCGCGACGGGCGGCGCTGGCGCGTGCTCGCGACGCGCAGTCGCCATTTCGTGCGCTGGGATGAGATGGTGCGGGCCTGCGCCGCGGCCGATATCGTCGTTTCCGATCGCCGCCTGCCGCGCGCCTGCCAACCGCGCTGGCTGCGCGCCGACCGCGATCTGCTGCGCCGCACGGGCGGCCTCGCCATCACCTTCGGCGAACAACCCCGGGTCGCCAGCACGTCGGCGATGAGCGGAGAGCGCCCATGGCGGCGGGTCTGGTCAACCCCGCCGCCCGAAGCGGTCAGTAGCGGCGCAACAGCCCCGCCAGTCGGCCCTGAATCTGCACCTGATCCGGGCGGTAGCGCTGCGGGTCGTACTGCCGGTTCGCCGGATCGAGGCGGATCATCTGGCCCTCGCGGCGGAAGGTCTTGAGCGTCGCTTCCTCATCGTCGATCAGCGCCACGACGATCTCGCCGTCCCGCGCCGTCTCCTGGCGACGGATCAGCGCATAATCGCCGTCGAGAATGCCTTCCTCGACCATCGAATCGCCCGCCACTTCCAGCGCATAATGCTCGCCCGGGCCGAGCAGGGCGGCGGGGACGGGCAAGGTGTCCGTTCCCTGCAGCGCCTCGATCGGGGTGCCGGCCGCGATCCGGCCGTGCAGCGGAATGTCCAGAATGTCGTTGGCGGCGCGGGGCGGCGCGACCGGCGCATTGGCATTCGCCGCCGCGGGCCGGACGTCTGGCATCTTCACCACTTCGAGCGCACGCGCCCGATTGGGCAGACGTCGGATGAAGCCGCGCTCTTCCAGCGCCGAGATGAGCCGGTGAACGCCGCTCTTGGACTTGAGGTCCAGCGCATCCTTCATCTCCTCGAACGAGGGGGAGACCCCGCTCTCGGACAATTTCGCATCGATGTAGAGAAGCAATTCCTGTTGCTTGCGAGTCAGCATCCGGGTTCTCCCGAAAGAACGTATGCGGAACGTGTAAGGAACGTGCGAAACGCTGTCAAGCGGCGGCGGCAATGTCCAGGAAATTGCGCAGCAGCGCGTGGCCATGGGCGCTGGCGATGCTTTCGGGATGGAATTGGACGCCGTGTATGGGCAGCGCGCGATGGCGCACCCCTTGGACAGTGCCGTCCGGGGCGGTCGCATCGACGATCAGCGCCTCCGGAATGCTCTCCGGCGCCAGTGCAAGCGAATGGTAGCGCGTCGCCGGGAAAGGCGAAGGCAGACCGGCGAAGACGCCGTTGCCGTCATGCGCGATGCCGGAGACCTTGCCGTGCATGACCGTTGGCGCCCGCGCGACCGTCGCGCCGAAATGCTGCCCAATCGCCTGATGGCCCAGGCATACGCCCAGCAAGGGGCGCCGCGCCGCCGCGCAGGCCGCGACCAGGTCTAGCGAGAGGCCCGCATGGTCCGGTGTTCCGGGCCCCGGGGAGATCAGAAAGGCCGAAGCGCTGGCCAGGGCTTCGGCGGCACACATTGCGTCGTTGCGCACGACCCGCACCCCGGCGCCGAGCTCCTTCAGATAGTGAACGAGGTTCCAGGTGAAGCTGTCATAATTGTCGATGACGAGGATCACCCGGCCCGGCTCATTGCTCGGCGTTCCCCGCCAGGCGGGCACGCATCCGGGCGATGGCGTCGGCATTGCGTTCGACCCGGCTGCGTTCCTCGACTGCGCGGGCGAATTGCTGGGCGATTTCCTCGGCTGCGGAGCCGGAGAATTCGGCGCGGGTGGTGGCGATGAGCTCGGGGCGTTCGGCCGCGTTGCCGGCTGTGCGCGTCGCATGATGGACCACGAACCAGCCCGCTCCATTCGGCGCCGCGACGATGCGCGCGCGGCCTTCCGGCAGACTGAACAGGGCGAGCAACGGCGGCGGCACCTGCTGGCCGCCCTGGCTGATCTCCAGGCGCTGCATGTTGACGGCTTGCGGCGCCGGCACACCGGACTGTCCGGCGAAGGCGGCCGCCGGCGCCGTGCCGCCATTGATGCGATCGACGATGCCCTGTGCCACCTGGCGAGCCCGCGCCAACGCGCGTTCCTGCACAAGCGCGGCGCGCACTTCGTTCTGGATCTGCGCCAAGGGCGGCGGCGCCGCCGCGATCACGCGCTCGACTCCGATCAGGGCGAGCCTGTTTTCGCCTTCCAGCGCTTCGACCACCGGCTCGGGATCGTCGGCATCGATTTCGAATGCGCCGCGCAGCACCGGCGCGAAGCCGGGCGGAATCGACCAGGTTTGACCCGGCACCTGGCCGTTGGCGGTGATCGGCGGGGTGGTGACCAGGTTAAGGCCGTTGGCCCGCGCCAACTCCTCGATGTTGGAGCCCTGGGAAATGCCTTCCTCGATGCGCTGGATCAGCGCGTTCATCAGGTCGGCGCCCTTGCGCTGCTCGATAGCCTGCGCGATCTCGGCCCGCACATTTTCCAGAGGCCGCGCGGCGCTCTGCTCGATCGCCTCGACCCGGACGACATGGAAGCCCAGTTCCGACCGGATCGGGCCCGCCACGGCTCCCCGTTCGGCCCCGAACGCCGCGCGCGCCACTTCGGGCGCCGTCTCGCCGGCGAACTGCTCCTGGGTACGGCTGGGAAAGGCGATATCCTGTGCGCTGAAGCCGGCCTGGGAGGCGGCGTCGGCGAAACTCGCTCCGCCGCGCACCCGCTGGACGAACGCATTGGCGGCGGCCTGGTCCTGCAACACCACCTGCTGCAGCGTGCGGGTCTGCCGCGGTCCGAACTCGGCCTGATTTTCGCGATAATAAGCGGCGATCTCGGCATCGGTGGCGCGGGCGCGTTCGGCGATCAGCTCGGGGCCGATCGCGGCAAAGCGGATCACCCGCCGTTCGGGAATCGAGAAACGTGCGCGATTGCGGGTGTAGTAGGCTTGGATGTCTTGCGCCGACGGATTGATGCCCGCGGCCAGCGTCTCGGCCGGGATCACGCCGATCGTGCCGGTCCGGCGTTCGAGCAGCAGGTTGGCATATTCGCGCGCTATGCTTTCCGGCACGCGCGCACCAAGCGCGACAGGGCCGAGCAACTGCCGCTGCATCAGCGAACGGGAAATGTCGTCGCGCAGCTGGGCTTCGGTTAGGTTTTGCGACCGAAGCATCTGGCGAAACGTCGCGTCGTCGAACTGGCCGGTAAAATTGCGGAAGGCCGGAATCTCGACGATCTCGCGGTCGACCATGCGTTGCGACACGACGAGGCCCTGCCGGCCGCCGAACGCCTGGATGGCCTTGCCGATGATCGTCTGGTCCAGCAACGTGTCGAACGCGCCCATCTCCAAAAACGCCGCCATGTCCAGCGTCGGCTGTTGCTGGCGTGCCTGGGCGAACTGGCGGTTGATGAGATCGTTGAGTTCGTTCTCGCCGACCGGCCGGCCATCCACCCTGGCGATCTGCTCGCCACCCGCGCCGCCGGTGAGTCCGCCCATGCCTCCCATGCCGTCCGTGCCGAAGCCGGTGACGACCATCGCGCCGAGCGCGAGCGCCAAGATGGCGGCCATGGTCCAGGTGCGAACTTTGCGGGAAAGGGCCATTTTTGATCCTGATGAAAACTGTTCGGCGCGCTCAATAGAAGCAGGGCGAGGCCGGGGCAAGCTTGGCACCGGCCGGCATGGTTGCTAGGCGCGATGCCACACGCAACAGGGAATGGACAATGGATTTGCGCCGCAAGCTGGTCGTCGGCAACTGGAAGATGAACGGGAGCATCGCACAGCTCGGCGAACTCGCGGGAATCGCTGATGCCGCGCGGCAGGCGGGTGGGGTCGATGTCGGCATCTGCCCGCCTTTCACCCTGATCGCCGCCGCCGTCACCCGCTCCGGCGGGCTCATGATCGGCGCGCAGGATTGCCATGCCAGGGAAAGCGGCGCCCATACCGGCTGCGTTTCGGTGGGGATGGTGAAAGAAGCCGGCGCCCGTGCGGTCATCGTTGGGCATAGCGAGCGCCGCGCGGACCAGCATGAGGCCGATGCCGAAATCCAGCTCAAGGCCGAAGCGGCGCTGGCCGGCGGGCTGCTGGCCATCGTCTGCGTCGGCGAGAGCGAGGCCGACCGCGCGGCCGGCCGCCATCTCGCGGTAGTGCAGGCGCAGCTCGCCGGCTCGCTGCCGGACGACTGGGAGGATGGGGAACTCGTCGTGGCTTACGAGCCCGTCTGGGCGATCGGGACCGGCAAGGTCGCCACCGCCGCCGACGTGGCCGAGATGCACGGCCAGATTCGTGCCGCCTTGATTGGGCGCTACGGGGAGCGCGGCGGGCGCGTGCGCATTCTCTATGGCGGCTCGGTCAAGGCCGACAATGCTGCCGAACTGTTCGCCGTGCCGGACGTGGACGGCGCGCTGGTCGGCGGAGCGAGCCTTGCCGCCGATGCTTTCGTTCCGATCGTCGAGGCGGCCGCGCGCGGTTGAACCGGCGGGCCTGATCGACTAGATCGCGCGCCGATCCTTATTCTCTTTCGCGAAAGACCGCCTCATGTCCGGCCTGTTCACCTTCATCCTGATCGTCCAGGCGTTCATCGCCCTTGCGATGATCACGGTCATTCTGATGCAGCGTTCGGAAGGCGGCGGCTTCGCCGGCGGCGGCAGCCCCTCGGGCCTGATGACGGCGCGCGGCGCGTCGGACTTCCTGACCCGCTCGACTTCGATCCTGGCGACGATCTTCGTCGGCCTGTCGATCATTCTGGCCGGCCTCGCCGCCAATACCGGCGGCCCGCGCGTGATCGATCCCAATCTCGCCCGACAGGCTCCGGCCGGGCCGGCGCAGCCGCAGCAGCCGTTCACGCTGCCCGGCACCCCCCAGGCCGCCCCGACCGAGCAGGCGCCGGCTCCGGCGGCGACCAACGAGTCCGGCGGCGTCCCGATCGCGCAATAAGCGGCATAGCCCCGCCCGCTTCGCGCGGGCGGCGCAAATAAAATCGATTCGGCGGCTTGCCCGAATCCCCTCCGTCCGCTTAAGCCCATCCTCCCATGGCGCGGTTCATTTTCATCACCGGCGGCGTGGTCTCATCGCTTGGCAAGGGTCTCATGGCGGCGTCGCTCGCGGCGCTGTTGCAGGCGCGCGGCTACAAGGTGCGGCTGCGCAAGCTCGATCCCTATCTCAACGTCGATCCGGGGACGATGTCCCCCTATCAGCATGGCGAAGTCTATGTGACGGACGACGGCGCCGAGACCGATCTCGATCTCGGCCATTACGAGCGTTTCAGCGGCGTGCCGGCGCGGCAGAGCGACAATGTCACCTCGGGCCGCATCTATCAGGGCATCATCCAGCGCGAGCGGCGCGGCGACTATCTGGGCGCCACCGTCCAGGTGATCCCGCACGTCACCAACGCGATCAAGGATTTCATCCGCGCCGATGTCGAGGACGATCTCGATTTCATGATCTGCGAGATCGGCGGCACGGTGGGCGATATCGAATCGCTGCCCTTCATCGAGGCGATCCGCCAGTTCCGCAACGAGGCGGGCAGGGGCGAGACCCTCTCCATCCACACCACTTTGGTCCCCTATATCGCGGCGGCGGGCGAGTTGAAGACCAAGCCGACCCAGCACAGCGTGCGCGAACTGACCAGCCTCGGCATCCAGCCCGAGATCATCGTCTGCCGCGCCGAGCATCCGCTGCCCGAAAGCGACCGGGCCAAGATCGCCCTGTTCTGCAATGTGCGGACCGAAGCCGTCATTCCCGCGCTGGATGCGCCGAGCATCTATGCGGTGCCCGCGCAATATCACGAGGCCGGGCTCGATTCCGAAGTGCTCCACGCCTTCGGCATCGTGGATGCGCCGGCGCCCGCAATGGCCCGCTGGGACGATGTGCTCGATCGGCTGTTCCACCCCGAAGGCGAGGTGACGATCGGCGTGGTCGGCAAATATGTCGGCCTGCAGGATGCCTATAAGAGCCTGACCGAGGCTTTGGTCCATGGCGGCATGGCCAATCGGGTGAAGGTCAACATCAAATGGCTCGACGCCGAATTGTTCGAGCATCCCGAGACGGAGATCGCGGCCGCGCTCGAGCCGATGCACGCCATCCTCGTCCCCGGCGGCTTCGGCACCCGGGGCAGCGAAGGCAAGATCGCCTCCGTCCAGTTCGCCCGCACCCGGGGCGTGCCCTTTTTCGGCATCTGCCTCGGCATGCAGATGGCCTGTATCGAAGGCGCGCGTAACACGGCCGGGATCGAGGGTGCCGGCTCCACCGAATTCGGCGAAACGCCGGAGCCGGTCGTCGGCCTTATCACCGAGTGGATGAGCGCCGAGGGCCTGCAGAAGCGTGAGGCTTCGGGAGATCTGGGCGGCACGATGCGGCTAGGCGCCTATGAAGCCAGGCTCGACGGCAACAGCGTGGTGCGCTCGATCTACGGCGCGGACACGATCAGCGAGCGGCATCGCCACCGCTACGAGGTCAACGCCCGCTATCGCGCGCCGCTGGAAGCCGGCGGTCTGGTGTTCAGCGGCATGAGCCCGGACGGCGAGCTGCCCGAGATCGTCGAGCGGCCGGACCATCCCTGGTTCGTCGGCGTCCAGTTCCACCCGGAGCTGAAGTCCAAGCCCTTCGATCCGCACCCGCTCTTCGCCAGCTTCATCGAGGCAGCGGTGAAGCAGAGCCGGCTGGTCTGAAGCCAGGGGCTACGGCGAAGCGACCAATTCGCCCGGCGAACCGAGCGAGACCCCGTGAAAACCCGATATTGAGGCGATCCGCCCCGGCGGCTAGCGTGATGGAACGAAACGGGTTTCTTCCCCATTTCGTGCCGGGCGGGATATCGGGAAGTGAAGGCGCGTCTCCAAACCAGCGCCCATCTTCCTCCCGCCCGGATAGCGACAGTTCTGCTTCGATTCGCTTTTTCACTAAAGGCGGAAAGGCCTGATGCGCGCGAACATCGCCTCGCGCGAAGCCACGCCCATCTTGTTGTAGAGACTGCGGATGTGCGAGCGCACCGTCTCGATCGACAAATCCTTGGCTTCCGCGATCGCTTCGGCGTTCAGCCCGTCCGCCATCTTGAGCAGGATGCGATGCTCGGCCGGGGTAAGCTGAAACGCGCGCTCCAGATCGGCATAGTTCGGCCGGAAGGCCGTGCCGCTCCGCAGGAAGCTCAGGCATACGCAGCTGGCTTCGCTGCCATTGGCTTCGATCCTCCTGGCACGCAGGAGAAAGTGGCCGTCGCCATCGCGGGCACCCAGAGCCAGCGTCGCAAGCTGTCCGTCGCAATTCCTGACGAGGGCGTTCAGTTCGGCCTGATGCGCCCGCTCGTGCATGACGAGCACGCCCTCCTTCAGCTCCAGATCCACGCCTAGTGCCAGGTCGGCGCGGGCTGCCGCATTGGCCCAGACCAGCGCCAGCTCATCCGTGCAGATCAGCCGCGGCTGATCGTCGCTCTCCATCCAGGCGAGCGCAAGCGGGGCCGGCGACACGGTGTCCAGCCACTCCTTGTCCAGTTCGCCCACGGTTCCTGCCCCCAAAGTTCCTACGAACATGAACGTCCGCATGCCGGTTTTCCAGCCACATCGTCTTGCAGAAATTCGAAAATCCGAGGCATGTCAATTCAAGCCAAAGGTCGTGGCGGCCTTGAAACAAAGGCGTCCCGCAGCGAAGAAAACTCTGTGGACAAAACAAGTTCACCAAGCATTTGCTTGAGTTTTTCCGAATGGACCGCCCGTTGTTCACGAAAAGATTCCGGCGGGCATTGTGCCAATATCGGACAGCCTCCCCGTTCAAGGCCCGAAATGGGCCGTTGCGTTAACCTTCCCACCTACCCGACATTTGTCCAGTCCATTCAAAACACAGCAAAAAATCTACGCTAAAGTTGAGCTAAATCTTACCAAATCCCCAATATGGGGGATGCCACCTTCCACGATTTCGCTCTACCCCATGGCCTCCTTCGGGGGCGAGTCGCATCGCCACTATACCTGAAGGTTCGCGTCGGTTGGTCTTATTGGAGACGGACCGTTCGGCGCGACAGGGATGGGGAAGAAGCCATGTTTCGCGTGTTCGGCTTATCGCTGGCGGCTTGTGCCGCGCTGACGGCTTCGCCCGCTCTGGCGCATGGCAATGGCGGTGGCAATAATGATCAGCTGCGGATCGAAATCACGGCGCGCATCGCCGAGCGTTGCGGCATTTCCCCCGGTGAGGGGGGCTCCAACGTTAGCGGCAATCTCGAGAACAACGAGACGCTGACGATCAATTTCGACATCGATTGCAATACGCCGTTCCGTATCGGCGTGAGCTCGGAAAATGGCGGCCTGCGTCTGGCCACGGCCCAGCGCGGCGATACCAACACCGACGCCCAGGGCTTTTCCATCATGAAGCGTTACCAGGTCGGGCTGCAGGTGCAGACCGATGGCGGCCTGCTCGACGGCGGCACCTGCCGGTCGGACGAACTGACCAGCCGCGAGGGGCGCTGCAATTTTTACGGTGATCGTCCTGGTCGCGGCCTGTCCTCGGGCCGGCGGACGGCGATCGATCGCACCGGTACGCTGACCGTGAGCTGGAATGCGCAGGACGGCGAAGGCCGCCGCCGCGTCGCCGGCAATTATCAGGATACACTTACGATCGTCGTTGGGCCTCGCACATGAGGGCCGCGCGATCGGGCAAGGAGATTGTGCATCGTCGAGGCGGATAACCGCTGTCGGGCGCAAGATGGGGAGGGCCGAACCCCGATGTTTTCGGCGTAGTCGATAGTCTGATCGGGAGAAAGTAGATGAAGAAGCTTCTTATGGCCGTTACGGCCATTGCCACCCTTAGCGTCGCCACTCCGGCGCTGGCGGACGGCAACAACCTCGGCACGGACACCAATGTGTTCACCATCAACGGCGTCAACCCGCCGAAGTGCAACCTCACGTCCAGCGGCACGAACGTAACGCTTGGCGCCAATGTCATTTCGGACGATAATGGTTTCGCTGCCTCCAACATTTCGGCGCTGGTTGCGGCGGGCCTCAACGGTCTGGGCGTGGAAGCTTGGTGCACTGGCACCCGCAACACGATCGTCATGACTCGCACCGCGCTCATCACCGGAGATGGCAACCAGACGAGCGGTGGCTTCAACCAGGCGGTCATCTACGACGTGACCCTGGACATCCCCGATGCGACGCGCGTCGATGGCTTCCGCCCGACCGAGGGCACCTCGGACGGTCCGGGCAACGGCCCCGGCGTGGGCGTCGGTGGTTCCACGCCCGTCGGTCCCTTCGGCCCGTCCGGTAATGGGTCGTCGCTGACCTTCGCGCAGGAGCTTCCCTCTGCGGCTGTCGCCGGCGCCAGTGCGACGAACGCCGGTGCTCGCGATCGTTTCGCCGAAGACGGCAATCGTCTTCTGGCGGGCGACTATACGGGCACGCTGACCATCGAAGTGACGCCGGGCGTCTAATCGATCGATCCGGGGCGGGCCGCGCCCGCCCCGGATTTTTTGACGATCCGGACAGGCCGGATCCTGGAGTTTTTTCGAGGGGCCGATGCGACGCGCTATTCCAGCCTTGTTGTTACTGGCCTCCGCCATGCCCGCCTGGGCCGAGGGAAACAATCTCGGTCCGGATTCGGAAACCTTTTACATCAACATGCGCGTTCCGCCCTTATGCGGTATTGGCGCGATCGTGGGCGAGGACGGCGAATTCGATGTCGGCATCCTCACCGAGGCCGAGACCGGCCTGCTGCGCCGCGGACTGAGCGCGCCATCGCGCCGGCTGCAGGCCAGCTTTTGCAATTCTCCTTCCGAGCTGCGGGTGGAAGCGGTCCTGATGACCCCCACCACGTCCAGCCGCCCGGCGCCCCGGGGCTTCTCGCGCGGCGTGCATTTCACGGCCACGGTATCCGGCTGGACCAGCGATCCCGCGATCTTCGAAACCGATGTCGCCGGGGAACAGGCGCGGTCCGTTCAGCGGCAGCCGGCCGCGCAACTGGCCGATCTTTTCGTCAGCGTCTCCGATTTCCGCACCGCGGGCGGCGCGACCCTCTTGCCGGTAGCGAGCAGCCGCTATGAGGGGCAGGTCATCGTGACTTTGGGGCCGATCCCATGAAGCGCATCGCCATCCTGATTTTCGCCCTTTCCGCCACGCCATTGCTGGCGCAGGGCACCGGCGTTCCCGAGGGCGGTGCCCAGGAGGATTATCCGGTCATCGGCTCCGTGCCCGACAATTGCCAGCTCGGCGAGCCGATTTTTTCCAGCGAGAATCCGCCGGTGAACGTCCAGACGCTGACCGGGCGGATCGTCACGATCGACGAATTGATGGACAGGGACACGCTGTCCACCCAGGCGACGTCGGTCGAGCTGGCCTTCGCCGGCTTCTGCAATTTTCCGCACCGGATCGTGGTGGAATCGGACAATAACGGGCTGTTCCGACAGAGCGCCGGCAACAGCGTCGCGACCGGCTTCGCCAATGCGGTGCCTTATTCCGCCGAGCTGCGCTGGGCCGACGAGACGATTCGTCTCGACGCTGATGCTCTGACGCGCCGCCAGGTTCGCGGCGCCGCGAACTTCACCGATCCGGTGGCGGGATCGCTGCTGCTGCGCCTCCAGATTCAGCCGGGGGCGACCAATGTCACGACCGAGGCGCCGTTGCTTGCGGGCGAATATCGCGATGTGATCCGGATCACGGTGGGGCCGCAATGATGCGCATGACCGCAACCGCATTGGCGCTCGGCGCCGCGTTGATCGCCGCTCCTGCGTTCGCGCAGGACATGATGACGCCCGAGCGGATCGACCGCGATATCGCTTTCGAGGGCACCGCCCAGCGGGCCTGTCTCGTGACTCCCGCGTCCTCGGTGCGCGAAGTGAATGCGACGCTCCAGCCGAGCGACGGCGGACGGCTCAATGTCGAATTGACGCCGCAGGGCTTCATCGATCCGCAGACGGGCATTGCCCGGACGACGGAAATCGCGCTCAGCCTGCCGGTCACCTGCAACGCGCCGCACCGCATCCGCGTCAGCAGTACGCGTGGCGCGCTGCTGCGCGAGGGAATGGACACGGAATCCGGCGATTTCCGGTCGCGGCTGGATTTCCGCGTCAACCTTGAATTCGCTGGACAGGCTGCGGCTTTCGATACAACCAGCAGCGCTTCGGCTGAAGTCAATCTGTCCGAAGCGGCGACGGGCAACGCCGTAGTGACGATTTCGATTCCCGGAGGGGGAACTCCGTTGGTCGCGGGCGCCTATAGCGACACCTTGATCGTCGAGATCGAGGCCGGATCCTGACGGGCTTATTAAGGCGGGGTTATGCGTAAAAGTAAGACATTGCGGACATTCACGGCCGGCGTGCTGGCGGCGCTCGCGGCGCTGACGCCGATCGCGGGCGTCCAAGCCACGGGCGTCCAGCCGGTGGTGATCGATCTTCAGACCTCGGGACGGCAGATGTCCCAGGTGATCACCGTCCAGAACACGTTCCAGACACCGCTGCCGGTCGAATTGCGCGTTCAGGAGGCGGAATATACCGTAGATGGCCTGCGGGGCACCGGAGAGGAGACCGAGGATCTGTTGATCTTCCCGCCCCAGGCGCTCATCGCGCCCGGACGCACCCAGTCCTTTCGCGTGCAATATGTCGGCGATCCGCAGCTCCAGCGGAGCAAGCATTATTACGTGACGGTCGCCCAGCTTCCGGTCCAGCTTCCGGAAGGCCAGTCCGCTGTCCAGATTCTCTACAATTTTCAGGTGGTTGTCGGCGTAAGCGTGCCGGGCGTTCGCCCTGAGCTCAGCATCGCGCGGACGGAAATTTCGACCGAGGGCGACGGGCAGCCGCGCGTGGTTCTGTTCATTCAGAACGACACGACCACTTATGGCTATCTGTCCAGCGGATCTTTGCGCATCACGCACCGCAATGAGACCGGCCAGGAGATTTTCACACGGTCGTTCACAAGCGAAGAGATTTCGCAGCAGATCGGGTTTGGCCTGGTCGGGGGTGGGCAGACGCGCCGTATCCTGACGCCGATCGTTCTGCCGCAGGCGGGGGGCACAGTTGAGGCGCAATTCACACCTGGGCGCTAGTCGCCCGCTCGGCCTGCGAGCCACCACTGCGATCTGTTTGATCGGGAGCGGCGCGGCGGCTGTAGCGCAGCCGGCCGCCGACGCGCAGCTGGTCTCGTCGGCGGGTGCGCAGGTCAGGCTGAACCCGACCGGTCGCGATATTACGCTGACCGCGCCCCTTCGGGATGGGGCGTTCATCCTTGGCGAACTCGACTTCGTGCTGGGCACCGATGACAGCGTACGGATCAATGCCCGTCGCTTGCTGCAGATTTTGGGTCCGGTCCTCGATCCGGCACGTTTTGCCGAACTTGAGGCTCAGCTCGCCGGACTTGCCTTTGTCCCGGCATCCCAGGTCACCGCGCTCGGCTACGCCATCAGCTACGATCCGGAAACGATCGGGCTGATCATCGATATCCCGCCATCCGCGCGCACGACCCGGGAAATCCGGCTGCAGCGTTTTGGCGACACGCTCCTTGGCGATATCGATGAGCCTGCGGGATTCTCAGGCTATGTCAATTTCCGCACCTTCACCGACTATACGTGGAACGGACCCGAACAAGGGTTACGGGCGCCGACCGCGCTGATCGACAGCGCGATCCGCTTCCAGGGGATCGTGCTGGAGAACGAGGCGACGCTGCGCCTTGAGGGTGGCAACGCCGAGACCTTCGTGCGCGAGGGAACCCGCTTCGTTTATGACGATCGCCGGCGGCTGGCACGCTGGACTCTCGGTGATCTGCGACCGATTTCGCGTGGATTCAGCTCGGCGCCGCAACTCGCCGGCGTGTCGCTGGTCCGCCTCTATTCGGTGCTCGAACCGCAGCGCAATGTGCAGCCGCGCGGCGACCGGACGTTCACCCTGACCCGGCCATCGACGGTCGAGGCCTTCATCAATGGGCAGCCGGTCCGCCGTATCCGACTCGATCCCGGCACCTATAATGTGCGCGACTTTCCGTTCGTGCAGGGCAGTAACGATGTCCGCCTGGTGATCGAGGATGACGCCGGCGGACGCGAAGAGGTCGGCTTCTCCTTCTTCTTCGACAGGACCCTGCTGGCGCCCGGATTGACGGAATTCGGGATCTTCGCGGGGGTGTCGGCGCCGTTCACCGGTGGATCGCGCGACTATCAATTCGACGAACCCGTCGCATCCGGCTTCTTCCGGCGGGGTTTCAGCCAGACATTCACGGGTGGGGTGAATTTCAACGTCAACCAGCGTGGCGCCGTTGTCGGTGGCGAGGCCGTGCTGGCGACATCGATCGGCACGCTGGGCGCCGATGTGGCGCTAAGCCGCGTCGACAATATCGGGACCGGTTACGCCTTCAACGCCAGTCTTCTGCGCAGCTTTGGCGGCATCGGCGCGCGTGGCCGTTCGATCGCCATCTCGGCGGAACATCGCAGCCGCAATTTCGCCAATCCAAGCGAGTTGTTCGCCGACAATCGTTTCTCTTGGGATTTGTCTGCGACCTATTCCCAGGCGATCGGCGAGCTTCAATTCATCTCAGTCACCGGCCAATATTCGATCGGGCGCGGTGTGGTGCCGGACGAGAAGAGCGCGCGTGTCACTTATGGCTGGCGCATCAACCAGCGGATCAACTTCACCGCGGACGCGATCTATGAGGACCGCGCCTTGTTCGGTGAAGATTATGGCGTCCGCGTCGGCGTCACCTTCCGCTTCGGCCGCCGCAGCAGCGCATCGGCCGAGTATGATTCTCGCGTCCAGCGTGGAAGGATGAGCTATCAGACCTCGCGCGGCGACGGCGTTGGCGCCTGGTCGGCTTCTGCCGATGTCGATGTGGGCGAGGACGATGTCGGTTTCGACGGCGGCTTTAACTATACTGCGAATCGCGCCGAAATCGGTGTGAATCACTCGACCGTCTTCGACATCAGCGGAACGCAGGTCGATTCCCAGCGGACATCGTTGCGCTTCGGGACTGCGATCGCATTTGCGAATGGCAGCATCGCCGTTTCGCGGCCCATTTTCGACAGCTTCGCAATGGTTCGGCCGCACCGGACCCTGGACGGAGCGACGGTCTACGTGGATCCACGGGAAAACACCTACACGGCGCGGTCCGGCATATTCGGACCGGCCGTCGAGCCCAATCTTTCCGCTTATACCGAACGTGTCATCACGTTCGACGTACCCGATGCGCCGATTGGCTATGATCTTGGTCAGGGCAATGTTCGCGTTTCGCCGCCTTATCGATCGGGTTATCTTGTGGTCGCGGGTTCGGATTATTCGGTGACTGCCGTGGGCACGTTCCTTGACCGCAACGGTCAGCCCGTCAGCCTGCTTGCGGGCCTCGCGACCGAGCTTGATGCGCCGGATCGTCCGCCCATGACCGTGTTTACCAATCGTAGTGGGCGCTTTGGTATATCCGGCCTGAGGCCGGGGCGCTGGCGGATCGATATGCCGACGGAGCCGCCGAGCAGCATCGTTATCGATGTGCCGGCTGATCAGCAGGGCGTTCTGCGCCTTGGCGACGTGCAACTGGGAGATCCGCAATGAAGTACGGCCCAATCAGCGCGGTATTGCTAGCCACATGCTTTGCGGCGCCTGCATTCGCGCAGGGGCGCTGCGCCGAGTTCGAGATCGTCGGCAATAGCGCCCGGCCGGAGTACAATCCGTTCGAGCCGACGGCGACTCAGGACACGTTTCAGATTCGGGTGGATGGCTTGGGCAGCGGAACGCGCCGCGTTCGTTTCCTGCTGGTCGATACCACGCCCCGCTCGAACGGGCCTGGATTGGGCGACAACGGCCCTCTCGACTACGACATCCGCTGGCAGGAAGACAATTCGCGCGAAGTGTTCGTCGTCGGCAATCAGTCGGTGAATGCCACCAATGGCGCAGAAGCCCGAATTGGACGCAGCGGGGTCGATATCGTGACCTTCCAGTTGCGAATCCCGAAGGGACAGTCCGCGCCGGCGCGCACGCACCGTGAACCCCTGCTCATTCGTTACCAATGTCTCGACAATGCGGGGAATCCCGTCGGTCGCGAGCGTGAGCAATCGGCGCCCGTATATGTCGCGGCAAGAGTGCCGCAATATGCTGCCGCTTATATTGGCAGTGCAGGCCGTACGCGTGGCACGATCGATTTCGGAAGGATTACAGGGGACACTGCGGATTTGACGAAACGCGTATCCGTCACCGCACTCAGCACCGTGCCTTACGAAGTAACGTTCGAGAGCGATAATGACGGTCTGCTCCGCCGCCGCGGCGATGACGCCCGAGGCATTTCCTACATCATGTCCTTTGGCGGCGCAGCTGTGTCGCCGCGACAGACGGTCATTTGCCCCACGACGCCCGCGCCGCGCGGTGAAGTCGAGGACTTCGAGGTCACGCTTAACCGTGATTCTATCGCATCCCTGCCGGCTGGTGACTATTCGGATGTCGTGACGCTGACATTCAGCCCGCGCGATGTTGCCGATCCGTCTGGTTGCATATTGCGCCGGCGGTAATCTGCGCGATAATCTAAATGAAAAGGGCGGCCTGTGCGCCGCCCTTTTGAATTCCTGATTTTCAAGTCGCTTAGTAAGTCATTCCTTTCGGCTCGATCCGGAAGGAAACGCTTGCGAATTGGCTGGATCCCGCGGCGAGCTGGATACTGGCGCCAGCCATACGATAAGTTGGGTTGTTCGAGTCCACGAGAACGGTTTCGGTTCCGCTGGATAGGGGGGTCGCTACACCGTCGATCAGGAACGCGCCGGTCAGGCCGGCGGGGTGTTGCATGACAACCCGATAACCCTCTGCGTTGTTGCACAGCTGGGTCATCTGCCCGAAATTCACTGCCTCTCCATGCACGGTGCCCAGCGGCTGGCTGAATTCGACTCGGCAAATAGTGGGTACGACACCTTGGATGTTTATGCGGGTGGTCGATGTTTCGGCTTGAGCAGGCGTCGCAATATGAAGCGTCGCGGACAACCCTGCCAAAACGGAGAGCCCCCAGCGGAATTTGTTGTGAGCCATGTCATTCGTCCCTGTGTTTTATGTTGGGACGGTTTATCAGCTAACAGTTAAATAAATTCTGATGCAGTCATGGATAATGACTATAGTTAATTTTCAATTCGCACATGTCTGGGTTGATCGTGGCATCATTAGAGGCCACCCCAAAAGACAAGTGCCCGGGCGTTTCCGCCCGGGCACCCGTGGGACGGCTCGCGCCGTCCACCCCCTTTGTGACGCTGCGGCCCGCGCGTTCATCCCACCTCGCAAGGGACGAACGGGGCCGTAGCCTCCCCGAACCAGGCTTAAGTCCTTGGTTGCGTGGGGGGACGGTATGCGCGCCCGCCTGGCTTGTCATCGTTGTATCGGCCGCTGCGGCCCTTTTGCACAATCGCTGTGGCCGGATGGCCACAGGCGGCCGGCGGGCGACCGGGCCCATCGCGGCCATTGCGGGAAGTCGGCGCGCCCCCTAGAGGTCGGCTTCGTTCATCCGCCGTTTCCAAGAGCTTTTCTCCGCCATGCGCCTCACTCGCTATTTCCTCCCCGTCGCCAAGGAAACGCCCGCCGACGCCCAGATCGTCAGCCACAAGCTGATGCTGCGCGCGGGCCTCATTCGCCAGACCGCCGCCGGCATCTATGCCTGGCTGCCGCTCGGCCACCGGGTGCTGAACAAGATCGAGCAGATCGTGCGCGAGGAGCAGAATCGGGCCGGCGCGGTCGAATTGCTGATGCCGACGATCCAGTCGGCCGATCTGTGGCGCGAATCCGGACGTTACGACGCCTACGGCCCGGAAATGCTGCGCTTCAACGATCGGCACGATCGCGAGATGCTCTATGGGCCGACCAACGAGGAGATGATCACCCAGATCTTCCTGGGCAGCGTCAAATCCTATCGCGATCTGCCCCGCACGCTCTACCACATCCAGTGGAAGTTCCGCGACGAGGTCCGCCCGCGCTTCGGCGTGATGCGCGGGCGCGAATTCCTGATGAAAGACGCCTACAGCTTCGATCTCGACGAGGCGGGCCTGAAGGCGAGCTACGAGGCGATGTTCGTCGCTTACCTCCGCACCTTCGCGCGGCTCGGCCTGCAGGCGGTGCCGGTCAAGGCGCCGACCGGGCCGATCGGCGGCGATCTCAGCCACGAATTCCATATCCTCGCCGACACCGGCGAAAGCGCCGTCTTCTACGACGCGGCGCTCGAGGACATTTCGCGCGAGGAATTGCTGTCCGCCGACGCCTCGACCATCGCCAAGCTTACTTCGCTCTATGCGATGGAGGAGGAGGAGCATGCGAAGGTCGCCGATTGCCCGGTGCCCGCCGATCGGCTGCGCCAGCGGCGCGGCATCGAGGTCGGCCACATCTTCGCCTTCGGCACCAAATACAGCGCCAGCATGGGTTTTGCCGTGCAGACGGCGGACGGCGGGCAGGCCCATCCGCAAATGGGCAGCTACGGCATTGGCGTTTCCCGCCTGATGGGCGCGATCATCGAGGCCAGCCATGACGAGGCCGGCATCATCTGGCCGGAAAGCGTGGCGCCGTTCCAGGTGGGGCTCGTGAACATGCGCGCCGACGATGCGGCCTGCGCGGCGGCGTCGGACGATCTCTATGCGAAGCTGACCGACGCTGGCGTCGAGACGCTCTACGACGACCGGGACGAACGCGGCGGCGCCAAGTTCGCGACGATGGACCTGATCGGCCTGCCCTTGCAACTCGTCGTCGGCCCGCGCGGGCTGGCGAACGGCATGGTCGAATTGAAGCGCCGCGCCACGGGCGAGCGCGAGGAGCTGAGCATCGAAAGCGCGCTGGCGAGGCTCACCGCGTGATCCTCTCCCGCTACGAGCGGATGATCGCCCGACGCTATTTGCTGCCGGGCAAGGGCGAGGGCTTCATCTTCCTGGTCGCGGGGATCAGCCTCGCGGCGGTGATGCTCGGCGTCGCCGCGCTCATCATCGTGATGAGCGTGATGAACGGCTTCCGTGCAGAGCTCTTCGACAAGGTTGTCGGGCTCAACGGCCATGCCGTGATCCAGGGCTATGGCGGCCGGCTCGACGATTGGGAGCCGATCCTGCAGCGGACGCGGCAGACGCCCGGCGTGGTCGCCGCCAATGCGCTGATCGAACAGCCGCTGATGGCGAGCAACCAGGGCCGCGTGGAGGCCATATTGCTGCGCGGCGTCACGCCGGAAGACATGGCCGCCAATCCGGTGCTCAACGGCAATGTGCTGGCCGGCTCGCTCGCCAATGTGCGCCCCGGAACGGACAATGTCGCGATCGGCTCGCGGCTCGCGGAATTGCTCGGCCTCGATATCGGCGGATCGATCACGATCATCAGTCCGCAGGGAAGGGTGACGCCGTTCGGCACGATGCCGCGCATCGTCGATTATCGCGTCGCCGCGATCTTCGAGGTCGGGCTCTACGATTTCGATCGCGCCTTCGTCGTCATGCCGATGGAAGAAGCGCAGAATTTCCTGATGATGGGCGATGCCGTCGGCATGATCGAGGTCGAGACGACCGATGCCGACAGAGTGCAGGATATCCTCGCCCCCGTCGCGCGGACTCTGGGGGGCAGGGCGGTCATCAACGATTGGCGGTCGATGAACTCTGCCCTGTTCGAGGCGCTTCAGGTGGAACGCGTCGTGATGTTCGTCGTGCTGTCGATCATCGTGCTGGTCGCGGCCTTCAACATCCTTTCGGCGCTGGTCATGCTGGTGCGCGCCAAGCGCCGCGACATCGCGATCCTGCGCACCATGGGCGCGACCCGTGCCGGCGTGGTGAAGGTCTTCATGACGGTGGGCATCACGATCGGCGTGCTCGGCATCATCGCCGGCTTCTTCCTCGGCATGTTGGGGCTCCACTATCGCCAGCCGATCGTGAACTTCTTCCAGCGGCTGACCGGGCGCGAATTGTGGGATCCGACCGTCCGTTTCCTGACCGAGCTGCCGGCCAAGACCGATCCGGTGGAGGTCGCCGCGATCGTCACGATCGCGCTCGTCCTCACTTTCCTCGCGACGATCTTCCCGGCCTGGCGCGCGTCCAAGACCGATCCGGTGCAGGTGCTGCGCTATGAGTGACGCGCTCGCCGTAACCGATCTCAAGCGCAGCTTCACGCAGGGCGGCGCGACGATCGACGTGCTGCGTGGCGTGAACCTCGCGGTCGCGCCGGGGGAGATCGTGGCGTTGCTCGGTCCATCCGGCTCGGGCAAGTCCACCCTGCTCCAGGCCGTGGGGTTGCTCGAGGGCGGCTTCGACGGCTCGATCCGCATCGCCGGCGAGGAGGTCGCCACGCTCGACGATGCGGGCCGCACCCGTGTGCGGCGCGATACGCTGGGCTTCGTCTATCAGTTTCACCATCTGCTGCCGGATTTTTCGGCGCTGGAGAATGTCGTGCTGCCGCAGCTCGTGCGCGGCGCGACCCGCGCCGATGCCGATGCCCGCGCGGAGGGCCTGCTCGGCACGCTCGGCCTCGCTGCGCGCCTCACCCACCGCCCGGCACAGCTTTCCGGCGGCGAGCAGCAGCGCGTCGCTGTCGCCCGCGCGCTCGCCAACCGCCCGGCACTGGTGCTGGCCGACGAGCCCACCGGCAATCTCGACGAGCATACCGCCGATGTGGTGTTCGCCGAATTCCTGCGTTTGGTGCGGGAGGAGGGCAGCGCCGCTTTGGTCGCCACCCATAACGAGCGCATCGCCGCGAAGATGGACCGGGTGCTGCGCCTCCATGACGGGGTGCTCGAATAGGTTGTGGAAAAGCCGCCGCGCGGGGTTCCCCGACTCACCCCCGGCGCCCATAGTCGTCTCATGCCGCCCGCGCCGTACGTCCCGCTTCGCAACTTCTCCTGCTACACGATGCTGGAAGGCGCGATCGATCCGAAGGCGATCGCCAAGCAGGCGAAACGGCTCGATTTTCCCGCCGCGGCTTTGGTCGACCGCAACGGACTTTATGCCGCTATGCCGTTCACCGAGGCGTGTCTGGGCGAAGGCGTGCAGCCGATCGTCGGGACGTTGCTCGGCGTCGCGCGGCCCGGCATTGCGGACGGCAAGCCGCCGCCGGTCATCGATTGGCTGGCGCTCTATGCGCAGGACGAGGCCGGCTATGCCAATCTCTGCGCCCTGGTGTCCGAGGCTCATCTCGGCCGTCCGGTCGAGCAGGACGCGCATGTCGCGCTCGATGCGCTGGAAGGCCGTACCGAAGGTTTGATCGCGCTCACCGCCGGCGGGGAAGGGGCGCTGGCCCGGCTGCTCGCCGAAGGCCAGAACGCTGCGGCCGAAGCAGTCGCCGACCGGCTGGAGGCGCTGTTCCCCGGCCGCCTTTACGTCGAGCTCAGCCGGCGCGGCGATCCGGTCGAGCAGGCGGCGGAGGCCGCGCTCGTCGAGCTCGCTTATGCGCGCGATCTGCCTTTGGTCGCGACCAATCCGGCCGCCTATGCCGAGGCGACCTTCCATGGCGCGCATGACGCGATGTTGTGCATCGCCCAGTCCAGCCAGATCGCGCGCGACGATCGCGCCCGCTCTTCGCCCGAGGCCTGGATGAAGCCCGCCGCAGACATGCGGGCGCTGTTCGCCGATCTGCCCGAGGCGATCGACAATACATCCGTGGTCGCGATGCGCTGCGCGGTCGGCGCGCCGCAACGTAAGCCGATCCTGCCCAGCATCGCCGGCGACACGGATGCCGAGGCCGAGCAGCTCCGCCGCGACGCGCGCATCGGGCTGGCCGCCCGTCTCGACGTCTATGACGACCTGACCGAGGCCGACCGGGAAGCCTATTTCGAGCGGCTCGCCTACGAGACCGACGTGATCGCCGGCATGGGCTTTCCCGGCTATTTCCTGATCGTCGCCGATTTCATCAAATGGGCGAAGGAGCAGGGGATTCCGGTAGGCCCCGGCCGCGGTTCCGGCGCGGGCTCGGTGGTCGCCTGGGCGCTCACCATCACCGATCTCGATCCGCTGAAGCTCGGCCTGCTGTTCGAACGCTTCCTCAATCCCGAGCGCGTGTCGATGCCGGACTTCGACATCGACTTCTGCGAAACCCGGCGCGGCGAGGTGATCCGCTACGTCCAGGAGCGCTACGGCGCCGACAAGGTCGCGCAGATCATCACCTTTGGAAAGCTGAAGGCCCGCGCGGTGCTCAAGGATACCGGCCGCGTTCTTCAGATGCCCTATGGCCAGGTCGATCGCCTCGCCAAGCTGGTGCCCAATCATCCGACCGATCCCTGGACCCTGGAGCGCGCGCTGAACGGCGTGTCCGAGCTGGCGGCGGAATACCGGAACGATGCGGATGTGCGCCGCCTGTTCGACCTGGCGAAGAAGCTGGAGGGCCTGCCGCGCCACAGCTCCACCCATGCCGCCGGCGTGGTGATCGGCGATCGCCCGCTCGACCAGCTCGTTCCGCTCTATCGCGATCCGCGCTCGGACATGCCGGTTACCCAGTTCGACATGAAATATGTCGAGGCGGCCGGGCTGGTGAAGTTCGACTTTCTCGGCCTCAAGACGCTCTCGGTCCTGCGCAAGGGCGTGGCTCTGCTCGCCAAGCGCGGCATCGCGGTCGATCTCGACCGGCTGATGCCGTGGGACGATCCGGAGGTCTATGCCTTGCTCCAGCGGGCCGACACGGTCGGCGTGTTCCAGCTGGAATCGGAGGGGATGCGGCGCACGCTGGCGGCGGTGAAGCCGAGCAATTTCGGCGACATCATCGCGCTCGTGTCGCTCTACCGGCCCGGGCCGATGGACAATATCCCGATGTTCGGCGACCGCAAGAACGGCCGCGCGCCCATCGAATATCCCCACCCGCTGCTGGAGGACGTGCTCAGGGAAACCTACGGCATCTTCGTCTATCAGGAGCAGGTGATGGAGGCGGCCCGGGTGCTGGCCGGCTACAGCCTGGGCGAGGCCGATCTGCTGCGTCGCGCGATGGGCAAGAAGATCCAGGCGGAGATGGACGCGCAGCGCGAGCGCTTCGTCACCGGCTGCGCGGCGAACGACATCGCCAAACCCAAGGCCAATGAGCTGTTCGATTTGATCGATAAGTTCGCCGGCTACGGCTTCAACAAGAGCCACGCGGCGGCCTATGCGCTGGTCGCCTATCAGACCGCCTGGCTGAAGGCGCATCATCCGGTCGAATTCTTCGCCGCCTCGATGAGCTTCGACATCCATCTCACCGACAAGCTCGCCATCTTCGCCGACGACATGCGCCGGCTCGGGATCGAATGCCTGCCGCCCTCGATCAATGCGAGCGAAGCGGATTTCAGCGTCGAGGAGTCCGTTGAGAGCCATGCCGTGCGCTATGCCCTCGGCGCGCTGAAGGGCGTGGGCGAGAAGGCGATGGAGCAGCTCGTCGCCGAGCGGCGGGCGGGCGGACCGTTCCGCGACCTCGACGATCTCGCGGCGCGAATCGATCCGCGCCTGCTCAACCGCCGCCAGATCGAGAGCCTAGCCGGCGGCGGCGCGTTCGACGGTCTGGCCGAGCGCTGGTCCGCCTTCGCCGCGGCCGAGACGGTTCTCGCCGCCGCGTCCAGCGCTGCCGAAGCGCGCGAGAGCGGGCAGGGCGGGCTGTTCGGCGAAGGCCCTGCGGCGGTGCCGCCGATCCGCATGCCGCCGTGCGAGACCTGGACGCTGGCGCAGACCATGGCGGCGGAAAAAGAGAGCTTCGGCTTCTATTTCTCCGCCCATCCGGTCGACAATTACCGTCACCTCGCCGAGGCGCAGGGCGCGCGCAGCTTCCTGCAATTGGCCTCGCTCCCGGCGTCGGCGGACGGCGGGCGCAGCCCGGGTCGGATGGCAGCCCTCGTCGAGGACACGCGCTGGCGCACCTCGGCCAAGGGGCGCCGTTACATGATGGCGACCCTGTCGGACGCGTCCGGCCAGTTCGAGGCCACGATTTTCGACGACATGGTCGCCGAACAGGTCGCCAATGCTGCCAAGGCCGGCACCTGCGCGTTGCTCGACGTCGAGCTGGACCGCCGCCCCGGCGAGGAGACCCCGCGCGTCACGATCCGCACGCTGCAAAGCCTCGAGAACCTGTCTAAGCGGACGCGCCTGCGGCTCGAGGTGGAGGTGGCGGACGTCGCCGCCGTCCACGCGCTCGCGGCGGCGCTGGCCGATGATCGCGGCGGTGGCGGCGAGGTCAGGCTGAAGGCGAAGATCGACGGGGCCGAAGCCGAAATCCTGCTCGGCAATGACTTCGTCGTCGATGCCGAGCTGGCCGCACGGATCGAGCGCGTGCCCGGGGTGCTCGCGGTCCACCTTGCTCTGGCCGACCGCCCCCGGCTTGCGCTCGTCGGCTGAGGCAATAGACTGACCCCCATGTAAATTGGGGAGAGGACGATGCTGGGCACGATGCAGGATTTCGAGCTGCGGGTTCCGCGGCTGCTCGATCATGCCGAGCGCGAGCATGGCGTTCGCGAAATCGTCAGCTATTGGGCCGACGGCACCACGACCCGTACCAACTGGGCCGGCATCGCCCGCGATTCCCGCAAGCTCTCCCAGGCGCTGGAGAAGCTCGGTGTGAAGCCGGGCGAGCGGGTGGCGACGCTGGCGATGAACCACAGCCGCCACCTCGTCGCCTGGTATGGCGCGATCGGCATGGGCGGGGTGATCCACACGATCAACCCGCGCCTGTTCGATGAGCAGCTCGCCTACATCGCCAATCATGCCGAGGACAAAGTCCTCTTCTACGACAAGATGTTCGAACCGATCGTCGAGCGGCTGAAGCCGCAATGGACGACGATCGACCATTATGTCTGCTTCGACGACGGCGCGTTCGAAGCGCTGATCGGCGCGGAGGACGGTCATTATGCCTGGGTCGAAGGGCCGGAGCGCGAGCCGTGCATGCTGTGCTACACGTCCGGCACCACCGGTCATCCCAAGGGCGTGCTCTACACCCATCGTTCCAGCGTCATCCACGCGCTGGCCGAGATGCAGCCGGCGGTGTTCGATCTCGATTCCACCGCCGTCGCCCTGCCGGTCGTGCCGATGTTCCATGCGGCTGCCTGGGGGCTGCCCTTCGCCGGCGCGGCGGCAGGCATCAAGTTCGTCTATTCGGCGGTCAACGATCCGACCGTGCTCTGCACCCTGATGAACGAGGAGAAGGTGACGCACTCCGCCGGCGTGCCCACCGTCTGGCTCGCCATGTTCCAGTATATGGACGCCAGCGGCAAGCAGCCCGAGCATCTGAAGATCGTCACGATCGGCGGCTCTGCCGCGCCGCGCGCGATGATCGAGCGGATTATGAAGATGGGCGTGCGCGTCAATCATGCCTGGGGCATGACGGAGACCTCGCCGATCGGCACGATGGGCGCCCCCAGCTACGATTGGGACGATCTGTCGTTCGACGAGCAGATCGACCTCACCTGCCGGCAGGGGCGGGTGCCGTTCGGCGTCGAGCTGCGCGTGATCGGGCCGGACGGAGAGGTGCTGCCGCGCGACGGCGAATCCTCCGGCAATCTCCAGATTCGCGGGCCCTGGATCATCCGGCGTTATTTCAAGGCCGATGCGGACGCCGCGGATGCGGAGGGCTGGTTCGACACCGGCGATGTCGCCGTGCTCCATCCCGATGGCACGATGCAGATCACCGACCGGTCCAAGGACGTCATCAAGTCCGGCGGCGAATGGATCAGCTCTGTCGATCTGGAAAATGCCGCGGTGGGCTGTCCGGGCGTCGCGGAGGCGGCGGCGATCGGCATCCACCATCCGAAGTGGGACGAACGGCCGCTGCTGCTGGTGATCCGCAAGCAGGGGTCGGACGTCAGCGCCGACGACATCCAGGCGCATCTTTCGAATCATGTCGCCAAATGGTGGCTGCCGGACGAAATCCTCTTCGTCGACAGCCTCCCGCACACCGCGACCGGCAAGCTGCTCAAGACCGCCTTGCGCGAGCAATATCGCGATCACCGGCTCGCCACGGCTTAACGATCGGCGGCCGTCCGTCCCATAATAGGGCAGCCGTTTTCGGCGCTAGATTTCGTTTACCACCGGGCGTCTACGCCCACGCGCATGTATCGGGCGGGACGCATCGCGACATTGGCGGAAACGACGCAGGCCAGCGTCGCTCGATTCGCGCCCGTGCCCGATTCCGCCGAGCTGCGCGCCTTCGTTCATGACGGTATCGACCCGCGCCTGGCGCGCGACTGGACGGCGCTGGCCGGACAGGCGTCCGAGCCGAACTGCTTCGCCGAGCACTGGTTCGTCGCGGCCTCGCTGGCGACGTTGCGCGGCGGGCGGGAGATTCGGATCGTCGAGGTCCGGCGCGGTGGCGTGATGATCGGCGTGATGCCGGTCGCGATCGAGCATCGTTACGGGCGCCTGCGCGTCCGCTTTCTCCAGAACTGGTGCCATCATCACAGCTTCCTCGGCACGCCGCTGATCCGCGCGGGCGAGGAAACCGCCTTCTGGACCGCTTTGCTCGATCTGCTCGACGGCGCCGATTGGGCGCCGGGCTTCCTGCATCTGCGCGGGCTGGTCGAGAACGGACCGGTCCATCGCGGGCTGATCGCGGCCCGAGCCGGCGCGGCGACCGTGCACCGCGAAGCCCGCGCGCTGTTGTGCAGCGAGCTGTCGCCGGCCGCGTATTACGCACAGACCGTGCGACCGAAGAAGCGCAAGGAAATCCGCCGGCAACGCGCCCGGCTGGCCGAGCAGGGCGAATTGCGCGCCCACATCCTGGGCGACGGACGGGAACTTCCGGCCTGGACGGATGCCTTTCTCGCGCTTGAGCGTGCCGGCTGGAAGGGGCGGGCCGGCAGCGCGCTCGCCTGCGCAGTCGATACCGAAGGCTTCTTCCGCGATGCGCTGGCCGGCGCGTGGGAAGCGGGGCGGCTCCAGTTCCTGCGGCTCGACCTGGATGGCAAGCCGATCGCCATGCTGGTCAATTTCCTGTGCGCGCCGGGCGGTTTCTCGTTCAAGACGGCCTTCGACGAAGCCTATGCCCATTTCTCGCCGGGCGTGCTGCTCCAGATCGAGAATCTGGGCAATCTCGGTCGGCCCGACATCGCCTGGATGGACAGTTGCGCGGCGGAAAATCATCCGATGATCGAGGGCCTGTGGCGGGAGCGGCGGGTGCTCGTGCGGGTCACCGTGCCGCTCAAGGGCGCGCGCCGCGCCATGACCTTCCGCGCCTGCCGCGCGATCGAGAGCGGCTGGGCCTTGGCCAAGAGGACAAAGCGATGACCGCGTTCGCCGCCGGCGCGCGCACCGTCTTGTCCGCCGCTTATCCTGAGATGCCGGTGCTGCTCGATCATGGCCTGGCCGGCCATCCGCTGCTGACGCTCGACGCGCTGGCCGGGTTGGCGCAGCGCATCCGCTCCGTGGATGTCGAATATAACCGCGCCGATCTCCCCGTCGGCATCGATCCGGCCGACACGCCCGCCAACGGCCTCACCGTCGCGCAGACGATCCGCGCGATCGAGCAATGCGGCTCCTGGATGGTGCTGAAATTCGTCGAGCAGGACCCGGCCTATCGCGCGCTGCTGAACGAGACGCTCGCCTTGCTGGAGGAGACTGTCCGCCCCGCCACGGGCGCGATGCTGAAGCGGGAGGCGTTCGTCTTCATCTCTTCGCCCGACGCGGTGACGCCGTTCCACTTCGATCCGGAGCACAACATCCTGCTCCAGATCCGCGGCACGAAGCGGATGACGATCTTCCCGGCGGCCGATGAAGCGCTGGTGAGCGGCGCGGCGCACGAGGCCTTCCATGCCGGCGGCCACCGCAATCTCGCCTGGCGCGACGAATTCGCCGCGAAGGGCGCGGCGTTCGATCTGGCGCCGGGCCGGGCCGTCTATGTGCCGGTCAAGGCGCCGCACTGGGTGAAGAACGGGCCGGACGTCTCGATCTCGCTGTCCGTCACCTGGCGCAGTGAGTGGAGCTATCGCGAGGAATATGCGCGGGCCATGAACGCGCTCCTTCGCCGCGCCGGCCTGAGCCCCGCCGCGCCGGGCCGCTATCCGCGCCAGAATCACGTGAAGTCCTTCGGCTGGCGCGTCATCGACAAGGCGCGCCGCACGATCGGGGGGAAGGCATGAGCCAGCCCGAACTGGTCGTCGTCGTCGATACCGAGGAGGAGTTCGACTGGAAGGGCGATTTTTCCCGCGCCGCGACCGCGACGCGCTCGATCCCCGCCCAGGCGCATGCCCACGAAATCTATGATCGCTACGGGATCGTGCCGACCTATGTGATCGACTATCCGGTCGCGACGAACCCCGAGGCCATCGCCTTCCTGCGCGGCCTGGCCGATGCGGGGAGGGCGGAGATCGGCGCGCATCTCCACCCCTGGGTGACGCCGCCGCATGACGAGGAAGTCACGCGCCGCAATTCCTATCACTGCAACCTGCCGCCCGAACTGGAGCGCGCCAAGATCGCCACGATCACCGCGGCGATCGAGGCGGGCTTCGGCGTTCGCCCCACTATCTTCAAGGCCGGCCGCCACGGCTTCGGTCCCGCTACGGCGGCGGCGCTGGCGGAGCTGGGTTACAAGGTGGATTGCTCGATGGTGCCGCACACCAGCTATGTCGCGGATGGCGGCCCGGATTTCCGCCGCGTGCCGGAGGTGCCGCACTGGCTGGATGAAGGGGCGGGCCTGCTCGAAATTCCGTCCACCGTGGGCTATTTCGGCGCGCTCCCGGGGTTGGGCGCGAAGGCCGATTGGTTGTTCGATCATCCCCACGCCGGACGCCTCCATCTGCCCGGCATTCTGGCGCGCACCGGCATCGTTTCGCGTACACGCTTGACGCCGGAGGGCGTGCCGGTCGCCGAGCAATGCCGGCTGGTCGAAGCGATGCTGCGGCGCGGACGGCGCACCTTCACGCTCACCTATCACAGCCCCAGCCTGGCGCCCGGCAACACGCCTTATGTCCATGACGAAGCCGGGCTTTACGCCTTTCTCGGCCGGATCGACGCGGTGCTGCGCTTCTTCCGGGATTCTGTCGGCGGGCGCTTCACCACCTTGAATGAAATCCACGCGCGCTGGACGGAGCAAAGCCGGCAGGTGGCATGAAGCTTCTTGCGAACGCTTCGCAATAACCCTAAGGCGATTCGCCGAAGGGAGAATATACGGATGAAAACCAGCGCGATTCTGGCCGCCTGTGCCGGCCTGTTCATGCTCGCCGCGTGCGGCACCGGCGATGCCGGCAACAACAGTGCTCAGGCCGGCAGCGGAGAGGTCAATCTCTACACCGCCCGCCATTATGACAGCGATCAGGCGCTCTACGACCGCTTCCAACAGGAGACGGGCATCCGCGTCAACGTGATCGAGGGCCGCCCGGACGAGCTGGTCGCGCGCATCCAGAGCGAGGGCGAACGCAGCCCCGCCGATCTCTTTATCGCCGCCGATGCCGGCGCGCTGTGGCGCGCGCAGCAGGCGAATCTGTTCCAGCCGGTCCAGTCTGACGTGCTGAATGCCGCCATCCCCGCCAATCTGCGCGAGCCGGGCGGCAATTGGTACGGCTTCATGCGCCGCGCCCGTGTCGTCGCCTATGACAGCGCGCGCGTCCGGCCCGAGGAAGTGGACAGCTACGAAAAGCTCGCCACTCCCCGTTTCCGCGGCAAGATCTGCGTGCGTTCGGCCGACAGCGTCTACAATCTCTCGCTGCTCGGCGCCTTGATCGAGGCGTGGGGCGAGGAGCGGGCGGAGGCCTGGGCCCGGGGCATCGTCGCCAATATGGCGCGCCAGCCCGAGGGCGGCGACCGCGATCAGATCCGCGCCGTCGGCGCCGGCGTCTGCGAAGTCGCGATCACCAATTCCTACTATTATATCCGCATGGCCAATGGCGACGATGCGCGCGACCGCGAGGTGACCCAAAGGGTCCGGCTCGGCTTCCCGAGCCTGGACGGGCAGGGCGCGCATGTGAACGTGTCCGGCGGCGGCGTGCTCGCCCGCGCGCCGAACCGTGACAATGCCGTCCGGCTGCTCGAATTCTTCGCCTCGGCAGATTCGCAGCGGCACATTTCGGCCAATAACAACGAATATCCGGCCTCGCCGAATGTCGAGGCGCCGGAGCCGGTGGCGGCCCATGCGAACTTCACCGCCAATCCGATGTCGGTGGCGGCCTTCGCGGCCCGCCAGCCGCAGGCGCAGTCGATCATGAGCCGCGTGGGCTGGCGATAAACAGCCTCGCTCTGACGGACGCCGCCGCGCCCAAGGCGCGGCGGTGGTCCCCCGGCCTGCTCCCGCTGCTGGCCGCGCTCGCCGCCCTCGTGGCGGCGTTGCCGCTTGCCGGCGTGCTGTGGGCGGCGTTTTCCGGCGAGACGGCGGACATCGCCGGGCGGGACGTGCTGCGCTATGCCGCGACTTCCGCTTGGCTGGCGCTGCTCGTCGGCGCGATCACCGCGCTCCTCGGCTCTATCGCCGCCTGGCTGGTGGTGATGCACCGCTTTCCGGGCCGCGACGTCTTCGCCTGGGCACTCGCCTTGCCGCTCGCCGCGCCCGCTTTCGCGCTGGCTTATGCCTATGGCGACCTGTTCGACGTGGCGGGCGAATTGCGCATCTGGATGCGTGCCGACCTGGGCTTCGACATGCCGTTCGAGATGCGCACCATCTCCGGCGCGGCCTTCGTCCTCTCCTGCGCCTTCTATCCTTATGTCTATCTGGCCATGCGCGCGGCCTTCCTCAACCAGTCGGTGACGGCATTGGAGGCGGCGCGCACATTGGGCTGCACCCAGCGCAGCGCCTTCCTGCGCGCCGCCATGCCGCTCGCCCGTCCGGCGCTGGCCGCCGGCGTGGCGCTCGCGGTGATGGAGACGCTCGCCGATTATGGCGCGGTCCAGTTCCTCGCGGTACAGACGCTCACCACCGGGGTGGTGCGCGCCTGGTCGGTCTATGGCTCGACCGCCTCGGCGGCGCAGTTCGCCTTGCCGCTGCTCGGCGCGGCGGCTTTGCTGCTGTGGATCGAGCGGGCCGGGCGCAAGGGCAGGGGCTATGAAAGCGCCAATTCCAAATGGCGCCCGCTTCCCGTCAGGCCGCTGCCGCCGGCCAAGGCGGCGTTGGCCAGCCTGTTCTGCTTCGGCCTTCTCTTCTTCGGACTGCTGCTGCCATGCGGCTGGCTGCTGTGGAGTTCGCTCGACGTGACGCCGCAATGGCCCCGGCTGATCGATGCGGCGACCCATTCGGTGACGCTCGGGGTGGCCGGCGCCGTCGTGACCGTCACCCTTGCCACCGCCTTGGCGCTTGGCGCGGCGCGGCTGCCATTGGCGGCCCGTGTCGCAAGCCTGGGTTATGCGACGCCGGGCGCGGTCATGGCGATCGGGCTGCTGGCACCTGCCGCATTCATCTGGCGCCTTACACCTGGCACATCCGGCTTCGCGGTCGGCGTCGGCCTCCTGATCTACGCTTATGCCGCCCGGCTGATGGCTGCCGCGCTGGAGCCGATCGACGCGGGCCTGTCCAAGGTCACGGCGCGCATGGCCTGGGCCAGCCGCACGCTCGGCAAGGGACCGGCCGCCACCGCCTGGAAGGTGCAGCTTCCCGTCGCGCGCGGCGCTTTGCTCACCGCCGGCCTCGTCGTCTTCATCGACGTGCTGAAGGAATTGCCCGCCACCCTCATCCTGCGCCCGTTCAATTTCGACACGCTGGCCGTGATCGCCAGCAATTATGCGCTGGACGAGCGGCTGCCTCAGGCCGGCTGGCCCTCGCTGATGATCGTCGGCCTCGCGCTGCCGGCGGTGATCTGGCTGACGCGCAAGATTGCCATGTCGCGCCCCGGCGCGGCATAGGCCTCCCCATGACCGTTTCGCCGCCGCCCATCCTGGACATCCGCGCCGTCACCCGCGCCTATCCGGGGATTGTAGCGCTCGATGCCGTGTCGCTGGGGCTGCATGCCGGGCGGATCACCTGCCTGCTCGGCCCGTCCGGCTGCGGCAAGAGCACCTTGCTGCGCCTGCTCGCCGGGCTTGAGCCGGTCGATGCGGGCGAGATCGAGGCGGCGGGCCAGCTCATCTCCGTGCCCGGACGCACCGTCCCGCCGGAGGTCCGCAATATCGGCCTGGTATTCCAGGATTTCGCGCTCTTCCCCCATCTCACCGTCGCCCAGAATGTCGCCTTCGGACTGGACAAGCTGGACCGCAAAGCCCGCCGCGCCCGCGCGCTGGAATTGCTCGAACGCTTCAAGCTCGCCCACCGCGCCGATGCCTGGCCGCACACCTTGTCGGGCGGCGAGCAGCAGCGCGTCGCCATCGCCCGCGCTTTGGCGCGCGAGCCGGCCGCCCTGATGCTCGACGAACCCTTTTCCGGCCTGGACGGCGATCTGAAGGCGGAGGTCCGGCATGTGGTCCTCTCCGGCCTGCGCGCCGCCAAGGCGGCGATCCTCATCGTCACGCACGATCCGGAGGAGGCGATGCTGGTCGCCGACGATCTGGCGCTGATGTCCGCCGGCCGCCTGCTCCAGGCCGGCAGCCCGGAGCATTGCTATCTGAACCCGGTCTCATTGGCCGCCGCGCGTCTGCTCGGTCCGGCCAATCTCGTGCCAGCCGAGGTGAGGGAGGGGATGGCGCATTCCCCGTTCGGCGATCTGCCCGCCCCCGAAGCACCGGGCGGAACGGCCACATTGATGCTCCGCCCCGAAGGCCTGCGCATCGCCGGCGAAGGCGCCCCCGTCGCCGTAACCGAAGTGCATTTCGGCGGCGCCTTCCACGAAGTGACGGTGGAAGCCGAGGGCGTAGCTGTCACTCTGCGCCATATCGGCCCGGATGTGCCCGCCCCGGGCCCGGCCCACGTCGTCATCGACCCCACCCGCGCCCGGCTGCTGGCGGGCTAGGAACCATATCGTCATCGAATAGTGCGACTACTCCGCCGCCGGCGCGAACGGGCTGTCGGCGTTCCAGCGCGGCGCGGCCGGCGCGTCCGCGATCTCGCGTGCGATCAGGTAGTTGAGCCGCACGAAGCGCGCCCCGGCCTGCCAGTTGAACGGCAGGCTGAGATCGTCGTTCACGCTGTGATATTCGGTGGAAAGGAAGTGCGTGAAGCGCTCGCGCCCCTCGCCGCCGAAGCCGGTCATCAGGAATACCGAAGGCACGCCCGCCTGGACGAAGCGATAATGATCGGAGCGGGTGAAGATGCCCTGTTCCGGCATCGGATCGGGGATGACGCCGACCTCCATCCGCGCCGCGGCGCGCGCTACCGTCTCGCCCATCGTCGAATGTTCGGCGCCGAAGGCGATCACATCGGAGAAATCGTAGGTCAGCACCGGCATGTCGAGATTGACGACGCCCACGATCCGCCCGTCCACGACCGGATTGTGAACCAGGTAATTGGCGCCGATCAGGCCGATCTCCTCCGCCGTCACCGCCGCGATCAGGATCGGGCGGCGCGGGCGGTTGGCGGGATCGGACATGGCGCGCGCCACTTCGATCAGCGTCGACACGCCGGTCGCATTGTCCATCGCGCCGTTGCGGATCAGATCGGCATCCTCCGCGTCGCCTTCACGACGTTCGCGCACGCCAAGTCCGTCGAGATGCGCCATCAGCAGCACATATTCATTGGCCAGTGCTGGATCGGTTCCGGGCAGGACGGCAATCACGTTGGCGCTGTTGAACCGGCTCTGCGTCCCTTCCGCCCGCTCGGCGCGCACAGTCTGGGTCAGCGCGAAGCCACGCGGACGGGCGTTCCGGCGGCCGGCCTCGCGCATCACCTGCTCCAGCGAGCGCCGCGCGCCCTGGAACAACGCCGTCGCCGCCTCGCCTTCGGCGGTCGCGCCGAAGCGCAGCCCGTCGGAGGAGAAGGGTTGGCCGTCGGCGCCGATCCAGCTCACGCTCGGCCGGACGGCCGCGCCGACCAGTGCGCTCCACGGGAAGGTACGGATGTCGCCGGGCAAGCGGATGGTGATCAACCCCACCGCTCCTCGCGCCGCCGCCATGCGCGCCTTGCCGGCGCTCAGATGCGCGCCCACGTCGCTCGCCGTGCCGGCCGGATAGCCGCTCAGCGCCACCACGATCTTGCCGCGCACGTCGAGCCCTGCATAATCGTCGAAGCCGATGCCGGGTGCGTCGATGCCGTAGCCGACGAACACCGCAGGCGCGGTCAGGTCGAGCGCCGCCGTGTCGGCGCTGGCGCGGATCAGGATATGGCTCCCCTGTTCGAAGGCCCGTCCGCCGATGGTCAGGCGGGGCGGCGCCCCGGCGAGGCTGGAGCGGACGAACTCGATGTCCTGAAACCAGCCGCCATTCACCCCCGGCCGGAGCCCCAGCCCCTCGAACTGCGTCGCGACATAATGGGCCGCAATGTCATAGCCGCGCGTGCCGGCCTCGCGTCCTTCCAGCAGGTCGTCGCCCAGGAAGGCGACATGGGAGCGGAAAGCCTCGGCGGTGAACGCCGGTTCCTCGGCCACGGCGGGGACGGAGAGCGACAGCGCGACGAAGCCGACGAACAGGTTTCGGAACATCATGGAAGTGAATTCCCCCGCAGACTGGTGTGACGGAGGCGTAGAACAGTTGCCACCCGCTTTCAACGGCGCCGCGAAGCTGAACGCCGGCCAACGCCGCCAGTCATCTTCCGTTCAACTCGTCTATGGAAATAAACGCTTCGTCGCACGTTGAAATGCGGCAAGGGAGTAAGAACAATGTCGGTCTCGATCTTCGGCAAGCGCGGCAAGGCCCATCTCAGCGATCCTGCGCTGCGCGGCTATCACGTCGTCTATCGCGAGAACGAGGTGAACCACTGCCCCGGCTGCGGCCGCTCGCACTGGTATGTCGGTCGGCTCTCGGCGGAATGCGGCTTCTGCGGCACCGCGCTGCCGCGCACCGAGGGCATGGCGATCGGCGCCGGCCTGTTCCGCGTCATGCGACGCCCGGACGAGTTCGCGCACGCCGCCTGAGCGGTCGTTTTCGCTTTCGGCGCCGGCCCGCTCCTCCACCCAGCTTCCCGGAGCTTGGCCTGTCGGGAGGCTGGGTGGGGGAGAGGGCCGGCACAGGAGGCAAGTTCCGACTCCGCTTGCCCTTCCTTTCAGCATTGCTATAGACGCCGCCTTGCCGGCCTCATGCGGGCGTGGCGGAACTGGTAGACGCGCCAGGTTTAGGTCCTGGTATCGAAAGATGTGGGGGTTCGAGTCCCTTCGCCCGCACCAGCCTTCCGTCCGCGCCACGCCCGAAGGCGCTGCCACAAGCTGACATGAAGGTTTGATTTCGAGATGCAGACTGTCGAGACGTTGAACGAAGGCCTCAAGCGCGCCTATCGGCTCACCATTCCCGCCAAGGACATCAATGCGCGCGTCGATGCCGAGCTGAAGTCGGTCGCGCCGCAAATCCGGATGCCCGGCTTTCGCCCCGGCAAGGTGCCGGCCAATCTCATCCGCAAGATGCACGGCCCCGCGCTGGAGCAGCAGGCGCTGGAGAACGCGGTGCAGGACGGCGTCCAGAAGCTGATCGCCGAGCAGAACATCCGCCCGGCCATGCAGCCGGCGGTGTCACTTGAGGAAGGCGGCGAGGGCAAGGATGCGGTTGTCACCGTCGAGGTCGAAACGCTGCCGGATGTGCCGGAAGCCAAGCTGGACGGGCTGAAGATCGAGCGCCTGACCGTTCCCGCGTCCGATGCGATGCTGGACGAGGCCGTGGAGCGGCTGGCTGCCGGCCAGAAGAGCTTCGATTCCGCTCCCGCATCTTACAAGGCTGCCACCGGCGATCTCGTGATCATGGATTTCGAGGGCAAGGTCGACGGCGAGCCGTTCGACGGCGGCAAGGGCGAGGGCATGTCGATCGAGCTCGGCTCGGGTCGCCTCATCCCGGGTTTCGAGGACCAGCTCGTCGGCGTGAAGGCCAATGACGAGAAGCAGGTGAAGGTCACTTTCCCCGACGAATATCCGGTCGATTACCTCAAGGGCCGCGAGGCGGTGTTCGATGTCGTCGTGAACGAGGTGCAGAAGCCGCGTCCGTTCAAGGCGGACGACGATTTCGCCAAGTCGATGGGACTGGAGGGCATCGCCCAGCTGCGTGAGCTGCTGAAAGGCCAGGTGGAGCAGGAGCTGAACGGCCTCACCCGCACCCACATGAAGCGCCAGTTGCTCGACCAGCTCGCCGCGTCGCATGATTTCCCGGTACCGGAATCGATGGTCGAAGCCGAGTTCGATCAGATCTGGCGCCAGCTCGATCATGAGGCGGGCCACGAAGAGGATCCCGCCGCCGCCCGGGCTGAAATGGAAGCCGAGAGGGGCGATTACCGCGCCATTGCCGAGCGCCGCGTGCGCCTCGGCCTGCTGCTCTCCGAGATCGGCCAGCAGCGCGGCGTTCAGGTCAGCCCGCAGGAGATGAACCAGCTCGTCATGCAGGCGGCGCAGCAATACCGGCCGGAAGACCGGCAGCGCTTCGTCGAATATATCCAGGGCACGCCGATGGCCGCCGCCCAGCTGCGCGCGCCGCTGTTCGAGGACAAGGTGGTCGATGTCCTGTTCGAAGGGGCCGAGATCAGCGAGCGCGAAGTGACGCGCGAGGCGTTGCAGGAGGCGATCGAGGCCGAGGACGGCCATGTTCACGGCCCGGGTTGCGGCCACGATCATCACAATCACGGCGCCAAGCCGAAAAAGGCCGCGGCGAAGAAGCCTGCCGCCAAGAAGGCCGCGGCGGCCGAGGAGAAGGCGGACAAGCCCGCCAAGGCTCCGGCCAAGAAGGCGCCGGCAAAGAAGCCGGCCGCGAAAAAGGCCTAACCAGGAATTAACCCTCCTCCGCCATGGAGGAGGGGATTTCCGGGGGGATCGGCATTGGCTCAGCTGCAACCACGCATCGCCGTCCTGCTCCCTTGCTACAATGAGGAAGCCGCGATCGCGCGCACGGTGATCTCCTTCCGTGCCGCGCTGCCCGACGCCATCATCTACGTTTACGACAATAACAGCTCGGACCGCACCGCCGAGGTCGCCGCCGCCGCCGGGGCGATCGTCCGCGCCGAGAAGATGCAGGGCAAGGGCCATGTCGTGCGCCGCATGTTCGCGGATGTGGAGGCCGACATCTATGTGATGGCCGATGGCGATGCGACCTACGACGCCGCCGCGGCGCCTGCGCTCGTCGCCAAGCTGCTCGACGAGCGGCTCGACATGGTGGTGGGCGCGCGCCAGTCGGAGGTGGAGGAAGCCTATCGGCGCGGCCACCGGCTCGGCAACCGGCTGTTCACCGGCCTGCTCGCGCGCCTGTTCGGCCGCAGCTTCACCGATATCTTCTCCGGCTACCGCGTCTTCTCGCGCCGTTTCGTCAAGTCTTTCCCGGCCTTGTCGGCAGGCTTTGAGACGGAAACTGAAATCTCCGTGCACGCGCTGGAGCTCGTCATGCCGGTCGGCGAGGTGGTGACGGCCTATGGCGCGCGCCCCGAAGGCTCGGTGTCGAAGCTTTCCACCTACCGCGACGGCTGGCGGATCGCGAAGACGATCATCCACCTGTTCCGGCTGGAGCGCCCGGTCCTCTTCTACGGCTGGATTGCCGTCCTGCTCGGCCTGGCCGCGATCGTCCTCGCCGTGCCGCTGGCCATCACCTATGCCCAGACCGGCCTGGTGCCGCGCTTCCCGACCGCGATCCTCGCCACCGGCCTGACGCTTCTCGCCGCCTTGAGCTTCTTCACCGGCCTCATCCTCGACACGGTCGTGCGCGGCCGCCGCGAAGTCCGGCGGCTCCATTATCTCGCTTTGCCGGGGCCGGGCGGGGAGGGCTGACGGCTGGAGCATATCGTCGGGGCTTGAACCTTCGCCGCAATGCTCCGATGTTCGGCTACACCGAACTTCAGACAGGATTCCCGCTTCACCATGGACCATCAGGACATCGCCGCCGGCCTCGTGCCGATCGTCATCGAGCAGTCGAACCGCGGCGAGCGCAGCTTCGATATCTATTCGCGGCTGCTGCGCGAGCGGATCATCTTCGTGACCGGCGGGGTCGAGGACCATATGGCCTCGCTGATCACCGCCCAGCTCCTCTATCTGGAGAGCGAGAATCCGAAGAAGGATATCTACATGTACATCAACTCGCCGGGCGGGGTCGTCACGGCGGGCATGGCGATCCATGACACGATGAACTACATCCGCCCGCGCGTCGGAACGGTCTGCATCGGCCAGGCCGCCTCGATGGGCGCCTTCCTGCTTTCGGCCGGCGAGCCGGGGATGCGCGTCGCGCTCACCAATGCGCGGATCATGATCCACCAGCCGTCCGGCGGCGCGCAGGGCATGGCGACGGATATCGAGATCCAGGCCAAGGAAATCCTGCGCATCCGGCACCGGATGAACGAGCTGATGGCCCAGTATACCGGTCAGACGATCGAGGAGATCGAGAAGAATGTCGAACGCGACAAGTTCTTCTCGGCCCCCGAGGCGAAGGCCTTCGGCCTGGTCGACGAGGTCTTCGACAAGCGCCCGACTCCGGCCGACGAGGAAACGGCCAAGGCGGCTTAAGTCCGAAGGACCGGACAGTGCGGGGCACTGTCCGGCGGGGCTTGGGCGGATCGCCATTCGAATATCCTCCCCTGCAAGGGGAGGATTTTGAAGGATGAAGGCCACCTCCTGAACGCGCTCACGCCTTGCGACAAATGCCTTGAGGCTGGGCCGCGTGGATCAGTATTCGGCGGGGCCGAGCCGTTCCAGTTCCGCATCCAGCCTCGCCGTCAGCGCGGCGGCGTCGAGCGGCGTCAGCTTCTGCGCCAGCACGTTGAAGGTGCGCACCTTCCAGCCGAGCAGCCGGGCGCTCCACGGATGCGTTTTCGCGCCGGCCAGGGCCTTGATCGTCTCCATCATCTCGGCCCGCGCCGCCCCGTCGCTGGTTCGCGGCGGCGGCGTCGGGAGATCGCCGAACAATCCTCCCTGCCGGTCGTCGATGGCTGCCGCGCTTTTCTTCATCCATTCCCTCCGCGCGAATCCTAACCCCGGCGGCGGCGTTTTGCCATTGCTTCCGGGACGCCGCTGCCTTTAGCTGTGGATAATGCGTCTCCAACCCGCCGAAATCCGCGCCCGCGTCGCCGCATTCTCCGAGCGCCACAAGAATGCGCGCTACGAGAAAGGCGAGACCCACACCTTCTACAACGAATTCTTCGAATGCTTCGGCGTGGACCGCAAGCAGGTCGCGACCTACGAGCATCGCGTCCGCAACCTGCCCGGCGACAAGCAGGGCTTCATCGATCTCTTCTGGCCCGGCACGCTCATCGTCGAGCAGAAATCGGCCGGCCTCGATCTCAGGCGCGCCAGCGATCAGGCGCTGGATTATTTCGATTGGCTGCCGGAGGATCAGCGGCCGCGCTACATCCTCACCTGCGATTTCCAGCGCTGGCACTTGCTCGATCTGGAGGAAGGCCGCGAATGGCGCTTCCTGCTCGAGGAGCTGAAGGAACGGGTCGATGCCTTCTCCTTCATCCTCGGCGAAGTCCCGCGCCTGAACCGGCGCCAGTCGCCGGCGAACGAGAAGGCGTCGCGCCTGATGGGGCGGCTTCACGAGAAGCTGGCCGAAAGCGGCTATGAAGGCCACGATCTTGAGGTGCTGCTGGTCCGGCTGCTCTTCATCCTGTTCGCCGACGACACCCGCATCTTCAACAACAAGGATCAGTTTCAGGACTTCATCGAAAGGCGCACCAGCTTCGACGGCCGCGATCTCGGCCGCTGGCTCGGCGACCTGTTCGACACGCTCAACAAGCCGGAGGACAAGAGGCAGACGACGCTCGATCCGGACCTCGCCGCCTTTCCCTATATCAACGGCAATCTGTTCGCGGAGCGGATCGAGATCGCGGCGTTCGACAATGCCATGCGGACGATCCTGCTCGATGCCTGCGAATTCGAATGGGGCGAGGTTTCGCCGGCGATCTTCGGCTCGCTGTTCGAAAGCGTGATCGACAAGGTCACGCGAAGGAAGCAGGGCGCGCATTACACGCCCGAAGATGCGATCCTGAAGCTGATCGAGCCCCTGTTTCTCGATGAGTTGCGCGCCGAATTCGATCGTGCCAGGGCCTTGCGCTCGGGCCGCGACGAGGCCCTGAAGCGCCTGCACGACCGGCTCGCCGGCCTCACCTTCCTCGATCCCGCCTGCGGCGCCGGCAACTTCCTCGTCATCGCCTATCGCGAGCTGCGCGAGCTGGAGCGCGAATTGATCAGGGAGCGCTTCCTGCGTCCGGGCATGACGCGCCCGAAGCTGAGCAGCGACGCCGCGCTCTTCTCGCGCCTCAATGTCGACCGGTTCTTCGGCATCGAGATCGACGAATTTCCGGCGCGCATCGCCGAGGTCGCGCTGTGGATGACCGACCACATCGCCAATGTCCGGCTTGGTGAGGATTTCGGCGAAGCCTATGCCCGCATCCCGCTCGTTGCCGCCCCCGGCATCCGTCACGGCGACGCGCTGGAGACCGACTGGAACGACGTGCTCCCGGCGGAACGCTGCTCCTATGTGCTCGGCAATCCGCCCTTTGTCGGTTCGAAATATCAAAGCGCCCATCAGCGCGCGCAGGTCCGTGCGCTCGCCCGATTGGGCGGCAGCGGCGGCACGCTTGATTATGTCGCCGCCTGGTTCATCAAGGCGGGCGAATATGCCGCTTCCTCAATCCTCCCCGGAACGGGGAGGGGGACCGCCGAAGGCGGTGGAGGGGTCGCGGCACAGCCGCCCCGCATCGCTTTCGTTGCCACCAACTCGATCGTTCAGGGGGAGCAGGTTGCCCAGCTCTGGCCGATCCTGTTTCACCGCTTCCGGCTGGAGATCGCCTTCGCGCATCGCACCTTCGTCTGGCCGGGCCGCGCCGCCGTCCATTGCGTGATTGTCGGCCTTGCAAGGGCTGAGGAAGAGCCGGAGGAGAAGCGGCTCTTTTCCTACATCGACGGCAAGGGCGAACCACTGGAATCGCGCCACCGGGCGCTCACTGCCTATCTCTTCGATGCGACGGCCGCTGATCGGCATTTGACCGTGAAAGAGGAAAGTCGACCGATCAATGGTGCGCCACGTATCATCATCGGCTCCAAGCCGATCGATGGCGGCTGGCTGATCTTCGATGCGAACGAACGCGCTAAGCTATTGACCGCCGAGCCCGGAGCCGAGCAGTTCTTGCGTCCCTATATCGGATCAAAAGAGTATATTCAGGGCGGGCAGCGCTGGATTCTAGCCCTACAGAAGGCTGGACCCGGTGAGTTGCGTGAACTGCCTCTCATCCGCGAACGCGTAGCGAAGGTGCGAGCTTATCGACGCGGCGAGATACCCGCATTTGGGAAGGCCGAGCGAAAAGCTGAGCCGGGCCTATCATCTGTGGCGCTTGCGGAGACTCCGACCGCGTTTCACGTCACGGTTATTCCTGAACGATCTTTCCTTGTAATGCCCAAGGTAAGCTCTGAACGGCGGTCCTATGTCCCCATAGGCTGGCTCGACCCGCCGACAGTGCCCAGTGACCTCGTTTTTGTCCTCGCCGACGCGACTCTCTGGCATTTCGGTATTCTCACCAGCGCCATGCATATGGCCTGGCTGCGTCATATCGGCGGGCGGCTTGAGAGCCGATATCGCTATTCGATCGGCCTCGTTTACAACACCTTCCCATGGCCCGACGCCACGCCGGCGCAGCGCAAGAAGATCGAGGCGCTCGCCCAGGCCGTGCTCGACGCGCGCGCGCTGCCGAAGAACGCGACCTCCAGCCTCGCCGACCTCTACGATCCCGATTTCATGCCCGCCGAGCTGCGCAAGGCGCACCGCGATCTGGATGCGGCCATCGACAGGCTGTACCGCGCCCGCGCCTTCGGCTCAGACCGCGAACGGGTGGAGCACCTTTTCCCGCTCTACGAAGCGCTCGTCCATCCTGCCGCCGCCGCGCCGAAGGCGAACCGCCGCACCGAACGCCGCGCGGCGCGCAAATCCGGATAGGCTTCAAATGCAGGATTTCGTCTGTCACCCTCGCGTCATGCGAGTCGCGTCCCCGCCTGTCCCGAGCCTGTCGAAGGGCCTGCCCCGCTTCCCTGCCGCCGCCCGCTCCGCGCGGCGGGACGGGCGGGGAGGGGGGCGGCGGCCCCTCCGCTTCCATGTGACATTCATGCCGGTCATGCCATTCGCCCGGAAACCGGCGGCGGGTGGCGGCATGGCCGGTTTCGGCCGCCCCCTTGCGCCGCGCTTGTGCCGGGGCCACATCGGGGCCTGTGGGCGGCGCCGGGCCGCCTTATTAACGTTTAGGCCATTGTGCCGGTGTAGATTTCCGGTCAGGATATGCGGCCGAAACTGAGGAGCGGGGGCGCGGTCCCCATAGAGACTTTATGACCAAGCTTTCCGGCGGCGATTCCAAGAGCACCCTCTATTGCTCGTTCTGCGGCAAATCGCAGCACGAGGTGCGCAAGCTCATCGCCGGCCCCACCGTGTTCATCTGCGACGAATGCGTCGAGCTGTGCAACGACATCATCCGCGAGGAGACCAAGTCCGCGCTGGTGAAGACCCGCGACGGCGTTCCCACGCCGGCGGAGATCTGCAAGCATCTCGACGATTATGTGATCGGGCAGGATCGCGCCAAGCGCGTCCTCTCGGTCGCCGTCCACAATCACTACAAGCGGCTCGCCCACGGCACGAAGACCGGCGAGGTCGAGCTTTCGAAGTCCAACATCCTGCTCGTCGGGCCGACCGGCTGCGGCAAGACGCTGCTTGCCCAGACGCTGGCGCGCTTGCTCGACGTGCCCTTCACCATGGCCGATGCCACCACGCTCACCGAGGCTGGCTATGTGGGTGAAGATGTTGAAAATATCATCCTGAAGCTGCTCCAGGCCTCCGACTATAATGTCGAGCGGGCGCAGCGCGGCATCGTCTATATCGACGAGATCGACAAGATCAGCCGCAAGTCGGACAATCCCTCCATCACCCGCGACGTGTCGGGCGAGGGCGTCCAGCAGGCCTTGCTCAAGATGATGGAGGGCACGGTCGCCTCCGTCCCGCCGCAGGGCGGGCGCAAGCATCCGCAGCAGGAATTCCTGCAGGTCGATACGACCAACATCCTGTTCATCTGCGGCGGCGCCTTTGCGGGCCTCGAGAAGATCATCGCGGACCGGCTGCAGGGAAAATCGATCGGCTTCGGCGCCTTCGTCGCCGCGCCCGAGGAGCGCCGCACCGGCGAGGTGCTGCGCCAGGGCGAGCCGGACGATCTGCTCAAATTCGGCCTGATCCCCGAATTTGTCGGCCGCCTGCCGGTGATCGCGACGCTCGAGGATCTCGACACCGACGCGCTCGTCCAGATCCTGCAGGAGCCGAAGAACGCCCTGGTCAAGCAGTACGGCAAGCTGTTCGACATGGAGGACGTGAAGCTCAGCTTCACCGACGAGGCGCTGGTCGCGGTCGCCAAGAAGGCGATCGAACGCAAGACCGGCGCGCGCGGGCTGCGCTCGATCCTGGAGAATATCCTGCTCGACACCATGTTCGATCTGCCGTCGATGGACGGGGTCGATGAGGTGATGATCGACAAGGATGTCGTCGCCGGCACCAAGGAGCCGGTGCGCGTCTATGCGGCGAAAGAGGAGAAGGCTGGCGACGCGGCGTGACGGAAGAGGTTATCGTCCCGCCCGCCGAGAAGCGCCGCATCCTCGATCGCGCGATGCTGCCGCTCTGGTCGCTGGCCCTGCCGGGGCTGGGGCTGCTCGCCCTCGCCGCCAATATCGCCAAGCTGGGCACGCCGGGCGTGCTGGTGGCGAGCGCCATCCTGGTCGGCTGCGTGCTTGCCGCCGTCCATCATGCCGAGGTGGTGGCGCACAAGGTCGGCGAGCCGTTCGGCACGCTCGTCCTCGCCATCGCCGTCACGGTGATCGAGGTGTCGCTCATCGTCTCGCTGATGCTTTCCGATTCCGGCGACGCCTCCACGCTGGCGCGCGACACGGTGTTCGCCGCGATCATGATCATTCTGAACGGCATTGTCGGCATCTGTCTGCTCGTCGGCGGCGTGCGCCATCATGAGCAGCGCTTCATGCTGCGCGGCGTCAGCGCCGCCTTGTGCGTGCTCGCCGCCATGGCGGTGCTGAGCCTGGTGCTGCCCAATTATCTGACGAGCGTGCCCGGCCCGATCTTCTCGCCGGCGCAGTTGGTCTTCGTCGCGATCGTCTCGCTGGTCCTCTACGCCACCTTCGTGCTGGTGCAGACGGTGCGCCACCGCGACTATTTCCTGCCCGACGGCGCAGGCGATCTGCCCGCCGACGCCCATGCCGAGCCGCCGACGCTCACGCAGACCTGGATCGCCTTCGGCATGCTGCTGGTCGCCCTGGTCGGCGTGGTGCTGCTCGCCAAGGCGCTGGCACCCACGGTCGAATCCGCCGTCGGCGCGGCCGGGCTGCCACTCGCCTTCGTCGGCGTGGTGATCGCCGCGCTCGTGCTGGCGCCGGAAAGCCTCGCGGCGGTGAAGGCGGCGCGGCGCAACCGCCTTCAGACCAGCCTCAATCTCGCTCTGGGCTCGGCGCTGGCCACGATCGGCCTCACCATCCCGACCGTGGCGATCGTCTCGCTGACGATGGGCTGGGATCTGCATCTGGGCATCGACAACAAGGGCCTGACCCTGCTCGGCCTGTCGCTGTTCGTCTCGGTGATCTCGCTGGGAACGGGGCGTACGACCGTCCTCCAGGGCGTCGTCCACCTCATGATCTTCGCGGCCTACCTGTTCGTGACGATCGTCCCCTGAACGGGAGGGCCTGGGTCGGGCTCGGCCGCAACGGCCAGGCCGATCCGCGCGAACATGGCGTCGATATCGAACGCATGACGCCGCGCCATGGCGAAATCCCGGGCGGCGCCGTCCGCGTCACCGCTTCCCGCGCGGGCCAGCGCGCGGCCGTAATATGCATGGGCGGCATTCGGCCGATAGCGCAGCAGCACATCGAAATCGCGGATCGCGGCCGACCAGCGTTGCAGCCGCAAATGGACCAGCGCCCGCGCCGATGATGCCTCCTCATGATCCGGCTCGGCCTCAAGCGCCTCGTCGCAGTCGCGCAGCGCCCGTTCGATCGCGAGGTTCGCCCACGCCCGGATCCAGCAGCGGACGGCGAGCATGCGCACCGCGCCGTCATAGCGGCGCAGATGCGCGTCGGCGGCGGCAAGGGCCTCGTCGGTTCGGCCCATGTGCGCGAGCATGCGCGCGCGGTCGACGGGCGCATCCCCGCCGCTGGCTTCGACGAACACCCCCATGATGTCGAACGCGTCATCATAGGCGCGGGTCGCTTCCTCCGTGCGTCCGAAGCGGACGAGCAGATCGCCCTTCGACATCGCAAGCATGAAATTGCCGGGATCGCTCGCCAGGGCGGCGTCGATCGACTCCAGCGCCTCGTCGCGGCGCTCCTGATGCGCCAATATCCGGGCGCGCCGCGAAAGGGCATGAGCGTGTCGCGGCTCGTCGCGCAGCATCAGGTCGATATCGGCCAGCGCCTCGTCGAGCTGCCCGAGCCGTTCGTGAGAATCGATCCGCAGCCCGATCGTGAACGCATTGTCGGGGTCCAGTTCCAGCGATCGCGTGAGGCTGGGTATCGCGTCTTCGGGCCTGTCGCGCCGAAAGTTCAGGAAGCCCAGGCCCTGATGGACGACGAAGTCCTCGTCGTTCAGCCGCTGGGCGGTGGCCAATGCCCGCTCCGCCTCGTCGAGCCGGTTCAGATGGATGAGCGCGATACCCCGATTGGCGTGCGGCCTGGCCCAGTCGGGCTGCTGGCGGATCGCCTGATCGAAATCCGCCAGCGCCGCCTCCGCCCGGCCGGCGCCCATCTTCTCATAGCCGGCATCGACCAGCCGTTCCGCCGATGCATCCGGCTCGACCGGCGCCGGCGCGCTGCGACGGGCGCCGACACTGATCGGCGCGCGCAGATAGGCGGCATCGTTGCGTATCCGTTCGATCTCGGCCAGGTCGGCACGGGCCTGGCTGACGCTGACCTCGCGCGCGATCCGCTGAAAGGTGGAGCGCGCCACCGCGCGACCGTCCGCAATCTCGATCCGGCGCGCGATGCGGACGCCGGCGACGATGCGATCGAAGCTTTCGCCGTCGATCGAATAGCCGCGCCCGTCATTGGGCAGGATCACCGTTTCGGTGCCGGCCAGATGGTCCGGAATCACGAAAGTGAACGGCGCGTCGCTCAACGGCCCTTCGCGCCGGTCGAGGTTGACGGTCCAGCTGATCGTGTCGTTGCCGAACCGGTAACGGCGCGACACAGCGCCGGGCGCGGGCCGGAAGGCGAGCCGCGCGCGGGCTTCCACGATCACGGCGAAGCTGCCGGCATCCTCGTCGTCGCGCAGGTCGACCGAAACGACCTCGACATCCTGGCCCGGCAGGTCGCGATCGTTCTCGCGATAATGGCGCAGGAATGCCTCCCGCCCGATCTGCGACAATGCGGCGCGCATCGCGGTTGCGGAATCGCCGCGGAACAGCAGTTCGAAGCGGGTCGGGGTCAGATCGTCGAAACCTTGCGAGCCGTCATAGGTGATGTTGGTTTCGGTCAGCGGGAGCCGGGGCGGCGCATAAGGGATGGCCTGCAGGTCGGCGCCGGCCTCGCTGAGCGGCAGCCCCCATGCATAGGGCGCGGACGTCAGATCGTGGAGATCGCGGTCACCGCTGCGCGTGCCGTCCAGCCAGTAGGTGGCGCCGTCGATCCGCGCCCGCACGATGACATGGTTGAACAGGATCATCTGGGGCAACCGCTCGTCCAGCCCATCGCCGGTGAGCGTGTTGACGAGCACCGCGTCGGCCTCGATGCCGAGGCCGTGCAACAGCGCGAGCAGCACCGCCGTCTTGCCCTTGCAGTCGCCATAGCGGCGAATCCAGGTCTGGTCGGCGGTGGCGGGCAGGTAATTGCCGTCGCCAAGCGCGACCGCGAAATAACGCACTTCGTCCTGGACGAGGCGCAGCGCCGCCATCGCGCGCGCTGTCGTATCCTCGCTCGCGCCGGCGATACGCTCGATCTCCGGCCGGAGCCGCGAATTGGCCGAGAGTTCCGCCGCGCGCGCATAATGCGGGGCGAGATGGCTGCTGATCTCCGCCCAGTCGCGATAGCCGCTCACCTGCAGCAGCGCCGGCAGCATGAAGCGGGCCGGCGCCTGATCCGGAGGCTGGTCGCCTTCGGCATCCATCAGGTCGAGAACGAGTTCCGTGCCTTGCCGCGTGCGCCGCGTCCGGGCCTGTTCCATCATCCCGGTGGCGCGCCAGTTCATGTCGATGTCCGGTCCCCAGATCTGGCGAACATGGAAGCGCCGGACCGGAGCGCCATGGGCCATCGCGAACGCGTTCTCACCCGTCAGCGGCAAAGCGCCAGGGCGACGGCGCATCGTGAACGCGACGTTGAGCACGTCGCCAACAGCCAGGCCCTCCGCCTGCATCATGGCGGTCAGCACGCCGTCCAGCACGGCGGATTCCAGGTTGTTTTCGCGGCGCAGCACCGTGAATTCATGACCCTCCGCGAGGAGATCGATCACCGCGCCCCCGCGCAGGATGTGCACCTTGTGGATGATGAGTTCGACATGATCGGGCTGCCAGGGCAGGCTGACATTGCCCAGCGCCTGCAGTCCCTGGCTGTTCTGCACCAGAAACGCCATTTCGGAGTGATGTTCGTGCCGGTCCGCTTCGTATCGGCCCTGATTGGCAATCAGAAGCGCCTGAAAGGGCCGGTCGGCGAGCGCCGGGTTGGGAGCAGGAATGGCGAGCGTTTCAACCCAATCGCCGGCTGGAGCGATACGAGGCGTTGAACTGGCGATCGCCTCCCCGGCCAGGCAAAACAAAATCAGCGCAGCAAAGAACAGCCGCATAAAGCCCGCTCCCCCAATTGTCGGGAGCAGGATGCCCCAAAATCTTCAGGACTCAAAACGGGCCGAAAATTTGTCGGGACGTCGACGCAAACAAGCCGATTTTACTTGCCGCCGCGCGTCGCCTGCTGGCTCGGTTGCTGCCGCTGCTGCGTCGCGCCTGGCGCGGCTCCGCCGGTCCACGGCGTCGTGGCCACGTTGTAGCGGTTGATTTCCTGCTGGGTGAGGCAGCGGCGGGTTTCGCGGTTCCTGCCGTCGGAAACGGCGCTGACGCGGTACATCACTTCGGTCAGCAGATCGCGGGAGATGCCCATCCGGATCAGGAAGGCATTGTCTTCGCTGGCGAGCAGGGCGGATCGTTGCTCGATCTCGCCGATCAAGCCGATCGTATTCTCCTCGCCCTGCGCGACCTCGCTGCGGATCACGTCGCGGTTGCCGGTGTGCGTGAACATGTGGACGATGAACTGTCCGCCGTTGTCCACATAGCGGATGATCCCGCCCATGAAGAGGAAATTGCAGGCCGAGAAGCAGGCCCAGCCGTTCGGGATGCGCGTGGGGATACCGGATTCCCGGATCACCCTCCCGGCCTGGTTGCCGACCTGGGCATTGCCGCCGGGCGATCGCAGCCAGAGCTCCTCCGCTTCGGGGTGGTTATTGAGGGCAGCCTGCAGACGGGGCAGCAGCCCGTCATCGATCACACCCTCGGCGAGCAGCACGTTGCGGCCGTTCACCTGCTGCGGTGTGAACCGCATTTCCCGATAGTTCGACCAGTTCGGGTTCTGCGGGCAGGTCGGGTTGTCCGGGTCGCGCTGTGCCATCGCCGCCTGCGACGTGGCGAGGGCGGCGAGAGCGAGGGCGGACGCGAACTTGCGGAACATGCGGTCAGACGCGTTGGTAGCGGGTCGAAGGCGGACGGCGGCACATCTGCTTGGGCGCGCGCGTCTCCTCGCCGTCGACGATGACGATGTCGGTGACGGTCATGCAATCGCCGCCGCCGGCTTCCTGCGTCTGCGCGGTGACGACCGACTGGCCGGTCACGCCCGGACGCGTGTCGCTTTCCCATGCGACCGTCGTCCCGACACCGCCGCGGATCGCCTCGTCGGTCGCGTCCGCCGCCTTCTGCTGCTCGCACTGGTCGAGCAGCGAGGCGATCGCTTCGCCGAGCATCTCGGCGATCGGAATGTTGTTGGCGAGCACCCCCGCCATGCCGCCCATCCGGCTGCCCAGGCCGCGCGCGAGGCCGCCCAGCGCGCCGCCAATGCCACGGCCGCGTTGCCGCGCTTGAGCATTTGGCTGGCATTGCGCGCTCGACGACTGCACGGCAAGGGCCGGCGCGGCCACTGGTATCGTCACTGACGTTAGCGCCAGCGGCGCGGCGATGATCAGGGCGCGAAACATCGGCAAACTCCCCCATACTCAATAGGCTTCGGATTTTAGACCTCGGCCCTAAGGGGGTCAATCGCAAAGCACCCCTTTCGCCCGCGTTAACGGGGCTTCATTGATGCCGCGCTATAAGGCGCCCATATAGGCGTGAACGACCGGGTCCGATGCCCGGCTTTTGGAGCTTGCATGACCGAGACCTATCCCGTTCTGCCGTTGCGCGACATCGTCGTTTTCCCGCACATGATCGTGCCGCTTTTCGTCGGCCGCGAAAAATCCGTGCGCGCGCTCGAGGACGTGATGAAGGATGACAAGCAGATCCTGCTGGTCACCCAGAAGAACGCCGCGCAGGACAACCCGACGGCCGACGACATCCACATGACCGGCACCGTCGCCTCGGTGCTGCAGCTGCTCAAGCTGCCGGATTCGACCGTCAAGGTTCTGGTCGAAGGCGGCCACCGCGCCCGCATCGTGCGTCACCTCGACAATCCCGATTTCTTCCAGGCCTATGCCGAGCCGCTGGGCGATCGTCCGATCGACCCGCGCGAGCTGGAGGCCCTGTCGCGTTCGGTGGTCTCGCAGTTCGAGCAGTACGTGAAGCTCAACCGCAAGATCCCGCCCGAGGTCCTGGTTTCGCTGAACCAGATCGACGACCCGTCCAAGCTTGCCGATACCGTCGCCTCGCACCTGACCGTCAAGATCCAGGACAAGCAGGAACTGCTTGAACTCGAATCGGTCGGCGAGCGGCTGGAGCGCGTCTACGCGCTGATGGAAGGCGAGATCGGCGTCCTGCAGGTCGAGAAGAAGATCCGCTCGCGCGTCAAGCGCCAGATGGAGAAGACCCAGCGCGAGTACTACCTGAACGAACAGCTCAAGGCGATCCAGAAGGAGCTGGGCGAGGGCGAGGAAGGCCGCGACGAGCTGGCCGAGCTCGAGGACAAGATCCGCAAGACCAAGCTGTCCAAGGAAGCGCGCGAGAAGGCCGCCGCCGAGATCAAGAAGCTGCGGTCGATGTCGCCGATGTCGGCCGAGGCGACGGTCGTGCGCAACTACCTCGACTGGCTGCTGAACCTGCCCTGGGGCAAGAAGAGCAAGGTCAAGTCCGACATCAAGGCGTCCGAGAAGATCCTCGACCACGACCATTACGGCCTGGAGAAGGTCAAGGAACGTATTCTCGAATACCTGGCGGTGCAGTCGCGTACCCGCAAGCTGAAGGGGCCGATCCTGTGCCTCGTCGGT
>JBBCJP010000016.1:0-59251 GCA_037190625.1 Alphaproteobacteria bacterium
TTCGTCGGCGGGGAGCTGGTTGTGGACGTCGCGGTGCGCGCGGTAGAGCATCACCTTGCCCGGATCGAGCTTGCTCTTCTCGATGAAGCGCAGGTCCACCTTCTCGCCCGAAACGCCGACCACCTGGTCGTAATCATATTCATAATATTCGCTCCAATAGCCCGGGCCCAGATACCCCACCGTCAGAAACGAGAAATTGTGGTCGTGCGGAACCCCGTAAAAAAAGGGCGACGCGCCGCTCGCCTTGAACAGGCTGTCGCGCGGGGAGGGCCAGAAATTGGCGCGGATGAAGTATTTCTCGCTGGCCCGGTGCAGCATGATGACCTGCGAGCCATAATCGTTTTCGCGGCTCTGGCGGGCGCAGCGGTCCTTGAGTTCGGCGATGGCGATGTCGGCGAGGAACGTGTGATTGGCGGCAAGGCCCTTCAGCAGCGGGCCCATTGCCGCGAAGCTGTCCTCGTCGGCGGGGTCGAAATGCGGGTCGTTAAGCGCCGCGATCAGGTCGGCCAGCGCGATCGGTGCTTCCTCGCCGCAAGGAACGATGCGCGGCATCAGGCGGCCTCACGCGCTGCGACCAGGTGGCCGAGCCGGTCCAGCGTCGCCTGTGCGGCGGTGCGGACTTCGGGATGGGGATCGCGCGCGGCCATCGCGGCAAGTCGCGGCTGCGCTGCGCGCGCATCGATGCCGAGCAATTCGCGCATTGCGTGCCAGCGGACGAAGAATCGCGGGTGATCGAGGAATGGGACGATCGCCGCGAACGCCGCCTCGCCCCCGCCGAGCTTGCGCAGCAACGTCGCCATCATCTGGATGCGGGAATCGGTATCGTCGGCGGCGCTGCAGCCGAGATAGGCGCCGGTGGTCGCATCATATTCGACGCTGAGCGGGGCCTGGCCGGTCTTGATCGCAGCTTGCAGCAGCAGGATATTGGCCGCGGCGTGTTCGATCACATAGCTTTGCGATCGGCCGTCGATGACCAGAACCTCACCGTCCGCGACCTTCCGCGCGCCGACCCGGCGGCAAGTGCCGGGATTGGCCGCGCTGAATTCGCCGGTGATCGGCGGGGCTTCCCAGAAGGACAACGTCGCCCCACCGGCGCGCACCAGCTTGAGAATTGTGACCTGGCCGTTGAAATTGATCGAGCCGCCGCGCTTTCCGATCTTCTTGCCGGCAAGCTGGGTGGCCTGGCTTACGCCTGCCGCAACCTGGACATGCATATCCTCATAAACCAGCAGGCCATTGTGGATTTCACTTTTGAGCGCGGGAAAAGGCGGCAGGAAATAAGGATCGCGCCGCATCGGTGCGGCAAGGCTTGCCACCAGCACATCGACCCAGGCGTCGTCGGCGAACAGATTCTGGATCGTGGCGACGACATCCGCCGCGCGCGGATCGTGCAACGCGGCCATGGCCGCGCCGAAAAGCCGATGGACGGGCTGGCGGGGCCAGTCCGCGCGAAAGGAATCGATCGTCTGCCGCGTTTCGCGCCGGCGATCGCTGTCCTGCAACCAGGCGGCGAGTTCCTTGCCTACGATCATATCCGCCTCTTCAGCACGGCCGACCGGCTGGCCGATGCGGTCCGCGCGCCGGCGGACCCGGCACCGCTATATCGCGGAGTTCTTTCCGAAGGCCTAAGTCGGTGGTGCGCAAGCGCGCGGACGATCGCGTGCAGCGATCGCCCGCGCGATCAGGCCTTAAAACGCGACGTAGATGGCGATGCCCGTGGCGACGCTCAGGCAGACGATCCCACCAACTTCCTGCTGCTTGGCCGAGCCGGCGACGGCGACCTCGGTAGCGAGCTCAGGCAGTTCCTCGACCTCGAAGTGAATCTTTTCCATGGCTTTTCGCTTTCCCGTCTTTGTTTTTTGACGAGAGCGTTTTCTCAGCCAATCGTTGAAAAATTGCTAAGATCGCGGCGTGAGTAAGTAGAGAGAAAGTTAAGGATACGATCAGGAAAAGCTGCTTTCGCTTTCCTGCTTGAAGGCTTCGCGCAGGGCGACAAGTCGTTCCAGTTCGTTTCTGTCGCGGCGGATGGCGCGGGCATAGTGCACGAAGCTTGCCGAGACGATGGCGATGCCCGCCAAGGCGACGATGATCGGCAGCCAGGGCTCTGCGGCGAAGCGGGCCAGCAAGCCGCTGCCCGCCCCGCGATCGAGCACGGCGCCGAAGCCGATGCCGATGATCATCGCGGGGACGCTGCCGATCAGGCCCAGCCGTGTCCGCTTCACGGTCGCTTCGATCCGGGCGATGGATTGGTCGATCATCTCCTCGGTGCTGCCGGCCAGGCTCTTGAGCTCGAGCTTGCGGAAGTGGCGCTGGCGGATGGAGCTGTACAGCATCAGCGCGATCGCTGCGCCGCCCACCATCAGGGTTTCCGGATTGGGATTGGTGAGCGCGAGGACAAGCACGATGGCGGAGACGATCACGGCAAGCGCGGAATCGGTGAATTGATCGCGCCGCGCGCGCCTGGCGACCGTCTCGGCAGTGCGGCGAAGCGCTGCCATTTCGGCCGGATCGGGTTCCTGCCGCCACATGTCGCCGAGGCGTTCGAGATCGAAATCGGTCATCGGCGCTGCTCCAGCATGGCCTTCAGCGCCGCCTTGGCGCGCGACAGGCGCAGTGCGAGTGCATTGGGAGCGATACTCAACATGTCCGAGATCTCCGCGTAACTGAATCCTTCGAGGACAAGGACGATGACTTCGCGCTGCGGCACGGGCAGCCGCCGCGTCGCCTCAAGCAGGGCACGACGCTCGCTGGCGTCAATCGCGCTTTCCTCCGGATTGGGGTCATCCGCTTCGAGCTTGTCGGGAATTTCCGCGGTGGGCGGCTGGCGGACCTGCTTGGCGACGAAGGAGATCGACCGGTTCTGCGCGATGCGGGCGATGAAGGTCTTGAGGCTGGCATCGGCGCGGTAGCTCGGCAAGGCCTGCCATACGGCGAGCAATATCTGCTGGGTCAGATCCTCGCGCAGTGCCGGATCGGCTTCGTAGGACATCGCGATGCGGGTGATGAGCGCGCCATGGTCGGCGACGATCCGCTCGAACGGCGGCTGTTTACCCTCAGCGATGTCCGATATCGTGGCCACCGGTTCGCGCGCTCCCCCACCCGGGATTGTCGCACAAGCCGGCGATCAATCACATAGATTATGCAAGGCGCAAAGCCTTACATCCCGTGAAGGGACATTCCGCCGGCCACATCTTGCGCATTTCGGCGCCTCATCCCGCCAGACCCAGCAACCATCGTGCGAGATCGACCGGTGCGACCTCCGCATCGGGCGCGGTACGGACCAGCTCGGTGCGGTGCGCCATGATCCAGCGCAGGCATTCGCCGCGGCTTTCGAACAGGGGATAATTGTCGCGCGCAGGCCGCAATGACGCCTCGTCGATCAGGAAACGGGCCCCGCGCCGGCAGCCGGGTGCGCCGGTCCAGTCGCGCATCGGGGCGCGCACCGCCGGCACCCAATAGATCCTGGCGCCGTCGAGCAGGTCGACGTCCGCTGCCTGCATGGCCCCGTCCTCTCCCGAATTTTGTTGTTGGACCGGCGCGGCGGAGATGGGGCGGCCGCCGCGCCGATCCGTTGTCGCTTCGTCCTCAGGCGAGGTCGAAGCGGTCGGCATTCATCACTTTGGTCCAGGCCGCGACGAAGTCCTTCACGAACTTCTCCTCATGGCCGTTCTCGGCATAGACTTCGGCGATCGCGCGGAGCTCCGCGTTGGAGCCGAAGACAAGGTCGGCGCGGGTCGCGCGCCAGGTCTCGCCGCCGTGGGTGCGGTCGGTGGCGACATATTCTTCATCGCTGCTGCCGTCGACGGCCTTCCAGACGTTGGTCATGTCGAGCAGGTTGACGAAATAGTCGTTGGTGAGCTGCCCCGACCGTTTGGTGAAGTGGCCGTGGCCGCGCTCGCCATGATTGGCGCCGAGCACGCGCAGACCGCCGATCAGCACCGCAAGTTCCGGCGCGGAGAGGCCGAGCAGGGCCGCCTTGTCGAGCATCAGCTCCTCGGTCTTTACGCTGAGCTTTTTCGGCAGATAGTTGCGGAAGGCGTCGGCCTGCGGCTCCAGCACCGCGAAGCTGTCGACGTCGGTCTGTTCGTCGGTCGCGTCGCCACGGCCGCCGGTGAAGGGAACGGCGACGTTGAAGCCGGCGTCCTTGATCGCCGTTTCAAGCCCGACCACCCCGCCGAGCACAATCGCATCGGCCATCGACAGCGAACCGCGCGCCTCATCGAGCTTGGCGAGGACACTGGCCAGCATCGCCGGCTCGTTGACCTCCCAGTCCTTCTGCGGCGCGAGGCGGAGGCGTGCGCCATTGGCGCCGCCGCGATGGTCCGACTTGCGATAGGTCGAGGCCGAGGCCCAGGCGGTCTTGATCAGCTGGCTGACGCTAAGGCCGCTCGCCGCGATCCGCTGCTTGGCAGCCGCGACATCGGCGTCGGATGGCTTGGTGCCCGCAGGGACGGGATCCTGCCAGATCAGGTCTTCGGCCGGCACTTCCGGGCCGAGATACCGAACCTTGGGCCCCATGTCGCGGTGGCACAACTTGAACCAGGCGCGGGCGAAGGCGTCCTTGAACGCCTCATGGTCGGTGCGGAACTTCTCGCTGATCTTGCGGAATTCCGGGTCCATCTTCAGCGCCATGTCGGCGGTGGTCATCATCGTCGGGACCTTCTTGGAAGGATCCCAGGCCGCCGGGGCCATGTCCTCTTGCCGTTGGTTCACCGGCTGCCACTGCTGCGCGCCCGCGGGCGAGTGGACGAGCTCGTAATCGTAATCGAGCAGCAGGCGGAAATAATTTTCGCTCCACTCGGTCGGCGTGTTCACCCACGAGCCTTCGATGCCGCTGGTGACGCTATGCTCGCCGATGCCGCCGCTCTCGTGAGAGCTGACCCAGCCGAAGCCCTGCGCGGCGAGATCGCCGCCCGCCGGGGCTTTGCCGAGCAGCGAGGCGTCGCCATTGCCGTGCGCCTTGCCGAAGGTATGGCCGCCGGCGGTGAGCGCGACGGTCTCCTCGTGGTTCATCGCCATGCGCTCGAACGTCGCCTTTATGTCGCGCGCGGAGAGGAGGGGATCGGGATTGCCGCCCGGGCCTTCCGGATTGACGTAGATGAGGCCCATCTGGATCGCGGCGAGCGGGCCGTCGAGATCTTCCAGGCCCCGGTCGGGGTCGATGCGGGTCTGGACGCCTTCATTGACCCACTTGTCCTCGGTCCCCCAGTAGATGTCCTTCTCGGGCTCGTACACGTCGGCGCGGCCGCCGCCGAAACCGAAGACCGGCCCGCCCATCGATTCGATCGCGACATTGCCAGTGAGAATGAAGAGATCGGCCCAGCTGATCGCCTGGCCGTATTTCTGCTTGATCGGCCAGAGCAGGCGACGGGCTTTGTCGAGATTGCCGTTGTCCGGCCACGAATCGAGCGGAGCGAAGCGCTGCTGCCCGGAATTGGCGCCGCCGCGGCCGTCGCCGGTACGGTAGGTGCCGGCGGCGTGCCAGGCCATGCGAATGAAGAAGGGGCCGTAATGGCCGTAATCCGCCGGCCACCAGGGCTGGCTGTCGGTCATCAGCGCGGTGAGATCGGCTTTGAGCGCATCGTAATCGAGGCCCTTGAACGCCTTGGCATAATCGAAATCGGCGCCCATCGGATTGGAGGCGCCGTTGGGGGCGAGAAGATCGACAGCGAGCGCGTCCGGCCACCAATCGCGATTCTGCCGGCCCAGCAGCGAGCGGATGCCGCCGTCATTGTTCATCGGGCATCCCATGGGATCACCAGTCTTCGCGTCCATTTCTCTCTCCAATTTCCGTACATGTTCGGCATCTGTCGCGCCGCTCTCCAGCAATAAGGCGAGCAACGATCATGCAGGATGGAGGCTAGGCGATCATTTTCACAGGCGGAAACGATTAAAAGCGGTAAGTGTTATCGAGTGGGGCGATGTTGTTGCGCTGCGGCATACCGCAACACTGTCGCGGCAAGGGGCAGGCGCAACCCTCTTCCAACGATCGATGGGGGCAAGCGATCGCCTGCTCTGGAAATCCGCGCGGGCGCGGTTTATCTCTATCCGGCAATTGCAAGGGCAACGTCGTGTCTTCCAGCCTTCTGGCTTATCTCGATTCGATCAAGGCCCGCGATCCGGCGCCGCGTTCCCGCTGGGAGGTTTTGCTCTATCCCGGCGTCTGGGCGGTCGGCTTTCACCGCGCCGCGCACTGGCTGTTCAAGGGCGAGCTTTACTTCCTCGCGAGGCTGGTCAACCATCTGGGACGGATGCTGACCGCGATCGACATTCACCCCGGCGCGGTGATCGGGCGCAACTTCTTCATCGATCACGGTTTCGTCGTGATCGGCGAGACCGCGGAGATCGGCGACGACGTCACCATCTACCAGCAGGTCACATTGGGCGGCACCAACCCGACCGACGGCGTGCCCGGCAAGCGCCACCCGACGATCCGCGACGGCGCGATCATCGGTTCGGGCGCGCAGGTGCTGGGCCCGATCACGATCGGCGAACGGGCGCGGATCGGCGCCAATTCGGTGGTGACGAAGGACGTGCCGCCGGGCGCGACGATGGTCGGCATCCCGGCCCGCTCCACTTTGGTGGATGCCGGGCAGAGCAGCCAGGCGAGCTTCCTGCCCTACGGCACGCCCTGTTCGGAGGTTTACGATCCGGCGACCCAGAAGCTGGAAATTCTCCAGTGCGAGATCGAGCAGCTCAGGAAGCGGCTCGCCGAGCTGATCGCGGAGCGCGACCAGGCGGCCGGGGAGGGCGATCTCAAGGATCGCGACGTCAAGAAGAGCAAGGGCCGCGCCTGATGGGGACGGTCCTGCCATTTCCGGGACCGTCATCCGAAATGCAGGTGGGTTTCGACCGGTTCGAGTTGAACCGGATCGTCGATCTCTACGGCCGCATGGTCGCCGCCGGCCTGTGGAAGGATTATGCGATCGAGTTCCGGCCCGACGCGGCGAGCTTCTGGGCCTTTCGCCGCGCCGCCGAAAGGCCCGAATATCGCATCGAGAAACGCCCGGCGCTGCACGGCCGCCAGGGCATGTGGGCGCTGATCGGCGAGGCCGGGCAGGTACTGAAGCGCGGCCATGACCTCGGCCCGGTTCTGGCGCCGATTGAGCGCCGGCTGCTCAAACTGGTGGCGCAATAGGGATTACACCCCCATGTTTCGGGGGCGTAAGAAAGAAAATCCCCTTCCGGTCTCCCGGAAGGGGCAGGTATTTCTCGCGGGCCGTCTTATGCTGCTGTGGACACCGCAGGAACGCCGCGGTCCAGCACAGGCAGCCGCAGCTTCAGGCCGTCCGGCAGCGGCGTCACCACCGCCCGCCGGGCATTGGTCCAGAAGGCCGAGAGCAGCAGCAGCGCCGAGCCGATGATGAGCGCGGTCAGCGCCACGTTGAGCTCGACCACGCCATAGGTCTCGAACAGGCTGTTGAGCGCGTAGAGCACATAGGCCAGCGCCGAGACGAGCAAGGCCCGCCGGTCCACCGCCAGCGCGACGAGCCCGAGCACGACATAGAGCAGCACCGCGGTCGCCGCGCCCCCCGCCGAAACATGGCCTTCGTTGAGCCCGAGCAGCGAGAAGATCGGGTGGACGATCAGCGGCGCGGCGAGCAGGTGCAGCCAGAAGGCGACGTCGGACCGCCGCGTCTCCCGCTTGGGATCGCTGCCGTCCCACCGCATCGCGAGCAGGAAGACGCCGATGCCGAGCACCAGCGCGGCGACGAGCATCGCCGTCTCGATCCGCTGCTCCTGTTCGAAAGAAAGATTGTCGCCGGTGCCGACCATCGCCGATGCGATCAGGCCGAGCACGAGCGCCACCCCGGTCGTGGCGCCGGCGGCGACGGTGACCGGGACGTGAAACCGGCGCCAATGGGCATAGGCTCCACCCCCCGCGACCGCCGCCGCGAAGGCCATGACGAGGGCGACCGCCTGGCCGTTATTGTCGAACCGGTCCGCGCCGATCAGCGTCACTGATCCGGCCAGCGCGGTGAAGAATATCCCGCCGACGAAGGCGAGCAGCAACAGGATGCTGGGCAGAGCCATGCGCCGCTTGCGGGTGAAGAATTCGGCGAGCGGCCAGGCCGCCGCGGCCACGAACAGGCCGGCGAACAGCGATGGGCCGTCGCCGTCGATCCGCGGCGGGATCGTCTGGCCGATCCAGCCGACCGCGACCAACAGGATCGTCGCCGCGATCGCAACGAAGATGTCGTTGAAGCCGGTAAGCAGCCGGAAATGTTCCTCGTCCACCGCGGGCACGTGCCGTCCCGCTGCGACGAAATCGCGGAACGCCGCGGCCTGTTCCGCGCTTAGCGCGCCGCCCGCCACCGCCGACTCGAGATCGCTTTCGCTGTACATCGCTTTCTCCTCCCCGTTTTGCGGAGGATATAGCACTGGTGTTATATTCGTACAATACACCTCGAGCGAGACAGCACGGACCGGCTATTGCCCCTGAAGCCGCTGCAGGATCGTCATCGCCTGCTCGGCGCCCGATTGCGGTACGATCTCGCCATCGCGATCGGTGATCGCCGCCCAGTTCGCGGCAACGGCCTCCGGGGTCGCCTCGTCCAGCGCGACGCCGCGCGTCAGCGTCACATAGGCGGCCTGTACGACACCCGCGCCGGCGCCGAGGATGGTATTGGTCGGCGCTTCTTCGCTGACCAGGAACAAGGCGGCGGGCGCGACCAGCTCGGGCTTGAAGCGCTCCAGCAATTCGGGCGGGAAGATGTCTTCGGTCATCCGCGTCGCGGCGGTCGGCGCGATCGTGTTGACCCGGACATTGTATTTGGCGCCTTCCAGCGCGAGCGTCTTGGTGAGCCCGGCAAGGCCGAGCTTCGCCGCGCCGTAATTGGCCTGGCCGAAATTGCCGTAGAGGCCGGTCGAGCTCGCGGTCATCAGGATGCGGCCATAGGCTTGATCGCGCATCAGATCCCACACCGCCTTGGTGCAGTTGGCCGAACCGTTGAGGTGCACATCGACGACGAAGCGGAAATCGTCCGGCGTCATCTTGGCGAAGCTCTTGTCGCGCAGCACGCCGGCATTGTTGATCAGGATGTGGACGCCGCCCCAGGCCTCCTTGGCCTTCGCGACCATTTCTTCCATCTGAGCGAAATCGGTAACGCTGCCGCCATTGGCCATCGCGGTGCCGCCCGCCGCCGCGATTTCCTCGACGACCTTCAGCGCCGCATCGCTGTGGCCCGTGCCGTCGCGCGCCACGCCCAGATCGTTGACGACGACCTTCGCCCCGCGCCGTGCCAGTTCGAGCGCATAAGCGCGGCCCAAGCCGCCGCCCGCGCCGGTGACGATGGCGACGCGTCCTTCGAACGATATGGTCATGCCGCCTTAATCCCCCGCTCCATGCTTCCGTTTGAAGCGCGGAGTAGGGGATTATCGGCGAAGCGGAAAGCCCACCGCGTCAGCGCGGGCTGCGCGCGCCCCGCTCATAGGTCTGCACGCAGCGGTCGGTCACTGTGCGCGAGCAGGGCGGCATTTCGCCCTGCGCGGGCTGCGGCGTAAACACCTGCTGCTGATTGGGGCTGAGCACCACCTGCGAGCCCGGCGGGACGCTGAACGGCTGATTGGCGCCGCTGGGGGCGGTGGCAGGTGTGGAAACGACAGGGATGCCGCGCGCATCTCGCTCGGGTGACTGGGCGGGCGTAGCGGTCTGGGCAATGGCGGCGGCACTCATGGTCAGCGCGGCTGCGCACAACAGGATTTTCACGTCGGTCCTCCTCGACAATGGGAAGCGATGGAGGGTCAAACGTTGCGGCGGCGATTTTTCTCCGCCTCAGACGGTGCCTTCGCTGTCGAGCGCATAGCCGGCGGAGCGGACGGTGCGGATGACATCCGCCCGCTCGCCCGCATTGATCGCTTTCCTGAGCCGGCGGATATGGACGTCCACGGTCCGCAATTCGATCTCGCTGTCCTGGCCCCAAACGGCATCGAGCAGTCGCTCGCGCGAGAAGACTCGGCCGGGATGCTCCAGAAAGTGGCGCAACAGGCGGAATTCGGTGGGGCCGAGCTGTACCCCTGCGCCGCCACGCTTCACCTTGTGGCTGACCAGATCCATCTCGATATCGTCATAAGCGAGCTGTTCGCCGGCCAGCGCGGGGCGGACCCGGCGCAGCACCGCGCCGACCCGGGCGATCAATTCGCGCGGCGAAAAGGGCTTGGTGACATAATCGTCGGCGCCGGTTTCCAGCCCGCGAATCCGGTCTGCCTCCTCGGCCCGCGCGGTCAGCATGATGATCGGCACGTTCGCCGTCTCGGGCAGGCGGCGCAGGCGGCGGCACACCTCGATCCCGGAAACGCCCTCGATCATCCAATCGAGGATGACGACGTCCGGCGCGGCCTCGCGCGCCAGCAGCAACGCCTCCTCGCCGTCCGCCGTCGCCTCCAGCTCGAATTCCTCGCGCCGGAAATGGAAGCTGAGCAGCTCGACCAGCGCCTGGTCGTCTTCGACCAGCAGGACGCGAGGTTTAGTCAACGAGGTCGCCCTGACCGATCTCTGTCGTATCGGCGCCCTTAGGCCGGTCGGTCAGATGCACGCCGGTCGCGGCGAAATAGACCATTTCGGCGACATTGGTGGCGTGATCGCCGATCCGCTCCAGATTCTTGGCGGCGAAGAGCAGATGCGTCGCCGGCGTGATGTTGTGGGTGTTCTCCATCATGTGGGTCAGCAGCGCGCGGAAGATCGAATTGTAGAAATCGTCGACCGCCGCATCGCGCTCGCGCACCGCCTCGGCCTTGGCGGCATCGCGCGCGGCGAATGCATCCAGCGCATTGTGCACCATCTCGCCCGCGATCCGCGCCATCTCCGGCAGCAGCGAGAGCGGGCGGATCTTGCTGTCCTCGATGCTCGGCACGCGCTTGGCGATGTTCTTGGCATAATCGCCGATCCGCTCGACGACGCCGGCGATCTTGAGCGCGGCGACGACCTCGCGCAGGTCGTCGGCCATCGGCGCGCGCAATGCGATGATCTGCACGGCGCGCCGCTCGATCTCCGCCTCCAGCGCGTCGATCTTCTTGTCGCGCTCGACGATCGCGGCGGCGCCGGCGGCGTCGCGGCGCACCAGCGCCTCCATCGCATCGCGGATCGCGGCTTCGGCGAGTCCGCCCATCTCGCACACGGTGGCGCGGAGCTGGTCGAGCTCTTCGTCGAAGGCTTTGACGGTGTGACCGGTGTTCGGCATCTGCCTCTCCTCAGCCGTAACGGCCGGTGATGTAATCCTTGGTCCGCGTTTCGCGGGGATTGGTGAAGATCGCGGAGGTCTCGCCATATTCGACGAGATGCCCGAGGTGGAAAAAGGCGGTGCGCTGCGAAACGCGCGCGGCCTGCTGCATATTGTGGGTGACGATCACGATCGCGTAGCGGCCGCGCAGCTCGTGGATCAGCTCCTCGATCTTGGCGGTGGCGATCGGATCGAGCGCGGAGCAGGGCTCGTCCATCAGGATGACCTCAGGATCGACCGCGATGGCGCGCGCGATGCACAGCCGCTGCTGCTGGCCGCCGGACAGCGCCGTGCCGCTTTCGGCGAGGCGGTCCTTCACCTCCTCCCAAAGACCGGCGCGCTTCAGCGAGCGCTCGACGATCGTGTCCAGCTCCGCCTTGTTCGCGGCAAGGCCGTGGATGCGCGGGCCGTAGGCGACATTCTCGTAGATCGATTTGGGGAAAGGGTTGGGCTTCTGGAACACCATGCCGACGCGTGCGCGCAGCTGCACCACGTCCATGTCGGGCGAATAGATATCCTCGCCGTCGAGCCGGATGTCGCCTTCCACCCGCGCGCTCGCCACCGTGTCGTTCATCCGGTTGAGCGTGCGCAGGAAGGTGGATTTGCCGCAGCCGGACGGGCCGATAAAGGCCGTCACATGTTCGCGGCTGACCTCGATCGACACATTATCGATCGCCTTCTTCTCGCCGTAGAAGACGCTGACGCCATGCGCCGTCATCTTGGGGAGGGTGGTGGTTTCGGTGTCCATTACCAGCGCTTCTCGAATTTGTTGCGAAGATAGATGGCCAGCCCGTTCATCGCGAGCAGGAAGACCAGGAGAACGATGATCGCCGCGCTCGTCTTCTCGACGAAGCCCCGGCTGACCTCGTCCGACCAGAGGAAGATCTGCACCGGCAAGGCGGTGGCGGGATCGGTGAGGCCGCCCGGCGGCGCGGCGATGAAGGCGCGCATGCCGATCATCAGCAGCGGCGCCGTCTCGCCCAGCGCGCGGGCCATGCCGATGATCGTGCCGGTGAGGATGCCGGGCAGCGCCAGCGGCAGGACATGGTGGAAGACGACCTGCACCCGGCTCGCTCCGACGCCGAGCGCCGCGTCGCGGATCGAGGGCGGCACCGCCTTGATCGCATTCCGGCCCGCGATGACGATGACCGGCATGGTCATCAGCGCCAGCGTCAGGCCGCCGACGATCGGCGCCGATCGCGGCAGGTGCATGACGTTGAGGAACACGGCGAGGCCGAGCAGGCCGAAGATGATCGACGGCACGGCGGCGAGGTTGTTGATCGAGACCTCGATCATGTCCGTCCAGCGGTTCCGGGGCGCATATTCCTCCAGATAGACGGCCGACAGCACGCCGATCGGGAAAGCGATCAGGAGCGTCACCAGCATGGTCAGCAGCGAGCCCTTGAACGCCCCCCAGATGCCGACCAAAGTGGGGTCGGTGGAATCGGCGCCGGTCAGGAAGGACCAGTTGAGTCCGGTGCGCGCCTGGCCATTGTCGGCGAGGCGTTGGTAGATCTGCTCGGCCTCTTCCGTGCCGCGTCCCTTGGCGGCAATGTCGATCGCGGTTGCGGCGGGCAGCCACAGGGTCGCCTGGCTCGCCAGGATCGAGGGATCGTCGCGCACCGCGTCGCGCAGCCTCAGCCGTGCGCCGTTGGAGAAGAGCGCCGCGCCGCCCTCGCCATATTGCGCCTCGGCCGCCGCCGCGACCGCGCCTTCGAAATCGGCATTGGCGAGCGCCTGGTCCGCGCCGAAGCCGCTCACCGCCGCCGGATCGAGGAACAGGGAGCTGCGCGGGAAATCCACATCGAGCCGGATCTCGGTCTGGGTGAAGCCGCGCGCGCCATTGCCCATCATCGTGACGAGCAGGAAGGCGAGGAATCCCGCCGAGATCAGGATTGCGAGGAGCCCGATCAGCTTGAAGCGTTTCTCCGCGCCATAGCGCCGCCGGATGCGCGCCTGCATGGCCGCGCTCTTCCAGTCGGTCGGTGTCGGATCGACGGTGGTGAAGGCGTCACTCATAGGCTTCGCGGTATTTCTTGACGACGCGCAGGGCGACGATGTTGAGGGCGAGCGTCACCAGGAACAGGACCAGGCCGAGCGCGAAGGCGGCGAGCGTCTTCGGGCTGTTGAACTCCTGGTCGCCGGTGAGCAGCTGGACGATCTGGGTCGTGACCGTGGTCACGCTGTCGAACGGATTGACCGTCAGGTTCGCGGCGAGGCCGGCCGCCATCACGACGATCATCGTCTCGCCGATCGCGCGGGAGACGGCGAGCAGCACGCCGCCGACGACGCCGGGAAGCGCGGCGGGAACGAGCACCTTCTTGATCGTCTCGCTGGTCGTCGCGCCCATGGCGAGGCTGCCGTCGCGCATCGCCTGCGGCACGGCAGCGATCGAATCGTCCGCCATCGAGGAGACGAACGGGATGATCATGATGCCCATGACGAGGCCCGCGGCGAGCGCGCTTTCGGTCGAGGACGCGATGCCGAGCGAGAGGCCGAGATCGCGGATCGCGGGCGCGACGGTCAGGGCGGCGAAATAGCCGTAAACCACGGTTGGCACGCCCGCGAGAATCTCGAGCAGCGGCTTCATCCAGGCGCGCACCCGGGGAGACGCATATTGGGTGAGGTAGATCGCGCTCATCAGGCCGAGAGGAATGGCGACGATCATCGCGATGATCGCGCCGATGAAGATCGTGCCCCAGAACAAGGGAATCGCGCCGAATGCCCCGGACGAGCCCGCCTGATCGGCGCGGATCGCCATTTGCGGGCTCCAGTTCAGCCCGAACAGGAACTCGATCGGCGAGACCATCGTGAAGAAGCGGAAGCTCTCGAAGATCAGCGAAGCGACGATGCCGAGCGTGGTCAGGATCGCGATCAGCGAGGCGCCGAGCAGCACGCCCATCACCACCCGTTCGACCCGGGTGCGGGCGCGGAAGCTGGGGGACATCCGGCTGAACGCCCAGGCGCCGCCGGCAAAGGCGATCAGCAAGGCGACGGCGAGGCCGATCCGCGAGAAGAAGGCGATCGCGTCGCCATAGACCGGCGCCAACGCGAAGGCCTCGCGGTTGAACGCGGTGGTCGAGGCGCCGGTGGCGAGCGCATAGGCCTCGCCCAGGATCGCCGAACGCTGCATCCCGAAGGCGGGCAGCGACGCGGCCTCGGGACTGGCGATCACCCGGTCGTAAATGAGCGGGCCGGAGAGATTGCTCCACAGGGCCAGGAAGAGGAGCGCGGGAACGACCGTCCACAACGCCACATACCAGCCATGCTGGCTGGGCAGCGAATGGGGGCGCGGCTTGCCCGGACCGGCGAACGCCGCCGCGCGCGCCCGCGCCGAGACCCAGGCGATGAGCCCGAGGCCGGCGACGAGCAAAGCGATGGCGGCGAACGACACGGTCTTGGCTCTCGATCGATCAGTTCAGGTCTGCGGCGGTGATCGGCCGCGGATTTTGAACGGTGGCAAGGGCAGCGGCGCGCTCATTTTCCGGCAGCGGGATCATGCCGCGCTGGGTGAGATAGCCGCCCGGTCCCCAGCCTTGCGAGAAGGCGGTGAGGAATTCGCGCAGGCCCGGAATGGCGTTCAGATGCTCGCCCTTCACATAGATGAAGAGCTTGCGGGCGCCGGGATAGGTGAAGTTGGAGATCGTCTCCGAGCTCGGCGTCACGCCCTCGATCGGGATGCCGCGCACCCGGTCGGCATTCTCCTCCAGGAAGGAATAGCCGAGAATGCCGACGGCACCCTGATTCTCGGCGACGCGCTGAACGAGCAGATTGTCGTTCTCGCCCGCCTCGATGAAGGCGCCGTCCTCGCGCAGCTGCGTGCAGACGGTGCGGTGCCGATCGGAATCGGAGGCTTTCAGCGCCGCCATCTGCGGATCGCTGTCGCAGCCTTTTTCCAGGATTAGCTCGGCGAAGCTATCGCGCGTGCCGGACGTGGGCGGCGGGCCGTAGACGCGGATCGGGATGTTGGGCAGCGCCGGATTGACGTCGCGCCAGTTGCGCGCCGTCTGCGGCCGGCCGAACGGATTGGCCGCCAGCGCCGCATAGATGTCGCGCTCGGTAAGATTGAAGCCCGTCGGGCGGGTGGCCGATTCGATCAGCGCCAGCCCGTCGATGCCGATCGACACCTCGATGATCTCGGTCACGCCGTTGCGGGCGCAGGTCTCGATCTCGGTCGCCTTGATCCGGCGCGAGGCATTGGCGACGTCGGGAAATTGCGGGCCGACGCCGTTGCAGAAGAGCTGCAGGCCGCCGCCGGTGCCGGTCGATTCGACGATCGGCGAGCTGAAGGCCGGATTGGCCTGATGGAAGCGTTCGGCCACCGCGACGGTGAAGGGATAGACGGTGGACGAGCCGACCACGCGGATCTGGTTGCGCGAGGCCGCGCCGCCGCCGCCGCCGGTCGCGCCCTGGCCGCATCCGGCGAGCACGATCGCGGCCGCCAGCAAGGAAAACAGCGTCTTCTTCATGTGCCCCTCCTGGGCTGGGTTAACGGGTCTTCGCTGCGGCATTAGGTCGGATCGGCGAGCCTTGTGTGACGCTTGGATGACAAGTTGATGACAGCGCCCCCGGAAAGCTCAGAAATCGAACTGGGCGCGCGCGCCGATCATGTCGACGGCATAGTCGCGGCGCCCGGCGGCGTCGGGAATCGCGGCATCGTCGATCCACAGCCGGCCGTAATTGACCATCAGCCGCGCATGGTCGGTCGGCATCCAGATCAAAGCGGCGACAAGGCCGTCCTGCGTCCCGTCCTGGTCGAGATCGAGTCGATCGTAGCGCAGGTTGACCTGGAACGCGCCGGGGCCGCCGGTCTCGATCGGCCGGCGCACCCGCGTCCGGTCCCAGCGCGCCGAACGATAGCCGCGTGTCTCGCCGGTCAGGAACCAGCCGATCTCGGCATAGCCGCCGAAATAGTCGCGGTCGGGGCCCCCGGCCGGGACGTCGACGTCGAGCCACTGTGCTTCGGCGGCGGCGTGGAAGGGGCCGCGGATCACGGCGGCTTCGAGCCCGAAGCGCGATTCGCCGTCCGCCAGCAATGCGGGGGACGAAACGAAGCGGGTGTCGGTGGCATGAAAGAGCGGGCGCACCCGGAAACGGCTGGTGATCCCATTGTCGACCCGGTCGCCATTGTCGCGCCGGTGCGCGGAGGCGGCGAGATGGAGCCGGGCGCTGCCGATCTCCGGCCCGTAGATGATCCGCCCGTCCAGGCTGTAAGCGCCGTCCGCCTCGTCGATCTCCAGCAGATTGTCGCCGAAAACCCCGAGCTGCGCGGTCAGCGCGCCATGCTTGATCTCGGCGGACAGACCGATCCGTCGTTCGAAATTGAAGGCGTCGGTAAAGGCGGCGCGCTCCATGAAGGTGCTGAACCGGTCGCTGGTCAGTTCCTCCAGCGACTGGAAATTGTTGTGCTGGCCGATCGTGAAGGACAAGGCGTCGGACGCCTTCCAGGTCAGCGTCAGCTCGGTGAGTTCCGCTATGCCCTCGGCGAACTCCGCCTCGACCAGCCAGTTGAAGCCGCCCGGCGCGGTGCCTTCCAGGCCGAGCTGGGCGCGGCGCAGCTCGCCGATCAGGCCCGGTTCGGCGGGGCCGGAGACATGGCCGGCATCGAGCTGGATGCGCCCGCGCGGCTTGATCGACCAGCCGTCGCTGGAGCCGATTCGCGGCGCGCCGGTGAAGCGGCCGTCCTCGGCCGCGGCCGGACTGCCTGCAAGCATCGCTGCCGTCGCCAGCCCCGTCGCCAGGATAATGCGCATCTGTCCTCCGGCCTGATCGGATGTGACGAATCCGTGAGGGATTGGCGACGGATAAATATCAAGATGATGACGGTTGCATGACAGTCTCGGCGCGGGGAAGTTCCACGCTGACGGTCGTGCCGCGCCCCGGCGCGCTGTCGATGTCGAGCCGGCCGCGATGCCGCGCGACGATATGCTTGACGATGGCCAGGCCGAGCCCGGTGCCGCCGACGGCGCGGCTGCGGCCGGCATCGACGCGGTAGAAGCGCTCGGTGAGGCGCGGCAGATGCTCGGCCGCTATGCCGTCGCCTTCGTCGATCACCGCGAGGCGGACCATCGCCCCGGCATCCGTGATCCGCACCCGCACTGGCGCGCCCGCTTGGCCATATTTGAGCGCGTTGGCGATCAGGTTGTTGAGCAGCTGGCCAAGCTGCGGCCGGTCGCCGACCACGACGGGATCGTCCGTCTCGCGCTCCACCAAGAGGGTCGCGCCGCGCTCCTCGATCAGCCGGGCGAGTGCCGCCTTCACCTCGTCGATCAGCGGCGGCAAAGCGACGGGATCGCGCGGCACGGCATAACGCTCCGCCTCGATCCGGCTGAGCGACATCAGATCGTCGACCAGGCTGCGCATCCGCACCGCCTCGTCATGCATGATCTTGAGGAAGCGCTTGCGCGTCTCCGGATCGCCGCCCGCCTCGTCGTCCTCCAGCGTCTCGACGAAGCCGAGAACGGTCGCGAGCGGGGTCCGCAGCTCGTGGCTGGCATTGGCGACGAAATCGACCCGCATCCGCTCCGCCGCGCGCGCCGCGCTCTGGTCGATCAGGCGGACCAGCCGGCTTTCGTCGGGCAGCACGGTCACGGCCATGGCCCATTGCCGGTCGGCGTCGCCCAGCCCGACCAGTTCGGTGCGCGCACGCGGGTCTTCTTCCCCGGGCGGCGCGGCGAGCCGTTCGGCGGCGGCGGGGTGGCGGATGGCGAGGCGCACGTCGACGCCCTCGATATGCTCGCCGAGCAGGTCGCGGGCGGGGGCATTGGCGGCCAGCAAGCGCCGGTCGCGCACCACCAGCATCGGCTCGTCCACCGCGCGCAGCAATTCGGCGATGCCGGGCAGCGCCGGGCTGTCCTCGCCGGCTGCACCCGAATCCACCGCCGCCTCGGCGCCCGCACGCGGCAGGATCGCCCAGATCGCGATGCCGGCGGCGAGCGCGACGAGCGCGGCGGGGAGCGGCGCCCCGGCCCAGATCGCGAGCCCCAGGCCCGCGCCGCCAATGCCCGCCGCGCCCAATGCCCGCATCGCCTGTTGATGTTCCATCACGCGCACGTCCCGAAGCGGGACAGCGCCCCGCGCTTGCTCGATTCGCCCCGGCTTTACCCTTATTAAAGGGGGGGCGAGTATCGGAATTTCACATGAGCGGCACTGAAGACAAAGCGGCGGAGGAGGGCTCCGTGATGCCCAGCCGGCGCACGGTGCTGGTGCTCGGCGCGGCCGCGGCATCGACCGTGGTCACGATCCGTCCGGCGCTCGCCCAGACCGCCGGATCGGTGCTCAACTGCGAGATTCCGGTGCCCGGACCTCATGCCGCCGGCAGCCATATCGCGCGCGACGGCAGCCTGGTGCCGCCCGGCACGCCCGGCGCCGCGCCGCCGCTGGCCCGCCCGCTGCGCGGCGAAGAGGCGCGGATGCTGCTGCGCGGCTCGACCCCGCCCGGCGTCCAGCCCGGATCCTCGCAGGCCTATGCCAATTATATCAGGCGCCTGCAGTCGGGGATGAGCGGCTTTACCTGCTACGCCTCGCTGCAGATGCCGCGCTGATCCGGGCGGCGGGCATGGCCGCCATCCGCTACATCGCCGATGCGCAAGAGGCCGTGACGGTCGTCGAACTGGACGGCCTGTCGGCGCTGTTCCACGCCCCGTCCGGCATCACCCACATCGTCGCGCCACCCGCCCCCGAAATCCTCGCTGCCCTGCGCGAAGGGCCGGCCGACGCCGCCGAACTGCTGCGCCGCCTCCGCCGCCATTACGAGATCGAGGGCGATGCGCTCGAAGCCCGGCTGGAGGAGCTGGCGCAGGCCGGCCTGGTACGCCGCGCATGAGGCACAGCCTGTCCCTCTCCATCGGCCCGGTCGCCTTCCGCGTCGGCTCCGCCTGGCGCGCGCCGATCGACGCATTGGCATCGCTCTATGCCGGCTATGCTACGCCGGAAGGCGGCGCCTGCGATTTCACGGTGCGGCTGGAGCCGGAGACGATGTGGCGGCGCTGGGTGCGTCCGTCGGTCGCGATCCGGGGCGATTATATCCTGCCGGACGCGGCGCCGCTGCCGCTCGGCATGGGGCTTCTGGCCGCCGAAATGGGCATGAACCTGCAAATGGCGCTGGGGCAGAAGCGCTATCTGCTGCTCCACGCCGCCAGCGTCGAGAAGGACGGCCGCGCGCTGATCCTCACCGGCGAATCCGGCGCGGGCAAATCGACCCTGGCCGCCTTGCTTGGCGAGCGCGGCTGGCGGCTGATGGGCGACGAATTCGCTCTGCTCGACATGGCGACCGGCGCGCTCCGGGCCTTTCCGCGCGCGATCAGCCTCAAGAACGGCGCCATCTCGGTGATGGAGCGCGAGGTGATCCCGACCCGCTTCGGCCCGCGTATCGAGAATACGCCCAAGGGCACGATCCGTCATCTGCGCCCGCAGGCCGAGGCGATCGCGCGGATGGACGAGCCGGCCCGTCCCGCGCTGATTCTCTTCCCGCGATTCGGCGAGGCGGCGGCGGCGCGCGGGGTGGGGCAGGCGGAGGTGTTCATGCGCCTGACGCAAGCCTCGACCAATTATGTCGCCCTGGGCCGGGCGGGCTTCGGCGCGCTGACCGGGCTGGTCGGCGCGGTGCCCTCGGCGGCGATCGACTATCCCGACACCGATGCCGCGCTCGATCTGGTCGAGACGCTGTGGAAGGCGGCGGCATGAGGAGCGCCCGCCTCCTCGTTCAGGCGCTGCGCGCGCCCGAGACGCTGCGCGATCCGGACTGGTCCGCACTGATCGCCGCCGCGCGCGCCGAACAACTGATCGGCAGCCTCGCCTACCGCCTCGAAAACCTCGATATTCCCCCCCGTATCGCCGCGATCCTCGAGGCCGCGCAGCAGGATGCGGCTCAGGTGCGCACCCAGGCGCTGTGGGAAGCGGAAATGTGCCGCCGCGCGTTGGCGGAGACGAACATCCCCGTGGTGCTGCTCAAGGGCACCGCCTTCCACGCCGCCGGCCTGGACGCCAGCATCGGTCGCTCGGTCGGCGATCTCGACATCCTCGTCCCGCGCGATCGCATCGAGGAGGCGGAGGCCGCCCTGATCGCGGCCGGCTGGGAGCGGATGAAGGCGGCGGACGGCTATGACGATCTCTATTATCGCCGCTGGATGCACGAACTGCCGCCGCTCGTGCATGCCACCCGCGACCGGATGATCGACGTCCACCACACCATCCTCCCGCTCACCGCGCGGCCCACGCCCGATGCGGACGCCCTGATCGCGGACGCCGTGGAACTGGAAAGCGGCCTGTCTGTGCTGTCTCCCGCCGACATGATCGTTCATGCCGCCGCGCATCTGATCGCGGACGGGGATCTGGCCGGCGGGCTCAGGAATTTGTGGGACATCGACCGGCTGGTCCGCCAGTTCGCCGCCGATCCGGCCTTCTGGCCCACCCTGGCCAAGCGGGCGCGGCACCATCAGCTCGAACGCCCCGTCGCCCGTGCCCTGCGCCTCGCTGAAAGGCTCTACGCCACCCCGGTCGACCGCGCAGTCGCCGGCCGCCCGAGTCTCTCGGATCGCCTGTTCGAAGCCCGTCTGCTCGCCCGCAACGGCTGGGGGCAGGAGAAGCGCAAAGCACTGCGCTTCGCCTTCTATGTCCGCTCGCACTGGCTTCGCATGCCGCCGCTGATGCTGGCCCGGCATTTGTGGACCAAGGCGCGGGGCTGAATCGGTTTCCGGCCGACTCTGGCCATGACGTGCTTTCCGTGGCAGGGGCGCTTCTGCTTATGACCAGACAACGCGACTTCGCAGCCATCATTCTCGCCGCCGGCAAGGGCACGCGGATGAAATCGGACGTGCACAAGGTGCTGCACCCGATTGCAGGGCGCGCCATGCTCGATCATCTGCTCGGCGTGATCGATACGCTGGCGCCGGCGCGCAAGGTGGTCGTGGTGGGCGCCGGGCGCGAGCAGGTCGGCGGCCTGGTCGAGGCGCGGGGCGGCGAGATCGCGGTGCAGGACCAGCAGCTCGGCACTGCCCATGCCGTGCGCATGGCACAAGACGCGCTGGCCGGCTTCGACGGCGACGTGCTCGTCCTCTACGGCGACACCCCGCTGATCGAGGCGGAGACGATGGCGCATATGCTCGACCGGCTTCACGCGCCGGACGGTCCGGCCGTCGTCGTCGTCGGCTTCCGGCCCGAGGATCCGCTGCGCTACGGCCGCATCATCGCCACGAGCGACGGCACGATCGAGAAGATGGTCGAATATAAGGACGCCACGCCCGAGGAACGGGCCGTAAACCTTTGCAATTCCGGCATGATGGCGGCGCGGGCGACGGACCTCTTTCCGCTCCTCGCCCGCGTCGGCAACGACAATGCGGCCGGCGAATATTACCTTCCCGACGTGGTGATGCTGGCCGCGCGGGACGGCCGCAGATCGGCGGTGATCGAGGCCGAGCCCTGGGAGATGGCCGGCGTCAACAGCCGCGCGGAACTGGCTTTGGTCGAGGCCGAATGGCAGCGCCGGCGGCGGCTCAAGGCGATGGCCGATGGCGCGACTTTGGTTGCGCCCGACACGGTCTGGTTCAGCCACGATACGCAGATCGGCCGGGACACGATCGTCGAACCCAATGTCGTCTTCGGCCCCGGCGTGAGCGTGGGCGAAGGCGTGCGTATCCGTGCCTTCTCGCATCTCGAGGGGGCGACCGTCGCGCCCGGCGCGGAGATCGGCCCCTATGCACGGCTGCGCCCCGGCGCCGAAATCGGCGAGGGCGCGAAGGTCGGCAATTTCGTCGAGGTGAAGAAGGCGAAGCTCGGCAAGGGCGCCAAGGCCAATCACCTCACTTATCTGGGCGACGCGGAGATCGGCGCCGGGGCGAATATCGGCGCGGGCACGATCACCTGCAATTATGACGGTTTCCTCAAATACCGCACGACGATCGGAGAGGGCGCCTTCATCGGCTCCAACACGGCTTTGGTCGCGCCGGTGAAGATCGGCGCGGGCGCCATCGTCGGCGCCGGGTCGGTCATCACCAGGGACGTTGCGGCCGATGCCGTCGCCATCGCGCGCGGGGAGCAGATCGACAAACCGGGGCGGGCCGAGCGGTTTCGCGCAGTCATGTCGGAAAGTAAGAAGAAGCAAGCGTAACCATGTGTGGAATCATCGGAATTGTCGGCAGGGAAGATGCGGCACCCCGCCTGATGGACGGCCTCAGGCGGCTCGAATATCGCGGCTATGACTCGGCGGGTCTGTGCACCATCGTCGATGGCCGGCTGGAGCGGCGCCGGGCGGAGGGCAAGCTCGACAATCTCGCGCATGTGCTGGAGACCGAGCCGCTGCCCGGCAGTGTCGGCATCGCCCACACCCGTTGGGCGACCCATGGCGCGCCGACGGTCGGCAACGCCCATCCCCATGTCGTCGGCGGGGTCGCCGTCGTCCACAACGGCATCATCGAGAATTTCAAGCCGCTGCGCGAGGAGATGCAGGCCAAGGGACGCACCTTCGCCAGCCAGACGGACAGCGAGGTCGTCGCCCATCTCGTCGCGGACCGGCTGGAGCAGGGCGACGATCCCGAGGCCGCCGTCGCCGCCGTGCTGCCGCGCCTGCATGGGGCCTTCGCGCTCGCCATCCTGTTTCGCGACCATCCCGGCATGATCGTCGGCGCGCGGCTCGGTGCGCCGCTCACCGTCGGCTATGGCGAGGGGGAGAATTATCTCGGATCGGACGCGCTGGCGCTCGCCGCGCTGACCCGTCGCATCGCCTATCTCGACGAAGGCGACTGGGCCGTCGTGACCCACGATTCTGTCCGCATCTTCGATCGCGACAACGTTCCGGTCGAGCGTGAGACGGTCGAATCCGGCGCCAGCGCGGCGCGGATCGAGAAGGGCAATTACCGCCACTACATGCTCAAGGAGATTTTCGAGCAGCCCTTGGTCGTCGGCGATACGCTCGGCTCCTACCTGCGCCCGCTCGAGCAGAAGGTGGCTTTGCCGGACATGGACTTCTCGTTCGCGTCGGTGCCGCGCGTCACGATCGTCGCGTGCGGCACATCCTATTATGCCGGCATGGTCGCGAAATACTGGCTGGAGCGGTTCGCGCGGCTGCCGGTCGATCTCGATGTGGCGAGCGAATTCCGCTACCGCGATCCGGTGCTGGAGCCGGGCGGGCTGGCGCTGTTCATCAGCCAGTCGGGCGAGACGGCGGATACGCTGGCGGCGCTGCGCCACGCCCGCGCGCAGGGCCAGAAGATCGCCGTCGTCGTCAACGTGCCGACCAGCTCGATGGCGCGCGAGGCGGACCTTTTGCTCCCCACCCATGCCGGCCCGGAAATCGGCGTCGCCTCGACCAAGGCCTTCACCTGCCAGCTCGCCGTGCTCGCCGCTTTGGCCGCAAAGGTCGCGCGCGACCGTGGCGCGATGAGCGAGGAGGAAGAGCGGGAGATCGTCGCGCACCTCAACGAAGCGCCGGCCGCGATGAATGCCGCACTCGCCTGTGACGACGAAATCGCCGCGCTTGCGCCGCTTATCGCGCAGGCCCGCGACGTGCTCTATCTCGGCCGTGGACAAGATTATCCTCTGGCCCTGGAAGGCGCGCTGAAACTCAAGGAAATCAGCTATATCCATGCCGAAGGTTATGCGGCGGGCGAAATGAAGCACGGCCCGATCGCGCTGATCGACGATGCCGTGCCGATCATCGTTCTCGCGCCCTCGGGCCCGCTGTTCGAAAAGACCGTGTCGAACATGCAGGAGGTCCAGGCGCGCGGCGGCAAGGTGGTGCTGATCTCCGACGCCGAGGGCATCGCCCAGGCCGGCGACGGCGCGATTGCGACGCTGGCCATGCCGCAGGTCCACCCGCTGATCGCGCCGCTCGTCTATGCCGTGCCGGTCCAACTCCTTGCCTACCACGTTGCCGTGGCGAAGGGCACGGACGTGGACCAGCCGCGCAATCTGGCGAAGAGCGTCACCGTCGAGTGACGCCCGGCCTCAGGGTGTCGCCGTCGCCTGCGCGGCCACGGCGCGTTCCTGGTCGGCGATATAGGCCCGGATGCGCTCTTCCAGCACGGTCAGCGGCACCGAGCCCAGCGCCAGGATCGCGTCGTGGAAGGTGCGCTGGTCGAAATTCGTCCCCAGCCTTTGCTCGGCCTCGCCGCGCAGCCGGCGGATGGTGAGCTCGCCGAGCTTGTAGGCGACCGCCTGGCCGGGCCAGGAAATGTAGCGGTCGATCTCGTTGACGATCTCCAGCTCCGACATGGCGGTATTCTCGGTCAGGTAGGCGATCGCCCGGTCGCGGTCCCAGCCATAAGCATGGATGCCGGTGTCGATCACCAGCCGCGTGGCGCGCCACATCTCGTAGGTCAGCCGGCCGAAATCCTCGTAGGGCGTCTGGTAGATGCCCATCACCGTGCCGAGCCATTCGACATAGAGGCCCCAGCCTTCGCCATAGCCGGAGAAATAGGTGCGCTGGCGGAATTCGGGGCGGTCCGGCCCTTCGAGCGCGAGCGCCGCCTGGAAGCTGTGCCCCGGCGTGCATTCGTGCAAAGCGAGCGCGGGGATGTTGTAGAGCGGCCGCTGCGGCAGATTGTATGTGTTGAACTGGCAGTTCTGCAGCCCGCCGCGCCCGCCGGTATAGATCGGCGCGATGTCGTCCGGCACGGGAATGATGCCGTGGCGGTAGCGGGGCAGGGTACCGATCGTGTTGCGCAGCTGGCCGTGCGCCCGCATCACGACATAGCTGGCATAGCCGAGCAGCTCGTTCGGGGTGCGCGCGTAGAATTGCGGATCGGTGCGCAGGAAATGGGTGAATTCGGCGAAGGTGCCGGTGAAGCCGGTCCGGGCGATCACCTGGTCCATCTCGGCGCGGATGCGGGCGACTTCGTTGAGCCCGGTGTCGTGAATCTCGCGCGGCGTGATGTCGAGGGTCGAGAATTTGCGGATCATCGCCTGATAATAGGCTTCGCCGTCCGGCATTTCGGACGCGCCGATCGTGGTGCGGGCCTGAGTCATATAATCGGTGCGGATGAAGGTGAGCAGGTCGCGATAGGCCGGGATGCCGGCTTCGCGGATCGCCGCCATGCCCTCGGCGCGCAGCCGGGCCTGCTCCTCGGCCGGGATGCTGGCGGGCATCTGGCGGAATGGCGCGTAGAGCGGATTGTCCTCGCTGTCGGCGGTGAAGGGCACGATCGTCTCGTCGCGCCCGGTCAATGTCACGCGCGGGACGGAGAAGCCGCGCGCCAGTCCGGCGCGCATATTGGCGACATGCTCCCCGAAATGGCGCGGTATGTCGCGCAGCCGGGAGATGTAGCGACGATATTCGTCGGCATTGGCGAAGCCGGACCGCGGCGCGATCCAGGTCCAGAAGAAGCTATCCGAATTGAAGGGCGCCTCATAGGTGCGATAGCGCACCTCGCCGATCTGTTCCTCCAGCACGGTGCGGAAGACGGCGGCGTTGATCCGTTCCTCCGCGGAAAGCTGATCGGCCGGGATCGTATCCAGCTCGGCCAGTGCGCGTTCCCAATAGGCCAGCCGCGCCTGATAGGCTTCCGGCGTCACGCTCGGCAGCCGGTCCGTCGCCGCGCCGGGTCCGTCGCCACGCACTCGCCCTTCCTGCTCGCGTCGCCATTCCCATTCCGCCTCGTAAAGCTGGCGCAGCCGCTGATCGGCGCTGGACGGCGCCGTCGCGGCTTGCGGAGACACTTGCTGGGCCAAAGCCGGCGTCGCGGCCGAGACGGCGAGCGCGGCGAGCATCAGGCGGAAGGGGGCGATGTGGGGCATGAGGCGTCTTCTCCTTGCTCGATAATAAGCGATCAGATTCCGGTCACCGGATGTTCCTGCCGCGCCTGGCTGTGCCAGCGGCTATAGGCGAAATAGACGCCCACGCCGATCAGGTTCCAGATCGCGAAGCGCTGCAGGGTCAGCGCCGGCAGGCTGGACAGCAGATAGAGGCAGCCCAGGATCGCCAGCGTGCCGACCAGATAGGGCGCCGGGCATTTGAACACGCGCGGCAGATCCGGCCGGGTGCGGCGCAGGATCATCATGCAGGCGGCCACGGCGATGAAGGCGGTGAGCGTACCGGCATTGGCGAGCTCGGCGATCTCGGCGAGCGGGAAGAAGCCGGCGACGCTGGCGACGAAGATGCCGGTGACGGCGGTGATGATGATCGGCGTACCGGTGCGCGGCGAGACCTGGCTGAGCTTGCGCGGCAGCAGCCCGTCGCGCGCCATCACGAAGAAGATGCGGCTCTGCCCGTACATCATCACCAGGATGACGGAGGGCAGCGCGATCAGCGCGGCGAGGCCGATCAGCCAGGCGGCCATCGGCTGATCCAGCGCGCGCAGCACGAAAGCGAGCGGCTCGGCCGATTCCGCCATGCCGGTGAAGTGGACCGCGCCGACCGCCGAGATCGCGACCAGCATGTAGATGGTGACGCACAAAGCCATCGAACCGATGATGCCGATCTTGAGGTCGCGGCCGGGATTCTTGGTTTCCTCCGCCGCCGTGGCGATCGCGTCGAAGCCGTAAAAGGCGAAGAAGACGATCGCGGCGGCCGCCATCACGCCGCGCGTCGCGCCGTCGGCGGTGACGGTGCTGCCGAAGCCATAGGGCATGAACGGCGTCATATTGTCCGAATTGAACGCGGGCAGCGCGATCAGCACGAAGGCGGCGAGCGCCGAAAGCTTGATGATGACCAGGACGAAATTGACCGTGGCGCTCTCGCGCGTGCCGGCGATCAGCAGCCCGGCAATGCCGAGCGCCACCATGACCGCGGGCAGGTTGATGATCCCGCCGGCATGAGGGCCGGCGAGCAAGGCGGCGGGCAAGGCGACGCCCGCCGAGTGCAGCCAGCCGACCAGATAGGCCGCCCAGCTCACCGCCACGGCGCTGCACGCGACGGAATATTCGAGGATGAGGCTCCAGCCGACGACCCAGGCGACCATCTCGCCCACCACCGAATAGGTGTAGGTATAGGCACTGCCCGAAGTCGGGATGAGCGTCGCCAGTTCGGCATAAGCGAGCGCGGCGCAGGCGCACACGGCGCCGGCGATGGCGAAGGCGAGAATGACGGCAGGGCCCGCCCGTTCGGCGCCGACGCCGGTGAGCGCGTAGATGCCGGTGCCGACGATCGCGCCGACGCCGAGCGCGACGAGATGGGGCCAGCTCAGCGTCTTGCGGAGCTGATGCTCCTCGCTGATCCCGCCCCCGATGATGATCGGCTTCACCGGCCCCCAGAACGATCGCTCCATCCCGCTTCCCTCCCGTTGAATTCGTTATGTATCGAGCTGCCGCGTCAGATCGTCATGGGTCTGCGCGATATGGGCGTGGAGCAGGGCGGTCACCCTATCGCCGTCGCGCGCCAGCCAGGCGGCGAGCAGGTCGCGATGCTCGCGGTTCGCGCGCGTGTCGCGGCCCTGCGGTTCCAGATGCTTGCGGACATAGCGTTCGGACAGGATGTGCAGCCGCTCGATGATCTCCAGCGTCACAAGCTGCCGCGCCGGCCGGACCAAAGCGAGGTGGAAGGCGCGGTTGAGCGCTCCAGTCCCCTCGCCATGCGCCGCGATGGCATGGTCGAGCGCATCGAGCGCGGCACGGGCGGCGATGCGATCGCTCTCGTCGGCCTCGGCGGCGGCCAAGGCGGCGGCGGGCGGCTCCAGCTTCAGCCGCAGCGCATAGACCTCGCGTGCCTCGGCGGTGCTCAATTCGCGCACGAAATAGCCGCGATTGGCTTCCGAACGCAGCAGGCCTTCCTGTTCGAGCCGCGCCATCGCCTCGCGCAGCGGAATCTTGCTGACGCCCAGTTCGGCGGCGAGATTGTCCTGCCGCACCGGCGCGCCGGGTTCGATCGTCCCGGCGAGGATGCGCTCGCGCAGCCGTTCCGCGAGCTGGTCGGGCAGGCTGCGGAAGACGAGCGCGGCCATCGCTCAGACCACCGTGAAGCCGGCGTGGAAGGGATCGTCGGTGTCGATCCAGATGGTGTTGAGGCCGGTCGCGATGGCTGAGCCTTCGATCGAGGGGACGATGGCCAGGATGCCGCCGACCTCCGTCTCGGCCTCGACCCTGCCGATGAAGCGGCTGCCGATATAGGATTCGTGGACGAAGCTGTCGCCGACCTTGAGGCGCCCATTCGCAGCGAGGTGGGCCAGGCGGGCCGAGGTTCCGGTGCCGCAGGGGCTGCGGTCGATGGCGCGCTCGCCGTAGAAGACCGCGTTGCGTCCGTCCGCGCCGTTTCCCTTCGGCCGGTCCGCCCAAAGGATATGGCTGACGCCGCGGATCGTGGGATCGAGCGGGTGGACCGGTTCATAGGCGTCGCGCAGCAATGTGCGCAGCGTCCGGCTCAATTCGACGATCCGCGCCGCGCCGAGATCGTCGAGGCCGGTATAGGGCCCTTGCGGTTCGACGATCGCGTAGAAATTGCCGCCATAAGCAACATCGACGCTGAGCGGGCCAAAGCCCGGCAGGTCGGCGGCAATGCCGCGCGCCGCGACATAAGCGGGGACGTTGCGGATCTTCACCGAAATCACCTTGGCGCCGTCCTGCACGTAATCGATCTCGATCGTCCCCGCCGGAACCTCGAGCGTCAGATGCCCCGGCGTGCGCGGCACGATCAGGCCATGCTCCAGCGCGAAGGTGACGATGCCGATCGTGCCGTGACCGCACATGGGCAGGCAGCCGCTCGTCTCCATGAACAGGATGCCGGCATCGGCCCCGGCGCTGGCCGGCGGGTAGAGGAAGCCGCCTGACATCATGTCATGCCCGCGCGGCTCGAACATCAGGCCGGTGCGGATCCAGTCAAAGCGGGCGATGAAGTCCTGTCGCCGCTCGGCCATCGTGGCGCCATTGAGCAAAGGTGCGCCGCCCGTCACCAGGCGGACCGGATTGCCCGCCGTATGGCCGTCGATGCAGAAGAAGGTATGGCGCACGCAGGTCGGCTCAGGCTGCGAGCCGCGCGCCGACCGGGCGGGTGCGCGCGGCCTCCTCGACCATCGCGATCACCTCGGCGCGCCGCGCGCCGGCGAGCGGCATGCGCGGCATGCGGACGCGCTCCGATCCGCGGCCCATGATCTCCTCGGCGAGCTTGATTGACTGGACGAGGTCGTGATCGGCATCGAGATGGAGAAGAGGCATGAACCAGCGATAGATGCGCCGCGCCTCCACCCAGTCGCCGCGCTCCGCCGCGTCGACCAGAGCGACCGATTCGCGCGGGAAGGCGCTGGTGAGGCCGGAGACCCAGCCCGACGCGCCCAGCATCAGGCCTTCCAGCGCCACGTCGTCCAGCCCCGCCATCACCGCGAAGCGGTCGCCGAAACGGTTGATGATGTCGGTGAAGCGGCGCGAATCCGGCGCGCTCTCCTTGATCGCGACGATGTTGGGCACGTCAGCCAGCCGCGCCAGCGCATCGAGGCCGATCGAGACGCGATAGGCGGGAGGATTGTTATAGAGCATGACCGGCAGCGTCGTCGCCTCGGCCACCGCGCGGAAATGGGCGGCGAGTTCGGCTTCGGTCGGCACATAGACCATGGCGGGCAGCACCATCAGCGCATCCATGCCGATCGCCTCGGCCTCGCGCGCATAATCGATGGCGCGGGCAGTGCAGAACTCCGACACGCCCGTCACCAGCGGCACCCGTCCGCCCACCGCCGCGACCGCCGCCTTCAGGACGTCGCGCTTCTCTTCGGGCCGCAGCGAATTGTTCTCGCCGCAGGTGCCGAGCACGATCAGGCCGTCGACGCCGTCATCGACCAAAGCGGTCAGCACGCGCTGGGTGGCGGGAATGTCCACCTTGTCGTCTGCGGTGAACTGGGTGGTGGCGGCCGGATAAACACCGGTCCAGATCTTGCGGGCGGCCAAGTCGCTGTCCTCCATTGAACGTCCAAATCTTATATCGTATACGATTTTGAATGACAACAGCGATCGTGATCGGCGGCGGTGTGATCGGTTCGGCCTGTGCGCTGAACCTGCAGGCGCGCGGCATCGCGACGCGGCTGATCGATCCCGATCCGGACTGGCGTGGCGCCTCGATCGGCAATGCCGGTCATATCGCGGTGAACGAGGTCGAGCCGCTCGCCTCGCGAGCGACCCTGCGCAATCTGCCCAACATGCTGTTCTCGCGGGGTGGCCCGGCAGGCCTGCCGCTGCGCGACATCGGCGCCTGGCTCCCGTTCGGACTGCGGCTGATGGCGGCCAGCCATCCGCGGCGCTTCGCGGCGGGGAAGGCCGCGCTGGCGGCATTGGCGGGCGGCGCGCTGCCGGCCTGGCGGCGGCTGGTGGCTGAGATCGGCGCGCCGGAGCTGCTCCGAGAGAAAGGCCATTTCGTGATCTGGGAATCGGAAGCGACGGCCGCTGCGGGACGTGCTGCGCTCGCCGCCGCCGATCATGGCCCGACGAGCTGGCGCGATGCCGATGCGGAGGAACTGGCCTTGCTCGGATCGCTGGCCCGCCCGCCCGCCGGCGCGGTGCGGTTCGAGGGCACGGCGCAGATCGCCGACCTGCCGCTGCTGGCAGCGGCTTTGCGCGACCGCTTCGTTGCGCTGGGCGGGGTCAGGTTGCGGGGCAGGGCGCTGCTCGATGGAAACGTCGTGCGGCTGGAGACCGGCGAGCGGCTCGAGGCCGATGCGATCCTCGTCGCCGCCGGCGCGTCCTCCGGCGAGGTGTTGCGTCCGTCAGGCCATCGCGTCCCGATCATCGCCGAGCGCGGCTATCATCTCCAGGCCATCGCGCCGGATTGGCCGGCCGACCTGCCCTCGATCCTGTTCGCGGACCGGTCGATGTTCGTCACCGGCTTCCGCTCTGGCCTGCGCGCGACCAGCTTCGTCGAGTTCGCCCGCGCCGCATCGCCGACCGATCCGCGAAAATGGGCGCGGCTCAGGTCGCATGTCGCGGCGCTAGGTCTCCCCTTTGCCGAGCCGGTCGCCGAATGGATGGGATCGCGCCCGACCTTGCCGGACTATCTTCCCGCCATCGGCCGCAGCCGCCGCGCGTCGAACCTGTTCTACGCGTTCGGCCACAATCATCTGGGCCTGACCCTGGCGGCGCTCACCGGCGAACTGGCCGGTGCACTGATCGCGGGCGAGCAACCGGCGATCGAACTCGCGCCCTTCGATCTCGCCCGTTTCGAATGAGAAGCTGGCGCACCCAAGAGGATTCGAACCTCTGGCCTCTGCCTTCGGAGGGCAGCGCTCTATCCAGCTGAGCTATGGGTGCCTGAGCCAGGGAAGGGGCGCTTAGCAAAGGGGCGGCGAGGGGGCCAGCGCTAATTCTGCTTCGGCGCGGCCTCGGCTGGCGGTGGCGTCTTCGGCTTGTAGCGGCACAGATCGGCGACGACGCAGCGCCAGCATTCGGGCCGCCGCGCCTTGCAGACATAGCGGCCGTGCAGGATCAGCAAATGGTGCGCGATGTTGCGCCAAGGCGCCGGCGTCTCCTTCTCCAGCTTCTTCTCGACTGCCATCACAGTCTTGCCGGGTGCTAGGCCGGTGCGGTTGGCGACGCGGAAGACGTGGGTGTCGACCGGGAAGGTCTCGGCGCCGTGGGCGACGTTAAGCACCACATTGGCGGTCTTGCGGCCGACGCCGGGCAAGGCCTGCAGCGCATCGCGATCGACCGGCACTTCGCCGCCATGTTCCGCGATCAGCCTGTCGGAAAGGGCGATGACGTTCTTCGCCTTGGTGTTGAACAGGCCGATCGTGCGGATGTGGCGCTTCAGTCCCTCCTCGCCGAGCGCGACCATCTGTTTGGGCGTGGTCACCCTGGCGAAGAGATCGCGGGTGGCGCGGTTCACCCCCGCATCCGTCGCCTGGGCCGAAAGCACCACGGCGACGAGCAGGGTATAGTCATTCACATAGTCGAGCTCGGTCACCGGATCGGGCGTGCGCTCGTCCAGCCGGCGATAGAATAAGGCGATATCCGCCTTCTTCACGCTTGCTCGTCCAGCGCGGCGGCGAGCCGCTCCAGCCCGCTTTGGACGATCTCGGTCGGCTGGCCGAAGCCGAGGCGGAAATGATCGGGCGCGCCGAAGAAACGGCCCGGCACGATCGCCGCGTCCCGGGTCCGCAGCCGGTCGTTCAGCGCATCGACATCGCCGCGTAAGAGGCGCGGGAAGCAGGTTATGCCCTGCGTGACGGGCGCGCATTCCAGGTCATCCCGCGTGGCGAGGAAATCGTTCACCAGCGTCCGATTGCGCGCCAGCAAGTCGCTCACGCCGGCCGACACCTCGTCCAGCCGCTCCAGCGCGATGCGCGACAGGCATTCGGCGGCATGAGCCTGGGCGACGCCGAACAATTCGTTCACCCGCCAGATCCGCTCGGCCAGCGCCGGCGCGGCGAGGATCCAGCCGCAGCGTAGACCGCTGAGCCCGTAACATTTGGTGAGGCTGCCCGTGGCGACGAAGCGTTCGCCGAGCAGGGCGGCGCTGCGCGGGCGCGGCAGGCCGGCGTCGAGATAGACCTCGTCCACCAGTACATGGGCGCCCACCCGCGCGGCCATGTCGCCGATCGCGCGCAGCACATCCTCACCAACCAGGTTGCCGGTGGGATTATGCAGGTTGGTGAGAATGATGAGCCGGGTGCGCGCCGTGATAGCGGCGGCGAGGGAGTCCAAGTCGATGGCGAAATCCGGTGCACGGCGCTGGAACGGGCGGATCACCGCGCCGACATGGCGGGCGGCGGCGATCATCGGCTCGTAAGCCGGCGTTTCGGCCGCCACCTCGTCGCCCGGCGACAGCAGGGTTGACAGCGCCAGCATGTTCGCCATCGACGTGCCGTCCGCCATCACCACCATGTCCGGCGTGACGCCGCATTTGCGGGCGATCGCGGCGCGCAGCGGCGGATCGCGGTAGCGGCTGGCGCCGTCCAGCTCGAGATCGGCGATGTCGATGCCGAACCCGTCCATTCGGACATGCGGCACTTCGCTGGACCCCAGATTGTAGCGCACCGGCGGGCGGTTCTTCGCCCAGTACATGTAATCGGACGTCATCGCCTTCATGCGTCGCGCCCCTGCCGCCGCAGCCAGAACAGGCAGGCCGGGACGCCGGCGAGCAGGATCAGGAAGCCGACCGCGCTGTTCGCCGGATGGTTCCAGATCGTGCCCGTCACCGTGATCGCGCAGGCAAGGATGAAGAAGAGTGTGGTCCAGGGATGGCCGGGCACCTGGAAGGACGGCGTTTCGGGATCGCGTCGGCGGTAGACGAACAGGGCCGCGCCGGTCAGCGCGAACCAGATGAAGTCCACCGACACGACATAGCTGAGGATCTGGCCGAACGTGCCGGTCAGCGCGATGACGATGGCGGCCGCGCCTTGCAGCAGGATGGCGATCACCGGCGCATGGGTGCGCTTGCTCACCGTCGCGACGGCGGGGAAGAAGAGCTTGTCCTGCGCCATCGCGAAATAGACGCGTGGCGTGGTCAGCATCCCCTGGCTGAGAAAGCCCAGCGCCGAAATGGCGATGCCGAGCGCGATCAGGGTGGCGCCGGTGTCGCCCAGCGCGCCGCGCATCACGCTCGTCGCCGGGGTGCTGCTTTCGGCCAGGCCTTGTGGGCCGAGCACGTGGACGAAGGTGAAGGCGACGAGCGCATAGAGCGTCACCACCCCGATCACGCCGAACAGCAGCGCGCGGGGCAGGTCGCGCGCCGGATCGCGCATCTCGCCGGCGACGAAGCCGGAGGTCTGCCAGCCGCCATAAGCGAACATGACCGGCGTCAGCGCGGCGGCGAGCGCGGCCATCGTGCCGAGCGTCGGCAGCGGCTCTGCGGGGGCGGGCGGCGGCACGCCGGCAAAGGCCGGGGCCAAAGCGATGCCGCACAGGACCAGGGCGACGAGCGCGAGGATCTTGACGACCATCAGCACGCTTTGCAGCGTCCCGCCGACGCGCACGCCCAGGCAGTTGATCGCGGTCAGCAGCGCGAGCGTGACGACCGCCACCGCGCTTTCGCTCATCGGCAGCGGCGCGACATCGAGGAAGTAGCGCGCGAAGGTGATCGCCACCGCCGCCATCCCGCCCGACTGGATGACGAGCAGCAGCGACCAGCCATAGAGGAAGGCCGGCATCGGCCCCCAGGCATCGCGCAGATAGGCATATTGGCCGCCCACCTGCGGACGCCGCGCGGCCAGTTCGGCATAGACGAAGGCCCCGGCGATCGCGACCATGCCGCCGATCAGCCAGGCGCCGACGATCAGGCCGGGCGAGGTGACATGACGGGCGACTTCGGCCGGATTGACGAAGATGCCGGCGCCGACGATGCCGCCCATGACGAGCATCGTGGCGTCGAACCGGCCGAGCCGGCGGACCAGGCGGGGCGATCCGTCGTCCGGCGCGCCGCTCACAGGCCGAGCACGTCCGCCATCGCGTAGAGGCCGGGCGGCTGATCCTTCAGCCAGAGCGCGGCCTTCACCGCGCCGCGTGCGAAGATGGCGCGGCTCTCGGCGCGATGGCCGATTTCGATCCGCTCGCGTTCGGTGGCGAAGATGACCTGGTGGTCGCCGGGGACCGATCCGCCGCGCAGCGAGGCGAAGCCGATATCGCCCGGCGTGCGCGGGCCCGCCATGCCGTCGCGGCCCCGCTCGGCCACCGCGCCGAGATCGACGCCGCGACCGGTGGCGGCGGCCTCGCCCAGCAACAGCGCGGTGCCGGAAGGCGCGTCGATCTTGTGGCGGTGGTGCATCTCGACGATCTCGATGTCCCAATCCTCGCCCAGCCGCGCCGCCGCTTCACGCACGAGATGGGAGAGGAGCGCGATGCCCTGCGACATGTTCGCGGAATGCAGCACCGGAACATGCTTGGCGGCGCGCGCGACCAGCGCCTGCTGCACCGGGCCCAAACCGGTCGTGCCGATCACGATCGGGATTCCGGCCGCCATTGCCGCGTCGAGATTGGCGGACAGCGCTTCGGCGGTCGAAAAATCGATCAGCGCGTCGCTTTCGCGGGCCAGCGCCGCCGCGTCGTCGCCCCGCCCTGTGCCGCCGGCAAGGCTGGCCTCCCGATCTGCATCGATGGCGGAGGCAATGGCGATGCCCATGCGTCCGCCGGCGCCGATGATTCCAATGCGCGTCATGTTCCCCGTGCCCTGAGTCGCCGGCTTTCATGGGCTGGCCGCGCGTCCGCCGCAAGGCCGCTTGCGCGGAACGGGCGCGTTCGCACTGCGTTGGGACGCGATTGACCGGAAGAGGAGGCTTTCATGGCCGAGCATGAAAAGGAAGTGATCGTCACGCGCGAGGGCGGCAGCGGCGGCCTGATCGCTGTTGTGGTGCTGCTGCTGGCGGTGATCGTCGGGCTGTTTTTCTTCTTCGGCGGAAATCTGATGGGCGACGGCAAAACCGACATCAACGCCGATGTGAAGATCGAGGCGCCGGCCGTTCCGGCCCCGTCCAACTAGCGATTCGCCCGCAGGTGCGCGAGCCAGCGCTCGCGCGCCCAGCGGTCGATAACGGCATCGGCGCCCGACCGCAGCGCGCTTTGCTCGGGCAGTTCGGCATAGGGTGTCCAGCGGCCGTCCGGCGTCTGCACCGCCTCGCGGTACACATCATAAGCGATACGCCGCCCGTCCGGCCCCACCAGGCCGATCACGCCCGGTCGGTCGAGCGTGCCGAGATACTGGAACACGCCGTCATTGGGCGGCGGCGGCACGTTGGCGCCCGCCGCGCGCAGCAGGATGGCGCGGATATCGGCAAGTCCGATCGGACCGCCGAAAGCGATGCCTGGATCGCTGAGGATGAAGGGGATGCGCGTCTGTTCGTCGTTGAGCGCGTGGCCGTGGCCGAGGAAGCCGTCGTCGAACAGCGATTCCCCATGATCGGCGGTGACGACGATCAGCGTATCCTCCAGCACGCCCAGCGCGCGCAGCCGTTCGATCAGCTCGCCGATCAGCCGGTCGCTATAGGCTACCGCGTTCCAATAGGTGCGCTCCAGCCGGTCGCGATTGCGGGCGTTGATTTCGCGGCGCGGGATCGGCTCGCCCGGCAGGATCCGGTCCATGCCCGGCCAGGAATAAGGGAAGTGCGCGGATTGCAGGTTCACATAGAGAAACCAGGGCTGTTCCCATGCCCGTCGGTTGCCGAGGCGGGAATCGAATTCGCTAAGCTGGATGCGCCCATCGATCGCCAGCGATCCTTCTGCGGCGAAGACGGAAGCGCGCGATTCCCGGTGGGTGGTGGCATCGACGAAAAAGCTGCCGCGCCGCATCCCCGTCAGCTCGGCGGTGTCGCCGAAATCCTCCGCCTGGCCCGAAAGGATGCCGACCTGGTAGCCATTGGCGAGGAAGGCTTGCACCAGCGAATGGCGTCCGTCCGCCGGCGCCAGTTCGCCGGTGAACAGGCTTTGCAGCGATTGGGTGGTGAAACCGACATGGCTGTAGGCGGCGGGCGCGAAGCTGCCGGCGCGGGCCAGCGCCTCCAGATGGGGCGCAACCGCAATACCGTCGATCCGCTTGCCGAGCACGTCGGCTCGGGTGCTTTCGAGCACCATCAGAACGACGTTGCGCTTGCGCCCGGCGATGACCGGCGGGCGCTCCGCGGGAAGGCCTCCGGAGAAGACGAAATCGCCGCCCAGCCCGTCCTCGTCGATCCCGTTGTTCGGAATGTCGAGCGCATAGGGATGGCGCGCGGAGTCGAAGGGCTGGCGGTCTATCGGATGGGAAAAGAGGCTCCAGCCGTCCCGATCGAAATCGGTCAGTTGGTGAAGGACCGTGCCGAAGAGCTGGACCGCGCTGAAGCGGCTCAGCGCAGACCGGGCGTCGTCCACCCGGTTCGCGGCGAAGAGCAGTAAGGCGACGGCGAGGAAGGCGGCAAGCCCGCGACGCCAGCCGAAGCGGTAATGGTCCGCCAGCGCCGTCGCTCCCCGCCAGCGCCGGCGCAGCGCCCACCAGCCCAGCGCATAGACGCAGGCAGCGCCCAGAGCGGCGATGGCGATCAGGCCGGCCTCGCTCAGCGTGTAGAGCAGGGCATCGACGAGGCTGCCGCCGCCCAGATTGCGGACGATCTGCAGGCTCATCGCGTCGCTGAAATAAGCGAGCGCCTGATATTTCGCGATGGTGAGGCCGATCGCGCCGCCGCCGATCCAGAAGGCGAAATTGAAGTGGAAGAGCGCGCTGTCGCCGCGCCGCCCGTGCAGCCGCCGCACAAGACGATAGAGCAGGGCGAAGAGCAGGCACTGGCAGGCGAGCAAGGCGGCGAAGAAGGCGCCGATCTCCAGCGGCGCGTCGAGCGCGCGCGACTGGCCGAAGCCGCCGCCGAACAGGCCGTATTTCCGCTCGGCCAAGGCGAGCTCGACGATCAGGGCGACGAGGATCACCGCCGGCAGCGTGAGTCGCGCGAGAGAGGCCGTCCTGCCGTGCATGGCGGCGCTCTAGCAGCCGGGCCTTAAGAGGAGGTGTTCAGGCCTTGAGCACGCGCCAGCCGAGCCAGAGCCAGCCGGCGATCAGCGCTAGGCCGCCCAATGGCGTCACCATGCCGAGCCAGCGCATCCCCGTCAGCGCCAACACATAGAGCGAGCCGGAGAAAAGCACCACGCCGAGCGTCATCAGGACTGCGACCGTGCGCGTGCCGGGCAGCGCCGCCGCGCCGACCGCGACCAGGGCGATGGCGTGCCAGAGATGATATTGGACGCCGGTATGCCACCAGGCCAAGGCCTCGGGATCGAGCCGGGCCTTCAGCCCATGTGCCCCGAACGCGCCCAGCGCCACGCCGAGCGCACCCAGCATCGCGCCGAGCAAAAGTGCCGTCTTCGCGTCCTGCGTCATGGCCAAGCGATAGCGCGACGGGGCCGTGGCTAACAGCCTGTTAACGATTTCGCGGCAATGCGGCGGGATGCTCTCTGCCGTCGTCCCCGATCATGCCTGGCGCACCAGCCATTATGCAGCGGTGCACGAGGCGCTGACCCGCTTCTTCGATTCGGGCGCGCGCCAGCCGGCGGCGGGCATGGAAGGCGCGATCGGCCGGGCCCAGCTCCATTTCGCGCGGGCCGGCGACCGGCACGCGCTGGCCCGGCTGGAGGCGATCTCGATCGCCCTGTTCCGCCTGCGTCAGTCGCTCCTTGCCCGCACCGAAGCCGAATTCCGCGCCGCCGAACGCGAGCTGGCCGATCTGGCCCGCGACTGGTTCCTCGAAGCGCCGATGTTCCCGGCGGAAGCAATGCCGGCCCGCCGCGCCGCCTGACGACCTTCTCAGACGGCCGGGTTTCCCGCTAAGGCCGCTGCATGACCGACATTCGCAGCATCGTCGTCCTCACCGGCGCCGGCATCTCCGCCGAATCCGGCCTCGCGACCTTTCGTGGGCCGGACGGGCTGTGGGAGGGGCATCAGGTGGGGGATGTGGCGACGCCGGAGGCGTTTGCGCGCGATCCGGTGCTGGTCCAGCGTTTCTACGATGCGCGGCGGGCGAATTTGAAGAGCGTCGAGCCCAATGCGGCGCATCGGGCGCTGGCGCGGCTTGACGCGGAATGGCCCGGCGACCTGCTGATCGTCACGCAGAATGTCGACGATCTGCACGAGCGGGGCGGGGCGAAACGGGTGCTGCACATGCACGGTGAATTGCGCTCCGCCTGGTGCCTGGCCTGCGACGGCCGTGCGCGCTGGGAGGAAGGGCTGGGCGACCATCCGGCCTGCCCCGGCTGCGGCGCGGCGGGCCATATGCGGCCCGACATCGTCTGGTTCGGCGAGATGCCCTACGATATGGAGCGGATCGACCGGGCGCTGATGGACGCCGATCTGTTCGTGTCGATCGGCACGTCCGGCAATGTCTATCCCGCTGCGGGCTATGTCCAGACCGCGCGCTATGTGGGCGCGCAAACGCTGGAGATGAACCTGGAGCCGAGCCTGGGCAGCTATCATTTCCATGAGAGCCGCACCGGGCCGGCGGGCGTGCTGGTGCCGGAATGGGTGGAGGAGATGCTGAGATGATCGAGGGGAGCTGCCATTGCGGCGCCGTGCGCCTGACCGTGCCGAAGGCGCCGGAGGATCTCGGCAGTTGCAATTGCTCGATCTGCCGCCGCACCGGCGGGCTCTGGGGCTATTACCGCCCGGACGAGGTGGATGTCCGCGATTCCGAAGCGCGACTCGTCGGCTATGTCCAGGGCGATGCGAGCCTGACCCTCTGGCATTGCGGCATTTGCGGCTGCACCACCCACTGGTCCCCGCGCGATCCGGCCTATGAGCGGATGGGCGTCAATCTCCGGATGTTCGATCCGGAGATATGGGAAGGATTGCCGCGACGGCTCATCGACGGCGCGAGCTGGTAGGTCTCACTCCACCCAATCCAGCCCGATCTCCTGATAGAGCCCGCGATCCTCTTCCCATCTCGGGTTCACCTTGACGTGGAGGAAGAGGTGGACCTTGCGGCCGAAGGCGGTGGTGAGTTCCTGGCGGGCGGCGGCGCCGATCGCCTTGATGCGGGTGCCGCCCTTGCCCAGCACGATCGCCTTCTGGCTGTCGCGGCCGACCAGGATCTGCTGGTGGATGACGACGGAGCCGTCCTTGCGCTCCTCATATTTCTCGGTCTCGATCGCGCTCGCATAAGGCAGCTCGTTGTGGAGCTGGAGATAGAGCTGCTCGCGGGTGATCTCGGCGGCCATCATCCGGTCGGTCGCGTCGGACACCTGGTCCTCCGGAAAATGCCACGGCCCTTTCGGCATCCGCGCGGCCAGCGTCGTCTTGAGGTCCGCCACGCCGTCGCCGGTCGCGGCGGAGATCATGAAAATCTCCTCGAACGATCCCCGCCCGTCGAACTGGGTGACGAGGGTGAGCAATTCCTCCTTCTTCACCAGATCGACCTTGTTGAGGATCAGGATCTTGGGCTCGCGCCGGTCCTTCAGCACATCGAGCAGCTCGGTGACGCCGCGCTTCAGGCCCGCGCTGGTATCGACGACCAGGGCGATCAGGTCGGCATCCTGCGCGCTGCCCCAGGCGGCGGCGACCATCGCCCGGTCGAGCCGGCGCTTCGGCTCGAAGATGCCGGGGGTGTCGAGCAGCATGATCTGCGCTTCGCCTTCGATCGCGATGCCCATCAGGCGCACGCGGGTCGTCTGCGCCTTGGGCGTGACGATGGCGACCTTCTGGCCGACCAACGCGTTGACGAGGGTGGACTTGCCCGCATTGGGCGCGCCGACGATGGCGACGAAGCCGCAACGGGTGGTCATTTCAAGTCTCCCAGCAGCGCCTTCGCCGCTTCGGTTTCGGCTTCCTGCTTGGACAGCCCCGTTCCCGTCGCCTCGCCCAGGCCGTTCACGCTGACCTTCACGGTGAAGCGCCGGGCATGATCCGGCCCGCTCATGTCGACGACGCGATATTCGGGCGGGCGGCGCTTGTTGGCGGCGGTCCATTCCTGGAGGGCCGCCTTGGGATGCTTGGGCGGCGCGGACAGGCGCGTGACGCGGTCCTGCCACGCCGTCCGCACGAAGGCCTGCGCCGTCTCCAGCCCGGCATCGAGGAAGAGGGCGCCGATCAGCGCCTCGACGATGTCGCCCAGCACATTGTCACTCTTGAACACGCCGTCGTCGATCGCCTGCTTGCCGAGGCGCAGGCGGGAGGCGACGCCGATCTCCCGCGCGACGTCGGCGCAGACCTCGCGGGTGACGAGGGCGTTGAGCCGGTGCGAGAGCTTGCCTTCCGGCTCGTCGGGATAAGTGTCGTACAGCCAGCGCGCGACGACGAGGCCGAGCACGCGGTCGCCGAGAAATTCGAGCCGCTCGTAATCCGGCCCGCCATGGCTGCCATGGGTCAGCGCGCGCTCGAACAGGGCGAGATCGTTGGGGCGGTGGCCGGTGGCCTGCGTGATCCAGTCGGCGAGAGTCCCGCTCACCAGGTCTCTCCCATCCGGTCCCAGCGGGCGGCGCCGAACCATGTCCAGGGCTTGCCCCATTCCGCCGATCCGTCCGTCGACCAGAAGGCGATCAGCGCGCGGCCGAGCAGGTGATCGAGCGGCAGCAGGCCGACGCCGCCATCCTCGATGGAGAACCGGCTGTCGAGGCTGTCGTCGCGATTGTCGCCCATCACGAAGAAGTGGCCCTCCGGCACGACGACCGGCGCCATATTGTCGCCGGGGCTGGCGTCGGTCTGGTCGAGCACTTCATAGCCGCGCCCGCCCGGCAGCGTCTCGCGATAGCGGGGATAGGCGCAGATGGCGGTGCCGTCCGCATCGTCGAACCGCCGCGCGCCTTCGCGGGCGACGGCACGGCACGGGCTATTGGCGGTGACCGGCATGGCGAAATCGGCGATGCGCTGGCGGGGCAGGGGGCTGCCGTTCAGGATGACGATGCCGCGCCGCACCTCGATCGTGTCGCCGGGCAGTCCGATCACCCGCTTCACATAATCCTCTTCCTCCGGCCCCGGGTAGCGGAAGACGACGATGTCGCCGCGCTCCGGCAGCCGGCCGAGGAACCGCCCGTTGAACCCGCCCAAGCCGAAGGGCATGGCGTAGCGCGAATAGCCATAGGGCCATTTGGCGACGAAGAGATGATCGCCGATCACCAGATTGGGCAGCATCGATCCCGACGGGATGCTGAACGGCGCGACGACGAAGCTGCGCAGGATCACGGCCGCGAGGAACAGCAGCAGAAAGAAACGCAGCGTGTCCCACCAGCTCTCCGCCTTCTTCGCGGGCGGCGCGGCGTCGGCTTCGGCCGGGCTGGGGACAGGGACGTTCATCGCGCCGCTTTCGCTTGGGGGCGGCGGGCGGTCAAGCGTGGAGCGCGCAGGCCCTCTCGGGGTCTGTTTTGTTGCAATGGAAACACCACCGTTCGCCCTGAGCCTGTCGAAGGGCTGTCCTTTCTTGCGGCATAAGAGAAATGCAGGGCTTCGAAAGGCTCAGCCCGAACGGATCGGGAGTTCGATATGGCCCTAGAAACAGGCGGCGATGAAGCCCGCGAGCCAGATCGGCGTGGCCTGGCTCTGCCACAAAGCGAGGCCGGCCAGCGCGACCGGGACGAGCGCGAGCGGGGCGAGCCAGGGCAAAGCGCGCTTCATGCCGGCTGCGCCTGCCGCGCCGGCGCGTCGCGCACCGGCAGGTGGATGAGCGCGGCGAAGATGGCGAGCGCGATCGAGGCGCCCCAGGCCCAGTCGTAATTGCCGCTGCGGTCGAAATAATAGCCGGCGAGCCAGGCGCCGAAGAAGCTGCCGACCTGATGGCTGAGGAAGACGATGCCGTAGAGCGTCGAGAGGTAGCGCGTGCCGAACATCGTGCCGACCAGCCCGCTGGTGAGCGGCACGGTGCCGAGCCACAGAAAGCCCATTGCCCCGGCGAAGGCGAAGGCCGTAGCGGGCGTCAGCGGCAGCAGCAGGAAGATCACGATCACCACGCCGCGCGCCGCATAGAGCGCGCTCAGCACATAATTCTTGCGCCAGTAATCGCCCGACAGGCCGAACAGATAGGAGCCGAAGATGTTGAACAGGCCGACCAGGGCCAGCGCGGTCGCGCCGACGGCGAGGCCGAGGCCCTTGTCGTCGAGATAAGCGGGGAAATGGGTGGCGATGAAGGCGACGTGGAAGCCGCAGACGAAGAAGCCGAGATTGAGCAGCCAGTAGCGCGGATAGGCGGCGGCTTCCGCCAGCGCCTCGCGCAGCGACTGGCGCGGGCCTTCCTCCGCGCCGCTCTCCGGCTTGCCCGCCACGCCGATCGCCAGCACCGCGCAGACCGCGATCAGGCCGGCCAGCACGATCAAAGCGAGCCGATAGCCGAGATCGGAGAGCAGCATCTGCGCGGCCGGCACGACCAGGAACTGGCCCAATGAGCCGCCCGCCGTGACGATGCCGAAGGCGAGCCCGCGCCGCTCCGCCGGCACCACCCGGCCGACCGCGCCGAGCACGATGACGAAGGTGGTGGCCGCCAGCCCGACGCCGACCAGGAAGCCCAGCGTCAGGTGCAGCCCGACCGCGCTCCCCACCCAGGCCGCGCCGAGCAGTCCGACAATGTAGATGACAGTTCCGCCCAGCACGACGCGGCCCGCGCCATATCGGTCGCCCAGTGCGCCGATAAAGGGCTGGGCGAGGCCGAAGACGAGGTTGGAGATGGCGATGGCGAGACCGAAGCTCTCCCGCCCGATGCCCAGCGACACGCTCATCTGCGGCATGAACAGCCCGAAGGCCTGCCGGACGCCCATCGCCAGCGTGACGATGAAGGCCGCGCAAGCGATCACGATCCACGGCCGCCGCATGCGGCGGAAATCTGGCAAGCGCCGCTTCATGGTCATGCGCGCAGTTCCTCCACGCGATCGAGGATCGCGAACAGCGCGTCGCGTTCTCCGCCCAGCGCTGTGTCGATCCGCGCCTGGGCGTCCTCCCAAAAAGGCTGGGCGGCGCGCATCGCGGCGCGGGCCTGGTCGGTGATCGTCACGATCCGCGCGCGCTGGTCCTTGCCCGGCGCGGAGGCGACGAAGCCGGCGGCCTCGAGCGGGCGCAAGGTGCGGTTGAGCGTGGTGCGGTCATGTCCCGTCGCTCTTGCGAAATCGGAGAGAGAGCAGGGCCCGGCGCGCTGCAACATCCGCAGCAATGAGAATTGCGCGACGCTCATGCCGGACGGCGCCAGCGCCTCGTCGTACAAGGCGGTCAGCACCCGCGCCGAGCGGCGAAGCTTGTTGCAGGCGCAGGCGGTGTCGAGCATTTACGTGCATATGCACGTATTTGGCATCCCGTCAATCCAGCGCCTAGCTATGGATGCGCCGGCCCCCTAGATAGGCCCGATGACCGACACGCAATGGACCGCGCTCGCCGAATTGCCCCGGCGCACGCTCGCCGATCTGTTCTCTGCCGAGCCCGACCGGCTGGCGCGCCTCGCGATTGAGGAGAGCGGCATCCTCTTCGATTTCTCCAAGACTCATCTGGGCCGCAATCATCTCGACGCCTTCGCGGCGCTTGTTGAAGTTTCGGACTTCGCCGCGCGCCGCGATGCGCTGTTCGGCGGCGACATCGCCAATCCCACCGAAAACCGCGCCGCCGAGCATCCTGCCGAGCGCGGCGAGGGCGCGCCCGAAAGCGTCGCCATCGCGCGCCGGCTCCATGCCCGGATGCGCACCCTGATCGACGCGATCGAGGCGGAGGCGTTCGGGCCGGTGCGCCACATCCTCCATATCGGCATCGGCGGCTCGGCGCTGGGGCCGGACCTGCTGGTCGATGCGCTGGGCCGGAAGGCCGGACGCTATGACGTCGCCATCGTCTCCAACGTGGACGGCGCGGCGCTGGAACAGGCGATCGCGGATTTCGATCCGCACGCCACCCTGCTCGTCATCGCCTCCAAGACCTTCACGACGACCGAGACGATGCTCAATGCGGAGTCGGCGCTCGCCTGGATGGACGAGCATGGCGTGATCGATCCGCTCGGCCGGTCCATCGCGCTCACCGCAAGTCCGGACAAGGCGCTGGCATTCGGGATCGACGAGACGCGCATCCTGCCTTTTTCGGAAACGGTCGGCGGGCGCTATTCGCTCTGGTCGTCGATCGGCTTTCCGGCGGCGCTGGCATTGGGCTGGGATGCGTTCGAAAGCCTGCTGGAGGGCGCGGCGGCGATGGACCGCCATTTCCGGCTCGCTCCGCCGGAACGCAACGCGCCGCTCATCGCCGCTTTCGTCGATCGCTATTACGCCAATGTCGCCGGGGCCGAGACGCGCGCGGTCTTCGCCTATGACGAGCGCCTCCGCCTGCTCCCCGCCTATCTCCAGCAGCTCGAGATGGAATCGAACGGCAAGTCGGTTAGGCTGGACGGAACCCCCGCCGGCCCCGCCACCGCCGCGATCGTCTGGGGCGGGGTCGGCACCGATGCGCAGCATGCAATGTTCCAGCTCCTCCATCAGGGCACCCATCTCGTCCCCGTCGAGTTCGTCGCTTCGATCGAGCCCGGCCACCATCTCGACATGGCGCATCACCGCCAGCTTCTCGCCAACGCCTTCGCGCAGGGCGCCGCGCTGATGGCGGGGCGCGCAGCGGACGATCCGCACCGCGCCTATCCGGGGAACCGCCCCTCGACGACGATCCTGCTCGACCGGCTCGATCCCGCCACATTGGGCGCGCTGCTCGCCTTTTACGAGCACCGCGTCTTCGCCAATGCCGTCCTGCTCGGCATCAATCCGTTCGATCAGTTCGGCGTCGAGCTCGGCAAGGAAATGGCGAAGGCGATGGATGAGGACGATGCCCCGACCTTCGATCGCTCGACCGAAGCACTGATCGCAAGGGCGTTCGACGAAGAGAAATGATTTTCAGCCGTCATTGCGAGCGGAGCGCAGCAATCCAGCTTGCTGAGGAATGGATTGCCGCGGCGCTTCGCGCCTCGCAATGACGATAGAGGAAGGCAAGGAATGGCCAAGACCTACGATTACGACCTTTTCGTCATTGGCGCCGGCTCCGGCGGCGTGCGCGCCTCGCGCGTCGCGGCCTCGCATGGCGCGCGCGTCGCGGTGGCGGAGGAGTTCCGGGTCGGCGGCACCTGCGTGATCCGCGGCTGCGTGCCCAAGAAGCTGCTCGTCTACGGCGCCCATTTCGCCGAGGATCTGCAGGACGCCGCCCGGTTCGGCTGGAAGCTCGGCAAGTGCACGTTCGACTGGCCGATCCTGCGCGACAATGTGCTGGGCGAGGTCGAGCGGCTGGAGGGTATCTATCACGACATTCTCGACCGGCACGAGGTCGAGATCATCCCGCAGCGCGCCACCGTCACCGGCCCCAACGAAGTGACGCTGGCCGACGGCACGAAGGTGAGCGCCGGCACGATCCTGATCGCCGCCGGCGCCCATCCGGTGATCCCCGATGTGCCGGGCGCCGAACATGGCATCACGTCCAACGACGTGTTCCATCTGGAAAAGATGCCGAAGCGGGTGGTGATCGCCGGCGGCGGCTATATCGCCAACGAGTTCGCCGGCATCTTCCACGAATTTTCCTGCCATGTGACGATCGTCAATCGCGGCGACCGCATCCTGCGCCATTATGACGAGCAGATCCGCGATCGGCTGCTCCAGATCTCGCTGACCAAGGGGATCGACTTCAAGTTCAACGCGCCGTTCGAGAAGATCGTCAGGAAGAAGGACGGCGCGCTGCGCATCCATCTCTCCGGGCAGGACCCGATCGAGGCGGACCTGCTGCTCTGGGCGGTCGGCCGCGCGCCGAACACGGCCGGGCTGGGGCTGGAGGATGTGGGCGTCGAGCTCGGCAAGAACGGCGCGGTGCTGGTCGACGAGGACAATCAATCCTCCGTGCCCAGCATCTACGCGATCGGCGACGTGACTGACCGGGTGCAGCTCACTCCGGTCGCGATCCGCGAGGGCCATGCCTTCGCCGATACCGTGTTCGGCGACAAGCCGACCCGCGTCGATTACGAGAATATCCCCGCCGCCGTCTTCAGCCACCCGCCGATCGCCGGCGTCGGCATGACGGAGGGCGAGGCGCGCAACAAACTGGGCTCGGTGCGGACCTTCACGTCGGATTTCCGGCCGATGAAGAACGTGCTGGCCGGGCGCAACGAGCGCTCGCTCTACAAGCTGATCGTCGACGAAGGGACCGACAAGGTGGTCGGCATCCACATGATCGGCCCCGACGCCCCCGAAATCCTCCAGGCCGCCGCGATCGCAGTGAAGGCCGGCCTCACCAAGGCCCAGTTCGACGAGACGATCGCGCTGCATCCCACCATGTCGGAGGAACTGGTGTTGATGCGCTGAGGGGGTGGCGAGGCCCGCGCCGAGCAATTAGGCTCGACGGTCGACAGGGGAGGAATCGTTGGGCGCATACCGGATAGCGATGCTCGCCGCGCTGTTGGTGGCAGCGGATGCCCGAGCGACCCAGGCCGATCCCGCCTCGGCTCAGGCGCGGTGGGAGGTCGATTACGGGGACCGGCAATGCCGCCTGTCGCGCACCACGGGGGGCGCCGATCCGGTCGTGCTGAGCTTCCGGCTCGATTATATGGGCGAGAATATGGGGGCGGTTCTTATCAATCCGTCCTGGACGCTCGAGACGAGCCTCGCGCGTCGTGTCGACATCGTATTGCACCCGGGAGGCGAACGTTCGTCTCACGACGCGGGCGACGACCGCGTTCCCGATCGCGGCTACCGTTTCCTGCGCATCGACAGGATGGAGGCGTCCTTGCTGGACGGGATGACTCGCTCGGAATCGTTCGCGCTGGAGGCCGAGGGGCGGGAGCTTTTTCGCCTCGACATTCCCGAGGCCGAACGTGCGGTCCGCGCATTGCGTGACTGCAACGACGATCTTCTGCGCGGCTGGGGCGTCGATGTCGCGCAGCTCAGAGCTGTCCGCGAACGCCCGCAGATGACCAGGCGCTGGGCAACTCATAATGACTATCCGACCGATGCTTTGCGCCGCCGGGTGAGCGGGACGGTCGTCGTCCGCTTCACGGTGGGCGTGAATGGCCGCGTCACCGATTGCGCAGTGCTGGAATCGAGCGGCGACGAGGGGCTGGACCGAGGCACGTGCGCCCTGGCGCGCCAAAGAGGGCGATACAGCCCCGCGATCGGCGCGGACGGCGCGCCGGTGCCGTTCCCGATCGTCATGCAGGTCCGCTGGAGGATTTTCTGACGCGCATGTCCCGATCGTCCGCGGATATCCTCGTCATCGGCGCCGGGCATAACGGCCTCGTCTGCGCCTGGTATCTCGCGTCGCGCGGCCTCAAGGTCACGGTGCTGGAATCGCGGTCCGTGGTCGGCGGGGCGGCGGTGACCGAGGAATTCCATCCCGGCTTCCGCAATTCGACGGCGAGCTACACGGTCGGGCTGCTCAACCCCACGATCATCCGCGACATGCGGCTCTACGAGCACGGCCTGAAGGTCGTCCTGCGCAAGACCGACAATTTCCTGCCGACGTTCGGCCCGGACCATCTCCTCGCCGGTCGCGAGGGGCTGACGAAGCGCGAGATCGCGCGCCTGTCGCCCGCCGACGCCGATAATTACGACGCCTATGCCGCCGCGCTGGACGCGGTCGTGGGCGTGGTGCGGCAATGGCTGCTGCGCGCGCCGCCCAATGCCGGCGGCGGGATCGGCGACCTCATGGCGCTCCTCAAGCTCGGCGGCGGGGTGGGGCGGCTGCCTCTCGACGATCAGCGGCACATCGTGGACTTCTTCACCAAGTCCGCCGCCGACATTCTCGGCCGCTATTTCAGCCACGATCTCGTCCAGGCCCTGTTCGGCTTCGACGCTGTGGTCGGCCATTATGCCAGCCCCCATGCGCCGGGCAGCGCCTATGTGCTGCTCCACCATGTCTTCGGCGAGGCGGCGGGGGTGCAAGGCGCCTGGGGCCATGCGGTGGGCGGCATGGGCGCGATCACGCAGGCGATGGCCAAGGCGTGCCGCAAGGCGGGGGTCGAGATCGTGCTCGATGCGCCGGTCGAGGAGATCGTCGTCGAACAGGGCAAGGCGGCCGGCGCCGTCGCCGGCGGCAAGGCGTATCGCGCCAAGGCCGTCGCGGCGGGGGTGAACCCGAAATTGCTCTTCGATCGCCTGCTCCCAGCCGGCGCGGTCGAACCGGAGATCGAACGCCGCATGGCCGGCTGGGGCAGCGAATCCGCGACCTTCCGGATGAACGTCGCTCTGTCCGAGCTGCCGCGTTTCACCTCGAAACGGGAGCCGGGCGATCATCTCACGGCGGGCATCATCATGGCCCCGTCGCTCGATCACATGGACCGGGCGTATCTGACCGCCCGGACCGAGGGCTATTCGAAGGAGCCGATCGTCGAGATGCTGATCCCCTCGACGCTCGACGACAGCCTCGCCCCCGAAGGCGCGCATGTCGCCAGCCTGTTCTGCCAGCATTTTCCCTATGCGATCCAAGGCGGCTGGGACGCACGGCGCGAGGAGGTGGCGGACCACATCGTCGCCTATGTGGACCGCTACGCGCCCGGCTTCGCCGCCAGCGTGGTCGGTCGCCTCGCGCTCAGCCCGCTCGATCTCGAGCGCCACTTCGGCCTGATCGGCGGCGACATCTTCCACGGCAAGATGGGGCTGGATCAGCTCTTCTCGATGCGCCCGATGCTGGGCCATGCCGATTATCGGATGCCGCTGCCCGGCCTCTATCTCTGCGGCTCCGGCGCGCATCCCGGCGGCGGCGTCACCGGTGCGCCCGGCCACAACGCCGCCGCCGCCATCCTGAAGGACCGCCGCAAGCTGCGCCTCTAACGGGAACTTTCCGTCGCTCTTCGCGCTTTTGCCGCAAAGGGACTTACAGGGGTTCGACAGGTGAGGAGATTGCGTCGCTCTGCGGTGGCGCTGATGGCGCCGCTCGTCCTGATGGCTGCTCCCGCGCCGGCGCAGGAGGCTGGTGCACGCCTCGTTTCTCCGATGCCCGCCGCCGGGCCGGAAGCGGCCTACGTCCGTCCGCCGGAATTCCGCATCGTCGAGGATCCCTCCCGACCCGGCGAACGCCGCCCGGACGGGCTGATCGCGGCCTGGCCGGTCAGCGACAATCTCACCGTCGGCGTCGGCCGCTACGCCGTGCCCCGCATCGCCCGGCCGCGCACCAATATGGAAGCCGAACGCAACCCCACCGGCGTGCGCGACCGCGATCGCGGCATCGCCGCCGTCGGGTTCAGCCTGCGCTTTTAGGCGCTACGCTCAAATGATCGGGTGGCGTTCCCAGTTCGCCTTGTCGGCGCGGCCGTGCAGCTTCGCGTGCAGCTTGTTCATGGTCTCGCTGCCGGTGCGCACGCACAGGAATGGGAAAACGGCATGGATCAGGCAGGCGATGCCGCCACCGATCATCCTGACGCCGAAATAGGCGGCATGGCCGAAATGCCGGCCATAGCTTTCGCCCACCTCTTTGGGATGCTGTGTAAAAGGATTTTGCGCCATTTCGCTTCCTGTTAGAAGATTGTGGTCGTCCAACCGGCTTTGATTGGAACAATCATAGCGCGGGTGCGCCGACACTTCCAGTACCGAAATGCGCCGCTATATTCCCTTGACGTAAACGTAAGGGAGAGTCGCGGCCATGGCCGAAGCCTATATCGTCGATGCGGTGCGGACGGCCGGCGGCAAGCGCGGCGGCGCGCTAAGGGACTGGCACCCGGCCGACATGGCCGCGCGCGTGCTCGACACGCTGGTGGCGCGCACCGGGGTGGATCCGGCGGCGATCGAGGATGTGGTCATGGGCTGCGTCGGCCAGGCGGGCGAGCAGGCCTTCCATGTCGGGCGCAACGCCGTGCTCGCCTCCAAGCTGCCGCAGAGCGTGCCCGCCGTCACCATCGACCGGCAATGCGGCTCCTCGCAGCAGGCGATCCATTTCGCCGCGCAGGCGGTGATGTCGGGTACGCAGGATATGGTGATCGCCGCGGGCGTGGAATCGATGACGCGCGTGCCGATGGGCCTGCCCGTCACGCTGCCGATGCAGCACGGCATCGGCACCGGCCCCTTCCCGAAGAGCATTCAGGAGCGGTTCGGCGTCGCCATGTTCAGCCAGTTCGACGGCGCCGAGATGATCGCGGAGAAATATGGCTTCACGCGCGAGGAGCTGGACGCCTTCGCGCTGGACAGCCACCGCAAGGCGGCGCGCGCCGCCCAGGCCGGCGATTTCGCCGACGAGATCGTGGCGCTGGAGGTGGAAGGCGGCATGCATGTCGCGGACGAGGGCGTCCGCCACGATGCGACGCTGGAGGGCATCGCCTCGGTCAAGTTGCTGCGCGAGGGCGGCCGGATCAGCGCTGCCAACGCCTCCCAGGTTTGCGACGGGGCGAGCGGCGTGCTGATCGTCAACGAGGCGGCGCTGAAGGCGCACGGCCTCACCCCGCTGGCCCGCATCCACAATCTCACCGTCACGGCGGGCGATCCGGTGATCATGCTGGAGGAGCCGATCCCCGCCACCGCCCGGGCGCTATCCCGCGCCGGGCTGAGCATCGGCGATATCGATCTCTACGAAGTCAACGAGGCCTTCGCGCCCGTGCCGCTGGCTTGGCTGCGCGAGACCGGCGCGGACCCGGCGAAGCTCAACGTCAATGGCGGCGCGATCGCGCTCGGCCACCCGCTCGGCGCGTCCGGCGCGAAGCTGATGGCGACGCTCGTCCACGCCTTGAAGAACCGCGGCTTGCGCTACGGCCTTCAGACCATGTGCGAAGGCGGCGGCATCGCCAATGTGACGATCGTCGAGCGGCTCTGATCCGGACATCGTTCCCCGGCGAAGGCCGGGGTCCAGCTTAAACAAGGAACGGCGCGACAGCGCCGCCTGGACTCCGGCTTTCGCCGGAGAACGAACGCTAGCTCCGCTTAAGCCTGACCAAAGCCTCGTCCAGCGCCGACAGGAAGCGGGAGCGATCGGCCTTCGTGAACGGGGCCGGTCCGCCGCCGATCCCGTCCGCGCCGGCGCGCAAATCGGCCATGATCGCCCGGGTCGCGATCGCCCCGCCGATCGAGGCGGTGGTGAAGGGCTTGCCGTTCGGCGCGATCACCGCCGCGCCCGCCTTCAGGCAGCGGTCGGCGAGCAGGATGTCGGCGGTCACCACGACAGCGCCCTCACGCGCCTGTTCCGCGATCCAGTCGTCCGCCGCGTCGAAGGCGTCCGACACCACGACCCGCTCGATCAAGGGATGCTCCGGCACCCGGATCCGCGCATTGCTGACGATCCGCACCGGCACCTCGCGCCGCCACGCCACCTTGTACACCTCGTCCTTCACAGGACAGGCGTCGGCATCGACGAGGATGATGGGCGCGGGCATGGCGGCGCGCTTAGCCGGTTTGGGCAGCGTGGCTCAATGGCGGTTGTGGATGGTTAGCTGCCGCCGAAAATCAGTGATCATCCCTCAAATGCCGCACCGCCTCAACGCAACGACCGATCGCATCACGAGTGAAAAAATCTTCACCGAACCTCGTGATCCATTCCGATTTCCTGTCAGGAAGAGCGTTCAGGAGGTCGCGAATCTGGTTGAAAAAACCCTGATCGACTGCGTCTTCGACAATCAAAGAAGACGCAATGATCGACGGAAAGTTTGCGATTGGGATGCCGGTTATGAAGTTGGCAAATTTGTATCTCTTTGATGGCGCGCGAAGGCGCTCAAGGTCCTTTGCAAAGATCGTTAGCAGATCACCGATAACCATGCGGTCCTGCGAAGTTCCACCCAGTAGCCTCTTCGATCTGGGCAAAAACATCTTCAATGTTTCGCCGCGCTCGAAAATCAAACAATCAGAGTGCTGAAACGCAATGACCTCCAAGCCGCTCTGATTTGCGAGTTGAGCGGTCAAGATGCGCTGCATGGCTTATCCCCCACCGGCTATCTCACGCTTGATCGAACAAAGATCGAATATCCGCAATGGTCGAACGCGGGCACCAATCCCCCTCCCTGCAAGGGAGGGGCTAGGGGTGGGTAGGCGCGCAACGCCTTTCTCTCAATCCCCGGCGCGACCCCGTCGCTTTTCAGGGTTCGCGCAGAGACGCAGAGGCGCAGAGGCGCAGAGAGGCCCCGCGAGACGGTGCGTCCTCGGGTATTCGCGGCTGTCGGGAAATGTTTGGACTCTCCGCGCCTCTGCGTCTCTGCGCGAACAGAATCCGGCCTATGGCCGCCCGCTTCCAATGTAGGAAATGCTCTGTCAGGCTCGCCCGCGACTCGGGTTTAGCCCGGGCTCGCCGGTTCTTTGAAATGTTCAGCCCGATCGCCAGGGCAACGACTCCGTCAAAACACCCCTCACCCTGTCAACTTTGTCAACTTAACAGAGAGAGGGCTGGCGCGACCTGCCCGTTCGGGAAGCGCGCTCGCGACTCAGCCGTCGATCCAGCCCGTGCCGTTGGACCAGCGCGGATGCTGGCCGCTCTTGCGGCCGAAGCCGGGGCGGCGGGTGTCGCCGGCCTGGGGAGCGGGCAATTCGGGCGCGCTGGTGAAAGCGTCGAGCGCCGCACTGTCCAGTTCCTCCTCGAATTCCACGCCGGCCTGGTTGCCGGAAATCCAGGCGATCTCGCCGAACACGTCGGCCTCGCCGCGCTTCAGCATCACGTCGGTGCCGATCGCTGGCAACTCCGCGCCCTCGATGCGCGCGCCGCCGGAGGAAAGGTCGCGGATGCGGACCGGATAGTCCCTGGTGACGGTGCAGAGCCGGGCCGACAGGATCATCAACTGGCGCGGCCATTGCCGGCGGCAGCCGACGCCGTTTTCGAACGCCATGTTGAGAATGCGGCTGCTGCTCACTTGAACCCCCGTGAAATTGCGATGTCGCGGTTTATGCGCCGTAAACCCTAATCCCGGGTTAAGTACGCCGCCGAAACGTCGTTCGCGCGCGCGAGGTCCATGTCACCCGCTTTCATCGGTCATCCCGGGCTTGACCCGGGACCCATGAACACGGATTGCATCGGATCGCGCAGACCGTGTCCATGGATGCTGAAACGAGTTCAGCATGACGGCACGGATCTCAGGCCGCTCGCTGGAGCGCCAAGGGAGTAGAAAATCCATGAAGCTCGATTCCTCGATCGCCGCAATCGTCACCGGCGCCGCCTCCGGCCTGGGCGAAGCCACCGCCCGGGCGCTGGCCGCCAGGGGCGTGAAGGTCGCCGTGTTCGATCGCGACGCCGACAAGGGCGGCAAGGTCGCGGCCGAGATCGGCGGCATCTTCGCGCAGTGCGACGTGACCTCCGACGAAGCCGTGGACGCGGCCTTCGCGGCGGCGCGCGCGGCGCATGGGCAGGAGCGGATCTGCGTCAATTGTGCCGGCGTCGCCAATGCGATGAAGACGGTCGGGCGCGACAAGGAAACGGGCGCGGTGAAGCGTTATCCGATCCACCAGTTCGAGCTGGCGATCCAGATCAATCTGATCGGCACCTTCCGCGTGCTCGCCGCGTCCGCCGCCGGCATGGTCGATCTCGATTCGCTCGAGGATGGTGAGAAGGGCCTGATCGTCAACACCGCCTCGGTCGCCGCGCAGGACGGCCAGATCGGCCAGGCCGCCTATGCCGCCTCCAAGGCCGGCGTGCTCGGCATGGCGCTCCCCATCGCCCGCGATCTGATGGGCGAGGGTATTCGCGTGAACACGATCCTGCCCGGCGTGTTCGAAACGCCGATGGTCGCCATGATGCCGCAGAACGTGAAGGACGCGCTCGCCGCGCAGGTGCCCTTCCCGAAGCGGCTCGGCCAGTCGGAAGAATATGCGAGGCTCGCCATCTTCATGGCCGAAAACACCTACCTCAACGGCGAATATGTCCGCCTCGACGGCGCGATCCGCATGGCGCCGAGATAGGCTTCAGCGCGGTTCCGGCACATAGGCGGTGCACTCGACTTCGACGAGCGCACCGCGGGCCAGCCCGTCCGCACCGAATGCGCTGCGGGCCGGCCGACTGGCGGGATCGAAATAGGTGACATAGACCCGGTTGAACGCCGGCCAGTCGGTCATGTCTTCGAGCATGACGAGGCAGCGCACGACATCGTCGAACGACGCCCCGGCATTGGCCAGCACCTCGCGGATATTGTCCATCACCTGCCGGGTCTGGGCCTCGATCCCCGCCGGCAGGGTGCCGTCGACGGTGCTGCCGATGCTGCCGGAAAGGTAAAGCATGTCGCCAGCCCGCACCGCGGCGGAGAAGGGCGGCGCGCCGTCGGGCCCGCGCAGCGCCGCCGCTGCCGCGTCCGGCACCGGGTAACGCTGAAGGTCGGGCCGCTGCGCCAACGCCGTGCCCGCCTGGATCGTCATCATCCCCACCGCCGCGATCGCGATCAGCGTCTTTCTCATCACGTCCCCCTTCATGGTCACCCGCTTCGGGCAGCCTATCGCCATCGGCGAATAAATCCATGGTGCCCCTTGCCGGCCGGCCTGCAGCACCGGCAGAGTATCGCCATGATTCATCAAGCCGATGAGGAGAAGGCGAAGATGCCGTGCCCGTTGCGAACGGATGCCCGGTCATGAAGCCGCTCGCCGGCATCCGCATCCTCGAATTCGCCGGGCTGGCACCGGCGCCTTTCGCGGCGATGATGCTGGCCGATCACGGCGCCGAAGTCGTCCGGGTCGAGCGCGCCGGCTGGACCCCGCCCATCCCGCCGGACAAGGACATCTTGCGGCGCGGCCGGGCGGAAATCCTGACGCTCGATCTGAAGGAGCCGGCCGATCTCGCCCGGGTGCGGGAATTGGCGCGCGGTGCCGATGGCCTGATCGAAGGCTACCGGCCCGGCGTCATGGAGCGGCTGGGCCTGGGGCCCGACGATCTGCGCGCCGACAATCCCCGACTCGTTTATGGCCGGATGACCGGCTGGGGGCAGGAGGGGCCGCTGGCCTCGGCGGCCGGGCACGACATCAACTACATCGCGCTCGCCGGCAATCTCCACGGCTATGGCCGCGCCGACGGACCGCCGACCCCGCCCGCCAATGCGGTGGGCGATTTCGGGGGCGGCGGGATGCTGCTCGCCTTCGCGATGTGCGCGGGGTTGCTGCAGGCGCGCGCGACCGGTCAAGGCTGCGTCATCGATTGCGCGATGACGGACGGCGCGGCGATCCTGGCCGCGCAAACCTGGAGCCTGCTCGCCGCCGGCATGTGGCGCGACGAACGCGGCGCGAACCTGCTCGACGGCGGCGCGGCCTGCTACGACAGCTACCAATGCGCGGACGGCAAATGGGTGGCGATCGGTCCGCTGGAGCCGCAATTCTTCGCTCTTCTGAAGGGAAAGCTCGGCCTCGTTTCCGGGCAGTTCGATCCCGGCCTGCGTGATGAGCTGGTCGCGCTCTTCCGTACGCAGCCGCGCGACCATTGGTGCGTCTTGCTGGAAGAGACGGACGCCTGCTTCGCCCCGGTGCTCAGCCTCGCGGAGGCGCCAAGCCACCCGCACAATGAAGCGCGCAGCACGTTCATCGAGGCGGAGGGAATCATGCAGCCCGCCCCGGCGCCGCGCTTCAAGGCGCTGTAGCGGGCGGGGCGAAGGACAGACGGATGAGATGGGCGGCGACATCGGCCGCCTGCGCCTCGGGCAGCTCGGCGGCGGCGCGATAGGCTGTGACGCCGCTGCGGCATTGCTGCGCAGCATCGGCGGGCGGCGGCCGGTTCGGCAGCTCGGGATCGAGCCGCTCCATGCCCACCAGCCAGGCGGCCACGACCTCGCGCGTCAGCCCGCCGCGCGGCGTCTCCGCGCCTTCGCCCGCCCGCGCCGCGCGGAACATCAGCGCGTTCATCCGGCCGACGGCGCGCGTCGCGGAATCGGGCATGCGCGCCGGATCGGGCACGCCCTGGGTCACGAATTGCGCGCAGAGCTCCGGGTTCACCCGCTGCAGCTCCTCGGCCAGATCGGCGATTGCGCCGCCCAGGGCATGCAGTTCGGCCGCCGGCGCATTGCCGATCGCCGAGCTGCGCGCCGCCAGGAACTCGCGGATGTCGCCGATCGCCGCTCGGTCTGCCACGGCCTGGCCCTGGCTGTCGGTGATGCCAGCGATGCGGGAGAGGAACAGGGCATAGTCGTCCGGATAGGTCTCGCGGAACGCACTCGCCGTTTCGGCGAGATCGGCCCGCTCCGCGAAGCGCGCCTCGACCGATTGCGGCGTGCTGCCCCGGCTCAGCAGAAAGGCGACGAACAAAGCGAAGGGGATGCCGAACAGCGCGATCACGAGCCATCCCGGTATCGCGCGCTTGCCCTGCTTCTCCGGTTCGTCGGCCATGTTCGTCTCCCGCTGGATGCTTCCCCGTCGCGTGCCGGGGCCGCGCGGTCAAGCATGGCTGACTTTGCGCCGGCTTGCCTCTAGCGTCCGGCCCGATCACATCACGAGGATATCCCGATGCTCAATCTCTCCCGCCGCTTCGCCTTTTCGGAGGAGCATGACCTGTTCCGCGATTCCGTTCGCAAATTCTTCGACCGCGAGCTGACCCCGCATCTGGAACGCTGGGAGGAGCAGGGCGAGATCGACCGGGACTTCTGGCGCAAGGCGGGCGAGGCGGGGCTGCTCTGCCCGAACGTGCCGGAGGCCTATGGCGGGCTCGGGCTCGATTTCGGCTACAATGCGGTGATCGACGAGGAGCTGGGCTATCTCGGCTCCACCGCCGGCATCGGGCTCCATTCCGACATCGTCGCGCCGTATATCGAGCATTATGGCTCCGAAGAGCTGAAGCTTCACTGGCTGCCCCGGATGATCTCCGGCGAGACGCCGACCGCGATCGCGATGACGGAGCCGGGTGCAGGCTCCGATTTGCAGGGCATTCGTACCACCGCGATCAAGGATGGCGATGACTATGTCATCAACGGTTCCAAAACCTATATCACCAACGGCCAACATGCCGAGCTGGTGATCGTCGTCGCCAAGACCGATCCGGGCGAGGGCGCGAAAGGCACCTCGCTGATCCTGGTCGAGGCGGACCGGCCCGGCTTCGAGCGCGGGCGCAATCTCGACAAGATCGGGCTGCATGGCCAGGACACGTCGGAGCTGTTCTTCCAGGACGTGCGGGTGCCGCAATCGAACCTGCTGGGTGCGGAAGGGATGGGCTTCGCCTATCTGATGAACCAGCTGCCGCAGGAACGGCTCAACATCGCGGTCGGCGCCCAGGCCTCGGCGCAGCGCGCCTTCGACGAGGCGGTGAAATTCACCAAGGAGCGCAAGGCGTTCGGCAAGACGGTGTTCGAATTCCAGAACACTCGCTTCACCCTGGCCGACCTACAGGCCAAGCTCCAGGTCGGCTGGGCGCATCTCGACTGGGCCTTGCGGCGGCACATGGACGGCAAGCTCACCCCCGACGAGGCGAGCGCGGCGAAGCTGTGGCACACCGAATTGCAATGGGAGGTGTGCGACGCCAGTCTCCAGCTTCATGGCGGGGCCGGCTACATGAACGAATATCTGATCGCCCGTCTATGGCGCGACGCCCGCGTGACCCGTATCTTCGGCGGCACCAACGAGATCATGAAGGAAGTGGTGAGCCGGTCGATCTGACGGTCAGGGATATTCCCGGCCAAACGCCACCGCGGCGCCGAGGAGGCCGGGCTCCGGACAGGTCGCGAGGACAACCGGCACACGCTGCATGCGCTCCCGATAGCGTCCCTTGGCGGTGAAGCGGGCGGCGAAGGCCGGGGCGCGCAGGAGGTGGGCGATGCGGTTGGCGAGGCCGCCGGTGATCGCGACGCCCATCGCGCCGTGGGCGAGGCTGATGTCGCCCGCCGCCGCGCCGAAGCAGCGGACCAGGATGTCGAGTGCATGGGCGGCGATGGCGTCGCTGCCGTCGATCGCGGCGCTCCACAGCTCGCCGGCATTGTTCGGCCCGATCTCGGTCGCGCCGCCGAGATGGCGGTAGATGTCGATCAGGCCGGGGCCGGAGACGATCCGCTCGATCGAAGCGCGCCCGTACAGCTCGACCAGGGCGTCGGAGAGTTCCTCCTCTTCGGGATCGAGAGGCGCGAAGCCGATATGGGCGGCCTCCGTCTCGATCACTGAGACCTTTCCGGCACGGCGGGAAAAGAAGGCGACGCCGAGCCCGGTGCCGGGACCGAGTACGCTGACCACCCCGTCGTCAGGCAGTGCATCGGGACCAGTCAGCGGCTCAAGCTCATCCGGCCCGAGGATCGAAACCGCATGAGCGACTGCGCCAAAATCGTTGAGCAGCAGCAAGCGGTCGAGGCCCAGGGTTTCGGCGATGGTGAAGCGCGGGATGCGCCAGTCGCTGTTCATGAAGCGCAGCGTCTCGCCTTCGATGGGCGCGGCGACGGCAAGCGCGGCGTCCTTCGGCAGCGGTTCGCCGCATTCCTCGGCGAAGCGCGCCCAGGCGGCTTCCAGCCTGTCATGCTCGCGCGTGCGGTAGCGCTTCATCGGGCCGATCTCGGGGCGGCCATCGCCGAGCGTGGCGATGGCGAAGCGGGCATGGGTGCCTCCGATATCGCCGACGACGATCTTCATCAGCGGTTGCGGCGCCCTTCGATCAGCGCGTCGACCAGGCTCGGATCGGCCAGAGTCGAGGTGTCGCCGAGCGATCCGAACTCGTTCTCCGCGATCTTGCGCAGGATGCGGCGCATGATCTTGCCCGAGCGGGTCTTGGGCAGAGCGGTCGTGAAGTGGATCACGTCCGGCGAGGCGATCGGGCCGATCTCGCCGCGCACATGCGCGCGCAGCTCCGCCTCCAGCGCCGTGCCGCCGTCCTCGCCGGCGACCAGGGTGACGTAGCAATAGATGCCCTGGCCCTTGATGTCGTGCGGATAGCCGACCACGGCGGCCTCCGCGACCAGGTCATGGCTCACCAGCGCGCTTTCGACCTCGGCGGT
>JBBCJP010000017.1:0-90905 GCA_037190625.1 Alphaproteobacteria bacterium
CCGCATCCAGCGCGACCGTCACCATGCCGGCCACGTCGTTGATCGCGGCCAGCGGCGTCACCGAGCCCGGCTCGACCCCAAGCAGGCGCGCCCTGTCGCCCGCCTTGCCGAAACTGAGCCGCCGCGAGCCGAGCACGGCGGGCAGCGCCTTCAGATCGGCGCGTCTCTCGGCCGGAAGCGTCACCAGCCAGAACCGGCCGGCGTCGTCCTTCAGAAACAGGTTGCGGGTGTGCGCGCCGGCGATCTCCTGGTGTAAAATCTCGCTCTGCGCGACCGTGAATACGGCATCATGTTCGTGCTTCGTCCACGCGATGCCAAGCGCGCCGAGTTCGGCGTAAAGCCGTGCCTCAGGATTGTCGTCGTGGTTGCCGGCATTTTCGGTAACCATGATTCTTCCTTTTCTTCGATGCACTTATTGGTCTAGCATGACTGCGTTGGATTGAGAATCCGGCAGTGGGCCGTGCAGATTTTAGACCGCCAGGAGACAGGCGATGCGGCACAGGCATGAATTCCGCGAGGGCGGCGCGCGTGAGACGGGCGCGGGTTCCGGCGGCGAAGCCCTGCCCCACACGCTGGAGCATCTGCGGATTCGCACGGAGGCGGCGCTGGCACGCAAGGACGGCGAGCTGCGTGGTCTGCGCGCAGAAATCGCGTGCCTGCAGATCATCAAACAGCGCTTCGAATCGGTCGTCGACAATGTTCCCTGCATGTTGTTCGCCTGCGGCTCGGACGGCGCCGTCACCTATATGAACGGCAGTTTCACGCGCTTCACGGGCTGTCCGCCCGAAGACGCGCTTGGCGACGGCTGGCAGCGCTTCGCGCATCCCGACGACATCGGCGCCGTCCGCGAGGCGCTGGTGACGGCCATCCGCACCGGCGTCTCGCTCGGCGTGTCGATGCGGATGCGACTGCCCGAAGGCGGTTTCCTGAAATTCCACGCCAGCGGCACGGCAGTGCGCGACAGCAATGGCGGCTTTCTTGAATGGTATGGAATGCTCGTGCCGGAAAGCGGCCCGCGCAGTTTCGATACCCATGGGCCGGACACGGGGCCGGATACGGGGCCGGCCGCCTTCAGTTGATTCGAACCGTCTGAAACGTCAGGCCGCGGCCTTGCGCGCCTCGCGCTTACGCTCATGCGGATCGAGGAACCGCTTGCGGATGCGGATCGATTTCGGGGTCACCTCGACGAGTTCGTCGTCGTCGATATAGGCGATCGCCTGCTCCAGCGTCATGCGCTTGGGCGGCGTCAGGCGGATGGCGTCGTCCTTGCCCGAAGCGCGGAAGTTGGTGAGCTGCTTGGATTTCAGCGGGTTGACCTCAAGATCCTGCGGCTTCGCGTTCTCGCCGATCACCATGCCCCGATAGAGCGGCTCGCCCGGCGAGATGAACAATATGCCCCGATCCTCCAGCGCGTTCAGCGCATAGGCGACTGCCTCGCCCTGCTCCATCGAGATCAGCACGCCGTTCTGCCGCCCGGTGATCTGGCCCTTGTACGGACCGTAGCTGTCGAACACGCGGTTCATGATGCCGGTGCCGCGCGTGTCGGACAGGAACTCGCCATGATAGCCGATCAGGCCGCGCGAGGGGGCGGAGAAGGTCAGGCGGGTCTTGCCGCCGCCGGACGGGCGCATGTCGGTCATCTCCGCCTTGCGCAGCGCCATCTTCTCGACGACCGTGCCCGAATGTTCGTCGTCCACGTCGATGACGACCGTCTCATAAGGCTCCTCGCGGCCGTTCGGACCGTCGCGGAAGAGGACGCGGGGGCGGGAGATGGAGAGCTCGAAGCCCTCGCGGCGCATCGTCTCGATCAGCACGCCGAGCTGAAGCTCGCCGCGCCCGGCGACCTCGAACGCGTCATTGTCGTGCGCGGCGGTGACGCGGATCGCGACGTTCGTCTCCGCCTCGCGCTCCAGCCGGTCGCGGATGACGCGGCTCTGCACCTTGTCGCCGTCCTTGCCGGCATAGGGGCTGTCGTTGACCGCGAAGCTCATCGCCAAAGTCGGCGGATCGATCGGGCGGGCGGCGACTGGGGTGGTCACGCCCGGCGCGGCGATGGTGTTGGAAACGGTCGCCTTGGTGAGGCCGGCAATGGCGATGATGTCGCCCGCCTGCGCGCTCTCGACCGGCACGCGCTCCAGGCCCTTGAAGGCGAACACCTTGGTGGCGCGGCCGGCTTCCACCGGATTGCCGTCCACGTCGATCGCCGTGATCGGCATGTTGACGTCCAGCCTGCCGCTCTCGACCCGGCCGGTGAGGATGCGGCCGAGGAAGGGGTCGCGGTCGAGCAGGGTGGCGAGCATCTTGAACTCGCCCTGCGTGTCCAGGCCGGGCTCGGGAATGTGGGAGACGATGGTCTCGAACAGCGGGGTGAGATCGCCCGAGCGCACATCATCGGTGCGGCCGGCATAGCCGTTGCGGCCCGAGGCGTAGAGGGTCGGGAAATCGAGCTGCTCGTCATTGGCGTCGAGGCTGAGGAACAGCTCGAAACATTCGTCGAGCACTTCGGCGGCGCGGGCGTCCGGGCGATCGATCTTGTTGACGACGACGATCGGCTTCAGCCCGCGCGCGAGTGCCTTGCCGGTGACGAACTTGGTCTGCGGCATCGGGCCTTCGGCCGCATCGACGAGCAGGATGACGCCGTCGACCATCGAGAGGATGCGCTCAACCTCGGCGCCGAAATCGGCGTGGCCGGGCGTGTCGACGATATTGATCCGCGTGGTCTCCCCGGCACCAGGTCCTTTGGGCTCCCATTCGACCGAGGTGCACTTGGCGAGGATGGTGATCCCGCGTTCCTTCTCCAGATCGTTCGAATCCATCGCCCGCTCCTCCACGCGCTGATTGTCGCGGAAGGTGCCGGATTGGCGGAACAACTGGTCGACAAGGGTGGTCTTGCCGTGATCGACGTGGGCGATGATCGCCACGTTGCGAAGGCTCATCTTTTATACTCTCGCGGGAGGAAATGTCGCGCGCACATAGCGGCTTCGCTGCGCCGCAACAAGAGCGCGGCATATTCCTCCGCAATCGACCCATCAGACAGAGAAGGGCTCATCAAATCGATTGTTTTTGTTCATGGCCTTGGTATTTCCTGCCACCGGATGGAGTCGCTATCGGCAAGGGGGGCGCCGAATGCCAGACAAACCCGAAAAAGACGGATTGCCAAATCCAGACCAACGATCGGCGGCGGCGAAATTCGCCGCAGGATTTCTCTCTCTTCTCGTGGGTTGCCTCTTGATTTTAATCGCTCTCGCTTTTGCGAGATGGTTTTATTGGGATGACAGCCATCGGGAATCGATTTTCTTCTGGGACGGATTCGTCTTCTTTCTCACCAAAGGACCGGTGCTCAAAATTGGCGGCACCGCCATACTTGCCTTCATCGGCGGCCTGATCGTCGCCGCTTCGGCCTTCTTTTCGGGAGGCCGTGCCGTGCGGAACATCATGTGGATCTGTTCTGCCGGGATAGTGCTGAGCTTCGTGCTGTGGATCAAGGTTTCGCAGGACGAAGAGGTGTTCGGGGAGATTTCGGTCATGGCCGACACCGCCTTCGTGGCGGCGCCGCCCGAAGCGCGCATCGCCGCCGTCTCGTCGGCGATCGACTGGCTGATGGGCGGATTCCTGGTCTGGTGGATCGTCATCATCGCGACCGTGCTCGGCCTGCGCGAGGCGCTGGGCCCGGAAAGGCTCCGGTCGATCCTGAACTATTTCAAGCGCGGCTGAGGGAGGAGGAGATGACCAAGGCAAAGACCACCGCAGGATCGGCGCGCATCGTTCGCGCCATGCTGGGCGCAGCGGGGCTGTGCCTGTCCGCCGGGGCCAGCGCCCAAGCCTACAGCTCGACCATCCATTTCCAATGGTCTGGCGGCGCACCCGATCGGCTGGCCCACAACGACCCCGTGATCGGCGATCAAATCGTCAATCCCGTGCAAAACCCGCAGACGTGGCAGGGCTCCCATCAGGTCACCATGCCGCAGACGCGCCTCTACCTCCATTACGGCAATGACGGCTACCTGCTGCCCTTCAGAAGCTACCGGCAAGCCGAACCGGTCACGCTCGCGATCAGCCGGCCGAGCTTCACCTGCACGACGACCAGCATCGACCAGATCGAGGCCAGCCTGGGCCAAGACAGCGCCCGCCAGCTCGTCGCGATGATGGCCGCAGGCGTGCTGCTGACCAAGCCGGCGGTACAATGCCCGCTTTCGTCCCGCCGGCGGCTTTCGGATCTCTATTACCGGCTCAATTGCCAGCTGGCTGGAAGCACGCTCTATGTCGGTTATCTGAGAGAGGCCGAGGACCATTTCCGGACGCGCTGGACTGGCAATGCCGAGAGTCTGGCCTTCATCGCGCAATGCCGCACGAACGCGCAGGCCATGCTGCGCAACGCCATGGCCGGACGGCTGCAGCAATTCGCCTCGTCGCAGCAATTCGACGCGGCGATCGCTCTTGCCAGCGACATTCAGACCATGCGGAGCGATCCGGCCTGGGCTCCGGCATTCGAGAATTATGCGCTGTCGGACACGGACATCAACGCATGGCAAATCTCGCGCATGATCGCCGCCCAGGTGCAAGCGCAGGCAACGAACAACCTGCTGGGCGCGCAAGGCATCAACGCCCAGTTGCTCCAGAGGGCACAGGATCCGTCCCAGCAAGGAGCGTTCGACCAGGCACAGGTGCCGCTCACCCGCATCACGAACGACGCCGCGACGATTGCCGCCAGCATCGCCGCACAGCGGCGCGAATGACCCAATTCAGCGCGTGATCCGCTCCAGCAGCTCGGCACCCCGGGCGAGCGCCCGGCGCTCATAGTCGGTGAGGCCGCGCAGCCGCTCGGCCAGCGCGCCGACGCGGCGGGCGCGGCCTTCTTCCAACAGCATCCGTCCCGCCGCGGTCGCGGCGATGCGCACGCCGCGGCGATCGTCGGGATCGGTCTCGCGCGTGACCAGGCCGGCCTGCACCAGCGCATCGACGATCCGGCTCATCGTCGGCGGACGGACCTGCTCGGCCTCGGCCAATGCCGAGAGCGACAGCGGACCGGCGAACACGACCACCGAAAGAGCCGACAGACGCGGCGCGGTGAGGCCGCTGCCGTCATCCTCGCGGCGCAGCGTGCGTAGCAGGCGGATCGACGCGGCATGGAGCCGCCCGGCAATGTCGCGGATCTCGTCCTCAATCATGTTTACACCTATGCTTAGCTATGCTAATAATTGTTTGAATCGAATAATTAGCATGAAAGGAGTCGGGACGCCATGCCGCTTCAGCCCTCTCATATCGCGCAGGTCGCCATCCCCGTGCGCGATCCGGACCGGGCGCGCGCTTTCTACCGCGACACGCTTGGCCTCACGCACCTGTTCGACGCACCGCCATCGCTCAGCTTCTTCCAATGCGGCGCAACGCGACTGATGCTGAGCCCGCCGGAAGGGCCGGAGACGGCGAGCGCCTCGATCCTCTATTATGCGGTCGCGGACGCACGCGCAGCGGAAGCCGAGCTGGCGAGGGCGGGCGCAGCGATCGAGCAGGGCGCCCATTTCATCGCGCGGGTCGGCGACCAGGATATCTGGCTCGCCATCGCGCGCGACAGCGAGGGCAATCTGATCGGCCTGATGAGTGAACAGCCGGCGGCCTGAACGGCCAGCCGCGCCTATTCGATAAAGGCGGCGGCGGCGGCGGCCATGCCGAGGCTGGCGATCAAGGCCTGTTCGGTGCGGCCCAGTCCCTCCACGGGGACGGCGGGATCGCCATCGCCGGGCGGCAGCTTCCATTTGGTGCGCAGGATCGCGGCGAGCGCGCGGCCGCGCACGAACAGGCAATCGACGATCTCCGATCCCGCCACCGCGCCGATCTCGCGCTTGTAGCCGCCGTCGCCCGCACCCCAATCCACCTGCGTGACGCCGCGTTCCAGGCTTTCGGCGAGGTGATGGTGCGTCACGACATGGCCCGGGCCGAAGCCCGCCATGTCCTCGTCATAGGAGCTGGCTATGCCATATTGCAGGGCGCCGGCGGTGAGGTCGAAGGTGAAGGCGACGGGCTTGCCGGCGACGTCGAGCACCACCGCCGAGAGCATTTCGGCGAGCACCGGATCGGCGAGCACCCCCCGCCAGTGAGCGCGCTGGTCTTCCGCCAGGAATTTGGCGCCGCTGCCGTCGGTGGATCTGCCCACCCAACTGCGGGCCTCGATGTCACCGAGCTGGCTGAGCAATTCGTCGCTCCACCTCGTGCCGCGCACGAAGCGGATGGCATGACCACCCTGTTCATCGAACCCGCGAAGCGCCGCGCGCATCTTGCGCAGTTTCGATTTGCGCGGCCATTTGCCGGCGGCCACGGCCGCGCCGATATCCTGCACGAAGGTCGTACCCAGGCTGCGCTTCAGGACGATCCACCCGGCCTTCCGCGCAGCCCTCACCAAAAGCTTGGTCGCCGGATCGGCGCGATAGACCGGTCCCAGCCGCCAGACCCGGCCCAAGGCGGCGCGCGCGGCATCGGAGGCGAGCAAGGTGGCGATCTCCCCTTCCCCCGCATCTTCGGCGATCGGGAAGAAACGATAGGGCCAATAGGCGCCCGGCACGGTGCGCGCCGCCGCGACCGCCGGGCCGACCGGCAAGGTCGGGATTGCGGCGAAGGCCGTGCCGTCCGCACGCCGTCCCACCAAAGTGACCGCCCCCGCATCGCCCGAGCCGGCGAACCAGCCGCGGCGCAGGAAGGCGTGCGCCGGCGCGGCGTTGCCGGCCGCCTCGTCGATGGCGTTCGGATAACCGGCGAGGACATGCGCCGTCGTCGTCCCCGTCGCGGAACATGCCGAATCCGTCCTGATCGCCTGCGCGGCCGCGCCCTTCAAACCTTGCCTCCCTGTTCGCGGCCACTCGCCTACAGGCGAAAAGCTACTATCGGGTTAGGGGCGAGCGGTTGCGTCCTCCGGCACCGGTCGTTACGCAGCTTTCTCAAATCAAATCAGGGAGATTGCCGTCATGCTCGATCGCCGCACATTCCTCGCCAGCTCCACCGCTTTGGGCCTGCTGACGCTGACCGGCGCGGCCCGCGCGCAGGGGACGGCAAATGCGCGCGATACCGAGCTGCACAATGTGCTCGAAGGCTGGTTCGAGCAGGATCTGGACGAGGCGCCGACCTTCGCCACCAATCTCGGCCTCGACACCGGCGCGCGCGCCGCGCTGCGCGGCCAGCTTTCGGAAAGCTCGCTGGCCGAAGTGCGCCGCGACCGCGACCGCGCCGTGGCGCGCGACCGGCAGCTTACCGCATTCGGCCGCGACGGCCTCTCGCCCGAGGGTCAACTCAATTACGACATCTCCGCCTTCCGTTGGTCGGTCTCGGCCCAGGGCGCACAGTTCAATTACGGATCGGGCGGCGGGCGGCCCGCGCCTTATGTCGTCAGCCAGCTCGGCGGCGCTTATTATTCGGTCCCCGATTTCCTCGCCAACCAGCATCCGGTGCGCACGGCCGAAGATGCGGAGGCCTATCTCTCCCGCCTCGACGCGTTCGGCCGCAATCTGGAGCAGGAAGCGGAGCGCATCCGCCACGACGCTTCGGTCGGCGTGATCCCGCCCGATTTCGTGCTCGACAAGACGATCTCCAATCTCGAGACGCTACGCGCCGCGCCGGTCGCGGAAAGCGGCCTGGTCCGCTCGCTGACCCGCCGCGCGAGCGAGGCGGGGCTGGGCGATTACGAGGGACGCGCCTCGGCCATCGTCTCCGGCCGGATCGCGAACGGGCTCGACCGCCAGCTCGCGGCGCTCCGCGAAATCCGGCCGCAGGCGGTGCACGATGCCGGCTGCTGGCGCCTGCCCGAAGGCGAGGCCTATTACAATTGGGGCATCCGTTCCAACACCACGACGACGATGACCGGCGAAGAAATCCACCGCGTCGGGTTGGAGCAGGTCGCGGACCTGCAAGGTCAGATCGACGTGCTGCTGCGCGAACAGGGCATGACGCAGGGCAGCGTCGGCGACCGGATCAACGCGATGAACCGCGATCCCGCGCGCAGCTTCCCCAACACCGATGAAGGCCGCGCCGAGCTGCTCGCCTGGCTCAACCAGCTGATGGCCGAATTGCAGCCGCACCTGCCGCGCGTGTTCAACCGCATTCCGACCGCACCGGTCGAAATCCGCCGGGTGCCGCCGGCGATCGAGGCGGGTGCGCCGGGCGGCTATTATCAGGCGGCCAGCCTCGATGGCTCGCGCCCCGGCGCTTATTACATCAATCTCGGCAACACGGCGGACTGGCCGCGCCATTCGCTGCCGACCCTCACCTATCACGAAGCCTCGCCCGGCCATCATTTCCAGACCAGCCTGGCGCGCGAGGCCGGCGAGCTGCCGCTCTATCGCCGCACCCAGGGCTTCTCCGCGTTCAGCGAGGGCTGGGCGCTCTATTCGGAGCGGGTGGCGGACGAGCTCGGCGTCTATGCGGACAATCCGTTCGGCAAGATCGGCTATCTTCAGGCCTATCTGTTCCGCGCCGTCCGGCTGGTCGTCGATTCCGGCCTTCACCATCACCGCTGGAGCCGCGAGCAGGCGATCCGCTACATGATCGAGAACAGCGCCCGCCCCGAAGGCTCGGCGATCCGCGAGATCGAGCGCTATTCGGTCTGGCCAGGCCAGGCCTGCGCCTACAAGATCGGCCAGACCGTGATCGGCAATTTGCGCGACGAGATCGAGCGCCGCCAGGGCGCGGCCTTCGACATCAAGGCCTTCCATGACACCGTGCTGCTCGGCGGCGCGATGCCGCTCACCGTGCTGGAACGCCGTGTGCGCGAGTGGGCGGGGGCTTAGGGGGACATCCCTGGATCACGTCGTCATTGCGAGGAGCGAAGCGACGAAGCAATCCAGACTGCGCCCGAGACCGCGCTGGATTGCTTCGCTCCGCTGGCAATGACGGGCATGAGGCGGTTGATGTCGCCTAAAGCCGGTCCATCCTGAGCCAGCGGCGGTCGCCGAGCCAGGCGCGTTCGAGCGCGGCGCGGGCGGCAACGGCCTCCGCGCGGTGGCCGAGCGCGCGCTCCGTCTCGGCGAGGCCGTAGAGCGCCCAGCCATTGTTCGGCGCGCGGACGAGGGCGGCCCGGAACGCGGTGCGCGCCTCCTCCAGCCGGCCGGCCCGGAACAAGGCGGCGCCGAGCGATTGCTGCACCGGATAATACCAGAAGGGCGGCTCCATATAGGGAATGCCCGCCTCCACCTCGGCGGCGGCCCCGAATGCCCGCGCCGCCGCGTCGAAGCGGCCGGCGGCCAGCTCCCAGCGCCCCTGCGCGACATGCTCGGCGATGGCCAGCAGATCGCGGGCAGGCACGTCCTGATCGACCAGCGCCTGGATTTCCGCACCCTCACGGATCGCGCGCAGGGCGGCGAGTTCGCGGTTGAACTCCGCGCGGTTGCGCTGCGCCGCCCGTGCCACGGCCCGCGCATAATGGCGGATCGCGACGACATAGGGCAGGCGCGCATCCGCCTCCGGCAGCGCCAGGATATTGGCCGGTGCACCGAACTGGGCATAGGCCATGTAGGGCGCGGCCTGGACCGGCTGCAGCCAGCCGATCTGGGCGGAGACCTCGGGATTGAGAATGCCGGCGAGCCGCCGCGATTCGCTGATCGCGGTCGCCATGTCGCCCGCCATCTGCGCCGAGGCGACGATGAAATGCACATTGTGCGGATAATAGCCGTAGCGATAGGCCGGGTTCGGCCCCGCATTCGCCAGATAGGCCTCGTCCGCGCGGGCGGCGGTCACATTGGCGCGGATCGAATCGGCGAAGCGGCCCAGCCGGAAATAGATGTGCGCCGGCATATGGACGAGATGGCCGGCGCTGCGGAGATCGGCGGCGGCCAGCCGGTCCGCCGCAGCCTCCGCCCTCGCGGGATCGGCGCTGGCCTCCAGCAGGTGGATATAGAGATGCTGCGCCTGGGGATGGCCCGGACTGCGCGCCAGCACGGTCTCGATCAGGCCGATCGCCTCGCCGATCCGGGGCTGCGGCGTGCGCCCGTCCGTCTCCCAATAATCCCAGGGCCGGGTGTTCATCGCCGCCTCGGCCGCGATCACCGCGACATCGTCGTCGCCGGAAAAGCGCCGGGCGGCGGCGAGCATGGCATCGGCATAGCCGGCTTCCGGCTCTTCGCGCTCGTCGCCGGTATAGCGGCCGGACAAAGCTTCGATCAGCGCCCGTTCCGTCGGCGATGCACGCTCACGCAGCGCCATCGCCCGGGCGAGCGCGGCGCGCGCCTGCGGCAGCGCCTCCGGCGTCATCGGCGCATTGATATTGGGGCCCAGCGCATAGGCCTCGCCCCAGAAGCAGATCGCGCAGCCGGGATCGCGCCGCTGCCCGGCCTGGAATTCGGCGATCGCCGCCTCGTGATTGAAGCCATAGGCGAGCAGCAGCCCGCGCCGGACATGCTCGCGGACCGCCGGGTCGGCGCTGGTCACCGCCAGCCGGATCGCGTCCGGGACCGGGGTGGCCCGAGCGGGCGCGTTCACCCCGCCCTGCGCGAACGAGGCAGCGAGTCGGAGGCGGGCTCTCAGCGCGCCATCGGCATTGCGCGAACCGCACATGGCGCCCGCCAGCCGGGCGGGATCGAGCATCTTGACCGTCTCGGGCGAAACGGCCTGCGCCGGGGCCTGCGTGTCACCCGCGAGGCCGGCCGCCGCGAAGGCCATGAGAGATGGAAGTATCAGCCTGTTCATCGCTCCCCCCGAGCAATCGACTCCGTGAAAGAATAGGCTCTTGCGAATTCAAGGCCAAGACGCAGTCAGGGCACGAGCCACCAGCGGATCACGAAGGCGACCGTCCCCACGCACGCCACGCCGGCCAGCCACAGGCCGACGAACCAGGCGAGCTGCCGCGCGCGGATCAATGATAGCCTTCCTCGTCCACCTTGCCGCGGAAGACCCAATAGGCCCAGGCGGTGTAGGCGAGGATGATCGGGACCAGCACGCTGGCGCCGACCAACATGAAGAGCTGGCTGTCATAGGGCGCGGCCGCCTCCCAGATCGTCACCCGCCCCGGGATCACGTCCGGCCAGATCGAGATGCCGAGCCCGACCATGGTCAGCGCGAACATGCCGAGCGATGCGGCGAAGGGCAGCCAGTCCTTGCCGCGCCTGATCCCTTCCCACGCCACCAAGGCGGTGAGGCCGAAGAAGAGCGGCATCAGCATGGTGACGATCAGGCCCGGCCACTGGAACCAGCGTTGGTGATATTGCTCCTCCAGGAACGGCGTCGCCAGGCTGACCGCGCCGACCATCAGGAGAAAGGCCGGCAGCAACCAGGTCGCATAGCGCCGCGCATCGTCGTGCAGCCGCCCTTCCGTCTTCCAGATCAGCCAGGTCGCGCCGAGCAAGGCGTAAGCGACGACGAGGCTAACCCCGGTCAGCAGGCTGAACGGGGTCAGCCAGTCCCACCAGCCGCCGGCATAGGCGCGGCCCTCGATCGCGATGCCCTGCAGGAGCGCGCCCAATGTGATCCCCTGCGCGAAGGTGGCGACGAGCGAGCCGAGGCAGAAGGCCGTGTCCCACGCCTTGCGGTGGCCCGGATCGCGCCAGCGGAATTCGAAGGCGACGCCACGGAAGACGAGACCGAGCAGCATCGCGATCAGCGGGGCGTAAAGCGCCGGCAGGACGATCGCATAAGCGAGCGGAAAGGCCGCCATCAGCCCGCCGCCGCCCAGCACCAGCCAGGTCTCGTTGCCGTCCCACACCGGCGCGATCGCGTTCATCGCCTGATCGCGTTCCTTGCCGACGGTGAAGCCGGGGAAAAGGATGCCGATGCCGAGATCGAAGCCGTCCATCAGCACGTACATGCCGACCGCGAAGGCGATGATGATCGCCCAGATGATGGTGAGGTCCATCAGCCCCTCCCCTCGTCCGGCCGCTCGACCGCAGGGGCGGGCGTGATGCCGGCGGTGCGGATCGGCAGTTCGGGCGGCGGGCTTTCTTGCGCCGCCGGGGCGTGGCCCATCAGCTTCAGGATGTAGAGCGTGCCCGCGCCGAACACGATGAAATAGACGATGACGAAGGCGGTCAACGAGGTCGCGACCGCCGGCGCGTCGATCGGCGCCACCGCGTCGCGCGTGCGCAGGACATTGTAGATCACCCAGGGCTGGCGGCCGACCTCGGTCGTCACCCAGCCGGCGATCACCGCGACGAAGCCGGACGGGCCCATGACCAAAGCGAAGCGGTGCAGCAGCGGCCAGTCGTAGAGGCGTTTGCGAAAGCGCCCCCACAGGCTGAGCAGCCCGAGCCCGAACATCAGCATGCCGAGCCCCACCATGATCCGGAACGACCAGAAGACGATGCCCACGGGCGGGCGATCCTCCGGAGCGATTGTGTCCAGCCCGTCGAGCGGCGCATTGAGATCGTGCTTCAGGATCAGCGAGGAGAGCTTGGGTATCTCCACCGACCAGCGCACCGTCTCGGCCGCCGAATCCGGGATGCCGAACAGGATCAAAGGCGCGCCATCGGGGTGGCTCTGGAAATGCCCTTCCATCGCCATCACCTTGGCGGGCTGATGCTCCAGCGTGTTGAGGCCGTGCAGATCGCCGAAGAAGATCTGCACCGGCGCGACGAGGGCCAGCATCCACATCCCCATCGAGAACATCGTCTTCGTCTCGGCGGTCTTGCGTCCTTTCAGCAGATGCCACGCCCCCACCCCGCCGACGACGAGCGCGGTGGTGAGATAGGCGGCGATCACGGTGTGGACGAGGCGATAGGGGAAGCTGGGATTGAAGACGATCGGCCACCAGCCGTCCGCCGGCACGAACTGGCCGACATCGTTCAATGCCCAGCCCACCGGCGTCTGCATCCAGCTGTTCACCGACAGAATCCAGAAGGCCGAGATAAAGGTGCCGATCGCCACCATCAGCGTCGCAGTGAAGTGGAGTCCCTTCCCCACCTTGTTCATGCCGAACAGCATCACGCCCAGGAACCCCGCCTCCAGGAAGAAGGCGGTCAGCACCTCATAGGCCATGAGCGGGCCGATGACCGGCCCGGCGCGATCGGAGAAAACCGACCAGTTGGTGCCGAACTGATAGGACATGACGATGCCGGAGACGACGCCCATCGCGAAGGCGAGCGCGAAGATCTTCACCCAATATTTGAAGAGGTTCAGATATTTGTCGTCGCCGGTCTTCAGCCACAGGCCCTCGAGCACGGCGAGATAGGAGGCGAGCCCGATCGAGAAGGCCGGGAAGATGAAATGGAACGAGACCGTGAACGCGAACTGGATCCGCGCCAGCAGCAATGCGAGTTCGGCGTCGGCCACCCTGTCGCTCCTTTGCGGGGCCTCTAGCCGATCGTTTCGCGATCGTCATCCCCGCCCGGATGCGGATCGGGCATCTACAAGTGCAGTTTCTGCAATCCGCTAGACGAACACCGACCAGCCGGTGCGCTGAACGAAATCCTCCAGCATCGCCGCGCCCGCCGCGCTGGTGCCGGCTTCGTTGAGGCCGGGCGACCAGACGGCGAGGCTGCCATGGCCCGGCGCGATCGCCAGGATGCCGCCGCCCACCCCGCTCTTGCCCGGCAGGCCGACGCGGAAAGCGAATTCGCCGCTATTGTCGTAATGGCCGCACAACATCATCACGCTGTTGATCCGCCGCGCGCGATGGTTCGGGCAGACCTCGACACCCGTCGCCGGATCGCGACCGTCGAACGCGAGGAAGAGGCCGGCGCGGGCGAGCTGGCGGCAGCTCATCGCCACCGCGCATTGCCGGAAATAGGCGCCGAGCGCCTGCTCGACCGGATTGTCGAGCCGGCCGAAGCTCTTCATGAACCAGCCGAGGCTGCGGTTGCGCGCGCCGGTCTCGGCCTCGGACCGGGCGACATCCTCGTCCACCGCGACGCGATTGTCGCCGGCCCGGGCGCGCAGGAAGGCGACCAGTTCGTCCACCGCCGCGTCCGCCGGGCGATCGCCGATCAGCGCGTCGGTGACGACGATCGCGCCGGGGTTGATCAGCGGATTGCGCGGCTTGCCCCGCTCATGCTCGAGCTGGACGATCGAGTTGAACGGATCGCCCGACGGCTCGCGCCCCACCCGATCCCAGAGCCGCACGCCGACCCGCTCCAGCGCGAGGGCCAGCATGAACACCTTGGAGATGGACTGGATCGAGAAAGGCGCGTCGCAATCGCCGGCGCCGTGGACGATCCCGTCCGGCCCGGCGAAGGCGATGCCCATCCTGCCGGGATCGACCGCGGCGAGCGCGGGGATGTAATCGGCCACCTTGCCGCTGCCGCGATGCGGCTCGGCCGCCGCGAGCACTTCGGCGAGAATGCGGTCCATATGCGCCCTTTCGATCCGGCCGGTCCCTTGTCACGCCTTGCCACATTTTCGTCATTGCGAGGAGCGTAGCGACGCGGCAATCCAGCGGGCCTCCCCCGCACACTGGATTGCTTCGCTGCGCTCGCAATGACGGGTTGGAGAGGAATGCCCCGCTCAGCGCCGCCGCAGGCCGGGGAAGCGGCGCAGCAGCTTGCCGCTCGAAAAGGGTTCGAACATCTCGTCCGGATTTTCCGGATCGAGCGCCTGATTCTCGGCCAGCGCCTCCTCCACCTCATTGAGTTCCGGGGGTTCGTAAGCGCGCAGCGAGCGGCCCGGCCCCTGCAACCGCGCGATCGTGTCGATCAGCGAACCGGTCTCGGCGAAGACGTTGGCGACGCGCTCGGCCGGGCAGTTGAGATGCTCGGCCATCAGCCCGAAGCGGATCGCGGCGATCTTCTCGCCCAGCGCCGGATCATCGATCGTCACGTCGCATTCGGTGTCGAGCCGAAGCGAGCGGTTGTTCCAGTTGGACGAGCCGACGCGCAGCACCTCGTCGTCCACGATCATGATCTTGGCATGGACATAGACGGGATCGCCGGCGGCGGTGAACGGGTGATAGATGCGGAAGCGCCGCCCCGCGTCCGCCTTGCCGATCGCCTGCCAGAGCAAGGCGCGGGCATTGTCCATCGCCACCTGCTCCAGCCAGCCGTCCGCCTGTTCCGGCCCGACCAACACGATCTCCGGCGGATCGGGCTCGGCCATGCGTTTCGCGATCGCCTCGCCGATCCGGCGCGAGGCGAAATACTGGTTCTCCGCATAGATGAAGCGCCGCGCCCGGGCGATGAGGGAGATATAGAGCGACTCGATCTCGTGCACCGGGGTCAGGTCCGCATGGTCCGGCCGGGTACGCGAGATGGCGACATTGATGTTCTCGAAATCCGGGACGAGGTCGCGCGGCCAGGGATCGTCCTCGCCATGGGCCGGCGCCAGCTCCTGGTCGGTCGCGCATCGCCACCGCTCGCGCGCCAGCTCGCCCAGCGCCGTCGCCACCGGGCCGGACAGCGCCATGGTCGCGTCGTGCCAGGGCATGGTCGGCTTGCCGTTCGGCCCCACCCGGCGCGGATCGTTGTCGCGGTGGGAGCGCGTGTCCCAGCGCCCCTCGGTCATGTCGATGCCGCCGCAAAAGGCCATCTCGTCGTCGATCACGACGATCTTCTGATGGTGCGACGCGCCGGGCGGGTGCATCGCATCGAGCTGGACATGGATGCGATCGTGCCGCCACCAGCGCAGCAGGATGAAGGGCGTCGATCCCCGGAACATCGCCTTCACCGCGCCGAAATCCCAACGCAGCAGATAGACGTCGAGAGCGGGATTCTGCTTCACCAGCCACAGGATGAAATCGCCGACCTGCACGGGCGCGCCGTCGCGCCCGTCGCCGATCCGGATGCGGGCGTCGAAATCCCAGCCGATCAGCATGATCCGCTTCTTCGCCGCCATCATCGCCGCGCGCACGGCGGCGAAATAATCGTCCGCATCGACGATCAGCCGCGCCCTGTCCGCCCGTTCGATCCGCCAGCAATCGTCCCCCGCGATCATGCACGCCCTCTCATCCGCCGCACGCCATGATAGCGGCCCTGGCGGCATCGGAAAACGCGCATCCGTCGCGTTCGTTTCGGGCTCAGCCGTCTTTCACGTCGCCGAGCAGCAGCCGGGCGCCGGGCCCCCGCGCGCGCAGCCGGTCGTTCGGATTGTAGAGCGCGCAGGTGCGCAGCGAGAGGCAGCCGCAGCCGATGCAGCCGTCGAGCCGTTCGCGCATCCGCTCGATCATCCTCATTCGCTCGTCCAGCACGCGGCGGAAGGCGCGGCTGATCCGCGTCCAGTCCGCCTTGGTCGGGGTGCGGCCCTGCGGCAGCGCGGCGAGTTGGGCGGCGATCTCCTCGATCGAGAAGCCGAGCTGCTGCGCGATGCGGATGAAAGAGAGGCGCCGGATCTCTGAGCGCAGGAAGCGCCGCTGCCCGCCCGCGCTGCGCAGCGCGGAGACCAGCCCGCGCTCCTCGTAGAAGCGGATCGCGGAGACCGAGAGCCCGGTCCGCCGGGCGAGATCGCCGATCGCCATCAGCTCCGATCCGCGCATGTAAATTCCTCCTTGATCTCAACTTAAGTTGAGGAATTAGAAGAGAGGAATCAACCTTGAAACCGGACGAAGGAAGATTCGAAATGAGCATCGGAATGCTGGAGCATGTGAACGTCACGGTCGCGGATCCGCAGCGCACCGCGCAAATGCTGTGCGACCTGTTCGGCTGGCATATCCGCTGGCAGGGGCCGGCCAGAGCGGGCGGCTTCACCGTCCATGTCGGCGCCAACGACAATTATCTCGCCGTCTACGCCTATGCGCCCGGCACTGCCCCGGCGCTGGACAGCGGCCGGCTCAACCATGTGGGAATCCTGGTCGATGACCTGGACGCGACCGAGGCAAAAGTCGCGGCGGCCGGCTATCGGCCCTACAATCACGGCGATTACGAACCCGGCCGCCGCTTCTATTTCGACGACGAGAACGGCATCGAGTTCGAGGTGGTGAGCTATAGCGCGCCCAGTTAGCGGGAGCGGGGCGCACGCCTCACGGGCGGCGTGGGCTGTAGCGTTTTGGCCTTTCCATGCCGCGCAGGTCGTAATCCACGCGGCGCCCAATCTGTCGCCGCACCTCTTCCCAGGAGATGTGTTGCTGCTGCGATGCTCCCGGCGCCGACTGGACCGCCAACGCCAAGGCCGCAAGCAACAGTTTCATCCCCGCCCCCTTTTCTTGCGGACGGACAGCAACCCAAATCCGCTAGCGGGTCAAGTGGCTCGCGACCGGCCCCGGAGCGCGACAGGTCGCGTCGCCTCAGGCCGGCGGGCGCGGGCGGCGGAACCAGAAGGTCCAGACCGAAAGCGTGCCGAGCAGGACGAGCGACAGGCCGACCAGGGTCAGCACCAGCCGCCAGGCGATCCCGCCGACCTTGCCGGAATGGACCGGATAGGCGGCGTTGAAGACCTGCGGCCCGGCGGGCAGCGCAAGCGCGTCGCGGGTGTAGAGGATCTCGCCCGTCGCCGCGTCGAACAGGACGAGCGTACGCCCGTTCGGCAGCCATTCGGCCGCGCGCCGCATGCGAAGGCTGATCGGGTCGCCGGGCTGGCGCGGCAGCGAGAGGATGCGGAATTCGGCATCGGGAAAGCGCACCCGCGCCGCGCTGAACATCGCCTGCCAATCCGGCCGGGCCGCGAGCGGGCCGCCTTCGACGCGCGGCGGCGTCAGCGATTCGGTGACGCTCGCGGATGGGGAGAAGGGCATCACCGCCAACTCGGCGACCGGGCGGAAGATCATCATCGTGCCGGTCAGCACAGTGAGAAAGAGGAGCGGCGCGACGACGATGCCGAGGTCGCGATGCTGGGTGACGATCGCGGTGCGCGACATGCGCTTCGGCCAGGGCCGGAAACGGAAGGTCTTGCGGGTGCGCCACCACAGGATCGCGCCCGAGAGGATGAAGAACAGGCCGGCCAGCCCGGCGATCCCGATCACCGTCTCGCCGATATCGCCGGCGAACAGATGATGATGCAGGTCGAATATCCACAATTCGGGCCGTTCCCACTGGCTGGCCCAGCGAGTCACGGCCGCGCCGCTTTGATCGGCATAGAGCCCGTTCGTGCCGGACAGGCCGACCTGGTGCAGGCCGAAATTGTGGGTCGCGTAGTTGATCGAACGCGCGCCTTCCTCGCCATGATCGGCGAAGATGCGCTGCGTCGCTGCCGCCAACGTCGCCACGTCGGTGCGCTGCGGATCGCCGCTATGGGGCAGCATGATCCACGCCGTCTTGTGCAGCAGGATCGTGCCGCTGATGCCCAGCAAGGCGAGCACCAGCCCGATCAGCCCGCCGATCCAGCGGTGGAGAAGGTCGAGCGCGCGCAGGATCAAAAGCGATAGTCCCAGCCGAGCGTGAAGGTGCGGCCGCGGCCGGCAAAATAGGAGAGATTGTCGGTCGGCAGCCGGGTGTCGCTGCTGTAATCGATATATTGCGCGTTCAGCAGGTTCTGGACGCTGAGGCTCAACCCGCCGAAGCCGGTATCGTAGCGGGCATAGCCGTCGACCACCGCATAGCCGCCGAAATCGTTGCGCGGATCGCGGATGCGGCCGGTGAAGGTCCGCGACAGGTAGAATTGCGACTGGAGCCGCAAGGCGAGGCGGCCTCGATCGAAACTGGCGGCGAGATTGAGCCGGTCCGGCCCGATATTGGTGCCGTCCAGATCGGTATCGACGATGCCGTCCGGCGGCGTGTTGCTGTCGTAGCGGCCTTCCAGGTCGGCATAGCCGATCGACAGGCGCAGGCCTTCGATCGGCATGCGGATACCGAGATTGATCTCCAGCCCCCGGATTTCGACCTGGAGCCGCTGCACATCGAAAATGCCGCCGGGATTGGCGATCAGGAGCTGGCCCTTGTCGCTCGACGACCAGAAATAGGTGACGCTCGCATCGAGCGGGCCGCGCCGCACCTCGACACCAAGCTCGCGATTGTTGGAGACGATCGGGCTGATGTCGAGGAAGTTGTCGATGTCCACGCCGGGCGTGTTGACCGCGCGGGTGATGCGCCCGACGTCCGGCACGGTGAAGCCTTCGGCATAGCTGCCGTAGAAGCGCACGCCGCGCAGCGGCTCGACGATGACGCCGCCGTTGAACAGCACGTCTTCGAAGGCGGGCGAGCCGCCGGACACGAAGGTGCGGCCCGACGTCGCCAGCGTCGTGTAGTCGTCGATAGTGATCCGCACATTCTCCCATCTTGCGCCGCCGGCGAGGCGCAACAGGCCGTCGAACAGCCGCAGGTTGAGCTGGCCGAACGGCGCGAGGCTGCGGAAATCGGTCGGCGGCACCCAGACGCGGTCGGTGGCGATCAATCTTTGCTCGGTCTTGTCCCACAAGGCGTCGAAGCCGAGGATCGCGGTGAGCGCCTCGAAGCCCGGAATGGCACGCTCGTAGCTGACCCTCGCGCCCAGCTTGCGCGAACGGTTCTGGGATTGGTCGAACAAGGTGCCGACCGGGGCGATCAGCGGATCCTGGAAGGTCGCGATCGGATTGATCTCGCCGCCGAACGTGTCGCGGCTGCGGTTGAAAAAGACCTGGCTGATGAAATTGCCGCCGGCCAGATCGGTGTCGGTCAGCGAGAGCGAGGCGGTTTCGGTCCGGTTCGCGGCCGGCACGCCGGGCGGATCGCCACGCCGGGCGCTGGTCGGCAGGCCGGTCAGGCGATTGCCCGCAACGGCGACATAGTCGCCATTGCCGTCGAGCCGGTAGCGGCTGAGGATGAGGTCGAGCCGGGCCGTATCGGAGAGCGCGTAGCCAAAGCGGCCGAACAGCGAGAGCGAATGCGAATCCTGGGTTTCGCCCTGGGTGAGATTGAGGCCGATCGGCCGGCCCTCCGCATCGAGGAAAACACCGCGCTCTTCATAAGCGGCGCCGACCGAAGCATCGAGCCGTCCCGCGCGATATTGGAGGAGGCCGGCGAGCTTGCCGCCCATGCCCGCGCTGGTGAAATCATTGTCGGCGGTGCCTTGGACAAGGGCGCGACCGGAAAACCCCTCCTGCCGGGGCGCGCCGACCGTCACCTGGTTGACGATGCCGCCGGTGCCGCCGATCCCCTGCAGCGCGTTCGAGCCGTAGATGAGCTCGACCCGGTCGATGAAGAAGCCGTCGATGGTGAAGCCGTCGCGACTGCCGTCGCGCAGCGGGGTGGATTGGGGAATGCCGTTGATCGCGAACAGGGGCGAGCGGCCGCGCAGCGATTCGCCGGCTCCGGACAGCTTCTGCCGTGTTGGCGAAAAGGACGGCGTCAGCGTCGCCACCGCATCGGTGAGCGAGCCGGAAATGGCGAGCTGCTGGTTCAATGCCTCCCGATCGATGACATCGACGGTGAGCGGCAAGGCCGAAGCCGGCAGGACGGAGCGCGCGGCGGTCACGACGATCTCGCCGGCATCGTCGCCGGCGCGGCGCGCGCCGGCGCCCGTTTCTTCCTCCGCGCCCGCGGCGGCGGGCATTTGCGGCGCGGCAGGCTGGGCGAAGGCAGGCTCCGCGCCGATCAGCGCAAGGAGCGACAGGCCGCTTTTCCAAAATGACCGCATCATAGTCCCTCCGCTTGCGAACGCAGGGCCGCTAGTCCTTTCTAGATGCTAATGCAAGTGACTCTCAATAGTGTTTGAAGCATGACGGAAGACAGCTGCATGGCTTCGGCCGGCCGCAGAGAGCGGCCGTGGCCGATGTTTCCGGTGCTGGGGAGTGGATGCCCGACGAGGATTCGAACCTCGATTGACGGAGTCAGAGTCCGTAGTCTTACCATTAGACGATCGGGCAACGAAGGGCGCGAGATAGGCAGGGGGGCGCGGCCTGTCAACGCCGCTTTGGGCGTCCTGCCTTGCCGCCAAAACCCCCTTTGTGTACAACGGCATCAAGTCAAAGGGCGGTTCCGCCGCCCGCAAAGAGAAGATAAGAGAAGTGCGTTCGATGCCGCAGCAAGCCGCCTCGGCGCCGCAGGCGCCGGCCCCGGAATCGGCCCCAGAGGCGGATACCCCCGCAAATGGCCATGCCGTCGATTCCGCCAAAAGCCTCCCGGCGCGCCGTTGGACTTCTCGGCACACTTATGGCGCGATCGACCTCGGCACCAACAATTGCCGCCTCCTGATCGCGCGCCCGACTGAGGAAGGCTTCACCGTCATCGACGCCTTCTCGCGCGTCGTCCGGCTCGGCGAAGGGATGGCGACCAGCGGCAAGCTTTCCGATGCTGCGATGGACCGCGCCGTTTCCGCACTCTCTGTTTGCGCCGAGAAACTGAAGCGTCGCCATGTCAGCCTCGCCCGCTCGGTCGCCACCGAGGCCTGCCGCCGCGCGGTCAACGGCCGTCATTTCGTCGAGCGGGTGCGGCGCGAAACCGGCATCCGGCTCGAAATCATCGCGCCGGAAGAGGAAGCGCGGCTCGCCATGCTGGGCTGCCACCGGTTGCTCGAGCCAGGCGATGGGCCGGCGCTCATCTTCGATATTGGCGGCGGATCGACCGAACTGGTGCTGATCGACACGGACGGCGGCGAGCCCCGGATCAAATGCTGGTGGAGCGCGCCCTGGGGCGTCTATTCGCTGACCGAGAGCGAGGGCCGCGATTTCGCCACCGCCGAGGAGCGGCTCGCCGCTTACGGCCGGATGCGCGAGCGCGTCCGTCACGCCTTCCGCCGCTTCACCGAATTGTTGCCGACACGCCGCGACGGCATCCGGCTGATGGGGACGAGCGGGACGGTGACGACCCTGGCCAGCGTTCACCTGGCATTGCCCAGTTACGACCGGCGCGCCGTGGACGGCCTCATGGTGCCGACCGCTTCGATGCGTGAGATCAGCGCGACCATGTCCAGCATAGACCGCGCCGGCCGCGCCGAATTCCCTTGCATCGGCCAGGAGCGCGCCGACCTGGTGGTGGCGGGCTGCGCGATCCTGGAGGCGATCATGGACATCTGGCCGGCCGAGACTCTCGGCGTTGCCGACCGCGGCATCCGCGAGGGCATATTGCGGGCGCTGATGGCCAAGGACGGGCACCTGCTATGAGCCGGTCCGGCGGCGGCCCCCGGACGCGGGTCCGCACCGCCAAGGGCCGCCGGGTGAGTTCCACCCGCTGGCTCGAGCGGCAACTGAACGATCCCTATGTGAAGCGCGCCAAGGCGGAGGGCTATCGCAGCCGCGCCGCCTACAAGCTGATCGAGCTGGACGAACGATTCGGCTTCCTGAAGGGCGCGCGCAAGGTCGTCGATCTCGGCATCGCGCCGGGCGGCTGGACGCAGGTGGTACGCCAGCGGCTGCCGCAGGCCGATGTGGTCGGCATCGATCTGCTGCCGACCGATCCGATCGACGGCGCGACGATCCTGCAGATGGATTTCATGGACGATGCGGCGCCGGGCCTGCTCAAGGACGCGCTGGGCGGTGAGGCCGATCTGGTACTCTCCGACATGGCGGCCAATACCGTCGGCCACCCGCAGACCGATCATCTGCGCACGATGGGCCTGGTGGAAGCGGGGCTGCTGTTCGCGACCGAAGTGCTGCGCCCCGGAGGCGCCTTCGTCGCCAAGGTACTGGCGGGCGGCGCGGATGCCGAACTGGTCGCCGAGCTGAAGCGCCGGTTCACGACGGTGAAGCACGCCAAGCCGCCGGCAAGCCGCAAGGGTTCATCCGAATGGTATGTCGTGGCGCAGGGTTTCAAGAGCTAGAGCGTTGGCAGTTAAGCGGCACCAGCCGCTTCAGCGCGGCTGAAAACCACCCTAGGACGACCGCGCCGCGCGGATCGCATCGCGCAGCGCCTCATAGCCCACCGCCCCTTCCAGGACGCGGTTTCCGACCACGAATGTCGGCGTGCCGGTGGCGCCGACGGCGCGGCCCAGCTCGAAATTGCGCTGCAATTCGGTGCGTGCCTCGACGTCGAGTGCGGCGGGCGCGAGGCCGAGCGATCGGCCTGCGGCGGCGATCGTCGCCTCGCTCGGCCGGCCCGCGGCGAAGAGCCGGTCATGGAAAGGCCGGAACTGCCCGGCGCGCGCCGCCGCTAGGCTGGCTGCGGCCGCCGCTTCGCTGGCCGGGCCGAGCACCGGATAATCGCGCCATACCACCTTCAGCCGCTCATCCTCGCGCAGCAGCCGTTCGATGTCGGGATTGGCGGCGCGGCAATAGCCGCAGGCATAATCGAAGAACTGGACGAGCACGACGTCCCCGTCCTCCGCCCCCGCCCAGGCGCCATGATAGGGTGTCTCCAGCGCGGCGCGGTGCTGCGACACCGCCGCCGAAGCCTGGCGCTGGCGCAGCCGGTCCATCGCTTCCGGCAATATCTCGCCATTGTTCAGGATATAGTCGCGCACGATCCGTTCGGTGGCGACGCGATCGGGCTCCTTGAAGCCGTACCAGCCCGCCACAGCGACGGCGCCGATCAGCAGCCCCGCAAGGCCGGCGGACAAGCCCGCCTTCCAGCCCCCGCTTGCTTTCGGCATCAGCGCCGATTCCGCCGCTGCCGTTCGACCGCGGTGCGCGACACCATCGCGATGTCCTGGGCGCGCAACCAATCGGACGTGCCGACCTGCAGCCCCATCATCGCCTGCTCGGCATTGGGCAGAGCGAGCTGCGGCTGGCCGGTGAGGCTGTAGCGCTCGGCGGTCGCAAGCGCGGCGCGCGGCTGATCGCCCTCCCGGTCGTAAATGATGCCGAGTTGATACCAGGCGAAGGGATTGGAATTGTCGCGCTGAACGGCGGTGCGCAGCACCCGTTTGGCTTCCTCGAAATTCTGCGGATCCTCGGTGGCGATCAGCGCATGGCCGAGCATCGAGTTGATCAGCGGCTGGTCCGGCGCGCGTGCCACCGCCTCGCGCAGCGAGGCCAGCGCCTCGCGCGGCTGGCCGGACTCAAGCTGGATCTGGCCGCGCAGCTCCAGGAAATAGGGATCGTGAGGGGCGGCGGCGAGCAAGGCCTCGACCTCCGCCATTGCGCGCTCGGGATGGGCGGTGCGATGATAGGCATAAGCGCGGGCATAGCGCGCTGGCACGGTCGTATCCCGCTCCGGATAGCGGCTGAACACCTGCCGGGGCTCGTCAACATAGCCGGACAGCTTGGCGCGCACCCGCTGGAAGCGCGCCTCCAGCTCGGGATCGGTCGGCCTGTCCCAGGCGGGATCGGCCATATAGCTGGCCTCCAGCCGCGCGATGCGCTCGCCGGTCAGCGGATGGGTGCGCGCATAGCCATTGTCCTGGGAAATGTTCAGGCGGAATTCGAGATTCTGGAGGCGGCGGAAGAAAGCGAGGCTGCCACGGCCGCTGATCCCCGCACGCTGGAGATAAAGCGCACCAGCCTGGTCCGCGCTATTCTCCTGCACCCGGGTGAAGGCGAGAAACTGGCCCAGCGCCGCTTGCTGCCCCATGCCCAGCACGCCCATGCCGGCCTCGGCGCCACCGGCCGCGATCGCCGCCGCGCCCAGGAGCAGCGACAGGATCATGATCCCGGTGGCCTGCGCCATCCCCTCCTGCAGACGGATGATATGACCGCCAGTGACATGGCCCAGCTCGTGGGCGATCACGCCCTGAACCTCGTTCGCATTGTCGGCCGACGTGATCAGGCCGGAATGGAGATAGACGATCTGGCCGCCGGCGACGAAGGCGTTGATCTCGGGACTGTTGACGAGAACGACCTGGACATCCTCGGGCCGGAGCCCGGCGGCGGAAACGAGCGGCCTGGCCATGTCGCGCAGCACCGTCTCGGTCTCGGCGTCGCGCAGGATGGATTGCGCCAGTGCCGGCCGCGCCGCGACGCTCACCGCCAACGCCGCGAGCATGAGCAAGCGGGCCAGCAAGCCGATCGTTCGGGAGCGCATCAGCGACGCTTCAGCCATGATGCCCTATTCGACCCTCCGCCTGAACCCCCGATGAAATGCCCCATGGCACGCCATCGTTCCGACGGCGCCCGGATCAGGCGCCGAAGGTCCGCTGCCACCAACCGCGGCGCGGCTCGCCGTCTTCCCCGACATCCGCATCCGCTTCGGAATCGGCCGGCGTTTCGGCTGGCGCGGCCGCCTTCTTGGCGGGGCGGCGGCGGCGCGCCGCCGGAGCGGCTTCGGCGCCGTCATTGGCTGCGGCTGGCGGCGCGGGTTCCGGCGCCGCTTCTTCCGCAGCCGGCTCGGCGGCCGCCTTCTTGCGGCGGGTCCGCTTCGGCTTTTCGGGCGGCGCTTCGGCCTCGGCGGCCGGCTCCGGCGTTTCCGGTTCGGCTTCGGCGGCGGTTTCCGTCACGCTCTCGGCGTCGTCGCGCTTGCGCGCGCGCGGCCGGCGGCGGCTCTTGCGGGCCGGCGCCTCCTCTTCAACGGTCTCAGCCTCGCTTTCCGGCGCGGGCTCGGGCGCTTCAGCCGCCTCGGCCTCTTCATCCGCGTCGGCGCGATCCTCGCCCTCCGGCCGGTCGCGACGGCGGCCCCCGCGACGGCCGCGACGGCGACGGCGACGGCGTCCTTCGCCGCGTTCCTCGTCTTCGCCCTCGGCGCGCTCGCGGCGGCGCGGAGCGGCCTCTTCGCGCTCCTCCGCCTCTTCCTCTTCGATCTCCTCGTCCTCGGCAACGATCTCGTCGTCCTCCTCGACGACCGGCGCGACCGGTGCGATGCGCGGCCGCTCGGCCGGCGGCGGGCCGACCGATTCCACCGCCATGCGGGCGCCTTCGAACGATTCCTCGATGATCACTTCGATCGCCACGCCGTAGCGCGCCTCGACCTCGCCGATCTCGCCGCGCTTGCGGTTGAGCAGGTAGATCGCCGCCTCGCGCCCGGCGCGCAGCACGATCCGGCTGCCCCGGCCACGCGCGGCCTCGTCCTCCAGCATCCGCAGCGCCGACAGGCCCGCCGACGAGGCGGTGCGCATCAGCCCGGTGCCCTCGCAATGCGGGCAAGCGCGGGTCGAGGCTTCGAGCACGCCGGTCCGCAGCCGCTGCCGGCTCATCTCCATCAGCCCGAACGAACTGATCCGGCCGACCTGGATGCGGGCGCGATCGTTCTTCAGCGCCTCCTTCATCGCCTTTTCGACCTTCCGGATATGGCCGTTCGATTCCATGTCGATGAAATCGATGACGACCAGGCCGGCCATGTCGCGCAGGCGCAGCTGGCGGGCGATTTCGTGCGCCGCCTCGATATTGGTCGAATAAGCGGTCTGCTCGATATTGTGCTCGCGGGTCGAGCGGCCGGAGTTGATGTCGATCGAGACGAGCGCCTCGGTCGGGTTGATGACGATATAGCCGCCCGACTTCAGCTGCACGACAGGCTGGTACATCGCGGAAAGCTGGTCTTCCGCGCCGTAACGCTGGAACAGCGGCACCGGATCGACATATTGCTTCACCCGCCGGACATGGCTGGGCATCAGCAATTTCATGAAGTTGCGCGCATCCTTGTAGCCGTCCTCGCCTTCGACGATCACCTCGTCGATCTCGCGATTGTAGACGTCGCGGATCGCGCGCTTGATGAGATCGCTGTCCTGGTAGACGAGCGCCGGCGCGGAGGACTTCAGCGTGTTCTCGCGAATCTCGTCCCAGAGGCGCGCGAGATAGTCGAAGTCGCGCTTGATCTCGACCTTGGTGCGCTGCAGCCCCGCCGTGCGCACGATCAGGCCCATGCTCACCGGCAGGGCGAGGTCCGCCATGATCTGCTTCAGGCGCTTGCGGTCCGAGCCGTTCGAAATCTTCCGGCTGATGCCGCCGCCATGCGACGTGTTGGGCATCAGCACGCAATAGCGGCCGGCAAGGCTGAGATAGGTGGTCAGCGCCGCGCCCTTGTTGCCGCGCTCTTCCTTCACGACCTGAACGAGCAGCACCTGGCGGCGCCGGATCACGTCCTGGATCTTGTAGCGGCGGCGCAGATTCTGGCGCTTGCGGCGCAGATTCTCGGCGGCGCTCTCCTCGGAGCCGTTCTCGGCCTCCTCGGCCGGGGCGGCTGCCGCTTCCTCATTCTCCGGCTCGACCTCGTCCTCGCCGTCGGCGGTCAGCGTCTCGGCCTCGATCGGCTCGGCTTCCGCCTCGATCACGTCGCCGTCGGCATCCTCGCGGTCGTACTCTGCGGCGCGCAGGCGCGCCTCCTCCTCGGCATGCTCCGCTTCCTCGCGCAGCAGCGCCTCGCGATCCTCCTTCGGGATCTGATAATAATCCGGGTGGATTTCGGAGAAGGCCAGGAAACCGTGGCGGTTGCCGCCATAATCGACGAACGCCGCCTGAAGCGACGGTTCGACCCTGGTTACCTTGGCGAGATAGATATTCCCTTTGAGCTGCTTGTGCTCGGCGGATTCGAAATCAAATTCCTCGATCCGATTTCCCTTGATCACGGCCACCCGGGTCTCTTCCTGGTGGCGCGCGTCGATCAGCATGCGCATTGTCATTGATGTCACTCCACGCACGTGCCGCTGCCACGAAGGCCGCGCGGCGCGCGCGCTCGAATATGGACGGCCGCGCGGGCACGAAGGGCCGCGCGTCATGTGTCCGGGTTGAAAGATGTATTGTCGCGTCCGCCGCCTGCGGCAGGCCGGTCACAAGCGCCGGCCGGCGCAACCCGCCAAGCACGCCGTCGCCCAAAGGGCGGCGCGTCGACTTGGGGGAAAAATACCACATTTGGCGTCAACCTGGTTGTCCGGCGCTGGCGCCGGCAAAATCACATCGCCCCGTCGCGGCGCGGCTGCGCCTGTTTCAGTGCGATGACAGGCTGCTAGCACCCCCCGGACCGAGCGGCAACCATCGCACGCCTTTTTTGCTGGACCCGCGCCGGCGAGCCGGCAAGACAGGGTCATGACCTGGTTGCTGATCGTCGCCGCCGCGATCCTGCCCTTTTTAGGGGCGGGCGAAAGCGTGCCAGTGCCGGGCGTGACAATCCCGCTCGCACCACCCTCCGCCGACGCGCGCGGCACCTTGCCGGCCGTCACCCGTGCGCGGGGCGAGGATCCGCCTTTGGTGGTGATCGATCCCGGCCATGGCGGGAGGGATCCGGGCGCCTCATCGCCCTACAGCACCCTGCCGGAAAAGGACGTGACGCTGGCGCTGGCCCGCGCGATCCGCGATGCTTTGGCGCGCACCGCCCGCGTCCGCGTCGCCCTCACCCGCGACGACGACACCTATCTCGTGCTGGAGGAACGCTACGAGATCGCGCGGCGCCTGGGCGCGGACCTGTTCATCTCGATCCATGCCGACGCTGCGCCCGCCAACGACCAGGCGCACGGCGCGACCATCTACACCCTGTCCGAAGTCGCCTCCGACCGGGAAGCCGCCTTGCTCGCCCGGCGCGAAAATGCGGCGGGGCTCCTGCCGGCGCAGATGAACCCCGATCCGAACGTGAACCTGATCCTGATCGACCTGGCCCAGCGCGAAAGCATGGACCGGTCCGCCGAGTTCGCGCGCCTGCTCTATCGCGAAGCCGGCACGACCTTCCCCTTCCGGCCCAATTGGCATCGCTTCGCCGCCTTCGTGGTGCTGAAGGCGCCGGACACGCCTTCGATCCTGTTCGAATCCGGTTATCTCACCAACCAGCGCGATGCCGCCTATCTTCAGTCCGAAGAAGGGCGCAGCCAGATCGCCGACGGCATGCGCCGCGCGATCGAAGCGCATTTCGCCCGGCGGTTCCTGGGCGCGACGGGTTGAGCCCGCGCCGGCTTCACCCTGCCGCCCGGTTCCGCTAGACCGGCCGCGATGAGTGCCGATCAAGCTAGCGAGCGCATTGTCCTGAACCGCGAAACCGGCCGCTTCGCCGGATTGCGTGAAGCCGTGCGCGTGACCTGGCGGAAGCGGTGGGTCAAGGTGCTGGCGATCCTCGCAGCCCTCCCGCTGCTCGCCTATTTCATCCTGTGGCTGATCTTCGCGCGCGGCCTGCCCTCGCCCGAATCACTGCTCGTTTATGAGCCGGACCTTCCGTCCTATGTTCGCGACATCAACGGCGCGCCGGTCCAGACCTTCGCGCGCGAGCGGCGCATCCAGCTCGCCTACAGCGAATTCCCGCCGCAGCTGATCAACGCCTTCCTCGCGGCCGAGGACCGCACCTTCTTCAGCCATGGCGGGCTCGACTATCCCGGCGTGGCCGGCGCGATCTGGGACTATATCGGCAAGAGCGGCACGGACGAGCGCGCGCGCGGCGGTTCGACCATCACCCAGCAGGTGGCGAAGATCTTCTTCGTCGGCGACGAATATTCGGTGACGCGCAAAATCCGCGAGGCCTTCCTTGCCCGCCGGATCGAGGCGACGCTGACCAAGCAGCAAATCCTCGAACTCTATCTCAACCAGATTTTCCTGGGGCGGAACGCTTATGGCGTCCAGGCGGCGGCACGCGCCTATTTCGGCAAGGACGTCGGCGATCTCACCGTCGCCGAATCCGCGATGCTCGCCGCCTTGCCGCGCAGCCCCAGCAATTACGATCCGGTGCGCCGTCCCGAACGCGCGCTCGGCCGCCGCAACTGGGTGATCGGCCAGATGGCGCGCAACAATTTCATCACGCGCGCGGAAGAACAGGCCGCGCTGGCCGAGCCTTTGCTCACCGTGCGCGGCGTGCGCGACGGCATCGAGAATGTCGGCGGCTATTTCATGGAGGAAGTCCGCCGCGACCTCATCAACCGCTTCGGCGAGAATGCCGAGGCCGGGCAGAACAGTGTTTATGCCGGCGGGCTTTGGGTCCGCACCTCCTACGATCCCACGATGCAGCGCGCGGCGGAGGACGCGCTGCGCGACGGCCTGATGCGCTACGAGCGCGGCCGTGGCTGGCGCGATCCGGGGCTCAGCGTCGATATGTCCCGGGACTGGCGCTCGCAGCTTTCGGTCGCGGCGTTCGGCGCCGGTTACGACAACTGGCGTTCGGCGGTCGTCGTCTCCAAGGAAGGCAATAGCGCCACCATTGGCTTCTCCGACGGTTCGACGGGCACCATGCCTGCCTCCCTTGCCGCGATGCCGCGGCGCGGCTCCGGCGAGCCGGCCTTCGCGGCGCTGCGCCCCGGCGCGATCATCGCGGTCGAACAGGAAGAGGGAGGCTGGGCGCTGCGCTCGATCCCGGAAATTTCCGGCGCGATCGTCGTCGAGGAGGTCGGCACGGGCCGCATCCGCGCGATGCAGGGCGGCTTCGATTCCCGCCTGTCGGATTTCAACCGCGCCACCCAGGCGCAGCGCCAGCCCGGCTCCACCTTCAAGCCGGTCGTTTATGCCGCGGCGCTGGACGGGGGCATGACGCCGGCGACGATGATCGTCGACGGCCCCTTCTGCGTGAACCAGGGTCGCCCCGGCCAATATTGCTTCCGCAATTTCTCCGGCGGCTATGCCGGCCCCCAGACGATGCGCTGGGGACTGGAGCAATCGCGCAACCTGATGACCGTCCACGCCGCCAACCAGGTCGGCATGGACCGGGTGATCCGCACCGCCCGCCAGCTCGGCGTCGGCGATTATGCGCGCACGCCTTATCTGCCGATCGCGCTCGGCGCCGGCGATACGACGGCGATGGCGCTGACCAACGCTTATGCGATCATGGCCAATCAGGGCCGTGCGGTCGATCCGACCCTGATCGATTATGTGCAGGACCGGCGCGGGCGGGTGATCTGGCGGGCCGACACCCGCCCCTGCGAGGGCTGCAACGCCCCCGACTGGGACGGCCGGCCGATGCCGCGCCCGCCCCTGCGCACCCGCCAGGTGATGGACCCGATGACCGCCTATCAGGTCGTCCACATGCTGGAAGGCGTCGTCCAGCGCGGCACCGCGACCAGCCTGCGCGATCTCAATCGCCCGATCTTCGGCAAGACCGGCACGACCACCGGCCCGACCAATGTCTGGTTCGTCGGCGGTTCGCAGCAGATCGTCGCCGGCGTCTATATGGGCTTCGACCGGCCGCGGCCGATGGGCGGCTATGCGCAGGGCGGCACGCTCGCCGCGCCGATCTTCCGCCAGTTCGCGCGTACCGCGTTCGAAGGCATGCCGGTCATCCCCTTCCGCGCGCCGCAGGGCATCCGCATGGTGCCGATCGACCGGCGCACCGGCCGGCGCGCCTTCGGCCTGTGGCCCGGCACGGACCCGCGCGCGGCGGTGATCTGGGAAGCGTTCAAGCCGGAAAGCGAGCCCAGGCGGACCGCGACCCGCGAGGAAATCACGGCGCCCACCGAGACGCGCCGGGCAACGACCGGTGGCGAGCGGCGCGACAGCGACTTCTTGCAAAGCCAGGGCGGCATCTACTAGGTCGCAACCGACAGGTTGCGACCGTGTCCCGGCGAAGGCCGGGATCCAGCGACACAAGGACTCCTGGACCCCGGCCTTCGCCGGGGAACAGTCAAAAAGGACTTATTGATGCGCGCCGAAGCGCAAGCCTCTATCGACCAGGTCAATGCCGCGCTCGATCTGCTCCGCCGCTTCCTCGACTGGGATCGCGCGCTGAAGCGGCTCGACGAGCTCAACGCGCGCGTCGAAGACCCGACCCTGTGGGACGATGCCAAGGCCGCGCAGGAGGTGATGCGCGAACGCCGCCGGCTGGACGAGGCGATCGGCGCCACCCGGGCGATCGAGAAGGAGCTGGCCGACACCGCCGAGCTGATGGAGATGGCCGAGGCGGAGGGTGACGAGAGCCTGGTCGACGATGCGGTGCGCTCTCTCGCCGAGCTGGCCGAGCGTGCCGAGCGCGACAAGGTCGCCGCCTTGCTCGCCGGCGAGGCGGACGGCAACGACACCTATGTCGAGGTCAATGCCGGCGCCGGCGGCACCGAGAGCCAGGACTGGGCCGAGATGCTGCAGCGCATGTACACGCGCTGGGCCGAGCGCCACGGCATGAAGGTCGAGATCATCGACTATCATGCCGGCGAGCAGGCGGGGATCAAATCCGCGACCCTGCTGATCAAGGGCGAGAACGCCTATGGCTATGCCAAGACCGAGAGCGGCGTGCACCGGCTCGTCCGCATCAGCCCCTATGATTCCAACGCGCGCCGCCACACCAGCTTTTCCAGCGTGTGGGTCTATCCGGTGGTGGACGACGACATCGACATCGAGGTGAATGACGGCGATCTCAAGATCGACACCTATCGCGCGTCCGGCGCGGGCGGGCAGCATGTCAACACCACCGACAGCGCAGTCCGGATCACCCATCTGCCCACCGGCATCATCGTCGCGTGCCAGAATCAGCGCAGCCAGCACAAGAACCGCGCCGAGGCGATGAAGCAGCTCAAGGCGCGCCTCTACGAGGCCGAGTTGCAGAAGCGCGAGGCCGAGGCGATGGCTCAGCATGCCGCCAAGAGCGACATCGGCTGGGGCCACCAGATCCGCTCCTACGTCCTCCAGCCCTATCAGCTGGTGAAGGACCTGCGCACCGGGGTGACCTCCACCGCGCCGTCCGACGTTCTCGACGGCGATCTCGACCGGTTCATGGCCGCCGCCTTGTCGCAGCGCGTGACCGGCGAGAAGGTGGTCGTGGAGGACGTGGACTGATGCGCGCGGCGACCGCTTCCCTGCTCGTGCTGGCGCTGCTCGCCGGCTGCCGCGAGCAGGAGGCGCAGAACGCCGCCTTCCCGGCGCCGCAGCGCCCGGTCGCACCGATCACCTCGTCCGAATATCGCGACGAGGACGCCCGCGACAGCGTCGGCGAGTTCGAGACGGTGATGCGCCTGGCCGAGATCGGCGAGGGCATGTCGGTCGCCGATATCGGCGCCGGCCAGGGCTATTATACCGTCCGCCTGTCGCCGATCGTCGGAGCGCAGGGCCGCGTGCTGGCCGAGGACATCGTGCCGGAGACGATCCGCGCGCTCGCCCAGCGCGTCCAGAACGAGCGGCTCGACAATGTCGCGATCAAGCTCGGCGAGGCGCACGATCCGCAGCTTCCGGACCGCTCGTTCGATCGCATCCTGATGATCCACATGTATCATGAGATCGCCAGCCCCAGCGAGTTCCTGTGGCACCTGCACGACGATCTGAAGCAGGGCGGCAAGATCATCGTCGTCGACGCCGACCGGACGACCGACCGCCACGGCACCCCGCCGCGCCTATTGGTCTGCGAATTCAGCGCGCTCGGCTACGAGCTGCGCCGGTTCGAGCGGCTGGGCGACAGCGAATCCTATTTCGCCTCGTTCGAGCCGCGCGGCCCCCGCCCCGATCCGGGCACGATCCGTCCCTGCGCGCTGTAATGCGTCCCCGCCGTCATTGCGAGCGTAGCGAAGCAATCCAGCCCTGATTCGGAGGCCCGCTGGATTGCTTCGTCGCTGCGCTCCTCGCAATGACGGATGGGATCACAATAGCCCCAGCGCACGGAAGCTGCGGCAATCGCCCGCGGCGAAGATCAGGTGATCGTGGAGGCGGATGTCGAGCCGCTCGGCCGCTTCGGCCAGCCGCCGCGTCGCAGCGATGTCGGCCGGGCTGGGGCTGGGATCGCCGCTCGGATGATTGTGGGCGATGACCAGCCCCGCCGCGTCCCGCGCCAAGGCGGCGGCGATGATGGCGCGCACCGGCAGCGCCATCGAATCCGCACCGCGCGCCACCTCCTCGTCCAGCGCCAGCAGCCGCCGCGCGGCATCGAGATGCGCCACCGCCAGCCGCTCGCCCTGCACCTCCGCGAAGAGCGGGCGCAGCAGATCGGCGGCGGCGCGGGCGGTGTCCACGATCATCCCCGTCTTCTGCCATCGCGTGCGTACACGATGGTGCGCGAACGACTCCGTTTCGGACGCCATTTTGGATTGGAAACGCCGCGCCGGACGGGCCATAGCATGGCCATGCGCGCCTATCTCGATCTCCTCCGCCTGATCCTCGACGAAGGTGTCGAGCAGCAGGACCGTACCGGCACCGGCACCCGTTCGGTGTTCGGTCACCAGATGCGCTTCGATCTGTCGAAGGGCTTCCCGCTGCTCACCACCAAGAAGCTGCATCTGCGCTCGATCATCGTCGAATTGCTCTGGTTCCTGCGCGGCGACACCAATGTGCGCTGGCTGCAGGACCGCAAGGTCAGCATCTGGAACGAATGGGCGGACGAGGCGGGCGATCTCGGCCCCGTCTACGGCAAGCAATGGCGGCACTGGGAAACGGTGGACGGACGCGAGATCGACCAGATCGCCGCCCTGGTGGACCTCATCAAGCGCGATCCCGCCTCGCGCCGTCAGATCGTCACCGCCTGGAATCCCGGCGATCTGCACAGGATGGCGCTGTCGCCCTGCCATTGCCTGTTCCAGACACAGGTGGCGGGGGGCAAGCTCCACCTCCAGCTCTACCAGCGCAGCGCCGATGTCTTCCTCGGCGTGCCCTTCAACATCGCCAGCTATGCCCTGTTGACCCACATGCTCGCCCAGCAATGCGGGCTGGAACCCGGCACGTTCGTCTGGACGGGCGGCGACTGCCACCTTTATTCCAACCATCTGGAGCAGGCCCGCGAGCAACTGGCCCGCGATCCGCGCGCCCTTCCCAAACTCCACATCCTGCGCAAACCGGAAGCGATCGACGCCTACGAATATGAGGATTTCGAGATCGTGGATTACGATCCCCATCCGCACATCAAGGCGGAGGTCGCGGTTTGACCTGCTTGCCTCCCACTCCGTTCGCCCTGAGCCTGTCGAAGGGCTGTCCTTTCTTCTCCATTGCCGGAAGGGAAGAGCAGGGCTTCGACAGGCTCAGCCCGAGCGGGTGATCCTGAAATGAGACCAAAAATAACCATGGTCGTCGCCCGCGCCGACAATGGAGTGATCGGGCGGGACGGCGGTCTGCCCTGGCATCTGCCGGCGGATCTGAAGCGCTTCAAGCGGCTCACCATGGGCGCGCCGATGATCATGGGCCGCCGCACCTTCGAAAGCCTGCCCGGCCTGCTTCCCGGTCGCCGTCATATTGTGCTGACTCGCGATGCGGCTTGGCAGGCCGAAGGTGCGGAGATCGTACGCACGCCGGAGAAGGCGCTGGAGCTGGCCGGCGGCGACAAGGTTTCGATCATCGGCGGGGCCGAAATCTTCGCCCTGTTCGCGCCACTTGCCGAAACGGTGGAGCTGACCGAAGTGCACGGCGAGATCGCTGGCGACACGATCCTCCCGCCCTTCGACCCCGCCCACTGGCAAGAAGTGTCTCGCGAGGATCACCCGGCGCAGGGCGACGCGCCGGCGCACAGCTTCGTCCGGCTGGAACGCTGCCTGTCCTGAACGTCATCCCGGACTGGATCCGGGATCCATGAACATCCGTCTTCGAGAATTTCGCACGGCGGTGTTCATGGATGCTGAAACAAGTTCAGCATGACGATGGGAGCAGTCGAACGGGCGCGTTGCCGCGATGCCGTCCGCTTTCTATAGAAACGCCATGGAGCGCCTTGACGGGGGCTCGGCGGTCCCGGCCCATTTGCGTGGCGGCATCGTCGCGCTCGGCAATTTCGACGGGTTTCACAAGGGCCATCAGGCGGTGGTGGGCCGTGCCGTGTCGCGCGCCCGGGCCGAAGGGCGCCCGGCGCTGGTCGCGACCTTCGATCCGCATCCCGCGCGCTTCTTCAAGCCGGACCTGCCGCCCTTCCGCCTCACCACGCTCGACCAGCGCGAGCGGCTGTTCGCCGCGGCCGGTGCGGATGCGATGCTGGTCTTCCATTTCGATGCGGAGCTGGCATCCGTCACCGCCGCCGATTTCGTCGCCGACCATCTCGCCAGCCGGATCGGCGCGGCGGGCGTCGTCACCGGCGAGGACTTCACCTTCGGCAAGGGCCGGGGCGGCGATGTCGATGTGCTGAAGCTGCTCGGCCAGGCGCAGCGCATCTCGGTGGACGCCGTGGCGCCGGTCGCGGACGGCGAGGAGCCCGTTTCCTCCAGCCGCATCCGCGAGGCGCTGCAGGCCGGCGATTGCGCCACCGCGACGCGCCTCCTCACCCGCCCCTTCGCGATCGAGGGCATTGTCGAGCATGGCGACAAGCGCGGCCGGGAGCTCGGCTTCCCCACCGCCAATCTCTCGCTCGGCGCATATCTGCGCCCGCGCTTCGGAATCTATGCGGTGCGCGGCCATCTGCCGGGCGGCGTCACTGTGGACGGCGTCGCCAATCTCGGCGTCCGCCCGATGTTCGATCCGCCCAAGGAGCTTCTCGAGCCCTGGTTCTTCGATTTCAACGGCGACCTTTACGGCCAGACCGTCGAGGTCGAGCTGATCGCCCATCTGCGCGACGAGGCCGCCTTCGACGGGCTCGACGCTCTGAAGGCCCAGATTGCGCGGGATGCGGAAGACGCGAAGCGCATCCTCCAACCGTCATCCTGAGATCTTATCCGTCGCCCTGAGACCCTACCCGTCACCCTGAACTTGTTTCAGGGTCCATGCCTCCACCCGCCGCGCGGGGCGTGGATGGATGCTGAAACAAGTTCAGCATGACGGACTGTATGCTTCCCCTTCCCTTCCTTCCCGGCTAAGTCCGCCCGCGATGTCCGACAAACCCGATTACAGAGACACCGTTTTCCTGCCGAAGACGGATTTCCCGATGAAAGCCGGCCTCGCGCAGAAGGAGCCGGCCATCCTCGCGCGCTGGGAGGAGCAGAAGCTGTACGAACAGCTCCGCGAAGCCCGCAAGGAGCGCAAGCGCTTCATCCTCCACGACGGCCCGCCCTACGCCAATGGCGACATCCATATGGGCCATGCGATGAACAAGATCCTGAAGGACATCATCGTCCGTTCGGCGACTTTGCGCGGCTTCGATGCGCCCTACATTCCGGGCTGGGACTGCCACGGCCTGCCGATCGAATGGAAGATCGAGGAGGCCTATCGCAAGAAGAAGCTCGACAAGGATGCGGTGCCCAAGCCGCAATTCCGCGCCGAATGCCGCGCCTATGCGGACCAGTGGGTCGGCGTCCAGATGGCTCAGTTCCAGCGCCTCGGCGTGATGGGCGAGTGGGACGATCCCTATCTCACCATGAAGTTCGAGGCCGAGGCGGCGATCGTCGCCGAGCTGCTGAAATTCGCCGAAAGCGGCCAGCTCTATCGCGGCGCAAAGCCGGTCATGTGGAGCCCGGTCGAGAAGACCGCCCTGGCCGAGGCCGAGGTGGAATATGAGGACATCGTCTCGACCCAGATCGACGTGGCGTTCGAGATCGTCGAAAGCCCGATCCCGGGGCTGGTCGGCGCCCATGCGGTGGTGTGGACGACCACGCCCTGGACGATCCCGGTCAACCAGGCTTTGGCCTATGGGCCGGACGTGGACTATATGCTGTTCACGCTGTTTGCGGAGCCGGGTGGCGGAGCCGAGGAAAGCTCAATCGCCGACGCGCGCATGGAAGAGCTCGGAATCCCGGTCGGAAAGAAAATCCTCGTCGCCAGCCCGCTTTTTGAGTCGTTTGTCGCTCGTCTCAAGAAGGTTGCCGACCAAGCCGATTGGTCGGATATCACCGACGAAACGCCAGATTTGCTGGCATTGTTCAAAATTAAGGACCTTAAAGGCTCCGACCTCGCCGGCTCCGTCGCCCGCCATCCGATGCACCATCTCGGCGGCTTCTTCGCGAAGCCCCGCCCGTTCCTGCCCGGAGAGTTCGTCACCACCGACACCGGCACCGGCCTCGTCCACATGGCGCCGGATCATGGCGAGGACGATTTCGAATTGTGCAAGGCGCACGGGATCGATCCGGTCTTCGCGGTCGCGGACGACGGCAAGTATCGCGAGGACTGGGCATGGCTCGGCGGTCAGGGCAGCGTGATCAACCCGAAGTTCAACGCGCCGGACGGCCCGATCTGCTCGGACCTCAAGGAGGCCGGCGCCCTGCTCGCCGCCAGCGCGGATTACCAGCACAGCTATCCGCACAGTTGGCGCTCCAAGGCCAAGGTGATCTTCCGGTGCACCCCGCAATGGTTCATTCCGATGGACAAGCGTCCCTCTCCCCTTGCGGGAGAGGGACAGACGGCGCGGAGCGACGGCAGGGAGAGGGAAGAATCCCCTCTCCCCAACCCCTCTCCCGCAAGGGGAGAGGGGCTTAGGGCCACCGCCCTCGCCGCCATCGACCAAACCCGCTGGGTGCCGGAAAAGTCGAAGAACCGCATCAAATCGATGGTCGAGGGCCGCCCGGACTGGGTAATCAGCCGCCAGCGCGCCTGGGGCGTGCCGATCGCGCTCTATGTGGACCGCAAGACCGGCGCCTATTTGAGCGACCCCGCCGTCAACGCACGGATCGTCGCTGCCTTCCGCGAAGGGGGCGCCGACGCCTGGTTCGCGGCGGATCATCAGGCCCTGCTCGGGAACAGCTACCGGCTGGAGGATTACGAACCGCAGCAGGACATTCTCGACGTCTGGTTCGATAGCGGCTCGACCCACGCTTATGTGATCGAGGCCCGCTACGGCGAGGGCGTCCGCGCCGATCTCTATCTCGAAGGCTCGGACCAGCATCGCGGCTGGTTTCAGTCCTCCTTGCTGGAATCGAGCGGCACGCGCGGACGGGCGCCTTATGAGGGCGTACTGACCCACGGCTTCGCGCTCGACCAGAACGGGCGCAAGATGTCCAAGAGCCTCGGCAATGTCGTCGATCCGCTCGCCATCATCCGCGACAATGGCGCCGATATCCTCCGCCTCTGGGTCGCCTCGACCGACTATTTCGAGGATGTCCGGATCGGCAAGGAGGTGCTGGCCGGCACGTCCGACGCCTATCGCAAGCTCAGGAACACCTTCCGCTACCTGCTCGGCGCGCTGGACGGCTTCACCGATGCGGAGCGCGTCACGGACGTGGCGGCGATGCCGGAGCTGGAACGCTGGGTGCTGCACCGCCTCGCCGCGCTCGACGCGGAGCTGAAGGAGGCCGCCGAGGGCTACGAGTTCAACCGCTACACGCGCGCGCTCATGGCCTTCGCCAATGACGATCTCTCCGCCTTCTTTTTCGATATCCGCAAGGACAGCCTCTATTGCGACGCGCCGGCCAGCCCCAAGCGCCGCGCCTATCGCACCGTCCTCGACCACATCTTTCACGCCCTCGTCCGCTGGGCCAGCCCGATCCTGTGCTTCACGGCGGAGGAAGTGTGGGGCACGCGCTATCCGGAGGCGGACAGCGTGCACCTGCTGGATTGGCCGGAAGTGGATGCCGGATGGCGGGACGAGGCACTGGCGACAAAGTGGGAGCGCATCCGTGCGTCCCGCGAGCGCGTCACCGAAAGCATCGAGCCGCTGCGGCGCGAAAAGGTGATCGGCTCCAGCCTCGCGGCGAAGGTCGCCTATCCGGGGCTGGGCGAGGAGCTGCCCGATGTCGATCCGGCCGACCTGGCCGAAATCTACATCGTATCGGAGGTTTCGGCTGCGACGGGCGATGCGGTTTCCGTCACACCCACCGATCAACACAAATGCGGCCGCTGCTGGCGGCATCTCCCGGAAGTGAAGGAAGACGGCGATCTCTGCGATCGTTGCGACGAGGTGGTGAATGGCTGATACGGAAACGACCGCGCCTCCGGCGGCCACCCCGGACGACTGGAAACTGAAGCGCAACCGCTCGGTCGCCTTCGTCATCGCCTTCCTGGTCTTCGTTTTCGATCAGGCGGTGAAATGGGTCGTTATCACCCCGCTCAACCTGCAGAACCAGCCCGACGGCGTGATCCGCCTCGTCTCCTTCTTCGATCTGCGCTGGGTGGAGAACAGGGGCGTCTCGCTCGGCCTGTTTTCGGCGGGGACGGATGCCGGGCGCTGGCTGCTGGTCGCGCTCACCGCCGCGATCGCCATCTTCGTCGCGGTGTGGATGTGGAAGGAGCAGCGCCGCGACGATTCGGCGGCGCTGGCCCTCGTCCTCGGCGGCGCGATGGGGAATATCCTGGATCGGGCACGGTTCGGCTATGTCGTCGACTATGCCGATCTGCATTTCGGCGACTGGCGGCCCTTTTTGGTCTTCAATGTCGCCGATGCGGCGATTACCATCGGCGTGCTGCTTTTGCTTGTCCGCGCGCTCCTGATGCGCGATGGCAAGGACAAGAAGAAGGAATCGTAAAGCCATGCGTCTCGCTCATCTCGTCCTGGCCGGCGGCGTCGCCGCTTTGCTCGCCGGTTGCGCCGGCGGCGGTCCGTTCAACCGCAACCGCCCCGACGAGTTCGTGGTGGCCCGCAATCCGCAGCTCATCGTGCCGCCGGAATTCGCGCTGACCCCGCCCCGCCCGGGCGAGGCCGATACGGGCAGCGATCCGCGCGCCCAGGCGCTCCAGGCCCTGTTCGGCGGCCCGCAGCCGCGCAGCGCGGTGGAGAACAACCTGCTCCAGCAGGCCGGCGTGGACCGCGCCGCTTTGGGCGCCCGCTCGGTCGCCGGCGATCCGCAGACCGCGGTGGTCAATCGCGGCGCGCTGGTCCAGACCATGCTCCAGCTGCCGCAAGGCGACGGTCAGGAAGCGGCGGTCAGCACGCCGCAATAAGCCTTCAATGGCTCCGTCATTGCGAGCGTAGCGAAGCAATCCAGAGCGGTCTCCGAGGCCCGCTGGATTGCTTCGTCGCTATGCTCCTCGCAATGACGGCGAATATCAGAACCGCAGCGATAGCGAGGCGATCAGCCCCGCATCCTGCCCGCGCGTCGCGGGCAGGTCGGTATCGACGTAGCTGAGGCCGATTTCGGCGCCGGGCAGGCCGAGCGCGCTGAGCTGATGCCGCGCGCCCAACGACCAGTTCCAGTAGCTCCCAAAAGCACCCCAATCCTGCCGCCCCAGCTGCGCGGTGAAGCGCCACGGGCGGAATGGCACGCTCACGTCCACCTGCCCGAACAGGTAGAGCATGTCCTCGCCACCGATCGCATCCTGCGCCGGGGCGTATCGGACGCCGGTGCTGAGCTGCGCCGGCCCGATCAGATAGCCGATCGAGGCATAGGGCTCGGCATAATCGGTCGCGCCGGCACCGCCGGCAAAGGCGTAATAGGTCAGCCCCGCATCGAGATCGAAGCCGCCGCCCAGACCGGCGCGCCAGCCCGCGTAAAGATCGAGCTGGACGTCGCCCAGGTCGCCGAAGCCGGGATCGCGGGCGCGAAACGGGTCCACGCCCTTCAAGGTCGTGCCGCGCGCACCGGCATAGAAGCCGCGGTCATGGGCGAGCGTGAGGGAGAGCTGTGCCGCGGGATCCTCGTCCGACCGGGAAACGCCCCGGAAGCGGTAATCGCTTACGATCAGCGCCTCGCCGGACAGGGCGAAACCGCCTGCCGGTCCAATCGGCTCCGCCTCCTGCGCGAAGGCGGGCATGGCGGCGAAAAGCAAGGCGGCGAAGGGATAAAAGCGAAACATGACGAAAGTGCAGGTGCCCCAGCCGCACTTTCCGCGCAATGGGCGTTAGGGCTTCGTTAGCGGTGCGCGGGTAGCCTGCCGGGTTATGACGCATCAGGCGCCTCCTTCTCCGGCCTCGTCCGGCGCCGATCCCGGCGGCCAGTTCGCGCAACTGCGCGAGGCGCTCCGGCTGGTGGAGCAGCTCGCCGACCGTGCGCCGGAGCGCGCCCAGGATGAAGCGCTCGACGAAGCGGCCAAGCTCAGCGCCGCTTATGACCGAGCCGCGCCCGTCGCCCGGCGCCGCTTCGACGCGCTGGTGGCGGAAACCTCCATCTGGGCCGCTGCCGGGGTCGAAGCTTTGCTCGCGGCCAATGACGCGGCCGAGCCGCCCCGCCTCGCCGCCGGCCGCCTTGCCGAGGCGATCGAGGAAGCGCTCGGCGATCTTTCCGAACTGCTGGACTGAGACTCAGCTCAGCCGCGCCAGTCCCTGGGCGAGATCGGCGATCAGGTCGTCGGGATGCTCCAGCCCGATATGAAGCCGCACGATCGGGCCCGCCCAGTCGCACGCCGATGCGGTCCGTTTCGGCGCGGCCGGGCAGACCAGGCTTTCGAAGCCGCCCCAGCTATAGCCGATGCCGAACAGCTCCAGCCCGTCGATCAGCCGCGCCGCGCCCGTCGCATCGCCGCCGTCCAGCACGAAGGCGAACAGGCCGGTCGATCCGCTGAAATCGCGCGCCCAATGCTCGTGCCCCGGGCAATCCGGCAACGCCGGATGCAGCACCTGCGCGATCTGCGGCTGATCCTTCAGCCAGCGCGCGACCTTCAGCGCATTTTCCTCGTGCCGCCGCAGCCGCACGTCGAGCGTGCGAAGCCCGCGCAGCGCCAGCCAGGCATCGTCCGGGCTCGCCGCCTGCCCCAGCGCACGGCTGCTTTTGGCCAGCCGATCGGCATGAGCGTCAGCCACCGTCACCGATCCCAGCATCAGATCGGCATGACCGCCGATATATTTGGTGCAGGCGAGGATCGAGATGTCCACGCCCGCCGCGATCGCCGGGAAGAAGAGCGGCGTCGCCCAGGTATTGTCGATGAGGGTAACGAGCCCGCGTTCCTTCGCGACCGCGCAGATCGCCGGCACGTCCTGCACCTCGAAGGTCAGCGAGCCGGGGCTTTCCAGGAAGATCGCCCGGGTCTTATCCCCGATCAGCCCGGCGATATCGGCGCCGATCAGCGGATCGTAATAGCGCGTCGCCACGCCGAAGCGCTTGAGCAGGGTGTCGCACAGAGTCCGCGTCGGCCCATAGGCGCTGTCCGCCATCAGCAGTTCGTCGCCCGCTTCCAGCACGGCGAGCAAGGCCGCCGCCACCGCCGCCGCGCCGGACGGGTAAAGCTGGGTCGCCGCCGCGCCCGGCTCCAGCGCGGTCAGCGCCTCACGCAGCGCCCAGGTCGTCGGCGTGCCGCTGCGGCCATATTGCAGCGTGCCGGTGCGCGGCGGCTCGGCGGCGTGCATCTCCGCCACGCTGTCGAACAGGGTCGTCGAGGCGCGCCAGACCGGCGGGTTGACGATGCCGCCCTTCCCGCCTTCCAGATGCGTCCATTCCCGGCGCCGTCCGGCCTCGATCAGGCGCGTTTCGGGCCTGTGCTCGTCGCTCATGCCGCGCCCTTCGCCTTTGGGGTGTCGGGGTCCGCGCCCCATTCCGACCAGCTCCCGTCATAGAGCGTCACGTCGTTTTTGCCGAGCAGATGCGCGCCCAGCAGCAGCACCGCGGCGGTGACGCCCGAGCCGCAGGTCGTGACCAGCGGTTTGGCCAGGTCGGCGCCTGCCGCCGCGAAGGCGGCGCGCAGCTCCTCGCCTTGCTTCATTGTGTTGTCGGCGTTGAACAGGCTGCCCTGCGGCAGGCTGAGCGATCCCGGAATATGCCCGGGCGTGACGCCGGGACGCGGCTCCGCCTCATCGCCCGCGAAACGCGTCGCCGAGCGGGCATCGACGATGACATGGCTCTCATCGCCGATCAGCCCCAGCACCCGCGCCTTGTCCGCCACCAGCGCCGCGTCCAGCACCGGCGTGAAATGGCCGCGCCGCACTTCCGGCACGCCGCTCTCCACGGCCCGCCCTTCCGCCGTCCATTTCTGCAGGCCGCCGTCCAGCACCGCGACATGGCGCGCGCCGAATGCTGTCAGCATCCACCAGGCCCGCGCGGCGCTGTGCAGCGGCGAATTGTCGTAGACAAGGATCCGGTCGCCGTCGCCCAGCCCCAACGCCCGCGCCCGGCTGGCGAAGACATGCGCCGGGGGCAGCATGTGCGGCAGCGCACTGTCCGGATCGGCGATCGCGTCGATGTCGAAAAACATCGCGCCGGGAATATGCGCCGCTTCATATTCGGCCCGCGCGTCGCGCCCCGAGCCCGGCAGGAAGAAGCTCGCGTCGAGCACGCGCAAATCCGGCGCGCCCAGCTCCGTGTCCAGCCAGCCAGTCGAGACGAGCGGGCCCATCGGCTCAACGGGCCCGGATGAAGGCCCGGATGTCGCGCGACAACTGCGCCCGGTCCTGCTCGCGGACGTACATCATATGGCCGGATTCGTAATAAGCGTACTGGATGCGGTCCTGCGGGATGCCGGTGCGCGACAACGCATATTCGGCGGCGTAGAAGGGCGTGGCGAAATCGTAATAGCCCTGGCCGACGAAGACCCGAAGGCCGCTATTCTCGCGCAACGCCCGGCCGATATAGGGCGTGACGTTGAGATAGACGTCGTTGTCGCGGCCGCCGCCGATCCGCCAGTCCCAGGGCTGGACCGAGCCGATCGTCACATAGGACCGGTCGGTGCGATAGCCGAGAAACTCGCGGACATGCTGGTTGATCGCGGCGGTGTAGCCGGCATCGATCCCGTAGAAGCTGGGATCGTTGTCCGGCCGCTCGCCTGCAAAGTCATAGTCGCGGCCCGTATAGCGGCTGTCGAGCCGGCCGACGGTCAGCCCCCGGTCGCGCAGCAATTCCTTGTAGAAGCGCGCCGGCAGGATGCGCAGGTCGGCATTCTCGATGAAGGTCTCGGAAAGGCCGGTGAATCGCGCCAGCTCGCGGCGCACGGAGGCGCGCTCCTCGGCGCCCAGCGCCTGGCCCTGGAGCAAGGCATGGGCATAAGGCCCGCGCGCGAAACGCCGTGCCTCCTCGACGAACGCCTCGACGGACGTCGCCTGCGCCTTGCCGTGATAGAAGGCGGTGGCGGCCATGGTCGGCAGGTTGAGGATGTGCGTCACCTCATTTCCAGGCGTGTCCGCCCCCGCACCGAAATCGAGGATGGTCGAGATGAGCAGCAGGCCGTTCAGCGACACATCGTTGAACGTGCCTTCGAGCTGGTTGACCACGGCGGCCGTGCGCGTCGTTCCGTAGCTTTCGCCGCCCAGGAACTTGGGCGAATTCCAGCGGCCATTGTCGTTGAGCCACAGCCGGATGAACTGGGCCACCGACTGGGCGTCGCGGGTGACGCCCCAGAACTCGCTGGGATTGGTGTCGCCCAGAGCGTGGCTGAAGCCGGTGCCGACCGGGTCGATGAAGACCAGGTCGGTGACGTCGAGCAGGCTGTGGGGATTGTCGACGATCGGATAAGGCGGCGCGCCGTCATCCGTGCCGTCCGAGGGGATAGCGACATAGCGCGGCCCAAACGCCCCCATGTGCAGCCATACCGAGCCGGAGCCCGGGCCGCCGTTGAACAGGAAGGTCACGGGCCGGCTCGAATCGCGCGGCTCGCGGACATAGGAGGTGGAAAAGATCGCGGCGCGCGGCGTTCCGTCCTCGGCGCGCAGGAAGGTCTCGCCCGCCGTCGCGACATAGCTGATCCGCTGCCCGCCGAACGTGCCCGTATGGCGCGTCACCGATATATTGGGCTCGCGGTCGGCGGGCGGCCCCTTGGTCGCGGCGCGCGCCTCGCCCGAAGGCTGGGCGGCGACGGTGCCGGCGAGACCGGCGGAAAGGGCAAGGGCGGCGAGGATGGCAAGGCTGCGCGTGTTCAAAAGTCTCTCTCCCTGTTGTCGTCGGTTCAGCGGGCCGGGATACGCACAAGCGGCCGCTTCATGTAAAATTCGCCGTAATAGGCCGCCGCGAAGGCCGCCGCCGGGGTCGCCACGATCGCGCCGATCAGCCCGAAGGCGAGCGCGAAGGCGAGCGTGAAGAAGATGATGAGCACCGGATGGACCTGCATCGTGGTGCCGCGGATCTTGGGCGCCACGACGCTGCCCAGGATTTCGTTGCTGACCGCATAGAAGATCGCGATCCACACCGCCGTCATCGGCCCCTGGCCCAGCGCCAGCACGACCGGGGGAAAGGCCATGATGTAGCCGCCGATGCGCGGGATGAAGTCCGCGAAGAAGGCGAGCGCCGCCCAGACCAAAGCGCCCGGCACCTCCATCCAGGTGAGGAAGATCAGCACCGCGATCGCCTGCAAAGCGCCGACCACGAAGCTCGCCCGCGCCCAGCCGACCACCGAGCGCGACGCGCGGCGATAGGCGCGCACGCCCGCCGCGCGATGCTCGACCGGCAGGCTGCCTATATAGGCCTTCACGATCGGCTCCGGGTCCAGCACGATATAGGCGATGGTGCTCAGGAAGATGATCGTGACCGCGATGCCGCCGACCAGCGAGAGCGAGAAGGTGCCCACCCCGGAAAAGATGTTGAGCGCCGTCGGCACCAGATTGGCGCCGCTGCCGTCCAGCCGCGCGAAGCCCTGCAGGTCCGGATAATTGGCGAGCAGCCCGGCGATCTCGCGCTCGACCTCGCGGATCAGGCCGGGCAGCCCGTTCACCAGCAGCACGATCTGCTCGATCAGCCGGGGAATGACCAGCCAGCCGAGCAGCACCAGCGACCCGAAGAAGAGCAGCAGCACGAGCGGCGCGGCGAAGTGGCGCGGCATCCCCCGCCGCACGAACCAGTCGACCGGTGCGGCGAGCGCGATCGCGACGACGGCGGCGAAGAAGAGCAGCAGGATCGCCATCGCGATCTGGGCGAGGAACCACAGGACGACGACCGCCGCCGCGCCCGCCACCACCAGCCCCACCGCCGAAACGGCGGGGCGCTGCGGTATCGGTTCCAGCGGTGCGCGAGGCATGGCGATGGCTTAGCCAAGCCGGACCGGCTGCGCACCCTTTCTTTTCGTCCCTCCGGCCGGGAAGATTTCGCGCCCGCCTGTCCCGATCGGGCACAGCCGGGACAAGGCGCTTGCCCCTGCCGTGTCAAGGGCGCGAAAGCTGCCTGCATGACCAACGCGCTGACGAGTCGGAATCTGTGGATCGCCGTGAAGCTCGCCATGTTCGCGGTGGGCGCGGCGATCCTGTTCCAGGGCGCGCCGCAGCTCATGTCCGCGACCAATCCCGCTCCGCAGACGGCGCCCGCACCGGCGCCGGCGCAGCATGTCCACACCGCATCCGCGGAGGTGCCCGCCGGCACGCCGCGCCTCACCGGCATAGACGTCCGGCAGGAACTGGACGTGCCGCACTGGCTCGGCCCCGGCGAATATGTCTGGGCGGGCGAGAATGCGCCGGCCGAGGGGGAGACGGTGATCGTCGTCAACATCCGCGCCCGCGTCCTGTCCGTCTATCGCGCCGGGATCGAGATCGGCCGCTCCAGCCTGATCTACGGCGCCGACAACAAGCCGACGCCGACCGGCAGCTTCCCGATCCTGCAGATGCGCGCCGATCACTGGTCCAACCTCTACGACGCGCCGATGCCGCACATGCTGCGCCTCACCTGGGACGGCATCGCGGTCCACGGGTCCCCCGCGCTCGCCGACGACATGGCGACGCGCGGCTGCGTCGGCCTGCCCGAGGAATTCGCCGAGCGGCTGTTCGGCGTGGTCACGCTCGGCGACCGCGTCGTGATCTGGGACGGCGAAACCGCGCTCGACGTGTCGCAGGCCTGATCCGGCGCGGCCCCGCTTGACACTGTTCGGGCCTCTCTCCACATCCCGGCCATGACCAACGAACCGATGCTCTGTCCGCTCGATCGCACGCCCCTCACCATGTCGGAGCGGCAGGGAATCGAGATCGATTATTGCCCCGCCTGTCGCGGCGTCTGGCTCGACCGGGGCGAGCTCGACAAGATCATCGAGCGCAGCAACGCGTCCCTCGCCCCGCCACCGCGCCAGCCCGAGCCGCGCCAGGGCCGCGATCCTTATCGCGACCATGACGAGCGCCGCTATCCGAAGCGCCGCAAGTCTTTCCTCGAAGAGCTGTTCGACTAGGTTCAGTTCGGCCGCGACACGCTCTACAAGGCGGTCATGACGCTCACCCATCTCGGCCAGCACAGCCCGCTGCCCGCCTCGCCGGACGCGGCGGTGCTGGATTATGTGCCCAATCCGCGCCCGGACGCGCTCTATCTGGTGCGCTTCGCCGCGCCGGAATTCACCTCGCTCTGCCCGGTCACCGGCCAGCCCGATTTCGCTCATCTCGTCATCGATTACGCGCCGGGCGAGACGATCGTCGAATCCAAATCGCTGAAGCTGTTCCTCGCCTCTTTCCGCAATCATGCCGGCTTCCACGAGGCGGTGACGGTCGGCATCGCCGAGCGGCTGGTGGCGGAGATGGGCCCGCGCTGGCTGCGCATCGGCGGCTATTGGTATCCGCGCGGCGGCATTCCGATCGACGTCTTCTGGCAATCGGGCACCCCGCCGCAAGGGCTGTGGGTGCCGGATCAGGGCGTCGCGCCCTATCGCGGACGTGGCTGAGCTTCCCGAGAACCCGCATGTCGCGATCCACGGCGCCGGTTCGGTCGGCTGCTGGATCGGCGGCGCATGGCTGGCGGCGGGCCTGCCCGTCTCCTTCGTCGGCCGCCCTGCGGTCCGCGACGAGATCGCCGCCAATGGCCTGACCCTGACCGACGGCGAGCGCCGCCGCATCGAGCTGCGTCCCGACGAGGTCGAATTCGCAGTCAATGCCAAGGCGCTGCGCAAGGCCGACATCGTCGCGCTTTGCGTCAAAAGCAGCGGCACCGAAGCGGCGGCGAAGGAAATCGCCCGTCATGCCCGCAAGGGCGTCACCGTCATCAGCTTCCAGAACGGCGTCAGCAACGCCGATGCGCTGCGCGCCGCCTTGCCCCATGCCACGGTGCTGGCCGGCATGATCCCGTTCAACGTCGCGCGGATGGGCAATGGCCGCTGGCACAAGGGCGTCGCCGGCGCGCTCTGGGCGGAGGATCACGAAACGACCCGCGCGCTCAACGGCCGGATCGGCGACAAGCCGGGCAAGATGATCCTGTCCGGCGACATGCCCGGCGTGATGTGGGGCAAGCTGCTCGTCAATCTCAACAATGCGGTGAACGCGCTGTCCGGCCGCCCCTTGCTCGAGGAGCTGGCGAACCGCGACTATCGCCGGGTCTGGGCCGCCGCGCAGATCGAGGGGCTGGAGCTGCTCAAGGCGGCGGGGATCGAGCCGGCCAAGCTCGGCCCCTTTCCGCCCCGCCTCTTCCCGCACATCGTCGGCGCGCCGGACTGGCTGTTCAAATCGACGGTGCTGAAGCTCTACAAGATCGACGCCGACGCCCGCTCCTCCATGGCCGACGATTTCGCCGCCGGCCGGCCGACCGAGATCGACGCCCTCAACGGCGAGATCGTCGCGCTCGCCCGCAAGCTGGGGCGCAAGGCCCCGGTCAACGAAGCGATCGTCGCGCTGGTCCGCCAGGCCGAAGCCGGCGTCGAGCGCGCCTGGGACGGGCGCGCGCTACGCGACCATGTGCTCGCCGGCCACAAAAGCGCGGCGGGGTTCGGCTATTAGGGCGGCTTTTTTTCATTCGTCATCGCGAGGCGCGAAGCGCCGTGGCGATCCAGATTCAGCGCTGGATTGCCGCGCCCCTGCGGGGCTCGCAATGACGACGAGAAAGGGACTCAACGCCCCCGGAACAGCCCGCCGAGCAGGCCGCGCACGATCGATCCGGCCATGCGGTTGACCACCTGGCGCTGGACGGTCTTGCCCAATTGCCGCGCGACCTGCTCGTGGATCGGCGGATTGCGGCGGCGCTCGCGCTCGGCCCGCGCCGCCTCGCGCTCGTCCGCGACGCGCTGCTTCTCGGCCGCCTTCTCCTCGGCGATCCGCGCCTTCTCCGCTTCGGCGGCGGCCTTGGCATCGGCGGCCTGCGTCGCCGCCGCCTCGGCGCGCGCCTTCAGGATCTCATAGGCGCTCTCGCGGTCCACGACCGTGTCGTACGTCTCGCCGATCGGCGAAATCGACTGGATGATCGCTCGCTCCTTCGGTGTCAGCGGCCCCAGCCGCGAGCAGGGCGGGCGGACAAGGGTCCGCTCGACAGGCGCAGGCGCGCCCTTCTCGTCCAGCGTCGAAACCAGCGCTTCGCCGGTCTTCAATTCGGTGATGACGGTGCGGACATCGACGGCGGGATTGGTGCGGAACGTCTCTGCCGCCGCCTTGATCGCCCGCTCGTCCTTCGGCGTGAAAGCGCGCAGCGCATGCTGGACGCGGTTGCCGAGCTGGCCGGCGACCGCCTCCGGAATATCCACCGGATTCTGCGTCACGAAGAACACGCCGACGCCCTTGGAGCGGATCAGCCGCACGACCTGTTCGATCTTGTCCTGCAGCGCCTTGGGCGCGTCGTCGAACAGCAGATGCGCCTCGTCGAAGAAGAAGACGAGCTTGGGCTTCTCGGGATCGCCGACCTCGGGCAGCTCCTCGAACAGCTCGGAGAGCAGCCAGAGCAGGAAGGTGGCGTAGAGCCGGGGGCTCTGCATCAGTTTGTCGGCGGCCAGGATGTTGACGGTGCCGCGCCCGGTTTCGTCCGTCTTCAGGAAATCCGCGATGGTCAGCGCCGGCTCGCCGAAGAAATGGCCGCCACCCTGCGAATCGAGCTGGAGCAGCTGGCGCTGGATCGTGCCGACCGACGCGCGCGTGACATTGCCGTAGCGCGCCGAAAGATCGGCCGCATTGTCCGCGCAGAAGGCCAGCATCGACTGGAGGTCGTCGAGATTGAGCAGCAGCAGCCCCTGCTCGTCGGCGACGCGAAAGGCGATGGAGAGCACGCCCTCCTGCGTCTCGTTCAGCCCCATCAGCCGGGCGAGCAGCAGCGGCCCCATTTCGGAGACGGTCGTGCGCACCGGATGACCCTGTTCGCCGAACAGGTCCCAGAACACGACCGGGAAATCGGCATAGGCATAGTCGGTGAGCCCGATCGCCTCGGCCCGCTCGACCAGCTTGGCATGGGCGGGCGCGGCCGGCGATCCGGGCATCGCCATGCCGGCCAGGTCGCCCTTCACGTCGGCCATGAACACCGGCACGCCGGCGCGCGACAGGCCCTCGGCGAGGATCTGGAGCGTCACCGTCTTGCCGGTGCCCGTCGCCCCGGCGATCAGCCCGTGGCGGTTGGCGAGGCGGAGCAGCAAATGCTGCGGCCCGCCCCCGCCCAATCCGACGAAGATGCGGTCCGGCTGATCCATGCGCCTACCCCCTGTTCAATCGCCTTTAGCGCGCGCGGGCGAGATCGACTCCGATATAGAAAGGCGGTGCATTGCCGCGCCGCACGAGCAGCAGCACGGTGTTGCGGCCGGCCCTGCGTGCCGTCGCGACCATGTTGTTGAGCGCATCGGTGGTGGGCGTCGCGGTCTGGTTCACCGACAGGACGATGTCGCCCGGGCGCAGCCCCTTCTGGCCGGCATCGCTGTTCGGATCGACCGCGGTGATCACCAGCCCGCGCACGCTGGCATCGGTGATCTGGAGCTGGCGGGCCAGCGCGGGCGTCAGCGGCTGGAGGGTGAGGCCCAGGCTCTGGCGCGCCGTTTCCTGGCCGGCCGAGGGCTGCCCCTCGCCGTCCTTCGTGGCGCTGTCCTCGGTCGTTGCATCGTCGCCGCCGCCCAGCCGCGCGAGCTCTTCCTCGGTCGGCCGCTCGGCGATCTGCACCGTCGCGGTGCGCTGTTGCCCGCCGCGAATATATTCGAAGGGCACGCGGGCGCCGATCTGCTGCTGCGCGACCAGATAGCCGAGCGTCTGGTCCGGCGTGACCGGCTGGCCGCCCACCGAGACGATCACGTCGCCCTGGCGGATGCCGGCGCGCTCGGCCGGGCCACCCGGCGAGACGCTGCGGATCAGGGTGCCGCGATTGCGCTCGATGCCGAGCGCGGCGGCGACGCCTTCGTCCACTTCCTGCATGCCGATGCCGATATAGCCGCGCCGGACGCGCTCGCCGCGCCGCAGCGATTCGACGATCGGGCGCACCTGCTCGGCCGGGATCGCGAAGCCGATGCCGACATTGCCGCCGGTCGGCGAGATCAGCGCGGTGTTGATGCCGATCACATTGCCGTTGATGTCGAACATCGGGCCGCCCGAATTGCCCGAATTGATCGAAGCATCGGTCTGGATGTAGCGGTCGTAAAGGCCCGCATTGATGTTGCGGTGGAGCGCGGAGACGATGCCGGCCGTGACCGTGCCGCCCAGGCCGAACGGATTGCCGATCGCGACCACCCAGTCGCCGACCCGCACCCGGTTCGAATCGCCGAAGCGCACGAAGGGCAGCGCGCCGCGCGGATTGACCTTCAGCACCGCGATGTCGGCGACCTGGTCGCGCCCGACCACCTCCGCCTCATATTCCGTGCGGTCGGACAAGGTGACCGTGATCTGCTCGACCACGGCGTCGGGCCGGGCCGGCGCGACGACATGGTTGTTGGTGACGATATAGCCGTCCGCCGAGATGATGAAGCCGGAGCCCAGCGAGCCGCCCCGCTGCGTGACGGTGCCGCCGTCGCCGCCGCCTTCCGGAACCGGCGCGCCGAAGCGGCGGAAGAATTCCTCGAAGCCCGGCGGCATCTGGCGCTGGCGCACCTGGATGCTCTGGCGGGTCGAGATGTTGACCACCGCCGGCTGGAGCTGCTCGACAAGGTCGGCAAAGCCCGGGGCGCCGCGCGCCGGGGGCGGCGTGATGGCGCCGGCGTCGCTCTGCGCCGTCTGCGCACCGACCGGATTGAGGGTCAAGGTCGCCGCGGCGCCTCCCAGCAGCACAGCGGCAGTGATCCCATAGACGTAACGCACCTGTACGATCCTTCCTTAACTGTCGCGCGCGCCACGGCGTGCACACGGCCCGGTCGGGCCCGTGGCCGTCACGCTAGGCGGCTCGGCTGAATGGGAATTGAATGGCTGCGACAAATGTGGCCTCTCAACGCTGTCCTCTGAATTGCCGCAGGTACTGGTTGTCCGGCGACAGGATCACATTGGTCCGCCCGCGCGGATTTTCCGCCGTGCCGCCGGCCGAGAAACTCGCCTCGTAGGACTGCATCGCCCGGTAGAAATCGTAGAAGGCGGGATCCTGGTTGAATGCGCCGGCATAGGTCGCCGCCGCTTCGGCATCGGCCTCGGCGCGGATGATCTGCGCCTGCTTCAGCCCCTGCGCCTGGATCGAACGCGCCTCCTGCTCGCGCGCGGTGCGCATCCGCTGATAGGCGGATTCGAGCGGGGTGCCGTCCGGCAGGTCGGCGCGCTTGATGCGCACGTCGACGATCTGGGCGCCATATTGCACGGCGACGCGGTTGAGCGCGTTCTGGATATTGTCCATCATCTGCCCGCGCTCCGGGCTCAGCAACGCCGCGAAGGGCCGCCGGCCGAGCTCGTTGCGCAGTGCCGAGCCAAGGATCGGCCGCAATGCGTCGGACACCCGGTCCTCGGTCTGCGCCGCCCGGTACATCTGCAGCGGATCGACGATCCGGTAGCGGGCATAGGCATCGACCTGGAGCCGGAGCTGATCGGTCGACAGCACCTGCTGGTTCTCCATGTCGATGGAGAGGATGCGCTTGTCGATCCAGATGACCTGCTCGACGAGCGGGATGCGCGCGGCGAGGCCCGCCCCGCTTTGCCCGAACGTCTCGTTCGGCCGGTAGCGGTTGAGGATGCGCTGCGGCTCGCCGAAGCGGACGATCACGCCCTGACGGGTTTCCGGCACGATCGAAAAGGTGCTGCCGACGAGGATCAGCAGGGCGATCGCCAAGAAGGCGAGCGCGATCGGGTTACGCAGGACTCCGGTCATCGGCCCTGCCCTCCCTGCTGCGGTTGCGGCTCTGGCGCGGCCTGAACCTGCCCCTGGCGGCGCGCGACTTCGGGCAGCGCCAGATAGGGCGTGACGCCCGGCGCCTCGACGATGGTGGTGTCGACACGGCTCAAGATACGCTCCATCGTCTCATAATACATACGCCGCCGGGTCACTTCGGGCGCGACGCGATATTCGGCATAGACCTTCTCGAACGCCGCCGCGTCGCCCTGCGCCTTGGCGGTGATCTGCAGCGCATAGGCGCGGGCATCGTTCATGTAGCTCTGCGCCTGCTGCTGCGCGGCGGAGACCTGCAGGAACGCTTCGTTCACCGCCCCGGGCGGCACCGACTGGTTGATCGCGACGCCCTGGATGCGGACGCCCGCGCCATAATCGTCGAGGATCTGCTGCATGATCTGCTCGACATTCTGCTCGATCTGGGAGCGGCCCGCGCCGATCGCGTCGTCGAGGCTGACCCGGGCGACGGCGGCGCGCATCGCGCTTTCGGCGACTTCGCGGATCGTGCCTTCCGGCTCGGCGATCTGGAAGAGATAGGCTGCCGGCTCCTTGATGTTCCAGCGCACCGAATAAGCCAGGTCGATCACGTTCTGATCGCCGGTGAGAATCAAATTCTCGGTGCCGGTCGTGTCGGGAATGGTGGTGGTGCGGATATTTTCGATGTCGACTTTCTGCACCCGGCCGATCGGCGCCGGCCAGGAAAGGCCGATACCGGGCTGGAGCGTCGCGGAATATTCGCCGAACACGGTGACGACGCCGCGTTCCTGCGGGCTGATCCGGTGGAAACTCGTGAACACCAGCCACAGCACGACGAAGGCGATCAGGCCGTACAGCCAGTAAGGCCGCCCGTCAGACGGCGGGAAGCGCCCGCCGAACCGGTCGCGGCTCTTCTTCAGGAAATCGTCGAGCGAGGTGATGTCCGCGCCACCGCCGGGCTTGCGCCGGCGCGGGCCCGGCCCGCCGCTCTGGCCGCCCCAGGGGTTGCGCGGACCGCCGCCGCCCCCCGCGCCATTATCGTCTCCCCCACCGCCGCTGCCGCCGCCCCAGGGGCCGCCGCCGCGATTGTCGCTCAATACCCATCCGAATATGCGTCTCATGAGGCCCTTATAGGAAGCGTTTCGCGGAAAAACAGTGCCAAGCCTTGCCTGATTGCCTATCGGACGGGGCGATGAGCGAACAGAACGACCCGATCGCCGCGGCGCTCGCCGCCATTTTCGACCCGGCCGGCCGGGGCAATCTCGCCGAATCCGGCCGCATCGCCATGACCCGGCTGAAGGAGGGCGTGGCGACGATCATGCTCGACGCCACCGGTCTATCGGCGGATCAGCGCGCCGGGCTGGAGCGTCAGGTCCGCGCCGCGACCATCGGCATTCCGGGCGTCGAGGAAACACGCGTGGCGATGACGGCGGAAAAGCGGGAGCGGACCATCGTCGCGGTCGGCAGCGGCAAGGGCGGGGTCGGCAAATCCACCGTCGCCGCCAATCTCGCCGTCGCGCTGGCCCGGCTCGGCAAGAAGATCGGCCTGATCGACGGCGATATTTACGGCCCCTCCCAGCCCCGCATCATGGGCCAGCAGAACCGGCCGGAAATGATCGACGAGCAGATCGTGCCGCTTCCCGCTTATGGCGTCAGGATGCTCTCGATGGGCCAGTTGATCGAGCCCGGCACCGCCGTCGCCTGGCGCGGGCCGATGACGGCGAGCGCCTTCACCAATCTGATGGAGGCCGACTGGGGCGATTGCGAGCTGCTGCTCGTCGATCTGCCGCCCGGCACCGGCGACATCCAGATGACGCTGATCCAGAAATTCCGGCCGGCCGGCGCGGTGATCGTCTCGACGCCGCAAGACCTCGCGCTGATCGACGCGACCCGCGCGATCGACATGTTCCGCAAGATGGATGTCGGCATTTTCGGCCTCGTCGAGAACATGGCCGGCTATGCCTGCCCCCATTGCGGCGAGATCAGCGACCCCTTCGGGACGGGCGGTGCCGAGGCGGCGGCCAAGACCATGGGCATCCCCTTCCTGGGCCGCATCCCGCTCGCCATGTCGATTCGCAGCGATTCCGATGCCGGCCGCCCGCCCGCCGCGGGAGAAGGCGAGGAAGCCGCCTTGTTCCGGGCGCTCGCGCTCAGGCTGCTGGAGCAGGTGAAATAGGAGTGAAATCATGCCGCTGACCCGCGACGAGGACATTTACGCGCTGCTCGCCAACGCCCGCACGATGGCGATGATCGGCGCGTCGGACCGGCCCGATCGGCCGAGCTACGGCGTGATGAAATACCTCCAGGATCACGGCTATCGCGTCATCCCGGTCAATCCGCAGATCACCGGCGAGCATGTCCATGGCGAATATGTCTGGCGCGAGCTTTCGCAGATCGGTGAGCCCATCGACATCGTCGATATCTTCCGCAACGCGGCGGCGGCCGGCGACGCGGTGGACGAAGCGATCGCGGCGGGCGCGAAAGCGGTGTGGATGCAGCTTGGCGTCGTCAACGAGGAGGCCGCCGCCCGCGCCGAGGCGGCGGGGCTCAAGGTCGTGATGGACCGCTGCCCGAAGATCGAAATCCAAAGGCTCGGACTTCCGCCCGTCGGAGACTAAGCCCTCAGGCCTCGCCGCGCATTCCGTTGGTGGCGGCGGTGAAGATGTCCACGAGCGACAGGCCAAGGCTTTCGAACGCGATGATCGCGGCGAGCGAGATGATCATCGCGATCAGGCAATATTCGACTGCGGTCGCCCCCTTCCGGTCGCGCAGGAGATCGCCGAATGCTCGCATAGGCAGCCCCTTTCGCCGCGCGCATCGCACGAAACCGGTTGCGGCGGCGTTAATGCGCGCTCAGCTCGCGATATGTGGGGCCTGCGTCCCTGCCAGCCGCGTCGGCGCGTCGAGCTGCGACGATCCCGGCATCAGGAATCGCACCCGCCGGTTGGCGAAATCCACAGAGACGCGGTCGAACATGCGCAGCGCATCCATGCCGAGCAGCAGTGCCGGCCGATCGTTCAGTCCCAGCCGGCGGAATGGATGCGCATCGGCGAAGGCGACGGGCATGTTGGTCATGTCGATCCCGCCGATCTGGATGCGCCGCGCGATGCTGGCCTCCGCGGTGAAATGGGTGCCCGTCACGCTGAGCAGCGAGACCGGAAAGGTCGGCCCGAGCCGGCTCCGCCGTTCGAGCCGGCGGCGCAGCGCGTTGTTGCCGATCGTGACCTGGGCGCCGGTGTCGATGACGACATGGACGCGCTCGCCATCGACCGAGGCATCGACCAGCACGAGCCGGCCGAGCAGGCTGCGGCCCCGGATGACGATCGTCTCGCCGTCGAACCTCTCCTCCGGCCGCCGCGACGGCGAGATCGTCATCTCCTCGCGCGCGAAATCGAATTCGACCCGGTAGGCTTGCAGGCTGTCCACGCCGAGCATGCCCGCGGCCCCGAGATGCTGCCGGGCGAGCGCGGGCGCATGGATGTCGGACAGGCGCCGCGCGCCCACTTCGAGGCTCGGGACGACGACGGTCGAAATGCGGCTCGTCTCCGTCATGCTATGCACCGTCGCGGTCCGCCCCGGGCCGAGACCGAGCTCGCGTGCCAGCTCCTGCGAGACGACGGTGCGCTCCGATCCGGTATCGACGATGAAGTCATAGGGGCCGCGCCCGTCGATGCTGACCGGGATGGTCATCCGCTCGTTCTGCTCGGTCAGGTAGCTCAGGGTTTCGGCGCTGGCCGGATCGGGCGGCGGTGCGCTCGGCTCAGGCTGCTGGGCCGGCAGCGGTGCCGCCAGTGCGAGGGATGCCGCCAGCGTCGCGGCGCGCGCGCCTGTAATGCCCACCATGATCCAGCTCCCGTCTTTTTGTCGCGGCGCAGGATAACGCGAATCGCCGCGCCGCGCGAAACCGCTTCGACGAAAGGCAAGCGTCAGACGACGGCGAGCGCGCGTTCCCTGAGCCGCTCGACGGCGGCGGCGTGGATGCCGGGCGTGGCGACGAGCACGCCGAACGCTTCGCCCGAGGCGGTGTTGAACGCGAGCGGCTGGCCGAGCGCGCCCGTCACCTTCGCCCCTGCCTCCCCGGCGATCAGGGCGGCGGCGGCGATGTCCCATTCGAAGCCCCAGCGCAGGGTGGCGAGCAGGTCCGCCTCGCCGGCCGCGACCATCGCGATCCGGAGCGCGATCGAATTGGGCTTGGTCACTGCGACCAGATCGGCGTCGACCTTGGGCAGGCTGTCCGCCGGCACCCGCGCGCCGGCCAGTTCGGTGCGCGGAGCGACGCGCAACCGCTGGCCGTTGCGCCAGCTCCCCTGCCCGCGTGCGGCGGTCCACAATTCGCCCCGCATCGGCGCCGCCAGCGCGCCGAGCACCGGCACGCGGTCCTCGACCAAAGCGACGGAGACGCACCAGCCCGGCCGGTCGCGCACATAATCGCGGGTGCCGTCGATCGGATCGACCACCCACAGCCGCCGCCGCTCGATCCGGTCGGAAAGATCCACCGTCTCCTCGGACAGCCAGCCCGCCTGCGGATCGAGCGCGGTCAGTTGCGCACGCAAATAGGCGTCGACCTCCAGATCCACGTCGCAGACCGGCTGGCCGGGTACCTTCTCCCAGCGCCGGAAATCGGTGCCGAACCGGCCGGCGGCGATCTTTCCCGCGGCCTCGGCAATGGCGGCGACGTCCTCAAGCACCTGCGACCATCATCCCTTCGATACGCAGGGTGGGAACATTGACGGCGCGGCGATGTTCCAGGTCGTTCGCCGGCACGAGCGCGCGGAACATGTCGATAAGGTTGCCGGCAATGGTGATCTCCGCCACCGGCGCGGCGATCTCGCCATTCTCGATGAGGAAGCCGGAGGCGCCCCGGCTGTAATCGCCGGTCACCGGATTGACCCCCTGCCCGATCAGCTCGGTCACATAGACGCCGCGCTTGATGTCCGCCATCAGCTCGACCGGGCTCAGCGCGCCCGGCTCCAGATGGACGTTGGTCGCGCCCGCGCCGGGCGCGCCGCCCGTGCCGCGCACGGCGTGACCGGTCACCTCGAGCCCGAGCTGGCGGGCGGCGGCGGCGTTCATCAGCCAGCCGGTCATCCGCCCATCGTCGATCAGCCGGCGTTGCGCGGTCGCCACCCCCTCGCCGTCGAACGGCTTGGACTTGAGCCCGCGCGGCCGGTGCGGATCGTCGACGATGACGATGCCGGGCGCGAAAATCTCTTCCTCTTCCCGGCCCAGAAGAAAGCTCGACTTGCGCGCCACGGACGGCCCGTTCAGCGCGCCGACCAGATGGCCGATCAGGCTCCCGCCGATGCGCGGATCGAAGATCACCGGCATCGTCCCGCTCGCCAGCCGGCCCGGATTGAGCCGCTTCAGCGCCCGTTCGGCGGCAAGCCTGCCGATCGTCTCGGGCGCGTCGAGATCGGCGAAATGGCGGACGGAGTGACTGGCATGGTCGCGCTGCATTCCCGCGCCTTCGCCGGCGATCACGCTCGCCCAGCCGCCATAGCCGCTGGTCGTATAAGCGCGCGCGAAGCCATGGCTCGTGGCGAGGCCGACGATCGTCCGCCCGGCGCTGTATCCGCCGCCCTCGCTGTTGGTGATCCCGGTCCCGGCCCGCGCCGCATCCTCGGCGGCCAGCGCCAGTGCCTTGAGTTCGACCGGCGAGGGATCGGCGCCGTCATCGGCCTCGATCCCGACCATCGCGCCGGTCAGCAGCCGCTCCTGCGGCGCCAGCCCGGCATAGGGATCCTCCGGCGCCTCGCGCGCCATGGCGGCGGCGCGGTCGACCAGCGCCGTCATCGCCTCGTCGGACAGGTCGGAGGAGGAGACACTGGCGGAGCGCGTCCCCACGAACAGCCGGAGGCCGATCTCCTCGCCCTCGGAACGGGTCACATCCTCCAGCTCGCCCAGGCGCACCTGCACGCTGGTCGAACCATCGCCGATATAGAGCGCATCGGCGGCATCGGCCCCGGCGCGCATCGCGGCTTCGACGAGCGCGGCGGCGCGCTGTTCGGCTTCTGAAACGGATAGCATCAGGAGCACCTAGGGCGGTGCGGCCCAAAAGCAAGCCTCAAGCCGTGCCCACCACATAGCAGGCGGCGAACATCAGCAGGCCGGCGAAGCGGTTGGAGCGGAACTTGGCGAGCGCATCCGCGCCGTCGTCGATCCGGAGCGCCGCGACCTGCCACAACAGATGAACCGCCATCGGCAGCAAGGCCAGTAGCGCGAACCATTCGATCCGCACGAGTTGCACGGCCGCCGCCCAGCAGGCGAGCGCGACGAGGTAGCACACCGCCACCCCCGCTTTGGCATAGCGCCCCAGCGCCCGCGCCGAGGATTTGACGCCGACCAGCGCATCGTCCTCCTTGTCCTGGAGCGCGTAGATCGTGTCGTAGCCGATCACCCAGAAGACCGACCCGGCGTAGAGCAGTAGCCCCGGCGCCGCGATCTCCCCCGTCACCGCCGGCCAGGCGACGAGCGCCGCCCAGGAGAAGACCAGCCCGAGCCAGGCCTGCGGCCACCAGGTGATCCGCTTCATGAAGGGATAGGCGGCGACCAGCGCGAGGCTGGCCAATGCGATGAGCTGCGCCAGCGGATCGAGCTGGAGCAGCACGATGAGCCCGACCAGGCTCATCGCCACCAGCAGCGCCCAGGCCGCCTTCAGCGACACCCGCCCGCTGGCCAGCGGCCGCAGCCGGGTCCGCTCCACCGCCTTGTCGAGATCGCGATCGACGATGTCGTTATAGACGCAGCCGGCCGATCGCATCGCGAAGGCGCCGAGCGCCAGCCAGGCGATCAGCGCCCAGCCCTGAATACCCGCGCCGCCGCCCTGCATCCCCGCCAGCGCCACCGCCCACGCCCCCGGCCAGAACAGCAGCCACGCCCCGATCGGCCGGTCCAGCCGGATCAGCGAGGCGAACGGCCGCACCGCCACCGGCAACGCGCCGATCAGCCCGCGCCGCTCGCTATCGGGAACGATGTCCGAAATGTCCGATTTGTTGGCCGACATTTTTCAACAAATACCGTTCGGCCTGAGCTTGTCGAAGGCCATTCTTCTTTCTGCCCGAAAGAAAAGGAGGGCTTCGACAGGCTCAGCCCGAACGGCTAAGGGCGGGGAGATGCCCGCCACCCCCGCCTGGCCCCTGCAAAGCCTGCCCCGCCTGTTCGTCGAAACCGGGCTGGCCAAGGGTCTCAGCCTGACCCTCGACGGCCCGCCCGCCAATTATCTCGCCAACGTCCTGCGCCTCGGCCCCGGCGCACAGGTGAAATTGTTCGACGGCGCGACCGGCGAATGGCTCGCGACCCTCGCCGAGGCCGGCCGCAAGCGCGTCACCCTGACAGTCGGCCGGCAGCTCCGCCCCCGCGAGACCGTCCCCGACCTGTGGCTCCTCTTCGCCCCGATCAAGCGCGGGCGGATCGACTGGCTCGTCGAGAAGGCGACCGAGCTCGGCATTGCCCGGCTCGCGCCCGTGCTCACCCAGCGCACCATCGTCGACAAGCTCAACCTCGAACGCCTCCGCGCCCACGCCATCGAGGCCGCCGAGCAATGCGAGCGCACCGCGCTTCCCCTGCTCGACGCCCCGGAGAAACTGGAGCGCGTGCTCAGGGACTGGCCCGCCGGCCGCATCCTCTATTTCGCCGACGAGGCCGGCGGCGCGCCGCTGGCCGAAGCCGCGACGCCCGGCCCCGCCGCCATCCTGATCGGCCCGGAAGGCGGCTTCACCGATGCCGAGCGCGCCGCGATCCGCGCCTTGCCCCAGGCGCGCGCCATCGGCCTCGGCCCCCGCATCCTGCGCGCCGACACCGCGGCGCTCGCCGCGATCAGCCAGTGGATGGCGCTCGCCGGCGACCACGCCCTTCCCCCGCGCGCTTTCGCGTGCAAGGAATGACGGACACCGACAGAGAGGATTGCCCATGGCCGAAGCGCCGATCGACCAGCGCCGCACGCTCTATCCGCCGATCGAGCCCTATGCCTCGGGCATGCTCGACGTCGGCGACGGCCACAGCGTCTATTGGGAACGCTGCGGCACGCCGGGCGCCAAGCCGGTCGTCTTCCTCCATGGCGGCCCCGGCGCGGGGTGCAGCCCGGATCATCGCCGCCAGTTCGATCCGGCGCGCTACGACATCCTGCTGTTCGACCAGCGCGGCTGCGGCCGCTCGACGCCCTATGCGAGCCTCGAGGCGAACACGACCTGGCATCTCGTCGCCGATATCGAGCGGCTGCGCGCGCTGGCGGGCGTCGACAAATGGATGGTTTATGGCGGCTCCTGGGGCTCGACCCTCGGCCTGTCCTACGCCCAGACCCATCCCGATCGCGTCTCCGAGCTGGTCCTGCGCGGCATCTTCACCTTCCGCCAGCGCGAGCTGGACTGGCTCTATGTCCAGGGCGCGTCCGAAATCTTCCCGGACAAGTGGGAGGAATTCCTCGCGCCCATTCCGGAAGGCGAACGCGGCGATCTCGTCGCCGCCTATCATCGCCGCCTGACCGGGACGGACGAGGCCGAAAAGCTCGTCGCCGCCAAGGCGTGGAGCAAGTGGGAGGCGGAGACCGTCACCCTGCTTCCCGACCCGCATGTCATCGACGCCTTCACCGACGATCAATTCGCCATCCCCATCGCCCGGATCGAGAATCACTACATGCTCAACAAGGGCTGGCTGGACGAAGGCCAGCTCATCGAGGGCGCCGCCAGGCTGAAGGACATTCCGGGCGTCATCGTCCAGGGCCGCTACGATTGCTGCACCCCGCCCGTCACCGCCTGGGACCTCCACAAGGCCTGGCCGGAGGCGAAGCTGGTCATCGTCCCGGACGGCGGCCACCTGTTCAACGAACCGGGCGTGCTCGACGGCCTCATTCGCGCCACCGACGCCTTCGCAAAGGGCTGATCGGCCGCCATCCGACATATGGGGGATGGCGTGCGGGCCGCCGCGTCCCTAGGCTCCTTGCGACCCGCGATCTTTTGCTTTGGGGAGTAACGATCATGCGCCTGGCTCTTCGCACCGCCCTCGCCGCCTCGGTTGCCGCTTTGCTGGCGACGCAGCTCGCCGCGCAGCCGGCCCCGGCGCCGAACCGGCCGTTCACCGCGACCGGGACGCTGCAGGGCTGCAACCCCCGGAACGGCGACCATGCCGTCCGCCTCACCGCCGGCACGCGCTACACGATCCGCGCCGCGTCCGAGGATTTCGATACGATGCTGGCGCTCTACCGGTCCGGCAGCAACGAGCCGATCGCCGAGAACGACGATGCCGACGGCAGCCTCAATTCGCGGATCTCCTATGCGGCAAGCGAGTCCGGCACCTATTGCCTTCGCGTCACCGGCTATGGCGGCGGCGGCGGCGGCAGCTACACGGTGAGTGCCGAGATCGCCGCCCCGGCGCCGCCGGCGAGCAGCACGCCGACCCGCACCGAATCGACCGAATGGCGGGTGTTCGACGGCGAACTGGCCGGCGACGGCACGCCGCGCGACTATGCGCTGGCGCTGGCCGAGGGCCAGTTCGCGATGATCAGCCTGGAATCCGACGCCTTCGATCCGGTCGTCGAGGTGCGCCGCGCCGACGATCCGGACGGCGACGTCATCGAGAGCGACGATGACGGCGGCTCCGGCCTCAATTCCTTCCTCGTCTTCGCGGGCGAGCCGGGCGATTATGTGGTCCGGGTGCGCGCCTACAGCTCCGGCGGCGAGGGCGCCTACACGCTCAAGATCGGCCAGTAATCACTCGGCCGCGGCCGGGCCGGTCTCGCCGGCCCGGCCCGCCTTGAGCCGCCGGATCAGCCTTGGAATGGGGCCGTTGCGTTCCATCCACTCGGCATATTCGACATAGGCCGGATCCTCGGAGAGGTGCGCCTCCTCCGTCTTCGCGCGCCAGTAATAGACGCCGCTGACCAGAGCGAGCACCGCGGTGTTGCGGATCATGTCCACCGGATTGCCGCTGGTCGCCAGGAAAGGCAGCACCGCGCACCACCAATAGAGGTTCTTGGCGACATAGGCGGGATGCTTGGTCCAGGCATAAGGCCCGTGGGTCAGGATGCCGCGATGGGTGAGGTTGGAAAAGCGCAGCCCGAACGCCACCGTCGCCCAGGCATAGACGCCCGTCAGGAAGGCCAGCCACAGCCCCATCAGCGCCATCGCCAGCGGATAGTCCGCCAGCCAGTGCGTCCATTCGCCCGATCCCATATGGTAATCGAGCGGCCCGCCCGGGTTCATCAGGATGAAGGGCGGATAGCAGATGAGCGCCGCCGTCCAGCCGGCCGCATAGGGATTAGCGCTGCGGATATGGGCGTCGAGCGGTTTCAGCGTCAGCACATAGCCGACCGTGGCGAAGACCACGTCCACCAGGAACATCGCGCCGATCAGCCAGAGCGCGAGATTGACCGGATTGGCCGCGATCCAGCCTGAATCCGCCGCGACCGTCACCTGCCAATTGCCCGGCACGATCGAGATCATGAAGGCGAGGAAGAAGCCCTTCACCGCCCAGGCGCGCAGGAATTCGTACACCTGCGCGCGCTCCGCCTCGCTCGGCCGGCCGATCAGCATCAGCCCGAAATGCCAGGCCCCGTCGCGCGGCTCGGCCAGCCGCCGGTCCAGCCAGATCACATAGGGGATGGAGGCGATGGCGAAGGGGATGATCGCCACCCCGATCACCTGCATGGCGAAGAGATAGGCGCCGTCCCAATACCAGCGCGCGATGCAGTAGAAGGCGCCGATCGCCGCCCAGATGCCCCACAGGCCCGCGATCTTGACGATGCTGATGTCGATGCTGTCGGTCAGCGGCCGGCGCGGCATCGCCCAGTCGATCCCGGTCGTCGGGCTGCGGTGCACCCTGTCGACGATCAACGACCAGGCGATCATCGGCGCCGCGCAGGCGAGCAGGGCGACCAAAGCCGCCAGCGGCCCCGCCATGCCGAAGGCGCGCGCCACCACCACCCAGGCGGCCAGCCCGGCCAGGCCGACCAGCCCGACCATCGTGCTCACCGCGGATGCGGGGCGCGGATCGTGGCGCGCGTCCGGCGCGATCTTCACCTCGGCATTCATCGCCCGCCGCTCTGGCACACAAGTCGTAAGCAAGCGGTGAAGAGCGGAGTCCGGTCGTCATTGCGAGGAGCGCAGCGACGCGGCAGTCCAGACGGCGCTGGATTGCTTCGCTGCGCTCGCAATGACGAAAGACCTTCGCTGCCTGCGGCGAAAACGGTGCGCCGGGTAAGGGATTCTTAAAGTTATTTCTGCGCAAATCATGTCCAATAACGTGCCGTGCGCCGGTGGGGATCGCGATGTTGCTGCAGGAAGAGGTCGTGGAGACCAGCTTCTCCTTTTCAAGCCAGGTGCCGCAGCCGCCCGAGCGGCGGCATTCGGAACGCCACATCAAGATTCTGCGCGTCGGCACGCTCGTCATCGACGACCGCCGCGAATTGTGCCTGATCCGCAACGTGTCCGCCGGCGGCCTGATGGCCCATGTGTACAGCCATGTCGCGCCCGGCCAGGCGGTGATCGTCGAGCTCAAGACCAATCAGCAGGTCGCCGGCCGGATCGCCTGGGTGCGCCAGTCCAATGCCGGCATCGCCTTCGACAACGAGGTCGATATCGAGGAATTGCTCGCCAATCCGCGCGTGCTCGACAATGGCTGGCGCGCCCGCGCGCCCCGCATCGAGGTGGACCGCGCCGCGTCCCTGCGCGCCGGCGCCCGCACCCACCGCGTGCGCACGCTCGACATCTCCCAGAGCGGCCTCAAGCTCGACACCGACGCGACCTTCGAGCCCGGCGACGAAGTGGTCGTCACCCCCGAAGATTTCCGCCCCCTCGCCGGCGTCGTCCGCTGGCAAAGCGGCCGCCAGTGCGGCGTCGCCTTCAACCAGATCGTGCCCCTTTCCGAGCTGATCGGCTGGCTGAAGCGGAACTGAGGGGGCGGCGAGGCAACGATGAGGCGTAAAGCCCTGATCGGCCTTGCCTTGCTCATCCCCATCGCTGGTGCGCTCGCTTGGTGGGCCACGCACAGGGCGCAGGAAGGTGAGGTTCCCGTTGAACTGACCTACACTTTCGGGACATCCAATTCGACAAGGCCGGTAGAAACCGTCCTCCATGAATATATCCCATGTTATCAATCTGATCCTAGCTGTAGGCGGTTCACGGTCACTGGCAGAAGCCTGACATTCTCCTTCCCCGAAAATTACTATCGCATAAGGGCTAATCGTTCTGGCGGCCCTCAGGCGCTGATTGGGTTATATGTGGACCGCGATCGGCTCACGCCGCTTGCTCCGGTGCTTCAAGCTCACGATAATGCCTTGATTTATAATCGGGACGAGGCCCCACGCCTTCGAAAGATGCTCAGAAACAATCTTTCGCTTCGGCTCGAAACAAATCTTGTGAGCGGCGCAGGAGCGCGACGCCGCGCAGAAATTATCCGAGATAGATTGGCCCGCGACGAAGCAGCGCCCGCCGGCTCCACGTGCGGGATTACATTTTCTTACACTCGCGGAAATCAGGGTATCCCACTTGTTCCCGTGGACGACCCAACAGCCTTGCGCGCCGATATCAGGGGTTTCGTCGAGACACTGAGTGAGCAAGATGGAGCAATGGGTGCTCGATGCTCCTCCCTCTCGCCAATCTGCGTCATTGAATTTGAATACAGGCGGTTTTCAGGTAGTTATAATATCCCTAAAGATAAAATATGCGAATGGCCTCATCGTACCGAAAGAGTCATTCGTTTTCTCGATAATCACCTGATTTCGTCTCGAGACATGGATGAATTAGAGGTTGAAATCTTGGAATATTTCGCACCTGTTCGTTCAGGTTATCGGTGATTTCATGAACAAGGCCCCGCTTCATGGCCGCCTCCCACCGCTCGATTGCGCCGCGCCGCCACCGAGCCTAAATTCGCGGGATGCTCATGGACCCCGGATCAAGTCCGGTTTGAGCAAAGCATGGATGCGCTCCTGCGAAAGCAGGAGCCCAGTTTCGCAAGGCGACGCCCTGCATCCCCTGGCCCCCTGCTTTCGCAGGGGAACATCCCTAGGACGGATCGACATTCAGCTTTTTCCGTCATTGAGGAGATCGCCCTGTCCCCGGACAGGGCTGCGAACGTCTGGGGGACGTTCGCACCTCATCAATGGAAACCAGCTTCTTGAACGGTTTAGGATGAAAAGGAAGCTGGACCCCCGCCCCCCGCTTCCAATGTAGGAAATGCTCTGTCACGCTCACCCCCGACTCGGGGCTTGAACCTCGGCTCACCGGCTCTTTGAACCGTCCGTTTCGCGCGAAAGGGTTTCGCGGCATACCATCGCGCATATGGGTGAAGATGGTGAAGTTTCGCAGCCTTGCCTTCCGCCCTTCGTCCCCTCCCGGAAAACACCCCTCACCCTGACAACTTTGACAACTTAACAGAGAGGGACACCCTGATTGCGCGCCAACGGCGCCGGGCCTAAATTCACGGGATGCTAGACGCTCTCTCCGCCCCCGCCGCGCCCCATGTGATCCGCCGCGAGGAGTATCGCGCGCCGGACTGGCTGGTCCCCGAAATCGCGCTCGACTTCGATCTGGATGCCGAGCGCACCATCGTCCGCGCGGCGCTGACCGTCGAGCGTTCGGGCGATCACCGGCTCCCCGTCCGGCTCGACGCCGAGAATCTGCGCCTGATCCGCGTCGCGGTGGACGGGCAGCCGGTCAATTACTGGTTCGAGGACGATGTGCTGAAGGTGCCGGTCGAGGGCGACCAAGCGGTGATCGAGACCGAGGTCGAGATGTCCCCGCGCGCCAACACCCAGCTCATGGGGCTCTACGAATCGGGCGGCCTGCTCTGCACCCAGTGCGAGGCCGAAGGCTTCCGCCGCATCACACCCTTCCCGGATCGGCCCGACGTGCTCAGCCGCTACCGGGTCCGGATGACCGCCGACAAGGCGCTCTATCCGGTGCTACTGTCCAACGGCGATCCGGTCGCCTCCGGCGAGTCCGGCGATGGGCGCCACTGGGCGGAATGGTCCGATCCCTTCCCCAAGCCCTGCTATCTCTTCGCCCTGGTCGCCGGCGATCTGGTCGCCAATCGCGACAGCTTCGTCACACGCTCGGGCCGCACGGTTGATCTCGGCATCTGGGTCCGCGACGGCGATGTCGAACGCACCCAGCATGCGATGGACTCGCTCAAGGCTTCGATGAAGTGGGACGAGGAGGTGTTCGGCCGCGAATATGATCTCGACGTCTTCAACATCGTCGCGGTCGCCGATTTCAATTTCGGAGCGATGGAGAACAAAGGCCTCAACGTCTTCAACTCGCGTTACATCCTGGCCGATCCGGACACCGCGACCGACCTGGATTACGACGCGATCGCCGGGGTCGTCGCGCACGAATATTTCCACAACTGGTCTGGCAATCGCGTCACCTGCCGCGACTGGTTCCAGCTCAGCCTCAAGGAGGGCTTCACGGTCTTCCGCGATCAGCAGTTCAGCGCCGACATGGGCAGCCGCGCGGTGAAGCGGATCGAGGATGTCCGGATGCTGCGCGCCGCCCAGTTTCCGGAGGATGCCGGGCCGCTCGCCCATCCGGTGCGGCCCGACAGCTACATCGAGATTTCGAACTTCTACACTTCGACCATCTATAACAAGGGCGCCGAGCTGATCCGGATGATGCACACCATCCTCGGCCCCGAGCGGTTCCGCGCCGGCTGCGATCTCTATTTCGATCGGCATGACGGCGAGGCCGTGACCTGCGAGGATTTCGTCAAGGCGATGGAGGAAGCGAGCGGTGCCGATCTCGGCCAGTTCCGCCTCTGGTATTCGCAGGCCGGCACGCCGAAGGTGACGGCGCGCCTCGCCCGCGACGGCGATGCGGTGACGCTGGAGCTGGCGCAGGACGTGCCCGCCACGCCCGGCCAGCCCGCGAAGAAGCCGATGGCGATCCCGCTCAGGGTCGCCCTGTTCGACGAGGCGAGCGGCAAGGCCGAAGACGAGCGGCTGGTGATCCTCGATGCCGCCCGGGCCAGCATCCCGCTGGCCGGTGCGCCCGCCAGGCCGGTCCTCTCGATCAACCGCGATTTCTCCGCGCCGGTGATCGTCGAGACGGACCGCGCCGCCGCCGACCTCGCCTTCCTCTCCGGCTGCGACGACGATCCCTTCGCCCGTTACGAGGCGATGCAGCAGCTCATGCTCGACACCTTGATCGCGAGCGTCACCTCGGGCGCGGGCGACCATGGCGCCGTGGTCGATGCCGTCCGCCGCACGCTGACCGACGAGACGCTCGATCCCGCCTTCGTGGCCGAGACCGTCCTGCTCCCCAGCGAATCCTTCATCGGCGACCGGATGGCGATGGTCGATCCCGAGGCGATCCACCGCGCCCGCGAGGCGCTGCGCGCCGATCTTGGCACCGCGCTTCAGGACATCTGGCGCGGCGCCTATGCGGCGAGCGTCGCCAATCGCTACGCCTACAATCCCGCCGCCAAGGGTGCGCGCCGCCTGCGCACCATCGCACTGGGCTATATCGCTGCATCCGGCGCCGCGGATGCCCCCGCCTTGGCCAAGCGCCAGTTCGACGAGGCGGACAACATGACCGACCGGCAGGGCGCGATGGGCGTCCTCGTCAACGGCGATGCGCCGGAGCGGGCGGCGGCGCTGGCCGCCTTTTACGATCGCTACCGCGACAACGCCCTGGTGATCGACAAATGGTTCACTACCCAGGCGCTCTCGACCCGCGAAGACACCCCGCTGCTGGCGGAGGAGCTGGCGAAGCACCCCGATTTCACGCTCGCCAATCCGAACCGGCTGCGCTCGCTGGTCGGCGCCTTCTCGGTCAATCAGCGCGCCTTCCACGACGCCTCGGGCCGGGGCTACCGCTTCCTCGCCGACATGATCCTCGCCGAGGACAAGCTCAATCCGCAGACCGCCGCCAAGCTGGTGCCGCCCTTGGGCCGCTGGCGCCGCTTCGACGAAGGCCGCGCCGCCCTGATGCGCGCCGAGCTGGAGCGGATCGTCGCGACGGACGGCCTCAGCAAGGACGTGTTCGAACAGGCCAGCAAGAGCCTGGCCTGAGGCGCTCCGCTACTGGCCGATCCAGGCGGCGACCTGCTCGGCCACCTGGTTGGCGGCCTGGTTGAGGGCCGGCGCGACCGCCTCGGCCGTCGCCTCGGCCACCGGCACGCGAGCCTCGAAACGGTTGGCCGAAACGCCGCCGCCCGCCTGGGGGATGGTCGCATCATAGACGACCACCGCCTCCATCGCAGTGGGATCGAGGCCGAAGCGGGCGAGATGGCCGGTCACGCGGGTGCCGGGATCGCGGGCATATTGAGCGGGATCGAGCACGACGCGGCCGGTCCGGACCGCGATCGTCTCGCCGAGCAGGCGGGCGAAGAGCGGGCCGGGATATTCGACCCAAGCGGCGCCGGTCAGATACTGGATCGTCGTTTCGCTCACATAGACCGGCACGCGGGCGGTGCGCAGCGCCTGCGGCACGGTCGGCTCGGCGACGGTGATGGCGGCGCCCTGCCCGGCGGTGCGCGGGCTCGCCGCCGGCCGGGTCTCGGCGGAGGTCAGGGTCAGCAGCCGGTCCGGACCCTTCGACCCGCCGAAGCAGGCGGAAAGGGAGAGAGCGGCGGCCAAAGCGGCCAAAGCTTTCACGCGCATCGTCAATTCCCCCTTCCGGGCCGATAGTCTGGCAGGCGCTGCCCGCCGATCACGCCGCCGACGCCGCGTTGGTTGAGCCGATCGGTGATCTCCCGCAGCGATTCCGAGGTCGCGCGCAGATCGCGGATGAGCTGGCCGACTTCCGGCAATGTCTGGGTCGAGAAATTCTGGATGCCCGGACGCGCATCGCCGATCGCGCCTTCGAGCTGCCGCATGCTCTCGCTGGCCGAACGTAACGTCTGGCGCAGGTCCGCGACCAGCGGGCGGCCTTCCTGATTGACCAGTGCGTCGGTCGATTCGGCGAGTTGGCCGAATTGCTCCGCCGCCCGCCCCGCCTGTGCGATAGCGACCCGCGCCTCGGCGAGCGTCGCCGCGATCTCCGGCGAGCGTTCGTTAAGCGAGCGCGTCACGCCCTCGATATTGTCGAGGATCGCGGCGAAGCTCTCCTGGTTGCGGTCGGACAGCAGCTCCGTCAGCCGCTCGGTCAGGGTCGTCACCCGCTCGAGCAGCTCCGGCGCGGTGTTGAGCAACTGGCCGAGCGCACCCGGCCGGGTCGGGATGACCGGATAGCCATAGGGGCATTCGCTTTCCGGATTCTGATCGGGACAGCGTATCTCGGCGCTTTGCGGCGGCCGGCCTGGCTGCTGCTCCGGCGGATCGAGCTGGATTTGCGAGACGCCCGTGAAGCCGACACCTCGAATCGTCGCCGTCGTGCCCTGCAGCACCGGCGTGTTGTTGCTGACGGTGATCCGCACGCGGATGAATTGCGGGCTGCGCGGCTCCAGGTTGATCGAGTGAATCTGCCCCACCGGCACGCCCCGGAAGGTCACGCCCGATCCTTTGGCGAGGCCCTCGACCGATTGCTGGAAGAAGACGTCGTAGGTCTTCTGCCCGCCTTCGCCGAACTGGCCGAGCCAGATGATGAACGCGATGATCGCCGCGATCATGCCGAGCACCACGCTGCCGACAAGGATTTGGTTGGAACGCGTTTCCATCAGTCCCCGGCCTTCCCCTGTTCAGCTATGGTCGACGCGGCGCGTCCGCGCGGTCCCTTGAAATAATCCTGGATCCATTGGTGGTCCAAAGCCAATAATTCCGGAATCGTTCCGACGGCCACCACTTCGCGGTCCGCCAGCACCGCCACCCGGTCGCAGATCGCATAGAGCGTGTCGAGATCGTGCGTGATCAGGAAGACGGTGAGACCCAGTGCGTGACGCAGTTCCTTGATGAGCTGATCGAACGCCGCCGCACCGATCGGATCGAGACCTGCGGTCGGCTCGTCGAGGAAGAGCAATTCGGGGTCGAGCGCCAGCGCGCGCGCCATGCCGGCGCGCTTCTTCATGCCTCCGGACAGCTCGGACGGATAGCGCGTGGCGGCCAATGGCGGCAGTCCGGCCATCGAGATCTTGTAGGCCGCGATCTCGTCGAGCAGGTCGTGATCGAGGCCGTGGAAGAATTCGCGGATCGGCACCTGGACATTCTCGGCCACCGTCAGCGTCGAGAAGAGCGCGCCGCCCTGAAACAGCACGCCCCAGCGGCGGCGGACATGCTTGGCCTCTTCCTCGTCGCGGCCGACCATCGGCTCGCCGAATACCTCGATCTCGCCGGCCTCGGGTGTCTGCAGGCCGATGATCGCGCGCATCAGCACCGATTTGCCCGTGCCCGATCCACCGACCACACCCAATATCTCGCCCCGCCGCACGTCGAGGTCGAGCCCGTCATGGACAACCTGATCGCCGAACGCGTTGCGCAGGCCGCGCACCGAGATGATCGGATCGCGCCCGTCCATCAGCTCCACCCGATCGACGTGAAGAAGACGGCGAAAAAGGCATCGAGCACGATGACGAGAAAGATGCCCTGGACGACGGCGGTGGTGGTCCGCAGGCCCACTTCCTCCGCATTGCCGCGCACCTGAAGCCCCTGATAGCAGCCGGCCATGGCGATGATCATGCCGAAGACCGGCGCCTTGATCAGCGTGCGGTAGATGTCGGTCATCGGAATGATTTCCTGCACCCGCTGGAAGAAGGTGACGGGCGGAATGTCGAGCACCGTCCAGCAGAAGAAGCCGCCGCCGATGATCGCGACGACGGCGGCGTAGAAACCGAGCAGCGGCATCATCAGCACGGTCGCCAGCACGCGGGGCAGGACCAAGGCCTCCATCGGCGACACGCCGATGGTCCGCATCGCGTCCACCTCCTCGTTGAGCTTCATCGAGCCCAATTGCGCGGCAAAGGCCGAGCCGGAGCGCCCCGCGACCATGATCGCCGTCATCAGCACGCCCAGCTCCATGAAGGCGGCACGGGCGATCAGATTGATCGTATAGACCTCGGCGCCGAACTGGCGGAGTTGCACCGCGCCCTGCTGGGCGATGACGATGCCGACCAGGAAGCTCATCAGCCCGATAATGCCGAGCGCGTTGATGCCGACGACTTCGAAGCGGGTCACGACCGCGTTGAAGCGGAAGCGGCGCGGATGCTTGATGAGGTGCCAGACCGAAATGCACAGCGATCCGAAAAAGCCGAGCAGCCCGACCAGAGTGGTCATCGCCGCCTTGGTCGCCGCGCCGACATCGGCGACCATGCCGAGCATCTGCGGCTCGGGATCGGTACGGACCTTCATCGGCTGATCGGCCTTGGCGACCTGATCGAGCAGCAATTGCTGCTCCTCGCTCACGCCTTCGAGCTTCGCGCCGCGGTCGCGCGCCAGCTTATGGATCAGCCAGGCGCCGACCGTGTCCATGCGCTCGACCCCGGACAGATCGACGAGAATATCGTCGGCCGTGATGGCCTCCAGTTCCTCGGACAGCTTGCGCAGCCGCAGCAAGGTGAGATTGCCGGTGAAGCGCAAGACGCACCGGCCATCCTCGACATTGCTGTTGAACTCGGCGGTAACGCTCATCGTACGGAGACTGCTTCAATTCCTGACAGGCGGCAAGCAACCATGGACAATGTTCAAGCTTTCATGTTCCAGGAGGTTCCATGACCGAAGCGCTCGCCATCTACGATATGGACAAGACGGTGACGCGGCGGCCGACCTTCACGCCGTTCCTGATCCACGCCTGCGCGCGGCTCGCGCCGTGGCGGGCGGTGCTGCTGCCGGTCGTCGCAGTGACGGTGCTGGCTTACGGGCTGCGGTTGATCGACAGGGGCCGGCTGAAGGAGCTGAACTACCGGTTGCTGATCGGGCGGCCGACGCCGGAAGCGCTGGAGCCCGTCATCCACAGCTTCGCCGACCGGCAGGTGGCGACCAACATCCTGCCCGGCGCGCGCACCCGCCTCGCCGAGGACAAGGCGGCCGGGCGGCGGCTGGTGATGGCGACCGCCTCCTACCGGCTCTACGCGGCGGCGATCGCCGAGCGGCTGGGCTTCGACGACGTGATCGCGACCGACACGCTCCCGGACAGCAAGGGCCGGATCGTCGCCCGGATCGACGGGGCCAATTGCTACGGCCTGGGCAAGCTCGACATGATCGAAGCCTGGCTTCAGCGCGAGGGGCTGGAGCGCGAGGCCGTCCATATCCGCTTCTATTCGGACCATGTCTCCGATTCGCCGGTCCACGCCTGGTCCGACGAGGCCTTCGCCACCAACGCCCACGACCGGCTGGTGCGCCTGGCCGAGGACGAAGGCTGGGAAGTGCTCGACTGGCGGGATCGCAAGCGGGCGCGGCGCTAAACCGCCTTCAGCGCCTGGTCGAAATCGGCGATCAGGTCGTCCGGATCCTCCACGCCGATCGAAATGCGCACCAGATTGTCGGTGATGCCGAGCGCCGCCTTGCGCTCCGGCGGGACCGACAGGTGCGTCATCGCCGCCGGCGCGCTGGCCAGCGTCTCGGTGCCGCCAAGACTGACCGCGAGATGCGCGATCTTCAGCGAATCGAGGAAGGCGAAGCTCTCCTTCTCGCCGCCCTTCAGGTAGAGCGAGAAGGTCGAGCCCGCACCGGTGCAGTGCCGGTTATAGATGTCCGCCTGCCGCCCCTCCTTCAGGAAGCCGAGATAGCCGACGCTCTCCACCTTCGGATGATCGCGCAGGAATTCGCACACCTTCTCGGCATTCTCGCCGGCCCGGGTCATGCGCAGTTCCAGCGTCTCGAGGCTGCGCAGCAGCATCCAGGCGGTGTTCGGATCGGTGATCGTGCCGATCGTGTTGCGGAGCATCCGGATCGTGTTGATGAGCTCCTTCGATCCCGTGATGCCGCCGGCCACCAGATCGCTGTGCCCGCCGGCATATTTGGTGAGGCTGTAGACGGAAAGGTCCGCACCGAGGCGCAGCGGCTGCTGCCAGAGCGGCCCCAAAAAGGTGTTGTCGATCGCGATCGGCGGGCGCTCCCCTTGCGCGAACATCTCGTCGCGCACCTTGCGCACCGCTTGGATATCGACCAGCGCGTTGGTGGGATTGGCTGGGCTCTCCAGATAGATGAGCGGAACGCGGCCCTGCGCCTTCGCCTTCTCCACCACGGCGGCGATCTCCGCCTCGGTCGCGCCGGCGGGGAAATCGAGCCAGGTGACGCCGAAGCGGCCGAGAATGCGGCCGATCAGGGTCTCGGTCGCGGCGTAGAGCGGGCCGGAATGGACGACCACGTCGCCCGGCTGGACGAGCGCGAGCAGCAAAGTCGCGATCGCCGACATGCCGGAGGAGAAGGTGAGCGCGTCCTCGGCATCCTCCCAGAGGCCGAGCCGGTCCTCGAGAATCTCCTGATTCGGCCCGTTGAAGCGCGAATAGACGAGGCCCTCGGCGCCGCCGGGGCGCTTGCCGGTCACGCCCTCGAAATGACGCTTGCCGGCCGCGGCATTCTCGAAGACGAAGGTGGAGGTGAGGAAGATCGGCGCCTTCAGCGAGCCTTCCGACAAGGCCGGATCGAAGCCGTGCCCCATCATCAGCGTCGAGGGCTTCAGCTTTCGCCCGCCGATTTCGAGCACGTCGGTCTTCGGGCGGCGGCGGGGCGTCACGCCCGTGATTTCGGATTCGTCGGCCATGGATTGTCTCCTCTCGCTACAAGCGAATGCTGTGTGGAGACCGAGCCCGTCGCGTCGGGACAGGCTCAAGGCCGGCTCGATCGAGCGGCCCAGGGGTGAGGTCCGTTGCCCGCCGCTTCTCTAGCCGAACTTGGCGATGCGCCGCTAGCCCGGAAGCGCGATCAGCGAGAGCTGGCGGCCGTAATCGGGCAGCCCTTCATGGGTCGCGCGGCGGTAGCTGAAGAATCGGTCCGGCTGGGAATAGGTATCGAGGCCCAGCGCCTCCACGCGCCCCACCCCGGCGGCGGCCAGCCGGGCGGCGACATAGCCTTCCAGATCGAACTGGTGGTGGCCGTCGCGCCCAGACGTGAAGAAGCGGTCGTTCTCGGGATCGGCCTCGACGAAGCGGCGGTGGAAACCGTCGTCCACCTCATAGGATTTGCGGGCGATGGCCGGGCCGATCGCCGCGACGATGCCGCCGCGCGCCGCGCCCAATTTCTCCATCGCTGCCAGCGTCGCTTCGATCACGCCGCCGAACGCGCCTTTCCACCCCGCATGGGCCGCGCCGATCACGCCTGCCCCCGCATCGGCGAACAGAACCGGCGCGCAATCGGCGGTGAGGATGCCGAGCGCGAGACCCGGCCGGTTCGTCACCAGCGCATCGGCATGAGGCCGCGCATCGTCCGGCCAGGGCGCGGCGGCGAAGATCGCGTGGGGCGAATGGACCTGATGCACCGTCGCCAGCCGTGCGCCCGGTGCGACCGCTTCGACCGCGCGGCGGCGATTTTCGGCGATCGCCTCCCGCCCGTCGTTCGAGCCGAAGCCGACATTAAGGCCGGCGCAGGCCCCTTCGGAGACGCCGCCGCGCCGGCCGAGAAAGCCGTGCGACATGTCGCCCAGCAAGCCGGCCCGGATCGCCTCGACGCTCACAGGTCGCGCCGCATGACGGGATCGACCATGACCGACGCGCCGAGCGTGAAAGGCGCCGATCCCGCAATCTCGAAGCCGTGCTTGCGATAGAAGGCGATCGCCCGCGCGCCCTTTTCCCAGACGCTCAGGAACAGGGCCGGCGCGCCGCTTTCGCGCGCGGCCCCGATCGCCCAGTCCATCAACGCCGCCGCGACGCCCTCGCCCTGCCAGGGCGTGAGGATATAAAGCTGCCTGATCTCCAGTGAATGTGCGGGATGCTCCACCGGCAGATCCATCGGCATCAGCTTCAGATAGCCGGCCACCTCGTCCTCCTCCTCAGCCATGCGCACGCGGCAGGCTGGATCGTGGAGGTCGGCGGGCAAGCCGTCAGAGCCGAAGCTGCGGTCGAGATGCAGTGTCATGTCGGCCGCCGGGAAATGCGGGCCGAAGGTTTCGGCAAAGCAGCGTCGGCCCACGGCGGCAAGCACCTGGCCATCCGCCGCGGTGGCGAGACGATAAGTGACGCTCACAATTTCAGCCGCATGACGATATCCTCGTCCGCATGGGTGCCGACCATGAAGTCGTAGCGCCCCACCGCCTCGAAACCATAGCGGTCATAGAAGCGCCTGGCACGCGCATTGTCGATGAAGACGGAGAGGTAGAGCTCGGCGGCGCACTGCGCGCGCGCCCGGCCCAGCACCCAGTCCATCAGCACCGGCGCGATGCCTGCGCCCTGCCACGGCCCCAGCACATAAAGCTGGCGCAGTTCGGCGCTCGGCCCCTCCGGCTTGAACGGCAGCGAGGGCGGGCCAAGCTTGGCGAAACCTGCCACCTCCCCGTCAGCCTCGGCGATGCGGATCGCATAGCGCGGATCGGCCAACTCGGCGCGCCAGTTCGCTTCGCTGTGATTTTGCAGAAAGGCAGCGAGATTCTCCGGCGTGTAGAGATGGCCGAACGTTTCGGTGAATGTGCGCGCGCCGAGCGTGGACATCAAAGCCGCATCGTCGGCCGTGCCGTCGCGATAGGTGATGCTCATGCGCCGAATCCCGCCGGTTGCGGCCAGCCGGGCGCCAACACCGCCATCGCCTTGAACAATCGTCCCATCTGCTCCGGCGCCGTCAGCCGCAGGCGGGCGGCCTCGATCTCCTCGGTGCGCGAGGGCACGGCGCGGGCCAAAGCGGCGGCGCGCAGCGCGATGCCCATCGCGTCGAGCCAGTCACCCTGCCCCGCCGGTCCCGCGATCCGCGCGCCGCCGTCGCGGGCCGCCCCGGCAAGCGCATGGAAATCGACATGGGCGGTCAAATCGCGCGTGCCCGGTGCGACCCAAGGATCGGCATATTCATGCCCCGCCACCGCCTGGAGCGTGTCGCCCCGGCCGGGCCGGTCATGACCGTAATCGACGATCAGCATCGCCCCGCCTTGAGCGGCAAGCCGTTCGGCCAGCGCGCGCACGATATCCAGCGAAGCGGGCGATGTTTCGGTTTCGGCCGCGCCGTCGCGCGCAAAGCCTTCGGGCACCGACATGACCTTGAGCTCGCGTCCGTCGGCGGCGAACTGGCGCACTGGCAGCGCGTCGAAAAATTCGTTGGCGACGATCAGCAGCGGCGCATCCGCCGGCAGGGTCGCGATATCGTCGTGCCAGTGCGCGCCGGGCACCCGCTCGGCCTGGGCATCGCGCAGCAGCGGGCTCGTCTCGACGAAATGCACGGCCGGGACGAGGCGCGCCGCCTTCATCGCCCGCAACGCATCGGCGGCAAGCGTGCCCCGGCCCGGACCCAGCTCGACATAAGCGGCATGTGCGGGTGCACCGGCACGGCTCCACAGGTCTCCCAGCCAGACGCCGATCAGCTCGCCGAACATCTGGCTGATTTCCGGCGCGGTGGTGAAATCGCCCTTCACGCCGAGCGGATCGCGCGTCGCGTAATAATGCGCGTTGGCCGCCGCCATATAGTCGGCGACCGTGATCGGGCCGTCGCGCGCGATCCGGGCCTTCAGCGCCTCGTCAGGCGCCGGCATCGGCCGGGACCGGACGGACCCGGTCGGCGCGCCGACCGGCCGTCAGCACCAGATAGAGACCTCCCACGATCATCGGCAGCGACAGCCACTGGCCCATGTGAAGCTGGGTCGCCTGAGCGAATTCGACGAGATGATCATCCGGCAGCCGGATATATTCGACGGCGAACCGGCTGAGCCCGTAAACCAGCAGGAAGGTTCCGACGAGCCGGCCGGGCTGATAGCGGGCCCGGCTCTTCCAGAACATGACCCACAGGATGAGGAACAGGAGCAGGCCTTCCAGCGCAGCCTCGTAAAGCTGGCTCGGGTGGCGGGGCGGGCCGAGCACCAGTGCGCCGTCGATAAGCTCGGGGAAGCGCACCGCCCAAGGCACGTTCGTCACGCCGCCCCACAATTCGGCATTCACGAAATTGGCGAGCCGGCCGAGGAACAGGCCGGCGGGAATGCAACAGGCAACATAATCGTGAACCCGCAGCCAATCGAGGCCCTGCCGCCACGCCATCCAGAAAATGCCCAGGCTGACCCCGATCACGCCGCCGTGGAACGACATGCCGCCGTCCCACAGCTGCAGGATCTCCAGCGGATTCTGGAGATAATAGAGCGGCTTGTAGAACAATACATAGCCGAGCCGGCCGCCCAGAATGACGCCGAGCGTCGCATAGAAGACCAGATCGTCGGCATGGCGCCGCGCCATCGGGGCGCCCGGCTGGGCGATCAGCTTCAGCAGATACCACCAGCCGAAGACGATGCCGGCCAGATAAGCGAGGCTGTACCAGCGGAGCTGGAACCAGCCGAGATCGAGCGCGATCGGGCTGAGGCCGAGATCGACATAGCTGATCGCCCCGGCCTGTGCTGTCATTTGTGTAAATAGGGCGTCGATCAAGGCTTCCCCCATCGGGTTTGCGCCTTCATAGTAGGGGCACAAGAAAAGGCAAAGAGGAGCGAGGATGCCCAGCGAGCTGGACCGACGATATGACGCGGCGCTGGCCGTGGTCACTGGCGAAGGCGGCCGAATTCAGGTCGGTCGCGACGAACAGGGCCGCGCCGTCGCCGCGCAGCTTCCGCCGACTTTGCCTTTGCTCTTCGATTTCTTCTGCATGCTGCACGCCAATGTCGAGGCGGTGGTCGCCGGCGACGAGCGCCTCACCTTCGCCGACCTGCACGGTCACGCCGCAACGCTCGCCAAGGCGCTGTCCGGCGCCGGCATCGCCAAGGGCGACCGGGTGGGCATCGCGATGCGCAACTGCCCGGCCTGGATCGTCTCCTATATCGCGATCGCCAAGGCGGGCGGCGTCGCCGTGCTGCTCAACGGCTGGTGGGAAGCGGACGAGCTGCGCCATGCGCTGAACCTGGTCGAGCCGAAGCTGGTGATCGCCGATGCCGGCCGCGCCAAACGGATCGCCGCGACCGGCCTTGACGTGAACGTCACGACACTCCCGGTCGAAGCGCCGATCGCCGAGGCGATCGCGCCGTTGCTGGGCGCCGAGGGCGAGTTGCCGCAGGTCGCGCCGACCGACGATGCCACGATCCTCTTCACCTCGGGCTCCACCGGCCTCGCGAAGGGCGCGGTCTCGACCCACCGCGCCGTCACCACCGGCGTCTATGCCTATGCGACCGGCCTGGCCGTGCTGCGCGGGCTGCGAGAGGCGGCGGGTGAGACGGTCCCCGACCCGCGCACCCTGGTCAATGTGCCGCTCTTCCACGTCACCGGCGAAGTGCCGGTGATGCTGAACAGCTTCGTCATCGGCCGGAGCATGGTGCTGATGCCCAAATGGGACGCGGGCGAGGCGCTGCGGCTGATCGAGGCGGAGAGGATCACCTATTTCGTCGGCGTGCCCACGATGAGCCTCGAGCTGATGCAGCATCCGGACCGCGACAAATATGATCTGTCGACGATGACCGACATCGCCGCCGGCGGCGCGCCGCGCCCCGTCGCCCATGTCGAGCGGCTGGAGGCCAGCTTCAAGGGCGCGCAGCCTGCCCTGGGCTATGGCCTGACCGAGACCAACGCGGTCGGCTGCGGCAATTTCTGGTCCAATTATCACGACAAGCCGGCCTCGACCGGCCGCGCCCAGGCGCCTTATGTCGAACTTGCCATCATCGGCGAGGACGGCACCCATCTGCCCGCCGGCGAGGTGGGCGAGGTCGCGATCCGCTCGGCCGCCAACATCCGCGGCTATTGGCGCGACGAGGGCGCGACCGCGGCGGCCTTCACCGCCGACGGCTATTTCAGGACCGGCGATCTCGGCCGCCTCGACGAGGCCGGCTATCTCTTCATCGTCGACCGCAAGAAGGACATCATCATCCGGGGCGGCGAGAACATCTCCGCGCAGGAGGTGGAGGCGGCGATCTACACCCATCCGGCGGTGTCGGAAGTCGCCGTTTTCGGCATCCCGGACGAGCGGTTCGGCGAAGTGCCGGCGGCGGTGGTCTATTGCGAGGAAGGCGGGCTGGACGCCGCGGGGTTGGCCGCGTTTCTCGCCGGTCATCTCGCTCAGTTCAAGCTGCCGGCGCGCTGCTGGTTCGTCGACGAACCGCTGCCCAAGCTCGGCACCGGCAAGATCGACAAGGTGGAGCTTCGGACCCGATATCGCGCGCTCGCCGCCGCGCGGTGACGGCGCGCAACCGATAGCAGGCTCGATCATTATACCGGCGTAAGGAAGGAGAAGCCCGATGCGTGCATTGCCCATCGCGATCGCCGCCCTCGCGCTGGCGGCCTGCCAGGCCGAGGTGCCCGAGGCTCGAAACCAGGCAGAGGCGACCGCCGGCGCGACCGTTCTGCAGAACCAGCTCGAGGCCATGCCCGAAGGCCAGCGCAACGCGGTCTTCATCCGAGCGATCCTCGACGCGGGCCAGGATTGCCAGCACGTCGACGGTTCGATGCGCGCGGGCGATCATCAGGGCTTCCCGCTCTGGTCGGTGCGCTGCGACAATGGCCGGAACTTCACGATCGCGATCGGCAATGCCGGCGAAGCGCAGGTGATCGACGATCAGGCGGCGCGCCTGCCCGAAGCGGCGGGGCAATAGGAGCGACAGGGATGAGAATGCGGATGACCCTTGCGATCGGCGTCGCCGCCCTGGCGCTTGCCGGATGCGAGAGTGGCGAGCCGACGCCGGACCGCAAGCATATCAAGGTCGAGAATCCGCATCACGACCAGCTCGTCGCCTTGTCCGAGCCGATGCAGCGGCTCGGCATCATGCGCGCGATCCGCGACAGCGGGCGACGCTGCACCCGGGTGGAGGCGACGGCGCATCAGCAGGATTATCGCGGCATGGAAATGTGGGTGGCGCTCTGCGACGACGGCCGCCACTGGTCCGTCTTCATCGCCCCCAACGGCGACGTCCAGGCACGCAATTGCGACGAACATGCGCAACTCGACCTGCCGCAATGCCGGCCGGTGACTCCGCCCCCGCCCGATCCGAACGCCAACGGCGCGGGGCTCTGAGAGGAAGCGTGTTTCAGGTAAAGGTCAGGCCAAGGGAGGCTTGGCGCGGGCGAGCCATGTGAGGATGCACAAGACCTTACCGGAGACAACGGGAGGCGTACATGAAAATCTCTAACTGGTACCTGGCTTTCTCACTGATCTGGGTAATATTTATGTTACCAGTAATATATCTTGCGATTGGATTTGGTGGAAGAAATCTGTCCATGCCCAATTTTCGCGAAGAAAAGTTCGGAGATATTTTTGCACGGATAATTGGATGGATAATCGTTACACTTCCTCTATGGATTGCACCTTTCGGAATTAGACGCAAAAATACTTAGAAAACTTGGACAGCATATATCTATCTCCGCCAAACGCTCCCGCATGTAGTGCCGTTCAGCAGATATGCGCGGGGCGGTGCCGCTTCAGCAATTCTCGTATTTCCAGTTCCGCCGCTTGCCTTCGGCCATCCATTCCACGGCCTGGGCAAGGCGCTTCGCCCGGGTCTCGTCGCGCTTCGCCTCGGTGATCCATTCGACATATTCGCGCTGGCAGCTCGGCGGAAAGGCGTCGAACGTCGCTTTGGCGGCGGGGTCCGTGTCGATCGCGGCGCGGAGGTCCTGCGGCACGGCGAAGGGCGGCTTCTTCGCCGTCGCGCGCGGCGGCTTCGCACCGGCTTCGATCAGCGCCATCGACTGGCGGGTGAGATCGATCAAAGCCGCGCGCGGCGGCAGGTCGTCGAGCGCGGTGATCCGCCCGAACTGGCCCATCGCCGATCGGTTCTTCTCCTCCTGGCTCAGCATCGCGTCGTTCCAGTAGCCGAACGTCGCGTGCGCCTTGAACGCGGCCATGCCGGCGAGGATCTTTCCCCGCCACATGAAGCTCGGCATGCTCCACTTCAGCGTCTCTTCCGCCTCCGGGCAGGCTTCGTGGATCATGGCGCGCAGATGCTCCAGGATCGGCCGGGCGAAATCCGCGCGCGCGGCGATATAGGCATCGACTCTGGGATCGGTCTTCATGCCCGCTTCATCATCCCGCCCCGGGCGCGCCGTCAAGCGATCTCCGCCGCGGCCCTGGCGCGATGGGCTGCGCGCAGTCCGTCGAAGGTGAACAGCGCCAGCGCCGTCCAGATCGCGCCGAAGCAGATCGCATGGGCGCGGGTCAGCGGCTCGCCGAAGGCCAGCACGGCGAGCAGGAATTGCAGAGACGGCGCGAGATATTGAAGGAAACCGAGCGTCGAATAAGGCAGCCGGCGCGCGGCGGCGGTGAACAGCAGCAGCGGCACGGCGGTGACCGCGCCGCCCAGCGCGAGCAGCAAAGCGGTGGTCGGACCGAAGGCGAGGAAGCTGCCCGCCCCGGCCTGCTGGAGCCACAGCACCCAGCCGAGCGCGAGCGGGGCGAGGATCACGGTCTCGATCGACAGGCCCTCCAGCGCCTCGACTGGCGCGATCTTCCGGAGGAAGCCGTAGCTGGCGAAGCTGACGGCCAGCACCAGGCTGATCCACAGCCCCGATCCCGCCCCGGCGGCGAGCGCCACCACGCCCGCCGCCGCGATCAAAGTCGCCGCGACCTGAAGCCGGCTCAGCCGCTCCTTCAGGATGACGACGCCGAGCAGGATGTTGACCAGCGGATTGAGATAATAGCCGAGGCTGCCCTCCAGCACATGGCCGCTGACCACCGCATAGATATAGACCAGCCAGTTCACCGCGATCAGGACCGAAGTGGCGGCAAGCAGCAGCATCGCCCGCCGATTGGCCAGCGCGGCGCGCACCGCCGGCCAGCGCCGCCACAGCGCGATCAGCGCGCCCAGGAAGACGAGGGACCAGAGGATGCGGTGCGCGACGATCTCGACCGGCCCGACATGAGTCAGTGCCTTGAAATAGAGGGGCATCACGCCCCACAGCAGATAGGCGCTCACGCCGAAGATCAGCCCGGCGCGCCGCTGACGTTGATCCTCGGCCATGGCGCGCGCCTAGAGGAGCCGCGAGGGTGCGGCAAGCGACGAATTGTGTTATATCGATAATACAGCTAATACGCATGGAAAGGAGTCATGCCATGACCAGGGCCAGACTGATTCCCGCGATCGCCGCCATCGCCTTGCTCGGCGCCTGCGAGGCGCGTTTCGGCAACGATGCCGCGCCGGTCGCGGACAATGCCACAGCCGAGGGCAAGGCCGAGCAGGGCCGGCTAACGATCGAAGCGCCGGGTTTCAATCTCCAGCTCGACATTCCGCAGTCGATCATGACCCGCGCCGACATGGATGGCGACAATGCATTGATCTATCCGGATTCCACCTTCGGCGGTATCCACGTCCAGGGCAATCGCGGCGGCACCGACAATGACGAGGTCGAGCTGCGCTTCTCGACCGGCGACGAGATCGGCCGGGTCGCCGCCTGGTATCGCGATCCGGCGCGGCGTGGCTCGTTCACCATCGCCACCGACGCGGCCGAGGGCGCGGGCTTCGTGATCGCCGGCACCGGCCGGCGCGACGGCGAACGCTTCATCCTGCGCATCGCCCCGCGCCAGGGCGGCGGCACCGAAGCGCGGCTGTTGCTGAGCGATTCGAACTGATAGGCCCTCCCCCGGGAGGACCGACCCTGCAACCGATCGCCGATCCACAGGAAGTGCGTGCCCATCTCGTCGCGGCGGCGAAGGCCGGGACGGCGCTCTCTTATGGCGAGATCCTCGAGCATCTCGGCTACCGCTTCACCCGGCCGAAGATGCGCGCGCTCTGCGCGATGCTCGGCGAGATCGACCGGGAGGCCGAAGCGCGCGGCGAGCCGGAGTTGGCGGTGCTGGTGGTGCGCGCCAGCGACGGACTGCCCGGCCAGGGCTGGTGGGTGGCAGGCGGGGCGCGCTCGCGCGGCTATGAGGGGCCGTGGGAGGGGCCGGAGGCGATGCGCTTCATCCGCTCCGTGCAGGCCGAAACCTTCGCCTGGTGGCAGTCCCAAGACGGGACAGAGCGGGAAACGCCCCCGGATTAACCACTTCATATCACCCATGAGGCGCCGGAATCGGGCATAGCATCCGGGACCCGAAAGGAATCCGCGCAATGCCGACCCGTCTCGCCTCCGCTCTTCGCGCCGCCCCGCTCGCCGGGCTGATGCTACTCGCCGCCTGTTCCGGCCAGAGCGATGTGGCCGAGCTCGACAACGAACTGCTCGCCAATGGCGCGGACCCGGCACTGACCAGCGCACTGGAAGACCAGATCCTGGTCGATCCCAATCTGGTCCAGCAGGCCAATCCGAACGCCGCGCGCCGGCCCGAGACGCCGGTCCAGTCCCAATATCCGGCCGGCAGCGCCCAGAACGCCGCCGCGCGGATCGGTGCCGACCTGCAATATGGCCCCGAATGGGCGCAGCGCCTGCCGGCCGATTTCGCCATGTATCCTGGCGCACGGCTCACCGAAGCGGCGGGCAGCAATAACGACGCCCGCCGGCTACGCGTCGTCACCTTCCGCACCGCCGATCCGCACGAGCGCGTCATCGCCTATTACCGCGCCGCCGTCACCCGCGCCGGCTACAATGCCGAGCAGCAACGGCGCGGCGCCGATCATGTGCTGGGCGGCGTCAACGAACAGAGCGACGGCGCCTATTACCTGATCGTCACGCCGACCAATGCGGGATCGGATGTGGCGCTGATCGTCAATAACGGGCGCTGACCCACGCCGCTCTTGCGACGATCCGGACGCACTGGCGCCCCGCTCCGCGCGGCGCTACATGCGCGGCCATGCCCGCTCCCGCCGATCAGGTTCGCCAGTTCACCGTCTCGGACGAGGATGACGGCATCCGGCTGGACCGCTGGTTCAAGCGCAACCTGCCGGACGCGAGCTTCGGGCAGGTGTCGCGCTGGGCGCGGACCGGGCAATTGCGCGTCAACGGCAAGCGCGCCACGCCGGGCGACCGGATCGAGGCGGGCCAGGTCATCCGCGTGCCCCCGCAAGGCGAGGAAGCGCCGGCTGCGACCGCCCGCCCGCAACGTCAGCGTGAGATATTGAGCGAGGACGAGATCGAATTCGTCCGCGCCATGGTGATCGAATCCGATCCGGCCGGCATCGTCCTCAACAAGCCGCCGGGCCTCGCCACGCAGGGCGGCACCAAGACGAAGGACCATCTCGACCGGCTGCTCGACGGCCTGGTCGACGAGGGCCAGCCGCGCCCGAAGCTGGTCCACCGGCTCGACAAGGATACGTCCGGCGCGCTGCTCGTCGCGCGCACGCCGCGCGCGGCGGCCTACTTCTCGAAGAGCTTCTCGGGCCGCACGGCGTGCAAGGTCTATTGGGCACTCGTCACCGGCGTGCCCTCGGTCGAGGACGGGATGATCGACCTGCCGCTCGCCAAGCAGCCGGGCACGGGCGGCGAGAAGATGCATGTAGACGAGGCGGAAGGGCAGCCGGCGCGCACCCGCTACCGGGTGATCGAGCGGGCCGGCAACCGCGCCGCCTGGGTCGAATTGCAGCCGCTGACCGGGCGCACGCACCAGTTGCGCGTCCATATGCTCGCGATCGGTCACCCGATCGTCGGCGACGGCAAATATGGCGGCCAGGACGCCTTCCTGACCGGGACGATCAGCCGCAAGCTGCACCTCCACGCCCGGCGCCTCCGGATCGACCATCCCGATGGCGGGCGGATCGACGCCACCGCCGAATTGCCCGAGCATTTCGCGGCGAGCCTCGCCAGCCTCGGCTTCGATCCGGCGCTGGGCGATGCGCTGCCGCTCGATGAGGTCAAATTCTCCGAGACGGCCGAAGGCAAGCGCAAGGCGGCATCGGCCGCCGCCAAGGCCAAGCGCCGCGAGCGCAAGGGCGAGCGCCGTTCGCGCCGGCGCGGCTGATGCACCCCAATCGCGCCTTCGCCTGGCAGGACGGGGAAGCCATGCTCGCCTTCGTCGCGGACGTGGCGTTCGCGACGATCGCGGTGGACGGGCCGTTCGTGGTCCACACGCCCGTCATCGTCGCCGGACCCGACCGGCTGCGTTTCCACATCGCGCGGGGCAACCGGGCGGCGAAGGCGCTGGACGCGGCGCGAGCGGTTGTCTCCCTGCTCGGCCCCGACGCCTATATCAGCCCGGATTGGTACGGGACTGCGGACCAGGTGCCGACCTGGAACTATATTGCCGTAGAGGCGGAAGGACCGCTGCGGCGGCTCGACACGGAGGAGTTGGCCGCTTTGCTGGACGAGCTGAGCGCCGCGCATGAGGCCCGGCTCGCGCCCAAGCCGGCATGGACCCGCGCCAAGATGGCGCCCGACCGCTTCGAGGGGATGCTGAAGGCGATCATTGGCTACGAGCTCAGGATCGAGGCGTTGCGCGGGACGCGCAAGCTCGGGCAGCACAAGAGCGAGAGCGAGCGGGCCGGCGCGGCGGCTGGGCTGATGCCCCACGCATCGCAACTCGCCACGCTGATGCAGGACGCGCAACCGTGACCCGCCTCGCCATCTTCGATTGCGACGGCACCCTGGTGGACAGCCAGCACAATATCTGCGCGGCGATGGCAACCTGTTTCGCCGCGGCCGGGCTGGAGCCGCCGCCGCATGCCCGCACCCGGCAAGTTGTCGGCTTGAGTCTCATCGAGGCGATGCGCGCGATGCTGCCCGAGGCGGAGCCGGATTTCCACGCCGTTCTGGCCGAGAATTACAAGCTCGCCTTTCAGGCGATGCGCGCGCGCGGACTGGACGAGGAGCCGCTCTACGAGGGTATCGCCGAACTGATCGACGCGCTGGACGCGGACGGTTGGCTGCTCGCCGTCGCCACCGGCAAATCGGACCGGGGGCTGAAGCTCTGCCTGGAGCATCACGGAATCGCCGGACGCTTTATCAGCCTGCAGACCGCCGATCGGCACCCGTCCAAGCCGCATCCGTCCATGATCGAGCAGGCGATGACCGATGCCGGGGCCGACCCTTCGCGAACGGTGATGATCGGCGACACCAGCTACGACATGGCGATGGCGCGGGCCGCCGGAGTAGGCGCGATCGGCGTGTCCTGGGGCTATCACGATCCGCACGAACTGACCCGCGCCGGCGCGCACCATGTCGCCGGCACACCGCGCGAGATCATCGAGCTGACGAGGATATGGGCATGACACAGCAGGACGACATCTGGCGCAATCGCTTCATCTTCATGAACCTGGTGCGGATCGGCGCGACCGCGCTCGTGTTCTTCGGCCTGCTCCTGTGGCAGAGCGACGCGATCGTCGAAGGCGGCTCGATCATTGGCCTCCCAATCGCCCTCGCCGCCATGGTCGCCAGTTTTGCCGCGCCGAAATGGCTGTCCCGGCGCTGGCGGACGCCGCCCGGCCCATGAAGCGGTTCTACAAGGAAGCCAAAGCCGACGCGGGCAACCGCATTCTGCTCGACGGCCGGCCGGTGAAGACGCCCGGCCGGACCGATCTGGCGCCGCCCGCCGTGGCGCTGGCCGAAGCGATCGCTGCCGAATGGAATGCGCAGGGCGAGACGATCGATCCGCGCGCCATGCCGCTCACCGGTCTCGCCAATGCCGCGATCGACCGGATCGCGCCGGAGCGGGAGAGCTTCGCGCGCGGCCTCGCAATCTATGGCGAAAGCGACCTCATTTGCTACCGCGCCGAAGGGCCGCCCGGCCTCGTCTCGCGCCAAGACGAACATTGGGATCCGATCCTCGCCTGGGCGCGTCGCCACTATGACGTGGATTTCGAGACCGCCACGGGCGTGATCCACAAACCGCAACCCGCCCACACGATTGCGCGGCTGGCCCATGCCGTCGCGGTGCGCGATCACTTCCAGCTCGCCGGGCTGTCGCCGCTGGTGACCGTCTCCGGCTCGCTGTTGATCGCGCTGGCGCTCGCCGAGGAGGCGATCGACCTGGAGACCGCCTGGGCCGCCGCGTCGCTGGACGAGCAATGGCAGGCCGAAAAATGGGGCGAGGACGCGGAAGCCGCCAAGGCGCTCGCCAACCGCCGCGCGGATTTCGCGGCGGCCTGGCGGTTTCTCAGCCTCCTCTAGACGTCGGTCGGCGCGTCCGCCGGGCCGGCGCGCGGCACAGGCAGGAACCAGGCCAGGATCGCGCCCGCAGCCGCCAGCATCACGGTGTCGGCCACGAAGACGTAGATCGCATTGCCCCAGTCGTGGTGGTAATAGATCGGTCGGCTGAGATGCGCGAGGACCCCCGCCCCCAGCGCGAACAGCACGACGAGCCGGATGCGCGAGGCGAGATCGACGACGCGCCCGGCGACGAGATTGAGCCCCAGCCCGATCAGCAAGGCGACGATGAAGTTGAGCACCAGCCCGCCGACCAGCGCCCCCGAATCCATCGCGCCGAACCCGCCCGTATTGTAGTGGATCGTGGCGATCGGCCCCTGCGAGAACATGTTGGTCTGCGCCTGGGTATCGACGCTGGGCACGAAATAGGTGCCGGTGCGCGGCAGGTTCGCGGCCATCGCCTGCTGAACCGCCGCGGCCTGCGGATCGCCCAGGCCCACCGTGCCGAGCCGGGCCAGCGGCGTGCCGAAGAAGAGGAAACCGATGACGAACATCGCGATCGCCGCCAGCGCCGCGCCGATCACGACGCGCCCCAGGGTCTTGCCCATCGCCATCCTCCGTGCTGCTCCCGGTTCCACTTAAGCCAAATCCGCGAGGGGGGCGAAAGGTTTCAGCCGATCAGCTCGCGCACGAAATCGTGGAGGAAGACCCGCCGCGTCGCCTTCAGCCGCTCGGCCTTCAGGATGTTGTGGACGAGCTCGCGGCATTTCTCCGCGTCGTTGTTGATCAGCACATAATCATATTCGGCCCAGTGGCTGATCTCCGCCGCCGCGCGCTCCATGCGCTTTTCGATCACCTCGTCGCTGTCCGTGCCGCGCCCGCGCAGGCGGCGCTCCAGCTCGGCCATGGAGGGCGGCAGGATGAACACCCGCACGATGTCTGGATCGACCTGCTTCAGCTGCTGCGTCCCCTGCCAATCGATGTCGAGCAGCACGTCGCGACCGCCTTCGATCGTCTTCTTCACTTCGCTCTTCAGCGTACCGTAGCGATGGCCGAAGACGTGCGCCCATTCGAGAAATTCGCCGTTCGCGACCATGTCCTCGAAGCGCTCGGGACTCACGAAATGATAGTCGCGCCCATCCACCTCGCCGGGGCGGATCGGCCTGGTGGTAGCGGAAACCGACATGGCGATGCCGTCGTCGGAGGCCATCAGCATGCGCGCGATCGTGGACTTGCCCGCGCCCGAGGGGCTGGAAAGGACGAAGAGCAGGCCCCGCCGCTTGAACGCGCTGGAGATTTTCATGTGCGCTAGTGGCGGCACGCGCATTTCCACGTCAAGAGGCGACATGCGCGCGGATGCTGCTAAAGTGCGCGCATCCTGGGGGTGGGGGCCATGACGAACGTACCGTTGATCCCGCGCGGCTACTGGCTGATCGCCCTCGCTCTGGTCGTTGTCATGGCGGCGATCCTGTTCTGGATGGGCCGGTCGCCGATCTGCGAATGCGGGACGGTGAAATTGTGGGTGCCGACCGTCCATGGCCCCGACAACAGCCAGCATCTCGCCGACTGGTACACGCCCAGCCACATCATCCACGGCTTCCTCTTCTATGCCCTCGGCTGGTTCTTCCTGCGGCGCAATCCGCCCGGCGACCGGCTGATCGCCGCCGTGGTGATCGAGGCCGCCTGGGAAATTCTCGAGAACAGCCCGATCATCATCGACCGCTATCGCGAGGCGACGATCGCCTTGGGTTATACCGGCGACAGCGTGATCAACTCGGTCGCCGACGTGCTGTGGATGATCCTCGGCTTCGCCATCGCGCGGCGCATTCCGGTCTGGGCGACCGTCGCCATCGCGCTCGCCTTCGAGCTGCTGACCCTGATCGTCATCCGCGACAATCTGACGCTCAACGTGCTGATGCTGGTCTGGCCGGTGGACGCGATCCGGGTGTGGCAGGGCGGCGGCTGAGCGCACTAGCTGTCGGGATCGCCCCCCGCAGCCTCCATATCGGCCAATTCTTCCATCAATTCCCGGATCTCCGGTCGGAAGCAGAACTCCCGCGCGAATGTGTTTTCCGGGATTTCGCGCGCCGCGCAAAGAGAAGCAGCGCGATATTCGTCGATCATGTCGAGGGGTTCTAGCGAGGCATCACGCCGTCTCACCGCCGTTTCAAGCGCAGTCAGATAGCCCGCCAAATCAGGATCGTCATATTCTCCTCGAACGCTATTGATCATTCGTGCGGCCTCGTCGAAGCGGCCGAACTCGCGTTCGACGTTGGCTGCACGGGCGTAGAGCAGGACATATTCTTCGTCGCGGGGCTCAGCAGACAATGCGCGAACTCGGGTCACGAACTCGCGCTGATAGCGTTCGGCGAGAGTCGGGGAGGGCAGCGGCTGACCGACCATGCCATCGGCTGGCTTCACCTGCCAGGTTGCCTGCAGAAGCATCCACAGCGCCTCACGTTCGGGCATGCCGATCCGCGTGGCCAACCATTGCGCACGATAGTAGGTGCTCTCGCTCCCGATCATCGCCTGATATTCATCGGATGCGATCAGCGAGGGCAGCACGGCCAACTGGTCTGGAGTGAATTCGTCGAAGAGCAGGAGACCATTAGACGGACATTCCGGTATGGGCAGCGGGCTGTACCAATAGGTATGTTCGCGACCGTCCGGGCGGCTGCCGAAGCTGCTGTAATGCTCGGTAACGAGCGCCTCAAAGCGCTCGCCGCCAATCGGACAGGCCATCTGTTCCGGTCCACCGTGGAGAGGTGGCGGTGGAGGAGGCTCAGCCGCCGAAGCCTGCGCGGCAAGGAAAAACGCGACCGAAAATATCGCCATCAGCCTTACCGCCCGAGCATCTGCTCCGGGATCACCACCCGATCGAAGGTCGCCTCGTCGACCAGGCCGAGCTCGATGCCCGCCTGCTTCAGCGTCAGCCCCTTCTTGTGGGCATATTTGGCGATGTCGGCGGCGTTGTCGTAGCCGATCTCCGGCGCCAGCGCCGTTACCAGCATCAGCGACTCGTTCATCAGCTCGGCGATGCGGACCTCGTCCGCCTCCATGCCGTCCAGGCAGCGCTCGGTGAAGCTTTCCATGCCGTCGGCGAGCAGGTTGATCGAGCGGATGACGTTCGCGCCGAGCAGCGGCTTGAACACGTTCAGCTCCATATG
>JBBCJP010000018.1:0-61525 GCA_037190625.1 Alphaproteobacteria bacterium
CCCCCACATCGGCCCGATCACCCGCGTCGCCAGCGGGATCAGCAGGATACCCAGGCCAAGGCCGAACACGCCGTCGATACCCGCCTGCACCGCCCAGGCGGTGAAGCCCTTGGCCACCGACACCGCCTCGGCCGCCGCCTCGGCGATGTGGTGGATCGTCTCGTAGGGCCATTCCCAGAGATGCGTCACCTCCAGCCCGTGCAGCACGATCGACCCGCCGACCCACAGCATCGCCGCCGTGCCCACGGTGGACAAGAGCGCCATCAGCTTCGGCATCCCCACCACCAGCCCGCGCCCCGTGGCCCGCACGGCGCCGGTCCGCGCCGTCGCCGCCAGATGCAGGCCGATGTCGTCCATCTTCACGATCAGCGCCACGGCGCCATAGACGCCAACGGTGATCAGCACCCCCACCACCGCCAGCGTAGCCGCCTGCATCCAGAAGTTCGGGCTTTCCACCGTGGCCAGTGCGATGGTCATGATCTCGGCCGACAGGATGAAATCGGTCTTGATCGCACCCGCGACCTTCTCCTCTTCCAGACGCCGCGGGTCGCGGGTGGCGAAATCCTCTTCCACCGCCGCATCGCCATGCGGGAACAGCGCATGGAACACCTTCTCGGCGCCCTCGAAGCAGAGATAGGCCCCGCCCAGCATGAGAAGCGGCGTGATCGCCGCAGGCAGGAAATGGTTCAGCGCCAGCAGCGCGGGCAGCAGGATCACCAGCTTGTTGCGGACAGAGCCGAGCGCGATGCGGCCGATGATCGGCAGTTCCCGCTTCGCCTCGAAGCCGTGGACGTATTTCGGCGTCACCGCGGCGTCGTCGATCACCACGCCCGCCGCCTTGGCTCCCGCCCGGCTCGCCGCGCCCGCCACATCGTCGATCGAGGCGGCGGCGACCTTCGTGAGCGCCGCGACATCGTCCAGCAGCGCGACCAATCCACCCGGCATGTGAGTTACCCCTCCGATCCGCGCCATGGCTAGCGCGGCATGAGGCCGCGTGCATCAGGATTCGTCAGGGCGCGGGAACGGGGCGCACCGGCACATTCACGTTGCACAGGTCGACCCCGCCCGCCGGCACCTGGAAGAAGGTACCGCCGCGATTGGCGCGGCCCGTGACATAGCGGGCGAAGGAGTCGGTGTCGGTCCGCATCGCCTGGTAACGCGGCCGCTCCGCCTTGGGCATGTCCGCAGCGAGGCGGATACGAGCGATCGGCACCGCGCTCTCGCCCGCCTCAGCCTGGTAGAAGCCAAGCGCCCCGGTGCCACGCGGACGGGCGGAGAGATGGCCGACGCCGTCGATCACCCGGCCGATCGTGGCGATGTTGCGGTCGAGATGGCGGGGCGCATGGCCAATCACGGCGTAAAGCTCGCCGCCCGTGCCGGTATCCGGCGCCAGATCGCGCCCGACGCCGACCGACGCGTAGCAATGGGCGAGCCAGGCCATACCGCGCTCCGGATCCCAGCCGACCGGCCAGCCGTCGACATGTCCGGTCATCGGCGCATAGCTGTCCGGATAGCCGAGCGGGCGGGCGCTGAGCCCGGCGAGCGGCCGCTCATATTCGGCCGGCGGGCGGCGCACCACGCCTTCGGGCAGCGCCACCTCCGCATCGCCATTCCCCCATTGGGCGACATAATTGTCCTGCACCCGATAAACGGTCGCGCCGTTCCACCAGCCGGCACGGGCGAAGCGCTGGACATTCGCGACATGGACCGGCGCGAATTCGGGCGCGAGCTCGATCAGCACCCGGCCGCCATCGGCCAGCTCCATGACGAGCAGATTTTCCGCCGCGATCTCGCGCCAGTCGGACGGCGCGGAATTTGCGACGACTTCAGAGGGTTCGGTCGCCCCCGCCACAGGCGCGGGCCGCCATTGGCCCGGCTGGGCGGCGGCGGAAGCGGCAAGGCAGACAGCGAGAAGAGCGAGGCGGCGCATGGCGAACTCCCGGTTTGCAACGCATGGTTCGGGCAAAGCGCCGGGCTGATCAAGCCCTGCGGGTGAAACCCTCACCGGTCATGGGCGCGTCACGCGATCCGTGATAATTTCGCCGAACCGATCGTCCCGACTCGCGGCGCGGCTCCGAGGCGGGTGCGGCGACATCCTCGCACGGGAGATTTCGACATGGCGACGATCACCACCAGCGACGGCACCGAGATTTTCTACAAGGACCAGGGCTCGGGCCGCCCCATCCTCTTCTCGCATGGCTGGCCGCTGACCGGTGACGCCTGGGACAACCAGATGCTGTTCTTCGGCGAGAAGGGCTATCGCGTGATCGCGCATGACCGGCGCAGTCACGGCCGATCGTCCCAAACCTGGGACGGCAATCATATGGACCAATATGCCGACGACCTCGCCGAGCTGATCGAGACACTCGACCTTCGCGATCTCGTCCTCGTCGGCCATTCGACCGGGGGCGGTGAAGTGACTCACTATGTCGGCCGCCACGGCACCGCACGGATCGCCGGCCTGGTGCTGGTCGGGGCCGTCCCGCCGCTGATGCTGAAGACCGATGTCAATCCGGGCGGCCTGCCGATCGATGTGTTCGATGGCATCCGCAAGGGCACGCGCGACAATCGCGCGCAATTCTTCAAGGATCTCACCTTGCCCTTCTATGGTTTCAACCGCGACGGGGCGGAGATATCCGAAGGGCTGCGCGAAAGCTTCTGGCTGCAGGGCATGATGGGCGGCCTCAAGGGCCAATATGACTGCATCCACGAATTTTCGGAGGTCGATTACAGCGACGACCTCCGCAAGGTGGACGTCCCCACCCTTTTCCTGCACGGCACCGACGACCAGATCGTGCCGATCGACGCGGCGGCGCGCGCGGCCGTCAAGCTCGTGCCCGGCGCGACCCTGAAGGAATGGCCGGGCGGCAATCACGGTTATCCGCAAACCCATCCGGATGCGTTCAACGCCGATCTGCTCGCCTTCCTCGAAAACCTGTCACTGCCGACCGGGACGGAAAGCCTGATCGTCAGACCGGTCGCATCCTGACCCGGAGCCACAGATGAGCGAGGAACCCGCGCCGAACGACGATCCGGCGCGCACGACGATCGCGACCCGCGGCGCGCAGATGTTCCCGACGCTGACGGAAGCGGAAATCTCCCGCCTCCGCCGGTTCGGGACACCGCGCACTTATGTGGAGGGCGAGGCGGTGGCACGGGCCGGGGAAAGCGGCCACGGCATCGCGATCATCCTCTCCGGCGCGGTTGAAATCTGGCAGTGTGACGAGACGGGACGGGAGATTCCGATCGTCACCCACCTGCCGGGCGGATTCATGGGCGAACTGGCGCAATTGTCCGGCCGCGCCTCGCTGGTCGATGCCGAGGCAGTTCGTGAGACGGAGCTGCTGCTGATCCCGCCCGACAAGCTGCGCGCCGTGCTGACCGCCGAGGCCGATCTCGGCGAGCGGATCATGCGCGCGCTGATCCTGCGGCGGGTGAACCTGATCGAGAGCGGGGCGGGCCCGATCATCGTCGGTCCGACCGAGCATGGCGACGTGCTGCGGCTCGAGAATTTTCTCCGGCGCAACGGCCACCCGCATCAGAGCCTCGACCCAGCGGAAGATGAAGCGGCCGAAGCCTTGATCGCCCGCTTCCGGGTCGAGCCGGAGGAGCTCCCGATTGTGCTCTGCCCGGGCGGGCAGATCTTGCGCAATCCGACCGAAAATGCGCTGGCGCGCTGCATCGGCATGGTCGAGGCAATCGATCCGGACAAGCTCTACGACGTCGCGGTGGTCGGTGCCGGGCCCGCCGGCCTCGCCACCGCCGTCTATGCGGCATCGGAAGGGCTCTCGGTGCTGGTGCTCGATTGCCGGGCGTTCGGCGGCCAGGCGGGGGCCTCCGCCCGGATCGAGAATTATCTCGGCTTCCCGACAGGCATTTCCGGCATGGCGCTGACCGGGCGCGCCTTCAGCCAGGCGCAGAAGTTCGGCGTCGAGATGGCGATCCCGGACGAGGCGGTTCGGATGGAATGCGGCAACGACCCGCTTCACCTGTCGCTAGCCAATGGCGAGCGGGTGCAGGCGCGCGCGGCGGTGATCGCCACCGGCGCGCGCTATCGTCGGCTGGACGTGCGCGATCTCGATGCCTTCGAAGGCACATCGGTCCATTATTGGGCCTCGCCGCTGGAAGCGCGGCTCTGCGAGAAGCAGAATGTGGCGCTGGTCGGCGGCGGCAATTCGGCCGGCCAGGCCGTCGTCTTCCTCGCCGGGCAGGCCGGGCATGTCACCCTGCTGACCCGGCGGCCGCTGGAAGACACCATGTCCGCCTATCTGGTCGAGCGGATTGCGGGCCTCGACAATGTCGAGGTCGTGACCGGCGCGCAGATTTGCGGGCTGGAAGGCGAGGACGGTGCGCTTTCGGCGATCCGCTGGTGCAGGCGCGACACGCAGGAGGAGGCCCGGCGCGAGGTGCGGCAGCTCTTTCTGTTCATCGGCGCCGAGCCCAATACCGACTGGCTCGGCCAGTCCGGCCTGGCCCGTGACGCGCACGGCTTCGTGCTGACCGGCGCCGAGGCGGGCGAGGACCGGCTGCCGCTGGAGACCAGCCGGCGCGGCATCTTCGCGGTCGGCGACGTGCGGTCCGGCTCGGTCAAGCGGGTCGCGGCGGCGGTGGGTGACGGCGCGCAGGTCGTGGCGGCGATCCACCGCTATCTTGCCGATCTGCCCCCGCCCGCCTTGACGCCGGCCGCGCCCGCGCGGGAAATGGCCGAATGACGAACCTGACCATCACCGGCATCGCGGGCAGCCTGCGAACCGCCTCCTACAACCGCGCCTTGCTCCGCGCCGCCGCCGGGCTGGCACCGGACAATATGCGGATCGAGATTTTCGATCTCGCCGACGTGCCGCTCTACAATGGCGATGTCGAGGCGAGCGGCGATCCGCCCGGCGTCGCGGCGATGAAGGCGGCGATCGCCCGCGCCGACGGAATCCTCTTCGCGACGCCCGAATATAATCACGGCGTGCCAGGCGTGATGAAGAATGCGGTGGACTGGGCCTCGCGCCCGCCGCGCAAGGCGGTGCTGGGCGGCAAGCCGGTCGGCCTGATCGGCGCCTCGCCCGGCATGACCGGCACGGCGCGCGGCCAGAGCCAGCTGCGCCAGGCGTTCGAGTTCACCGACAGCTTCTGCATGCCGCAGCCTGAATTGCTGGTCTATCGCGCGCACGAGAAGTTCGGCGAAGATGGCACGCTCACGGACGAGGCGACGCGCCGCTATCTCGGGAAATATCTCGCGGCCTTCGCGTTGTGGGTGGAGCGGTTTCGGGGCGGATGATCCAGCCAAGGAGGACGTGATGGGCATCGATGCGGTCAAGGAAGGCATGGAAGTGATCGGCGCGGACGGCGTGCATGTCGGCACGGTCGATCGGATCGATGGCAACCGGATCAAGCTGACCAAGAAGGACAGCGGCCAGGGCAGCCACCAAGGCCATCATCATTATCTGTCCGAAGGCCTGATCGCCGGCGTGGAGGGCGACAAGGTCCGCCTTTCGGCCAATGCCGCCGTGGCCGTCCAGTTCGAGGAAGAGAAGGACGGCTGAGCCAATAGGCCCCGGCGGGGCGGCCCGAACCGCCCCGCACATGCTTGCCTACCAGATGTTCACGCGCTGATCCGGCGGCAGGTAGAGCCGGTCGCCAGGCTGGACGTTGAACGCGCGATACCAGGCCTCGACATTGCGGACGACGCCATTGACCCGGAATTCCGGCGGGCTGTGCGGCCCGGTCAGCACCTGCTCGCGCAGCCGGCCTTCGCGCAACTGACCGCGCCACACCTGCGCCCAGGACAGGAAGAAGCGCTGATCGCCGGTCAGGCCGCCGATCACGGGCGGCTCGCCATGTTGCGCGACGTGGCGGCGATAGGCGGCATAGGCCATTTCGACCCCGCCGAGATCGCCGATATTTTCGCCCATGTTCAGCCTGCCGTTGATGTGGAGGCCGGGGAGCGGCTCATAAGTGTCATATTGGGCGCCGAGCCGCGACGAGCGATCGGCGAAACGCTCGCCGGCGGTCGCGGTCCACCAGTCGCGGAGGCGTCCCTGCGCGTCGAAGCGGCGTCCCTGATCGTCGAAGCCGTGGCCGATCTCGTGGCCGATCACCGCGCCGATCGCGCCATAATTGACCGCCGGATCGGCATTGGGATCGAAGAAGGGCGGCTGCAGGATGCCGGCCGGGAAGGTGATCTGGTTCATCAGCGGATTGTAGGAGGCGTTGATCGTCTGCGGATTCATGTTCCACAGGCCGCGATCGACCGGCCCGCCCAGGCGCGAAACCTGCAAGTTCCAGTTGAATTCGTTCGCCCGGAGCACATTGCCGAGCAGGTCGCCGCGCTCGATACGGATCGGCGTGTAATCGATGAAACGATCCGGATGGCCGATCCGCGGCTCGAACGTGTCGAGCTTTGCCAACGCCTGGGCGCGGGTCTCGTCGTCCATCCAATCCAGCCGTTCGAGCCGCTCGCGGAAGGCGCCGCGCAGATTGTCGATCAGCTCGTTCATCTGGCGGCGGCTCTCCGCCGGGAAATGACGGCGGACATAGATTTCGCCGACCGCCTCGCCGATCGACCCGTCCAGCAGGCCGAGGCCGCGCTTCCAGCGGTCGCGCTGCTGCTCCACGCCACGCAGCGTTCCGGAGTAGAAGCCGAAGCTCGCCGCATCGAACGCGCGGGGCAGATAGGCGGCATTGGCGTTGAGGAAGTGGAAGGTGGTCCAGGCCTTCCAGGTGTCCAGCGGTACCTCGTCGAGCATCCCCCCGATCGCGGCGATCGCCGTGGTCTGCGCGGCCACCACGCTCGGTACCTCGCCCAGGCCCCGCCGGGCCATTGACGCCGGCCAATCAAACTGGGGCGCAAGCTCGGTGAGCTGATCGCGATTCATCGGATTGTAGATCGCACGGATGTCGCGGCTGCGTTCCGGCGTCCAGTGCGCCTCGGCGATTTGCCGCTCGAGCACGACGATCGCATCGGCCTTGGCCTCCGCCTGGGCGTCGCCGGAAAGGCGCAAAATCGTCGCGACATAATCGCGATAGGCGGCGCGATAGCGATCATATTCCTCGCCCTCGCGCAGATAATAGTCGCGGTTGGGCATGCCGAGCCCAGCCTGACCGGCAAAGGCGGTGTAGCGCGTCGGATCGGCGGGATCGGGGATGATGCCGATGCCGACCGGCGAAGGATAACCCTGCGTCGCGAAGAGCTGCACGAGCCCGGCGCGGTCGCGCACCGCGGCGATGCGATCCAGATAGGGCCGCGCGCCGTCGAGGCCGCGCTGCTCCAGCGCCGCCTCGTCCATCCAGCTCGCATAGAAATCGCCGACCCGCTGCCCGACAGGATCGGAGCCAGCGCTCTCGACGATGGCGCGCAGCTGCTGCTCGATCTCCTCGTCGAGCACGGTCCACAGGCTGTAGCCGGTGCGATCGGCCGGGATCGGCGTACTGTTGAGCCAGGTCCGGTTGGCATAAGCGAAGAAGTCGTCTCCCGGGCGAACGGAAAGATCGCGCGCCGTGAGATCGAGCCCGAAATCGCCATAATGCGCACTGCCCTTGCTCTGGCCCTGCGCCGCGACGGCATCGCCATGAGCGAACAAGGCCGGCGCAGCGACGGCAAGGGCCGTGGCCGCGAAAAGCGCGAAACGTGATGCTTTCATGCTAGAATCTCCCCACGGCCGCCGGATGCCGGCCACCCCAAAATCTCGTCAAGCACATGACTCCCGCGCACCGCCGCAATTGGCAAGGGCTTTTCGGTGAGCCCGGCCGATCGCCTTCAAATTTCAGCGATCATTCCGCCGGCGCATCGCGGACCTCGGCGATGCGATCGCCGCCGACCAGGAACACGCGGCGGGGATCGCGAACCGCCACCAGCAGCGGGCGACCAGCCCACTGCGCGAGAAAGACGTGCATTTCATCCGGCAGCGCGTCGAGCGGCTGGCGGACGACCACCGGCCGTGGCGGCTGTCCGGCCACGGCCTCCGGCACCTCGATATCGGCACAGCCCTCCGCGAAGCCATGCGTTTCCGTCACCGTCCCGTCGCCGGCGACGGTGGAGCGGAAATGGCCACCGAGCGGATAGCGGCCGCGCTGGGCGGAGGCACTGACCTGATAGACCTCCACCGCCGCGCGCGCCGAAGCCGGCGGAATGACGAGAACGTTGAATGGCTGGCTGCCGCAGGCCTGCACGTCGAGCCCGTCGGTCGCATCGCGCGCGGCGGCCATCCGGGCCTCGATCGGGCCGAGCGCGGGGCGATCGGCGACGGCGAAACTGTCGCGCGAGACGACCCGCCCGCCCAGGATATTGGCGCGATAGGCCGCGACCCGCGCGCCCTCCCCCTCGCCGCGCGCATAGAAGGTGACCTGGGTGGCGTTGCCTTCCGGCACGGCGATCCAGCCGACGAGGCCCGCCGCTTCCGGATCGGCGACCCGGCTGAGCATGTCCTGCGTGGCGATGAGGCCGGCGCGGGCGATGGCGGCAAGCTGCTGGCCGCGCTGGGCGGCGGCGGCGAGCGCTTCGGTCTGCGCCACAGTCAGTGGCGGCGCGACGGCAGGCGCGGACGGCACTTCGACGACGGGTTCCGGCGCAGGCTCGGCTGCGGGCGCGGGCTCCTCTTCCTGGGGGGTCGCATCGTCCAGATCGCGCACCGTGTCGGCGAGGTCGGACAGGCCGCCCGGCGGCGGATCGGTGGCTTCCTGCGCCAGCAAGGGCGCGGCGGCGAGGGCGGCGGCGAGCGACAGCCAGCGGAACGGACGCATATACTCTTCCTCACAAGGACGGACCGCGCCGGGATGCACCCGCTTTCGGCCCCGATCAAGCGGCTCCAGACGAGCCGCGGCTACAGAGCGATCGCGACCGTTTTCAGTTCCGTATAGGCCTCGATCCCGTAGCGCCCGCTCTCGCGGCCGATGCCGGACTGTTTGTAGCCGCCGAACGGCAGGGCGACGTCGGCGGCCGACGCGCAATTGCCCCAGACCATGCCGGCCTTCAGCTTCGCGGCGAGCTTGTGCATGGCGGAGACGTCGCGGGTCCAGATCGTGGCGGCGAGGCCGTAGGGCGTGTCGTTCGCCGCCTTGGCGACCTCGTCGAGATCGTCGTAGCGGGTGGCGGCGAGGACCGGCCCGAAGATCTCCTCGCGGACGATCTTCATCTCCGGCTTCACGTCCACCATGATCGTCGGGTTGACGTAATAGCCCTCCCCGCCCGGCGCATCGCCGCCGAACAGGACGGAGGCGCCCTCCTTCCGGCCCGAATCGATGTAGGACATGACGCGCTCATGCTGCTCGGTCGAGACGAGCGGCCCCATCCGGGTGGCGGGATCGAGACTGGGGCCAACCTTCAGCTTCGCCGCGCCGCCGGCGATCGCCTCGATCAGCGAATCGAACACGTCGCGGTGGGCGAAGAGGCGCGAGCCAGCGATGCAGACCTGGCCGGAATTGGAGAAGATGGCGGTCGCCGCGCCCTTGGCCGTGGCGCCCACGTCCACGTCGGGCAGGACGATGACCGGGGACTTGCCGCCCAGCTCCAGCGTGACGCGCTTCAGCGTGTCCGTCGCGTTGCGGTTGATGACCTTGCCGATTTCGGTGGAGCCGGTGAAGGCGACCTTGTCGACATCCGGGTGCCGGACCATCCGATCGCCGGCGGTATGGCCGTTGCCGGTGACGATGTTGAGCACGCCGGCCGGGATGCCGGCCTCCGAGACCAGATCGCCGAGCCGCAAAGCGGTGAGCGGAGTCTGCTCGGCGGGCTTCAGCACGATCGTGCAGCCGGCGGCGAGGGCGGGCGCGATCTTCTGCACCGCCATCATCAGCGGGAAATTCCACGGCACGATCTGCGCGCACACGCCGACCGGTTCGCGCCGGACATAAGCGTGGAAGGCGCCGGACGGCATGGCGGCGGGATCGACCTGCTCGCCCGAAATGCGCGTCGCCCAGCCGGCGACGTAGCGCAAGGTGCGGATGCTGGTGGGCAGATCGTAGCCCAGGCTGGCGCCCTTCGGCTTGCCATTGTCGATCGACTCGAGCTCGGCAAAGTCCTCGATCTGCGCCTCGAGCAGATCGGCGAGCTTCTCGATGACGCGCTGGCGCTGATAGGGCGGCAGGCCGGACCAGCGGCCGTCGTCGAAGGCGGTGCGGGCGGCGGCGACGGCGCGGTCCACATCGGCATCGGAGGCGTCGGCGACCCGGGCGATCTCCTTGCCGGTCGAGGGATCGAAGACGGCGATGGTTTCGCCATGCGTCGAATCCACCCACTCGCCGCCGATGAACAGGCGGGGGGCGCGGGCGAGGAAAGACTGGGCCGCGTCGCTATAGGCGGGCTGGGCGGCGATGCGGGTCATCTCGTTCATGCGGGTCCTTTCGGGCCTCCGGCGGGAGGCTTAGCGGACAGTATAGGCATTCGCCGCGTGGATTCCCAATGCCGGCCCGCCCTCTGTTAAGTTGACAAAGTTTACAGGGTGAGGGGTGTTTTCCGCAGGCGGATCGCGGCGCGAAAGTTCAGCATCTTCACCCATATGCGCGATGGTGTGCCCGCGAGATTTTTTGCGCGAAACGGACGATTCAAAGAGCCGGTGAAGCGGAGCCAAAACCCCGATTCGGGGCGAGCGTGACAGAGGATTTCCTACATTGGAAGCGGGCGAGCGCAGCCAGACATTTGGTTACAGCCCAAGCCGTGGCTGATCAGTCCGGAAATGGCCACAATGTATAGAGGTTATAACCCGCATGCAGCACCAAAGGCACATAGAGTGAATCAGTTTTCCAACGAATCACGGCAAGTATAACCCCTGAGCCGATAATCGAGCAGACGAACCAGAACTCATACTGTGTGTGCAATAGCCCCCAAAGCACGCTCGGTACGATTATCGCTGGCCAGATTCCCCATCGGCGCAACAAAGCCGCGAACATCGCTCCACGAAAGAGCAATTCCTCAAAAAATGGACCAAGCAACACAATAATCACGATTTTTTCGGCAAATGTGAACCGCTCCAGTTCATCCACCAACCGAGGGTCGAGGTCAAAAGGGTGAAACCACAGGATTATCGCCTCAATTCCGATCCAGGCGACGAAGAGCGCGATCCACCGCCATGCCTCTCTAAAAATGGGTGAACGCAGCCCAAGATCTAGCTTCGACCATGTCGCCCACAGCAAAACCACTAGGGAGAGGATCGTATCTACGGCCACATATTCATAGAAGTTCATGCGGAGCAAATTAGGTGAGAGGGACAGCAAAAGAAACTTCGAGAAATGCGACTGGCGACGTCGCCAATCCCCCATCACCGACCCTCGGCCAAGCTGGGTTGCAGGAAGAAGCTGGACCCCGGCCTTCGCCGGGGTGACGGTTGAGGCCCGGGGTGACGGTTGGGGCCTGGGGTGACGGTTGGGGTGTGAGGGCAGCCCGACGCGGCGCGTCGGACCTGCGGATCAGCCGACGGTCAGTTGACGTGTCCCAATGCACCCCGCGCATTGGGACGGTTGATCCGGGGGATCAGCCGACGGTCAATTCGCCGCCGAAATTGATGCCGATGCGGCCGTCGCGGATCCAGCGGACGAAGGCCTGGATCGGGCTGCACGCTTCGAAGCGGATCACGACATTTTCGCCCAGGCGCGGGATCAGATCGCTTTCGATCATCGCCCCGCGCGCGGAGATGTTGACCACCGGCACGACGAAATAGGCGCCCCGGAACGTCAGGGTCGCGCAATCGACCATGCCTTCGTGACGATCTTCGGTGCGGTGATCGGCGATGCGCGGTTCGAGCCGCGTCACCATGTCCCCGGACAATTGAAAAGCGCGTGTCGCCATAGCGTCCCACCCCAGGCTTGTGGGCGCACTATGACGTCAAACACTTACCGAAATATGAGCGGCGACCCTTCAGTGTGCCGCATGTCCCAGTGAAAGACTTTCGTTGCTCGTGGACGCGCCTTCCCCGCCATCCTGCTCCCAGTGATAGGGCTGGCGCTGGCGGTTGCCGGTCACCGTCTCGTTCAGCGTCGCGGCTTCGTAGAGGCGGCCGTTCAGCATGACATGCTGAATCCGATCGGTGTTGCGGATGTCCTCCAGCGGATTGGCTTCCAGGATGACGAGATCGGCGAGCTTGCCGGGCTCGAGGCTGCCGATATCGGTGAAGCCGTAGACCCGCGCGCCCTCCGCCGTCGCGAAGCGCAGCGCCTCGAGCGGCGTCGCGCCGCCGCGCACGAAGCTCCAGATCTCCCAGTGCGCGGCGAGGCCCGGCTGCTGGCCATGGCCGCCGATCGCGACCGGCACGCCGGCGCGGGCGAGCCGCACCGATTCCCGGCCCGTCAGCTGATCGACGAACTGCTCGGGCGGCGCGGTGGTGGCGCGCACCCGGCCGGCGAGCACGCTCGGCGGCGTGTGGCGGGTGAGCAAAGGATGGTTCCACACCTGCGTCGCCTGGCTCCAATAGGGATCGCCGGCGAGGCCGCCATAGGTGACGACGAGCGTCGGATTGTAGCCCACCCGGGTCTGCCGGTAGAGGCTGACGACATCGTCGTAGAGGCGCTGCAGCGGGATATTGTGCTCGACCGTGCTGTTGCCGTCCTGGATGAGCGTGATGTCCATCGAATAGAGCGACCCGCCTTCCGGCACGACCAGGATATTCTCCGCCCGCGCCGCGGCGGCGACCTGCTGGCGCTGGTTGCGGCGCGGCTGGTTGTAATTCTTGATCGAATGGGCGCCCTCGGCGCGCAGCCGGCGGACATGGCCGAGCGCGTCGTCATAGCTGTCGATCAGCGCGTAGCGGAACGGCGAGCGCGCGCCATAGACGATCTCCCCGGACGAGAAGGTGCGCGGGGCGAGGATCAGGCCGGCGCGCTGCATTTCGGCGGCGGCGAAGATTTCGGTCGCGGTGCTGGACGGATCGTGGACGGTGGTGACGCCCAAGGCCAGATGCGAATGGGCCGACCAGTTCTGCTGCGGGATCAGATCGTCGGCGCCCTGCGCCCCATGGGCATGGCCGTCGATCAGGCCGGGGATGATCGTGCGCCCGGCGACATCGACCTCGCGCGCGCCGGCGGGAATGGTCACCGAGCCGCGCGGGCCGACGGCGCGGATGCGATTGCCGTCGATCACGATCACGCCGTCCTCGATCACGCCGCCATCCGCAGTCGCCATGGTGACGATGCGCGCGCCGACCAGAGCGGTGACGCCTTCCGGCCGGTCCGCGGCCACGCTCATCGCGAGCGAGGTGCCGGTGCGCGGCGGGCTATAGGCCTCGCCGCCCGGCGCGGGGCGGAGCAGGGCCGAAGTCGACGCATCGTAGAGGTTCGGCCCGAGGGTCCAGGCGAGCGTGCGGCCACCCGCCGTCCAGTGCGGATAGGAACCGCCGTCGCGGGTGACGCGCGTCACCGGCATCTGGCCGCCGCGCGCGGAAAGGTTCAACATGCCGACGCCGGTGAAGAAGGGCGTGGCGAAGACATTGTAATTCTCGGTGAAGGCCAAGGTCGCGCCGTCGGGCGAAACTTCATAGCCGGTCACCATATCGCCCTGCGCATGTTCGCGCCGGTTGCCGCCGGCGAGATCGACGCTGACCAGCTTGCGCTTCTGCTGCTCGACCACCTCCAGGAAGACGCGATCGGACGCGGCGCCAAAATGCGGGTTGGAGCCGCTGCCGAGGATGCGGACGGACTCGCCGCCCGCCGCAGGCACGCGGTAGACGCCGTTCGCCTCCGCCCAGCGCGACGAGGTGAGGCTGCCCGCCCCGTTCGCCTCGTAGACGATGGTCGCGCCGTCCGGCGAAAAGCGCGGGCGGCGATAATGGCCGGGCTGGCGGGTCACCGTGTCGAGGCCGGAGCCGTCGGCTGCGACGGTGCGGATTTCGCCGAGCCGCTGATCGTTCCACGAGACGAAAACGATCCGGCTGCCGTCGCGCGACCAGGAGGGGAAGAGCTGGAAATCGCCGTCCTGCCCGGTGAGCAGGCGCGGCGCCGCATTGCCCGCCAGGTCGCGGATGTAGAGCCGGCCCAGCGTCTCGAACACCACGCGGCCGCCGTCCGGCGAGACGGAGGCGAAGCGCGGGATGCGGGTATTGATGGTGTCGGACGCGACCGCGACCTGCGGGATCGGCGGATCGATGACGACGCGGGTGTCGTCGACGCGGAACGGAATCTCCGCCGCGCCGGAACCGTCCACATTGACGCGGCGGATCTTGCCGCCGGCCCAGAAGACGATCGTGTTGCTGTCCGGCGTCCAGCCCATGTTCGGATAGACGCCGTGCACGGCCCAGGTTTCCTGCAGGTCCAGATCGAGATCGGCATAGACCTGATGCTGCGCGCCCGATCGCAGGTCGCGCACGAAGAGGCGGCTCTGCCCGCCGGTGCGGTGAACGAAGGCGAGCCAGCGCCCGTCCGGCGAGGGCTGCGGCCGGACCGCGCCGCCGGCCCCGCCCGCGACCTGCACCCGCTCGCCCGTCGCCATCTCGTAGCGCTGGATGGCGAAAACCTGCTGGTTCGAATCCTGGGCATATTCGAAGATCGGCCCGGGCGTCGTGTTCAGGCTGAAATAGATGTAGCGTCCGTCCGGCGAGAAGAAGGGCTCGCCCAGCTCCTTCTGATGCTGCGGACTGGGGCGCTCGACCAGGGCGACGCCATTGCCCGTGCCGCTCGCATGGTAGAGCCAGATCTCGCCGGTGCCGAGCGAACGCTGGGTCGTGAAATGCTTGCGCGCGACGATGAAGCGGCCGTCGGGGCTCCAGGTCGGATTGTTCAAGAGGGTGAAGGTCTCGGTCGTGATGGCGCGGGCGCCCGAGCCGTCCAGGCCCATCACCCAGATATTGTCGCCGCCGCCGCGATCGGAGGTGAAGGCGATCTGCCGCCCGTCCGGCGAGAAGCGCGGCTGCTGATCGTAGGCCAGGCCGGAGGTGATGCGCCGCGGCGTGCCGCCCTCGATGGGCATGGTGTAGATGTCGCCCAGGAGATCGAAGGCGATCGTCCGCCCGTCCGGGCTGACGTCGAGGTTCATCCAGGTGCCCTCGTCGACCGCGATCCGCACCTGCCGCGTCGTCTGGCCCGGCGGCGCGTTCACGTCCCAGGCCGGCGCCTCGCGGCCCGCACGGCCCTGCGCCAGCGCGGTGGTGGAGACGAGCACGAGCGAAAGCGCTGCGAGGCTGCGGATCATATGAGAACCCCCTGGTTCGATGCGACGTGGATGGCCGGACGGTGCACTATTCGGGTGAGACAGGCAAGGCGGAGGCGATCGGGTGCCCGATGCTGCAATGCACAAAATCGTTGATCGCGGGCGTGGGAGCGGCCTAGAAAGCGGTGTCATGAATACGATTCTGCTCGAGGCGATCGCGCGCACCCGGTGCGTGGAGGCCGTGTACAACAAGGTGCGGATGATCCTGGCGCCGCACATCCTCTACACCCGGCACGACGAGCTGTTCGTCGATGCCGTCGCGCTGGAGAAAGACGGACGCGAGCCGCGCGAACTGAAGCTCGGCACGTTCAAGCTGGCGGGGCTGAGCGAGGTGGCGCTGACCGATCGACCGTTCGCGCGCGAAGAGCTGTTCGACCCCGCCGACGACAAATATGCGGGCGTGACCCTGTTCGCGGTCGAAGCGGCCTGAAGCGCCGGCGAAGAACGCCCCAATCACCGGCGGCCGCTTCGGAACCTGCCCTTGGCCGGGCGAGGGATGGTCTTTTGCGGACGCGGTGATTACTCTTCCTCGCGGGGAGAGGGGGATCGCATGCTTCGCTTGATGATGGCGCTCAATGTCCTGGCCTTGTCGATGCTGGCCTGGTGTCCGGAGGCGCAGGCGCAGGCCGCGCAAGACCCGCTGCCTGACGAAGCGACCGTGCTTGCGGCCTTCGACAGAGGCAATCGAGCCGAGGCGGCCCGGCATATCGATCGCCTCGTCGACGCGCGCCTGCGCCCGGGCGCGGTGCGTCCCGATCCCCTGCTCGACCGGCTGGTCGGCGAAGCGCTCGTGCCGGGCAATCCGAGGCTGGCACGCATCTTCCTCACCCGCGCACTCGCGGCGACCGGCATTCCCGACCGGGCGCGCTATCTCCTGCTGCTCGGCGAGGCGCATGAGCGGCTGCTCGACATGAGGCAAGCCCAGGCGGCGTATCGCGAGGCGCTGGCGGACGGCCGCGCCGCGGCGTCGCAACGCCAGGCCGCCGCCGCCGGCCTCACGCGCGCCTTGCTTGTCGACCGCCCTGCCGAAGCGCTCGAGATCGCCGAGCGCGAGCTGGGGACGCAAGGCGGCGGGGACAATTGGGAGATCGCCCTGATCGCGTCCCGCGCGGCCCGAATCATGGGCCGCGACGACGCCGCGGCGGCCTATCTCGACAGCGCGGCGCGGCTGGCCTGGTCGGCCCCCTACCGGGACAATGCCATCGCCAGGGTCGCGCTCGACCATGCAGCGATCGCCGGGCGCGCGGGCGACCGGCAGGCGCTGGTCGCTCTCACCGGCCTGGTGCGCGGCAGCTCCTACGATCAGCCTTCGATGGTGAACACGCTGCCGGAATGCGGCAGGAACGGCATAGGGCCGGACGATTTCATCATCATCGAACTGCGCGGCGCGGCGAATGAAAGATCGCGCATCGGCGTCATTCAAGCCAGCCGACCCGGCATCGCCGCCGCGTTCGTCGAGGCGCTGGCCGAGCGCAGCATCGTCGCCATCCGCACCCAGCCCTCTTCGCTGATGTTGCGCTGCACGAACGTGCCGCGCACACCCGCCGCTTATGCCTTGCCGGGCCGCGACCCGATCTCGGAATGGGCGGCGGAACGCGGCATTTATCCGATTTACGGCTGGAGCGACCCCAATCACGCCGCCGCCGCGACGCGGCTTGCCGAGCGCGAAAGCCTGCTGGGCCGCGAATCCCCCCACCTCGTCCCCGCGCTGGCCGCCCTCATCATGACATCGGGCGCGGCCTTTGCCGGCGAAGCGACGGACGCGCGCGACCGCATGCTCGGTTACGGGGAGAGGCTGGGCGCGCTGCTGCGGACGCACCAAGCGCCGCCGGACGCGCAGGTTTTCGCGAATCTTTCCAATCTCTTCATCCGGATGGCGATGGAGCGCAGTTCGCCCGCGCAAGGCGCGGCCGAATTGCAGGCCCTCATCGCGGCCGCGGCCGGCAATCCGGCGCTCGGCAGGGATGCGCTGCTCCTGATCAGCGAGCAGATGGCGCGGATGCCGCCCATCGGCCGCGAATTCGAAGCGGCGACCCTGGCCCAGGTGCTCGCCGCGACCGCCGGCGATGACGACGATCCGCGGCGGCGCAGGCTCGCGCTGCGCCTGCTGCAGCTGCATCGCGATATGGGCAACGAACCCGCCGCCGAAGAAATCCGCCAGGCGCACGGCTTTGCCGGCGACCTGTGCGCCGTGCTCGCATCCCGGCCGCGCTACCTGACATCCGACATACGGGCCGAAGACTATCCCGAGGACTCGATCGCGGCGAGCCTGTTCGGTTTCGTCACCCTCGAATTCGCCCTCGATGCGGAGGGGCGGGCGCAGGCGCCGCGCATCGTCATCGCCGATCCGCCCTTCGTGTTCGACGCGATCAGCCTCCAGAAGGCGCCGACGATACGCTACGAGCCGGCGCGCAGCGCGGGCCAGTCGGTGGCCTGCCAGGGGACCGTCCAGACCCTGCGGTGGCAGCTCCCGCCGATTTTCTGAGACGCTGCCTCAGTCGCCGAACGCCGCCCGCAATTCCTCCAGCCAGGCCTTGGCATTGCCGTCGCTGGGCGCGCGCCAGTCGCCGCGGGGACTCAAGGCGCCGCCGGCGGAGACCTTGGGCGAATTGGGGATGGCGCTGCGCTTGAACTGCGAGATCGCGAAGAAGCGGTGGAGGAAAACCTCCAGCCATTTGCGGATCGTCGGCAGATCGTAAGCGCGCTTCTGGCCTTCGGGATAGTCGAACGGCCAGAGATGGGCGTCACGGTCATTCCACGCCTCATAAGCGAGGAACGCCACCTTGGACGGCGGCAGGCCGTGGCGCAAAATGTGGTAGAGGAAGAAATCGTGCAGCTCGTAGGGGCCGATCCGGTCCTCCGTGGACTGCATTTCCCCGTCCGCGCCGGCCGGGACCAGCTCCGGCGAGATGCGGGTGTCGAGCACGGCCTGGAGCACGCGGTTGGCGGCGTCGTCGAACCGGCCGGTTTTAATCACCCAGCGGATCAGATACTGGATCAGGGCCTTCGGCACGCCGGCATTGACGCCGTAATGGCTCATCTGGTCGCCGACCCCGTAGGTGGACCAGCCCAGCGCGGTCTCGCTGAGATCGCCGGTGCCGATGACGAAGCCATGGTGCTGGTTGGCGAGGCGGAAGAGATAATCGGTCCTGAGGCCCGCCTGGACATTCTCGAACGTCACATCGTGGACCGGCTCGCCGTCCGCGAAGGGGTGGCCGATATCCTCCAGCATGCGCCGGGCGGCGGGCGTGATGTCGATCTCCCCGCCCGTCACCCCGAGCGCGTTCATCAAGGCCCAGGCATTGGCCTTGGTGGCATCGGACGTGGCGAAGCCGGGGAGGGTGTAGCCGAGGATCGTTGAGCGCGGCAGCCCGAGCTGGTCGCAGGCCTTGCAGGCGACGATCAAGGCGTGGGTGGAATCGAGGCCGCCCGAGACGCCGATGACGAGATGCTTGCCGCTCGTCGCCTCGAAGCGGCGGGCGAGGCCCTGCACCTGGATGTTGAACGCCTCGTAGCAATCCTGATCGAGCTGCTCGGCACGGTGCGGGACATAAGGGAAGCGGGCTAGCGTGCGTTCGAGGCCGATCTCGGCGAAGGCCGGTTGATGCGCGAAACCGATGCGACGGAAACGGGTTTCGGGATCGCCGGCGAGGCGGGCGCAATCGTTGAACGTGCCGTTGCGCATCCGCTCCAGCCTGAGCCGCTGCGCGTCCACGTCCGCGACGGCGAGCTCCGCCTCGCGATCGAAGCGGCCGGTTTCGGCCAGCAGCGCGCCGAGCTCGTGGATCGAGCCCTGGCCGTCCCAGGCGAGATCGGTGGTGCTCTCCCCCGGCCCGGAGGCGGAGAAGATGTAGGCGGCGAGCGCGCGGCTCGATTGCGAGGCGCAGAGCAATTTGCGCTCGTCCGCCTTGCCGATCGTGATGTTGGACGCAGAAAGATTGGCGAGGATCAGCGCCCCGGCCAGCGCGCCGTGGGTGGAGGGCGGCAGCGGCGCCCAGAAATCCTCGCAAATCTCGGCATGGAAGACGAAGTCGGGGAGGTCGTCGGCGGCGAAGAGCAGGTCGGCGCCGAAGGGCACGTTCTGGCCGGCCACGTCGATGGCGAGGCCCGTGAGACCTGACCCGGAGGCGAACCAGCGTTTCTCGTAATATTCGCGGTAATTGGGGAGGAAGGTCTTGGGCACGACGCCCAGGATCGCGCCGCGCGCCAGCACGATCGCGCAATTGTAGAGGCGGCCCGCGCGGCGCAGCGGCGCGCCGACGACGAGGACGGTGCCGAGCTTCGCGGTCTCCTCCGCCAACCGGGCGATCCCGGCCCCGACCGCATCGAGAAAGGCGTCCTGCAGGTGCAGGTCGTCCACCGCATAGGAGGAGATGTTGAGCTCCGGAAAGACGGCGAGATCGACGCCGCGCGCCGCCGCCTCGCGGGCCAGCGCGACGGTCTGATCGACGTTGAAGGCGACATCGCCGGTCGAGGCCGGCGGGCTCGCCGCCGCGACGCGCACGAAGCCGTGGCGGTGGATCGCCCCGAAAGGCCGCTTGCCGGCTTTGGCCATCACAGCATCTCCGTCATCATCCCGACGCCCACCCCGATCGCCGCGATCCGCGCCGCACCCCGGCCGATCTCGCCGAAGCGCTCTTCCCGGTGCATCGTCATACGCCCGGCGCGCGCGCAGGCGAAATGGACCAGCCCCGGTTCCTCGCCTTTGTCCGCAAAGCCGGTAATGGCAAGCGCGATGTTCGCGCGGGACCGGGCGAGCGCGCCTTCCGCCATGGCGATGGCGACGGCGCGCGACACCGCGCCTTCGCCTTCGATCAGCGCCGGATCGACGCCGAGCATGTCTGCCTTGGCCGCCTCGCTGTAGGTCACGAAGCCGCGATCGAAGACATGGGCGAAGCCCGGCACGTCGGTCAGCAGCGAGGCGAGCAGGCCGCCGGTGCAGCTTTCCGCCGCGGCGAGGACGAGGCCCCGCTCGTCCGCCTTGGCGAGCAGCCGGTGGACAGCGGCTTCCAGCTCCTCCGGCAGGACCGGCGACAGGGTTTCGGCGACTTGTTCCATCTCGTCCCCAAAAAGCGCTCCGGGCGGCGTCGTTGCGGGGAACCGGCCACCGGCTCCGGATGTTCCAGATGTGCAATCAGAACAGGAAGAGCGATCATGGCAAGCACCAAGACACGGCGCCCCGCTCCACGCACCGCCAATCAAGGGACGAAGGACCAGCCGCTGATGAAATGGAACCGCAATCATACCATCGTTGCCGCCGCCGGCGCGGCCGTGGCGGCCGCCGGGGCGGCGTTCTACGCTTTCGGCCGGCGCGTGCGCGGCGGTGCGCCGGCACATGAGACAGCGGAGACCGGCGGCGCCCGCGCGGCCGGCCCCGAAGCGATGCGCGATCCGCCGAAGGACTGGGAGAAGGTCGACCAGGCCTCCGACGAGAGTTTCCCGGCGAGCGACCCGCCGGCCGTCAGCCCGCACGTCGATTGATTGAGAAGGGGACGGCTTCTAGAGTTCGACGCCGCTGGCGATTTCCTCGAGCTTCTTGAGCCGTTCGCGCACCCCGGCCAGCTCGATGCGCAAGCCGACATCCTCCTCGGGAATGTCGGCACGCGCGCCGAGTTCCAGGCGTTTGAGATCCAGCCAGCCCTGCCAGGCGCGCGTCGCAGCCAGGCAGATCATGGCGGTTATCGCGAGCCCGGTCGCGGCGAGGATCAAAGTCGTGCTCATGGCAAGGCTTTCCGATTGACCCGCGCAGCGGCGCAAAGTTCGGGATTTTCGGCGGACGCATCGTAAGGTTCGACGAACATCATGGCGGGCCTCATTCGTAGCGAAGCGCGACGATCGGATTGGCGCGCGCGACCCTGAAGGCGTGGCCGGCGATCGTGCCGATGGCGATGGCGAGCGCCAGCGCGCCGGCCAGCACGAACGGCGCCGGGCCGAGATCGATCCGCGCATCGAACGTGTTCAGCCATTCGCGCATCGCCCACCAGGAAACCGGCCAGGCGATCAGATTGGCGACGATCACCGGCTTGGAGAATTGCCAGGCGAGCAACCGGACGATGTCGCGGGTGCGCGCGCCGAGCACCTTGCGGATGCCGATCTCCTTGGTGCGCCGCTCCGCGGTGAAGGCGGCGAGGCCGAACAGGCCGAGGCAAGCGATGATGATCGCCAGCACCGCGAACCCGGCGAAGACCTGGGCACGAGCCTGCTCCGCATTGTAGAGTTCCGCGACCCGATCCTCGGTAAACTCGCCGTTGAACGGCACGTCCGGCGCGAGCCGCTTCCACACCTGTTCCATGCGGCTGCGCACCGCCTCCGGATTCGTTCCGTCATGGCGCGCGAGCAGAGTGTTGGCGTTGGGGCGATTCCAGGTGAACAGGAGCGGTTCGAGCGGGGTGCGGATCGAGCGGAAGCGCGTGTCGCGCACCACGCCGATGATCCGCGCCGGCACGAGGCCGCCATTTTCCGGATTGACCAAAGTGACGCGAACCGTCTTGCCGATCGCTTCTTCGGGACTGCCGAACCCCATGCGCTGCACCGCGAGCTCGTTGATCACGACATTCGCGCCGCGGGCGACCAGCGCACGCTCCTGCTCGGGCGTGGAGTTGAACGGCAGGTCGATATCGTCGGCCGGACGATTCTCGTCGAATAGCCGGCCGGCCATCAGATCGATCCCCATCGTCGCGAAAAACTGCGGATCGACGCCGTAATTGCCGATCGAGATGAAGTCGGTCTGGCCGGGCACCATCACGCCGGTATTGCTGCTGTTGCCCGTCGCCACGCCGATGCCGGAGCGCCCGACCGCGACGACGCCGGGAACACGCGCGATTTCCTGCGCGATCATGTCCGACCGCTCGATCAGCTGGCGCCGGCCGAAATTCTCGATCTGGATCAGACCGTCGCGCTGGAAGCCGGGATCGACGGTGCGGGCATAGACGGTCTGCGCATAGACGACCGCCGTGCAGATGATGAGGCCGATCGACACCGCGAACTGGGCGATCACCAGCGCATTGCGCAGCTTGCCCGAGCCGGCCGCCTCGGCCGACGACTTGTTGGCTTTCAGCACCTGGGCGGGCTGGAAGCGCGACAGGTAGATCGCCGGATAGATGCCGCCCGCAGCGCCGACCAAGAGGGTCAGCAGCAGGATCGGCAGCAACATGCCGTCAGTGCCGAAATAGGTCATCCGGAGATCGGCATCGAGGAAGTTGGACAGCGCCGGCAGCAGCAATTCGGCCATGGCGAGCGCGAGCAGCATGGAAATGCCGGCGATCAGAACCGATTCCGTGAGGAACTGGGTCATCAACTGGCGGCGGTTCGCGCCCAGCACCTTGCGCAAGGCCACTTCGCGGGCGCGCTGGCTGGCGCGCGCCGTGGCGAGATTGGTGAAATTGACGCAGGCCATGCCGAGGATGAGGAAGGCGATGATCGTGAAGGTCACGATCGTGCGCCGGTCGTTCATCGGCGCCATCGTCCCGCTGTCGGCATTGCCGAGATGGACGTCGCGGACGTTGACGATCTGCCAGTCCTGATCGTCGCCCTGGTTGACGACCTCCTGTCCGAAGACCTGATCGGGAATGTTGCGGCGCTCCCAGGCGGGAAGCTGGGCGCGGATCGAATCCACGTCGGTGCCGGGGCGCAGGCTGAAATAGAACCAGCCGGACTGCCAGCCCCATTGCTCGAGAATGGCGGGAAGATCGCCATAGACGCTGGCGGGATCGATCCGTGCGACGATGCTGAAACGGACATGGCTGTTGCGCGGCACGTCGCGAGCGATGCCGGTGATCCGGAAATCGACATTCTGGCCGCGCGTCACCATGGTCAGCGTCTTGCCCATCGCATTCTCGTCGCCGAAGATGCGCCGCGCCTCGCTTTCGGTCAGAACGGCGCTGTTGGGCTGGGCCAGTGCGTTGGCGGGATCGCCTTGCGTCAACGGGAATTGCAGAACGTCGAAGAAGAGGTCGTCGACCAGCAGCACATTCTCGGTCGATAGCGCCTCGCCGTTCCGCAGGATGACCGGCAGGCTGTTCCAGGCGTAAACGCCGCGATCCATTTGCGGGAAATCGCTGCGGAAGCGCGCGCCCGCGACATAGGACGTCATCTGGAGGCGGTTTTCCTCGCCGGTCTGCCGGTCCTGATAATGGCTCTGGAACTGGTAGGTGTTCTCCGCATTGGGCAGGAATTCATCGTAGCTCGTCTCGTAGCGGACATAGAGGAGCAGCATCAGGCAGGCGGCGAGACCGACGCCGAGGCCGAAGATGTTGATGAAGGCGTAGGTCCGGTTCTTGACCAGCGCCCGGACGCCGACGGTCAGGTAATTGCGCCACATGAGCTTTCTCCTCCCCGCCGTCGATCAGGCCGCGCGCCGGTGCTCGAGCAGGATGCGCCCGTCGAGCATGTTGACGATGCGGCCGGCATAATCGGCATGGGACGGCGAGTGCGTCACCATCACGATCGTGGATCCCTCCGCGTTGAGCGCCTGAAGCATCTTCATCACCTCTTCGCCATGGGCGGTGTCGAGATTGCCGGTGGGCTCGTCGGCGAGGATCAGCTTGGGCGCCGCGACCAGGGCCCGGGCGACGGCAACGCGCTGCTGCTGCCCGCCGGAAAGCTGGGACGGCCGGTGGCGGGCGCGGTGGGCGATGCCGACCTTGTCCATCACCTCGTCGATCCGGGTGCGCCGCACCGCCGCGGGAACATTGTGGTAGAGCAAAGCGAGCTCGATATTCTCGCGGACGGAGAGCTCGTCGACGAGATTGAACGACTGGAAAATGAAGCCGATATTGCGCTTGCGGAAATCGGCGAGCTTGCTCTCCGAAAGCCCCGCCACCTCGGTGCCGTCGAAGACGTAGGAGCCGGAGCTGGGCGAATCCAGCATGCCGATCACGTTGAGCAAGGTGGACTTGCCGCAGCCCGAAGGGCCCATGATCGCAACGAACTCCCCATCGGCGACATCGAGAAAGATGCCATCCAGGGCGGTCGTCTCGACCATGTCGGTGCGATAGACCCGCGACAGCTCACGCATGCTCAGCATCGGCTTCTCCTTCATTGTCCGCTCAGGGTCAGCCGATCGCGTTCGGCGAACCCGGTATAGGGTGAGGTGATGACCCGCTCGCCGGCATCGAGCCCGTCGAGCACTTCGATCTGTTCGGTGTTGCGACGGCCAAGGCGGACCTGCCGCTTGACCGCGCTGCGGCCATCGGGCGCCACCACGAACACCCAATTCCCACCCGTCTCGTTGTAGAAGGCGCCATTGGGAATGACCCGCGCCGGGCTCGGATCGCCGAGCGTCAGGCGCACCTGAACGGTCTGGCCGCGCTGCAGATTGGCGGGCTCCCGGTCGATGAATTCGAGATCGATCTCGAACTGGCCGTTGCGCACCTGTGGATAGATTTTGCTGACCCGCATCCGTGCCGGCTGGCCGCCGACCTCGGCATTGGCGGTCTGCCCCTCGGCAACGCGGCCGAGATAGAATTCGTCGACCTGGGCGCGCAGCTTGTTGCGCCCGGCGCTGTCGACCTGGCCCAGCCGCTCGCCACGGTTCAGCGACTGGCCGATCTGGATCGAAAAGGCGGTGAGCTGGCCGGCGACGGGCGCGCGCAGGTTCAGCGAATCGAGACTGGAGCGCGCGATCTCCAGGCTGGCATTGAGACCGGAGGCCGACGCGCGCAGCTGGGCGAGCTGGCTCGACTGGAGCCGCTCGTCCTCGGCGCGCTGGCGGCGCAGCACGTCGGCGCGGCGGCGATTGGCTTCATAGGTGTCGCGGCTGTCGGCGATCACCCGGCCTGCGACGAAGCCGCGCTCGGCGAGCGGCCGCTGGACCTCATATTGGCGCTGCGCCGTCTGGGCGGCGAGATCCGCCTCGATCAGGGCGCGTTCGTTGGCGAGCCGGGTCTGGTTGAGCGCCAGCTCCTGGCTGCGCATCGAATTGATCTGCTGCGTCACTTCGGTCTGGCGCGCGAGCACGTTGAGCTGGAGATTGGGATTGGAGAGCACGGCGAGGAGCTGGCCCTCCTGCACCGACGCGCCGTCCTCGACCAGAACCTGTTCGACCCGACCGCCCTCGACCGCATCGAGGAAGACGGTGACGAGCGGCTCGACCCGGGCGCGCAGCGGCAGGAAATCATCGTACCGCCCCTCCGCCACGGTGGAGATGGTGACGCGGCCGGCATCGATCGCCTGGCTGTTGGCGCTGGGCATGAAGGCGTAGAAAAGGCCGGCGAGCAGGAGCAGCAATGCCGCACCGATGGCCGCCTTGATGCGCAGCGGCAACGCGCGCGATGCGACGACCTTGTCCATGCCGCCGCCGCTCTGCGGCTTATGCTCGTCCCTGGCCATCCGCACCACGCTCATCCGAAAAAGCTCCCATCGTTGCGCGACGGCGGACTTTGTCCGTTTCCGGACAGAAACTGTCCGCCGCCGAACATCCGTCCCGCCTCACGCGAAGGGCAGCGCCACGAAAGAAATGAAGCCGGTCAGCACCATGCCGAGAGTGAAGGCGAATGTTTCTACCCGTGCCATCTTCTTTCTCCTTGCAGTCAAGCAACCCCTGCACCGTTCGATGAGCATGAGCCGTGCCAGGCGACGGGAATGGCGGATTTCCGGGATTTCCTTCCCTGCGGCGTCATTGACTTGGCCGACGCCCTGTTCGCATCCGAACAGGAATGTCCGCGCCCGGACGCCGAACGCGCGATGCTGGCACGGATATTGTTTGTCCGGTATCGCGCAACGCGGGAGGAAAGACGTGAACCAGGCCAGGCGCTTCGGGCGCTGCATCATCATCGACGACGACGAGGACATATTGATGTCGGCGCGGTTGCTGCTGCGCGACCTGTTCCGCGAAGTGCTGGCCTATCAGGCGCCGGAATCCGCGATGCAGGCAATGGACGAGGAGCTGCCCGACGTCATCCTGCTCGACGCCAATTTCGGGCGCGGCGCGACCAACGCGGCCGAGGGATTCCATTGGCTGTCCGAGATATTGAAGCGCGACCCCGACGCCATCGTGCTGATGATCACCGCCCATGCTGGCATTTCGGTCGCGGTCGAGGCGATGAAGCGGGGCGCGACCGATTTCGTGTCCAAGCCCTGGTCGAACGAGCGGCTGCTCGCCACGGTGCGCACCGCCGCCGCCCTGCGCGCCTCGCGCGTCCAGGTGGAGACCGAGCGCAAGCGCACGGCCGCGATCGCCGCGCCGGCGGCGGGCGGGGAGACGCCGCTGCTGGGACAATCCCCAGCCATGGCGCGGGTCCATTCGCTGATCCAGCGCGCCGCCCCGACCGAGGCCAATGTGCTGATCCTGGGCGAGAACGGCACCGGCAAGGAGCTGGTCGCCCGCGCGCTGCATACCCTATCGCGCCGCGCCACCCGGGCGCTCGTCTCGGTCGATCTCGGCGCGGTCGCCGAGAGCTTGTTCGAAAGCGAGCTGTTCGGCCATATGAAAGGCGCCTTCACCGACGCGCAAAGCGACCGGATCGGCCGGATGCAGGCGGCCGACGGCGGCACGCTTTTCCTGGACGAGATCGGCAACCTGCCGCTCCACCTTCAGCCCAAGCTGCTGACCGCGCTGGAACAGCGCCAGGTCGTGCCGGTCGGCGGCAACAAGCCGGTGCCGATCGACATCCGCGTGATCGCGGCAACCAACGTGCCGCCAGACCAGCTCGCCGAGGAAAGCCGCTTCCGCCAGGATCTGCTGTTCCGGCTGAACACGGTGGAGATCGAGCTGCCTCCCTTGCGCGAGCGACGCGAGGACATCGCGATGCTCGTCGCGCATTTCGTCGCCCTCTATGCGAAGAAATACGGCAAGCCGGCGCGCGAGATCCCACCGCATGTCGCCAGCGCGCTCGCCGATTACGACTGGCCCGGCAATGTCCGTGCGCTGCGCCACGCCGCCGAGCGCGCGGTGATCCTGGCCGAGGGCGAGAGCTTTTCCGCCGATGATTTCTCGCTGTCGCGCGCGAGCGCGACGATCCGCGCCGTGGCCCCGGCGCCAGCCCCGGCCCCGGCCGATACGGCACGGCGCGAGGATCTCAATCTCGAGCGCAACGAGAAGGCGATGGTCGAACAGGCGCTGAAGAAGCACAGCTACAACATCTCGCTGGCCGCCGCCGAACTCGGGCTGACCCGCGCCTCGCTCTACCGGCGAATGGAGAAGCACGGTCTCTAGCATGCGTTTCCAGCACCGTTTCGCCCTGGGGCTGCTGTGGCGGCTGGCGCTGCTGATCGCCACCGCCTTCGCCTTCGTCGCGGCATTGGCGCGGCCCGATCTGAGTGCCGTGAGAATCCTTGCGGGACTGCTCGTCGCCGGTGCCGCCACCATGCTGTGGCGGCATGTCCAGCGCACCAACAAGGAGCTGGCACGCTTCATCGAAGCGGTGAGATTCGGCGATTTCAGCCAGGGCTTCGCGCATCGCGGCGACGGCAGCGGCTTTTCCGAACTGGGCGCCGTGCTCGACGAGGCGCTGAAGCGGCTGCGCGACGACAAGCACAAGCTGATCGACGCCAACCGCTTCTACGAAGCGGTGCTGGACGACGCGCCGACCGCTTTGCTCACCGTCGACGGCGACGGCAAGGTAGAGCTCGCCAACAAGGCGGCGCGCCGGCTGTTGATCCGCCACAAGGGTGTCCGGATCGAGGATTTCCGCGAATATGGCGAGGCCTTCGCCGATGCGCTGGCCGGCGGCGCGGTGAAGCGCCCGCGCCTCGTACCGCTGCTCAGCGACGGCGTGCCGCAGACCATGCTGGTGAGCGCGGCGGTGGTCCATCGGCTGGGCGGGCTGGTGAAGGTCGTCGCGGTGCAGCCGATCCAGGGCGAATTGAACGCGATCGAGATCGCCGCGCAGAGCGACCTCATCCGCGTGCTCACCCACGAGATCATGAACTCGATGACGCCGGTGACCAGCCTGGCGCACAGCGCGGCGGGCCTGATGCGCGGCGTCGACAAGGGCGGCGATGCCGACATCGCCGACGCGCGCGCGGCGGTGGAGACGCTGGCGCGCCGCGCGGACGGCGTGATGGGCTTCGTCGAAAGCTACCGCCAGATCAGCCGCGCGCCCGAAGTGCGGCGGCGCGAGATCGACATCGCGGCCTGGGCCGGGGAACTCGACGCATTGTTCCGCGCCGCCGACGGCACGGAGGGGATCATGTTCGAGGCCAGGGTCGAGGCGGCGATGCCGCCGCTCGACGCGGATCCGGACCTGATGAGCCAGGTGCTGATCAACCTGCTGCGCAACGCCGCGGACGCCGCGCGCGGCCACGGCGATGCGCCGCGCGTCACTTTGAGCTTCGCGCGCACCGGATCGGGCCGGACGCGGATCGAGGTAGAAGACAATGGCCCCGGCGTGCCGGAGGGCCTGAAGCAGGACATCTTCCTCCCCTTCTTCACCACCAAGGCCAAGGGGACGGGCGTGGGGCTCAGCCTGGCGCGTCAGATCGTGCTCGCCCATCGCGGCTCGATCAATATCGACAGCGGGGCCGAGGGCGGCGCCCTGTTCAGGATCGTGATCTAGAGACCCGCCAGCCGCTGCGCGATCCGATCCGCCTGGACGCGGATGTCGGGCACGGCGACGCATTCCCAGAAGGTGCCGCGCGTCACCGGGCCGATGACCGAGAGGCTGCCCGATACGCGCCCCTCGGCATCGATCGCCGCGCAAGCGGGATCGACGTCGAGGCCGATGCGCAGCGGATCGAGCCGCAGCCGGCCGGACGCGAGCAATGCGGTGAGCAATGGGTCGCCCGACCGGGAGATGTCCATTTCCGGCCCGGTGCAGTTGATCAGCCGCGCGGCGCGCAGAGTCTCGAGCGCCTTGGTGCCGCGCGGGCGATAGGTGACACGCGCAGCATCGCCGTCCGCCTGCGCGGAGACGATCTTCCCGGCGATCGCTTCGAGCCGCCCAGCGGCCTGCATCGCCGCAATGGTCGCGCCGATTTCGGGGGCGATCCGGTGGCGGTGCACGTCCCACCAGGGGCGCAGGTGACGCAGGAAACGGCGCCGCTCGGCCAGGCTCGCCGTCATCCACAATTCCTGCGTGACGGGGCGCAACGCATGGACCGCGCCGCGCCAGCCGAGGCCCTGTCCCTGTGCGCGGACGTGGCGAAGCAAGGCGGTAACGCCCCCGGGCAAGCCGGTCGCCGCATCGACATGCTCCTCATGCGCGCCGTGCGGGCGGGGCAGCAGGCCGCGCCTGGACAAGGCGACGATCCGCCCGCCGAACCCCGCCGTCTCCAGCGTCATCGCGACATCGACCGCCGTCAGCCCGGTGCCGATCATCAGGATCGTGTCGTCGTCGCCGAGCCCGGCCAGCATGTCGCCCGCCCAGGGATCGCCGGCCCAGAATGCGCCGAGCGCGTCGGGGTCGATGCCGGGCGGCGTCGCGGGCGGGAAATTGCCGGGGGCGAGGATGACGGCATCCGCCGCGATGGTGCGGCCGTCCGCCAGATGGACGGTCTCGCCAGGCGCGACATCGACCGCCTCGCCTTGCACGATTTCCAGCCGATCGCCCGCATTGGCGACCAGGCCGGCCAGATACTCGCCATAGGCCATGCGCGGCGCGAAGCCTTCCTCATCGCCGCCGCGCGCTTCGAACCAGCGGGCGAAATGGCCGGGATCGTCGACGAAGGGCGACATGCGCCGGGCATGAACGTTGAGCAGATGCTCGCCCCGCACGGTCGAATAAGCGACGCCCCGGCCCGGCACGCGGGCGCGCTCGATCAGGGTGACGCGGGCGATGCCGGCCTTCAGCAGGTGCAGCGCCTGGATGGCACCCGAGGCGCCGGCGCCGATCACGGCGACATGGGCTGCACTCATGCGAGCTCCCGTTCGGCCGACGGATCGACCGCAACGGGATCGGCGAGGGTCAATCCGTCGAGAATGCGCGCGGTCTCGTCGCGCACGCGCAGCATGGCGCGGTGGAGGCGGCATTTGTCCTCCGAAATGCAATTCTTGCACTTCTCGTAAGCCAGCCGGCTGGCGCAGGGCAGCAGGCCGAGCGAGCCGCGCGTCAGCCGAACGATCTCGCCATAGCTGATCTCCTCCGGCGGACGGGCGAGCCAATAGCCGCCCTCGCGCCCGCGCATCGTTTCAACGAGGCCCGCGCGGCGCATCTGGGACAGGATCACGGTCAGGAATTTGGGCGGCAGATTCTGGGCAGTCGCGATCTCGCCGAGCTGGACCGGGCCCTCGCCATAACGATCGGCGAGATGGAGCAGCGCCCGGATTGTGTACCGCGTCCGTTGAGAAAGCATGGAGCCCAAATGGACCCGAAGCCGGCGGATGACAACGGCCCGCCGCCCGAGCGGCTCAATTCATGTCCCGACTGTGGCCCACCTGCCCATGCTGCCGCCAGTTCGAGATCGCGCGCAGGCTCATCATCGCCAGGCGGATTTCCTGCAGGAAGAAGGCGAGCCCGGCGATCAACAGGCCCATCGCGACGATGAACAGGCTCGCGATGATCCGCGCCGCACCCGCCCGCGTCGGCTCGGCGAGGAAGAGCACGGCGACGACGACGCAGACGAACAGGGCACTGGCCGTGCAGCAGATGATCGCCAGATTCGCCGCCTTGATCCGCCGCCTCAGGAGGCGCAGCTCCAGCTCCGCCTCCTCGCGCTCGACCGGATCGAGCGAGGACGAGGCGGCATTGATGCTGCGCGCGCGATCGACCACGCGGGCGAGGCGGCTGGCCAGCACGTTGAGGATCGCGCCGACGCCGGCAAGCAGGAAAACCGGGGCCACCGCGAGCTGGATCTGCGAGGCGATGGCGGACACCGCCGGATCGTGCAGGACGGGATCGATCATGGCGCGGCCGGCCGTTGGACCCGGGCCCGCCAGGTGCGGATGAAATCATAGGCGCCGCGGCATTCGCCCATCTCCTCGCGCAGCACGAGGCGGAAGCGCGCGCCATCCCAGGCATAATGGGACCGAACGCCGCAATCGCCGAGGCCCCGCCCGCGCGGAAATTCCCTGAGCAGGCCGTTCGGCCCGTCCCATTCCGCGTTGACCAGCATCGGCGGCCCCTCCTCGTTCCGGAACCCGGCAGGACTGTCGAAGGCGGCGACCTCCGCGACGATCCTCCCGCGCTCCTGGCGGGCGATCAGCGGCACGCTGCTGAGATTGTAGGCGCCGGTGCCGCAGGCGAGCAGCACCAGCGTCTTGCCGGTCTCGAGCGGGATCGCGTCGAACTCGTCCGGCCCGCCGACCTCGTCGATCGTGCAACCGGTTTGGCGGCGCAGCTCCCGGACCCGCGCGGCATCGAGCTGAAGCGCGCCGTCCGTTGAGAAGGGCGCGGCGCGCACGACCGGCAAAACGGGCGGCCGCGGCACCGCATCAGCACTTCGCGCGCCGCGCCGGACCAGAGCGCTTTCTGTGTCCAGCCGGCCCTGCGCCTCGTCGATATAGAGCATCGCCGCCGAGGCGCCCTGCAACGACACCGTGCCGAGCGGTGCGCCGTCCGCGCCGATCGCCTGGAGCCGCCCTGCGCTGCGCAGGGCGGCGATCAGCTCCGGCACATCGGCGGGATGGACGATCGCGCAGCTCTGCGCCTCGATGATCCGTGCGCCAAGACGCCGCCCGTCCACCACCAGGATCGCGCCGCACAGGTCCGCATGGGCCTCGATCGTGACGACCGGATCGGCCGTGCCGATGGCGGCGCGCCGGAGATTCAGGGTCAGCGAACCGTCGCCCTCATCCTCGTAGGTGGCGAGCGCGACGGCATGACAGGCCCGGCCATTGTCACATCCGACGATCCAATCCTGGAAGCTGCGCAACTCGCCGGGCTGACCGGCGGCGGCCTGAAGGGCGAGCAAGGCGAGCAGCATCGTCATGACGCCAGCCTATCGCGCTTCGGCGCCGCACGGAAGCGCCGGCGGCGGCATTGCCCGCATGGGATCGCATCGCTAGATGCGGGAACGAGCCCTTAGGGAGACACTGATGGTAATGGCCCTGTTCGGCGTCGCGGACCTGCTGTTGCGCGTGCTGATGTATATCATAATCGCGCAGGCGATCCTGTCCTGGCTCGTCGCCTTCAACGTGATCAACACCTATAACGATTTCGTGCGCTCCTTCCTGGGCGCGCTCGACCGGATCACCGAGCCGCTCTACCGGCCGATCCGCAAGATCCTGCCCGATTTCGGCGGGCTCGATTTTTCGCCGATCGTCGTGCTGCTGCTGATTTACGTGCTGCGCATCCTGCTCGCCGGGGTCGCTACCGACGTCGCACTCGCCGGATAGGCGCATGACCGCCGCGATCATCGACGGCAAGGCGTTCGCCGAGAGGCTGCGCGCGCGGGTCGGCGTCGCAGCGGCGGCCTTCGCCGAGCGCACCGGTCGGCCGGCCGGCCTCGCCGTCGTTCTGGTGGGCGAAGACCCGGCAAGCCAGGTCTATGTCCGCTCCAAGGGCAAGGCGACGCTCGCGGCCAATATGGCGAGCTTTGAGCACAAGCTGCCCGTCGAGACCGGCCAGGACGACTTGCTGGCGCTGGTCGCGCGGCTCAATGCGGATGAGGCGGTGGACGGCATCCTCGTCCAATTGCCCCTGCCCGCCCAGATCGACGAGAAGGCGGTGCTCGACGCGATCGACCCGGCCAAGGACGTGGACGGTTTTCACGTTCAGAATGCCGGCAAGCTGGCGGTGGGTGAAGAGGCGATGGTGCCGTGCACCCCGCTCGGCTGCCTGATGCTGCTCAAGGACCGGCTGGGCGACCTTTCCGGGCTGGAGGCGGTGGTGATCGGCCGTTCCAACATCGTCGGCAAGCCGATGGCGCAGCTTTTGCTCAAGGAAAGCTGCACCGTCACGATCGCGCACAGCCGCACCCGCGATCTGGCGGGCGTGGTCCGGCGCGCCGACATCGTCGTGGCGGCGGTCGGGCGGCCGCAGATGGTGACGGGCGACTGGCTGAAGCCGGGCGCGACCGTGATCGACGTCGGCATCAACCGGATCGACGCGGGCGAGGGCAAGACCCGGCTGGTCGGCGACGTGGACTTCGCCAGCGCCGCCGAGGTGGTGGGCGCGATCACGCCGGTGCCGGGCGGCGTCGGGCCGATGACCATCGCCGTGCTGCTGCGCAACACCCTGGTCGCGGCCCACGCCCGGGCCGGGCTGCCGGCGCCGGAGGGGCTGTGACCGAGCTCTTCATCTCCGCCTTCGTCACCTTCTTCGTGGTGATCGATCCGCCGGGCTGCGCGCCGATCTTCGCCAGCCTGACGACCGAGGCGGAGGCCCGGCACCGCCGCGCCATGGCGATCCGCGCGGTGCTGGTCGCGACCGGCATCCTGCTCTTCTTCGGCCTGCTCGGCGAGGATCTGTTGCGCGTGCTCGGCATCAGCCTCGACGCCTTCCGCATCGCCGGCGGCATCATGCTGTTCCTGATCGCGATCGACATGGTGTTCGAAAAGCGCACCGAGCGGCGCGAGAACCGCGCGCAGGAAGTGACGGCCAGCGAGGTCAACGACGTCTCCGTCTTCCCGATGGCGATCCCGATGATCGCCGGGCCGGGATCGATCGCTTCGATCATGCTGCTGATGGCGCGCACCGAGGGGACGGCGCAATCGCTGGTCGTATTCGGCGCGCTGGCGGCGACCTTGCTGCTGACCCTGATCGCCCTGCTCGCGGCCGGGCCGCTGATGCGGCTGCTGGGGCACAAGATGGAGGCGATGATCACCCGGTTGCTCGGCGTGATCCTCGCCGCGCTCGCCACCCAGTTCGTGCTGGACGGGATCGAGCGCAGCTTCAGTTTGTGAGGTTTTCGGGAGGTGCCGGTTCCCGTCAACCAACAACGCGCCACATTTTGTAGGGCGAGTTTTCGGGCAAGGGCACGGGCGTGAGCCAGCCCGGAGCGTAGCCGCGCGCCAGCCGGGCGTAGAAGCCCGCCGGCGCTTCCGAGCTGTAGATCGTCGATTCCGACATGTTCGGGCAGATCAGGACATAATCGACCCGGTAGCGCGCAATCGTCTCACGCGCATTGGCCTCGTCGCCGCGCCAGGCGCGCATCACATCGATGATCGCGCGGGAATTGCGGTGATAGGGACCGGCGAGCGCGTCGTGATGGGTGACGGTGATGAGCCGGGGGCCGAGATCGACGAAGGTGAGGACGGTACCCTTGGGCTGCCGCGCGACGGGTCGCAGCGACGCCAGGGTCGGGCAGCGCGCATTGGCGAGATTCACGTTGCGGCGATAATCGGTGACCTCGCGTGGGAAGAGCGTGGCCATGATCCCCGTCGCGAACCCGGAGACGACAACAAAAGCGATGGCGATGCCGAGCACGCGGACGATCATCGATTTCTGGCCATGCAGCCAGGCGAGAACCGCCCAGGTCAAGGCCGTCGCGCCGGGGATGGAGAGGAGTTGCGCCGCCGGCCCGGCGCGGGTCTGCCACATCAGCAGGGCGGCAGCGAGCAAGGCAGGCGCCGCCAGCATCGCCCAGGGAATCAGCCTTGCCGCATCCCGGCGATGCCGCCAGAGCATCAGCGCATAGCCTGCCAGGCCCGCCACCACCGGGGTCAGGATCAGGGCGGCGACTTGCGCGCCGTGGCGGTAGACCGGCATCGCCTCGCGCACCCGATTGAGCCACAATTCGTCCAACTCCGGCGGCGTACGCTCGAGCCGGCCGAGGCATTGCGGCCAGAAATAGGCGAAGGCGGCGGCGAGCGCGACGCCGCCCAGCGCCGCGACGGCCAGCCGTGCGATGCGCGAACCGGGATTGAGCATGGCGAGCACGACCGCCAGCGCGCCCGCCGCGCTCATCGCCGACAGCCAGACCGGCGACAGCGCATCGCAGACCGGGGCGCGGTTCGCCTCCGAGGCGAAGAGCAGAAAGCCGAGCGCGCAGCCCCCGGCCAGCGCCACGCCATAAGCGGCGAGCCGCCGCGCCTCGGCCCCGTCCCACACCCAGCGCAGCACCGTCGCACCGCCGGCCAGCGCGAGATAGAGCAGCATTTCCAGCCCGATGGTCAGCGAGGCGGCGGTCGCCGCGCCCAGGATCGCGCCGCCGCGGGCGCGTTTCGGATCGGTGAGCGCCATCAGGGCCAGCGCCAGCATGGCGAGCTGCCAGCCATGATGATCGATCCGGAGCGGCACCCACATGCCGCGCGCCGAGCCCGCGCAGATCAGCAGGGCGCCCGCCACGGCGAACGCCCAGGGCGCGACCAGCCGCCGCGCAATGACGCCGAGCGCCGCCAGCGCGACCAGCATCGGCAGCATCGGCGCCAGCGTGACCGCGATCAACTCCGCCGTCCGGCCGCCGAACAAAGGCGCGAAGGCGAGCTTCAGCCCCGCGATCGGCAGATCGACGAGGCGGGACCAGTGAATGTCCGCGCCGGCGGGCGGGGCCAGCCGATATTGGCGCAGATCGTACCAGCCCTGCCCTTCGAGCAGGCCGCGCACCTGCATCATGCGCAGATTGTCATCGGTGTCGGAAAGGCCGAAGCCTTGGATCGATGCCCAACGCGACACGACGAAATAGCCGGCCACGGCAAGCCAGAAGAGCAGGAGCCACCAGCGCCAATGCTTTTCCAGCCTGTTCAGCGCATCCAAAGCCTTGCCCCTTTTCAAGCCCTTGCGACGGCATTAGTCCCTCGCCGGCAAAGGGCAAGCGCCCGGGAACAGGAGCAAGCCGGATATGAGGCGCGGCGCCGCACTCTCCGAAATCGTCGGGCAGCTTTTCCGCTTCGGCCTGGTCGGCGGCTTCGTCACCGGGCTTTACGCGCTGGTTTACTCTCCGCTCGCCGGGCTGGGCATCGCCTCGCCGCAGATCGCCAATCTCGCCGGCTATTTCGTCGCGATGGTGACCGGCTATGTTCTGCACAGCCGCTGGAGCTTCCGGGGGCATGGCACGCGGGACAATGCGGCCAGGACGACGAGCCGCTTCTTCATCGTCTCGCTGGTCAGCCTGGGTCTCAACGCGTTCTTCGTCTTCCTCCTCACTGCGCCGAACATGCTGGCCGGCCCCTGGTGGTGGCCCTTGATTCCAATCCTGTTCGTCACGCCGCTCGTGACCTTCACCCTGAACCGTCAGTGGGTGTTCGGCTGATGGAGCGCGTGGTTTACGACCGGATGGCGGAGCTGGACGAGCTGCACTGGTGGTACCGGGCGCGGCGCGACATCCTGGCCGACCTGATCGCCCGCAAGATCGCGCCGCCGGCCGACGCGCGTATCCTGGAGATTGGCTGTGGCACCGGGCACAATCTGGCGATGCTCGGCCGCTTCGGACAGGTCGACGCGATCGAGGTGGACGGCGCGGCGCGCGACATGGCGAGCCGGCGGCTCGGCCGCGCGGTGATGAACGCGCCGCTGCCGGAATTGCGCGGCGTGGCGGACGGCGCCTACGACCTGATCGCGATCCTCGACGTGCTGGAGCATGTCGAGGCGGACGAGGCTGCGCTCATCGGCATGGCGGCCAAGCTGAAGTCGGGCGGCCGCATCCTGATCACCGTGCCGGCCCATCCCTGGATGTGGAGCGCGCACGACGTGGTGAACCACCACAAGCGCCGCTACACCAAAGCGTCGCTGCGCGACGTGATCGCCCGCGCGGGCCTGCAGCTCGATATGATGAGCTATTTCAACAGCCTGCTCTTCCCGCTCGCCGCGGCCGCACGAGTGGCGGGGCGGGTCACGGGTAAAGAGGACAGCGACGACACGCTGCCGCCACGCCCGGTAAATGCGCTGTTCGAGAAGCTGTTCGGCCTGGAGCGTTACTTCCTCGGCCGCCTGCCCTTTCCGCCGGGTGTCTCGCTGGTCGCGATCGTCTCTCGGCGCTGAGCGACATGGCCGAGCCGGCGCGGCCCTTCGCCGGCGGCGCCCGCGATTTCGGACACGATATAGAGCGGGCGGCGCTTCGCCTCGATATAGAGCCGGCCGAGATATTCGCCGATCATGCCCAGCACGAACATCTGCACCGCGCCGAGCACGACGACGACCAGCATCAGCGAGGTCCAGCCCTGGATCGCCCGGCCGGTCAGGAAGGCGAAGCCGATATAGAGGACGAGCAGCAGCGAGGCCGCGACCAGCGCCAGGCCTACATGGCTGGCGAAGCGCAGCGGCGCGGTCGAGAAGCCGGTGACCGCGTCGGCGGCGAGACGGAGCATCTTGCGCAGCGGATAATTGGTTTCGCCCGCCAGCCGCTCGGCCCGGTCGTAGACGATCGGCACTTGGCGGAAACCGACCCAAGCGACCATGCCGCGAATGAAGCGCGCCTGCTCCGGCAGGCTGAGCAAGGCATCGAGCGCGCGGCGGCTCATCAGCCGGAAATCGCCGGTGTCGAGCGGAATCTCGATGTCGGCGAGCTTGGAGAGGAGGCGGTAGAAGGCCTTGGCCGTGCCACGCTTGAACGCCGTCTCGCCGGCACGGGCGCGGCGGACCGCATAGACCACGTCGGCCTCTTCCGCGTCCATTTTCGTCAACATGTCGCCGAGCAATTCGGGCGGGTCCTGAAGATCCGCGTCGATGATCAGGATCCGATCGCCCACGCACAGGTCGAGGCCGGCGGTGAGCGCGAGCTGATGGCCGTGGTTGCGCGACAGGTTGACCGCGACGAGGTGGCGATCGGTGGCGGCCAGGCCCTGCATGATCTCCCACGTCCGGTCGCGCGAGCCGTCATTGACCAGCACGATCTCGTAGCCCTCGCCCACCGCCGCCTGGGCCGCGGCCGTCAAACGGCGGTGCAGCTCAGGAAGGCACGCCTCCTCGTTGTAGCAGGGAACCACGATCGACAGCGGCAGGGGCATGGGCGATCCTTCGCGCAAGCGGACGCTCAGGGGAGCGGCCCGGCGACCCTATAGAGGACACTGTCGCCATCGCGCCAGATGGGCTCGAGACCGTCGACGAATTCGGCATCGTAAGGCGGCGGATCGATTAGCCAGACATAGTCGAACGCCTCGCGCGGGAAGGTCGCCAGCGCGCCTTCGATCGTGCGCCAGACCTGGAACCGGCAGCGCCAATGCGTGACGACCTGACTGGGATCGCGGATGAACGGCCAGCCCGGCGCATAGCGCACGTCGAGAAGCTGCGCGCCCTCCATCGTCCACTGATCGTTGGAAAAGGCTCCGCGCCGCACGATCGCCAGTCCGGGCAGGTGGAGCAGCCGCGACATCGCCCATGGCTCACGGCAGGGCCGGCCGACGAAGCTGACCATCCGGGCGCCGGGCGGGACATGATCCAGCGCCGCGAGCTCGCGATCATAGGCCCGGTCGTAAAGCCACATGCTGGCGCTGGTTCCGCCGGTCCGCACCAGGACGAACGCCAGGCCGGCAAGCGCCAGGGCCTGCGCGAAACGGCGACCGGCGGCCTCCGGCAAGCGGATGGCGACCAGCGCGACGGCGAAAATGTAGGGGGCCAGGCGCATGTCGGCATAAGCCGAGCCGAACACGATCCGGGGCAGCAGGACGAAGACAAGCGCGAGGAACAGGGCCGAAGCCGCCAGGTTTCGGGAGAAAGCGAGGCGCCGGCTGGCCAGCGCCCAGCACAGCAGGGCGACGACCAGCGCCAGCGCGCCGGCATCGAACCATTCCCACCGATCGCGCAGCGCCATGGCCAGCCATTGCCCCTTGGCGCTCCAGTTGAACCAGTCGCCGGTCTGTCCGCTGGCCTCGCTGCGCCAGAGCAGGACGAGCGCAACCGGCGGCGCGAGGGAGAGGCAGTGAAGTCCGGCCCGGAAACCCGATGCGAAAAAGTTTCGGCCGCTATCATATTGGCGCACCAGCTCGGCCGAGAAGGCGAGCACGCCGAGCGTGCCCCAGCCGAAGGCGTGGACGACCCAGAGCGCGATCGAGATCGGCACGAACAGGATCGCGCGCAGGCGCAAGTGCCCGAGCCGCGCCAGCCGCAGCCAGAAGGCGAAGGCCAGGCAGGCGAGCCCCATCGACAGGGAGAAATTGACGAAGCCGAAGAAGAACGGGAAATTGTAGGCGAAGGGCACGGCGAACAAGGCGGTCGGCGGCACGCGTCCGTGCACCTCGCGCGCAATCCACAGCAGGCCGCCCACGGTCAAGGACGGTATGGTGAGGACGATCAGCTTGACCGTGAGCTCAAGGCCGAGAAGCGGCGCGAGCAGCTCCACGAGCAGGTCGATGCCGAGATTGCCGATCAGCCGCCATTCGAACGTGTAGAATTGCTGGAGAACCGGCGAGGCCGCCAGATCGAGCTGGACCCGGTAGCGGCCCATATGGCCGGGCAGATCGAGCAGCGGCGGAACGTCCGGCCACAGCAGCGGCACGGCCGACAGCAGCATCAGCAATGCGACCGCCGTGCGGGTTTCCCACCAACGCAGCGGATGCCGCGGGGCTGCCGCGGGCCCGGTTGCAATGCTCATGCGCGCATCCGGATCACGCCGTCATCATCCCGCGCTATTCCGCCGCCAGATGCCAGGCGGGAGCGGTGTCCGAGGCCCGCAGCCGCGCCGCCTCCTCGTGCATATAGTCGCGAGTCATCGGCACGGAGTCGCGGCGCTTCAGATATTGCAGCTGCCAATTGACCAGGCCGCCATGGCGGAACGCCGCCTCCGCACCCGCCAGATAGAATTGCCACATGCGGAAGAAGCGCTCGTCGTAAAGCTCGACGATCTCTTCGCGCGCCGCATTGGTGCGGTTGTACCATTCCTCCAGCGTGTGCGAATAATGGTAGCGCATCGCCTCCACGTCCGCGACGATCAGGCGGTTGCGCTCGGCCTCGCTCACCAGCTCGGACAAAGCCGGGATATAGCCGCCGGGGAAGATATATTTCCGCGTCCATTTGTCGGTGAGGCCCGGGCCGCCCATCCGGCCGCAGCAATGCGAGAACATGATGCCGTCCGGCTTCAGCAGCCGGTGGGTGTGGGCGAAGAAACCGGGATAATGCGGCGTGCCGAGATGCTCGATCAGGCCGACACTGGTGATCCGGTCGAACTGACCGGTGACGTCGCGATAATCCTTCAGCTCGAACTTCACCCGATCGGCGACGCCCAGCTCCGCCGCCCGCTCGTTGCAGAAGGCGATCTGGTCGGGCGCCAGCGCCACGCCCAGCACGTCCACGTCGTAATGGCGGTGAAGATAGAGCGCGAGCCCGCCCCAGCCGCAGCCGATGTCGAGCACCTTCATGCCGGGCTTCAGGTTCAGCTTCGCGGCGATATGCGCTTTCTTGTCGAGCTGCGCCTGCTCCAGGCTGTTCGCCGGATCGCGATAATAGGCCATCGTATATTGCCGGTCCGCGTCGAGGAACAGCTCATAGAGGCGGCGGGTGAGATTGTAGGTGTGCTCTGCATTGCGCGCCGAGCGCGAGCGCCAGTTGACCTGGTCGAGCCGGCCGGCGATCGCGGCGATCGCCTTGCGCAGCGGTCCCTTGGGCCGAAGCGCGCCGGGCCGCTCCCAGGGCGCATTCTCGCGCGCGAAGAGCAGCAGATCGCGGATATCGTGCGGCGGCTCGACGGTGAGCCGCCCGTCCATATAGGCCTCGCCCGCGCCGGCGCGCGGATCCTTGGCGATGTGGAAAGCTGCGCCCTTGTCGTTCAGCCGCACCGCGATCGGCTCGCGGCCCGGCTCGGGCGAACCGTAACGCCGCGTCGTGCCGTCATGATCGATGACCGCCAGCTCGCCCTTCACGACGAGTTTCTTCAGCATCTTGTCGAGCAGCCACATAACGACCCATCCCCCTCGAAGAGATCAGTCAACCGGCAAGCACGCGCGGCGTCAACCCCGCCGGGCTCAGGCGAGCGCGGCCTGCTTTTCTGCGGCGATGCGGTCGAGCTCGGCGCGGCTCTTCTTCTCCGCCGACGACTTGAGCTGGCCGCACGCGGCCATGATGTCGCGCCCACGCGGGCGGCGGATCGGGGCGGAGATGCCGGCTTCGAACACGATGTCCGAGAAACGCTGCACCCGCTCGTCCGACGAGCATTCATAGTCCGCGCCCGGCCAGGGATTGAACGGGATGAGGTTCACTTTGGCCGGCAGCTTGTACTTGCGGATCAGCCGGACCAGTTCGCGCGCATCCTCGTCGCTGTCGTTCTTGCCGTCCAGCATCACATATTCGAACGTGATGCGCCGGGCATTGTTGGCGCCCGGATAATCGGCGCAGGCCTGGAGCAGCTCCTCGATCCCGTATTTGCGATTGAGCGGCACGATCTCGTCGCGGATTTCCTTGGTGACGGCGTGGAGCGAAACGGCGAGGTTGACGCCGATTTCCGCGCCGGCGCGGGCCATCATCGGCACGACGCCGGAGGTGGACAGCGTGATGCGGCGGCGCGACAGGCCCAGCCCGTCGCCGTCCATCACGATCTTCAGCGCGTCGCGAACATTGTCGAAATTGTAGAGCGGCTCGCCCATGCCCATCATCACGATGTTGGAAAGCATCCGCCCTTCCGGCTGCGACGGCCATTCGCCCAGCGAATCGCGCGCCAGCATGACCTGGCCGACAATCTCGCCCGCATCGAGATTGCGCACCAGGCGCATCGTGCCGGTGTGGCAGAAGCGGCAATTGAGCGTGCAGCCAACCTGGCTGGAGACGCAGAGCGTGCCCCGGTCCGCATCGGGGATGAACACCATCTCGTAATCGTGACCGTCGGCAGTGCGCAGCAGCCATTTGCGGGTGCCGTCGGTCGAAACGAGGGCGGTGACGATCTCCGGCCGGCCGATCGTGAACCGCTCGGCGAGCCAGGCGCGCTGCGGCTTGGCGATATCGCTCATCGCCGCGAAATCGGTGGCGCCGCGATGATAGATCTGGTGCCAGATCTGCTTGGCGCGCAGCTTGGCCTGCTTCTCGTCCAGCCCGGCGGCGGCGAAGGCGGCGCGAATCTCCGCCTTGGAGAGGCCCACCAGCTCCACCCGCGCGCCATCGGCCGACGCTTGCGGGCGCGGCACGGGCACCGGATCGATATGACCGGGGATGGGCATGGCTGCGTTCATGAGGCGCGCCATGTAGTGGCTGAAGCCTCGTTTTGCTAGCGTCGCCGTGCGCAGGCGATGGCGGCGGCGTCCATCGCGGTGGCGGCGCCGCGCAGCCGGTAATGGTCGCGCACCAGCCGTCCCTGAGTCGAGCGGGTCTCGACCGTCAGGTCGATGCCGGTGCGCATCGCGTCCTGGACGGCATCGTCGGCGCGCCCGTCCGGCGCCCAGGCGTCGCGGCCGCGGCCCGTGAGCTGAAAGACGCGCCCGTCGATGCGCAGCAGCACCGCCGACCCGTCGCGCTTCTCGCGGCTGAGGCGGACGTGGAGCTGATTGGCGATATTGCGCCCCGGCCAGTGCGCGACCGAGACGAAGGGCCGCCAGCCCTCCGGCTCCGGCGCCTGGTGCGGCAAGGCGATCGCATAGCAGCTGCCATCGCCGCGAAACGCGCCCCAGGTGCCGAATACGCCGAGCGATTCGCGGGGCTGGGCGAGCGCCGGAGCGACGAGCGCGAGCAGGATCAGGACGATGCCGCCGCGCATCCCATCAGGACGCGGGATTTGCCGGGGCCGATGCGGCCCGGCCCGGCGAAATCTGGATGCCACTCTGGATCGGCGGGCTCTGATAGGCGAGCATGATCGCGTAGAGGCCGAGGCCGAGCAGGACGATCCAGCTGATGGCGATACCGCCGACCCGGAGCGGATTGGCGCCGGGCCGGTCCATCCCGAAGGCGTGGGCGATGCGGGCGAGCACGAACAGGATCGCCGCGCCCCACAGCCACAGGCTGCCGCCGGTGGCGAATTCGATCAGGCCCAGCAGGATCAGGAAGATCGGCACATTCTCAGAAAAATTCGCGTGGGCGCGCATTCGCCGGGCAAGATTCTCGTGCCCTCCGTCGCCGACGCCGACCTTGAGCGGCCGGCGCAGGCGGCTGACGCGCAGCGACAGCCAGACATGGAGAATCGCGGCGGCGCCGGCGATGGTCAGCGTGATCGGCAGGATCATGGGTGAAGGGCTCCTCTCGCGCACAGCGTTCGCACGGGGCGGCGATGCTTGCAACGGCGCGCGAAATCGCTATAGGCCGCACCCTTCAAGCGAAAGCTTCCCGGCCGCGAGGCCAGCGGCCTGCTGGCCGCTGATCCGTTGCCCTCGCGATCGCACGCTTCAACGATGAACACGGAAAACAGGTGCCACCATGGCGGTCCCCAAGAGAAAAACGTCGCCGTCCAAGCGCAACATGCGCCGCAGCCACGATGCGCTGAAGCCGACGCAATACCAGGAATGCCCCAATTGCGGCGAGCTCAGGCTCCCGCACAATGTCTGCGCGAGCTGCGGCCATTATAAGGGGCGTGAAATCCTGAAGACCGACGCCTAAGCAGACGCCGGGCTCGAACAACGGGGAGACGGCCGAAGTGGGCACAACGCCGCGAATCGCGATCGACGCGATGGGTGGCGACACCGGCCCTGCGGTCATGCTTGCCGGCGCAGCGCGCGCTCTGGCGCGGCGCGGCGACCTGAGCTTCATCCTGTTCGGCGACGAACCGGCGATTCGTGCCGAGCTTGCCGGGCATCCCGCGCTCGCCGCGGCGAGCGAGATCGTCCATTGCGAGGACGTGATCGCCGGCACGGACAAGCCGAGCCAGGCGATTCGCCGTGCCAAAACCAGCTCGATGGGCCGCGCCATCGCCGCCGTGAAGGAGGGCGAAGCGCAGGCCGCAGTCTCCGGCGGCAATACCGGCGCGCTGATGGCGATGGCGAAACTGGCCTTGCGCACCATGCCGGGCATCGACCGCCCGGCGCTCGCCGCCTTGCTGCCGACCTTGGGCGCCAACGATCTCGTCATGCTCGATCTCGGTGCCAATACCGAGTGCGACGCCAACAATCTGGTCCAGTTCGCAGTGATGGGCGCGGCCTATGCGCGCGTCGTGCTCGAGCTGGCGGAACCGCGCGTACAGCTCCTCAACATCGGCACCGAGGAATTGAAGGGCACGGACGAGCTGAAAGAGGCCGCCGCGATCCTGCGCGGTTCGACGCATCTCCATCTGCGCTTCGACGGCTTCATCGAGGGTGACAAATTGTCGCGCGGCGATGTCGACGTGATCGTGACCGACGGCTTTTCCGGAAATATCGCGCTCAAATCGCTGGAGGGCACGGCGCGGTTCGTGACCGATCTCCTGAGGCGCGCCTTCACCAGCTCGATCCGGTCGAAGATCGGCTTCCTGATCTCGCGCCCGGCGACCGAGCTGTTGCGCCACCATCTCGATCCCAACAATCACAATGGCGCGGTCTTCCTCGGCCTCAACGGGCTGGTGGTGAAGAGCCATGGCGGCGCCAATGAAAAGGGTGTCGCCAACGCGATCGGCGTGGCCGCGCGGATGGTGCGCGAGGAGCTGACCCGCAAGATCACCGAGGATCTCGCCAACGTTTCCGCCCGCAAGGCCGCGGTGGCCGCGCAATGACCCGCCGCGCGATCATCGCCGGAACCGGATCGGCGCTGCCGCCCCGCCGCGTTACCAATGCGGAGCTGGCCGCGCAGGTCGACACCAGCGACGAATGGATCGTCGAGCGCACCGGCATCCGCGCCCGCCATATCGCCGCCGACGGCGAAACCACCGCGACTCTGGCGACCGAGGCGGCGCGCAAGGCGCTGGCTGCGGCGGGGATCGACGCCGGCGAGATCGGCCTCATCGTGCTCGCCACCGCGACTCCGGACCAGACCTTCCCGGCCAGCGCGACCAAGGTGCAGGCCGCGCTCGGCATCGGCGATTGCATCGCTTTCGACGTGCAGGCGGTGTGCACCGGCTTCCTCTACGCCCTCTCCGTCGCCGACAATATGATCAAGGGCGGCATGGCCGATCATGCCCTCGTCATCGGCGCCGAGACGTTCAGCCGCATTCTCGACTGGGAGGACCGGACGACCTGCGTCCTGTTCGGCGACGGCGCCGGCGCGATCGTGCTGAAGGCAGAAGAAACGGACGGCAAGCGGGGTATCCTCGCCAGCCGGCTCCATGCCGACGGACGGCAGAACGGATTGCTCTATGTCGATGGCGGCCCCTCGACGACCGGCACGGTCGGCAAGCTGAGGATGAAGGGCAAGGAGGTGTTCCGCCATGCCGTCGTCAACCTCGCCGACGTGCTGAACGAGGTGCTCCATGCCGCCGGCCATCGCGCGGAAGAGATCGACTGGGTGGTGCCCCATCAGGCCAACAAGCGCATCCTGGACGCCACCGCGAAAAAGCTCGGCCTGGCTCCCGAAAAGGTGATCGTCACAGTCGACGAGCACGCCAACACATCCGCCGCTTCGGTGCCGCTGGCGCTCGACGCGGCCGTGCGCGACGGGCGGATCAAGCCGGGCGACCTTCTCGTGCTCGAAGCGATGGGCGGCGGCTTCACCTGGGGCGCGGCGATCGTTCGCTACTGAGACGTCCCCTTCACAGAGTCTCGTTGCACGCTTGGCCAAGCTGCTTTAATGTTGCGGTTTCACGACTGGAGGGGGAAGGGCTCCATGGCCGACGCAGGGACGATCAGGAAGCCGGAGGCCGGCACGCTTACCCGCGCCGACCTTGCCGACCTCGTCCATCGCGAGATCGGCCTGTCGCGCGCCGATTCCGCAGGCATCGTCGAGCGCATCCTCTACCATATGTGCGGCGCGCTGGCCGCAGGCCAGAACGTCAAGATTTCCGGATTCGGCAGCTTCATCCTGCGCGACAAGGGCGAGCGGGTCGGCCGCAACCCCAAGACCGGCGTCGAGGTGCCGATCGCGCCGCGCCGGGTGCTGACCTTCCGGGCCAGCCAGATCATGCGCGAGCGGATCGCCCGCAGCGGCTGAAATGGCCCAGGACAGCGGCAAGAGCGAACACGCATTCCGGACGATCGGGGAACTTTCGGCCGAACTCGGCCTACCCCAGCATATCCTGCGCTACTGGGAAACGCGCTTTCCGCAGCTCAAGCCGCTGCAACGCGCCGGCAAGCGCCGCTATTACCGGCCCGACGACGTCGCGCTGGCGCGGCGGATCAACCGGCTGCTCAACGAGGAAGGCTATACGATCCGCGGCGTCCAGCAATTGCTGGCGAAAGGCGGTGCGAACGCGGCGGAGAGCGTTGCGGCGGCGTCGCCTTCGCCGCAACCTGCCGCGCCGGGCGCCGCCGGCCCGGGCTATCCGCTGGATGCGCTGAAGGCCCTGCGCGTCCGCCTGGCCGAAGCGCTGGAGGAAAGCGTCCTCTAAGAGCCGTCAGGGCCCAAAGCGGGATCGAGATCGCGCGGGCGGATGAAGCGGACCAGCCGGCCGATGCCCGGCGCCGCATCGCGCCAATGCCCTATCGGCAACGCGATCTCCGCCAGTGCGCCGGTCGGATATTTCGTAGCGATCTCGGCGCGCGCCGCATCGCCCTCCTCGCGGGTCAGAAGAAGCGCGAGCCGCTCAAAGCCAGGATTGTGCCCGACGAGCAGCAAGCGGTCGCCCGCATCGTCGGCGCCGCGCACGATCTCCAGCAGCGTGTCTGTCGGCGCCAGATAGAGGTTTCGATCGAAGGCCGGATCGAGCGCGCGTCCATAGCTTTCCGTCGCACCCGCCAGGGTTTCCACGACACGCCGTGCCGGTGAAGCGTACGCCGCGTCGAATGCCAGCCCAAGCGCGCGCATCTCGCGGCCCATTGCCCGCGCCGCGGCTTGCCCGCGCCGGTTGAGCGGGCGATCGAAATCGCTCGTGGCGGCATCGTCCCAGCCCGACTTGGCGTGGCGAAGCAGGGTGAGTGTTTTCATGACGGCTGCGTAGCGGGTTCGACGGCGGATTTCGATGACAAGCGTTCGCCGACGCGGGCGATCGCGCTGTCGAGCGTCACGCGCGCGATTCCGACGCCGGGCGGAAAGGCGGAGAGCAGCCGCGTCGGCGTCGCGGCGGAGAGCAACACGAACATTCCCCTGTCCCGCTGCCGCCGGATCAGCCGGCCGAAGGCCTGGGCGAGCCGGGCGCGCACCACCCGGTCGTCATAGGCCGACCCGCCGCCCGACGCCCGCCGCGCGGCATGGAGAACATCGGGGCGCGGCCAGGGCACGCCTTCCATCACGACCAGCCGCAGCGATTCGCCCGGCACGTCCACGCCGTCACGCAGCGCATCGGTGCCGAGCAGGCTGGCATGGGGATCGTCGCGGAAGATGTCGACGAGCGTGCCGGTGTCGATCGGGTCGACATGCTGGGCGTAGAGCGGCAGCCCGGCGCGGGCGAGACGATCGGCGATGCGCGCATGGACGGCGCGCAGTCGCTGGATCGCGGTAAACAGCCCGAGCGTGCCGCCCTGGGCCGCCTCGATCAGCCGGGCATAGGCGCCCGCCAAAGCGGCAGCATCGCCTTTCTTCACGTCGGTGACGATCAGCACTTCGCTGTTCGCGGCATAATCGAACGGACTGGGCGCGGCGAAATGCGCCACGGGAGCGTCCAGGTGCACGGCTCCGGTGCGCGCGTCCGCCGCGGCCCAATCCTCGCTCCCTCGCAAGGTGGCGGAGGTGACGAGGACGCCATGCGCCGGCTTCAGCACCGCATCGGCGAGCGGGCGGGTGGGATCGAGCCAGCGGCGATGCAGGCCGATGTCGAACTCCCGCCCCTCGATCCGATCGACCGCCAGCCAATCGACGAAATCGGGATCGGCCGGCCCGCCGATCCGCACCGCGAGCGCGATCCAGGCGGAAAGCGTCTGCACGCGCCAGGCGAGGCCGCCGATCGCGCCTTCGATTCGCACACGCGCCTGGCGGTCCAGCCAGTCCGGCGCGTCCTCGATCACCGCCTCCAATCGTTTGCCGAGGGCCATGAGCGGCTTCAGCAACTGCTCCAGCGCCTGCGCAGCGGGCGCGGCGGCCTCGACCAAAGCGGCGTCGGGCTCGGCCAGCTCGGTTTCAAGGCCGTAGCCGGCGTCCTGCGCGGTGGCGCGGGCATAGACGCTGCCGCGCACCGCATGGAGCAGCTTCTCGATGGGACCGAAGGGAGCGCCCTCGGCGATGCGCTGGAGCCAGCCTTCGCCGGGCAAGGCGCCCGCCATCTGCACCGCCGCCTCCAGCGCCAGCGCGCCGGCCTCGTCATAGGAGGCGACGTCCATCAGCCGGGCGGCGAGACCGCGCCGGCGGCCCCGGCTCTTGCCTTCGGGGCCGAGCAGCCAGCGTCTCAGCTCGATCGTCTCCTGCCCGGTCAAAGCGGCGGCGAACGTCGAATCGGCGGCATCGAACAGGTGATGACCCTCGTCGAAGACGATCCGGGTGGGGGCGTTGCCCGCCTCGCGCCCGCGCACGGCATTGACCATGACCAGCGCATGATTGGCGATGACCAGATCGGCATCCTGGCTGGCGCGGGCGGCGCGCTCGATGAAGCATTTCCGGTAATGCGGGCAGCCGGCATAGACGCATTCGCCGCGCCGGTCGGTGAGCGCGGTCGCGCCGGCGCGGCGGAACAGCGCAGTCAGCCAGCCCGGCAGATCGCCGCCGATCATGTCGCCGTCGCGGCTATAGGCGGCCCAGCGCGCGACGAGCTGGGCGAGGATCGCGGCACGGCCGGCAAAGCCCCCTTGCAGCGCGTCCTCCAGATTGAGCAGGCAGAGATAATTTTCCCGGCCCTTGCGGATCACGATCCGGCGGCGGCGCTCGGCCGCGTCGGGAAAGAGCCGGGCGCCTTCGCGGTCGAGCTGGCGCTGAAGCGCCTTGGTGTAGGTGGAAATCCAGACGGCACCGTCGGCCTCGGCGGCCCAGAGCGAGGCCGGGGCGAGATAGCCCAGGGTCTTGCCGATCCCGGTGCCGGCCTCGGCGAGCAGCAGATTGGGGCGATCCTCGGCGGCGCGCGGCGCGAAGGCATGGGCCGCGACGGCGGCATAGTCGCGCTGGCCCTGCCGCACCTCCGCCCCGGCGCCGACCAGATCCTCAAGCCTTATGGCGATGTCGGCAGGATCGAGACGCACCGGGCGCGGGCCGGGCCGGCCGCCGCTCTCCTCCCATTCCGGCAGGCGGCTGAACAGCCAGCGTTCGTCGCGCGCCGGGCGGACGAGCCGCTCCGCCACTGCCCCGCCCCAGGGCCAGCGCAGCCGTTGCAATGCCTGCGCCGAGGCCCAGGCCCCTTCCCGCTCCGGCCACTCGACGCCGAGCGTCGCCAGCAATGTCGCCGCCGCCTCGCGCAGGAAATCCGCCGCATCCTCGTCGCGCGTTGGCGCGGCCAGGCCGAGCGTGTCGGCCATACCCTTGGGCGTCGGCACCGCGAAGCGCGCCGGATGGACGAAGGCGAACAGCTCGAGCAGATCGAGGCCGCTCAAGTCCGGATAACCCAGACGGTTGCCGATCAGCGGCGCATTGAGCAGGATCATCGGCGTTTCCGCCGCCCGCGCGATCGCCGCGCCGCGCCCGACGGCCTCCGTGCGACCGTCCGGCCAGGCGATCCAGATGCCGGCATGGGTTGCGTGCAGCGCGGGATAAGGCAAAGAGGCCGCCATCGCCGTCCTCCTTGGAGCAGGCGGAACGAAAGGACAACAGGTGCCGGTTTCCCCCGAAATGCGCGCGGCCGCTCAAGCGTCGAAGGCCTGGCCCTATGAGGAGGCGCGCAAGCTGCTCGCCCGCTATCCGGACGGCGCGCCGGAAAAGGGCATATTGTTCGAGACCGGTTACGGGCCATCGGGCCTGCCGCATATCGGCACGTTCAACGAAGTGCTGCGCACGACGATGGTGCGCCATGCCTATCATGCGCTCTCCGACGCGCCGACGCGGCTGATCGCCTTTTCGGACGACATGGACGGGCTGAGGAAAGTGCCGGACAATGTGCCGAACCAGGCGATGCTGGCCGAATATCTCGGCAAGCCGCTGACCAAGATCCCCGATCCGTTCGGCACGCATGAGAGCTTCGCGCATCACAACAATGCGATGCTGCGCGACTTCCTCGACCGCTACGGCTTCGATTACGAATTCCTGTCGGCGACGGACTGCTACGCGTCCGGCCGCTTCGACGAAGCACTGCGCCAGGTGCTGCGCCACTGGGACGGTATCATGGGCGTGATGCTGCCGACCTTGCGCGAGGAGCGCCGCGCCACCTATTCTCCGGTCCTGCCGATCTCGCCGACCAGCGGCATCGTCCTCCAGGTGCCGGTCGAGGTCGTCGATGCCGAAGCCGGGATCGTCGCCTTCATGGACGAGGGGCAGCGGATCGAGCAGTCGATCCTGTCCGGCGGCGCCAAGCTGCAATGGAAGGTCGACTGGGCGATGCGCTGGGTCGCGCTCGGCGTCGATTACGAGATGGCGGGCAAGGACCTGATCGACAGCGTCGTCCAGTCCTCCAAGATCGCCCGCATCCTGGGCGCCAAGCCGCCGGAGGGATTCAATTACGAGATGTTCCTCGACGAGAAGGGTGAGAAAATCTCCAAGTCCAAGGGCAATGGCCTGTCGATCGAGGACTGGCTGACCTACGGCACCGAGGAGAGCCTCGCTTTCTACATTTATCGCGAGCCGAAAAAGGCCAAGTCGCTCCACATGGGCGTGATCCCGCGCGCGGTGGACGATTACTGGCAGTTCCGCGGCAATTATGCCGCCCAGCCGATCGAACAGAAGCTGGGCAATCCCGTCCACCATATCCATGACGGCCAGGTGCCGGATCATGTCCCGCCGGTCACGTTCGGGCTGCTGCTCAATCTCGCCAGCCTGCCGGGCTGCGCCTCGCGCGAGACGATCTGGGGCTTCGTCCAGCGCCGCGCGCCGGATGCGACGCCGGACAGCGATCCCGAGCTCGACACGATGATTGGGCTCGCGGTCAATTACGCCCGCGATTTCGTCGCCCCGACGCTCAAGCGCCGCGCGCCGGATGCGAAGGAGACCGAGGCGCTGCGCGATCTCGACGCGCGGCTCGCGGCCCTGGCCGAAAGTGCCACGCCCGAAGACATCCAGAACGAGGTCTATGAGGTCGGCAAGGCACATTACGGCAAGGAAGCTTTGCGCGACTGGTTCAAGGCGATCTACGAAACCCTGCTCGGCTCCGCACAGGGGCCGCGCATGGGCAGCTTCATCGCGCTTTACGGCCTCGCCAACAGCCGCAAGCTGATCGCCGAGGCATTGACGGCCTAGCCATTCGCCTAATCCCGCTGGACGCCACTGTCTTATGCGGGCATGGCGGCGCGCCCATGTCGCTCCGCACCCGATTCCAGCCGGCGATCGCCTTCATCTTCGTCACCGCCGTGCTCGACATCATGGCGATGGGGATCGTCATCCCCGTGCTGCCGACCCTGGTCGAGGAATTCGCGGGATCGAACGCCAAGGCCGGTATCTATAACGGCCTGTTCGTCGCGATCTGGGCGGCGATGCAGTTCATCTTCTCGCCCATCATCGGCTCGCTCTCCGACCGGTTCGGGCGACGGCCGGTCATCCTGATCTCGACGGCGGGGCTGGCGGCGGATTTCGTGCTGATGGCGCTGGCACCGAACCTGTGGTGGCTGGCCGTCGCCCGCATCCTGGGCGGCATCACCTCGTCCAGCTTCACCACCGTCTATGCCTACATGGCCGACATCACCCCGCCCGAACGCCGGGCGCGGGCCTATGGCCTGATCGGCGCGGCGTTCAGCGTCGGGTTCATCGCCGGACCGCTGATCGGCGGCGTGCTCGGCGAATGGGGGCCGCGCGTGCCGTTCTGGTGGGCGGCGGCGCTGTGCGGTCTCGCCTTCCTCTACGGCCTCTTCGTCCTGCCCGAATCCCTGCCGCGCGAGCGGCGCATGGCTTTCTCATGGCGGCGGGCCAATCCATTGGGTGCGCTGAAGCTGCTCGGCTCGCATCCGGAGCTGACCGGTCTCGCGACCGTCAATTTCCTCCTCTATTTCGCCCACCACGTCTTTTCGGCCGTATTCGTGCTCCATGCCGCCTACCGCTTCGGCTGGTCGTCCTGGGAGGTGGGCATGACGCTGGCCTTGTGGGGCGCGCTCGACGCGCTGGTGCAAGGCGTGCTGGTCGGGCCGGTGGTGAAGCGGATCGGCGATAGGGCGACGATGCTGATCGGGCTCACGGTCGGCGGTATCGGCCTTGCCGGGCTCGGCCTCGCGGCGACGCCCTGGCAGTATATCGCCGCTTTGGTGGTGAGCGCACTCTGGGGCTTCTCCATGCCGACGCTCATGTCGCTGATGACTCAGCGGGTGAGCGAGCGCGAGCAGGGCCAGCTCCAGGGCGCGAACATGAGCGTCGCCAGCATCGCGGGCATCGCCTCGCCGCTCTTCTTCGGCTGGCTCTATTCGGTCACGGTCGGACCGCTCGCCTGGGTGGAGGCGCCGGGCCTCGCTTACCTGATCGCCGCAGCCATCCTGCTCGGCGGCGCGGCGCTCGGCCTGGTCGTCGTGCGGCGGGCCAATGCGCGGGAGGCGCGCTAACTCCCCCCGTCGTGTTTCTGCGAAAGCAGGAACCCAGCAAGAAAGCCTGAACTGGGCTCCTGCTTTCGCAGGAGCGCAGGATTTACTCAGCCCCCGCGCCGTTCGGCGATCCAGTCGTCGATCTTGCGCTCGAGCACGGTGAGCGGCAGCGCCCCGGTCATCAGCACCTGAGCGTGAAACTCGCGCAGGTCGAAGCGAGCGCCGAGCGCCTGCTCGGCCCGGGCGCGCAGCTCCAGGATCTTGAGCTGGCCGATCTTGTAGGCGAGCGCCTGGCCCGGAATGGCGATGTAACGCTCGACCTCGGCCACCACCTCGGTGCGGCTCATGCCGCTATTGTCGAGCATGTACTGGACCGCCTGATCGCGGGTCCAGCCGCGCGCGTGGATGCCGGTGTCGACCACAAGCCGCATCGCGCGCAGCATCTCGTCGTTGAGCCCGCCGAACCGCTGATAGGGATCGGTCTCCATGCCGAGCTCGTCCCACAGGGTTTCGGCGTAAAGCGCCCAGCCCTCGACGAAGGCGGTGTTGCCGCCGAAGCGCATGAAATTGGGCAGTGCCTCATTCTCGTTGGCGAGGCTGATCTGGAAGTGATGGCCCGGCGCACCTTCGTGTAGATAGAGCGTCTCCATGCCATAGGTCCGCCGCGAGGGCAGGTCATAGGCATTGTAATAGAAGACGCCGGCGCGCGAGCCGTCCGGCGTACCGGGGCGATAGGAGCCGCCGGCTTCGTTCTGCTCGCGGAACGCCTCGACCTCGCGAATTTCCAGCGCGGTGCGCGGCAAGGTGGAGAAGAATTCGCCGATCCGCCCGTCCACCTGCCGGCCGATCGCGTAGTAACGCTCGCGCATCCAGTCGCGGCTCGGCGGCTCGAATTGCGGATCGGTGCGCAGGTGCTCGAAGAACTGGGCGAGCGTGCCGGAGAAGCCGACGCGGGTGCGGATCTCGTCCATTTCACCCCGGATGCGCGCAACCTCGGCAAGGCCGAGATCATGGACATAGTCCGCGGTCAGCGGCAGCGTGGTGTTCTGCTCGATCAACCGGCGATAGAGCCGATCGCCGCCGCGCATGTGGACGAGGCCGTCGCCCTCGCGCGCCCTAGGCAAATACTCGTTCGCCAGAAAATCGCGCAGCCTGCGATAGGCCGGGAATATCTCGTCGCGGATGGAAGCGAGCAAGGCTTCGCGCAGCCGGGCGCGCTCGGCTTCGGGGATGGCATCGGGGAAGGTCCCGGCCGGGCCGAAATAGGGCGATTGCTCCGGCGCGTCGGCGAGCTGGGTATCTAACTGCTGGATCACGTTGGTAATGGTGAGGCGGGTGTCGACGACGCCGGATGCGAGCCCCTGGCGGAAGCGATCGACCGCGCGGTCGATAATCGCGGCGAATTCGCGATGGCGCCGCACATTGTTCTCGTAATCCTCGACATTGCGGAACGGCGCCGCGCTGCGCCCGGAGGCGAACACCGGATAGAAGGTGTGGAGCCCGCTGAAATGGTTGATCGGCCGGACGTTGACGAGTGCGAGCAGGTCGGGCGCGTAACCCGAAAGATCGCGTTCGCGCTGGAAGCGGAACACGTCATAGGCGAGGCGGTCGGTGGGGTTGAGCGCGGCGCGGTCGATCGCGGCGAGCGCGGCGATGTCCGCCTCAGCGGCAGCGCGCTCCGCTTCGTCCTGCTCGTCGGTGAGATAATTGCCGAGCCGGTCGGCATAGCGGAAATCGCCGCGGAACATGCCCGACAGAGGATTGCGTCGCAGATTGGCCTCGTCGCTTTCGCGGAACAGGCGATGCAGGCGCTCTCCCGCCGTCTCGGCCGCCGCCTGCGCTTGGGCGGCGGCGGGCGGGGCGGCGACGCCGAGCGGGACAAAAGCGACGGAGGCAGCGAGCAACAAGGCGCGGCGGATCATGATAGGGTCATCCTCCAGGAAGTGTTGGATTGAAATAATACAGCCGGGGACGGGCGGCAAGCGTGTCCGAACGGATTAGTAAGTCGGCGCGGACCAGGATCCCCAAGGCCGCTCCCGATGCCATTTGGTGATGACATATTTGACGCCGGCCGTGACCGGCATGCCCTGGTGCAGCGAATGCGGATTGGGCAGGCCGTGCGCGTTCATGTTGTTCCAGATAAGCAGGTTGCCGGGACGAGGCGCGATCTTCAGGTCCAGATCGGGAAAGGCGGTCTGGCCGCCGCCTTCCGGCACGTTGAGGAAGATCATGCCCGTCCAGGTCCGCTGGCCGCCGCTGCGCTCCATCTCCTCCCAATAAGGCTGATCCTCGAAGAAGAAATCGTGGTGCGGCTTGAACTGCTGGCCGACGGCGTAGCGCTGGCCCTGGATGTTCTCGCCATGGGTCGCGGCGATGCCGGTGATCGCGCGGATCGCGGTCTCGACCTTGCGGACCAGCGGATCGGCGGGGTCGAGATCGCAGCTCTCGCTGGTACGGAAATCGGGATCGGCGGCGGGCGCGAGCAATTGCGAGGGCGCGCGTTTGGCGTCGATCAGGCGGATGAGGCCGGCGCACATCGCGGCGTCGAGCAGGTCGCGAACGATGAAGATGTCGAGCTTGTCGGTCGGCAGCCGCATCGCCGCCGGATGGACGAGCAGCCGCGCGCGCACCGCCTCGCCGATCGCGATCTTGTCGTCTGGGCCGGTGGGAGAAGGGGCGGACATTGCCGGTTCAATGCGACAGTCGCGAAGGCTCCCGCAAGCGAAAAGCCCGGGGCGCCTCGCATCGCCCCGGGCTCGCCATGCCGCTACGCCGTGCGCAGGGGCATAAGGTGGATCGCGACTACCAGAAGAAGTCGTAGATCACGTCGACAACCTCGCCGGTGTAGGTGTCCACCAGCAGGACGTCGTTATAGTAGCGCACCCACTGCGTTCCATAGGGCGCGGCCGGCAGGCGGTACTGCCAGGGATCGCCGATCCAGTAACGCTGGCTGTAGAACAGCGGCTGCAGCATGAAGCCGATCGAGAAGCGGCTGTAATTCCACCCGCGATAGGGCGCGTAATAAGCCGGCAGGCGATAGACGTTGCGGTTGCTGTAGCGCCAGCGCTGCCAATCGTAGCGCCGGTCGTTGCGCCAGCCGCGATTCCAGTCGCGGTTCCAGTTGCGATTGTCGGCGCGGCGATCGCCCCGCCAGTCCCGACGATCGTCCCGGCGGTCACCCCGCCAATCGCGGCGATCGTCCCGGCGCGCATCGCGGATCGCGTCGCGGCGCTGGGCGGGCGTGCCGTAACGAACCGCATTCTCCTGGGCACGGCGGTTGTAGCGATCGGCGTCGCGCTGCGTGCCCGCATTGTTCGGGCCCTGCCAGCCGCGCTGGTAGCCGCTGTCGCCACGATTGCCGCGGTCACCGCCGCGTTGCCCGCGATTGCCGTCGCCGCCGCGCCGGCCGTCGCGCTGCGCCACCGCGACGGGGGCGGTCTGCGCCTGAGGCTGCGGGGCCTGTGCCTGACGGGCCGGACGAGCTTCGCGCGGCTGATATTGCGGACGCGCTTCACTGCGCTGCGGGCGCGATTCGCGATTCTGGCGCGCCTCGCTACGCTGCCCGCCATAACGCTCCTGGTTGCGCTGCTCCATGCGCTGATAATGGCCGGAGCGATCGCCACGATCGCCGCCGCGCTGTGCCTGGGCCGCGACCGGGGTCATCACCGTCGCCGCCATGATTATAGCCATCAATGCCTTGCGCATCGACTTACTCCTTACACTCCGAAGCGGGCATTTCCGCCGGATACGGACTTGTTGTGCCGATTCGTCGATGAGCGGATGCTGAACCGGCATGTCAGCCCTTTGCAAGGAAACCCTAACGCCGGGGCCGCGGTTCCGCGCGCAAGGCGGGCACGGCGGCCGCCGCATCCTCCGGCGAAATGCCGGGCGCGGGCGCGGCGGCTTCGGCCTGTTCCCGCCCCGCCTTGATCCGGCCGGCGCGGCGGATCGCCTCCCGGAGCCGCGGATAGATGCCGCAGCGGCACAGGTTCGAGACAGCATCGTCGATCTGCGCATCGGTCGGCGCCGCGTTACGATCGACCAGAGCGGCGGCGGCCATGATCATGCCGGGGATGCAATAGCCGCATTGCGGCACCGCGTCCGTCACGCCGCCATCCTCCTGCGCGACGCCGGCGAAGGCCTGCTGCACCGGATGGGAGCGATCGCGCGACAGGCCCTCGATCGTGGTGACGAAGCTGCCCTCGATGTCGCGGATCGGCACGCGGCAGGACCGGACCGCATTGCCATCGACATGGACGGTGCAGGCCCCGCAATGGCCGGTGCCGCAGCCATATTTGGTGCCGGTGAGGTTCGACGCCTCGCGCAGCGCCCAGAGCAGGGGCGTGTCGGGATCCATCCGATAGTGGACGGGCTGGCCGTTCACGGTAAAGCGGGACATGGCGGCGTATTAAGCGGAGAGGCGAGGCATGGGAAGCGAGCGGATCGCGATCGAGATGGACGGCGGCGTGGCCCATGTCGCGCTGGACCGGGCCGAGAAGTTCAACGCGATGGACGGCGAGATGTTCGCCGCGATCGGCGAAGCCTTTCGCACTCTGGGCCGCGATCCTTCGGTGCGGGCGATCCTGCTGTCCGGCAAGGGCAAGCATTTCACCGCGGGCCTCGACCTCGAATATGCCTCCCGCCAATTCCCGCCGAGCAGCGATCCGGGCCGGGCGGCGGAAGCGCGGCTGCGCCATATCGAATGGCTGCAGGACGCGTTCGGCGTGGTGGAAGCGGCCCGCGCGCCGGTGGTGGCGGCGATCCAGGGCGGCTGCATCGGCGCGGGCGTGGACCTCGCCAGCGCCTGCGACCTGCGCGTCGCCAGCGCCGACGCCTTCTTCCAGGTCGCCGAGGTCGATGTGGCGATCACCGCCGATCTCGGCACGCTCCAGCGCCTCTCCCACCTGATCCCGCAGGGCGTGGTGCGCGAGCTGACCTATACCGGCCGACGGATGGGCGCGGAGGAAGCGGCGCGTTACGGGCTGGTCAATCGCGTCGAGGCGGACGCGGCCGGCGCGCTGGCGGCGGGGCTGGAGCTGGCGCGGACGATCGCCGCCAAATCCCCGCTCGCCGTCGCCGGGGCCAAGCGCAGCCTCAATTACAGCCGGGGCCGGCCGATCGAGGACGGGCTGCGCGACGTCGCCACCTGGAATGCCGGCACACTCGTCAGCGCCGACCTGGGCGAAGCGATCCGCGCGCGGCTGGGCAAGACGGAGCCGAGCTTCGGGCCGCTGGACGATTGAGAGCCGGAACCGGCGGGCCCGCCGCCGCGGTTGCCTCTCTGTTAAGTTGACAAAGTTGACAGGGTCGCGGTGTTTTGGCGGGGGCCGCAGGGCGGCGACGGAGGGCATCGGGCGGAGCGTTTCAAAGAGCCGGCGAATCCGGGATAGAACCCCGATTCGGGGCAAGCGTGACAGAGGTTTTCCTACATTGAAAGCGGCCGGCCGGCGCTTCGATCGCCAGCCATTGCGGACCGCCCGCAACCCTCTATGACTGTGCCTGCGCCGTTCCGTGGGACGGTGCACGGGGGACATCGAACAATGGATCAGGCGAAGCCGCGCGTCCGGTCGCAATTCTTCTCGCGCGCGGCGCTGCTGATGCTCGCGCTCGTGCTGGCGAGCTTCTCCTTCACCTATTTTGCGCCGATCGCGACGGGATCGGGCCGCTTCTCGATCGTGCTGCACATTCACGGGGCGGCCTATTTCGCCTGGATCCTGCTTTATGCGTGGCAGACCCGGCTGGTCGCGACGGGGCGGACGGCGCGGCACCGGGAGCTGGGCCTGGCAGGCATCGCGCTGTCCGCTCTGATGGTGCCGCTGGGCGTGGCGGTCGCCATCGAGGCGGCGCGGCGACGGGCCGCGGCCGGCAATGCCCATCCGTTCGACTTCACGCTCTTCAACGTCGTCGATATCGCCACCTTCGCGATCCTGATGACCGCGAGCATCGCGGCGGTGACGCGGCACAGCGAATGGCACCGCCGCTTCACCTTCGGCGCGGCGCTGTGCCTGGTCGGCCCCTCGTTGTCGCGCTGGCTGCGCGTCATTCCGGAAGCGACGCCCTGGACCGACCTGCTGCCCAATCTCGCCGCCGATCTCTTCCTGATCGCCCTCATCGTCCACGACCGGCGCGTGCTGGGGCGAATCCACCCCGCGACATGGTGGGTGATCGCCCTGCTCGTCCCCATCCATGCCGCGACGCCCTTCCTGATCGGCAGCGACTGGTGGCGCAGCATCGGGCCGGGGATCATGGCGCTGGCGGTTTAGACAGAAGGGACGAACGGACGTTGAAATCAGGCATGGCGTCTGCCAGTTTCTAATGATGAGCGAGATAGACGAGGCCTCAGAAGGCAGACCTGATTCCTCCAAGTCTGAATACTATCGCGCCTATACGAAGAAATTCGATATCGTCGCTACCGCCACCGAACTTAGCTCTTACCTCGGCCATTTAAGCCGTCCCGAACAGTTACAACTAGAAGCAGCATGGCAGGAACTGCAGTCAAGCCTGACGCCCTGGAGAATCAGGCTCAACCTGCTCGTCAGCGAGATCGACGCTCGAATTCGAGCACTGCTTTCGGCGGAAGAGCGAAAATCGATCGTCGTTTCTCTATTGTTCGATCAGTCTGGGTCGATGCGCGGACAGAAGATGCTATTTGCGGCTGCGGCGGCGGATGTCGCACGTGAATTTCTCGTTACGCTCGGGATTCGCTGCGAAATTCTGGGGTTTACGACGCTGCGCTGGCGCGGAGGAAAATCCCGCCGCCATTGGAAGTGGAGGCTCCGACGTCCCCGTCAGCCGGGGCGCCTGAACGATCTGCTACACATCATTTACAAAGACGCTGATGACCTACGCGCCAGTATCGGCGGACCAGAACTGCAACAGATGTTGCGACACGATCTTCCCAAAGAGAATATAGACGGAGAAGCGATCGAGTGGGCGGCTGATCGACTGTTTTCCAGACCCGAGGCACGGAAGCTCCTTATCGTTCTTTCGGACGGAGCTCCGGTGGACGATTCCACCTTGCACGCCAACGGCCCCACCTATCTCGCCGATCATTTGGAGCAGGTAGTAGGGCGCATTCACGAGGCGAAGAGTATCGAATTGGCTGCTCTGGGAATTGGTTATGCTACGCATGATTTTTACAAGACGGCCGCCTATGTCGAAGCTCCCGCAGGCTTAGGCGAGGTTCTAATCGACCTTCTAGGGCGAATGTTGTTGCGTGGCACCAAGCCATCGCTCTCAACTTGGACCGAAGCGCGAGGCAGAACACATTGACTTTTTGCACCGCAGCATGCATATGCCCGCCCAGCGAGGCGTCATGCAGCGTGATCTGCTCCGGATTTGATCGGGAGCCGGCTCCGCCTCGGTTCTTTTGAGAGCTTCCCTTTTCACGCGGGTCGTTCAACGGGATCCCACCAAAGTGGTACTTTGGCGGGGGCCCAACCACCCGCCGCGTTCGTGCGCGCCATTTCGGCTGCGCGCGGGCAACGCACGAATGAAAGTTTACACCTAAAATGTCTTTCCAGACTCTCGGGCTGTCGCAGCCCGTTCTCCAGGCGCTCGCCTTCAAGGGCTATGACCAGGCGACGCCGATTCAGATGCAGGCCATCCCGACCGTCTTGACCGGCCGCGACCTGCTGGGCATCGCGCAGACCGGCACCGGCAAGACCGCGGCGTTCATGCTGCCGTCGATCGACCGGCTGGCCGCCGGCAATCGCCGCGCTTCGCAGCGCGCCTGCCGGATGCTCGTCCTCGCGCCGACGCGCGAGCTGGCCGGGCAGATCGCCGACAGCGCGCGCGCCTATGGCCAGTTCGCCGGCATGCGCGTCGCCACCGTGTTCGGCGGCACCTCGCTCGGCAAGAACCGCGCCGACGTGGCGCGCGGCGTCGACGTGCTGGTCGCAACGCCCGGCCGCCTGATCGACCTGGTCGAGCAGGGCGCGCTGACGCTGCGTGAGGTCGAGATCCTCGTCCTCGACGAGGCCGACCAGATGCTCGACCTCGGCTTCATCCACGCGCTCAAGCAGATCGTGAAGATGCTGCCGCAGCGGCGCCAGACCCTGTTCTTCTCGGCCACCATGCCGAAGGCGATCAAGGAGCTGGCCGACCGTTTTCTGACCGATCCGGCGCAGGTGTCCGTGGCCCCGCAATCGACGACGGCGGAGCGGGTGGCGCAATATGTCACCTTCTGCCAGCAGAGCGAGAAGCAGGCGCTGCTCACCATGATGGTGCGCTGGGGCTTTTCCGAGCGCGGCAACATGGACCGCGTGCTCGTCTTCACCCGCACCAAGCACGGCGCGGACCGGGTCGTGAAGCTGCTCGCCGGCAACGGCATCGCGGCGAACGCGATCCACGGCAACAAGAGCCAGCCGCAGCGCGAGCGCGCACTGGCCGAATTCAAGGCGGGCAAGACGCGCATCCTGGTCGCGACCGACATCGCGGCGCGGGGCATCGACGTGTCCGGCGTGTCCCACGTCATCAATTTCGAGCTGCCCAACGTGCCGGAGCAATATGTCCACCGGATCGGGCGGACGGCCCGGGCCGGCAATGACGGCGTCGCCATCGCCTTCTGCGCCGACGACGAGAAGGCGTATCTGCGCGACATCGAGAAGCTGACCCGCCAGCGCGTCACCGTCGAGCCGCTGCCGGCCGGTTTCCTCGCCGAGGCCGAGCGGATCAAGGCGAGCCGGACCACCCGGCCGGCCTTCGAGGACCGGGTGGCGCCGCGCCACGACGAACGCCCGCGCGGGCGCCAGCATCCGCAGCGGGGCCGCTTCGCCAAATCGGTGAAGCCGGCGGGCGGCAAGCGCCGCGCCGCGAGAGGTTGATTATGCGGGGGCGCTCTGTTAGGGGGCACCCCCTGCGCCGAGGGGCAGTGCCTCCGGCGATTCTTTTTTCACGAGATTCGAACGGCTTTTAGGGAAAGAGTGGCGAGCATTTATGCAAATCATCGTTCGCGATAACAATGTCGACCAGGCGCTGCGGGCGCTCAAGAAGAAGCTGCAGCGCGAGGGCGTCTATCGCGAGATGAAGCTGCGTCGCCATTACGAGAAGCCGAGCGAGAAGCGCGCCCGCGAGCGCGCCGCCGCCATCCGCCGCGCCCGCAAGCTGGAGCGCAAGCGGGCCGAGCGCGACGGCACGCGGTAAGGTTCGTTTCAAAGTCTGTTTCAGCTCTGCTGAAACAGAGGCGGCACCGGCCCGCTCCCCCACCCGGCCTCCCAGGTTACTATCGTTGGGAG
>JBBCJP010000019.1:0-6395 GCA_037190625.1 Alphaproteobacteria bacterium
CTTCGGGAACAGGAAACCCAAAAAGCCCTGGGACCGCACCGCCGGCTCCGAGCGCGCACGCCACGCCCAAACCCCGAACGCGATCAAAGTCGCAGACAATAACGACGTCCAGTGAAAGCGCGAAAACAGCTTGCCGAAGACATCGCGAACCGTGTCCGCGGCGGCCGCGAAATCCGGGCTGGCGAGGAAATGGGTGAGGGTTTCGATACTCATGACGCAACTCCGGCGCTGTTTTGCTTGGCTTTGGCGCCCTCCCCCGGCGCGCGCTTTGCCCGGGGAAAGATGAATCCAGGATGAAACGGCTCCGATTCAATTCGTTCCGGCGGATGCGGCCACATGGCCGCCGGCGCGGTTGACCCGTGTCGGCGGTGGCGGCTAGGGCGCTCGCTTTCCCGCAGGAGTGCCCAAATGACCGGAACCCGTCTCGACGTGCTGTGCATCGGCAACGCCATCGTCGACATCATCGCCGACTGTGACGACGCCTTTCTGGCGCGCGAGGGGCTGACCAAGGGCATGATGCGGCTGATCGACGCCGAGGAAGCGACCCGTCTCTACGACCATATGGGCCCAGCGCGCGAGCTGAGCGGGGGTTCCGCCGGCAATACGGCGGCGGGGATCGCGGCATTGGGCGGCAAGGCCGGCTTTATCGGCCAGGTGGCGCCCGACCAGCTCGGCGAATTCTACCGCCACGATCTTACCGCCACCGGCGTCGAATTCACCACCCCCGCCGCCGATCTGGGCGAGCCGACGGCGCGCTCGATGGTGCTGGTGACGCCCGACGCGCACCGCACGATGAACACCTTCCTGGGCGCCGCCCAGCTCCTGCCGGCCTCGGCGCTCGATGAAGCGCAGATCGCCGATGCGGGGATCCTCTATCTTGAGGGTTATCTTTGGGATCCCGAAACGCCGCGCTATGCGATGGTCAAGGCGATCGACATGGCGCGCCGCGCCGGCCGGAAGATCGCCTTCACCTTGTCCGACACCTTCTGCATCGATCGCCACCGCGACGGCTTCAACCAGCTGATCGATCAGGGCCGGATCGACATTCTCTTCGCCAACGAGGCGGAAATTCAGGCGCTGGCCGGCACCGGTGATTTCGAAACGGCCGTTGCGCAGACCGCTGCGCGCGTGCCGCTGCTGGTCGTCACCCGCTCCGAAAAGGGCGCGGTCGCGATCGCCGGCACCCAGCGGGCGGAGGTGCCGGCCGAGCCGGTCGCCAGGGTTGTCGACACGACGGGCGCGGGCGACCTCTTCGCCGCCGGCTTCCTGTTCGGTCACACGCAGGGACGGAGCCTCGCCGACTCGCTGCGGATCGGCGCGATCGCGGCGGCCGAAGTGATCTCCCATTACGGCGCGCGTCCCGAAGCGGACCTGAAGGCACTGGTCGCTACCCGGCTCGGCTGACGCCGTCGCCTATTCCTGAACGAAAAAGGGGAGGCCGAAGCCTCCCCTTTCTTTTGCCTTGAGACCGGACCTCAGTTCCGGTCGGCGTCGTCCACGCCGGGGATGCCGGGCGCGATGTCCTGGACCTCCGATTCGTGCACCTCGACCAGTCCGCGGCCGAGATGGCTGTTGCGGTAGCTGTAGGCGAAATAGACGAGCAGGCCGATAGCGGTCCAGATCGGCAGGACCAGCATCGCCGAATAAGGCAGGTTGAGGAACAGGAAGAGGCAGCCCGCCACCGTCAGCGGCCCGATCAGCCAGATGGCCGGCGTGCGGAACGGCCGGTGCCGGGTCGGGTCCGTCCGGCGCAGCACCATGACCACGATCGCGACCATGAAGAACGCGTAGAGCGTGCCCGCATTGGCGATGTCGGCGAGCTGGCCGACCGGCAGGAAGGCCGCGGCGAAGGCCACGACGGCGCCGGTGATGGCAGTGACGATATAGGGCGTCTTCCACTTCGGGTGCACGGTCGACAGCTTCTCCGGCAGCAGGCCGTCGCGCGACATCACGAAGAAGATGCGCGTCTGGCCGAACAGCAGGATGAGGATGACCGAGGGCATCGAGACGAAGACGGCGATGCCGAGCAGGTTGCCGAAGCCCGAGAAGCCGATCTGCCGCAGCACATGGGCCAGGGCCTCGTTCGAGCAGACCAGCATCTGGCTGTATTCCGGCATCGCGCACTGCGCGGCCAGCGCCTCGGACCCGGCCGGGAACGGGATGCCGTTCGGGCCCATGATCGGCTGGCCGCCGAGCGAGCCGATCGCGCCGGCGGCGACCAGGATGTAGAAGATGGTGCAGACGAGCAGCGAGCCGATCAGGCCGATCGGGACGTTGCGCTGCGGGTTCTTGGTCTCCTCCGCCGCGGTCGAGACCGCGTCGAAGCCGACATAGGCGAAGAAGATCGTCGCAGCCGCGCCGACCACGCCGATGCCCGATCCGAAACCGCCGAACATGCCGGCCGGCAGGAACGGATTGAAATTCTCCATCTCGACCGCCGGGAGGGTCAGCGCGATGAAGGCGGTGAGCGTGATGACCTTGATCGCCACCAGCACGGCGTTGACCCGCGCGGATTCGGTGGTGCCGATCATCAGCAGCCAGGTGATGAGGCCCGCGATGAACACGGCGGGCAGGTTGATCAGCCCGCCTGGCGCGCCGCCGAGAGCCGCCGGCCCGGCCGACAGGGCAGTGGGGACCTGTATCCCTAGAAACTCGTTCATCGTGCCGACGAAATAGCCGGACCACCCGACCGACACCGCGCTGGCCGCGACCGCATATTCGAGGATCAGGGCCCAGCCTACCGTCCAGGCGAGCAACTCGCCCAACGCGCCGTAGGTGTAGGTGTATGCCGAGCCGGCGACGGGGACCATCGAGGCGATCTCGGAATAGCAGAGCGCGGCGACGACGCAGACCGCGCCGGCGACCATGAAGGCGATCATCAGGCCGGGGCCGGCTTTCTGCGCGCCGACCGCGGTCAGCACGAAGATGCCGGTGCCGATGATACAGCCGACGCCGAACAGGATGAGCTGAATCGGCCCGAGCGAACGGTGCAGCGATTTCTTCTCGGCGGTGGCAAGAATGGCGTCGAGTGGCTTAACGCGCCCTAAAATCATGGAATGTCCCCTGAACCTGCGGCTCTTTGGCCGCGACCTTTATGTTTGGCGCGGAGCCTAACCGCTAAATTCATCGCCGCAACCCTCATAATCGGCTCATGACGTCGCGCACGGAGCGGGCGCGGAAGTTGACGAACCTGACGCCCCGTCGGGGACCGACGCCCCTCCCAGCGAAGCCCGCGAGGCGGCGTGCGCCGATCCGGGCGTGAACAAGGCGGGAGGAGGGGAAAAGCGGCGCGATCCATTCCGGGACTCGCGCAGAAGAAATCCTACATTGCAATCGAATAGGAATTGCCGGCGTGGGCCTACCTGGCCAGCATCGGGCCGAGGCCGCGTCCGCCGAAGAGGTGGACATGGAGATGGGGCACCTCCTGTCCGCCGTCGGCTCCGACATTGGCGAGCAGGCGATAGCCCGGCGCGACCAGGGCATGATCGCGCGCGACCTTGCCGACCGCGCGGACGAAGCCGGCAATCTCCTCGGCCGAGCCGCGCTCGGAAAAATCGTCCCACGAGACATAGGCACCTTTGGGAATCACCAGGATATGCGTGGGCGCCTGCGGATTGATGTCGTGGAAGGCGAGCGCGAATTCGTCCTCATAGACCCGCTTCGACGGCAGCTCGCCGCGCAGAATACGCGCGAAGATGTTGCTGTCGTCATAGGGCAGGGTGGCGTCGATCGGCATGGCGGTCCTCCTTGCCGTTCGGATAAGCGGACGGAGCGATGCGAGCAACGCGCTTGACCCCAATGCCCCGCGCGTTACGAGTCGCGCTGATGAGCGAAGACACGCCCGACAGCCTGATTCCGTACGACGAGATCGTGCAGGAAGCGCTTCGCGCCGTCGTTGGGCGGGTGCTGGGCGAAATCGAGGCGACCGGGCAATTGCCCGGCGAGCATCATTTCTACATCACCTTCAAGACCGGCGCCGCCGGCGTCGATATCCCGAAGCACCTGACCGAGCGTTTCCCGGACGAGATGACGATCGTCATCCAGAACCGCTTCTGGGACTTGAAGGTGCGCGAGGACGGGTTCGAGGTCGGGCTTTCCTTCAACCAGTCGCCGGCGCGGCTCGTCATTCCTTTCTCGGCGATCACCGGCTTTGTCGATCCGGCGGTGAATTTCGCGCTTCAGTTTCAGGCCCAGGCGGAAGAAACCGGCTTCGAGGAACATGATCGCGCGGAGAACGACCCACCGGCCGTCGAGGCGATCGAGGACGGCTCCAATGTCGTTTCCGTGGATTTCAGCCGCAAGAAATAGCACCCGGCGCCTTGCCGCTTGCGCCATGTTGCTGTTGGCGACCGAAGGTGCTTTCGCCCAGCCTGCGGGCGCGCCGGCTGATGCGGTGCGCTATCCCTATGTTGCCGCTTTGTCGCGCGAGTCCGGTTCCGGACCGGTCTTCTTCTGCGCCGGTGCGCTGGTTGCGCCGCGCTGGATCGCAACCGCCGCCCATTGCTTCTTCGCGCGCGATGGCACGCCGATCGGCGTGGAGGGGCTGGCCGCTGTGGTCGGCCGCGATCGGCTCGACATGCTGGACAAGGACGCGACGATCCGCATCGATCGGATCGTCCCGCATCCGGATTACGATCCGGCCAGCCAGGCCAACGACATCGCGTTGGTGCGGCTGGAGAGCGTGGCAGGCCCGCTGATCGCTCCGCCGGCGGCGCAATGGGATGCGGAACCGCCCGTCGCCACCGCGCTCGGTTTCGGCAGCTTCTATGAAGGCCGGCTGGCCGGCAACGCGCTGTCGGCCAGAGGATCGCCGACCGCACAGGCTTTCTACCGGCTGCGCGAAGCCGAGCAGCGGCTGCTCGACCCCGCGCGCTGCGGCGCGGATGGCCGCGAAGGCCGAGCGGGCGATGGGGGCCGGATCTGCGCCGCCGCGCGCCCGGCCGATGCCTGCGTCGCCGATTCCGGCGGGCCGCTGGTCGAGCCGCGACCGGATGGGGACGACCGTCTGATCGGCATTCTCAGCCTCGGCTCGGGCTGCGCGGTGCAGGCGCCAGTTGCGATTTACACCCGGGTCGCCGATCATGCGCCGTGGCTCATGGCGACCATGGCGGGACGTTGATCCGGCCTTCACCTCGGCGCGCGATCGTTCTACGAGCGAACCGAGCCATTGCGAGGGGGACAGGATGAACGTCACGAGCACGCGGACCGAGACTGACAGCTTCGGCCCCATCGAGGTCGCGGCAGACGCCTATTGGGGCGCGCAGACGCAGCGCTCGATCGGCAATTTCCCGTTCGGCCCGCGCGAGCGGATGCCGCTGGAGATCGTCCATGCGCTCGGTTTCGTGAAGCAGGCGGCGGCGCGGGTGAACGCGCGCGAGGGCGGGCTCGACGCGGGCCTCGCCGAGGCGATCCAGCAGGCGGCAGCGGAAGTCGCGGCCGGCGAGCATGACGACCAGTTTCCGCTCGTCATCTGGCAGACCGGCTCCGGCACCCAGTCCAACATGAACGCGAACGAGGTGATCGCCGGCCGCGCCAACGAGATCCTGACCGGCGCGCGCGGCGGCAAATCGCCGGTCCATCCCAACGATCATGTCAACAAGGGCCAATCGTCCAACGACAGCTTCCCGACCGCGATGCATGTCGCCGCCGTGCGCGCCGTTCATCAGCGGCTACTGCCGGCGCTCAAGGTCATCCACCGCCGCCTCGCGACCCAGGCCGAGGCCTGGGACCGGATCGTCAAGATCGGCCGCACCCATTTGCAGGACGCGACGCCGCTGACCCTGGGCCAGGAATTTTCCGGCTACGCGCACCAGATCAGAATGGGCATCGCCCGGGTCGAGGCGGCGCTGCCGCGCATCTACGAACTGGCCCAGGGCGGCACCGCCGTCGGCACCGGCCTCAATGCGCCCAAGGGGTTCGGCGAGAAATTCGCGACCGAGGTCGCCAACCTCACCCGCCTGCCCTTCGTCACCGCGCCCAACAAATTCGAGGCGCTGGCCGCCCATGACGCGCTGGTCGAGCTGAGCGGCGTGCTCAACGTCCTCGCCGTGTCGCTGACCAAGATCGCCAACGACATCCGCCTGCTCGGCTCCGGCCCGCGCTGCGGCCTCGGCGAGCTGCGCCTGCCGGAGAACGAGCCGGGCAGCTCGATCATGCCGGGCAAGGTCAATCCGACCCAGGCGGAAAGCCTCACCATGGTCTGCGCCCAGGTGATGGGCAATCATGTCGCGGTCACGATCGGCGGGCTGCAGGGGCATATGGAGCTGAACGTGTTCAAGCCGCTGCTCGGCGCGAACGTCATCCGCTCGATCAACCTGCTCGCCGACGGCATGGAAAGCTTCACCGAGCGCTGCCTGGACGGCATGGAGGCGGACGAGGTCCGCATCGCCGAGCTG
>JBBCJP010000020.1:0-89610 GCA_037190625.1 Alphaproteobacteria bacterium
CCCCCACCCGGCCTCCCATAGGTTACTATCGTTGGGAGGCCGGGTGGGGGAGCGGGCCGGTGCCGATCGGCGTAGCTGAAAACGACCCTACTTCGCGTAGCCGCCGTCGCTGACCAGGCAGGTTCCCGTGATGAAGGCGGCGTCGTCCGAAAGCAGGAAGGCGATCTGCCCGGCGATTTCCTCCGGCCGGGCATAGCGGCCCAGCGGCGTCGCCATCGCGGCGAGCGCCTCGAACGCCGCCGCTTCGCCGCCTTTCCGGGCCACCAGATCCTGGAAGAAGGGCTGGCCGCTCCAGATCGGCGTCTCCACCCCGCCCGGCGCGATCGCGTTGACGCGGATGGCGGGCGCGCCTTCCTGCGCCGCGATCTTCGCCAGGTGGATCAGCGCCGCCTTGGACGCGCCATAGGCGCCGATGCCGGGCTCCGCTCTTACGCCCGCCACCGATGCGGTGAGGACGATGGCGCCGCCGCCCGTGGCGCGGATCGCGCGCATCGCGGCGCGCAGCGTCAGGAAGGCACCGTCGAGATTGACCGCCATCACCTTGCGCCAGTCGTCGAAGCCGGTCTCTTCCACCGGCCCGCCGGCGGCGATGCCGGCATTGACGAGGGCATGGGTGAGGCCAGTGAGATCGAGGTTCTCCCAGAAGGCCTCGTCGGCGACGTCGCCGATCCGCACGTCGCGCTCGCAGGGCAAGGTGAAGGCGAAATCGCGCAGCTTATCCTCGTCGAGATCGACCAGGATCAACTTCTTCGCGCCGGCCTCGGCCAGGGCGCGGGCCGTGGCCGCGCCGATGCCGGAGGCGGCGCCGGTGACGAGGGCGACAGTGTTGGTGAGATCGGGCATGGCTGGGGTTTAGCGCGGGCCGACCTCAACAGTCACCCTGAACTTGTTTAGGATCCATGGACATAGCCCCGCGAGGCTGCGTTCTTGGGTGTTCGTGGATGCTGAAACAAGTTCAGCATGACGACGTGTAGGGCTAAGCGGCGATGTCCCCGATCCCCAGCTCGCCAAGCTTGCGGTACAGCGTCGAGCGGCCGATCCCCAGGCGACGGGCCACTTCGGTCATGCGGCCGCGATAATGGCCGATGGCGAGGCGGATCACGTCCGCCTCGATCGCCTCGAGCGAACGCAGGTGGCCGTCCGAATCGTAGAGCGTGACGCCCGGGCCGTGGGCCAATGCGGCGGTGGCGGATTGGCCGTTCAGCGGCTTGGCATGATAATCGTCGGCGCGCCGGCCGAAGGTCGCCTCGTTCGCGATATGCGGGAAATCGGCGCCGGTGAGCGCGTCGCCCTCGCACAGGACGGCGGCGCGGAACAAGGCGTTCTGGAGTTGGCGGACATTGCCCGGCCAGCCATAGGACATGAGCACCGCGAGCGCGTCGTCGGTGATCGAGAGCGGGCGCATTCCCGGCTGGTCGGCGATGCGCGCCAGCAGGTGGCGGGCGAGGGCGGGAATGTCGCTGGCGCGGTCGCGCAACGGCGGCACCGGCACATGGACGACATTGAGCCGGTAATAGAGATCCTCGCGGAAACGCCCGGCGGCAACCTCGTCGGCGAGGCGCCGGTTGGTCGCGGCGATGATGCGCACATCCACCGTCTGCGTCACGCGGCTGCCGACCCGCTGGAACTCGCCGGCCTCGATCACGCGCAGCAGCTTGACCTGCGTGTCGAGCGGCAGCTCGCCCACCTCGTCGAGGAACAGGGTCGCGCCGTCGGCATCCTCGAAGCGGCCGATATGGCGGTCGAACGCGCCGGTGAACGCGCCCTTCTCATGGCCGAACAGCACCGAATCGACGAGATTTTCGGGGATGGCGCCGCAATTGACGACATGAAGCTGCTTCTTGCCGCGCGGGGAGGCGGCGTGGATCGCCTGGGCGATGATCTCCTTGCCCGATCCGCTTTCGCCCTCGATCAGCACTGAGGCGCGCGCACGCGCGGCCTTCGCGGCCACGGCCAGCGCGGCACGGAAGCGGGGCGCGGAACCGACGATCTCGTCGAAGCCCAGGCTCTTGGCGATCTTCTCCGAAAGCGGGCGTAGCTCGCCGGCCGACCTGCGCCGGTCGGTCGCGGTGTTGAGCGCGGCGAGCAGCCGATCGGGCGCGACCGGCTTCACCAGGAAATCGCTGGCGCCGGCGCGCATGGCCTCGACCGCGACATTCACGCTGGTCTGGGCGGTGAGCACGAGCAAAGGCAGTTCCGGCTTCAGCGCGCGAATCTGGCGGATCAGCTCCGCGCCTTCTTCGCCCGGAAGCCAGTGATCGACCAGGATGGCGTCGAATTTCGGTTCCTGCGGGTCCGCGAACATGGCGCGCGCGCCATCGACATCGTTGGCGCCGCGCACCCACCAGCCGGCGCGCGCGCCGATCGCGGTGATCAGCCGCCGCTGGGCGGGCTCGTCGTCGATCAGCAACAGACAACGGGTCGGATCGGGCCGCATCGCTTTCCTCTATTTGTTTGAAGGCCATGCCTAACCCAGATTGAGTAAAGGGGGGCTTAAAGACACGCCCACGATGCTTGCCGCTTGCCCTTTCGGCGCCCCTTGCTAAACAAGGCGCCGAACAGGGACATAAGGAGCGAGCATGGCTGCGGACGCCGATACCGCCAAGCAGACCAAGGCCCATGAGGACACCTACGGGTTCTTCACCGGCTTGATGAAATGGGGGACCATCATCAGCGCTATCGTCGCGGTGATCGTCGTCCTGATCATCGCGAACTGAGCCGGGACCGCGGGGGGTGAAGGTCGCGGTTCTCAAGGAAGGCGAAGCCGGCGAGCGCCGGACCGCCGCAACGCCGGAAACGGTCAAGAAATATATCGCGCTGGGCGCCAGCGTCGCCGTGGAGGCGGGCGCGGGCGAAGGCGCGAGCATCGCCGACGGCGACTATGTCGCCGCGGGCGCCGTCGTGGGCCCGCGCGGCGAGGTGCTGAAGGACGCCGACATCGTCCTGGCCGTGCAGGGGCCGGAGCCGGACGCGCTGAAGGGCGCGAAAAAGGGCGCGCTGCTGATCGCCGCGCTCAACCCGTTCGGCAAGCGCGAGCGGGTCGATGCCTATGCCAAGGCGGGGCTCGAGACGATCGCGATGGAATTTCTGCCCCGCATCACCCGCGCGCAGAGCATGGACATGCTGTCCTCCCAGGCCAATCTCGCCGGCTACAAGGCGGTGCTGGACGCGGCGGGCGAATATGGCCGCGCCTTCCCGATGATGATGACGGCGGCGGGCACGGTCTCGGCCGCCAAATTGTTCGTCATGGGCGTCGGCGTCGCCGGCCTACAGGCGATCGCGACCGGGCGCCGGCTCGGCGCGCAGGTCTCCGCCACCGACGTGCGCGCGGCGACCAAGGAGCAGATCCAGAGCCTGGGCGCGAAGGCGATCTTCGTCGAGAGCGTCGCCGGCATCGAGGGCGAGGGCACCGGCGGCTACGCCTCCGAAATGTCCGACGAATACAAGGCGGCGCAGGCGGAGCTGGTCTCCTCGCACATCGCCAAGCAGGACATCGTCATCACCACCGCCTTGATCCCTGGGCGCCCTGCGCCGCGGCTGATCACGGACGCACAGATCGCGACGATGCGGCCGGGCAGCGTGATCGTCGATCTCGCCGTCGAGCAGGGCGGCAATGTCGAAGGCGCCGTGGCGGGCGAGGTCGTCGAGAAGCATGGCGTGAAGATCGTCGGGCACAAGAATGTGCCCAGCCGGCTCGCGGCGGACACCTCGGCGCTTTATTCGCGGAACCTCTTCAACCTGCTCTCCGCCTTCTGGGATGCCGAGACGAAAACACTGGTCCTGCCCGATGACGACGAGATCGTGCGGGGCGCGCGGCTGACCAAGGACGGCAAGGTGGTCAGCGAAAGGCTGCTGGGGTGAGCAGCGGCGGCACCGCCAGCATTTCCCGATTCTCGCCGCTGTTGCTCGCGCTGACGCTGCCCGTGTTGGCGAGCTGCGTGGACGGATCGCTGGGCGGCCCCGGAACGGGCTGGAGCCGGGCACCGGACCTTTCCGTCTATGCATCAATGAACCTTTACGGCCGGACGGCGCGCGAGCAATCGATGCTGTGCGGCGGCTTCAGCCCCGCCAGCGTGCGATCGCACTGGGAACGCGATTTCGGCGCTCGCGAATCCGCCGTCGCGGCGCGGCTGATCGCCCGCCACGGCGCCGAAGCGGTACGGGGCGCGGACGTGGATGCCGGGCGCAGCGTGGATTGTCCGGAGGTGCCGGACCTGCATTGGCGCCATCAACATGCCCGCCTGCTGCGGCTGCTGGAAATGCGGCTGGGTTTGGCCTGAGGGGGAAGCACAGTGGACTTCATCACCATCCTGTCGATCTTCGTGCTGTCCTGCTTCGTCGGCTATTATGTCGTCTGGTCGGTGACGCCGGCGCTGCATACGCCGCTGATGAGCGTCACCAACGCCATCTCCTCGGTGATCATCGTCGGCGCGCTGATCGCGGCGATGGCGGGGGGCAGCCCGAGCGCGAAATGGCTGGGGCTGGCGGCGATCGTGATGGCGAGCGTCAACATCTTCGGCGGCTTCGCCGTCACCGCGCGGATGCTCGCCATGTACAAGAAGAAGGAGCGCAAGGGGTGAGGGGGACGAACCGCCTGACGCGCCAAGGGGGAAATACCGGCCATGCATGAGACCGCCGTTTTGCCCGCGTGGGTGATGCTCGCCTATCTGGTGGCGGGCGTCTGTTTCATCCTTGCGCTGCGCGGGCTCTCCAGCCCGGAAAGCTCGCGCGCCGGCAACCGCTTCGGCATGATCGGCATGGCGATCGCGGTCGGGGTCACCCTCGCCACGCACGAGATTGCCGGCCTGTGGGAGATCGCCGCGGCGATCGCCATCGGCGGCGCGATCGGCCTGGTCACCGCACGCAGGATCGCCATGACGGCGATGCCGCAGCTCGTCGCCGCGTTCCACTCTCTTGTCGGCCTCGCCGCCGTGGCGGTGGCTGCGGCCGCCTTCCTCAACCCCATCGCCTTCGGCATCGCCGACGCGGCGGGCGTCATCTTCCCGGTCAGCCGGGTCGAGATGGGCCTGGGATCGGCGATCGGCGCGATCACCTTTTCGGGATCGGTCATCGCCTTTCTGAAGCTCAACGGCAACATGTCGGGCAAACCGATCATCCTGCCGCTGCGACACGTGATCAATCTCGGCACGCTGGCCGCGATCCTCGGCCTCACCGCCTATTTCACGCAGGACCAGAGCCCCTGGATCTTCTGGACGCTCACCGGCCTCGCCTTCGCGATCGGCTTCCTGCTGATCATCCCGATCGGCGGCGCGGACATGCCGGTCGTCGTGTCGATGCTCAACTCCTATTCGGGCTGGGCGGCGGCCGCGATGGGCTTCACGCTGCAGAACAGCGCGATGATCATCACCGGCGCCCTGGTCGGCTCTTCGGGCGCGATCCTGTCCTACATCATGTGCCGGGCGATGAACCGCAACTTCATCTCCGTCATCGCCGGCGGCTTCGGCGGCGGCGAGGCATCGGCCGGTGGTGGCGAGGTGATCGACCGGCCGTGGAAGCGCGGCTCGGCCGAGGACGCCGCCTTCCTGATGAAGCAGGCCGAGCTGGTCGTGATCGTGCCGGGCTACGGCATGGCGGTCGCCCAGGCGCAGCATGCGATCCGGGAAATGGGCGACCTGCTCAAGCATGAGGGCGTGAACGTCAAATATGCGATCCACCCGGTGGCGGGCCGCATGCCGGGCCATATGAACGTCCTGCTCGCCGAAGCGAACGTGCCGTATGACGAGGTGTTCGAGCTGGAGGACATCAATTCCGATTTCAGCCGCGCCGACGTCGCCTTCGTGATCGGCGCCAATGACGTGACCAACCCGTCGGCCAAGACCGACAAGTCCTCGCCGATCTACGGCATGCCGGTGCTAGACGTGGAGAAGGCCAAGACCGTCCTGTTCGTGAAGCGCTCCATGGGCGGCGTCGGCTATGCCGGCGTCGACAACGACCTCTTCTACCGCGACAACACGATGATGCTCCTCGCCGACGCCAAGAAGATGGTCGAGGAGATCGTCAAGGCGATGGGGTAGGGCCGCAATCGGTCCGAACTTCATCCGAAACGGACTGGATTGCGCGACAGAAAAGACGCCCGCGCGCGACTAAAGCCGGAATGGGACGTTCCTTGCCCGGGTCCGAAATGGACTTGGCGGCGCGGCGCGATTGTGCGCCAGTCAGCGAAATAGGCTGACAATCAAAGCCACTACATGGTTAAAGACAAATCCGCTTCGGAGCCGAAATCGATTCAATACGGCAAGATTGCGGGCAATCGTCGCCGTCGTGGAGAGATGGCGGAGGCAATGAGATGGTACGGGATGGCCTGGATATGGTCGAATATGGCGACGATCCAACGATCCTGGTCTTTGGCGACACTGCCGAAGCACTGAGCCGCGCGCGCCAAGCCGCCGGAGAGGCCGGGTATCGCGTGGCCGCCGCGGTAGCGGTGGAAGAGGCGCCGGTCAGCCTTGCGCATCTGCCCGCCGCGCCGATCTATGTCGATCTGGGCGAGGACCGGGCTGGCCCGGCATTGCCGGAGCTGCTGACCCGCATGCAGGCGCGCGCGGAGCAGGGCTATGCGGGCGTCGTCGCCGCGCCGGCGGCGATGATCGACCTTGTCGCCGCGCACGCTTTTCACCCGGCCATCGCCCACCTCGCCGATCCGGGCGATGCCGAACGCCGGCTGGCGCTGTTGCTGGCCGCGCCGCGCCGGGGAGCGCGGCTGCACGATATCGGCCGGGAAGGCGAGGGACTGATGCAGCATGCCCTGCTGCATCAGCTTTCGGAGGAGGTTGGGCGGATTGCCGGCATCCTCGCCTCGCTGTCGGATGAGGACGAGGCCGGCCCGGAACGCGCGCGGGCGCTGACCGAGGAGGAGACGTTCACCGACGCCGCCGCGATCCGCGCGATCATCCGCGCCCGGCGGCTGCGCGACCAGTTCTTCCGTGGCGAGCTGTTCGCCGATCCGGCCTGGGACATGCTGCTCGACCTGATGGCGGCGCGGATCGAACGGGGCCGGGTCGCCGTCTCCAGTCTGTGCATCGCCGCCGCCGTACCGGCGACGACGGCGCTCAGGTGGATCAAGGCGCTGACCGACCGGGGCATCTTCGTCCGCTCCGCCGATCCGCAGGACGGCCGGCGGGTGTTCATCGAACTGTCGGACGAAGCGGCGCGATCGATGGCCGCCTATCTGCGCGCCGCGCAACGGATCGCGCCCGCGGCGATTTGAGGAGGCTGGTGGGCGCTGACGGGCTCGAACCGCCGACCCTCTCGGTGTAAACGAGATGCTCTACCAACTGAGCTAAGCGCCCAGCCTCGGGGCGCGTCCCTGCCAGCTTGGCGCGGGCGGCGCAAGCGTCAGAGGGCGCGGATCAGCTTTACCGCCACCGCGGCCCAGGGCGGATCGGTGACGACCGTCTGGCGGCCGCCGGCGCCGAGCGGGAGGATGTGGAGCTTGCTGTCCTCGCGTCCGATCAGGCGGCCGAAAAGGAAGCGGCCGGCGGGGCGGGGGACCAGGACGTCGCGGTTGAGCGCGCCGGAGAACTGATCGGGCGTCAGGCGACCCAGCCAGATTTCGTCGCCGCTGCGATAATCGCCGACGCCGGAGGAAACCGTCATCGCGACCAGGCCCGGCGCGGTCTGCGGCGGCACGACCACGGCTTCGCGGCGCGGAGCATGAGCGCCTTCATGATCGAGCGTCGCCGCGACGGGGACGTCGGCGCGCTCGGGCAGCTTGACGAGATCGGAGGCGTCCACGTCGAGCGCGGCGGCGAGGCGGTTGAGCCAGCCGACCGAGACGGTGCGGGTACCGGTCTCGAGCCGGCCGATCGTCTGCGGCGTGGTCGGCGGATCGCAGCGATCGGCGACGTCCTGCAGCGTCATCTTGCGGGCGCGGCGCACCTCGCGAATGCGGGTGATCATCTATCGCTCCTCAACACATTTGAACCGATACGGTTATTCACTTTCCTACAGACATGCCGGAATGGCAAGGGAAATTCGCATCGATTCGAACGGGAGACGGGCATGAGGAACAGGCTATTGGTGGAGCGGGCATTGCCGCGCGATGGCGCGGAGCGCGGGACGAAGGCGGTGCCGGAAAAGGGTCACGCCCGGCCCGCGCGGAGCGTAACGGTGAACCTGGCCGAATCCCCGCTGGGCTGGCTGAAATCGCGCGGGCTGGTGAGCGAGCGCCAGTTCGACGCGGGCGAGCAGCTGCGGGCCGACTGGGAGCGCGCCCAGCTCGCGCCGTCGGTGACGATGCGCTGGGACACGGCGCCCGCATCGCGGTCGCGCGGTGCCGCGCCCGCCGCGCTGGATCCGACCCATGCACAGCTCTTCGCAAAACAGCGCTTCGAGGCGGCGGTCGCAGCGGTCGGGGCCGGCCTGGATGCGATCCTGTGGCGGATCGTCTGTGCTGGCGAAGGGATGCGCGACGCCGAACGGGCGCTGGGCTGGCCGGCACGCGCCGGACGGATCGTACTGGGCTTCGCACTCGACCGGCTGGCGGACCATTACCGGATGCGCTGAACCCGAAAATTCCGGCTTGTCGGCGAAACGATCCCGGTCAACAAAGCGGCGAGGGTGGGGAAAGTCCATGACGAACGTCACGGCGGCCGATGGCGAGGAACCGACGCGGATCGCGGCCGCGCCGCCGTCGCGCGGCGCCCCCGCGGCGCGGCGGATCGAGGCCTTGGATTTCGTGCGCGGTGTCGCCTTGCTCGGCATCCTGCTGATCAACATCATCGGCTTCGGGCTGGCGGATGCGCAGACCAATCCGATGAATGCGGGCGGTGCCGAGGGCGCGAACCTGCTGGTGTGGATCGTCATGCAGATCGGTGTCGAGGGCACGCAGCGCGCGCTCTTTTCGATGCTGTTCGGAGCAAGCGCGATCCTGCTCGTCTCGCGGCTGGAAGCGGCGGGACGAGGCGACGCGGCGGACATCTATATGCGGCGCAATCTGTGGCTGATCGGCTTCGGCTTCGTGAACGCCTATGTACTGCTCTGGTGGGGCGACATCCTCTACGCCTATGGCATTGCCGGGCTGGCGCTGTTCCCGTTCCGCCGGCTGTCGGCGCGCTGGCTGCTCGCGACCGGCACGTTCGTGCTGCTGCTCGCGGCGCTGTGGAACCTGCACGACAGCCTGGAGATGCTGCGCAAGCATGATGCGGGCGAGGCGGCGCAATTGCATCTCGACGCCGGCAATGCGCTCACCGCGGAGCAGGAGCAGGCCATCTATGCATGGGAGGATGCCCGCGCGTCCTTCAAGGCCGTGCCGGAAAATGTCGCCGCCGTCGATGCGCGGATGCAGGCGGGTTACTGGTCCGCATTCGAACGGGCGCGGCAGATCAACCTGATGTGGCAGACCTGGGGCACCTACCGCTTCTTCTTCGACATATTCGGCATGATGCTGATCGGGATGGGGCTGTTCCGCGCCGGGGTGCTGACGTTGGAGCGGCGCACGCGAGTCTATGTGGCGATGATGGCGGGGGGCTATGCGGTGGGACTCACCGTCAACTTCCTGGAGACGCGCTGGATCATCGATCACCAGTTCGGCGCGCTCGCCTTTGCCCAGGCCAATGTCAGCTACGATCTCGGGCGGCTGGCGATGACGATCGGGCATCTCGGCGCGCTTCTGCTGTTCGTGCGCTCGGGCATGCTCGGCTTCGTCCGGCGCGCCTTCGCCGCGGTGGGACAGATGGCCTTCACCAACTACCTGATGCACTCGGCGATCGCGCTGGTGCTGTTCGTCGCCCTGGGCTGGTTCGGCCAGCTCGAGCGGCATCAGCTTTACTATGTCGTGGCGGGCATCTGGGCGTTCCAGATCGCGTTCAGCATGTTGTGGCTCCACTGGTGTCGGTTCGGGCCCCTGGAATGGCTGTGGCGCTGGCTCACCTATCTCAAGCGCCCGCCGCTGCGCCGGGACGCGGGATGAGAGCCGTGATCCCGCTTTTCGCCGCCGCGTTGCTGACGGCGTGCGGCGGGGCGGGCAGCAACGCGACGGCCGAGGCGCCGCCGCCGCAATTCGAGATGGTGGCCGGGGCGGGTGCGGAGGCGCGATTGGCCCATGGCGAGCGCATGGCGCGCGTGCTTGGCTGCATTGGCTGCCATGGCGAGGATCTGACCGGCGGGCCGTGGATCGAAGAGCCCGCCTTCGCCATCCAGTTCGCATCCAACCTCACCCGCGCCTTGCCGGGTTATAGCGACGTGCAGATCGAGCAGGCCTTGCGGGAAGGCACGCGGCCGGACGGATCTGACCTGTGGGAAATGCCGTCCAGCCTCTTCACGCAGCTCAGCGATGCGGACATGGGGGCACTGATCGCCTGGCTGCGGAGCTTGCCGCCGGCGGGCGAGGCATATCCCCGGGTCGTGCTGGGCCCCGAAGCGCGAGAGGAAATCGCGGTCGGCGCGTTCAAGCCCGCCGCGCAACATGTGCGCGAGGAGCGCCGGCAGGGGCCGCCGGCACTGGGCGGCACGCACGACCAGGCGCGCTACATGGTGCGGGCAACTTGCGCCGAATGCCACGGCATGAACCTGGAAGGCGGGCCGCCGCCTGCGCCCGGGGCAGCCGCGCGCCCCGATCTGGTCGTCGCCTCCGCTTATTCGCGCGACGAATTCCGGCGCCTGATGCGTACCGGCGCGGCGACGGGTGGCCGGCAGCTCGGCCTGATGGCCGAAGTGGCGCGCGGCCGCTACTCCCATTTGACCGATGGCGAGATCGACGCGATCCACGCCTATCTGGTGGCACGGGCCGCGCAGCCGCAATAGGCCAACCGGATTGCGGGGGCGGGCCGGGGCGCGCTAACGCAGGCTCAGAAAAAACCACCCTGAGGAGACACCGCCATGATCGTCTTTGGATCCTCCTTGTCGCCGTTCGTGCGCAAGGTGCTGGTCTTCGCCGCCGAGAAGGGGATCGAGGTCGAGAACAAGGCCGTCGTGCCCGGCGCCGACGATCCGGACTTCGCGGCGGCGAGCCCGTTCCGCAAGATCCCGGCATTGCAGGACGGCGATTTCCGGGTCTGCGATTCCTCGGCGATCATCGCCTATCTCGACGCGTTGCAGCCGGAACCGGAGTTGATCCCCGCCGATCCGCAGGGGCGGGCGCGGACGATCTGGTATGACGAATTCATGGACACGATTTTGTTCGATTGTGGGCGCAAGATGTTTTTCAACCGGATCGTCGCGCCGATGCTGACCGGCAGGGCGGGCGACCTGGCGGCGGCGGACAAAGCGGAGCGGGAGGAGCTGCCGCCCTTGCTCGACTATCTGGAGGGGGTGATCCCGGAGAGCGGTTTCCTGGTCGCGGACCGGCTGACGCTGGCGGACATCGCGGTGGCGTGCCCGTTCGTCAATTTCCGGCATCTCGGGATCGCGCCCGATCCGGCGACGCATCCCAAGCTCGCCGCCTATGTCGAGGCGATGCTGGCGCGGGACAGCTTCGCCCCGCTCGTGGCACGCGAGACGGCGTTCCTGACGCGCATGGCGGCCTAACGCGGGGCGCAGGCGGTGCGGTCGCCGGCGAGGCAGGCGGCGACGCGGGCTTCATGGTCGGCGCGCTGGCGGACGACGGCGCGGCGGTGCGCCGCGATCGCGGCCTGGTGATCGGCTTCGATCCGCGCGGCTTCCTCGTCCCGATCGAGCAGCGCCTGCTCGTAATCGGCCTGGGCCTGCTCGTTACGCAGGCGGGCGGCTTCCTGGTCGGCAGCGACCCGCGCGTTGAGGCGGGCGACCAAAGGCGCTTCGAGCGCATTGATCTCCTGCCGCCGCTGCTCCTGCAGCGCCTGCCAGGCCAGATCGGCCTCCGAAGGCGGCGGCGGGGCGATCGCGACGGGGACGTCGGACCCATCGCCGGGCACATCCTCGGGCGGCGCAGGCGGCGGATCGGTCTCCGGATAGAGGACGGCGGATGGCGGCAGATCGGTGGTGCCGATCCGGCCGGGAGGCGGCGCGGGAACTGGCGCTGGCCGGCTTTGCGGGGGCGCCGGGCGGAGCAGCGGCGCGAAGGGGCGATCGGGAGCCGGCGCGGCGGGAGCCACCTTGTCGGGCGTCTCGGCATCGTCGGGCGGCAGCGCGTCGAGCAGATCGCCGAGCGGACGATCGCGGTCCTGCGCGGCGGCAGGCACAGCCAAGGCGAACGCGGCAAGGCCGGCCAAGATCAGGCGTAGAAAGGTAGATGGCATGATCGCGAATTATCCCAGTTGCGGGCTGAGCGCCCCCTGAACGCGACAACGCGCAACGCGCCGCCCGGTTCTATTGCCGCGACGGACTCCGCATCGCGCGCCGCAACGACCATGAGGGCGCGGGCGGTATCCAGCCATCCTGCGCGGCGCTGAAGGCCAGCTCCTCGCGGCGCATGAGCATGCGCCGGCCAAGCGCGGCCAGATCGACCCCGGTGGCTCGGCAGCGGGCGAACAGGCCGCGCGCGGGCGCCTCCTGCGCACGGATCAGCCGCCCGACCCGGGTGGACAGGCGGGCCATCCACGCATCGCGGCCGGAGTCCGGACCATCCTCGATCTCGCGGATGAGGCGGCGGGTGCCGTCGTGGACGATGCGGCCGCGGCGCAGCAGCCTGGCCTCGATCCGTCCGGCCAGCGCGGGATAGAAGAGTTCTTCCACCACCGCCATGTGGATGCGCAATTCGGTGCACAATCGCGCAGCAAGGCGCGTGACGCGCGCCGGATCGCGGGCATGGCGATGGGCAGCGAAGAGATTCTCGACGATACGGTGATCGGCCTTCAGGACGGCGATGGCATCCGCATCGATATCGGGGGCATGAATGAAATCGGCCACAGCCTCCTCCCGCTTGCGTCGCGAGAACGGGCCGGCCGGGAATAAGGTTCCGCGCGGGGCGGCGGGCCGGGTTTCCCCGGCCCGCCGGATCAATCCGCGACGTCGGAGACGGTGCGGCCCACCGATTCCACGTCGCGGCCGATGCCGCGCACCGTGTTGCAGGCGGTGAGGATCATAACGGCGCCCATCAGGACGGCGATCATGCGCATGGAAGCTTCCTTGGTTCGGTTCGGTTGCGGAACTTGTGACAAAGTTTCGCGACCGCCGCAACATGCCGGACCCGCGCGGGGCATCCGCAGGACCGATCCGGCGTGAAGCTCAATAAGGACGCGAGTTGGAGCGGCGGATCCATTCATCCCATGATTCGCGGGTCGAAGTCCGCATGCGATCCCAATCGCGCGGGGTCATGCAATGCCGTTCGGTCGCGACCCTGGACTCGGTCCGCTTATTGGTCCGGCAGACGAGCTGCCCGTTCGGGTTTTCGGAATCGACGAGCCCGGCGCCCTGCAGGTCGCCATTCCAGTAGCGATAGAGCGAATGATAGGCGCTCTGCATGAACAGGCTGCGGATTTCCGACGTCGAGGCGGCGATGGGCGCCTCTTCGTCCATGCAGGCCGACATGTAGGGCGCCATGCGCGTCAGCACATCGCGCTCCATGCTCGAGCCGGCGCCGGTGCGGACGAGGCGCTCGACATTGTCCATGTCGTTGCGCACGACGCAATCGCTCCACTGATAGCGCCGCGCGGCATCGGTCGCCGCTTCGCCGTCGCTCTGCACCGGCAAGGCGAGATTGGCGAGGCGCGCGACGCTGTAGGGCTGCGCGGACATTTCGGGATAATCGGCCTTCAGCATCTCCTGCGCGATCGCGCCGCGCAGAAAGACGGGGAAATCCAGCGGCAGAGATTCGCTAAGACAGCCCGCATCGGCGATCATGCGCGCCGCTTCCTGAAGCCGCGGCTCGGCATCGATCGGCATCAGCTCCAGCAAGCGCAGCGCGACGCCGCGATCGTGGCGCACGACGCACTGGCCGATCCGGTAGATGCCGTTGACCGGCGTGAGCAGGCCCGTGGCGTCGATGTCGAGGGACGCTTCGACCGGCTCGGGGGACTGGGCCGCCGCGGCGACCGGCATGGCGACCATCGCCGCCAGCCAGAAAAGCAATCCCTTCGACATCCTACCCTCCAACCATATCCGACCCCATCGACACGGGCCGTCCATCATCAATATCGCCCCACAAATTCAGGTGGGCCGCCTGTTCACCTCTTCGCGCAGATACTTGTCCATCCCTTCCCGGATCTGGCCGCGCGAGCGGTTCCAGTCGCGCGGGCTCATGCAGAACCGTTCCGTCCTGATCCGCGAATCCGTAGCGACATAGGTTCGGCAGGCGATCCGCCCGCCCGGATTGTCCACGCCCGCCATGCCGGCACCGCGCAGGTCGCCGTTCCAGAAGCGGTAGAACATGTGATAGGCGCTCTGCATGAACAGGCTGCGCACCTCCGAGGGGGAGGTGGAGAGCCGCGTTTCGTCCGCCATGCAGGCCGACATGTAGGGCGCCATGCGTGCCAGGATGTTGCGTTCGCGCGTGGAGCCCGGCGGAGTGCGGATCAGGCGCTCCACATTCTCCGTGTCGTTGCGCACCACGCAATCGCTCCACTGATAGCGCCGGGCCATCTCGTTCGCCGCCGCGCCGTCGCTCTGGACCGGCAGGCTGAAATCGACGAGCCGCGCGACGCTGTGGGGGGTGCCGGCGAACTCGGAATAATCGCGTTGGAGCATTTCCTGCGCGATGGCGCCGCGCAGCAGCACGGGGAAATCCGTCGGCAACGGTCCCGTGTGGCAGCCCGTTTCGGCGACGATCCGGGCGGCGTCGTCGAGCCGCGCCTGGCCAGCGACCGGCAGTGCCTCGATCAGGCCGATCGCGGCAGTGCGATCACGGCGGACGATGCACTGGCCGACGCGATACAAAGCGTCAGGAGCATTCGACACCCCCCGCTGCATGTCACGCTGGGCCGACGCCGCCAAGGCCGGCGCACATAGCATCGTCATCACGGAAAACAGGATTACCCCACGCATGCCTCTCTCCCCAGCATGTAACCGCAAATTCCGCATGAAATCCCTGCGCCTGTATCTGATCCTGATCTGAATCAAATCATTGCATTACTTTGAGGAACTCCAGGAAATCAGCTTATCAGATTTCCGAGATATGGCAATTATTGCGCGGCTTTGGTGGCCCTCGCCCAGGCGTAGAGCAAATGGTTGTCAGGCATATAATCACCTATATGGATAAAAATAGTTGACACCGGCGCGCTGATATGGCACAAGACGCACAAGCTGGACAGATGCGCCGATTCGCCGACGGGCTCCCTTTTGGGAGCCCGTTTTCGTTTCCGCGCCGGAGGAGCGAACGATGGATCGGGACGGGACGCAAAAGGCGCAAGAGACTTTCGTGTCGCGCGGCAAGGCCGGGCGGCAGGTGCGCAAAGTGCGCGCGGACGGGTGGAACGCCCGGCGGCGCGAAATCTTCCTCGATCATTATGCGGCCAGCGCCAATGCCGCCGAGGCCTGCCGCGCCGCCGGCATGTATGAGGGCGCCGCCTATCAGCTGCGCCGCCGCGATCCCGATTTCGCCCGCCAGTATGACGAGGCGCACGCGGTCGCCTTGCTGCGGCTGGAGGAGATGGCCGTGCGCTATGCCGCGACCGGAGGGCGGACGGCGCCGGTCGAGCCCGGCGCAACGCCGCCGGGAGACATCGCGGCATTCGATCCCGAATTCGCGCTCAAAGTGCTCAGCCGGCCATGGCCGGGCCGGGAGGGACGGGCGCCGCGCCGGGGCGCTCCGCTCCGCCGCGCGAGCAAGGCGGAACTCACCGGATCGATCCTGCGCCTGCTCGACGCGCTGGACCGCCGGCTGGCGAAGCAGGGCAAGTGAGCGAAGACGAGGCGCTGTGCGCCGCGATCCACGCGCTCGCGCGCCGCGCGCCGGAACAGCGCGCCTGGGTCGCCGCGCGGCTGACCGATCCGGAGAAGCGCGCCTTCGGCGAGGCGTGGGAGATACTGGCCCATGACGGCCAGCTTCCGCCCGAGGGCGACTGGCGGGTGTGGCTGATGCTCGCCGGACGCGGCTTCGGCAAAACCCGGGCCGGGGCGGAATGGGTGAGCGCGCTGGCGCGGGCCGACGGGGACTTGAGGATCGCTTTGGTCGGCGCGACGATCGACGAGGTCGAGCGGGTGATGATCGGGGGCGAAAGCGGGCTGAAGGCGGTCGCGCGGTTCGATGAGGAGCTGCCCTGGTATCGCACCCGCGGCCTGCTGGAATTTCCGAGCGGAGCACGGGCCTTCGCCTATTCGGGCGCCAATCCCGACGGGCTGCGCGGGCCGGAGCATCATATCGCCTGGTGCGACGAGCTGGCGAAATGGGCGCATCCCGAGGCGACGTGGACGAATCTGGTGCTGGGCCTCAGGCTGGGCAAGCAGGCGCGGGTGCTGGTGACGACGACGCCCCGGCCGATCGCCCTGATCCGCACGCTGAAGGAGAGCCGCGACACGGCAGGGACCGGCGGCCGCACCGCGGACAATGCACATCTGCCGGACGATTTCGTCGCGGCGGTGACCGGTCTTTACGGCGGCACGCGGCTGGGGCGGCAGGAACTGGACGGAGAGCTGATCGAGGAGATCGAAGGCGCGCTGTGGACGCGCGCGCTGATCGAGAAGAGACGCGCCACCGCCCCCGCGACGCGGCGCCGGGTGGTGATCGGGGTCGATCCGCCGGCTGGCGGGGGCGGCTGCGGCATCGTCGCCTGCGCTTTGGGCGCGGACGGCATCGGCTATGTTCTGGACGATTGCAGCGTCGAAGGGCTGAGCCCCGGGGACTGGGCGCGGGCGGTGGTGCGCGCCGCCGAGCTGTGGGAAGCCGACCGGGTGGTGGTCGAGACCAACCAGGGCGGCGACATGGTCGAGGCGGTGCTGCGCGGGGTGGATTGCGCGCTGCCGGTGCGGCCGGTGACGGCGCGGTTCGGCAAGGGGCTGCGGGCCGAACCCGTGGCGCTGCGCTTCGAGGCCGGCAAGGCGATGTTCGCGGGGGGGTTCCCCGAGCTGGAGGATCAGCTCTGCGGGATGACCGTCGCGGGTTATGAAGGGCCGGGGCGGTCGCCGGACCGGGCCGACGCGATGGTGTGGGCGATGGCGGAATTGCTGCTGGGCAAGGCGCGGGCGCCGAGGGTGCGGGGGTTGTAGACAGACTGCCCCGATCTCCTCAAATCGTCATACCGGCGAAGGCCGGTATCCAGACCCAATGTCTTGTTTTCCAAGGGCTGGGCCCCGGCCTTCGCCGGGGTGACGATCCACCTGGGCGAAAGCCGGAGCAATGGAAGACGGCCGCGTCTTAAAAAGGCACGCCGTAATAGCCGTACACACGCTCGCCATAGACGCGGTCGTAGGTCGGCTCCTTGCCGGGCTCGTAATAGGGGGCGCCTTCGAGGCGCTGCTTGTCGATATCGACGACATAGCCGCCCCGATCGGTGTCGTAATCGAGCGTGTCCCAGGGCAGCGGATAGTAACGCTCGCCCATGCCGAACAGGCCGCCGAAGCTCATGACGGCATAATCGACGCGGCCGCTGCGCTTGCCGACCATGAAGTTCTTGACCGAGCCGAGCTTCTCGCCGTCGCGGTTGTAGACGTTGGTGCCTTCGACCTTGTCGGAGGCGATGAGATCGGTGGTTTCGCTGCGCGCGATGGTGCGATCGACGGTGTCGTAGGCCATGACGATAGGCTCCTCGTTACGGGGGGTTAAGGGTTGGGATTCAACGATTTAGACCGCGCGTCGTTCCGCTGTGGCGGCGATGCGGGGGAATTTTCCGGCGAGCGCCGGTGGATGGAGAGACGCATGAAATGGTGGTTCGGCCGCAAGGCCGTCCGGGATGCCGGGCGGCCTTTTCTGTTTGGCGGATGGGGTGTCGGCGTGGGCGGGGAGCCCTGGCCGCGATCCTATGAGGCGCGGGTGCGCGAGGCCTATCTGGGCAACCCGATCGCGCAGCGGGCGGTACGGCTGGTGGTGGACAGCGTGGCCTGGGCGCCGGTTTATGCCCCGGAGGGCGAGGCAGGCGGAGCGACGCTGGCGACGCCGTCGCTGCTCGAGGCGGTGACGACGCATTTGCTGCTGCACGGCAATGCGTTCGTGCGGGTCATCGAGGATGGCGACGGGGTGCCGGCGGAGCTGTTCGCGATGCGGCCGGAGCGGGTGACGATCGAGGCGGACGGGCGGGGCTGGCCGGCGGCCTATCGGTACAAGGTGAAGGAGAGCGTGAGCCGGATCGCGGCGCGGGACGGGCTGGGGCGGCCGGGCGTCGTGCATCTGCGCTTCGCCCATCCGCTCGACGACCATTACGGGCTCGGCTGCCTGGGCGCGGCGGCGCCGGCGGTGGCGGTGCACAATGCGGCGGCGGCCTGGAACAAGGCGCTGCTCGACAATGCGGCGCGGCCTTCGGGGGCTCTGGTCTATGAGCCGGGGGACGGGGCGGCGCTGTCGGCCGAGCAGTTCGAGCGGCTGCGCAGCGAGATGGAGGCGCGCTTTTCCGGCAGCGGCAATGCCGGACGGCCGATGCTGCTGGAAGGCGGGCTGAAATGGCAGGCGATGAGCCTGACGCCGGCCGACATGGAATTTTCCGAGCTGAAGGCGGCGGCGGCGCGCGAGATCGCACTCGCCTTCGGGGTGCCGCCGCTGCTGCTCGGCCTGCCGGGGGACGCGACCTACGCCAATTACAAGGAAGCGAACCGGGCGCTGTGGCGGCTCACCGTGCTGCCGCTGGCGGAGAAGATCTTGCGTGGGATCGGCGACACGCTCGGGGCGTGGTGGCCGGGGCTGCGGCTGGCGATCGACGTCGATCAGGTGACGGCGCTGGCGGAGGATCGCGAGCGGCTGTGGCGGCAGGTGAACGCCGCCGGGTTCCTGAGCGACGAGGAGAAAAGGGAGATGCTGGGCTTCGAGAGGAAAGAGGCATGAACGGGCAGAACGCATCGATGCTGGCGCTGCTCGTCGCGCAGGCGGAGGGGCAGGGGGCCGACATGGTGACCCTGCGCGCGCTGATCGAGGAGGCGAGCGGGGTGGGCGCGGAGCGCGCGCTCGCCGCGATCGGGCTGACCGACGACAATGCGCGGCGTGACATGGACGAATTGCGCGAATTGCTGCGCGCCTGGCGCGACGCGAAGAAATCGGCGCGCGAGGCGGTGGTGAGCTGGCTGGTGCGGATCGCGCTGGCGGTGCTGGTGGCGGGGATCGCGCTCAGGGCCGGGCTGCTGGAGCTGCTGCGGTCATGAGGTTCGCGGGCTATGCCGCGATCTTCGGCCATCCGGACCGGGGCGGGGACGTGGTGCGCGCCGGGGCGTTCGCGCGGAGCCTCGCGCGGGGCGCGGGGGTGGTGCCGCTGCTGTGGCAGCACGATCCGGCGCGGCCGATCGGGCGGGTGGAATATCTGAAGGAGGATAGGCGCGGGCTGCGCGTGATCGGGCGGCTGCTGGACGCGCGGGCGGCGCGGCTGCTGGCGGCCGGGGCGGTGCGGGGGCTGAGCTTCGGCTATCGGGTGAAGGAAGCCGCCGGCGAGGCGCCGCGCGAATTGCGGGAGCTGGAGCTGGTCGAGGTGAGCCTCGTCAGCCTGGCGATGCAGCCCAGGGCGCGGGTGCATATGGTGGAGGCGGCGACGCCCCGAATTACGGGCAGGCCGTGACCCGGGTTTGCCAGGTGACGCCGTTCGGTGCCCTGTAATCGGTGCGCACGATGGCGCCTTGCTCGATCAGGCGCCGATCGCCGGTCTGGCAGAAATAGGCCTGATCTTCCTCCTGCGCGACTTGCGACAGCAAGGCGCTGTCGTTGGTCGGTGGATCCTGGCTGATGGTGAACTCGTAGATGAGCTCGCGGCCTTCGCCGCGCACGCCCGTCATCGTACTGATCTCGTCGCTCTGCATCGGCAGGCTGGGCCGCAAGGTCGCCGCATAGGCAGCGATCTGCCCCTCGATCGAGGTGTCGCTGTAGTCGATGCTGTTGTCGACCTCGGGGAACTGGTTCGCGGAGTCCGCGCCGCAGGCGGCGAGGAGCGATGCTCCGACACATACAAGAGTCACGCGCAGGCAAGTCATGGCCATGCTCCCCCCGTTCGATGGGCGCAGCCTTACTCGCGTGCGTCGCTTCGTCAATGGCGGCGGCGGGCGAACCAGAATTTCAGATGGAAGGAGGCGATCCGGAGGCGGCGAGCGCACCGCGCGAGCTTCGGTAGCTGGAACTGGTCGAGGTGAGTTTGGCCAGCCTGCCGATGCAGCCCAGGGCGCGGGTGCATGCGATCGAACAGTCCAGATGAGGTGGTTCACCTCCGGCGTTGAGACATGGCGGACCGAGGAGGCAGACCGGGATCGTGGATCTCAGCGCCAATCGGGCGGGAAGCTACGTCGTCAAGTTGGGCAATGACCACATCCGAACAACCAAGCGCACGTAGTTTTGCTGCGATCCGGGGGTCATGGTGGAGAGGCGCCACGACCTCCGGGAAATAGGATTGGGCCGGGCAGCGTGCGCTCGGCGAATCCAAGAAGAGCGCGCGAGTGTCGAGAAGAGCGAGGACCTGATCGACGTTGCCGTGTCCCGCCTGAATATAGAGGCGGAGATCGATAAACCGCAGCAATGCACTGGCATATGGCCCGTTCCGAGAAGGTGCCCGGTCCAAGAACCAGGCCAGCTCATGGTCGGCCTCGTCGAGACGGTTCGCCCGTATCAACGGCATTACCAGCGCCCTGAGGTGGAAGCTGTTCAACAAATAGATCTCTGAGCCAGCCGGAGACGTTTCCACGGTTTGTCGGAAATGCGCGATGGCCTCCTCGAACCGGCCCTGCATTGCAAGCCGCGCGCCTTCCTGCCCGGCACGATACGCAGCGATGATTTCCGGGGAAGCGGACGGCTGCGGTGGCTGTGGAGGAGACGGCGGCACTCTTGGCACTGGCACGGGATAAGCCTGCTGGGCCGACACTGATGCCGAAACCACCATCAAGCAAAACGGAAGGGCAAGGCGAACGGGCCGCATCCGCGCTGGTTAGCACCCGTTTCACAAAAGTCGAATGAAGAAAAAGCTCGGTTTCTCAAAGTCACGGATGAACTCAACCAAGGAGACGGAGATGATCGAAGTGAAGGCGGATGCGCTGGAGGCGTCGTTCGAGGCGCTGGAGCGGGAGGATGACGAAGTGGCCGCGTTGCGCGGCGAGGTCGCGGCGCTGAAGGCGCGGGTGGCTGAGGGTGCGCGGCCGGCGCTGGATGGGACGAAGGGCGAGGCCTCGCCCTTCGTGGAGCGTTACCTGCGCAAGGGGCTGGAGACCGGGCTGGAGCTGAAGGCGATGTCCGGGGCCAGCGACGCGGCGGGGGGCTATGCCGTGCCGGACGAGCTGGACGCGGCGATCGAGCGGACGCTCAATGCGGTGTCGCCGATCCGCGCGATCGCCAATGTCGTGAAGGTGGGATCGTCCGGCTATCGCAAGCTGGTGACGAGCGGCGGCACGCCGTCCGGCTGGGCGGCCGAGACGGGCGCGCGGGCGGAGACGGATACGCCCACGTTCCACGAAGTCGCGCCGCCCTTCGGCGATCTCTATGCCAATCCGGCGGCGAGCCAGGCGATGCTCGACGATGCGGCTTTCGATGTCGAAGGCTGGCTGGCGAGCGAGATCGCGGCGGAGTTCGCGCGGGCGGAAGGCGCGGCGTTCGTGTCCGGCAACGGCACCAACAAGCCGCGCGGTTTCCTCGCATCGCCCAATGCGGCGACGGCGGACGGCGCGCGGGCTTTCGGGACGCTGCAGTTCCTCACCACGGGGGTGAACGGCAATTTCCCGGCGAGCAATCCGCAGGACAAGCTGATCGACCTGGTCCAGACGCTGCGCGCGCCTTACCGGCAGGGCGCGGTGTTCGTGATGAATTCGGCGACCGCGGCGCGGATCCGCAAGTTCAAGACGACGGACGGCGCCTTCATCTGGCAGCCCGGCCTGGTCGGCGGACAGCCGGACACTCTGCTGGGCTATCCGGTGGTCGAGGCCGAGGACATGCCGGACGTGGCGACGGACGCGCTCGCCATCGCCTTCGGCAATTTCAAGGCCGGCTACCTGATCGCCGAGCGGGGTGAGACGCAGGTGCTGCGCGACCCCTTCACCAACAAGCCGTTCGTCCATTTCTACGCGACGCGGCGCGTCGGCGGGCAGGTGATGAACTCCGAGGCGATCAAAGTGTTGAAGTTCGCGGCCTGATCGCGCCCACCCCCTAGCCCCCTCCCGCAAGCGGGAGGGGGAACCCAGCGCCGGGCGGACTTTCCCCTTTGTCCGCCCGGCGCGCCTTATCCAGACATCGAGAGAGGCCATCATGGCATTGTTCTTCGCGGACCTCGTGCGCGAGGCGAGCTGGGGCATGGGCACGAGCGACCTGCCGCTGGGCGGCGCGCTGCCCGGCCACCGGCGCTTCGCCGACGCGGTGCCGCCCGGCGCCCGCTTTCATTACTGCATCGCGGGCGTCACCCATCCGGACGAATGGGAGACCGGCGAAGGCGAGATCGGGAGCGCGGACACATTGATCCGGCTGCCGTTCGCATCGTCGGCCGGGGGCGCCGTCGTGCCGTTCTCCCCGGGGCTCAAGACCGTAGCGCTGACCGTCAACGCCGACTGGTTCGCGAGGAGCGAGGATGACGGGCCGATCGACCCCGAGGCGCTGGCAGCAAAAGCGGACCTGGCGGGCGCCGCCTTTACCGGGCCGGTTTCCGCGCCGGCGCTGAGCCTGGACGTGCCGCTCGGGCCCGCCAATGGCGGCACCGGTGCAAGCAACGCTGGCGATGCGCGGACCAATCTGGGTCTCGTCATCGGTACCGACGTCCAAGCGCAGAATGCGCGGCTTGCCGACATCGCCGCGAACCTCTCCGCCGCCTCCGGCGCTGTCGAGAAAACCCGCGCCAGCACGTTCGGTACCTTCACCGTCTCATCCTACGGCAAGAGCCTGATCGACGACGCCGATGCAGCGGCCGCGCGCACGACGCTCGGCCTTGGGTCTCTGGCCACTCTTTCCAGCGTCAACGATGGCAACTGGAGCGGCGCGGACCTCTCCATCGCCAATGGCGGGACCGGCGCGTCCAGCGCCTCCGGCGCGCGGACGAATCTCGGCCTCGGCACCGCCGCGACGCAGAACACAGGCACGTCCGGCGCGAATGTCCCGCTGCTCAACGGCGCGAACATATGGAGCGCGAAGCAGATCGTCGACGGCGTGGATGCGGCTGCGGCGGGCGGCGCCTCGACTGGCGCGATCAATATCCGCAACACGCTGGGCGCGTCCCTCTCGCTCGATATCGGCATCGACAGCAATGTCGATTACGGCTTCATCCAGGCCCGGAATTTCGCCGGATCGGACTATCGGACGCTCGCGCTCAATCCCGCCGGAGGCGTAGTCACCTATGGCGGCATCGAGCTTGGCTATCGCGACATTCCGCGTGTTACGGGCGGGCTGGAGCGGGGAAAATGCTTCGCGGCGAGCAGCGGCGTCACGATCGGCACCGGCCCGGCTGCGGGCAGCACCTATTCCATCTACAACGACAGCGGATCGGCGATCACGCTGACGCAAGGCAGCGGGCTGACGCTGCGCCTGGGCGGGACCGGCACGACCGGCAGCCGCACGCTGGCGGCGCGGGGCTTCGCAACCATCTGGTACAACTCGGCCACCGAAGCGATCGCCAGCGGCGCGGGGGTCTCCTGATGCTCGGCACCGCCATCGCGGCGCGCGCGATCGGCGCGGCCAGCCGGCGCGTACTGGCGAGCGAGCAGGCCGGGCCCCGGCCGGCGGGAACGGCCGTGGCCGACCGGGCCGCAGCGGAACCGCGTGCGACACGCGCGACGCGACCATGAATGGACGAAACAGGGAGCGGGCAATGGGCTTCTATTTGAAGGATCCGCATTCGCGGATCGACTATGCGATCGACTGGGGCGGCTATCTGGATGGCCAGGCGATCGCCCAGAGCCAGTGGTCGGTCACGCCGGAAGAGGCGGGCGGCATCACGGTGGAGCAGGCGAGCTTCGACCTCAACCGCAGCGCGGCGCGGATCGGCGGCGGCATCGCCGGGCGCGTTTACATCCTCGCCAACCGGGTGACGATGTCTGACGGCAGCATCGACGAACGATCGATCGCCTTGCGCGTGGAGGACCGGTGATGGTGCCGCCGGCGACCGACCCGGGGCCGATCCCCGTGCCGCTGGAGGAGCTGAAGGCCTGGCTGCGGATCGAAAGCAGCGCGGAGGATGCGGTGCTGGCGGGGCTGATCCGTGCGGCGGCGGGCGTGTGCGAGGCGTTCATCGGGCGGCTGCTTATCGCCCGCACGGTCGTGGAGACGATCCCCGCGCCGCGCGGCTGGACCCGGCTGTCGATGGCGCCGGCGCGCGCGATCGAGGCGGTTGCGGCGATCGACGCGGACGGGATCGCCGAGGCGCTGCCGGCGGACGCATATGCCATCGACATCGATGCGGCGGGCGAAGGCTGGGTGCGACTGGCCGGGCCGATCGCGGCCAAGCGTGTTCGCGTCGGCTATCGTGCCGGGCTGGCCGACGACCCGGCAGACCTGCCCGACGCGATCCGGCATGGCATCGTCCGGCTCGCGGCACATCTTCATGCGTATCGCGACGCCGCCCATGCCAGCACCAAATCGCCACCCGCTGCCGCGACGGCATTGTGGCGGCCGTGGCGCCCGCTGAGACTGGGATAGGAGCAACATGATGTTCGGGAGACTGACGGCGCGCTCCGAACGGCGCGCGCGGGACCGCGCGGCCGCGCGGGCGCAGGAATTCGCAGCGCGAATGGCCGAGGATGCGCCGCCGGGCATCGATATCCAGAGCGGACCGGAAGGCATCTCGCTTTCCGGGCGCGGGATCGTGCGTCGCTTCGCGCTCGACCCGGCCCTGCGCTGGCTGTCGGCGGAGGCCCGGCGGTGAGCCCCTCGGCTGCGCTCGTGACGGGCGCGGGCGCGGCGCTGGCGGCGGCAGCCAAAGCGCGACTTGCCGGAATTGCCGAGCTGAGCGGCGCCTTCGAGGTCCGGCCCTGGCAGGCGGCGCATCCCTATGCGACGGTGGACACCGGCGCGGAAACGGACTGGAGCCACAAGACCGGCCGGGGCCGCGAGGTCCGGCTTGCGATCGCGATCCGCGACAGGGGCGAGCGGCCCGACCGGCTGAGGCGGCTGATCGCAGCGGCGGAAGGCGCGATGGCCGCGCCATTACAAGAAACGGAAGGCTGGCGGACCGTCAGCCTGGCTTTCCTGCGCGGCCGGATCGTTCCCGACGGGCGCGACGGCTGGATCGGAACGATCGACTATCGCGTGCGGATGCTGTCGGCGGAAAACTGAGCCCTTATTGGGGCGTTTCGGCCGCTGGCGCTTCAGTCTGCGGTTCGCTGGACGGCTGGGGCCTTGGCGCCGCCGCGGCCACCTCGTCGCGATACATCTCGATGTAGTTGAGGCGCATGTCCTCCATGGTGACCTGCGCATCCTCTTCGGCGCGCGCGCGACCGCCGCCGGCCCGGACATCGCGCTGAACCAGCGCATCGCGGAAGGCTGTCGCCCGGTCGGTGCATTGCCCGGCAATGCCCTGCTCAAAGGCTTCGGGGGTGACGTTCCGCTCCAGGCTGGAGCTCACATGCTGGCGCAGGCAAGTCGAATAAGCCTGGCGGGCGGAATTGATCGCATCGGTCTGCACCATGGCGGCGAGCGCAAGCGCGAATGAAAGCATCCTCTACCCCCAATCTTTTCATTAGCTTGAACGAAAGGAGACTGCGCCATGAGCGCCGAAAAGGGAAGCGCATTCTTGCTCAAGATCAGCGGCGGAGAAGACCCGCCCGTTTATGCGACGGTGGCCGGAATGCGGACCACGCAGATGTCGGTGAATGGCGAGGCGGTAAACATCACCTCCAAGGATTCCGGCGGATGGCGCGAATTGCTGTCCGGGGCGGGCGTGCGCTCCGTCTCGGTGGCGGCGAGCGGCATTTTCACCGGGTCGGCCGCCGAGACGCGGATCAAGACGAACGCGCTGGCCGGCACGCTCGACGAGTACGAGCTGAGCTTCGAGAGCGGCGCGCGGATGCGCGGGCGATTCCTGGTGACGCGGCTCGATTATGCCGGCGATCATAATGGCGAGCGGACCTATGCACTGGCGCTGGAAAGCTCCGGCGAGGTGGCGGCGATATGAGCCGGGCGGCCAATGTCGTGCGGGGCGAGGCGGCGATGATCGTTGGTGGCGCGAGGCTGGTGCTGCGGCCCAGCTTTGCCGCCCTGGTCGCGGCGGAGGAGGAGCTGGGGCCGCTCTTCGCGCTCGTCGAACGTGCGGCGGAGGGGCGGCTGACCCTGGCGGAAATGGCGGGGCTGTTCTGGCATTGCGTGCATGAGCGGCCCGAAAGCTGCACGCGCCAGGCGATTGGCGAAGCGCTGGCGGAAGGCGGGCTCGCCAAGGCGACGCCGGTGCTGAAGGCGCTGCTGACGCAGATATTGCAGGGCCGTGTTTAGCGAGAGCGCGGCGCGGTTGGCGGGACTGGCCGGGGCGCTGCTGGGCTGGCGGCCGGAGGAGTTCTGGGCGGCGACGCCGGCGGAGTTGGCGGCGGTGTTGGCCGCGCTGACGGGCGGCGAGGGGCTGTGCGCGACGCCGGTCGACCTGGCGCGGCTGATGGAGATGTATCCCGATGGATGAGGAAATCGAGCGGCTGGTGATCGGCGTGCGGGCCGACACCGCCGCCTTCGCGCGCGACGTGGCGGCGATGAAGGCCGAGCTGGACGGGCCGCTGGCCGGTGGGGCGGAGCGGGCCGGACGGGCGCTGGAGACGGCGCTGGCGCGGGCGCTCCGGACGGGGCGGCTGGGCTTTGAGGATCTGAAGCGTTTCGCGCTGTCGGCGATGGCGGAGATCGCGACGTCGGCGATCCGCACCGGGCTTGGCGCGTTGCTGGGCGGCGGCCGGAGCGCGGGCGGGACGATCGGGGCCTTGCTGGGGGCGATCGGCGGACTGCCGGGACGGGCCACGGGCGGACCGGTGACGCCCGGGCGGCCCTATCTGGTCGGCGAGCGCGGGCCGGAGCTGTTCGTGCCAACCGCGAGCGGGCGGGTGGAGACGATGGCGGGTCAGGCCCCGCGCGAGGTGCGGGTGAACATCAGCATCAACGCGCCGGCGGGCGAGCCGGCCGGGGCGCTCCAGGCGTCGAGCCGACAGGTGGCGCGGGCCGTCAGGGCGGCGCTGATGCGGGTGGAGGATTAGATGTCGGCGCCGCTGATTTCGTCGGCACAGGAACCTTCGCCGGACAACTCTGCGATCAGAAAGAGCGTTCCTGCTGGCTGCGGACCGTAACGCGCATTGACCTCGTCCGCCTCTATTACGCGAATGCGGCCGGCATCCACTCCGCCAACGACGAGGAGGCTTCGTATCTGGTCGCTGCCCTGCCGTGCATTTTCGCCATCTCTGGCATCGTAGATCGCCACCTGCACTTGTGGATCGAAGAGCAAAGGGGAAACGCGGATGAACGTGTCGATCGTTGCGCGGACGTGAGCGTCAAGCTGAGTTTCAGCCATCGACGTGGGCAGGACCGTGTTCAGACATGAGGAAAGCATCTCCCCCGGTCGAGGAGCCAAGGCGAGGAGCGCGGCTGCGGCGAGAAAACCGAACGTCACGCGCCACTCATAGGGCGTGCTTATGACTTTGGAAAAGGTGAAAAATGGGACATTGGCTCGCATCTCCCGGCGCGGCGCGGACGCTCGGGACCGTCAAGCGCTTCGACGCGCGATACTGGACCGTCGATTTTCCGCGGCCGATGATGGCGAGCGCGGTGACGATCGGGCCGAACGCCCTGCGGATCGAGGCGGTGTTCTACAAGGCGGACGATCTGGCCGGGCTGATCTGGGACGCGGAGGATCTGTGGGATCATCCGCTGCTAAAATATCGGACGGACAGGGATTTTCGGCGGTGCCGGCTGTCCTTCCGCTGGCGGTCGGGCGGGCTGGTGCCGCTGGATGCGGTGTACGGGCCGACCTTGACCATCGAAGGGCGGGACGCGGGCGGGGCGGCGCGGAGCTGGTTCGTGCGGCTGTGGAATTATGCGCAGGGCGCGCCGGAGGATGCGACTGTCAGTCTCGATTTCGCGGCATTGGCTGGGGGGTGGGAGGCGGACGATCCGGTCTGGGCGGAAGATGTGGACCGGATGTTCATCTCGCTGGTGCCGCTTGGCTATACCGAAGCGGACGAGATGCTGCCCGCGCCGGCCGAGGGCTGGGCGGAGATGCAGGGCATCGTGTGCGACGGCTCCGGATCGGTGATGGCGATCGGCGACACGATCGTGCCGGAGCATGAGCTGCGGATCGCGACGGGCTATGACGATCTCTATCACCTGACGCCGGAGCGGATGCTGCACAATGTGCTGCGGCTCGGCTATCGCGGGGTCATCAATCATTATGTGGGCATGAGCCATTATTTCCGGCTCGACCCTGCGCTGAAGGTGACCGGCGCGCTGAACGCGCCCTGCGCGGCCTGGCATGCGGATTTCCTGGCGCGGGCGCAGGCGCTGGGCTTCGAGGCGATCCTGTCGCTGAGCTACGAATTGCTCGACGCGCATTGCCCGGAAGGGTGGAAGCAGCGTGACCTTGAGGGCGCGCCGGCGCTGACCGGGTGGGAGCCGCCTTCGACCTTGCTGTCGCCGGCCAATGATGCGGCGATGGGCTGGTTGCAGGATGTCGCGAAGGCATTTGCCGGGCTGGCCGTGGCGGCCGGGCAGCCGGTGCGGTTCCAGGTCGGCGAGCCATGGTGGTGGGTGACGGGGGACGGGCGCATCTGCCTCTATGATGACGGGGCGGTCGCTGCGTTCGATCCGGTGGCGATACCGGACGTGCGCGGCGCGCTCGATGCGGCGCAGGTGGCGACGCTGGATGAGGCGGGGGCGGTGCTGGCGGCGTCCACGGCGGCGCTGTGCGATGCGGTGCGGGAAGTGGACGAGGATGCCGAGACCTTGCTGCTCGTCTTCCTGCCGACCGTGCTGGAAGGCGCGGAGGTGAAGCGGGCGAATGTGCCGGTCGGCTGGGCCTCGCCAGCCTTCGATGTGCTGCAGCTCGAGGATTATGACTGGATCACGGCGGGGCGCTCCGGCGCGACCGGGCCGGCGGTGGCGGAGATGTCGGCGCGGCTCGGCTATCTGGTGGCGGAGCAACATTACCTCGCCGGCTTCGTGCTGAACGCGGAGGATCGCGGCCAGTGGCACGCCATCGCGGCGGCGGCCGAGGCGGCGCGGCGGCGAGGGACGGCGGAGACGTTCGTCTGGGCATTGCCGCAGGTACTGCGCGACGGGTTCACCTGGTTCGAGATTGGAGAGGATGACGTGGACGCATTCGACGATGTGCGCTTCCCGATCGCGCTGGGGCGCGAGGCGAGCGTGGAGCCGGCTTTCTCGACCGCGATCGCGACGACGGCAGGCGGGGCGGAGCAGCGCAATGCCGAATGGGCCGATGCGCGGCTGCGTTTCGACGCCGGGCCGGGCGTGCGCGGCGAGGCCGATTTGCACACGCTGATCGCTTTCTTCCGGGCGCGGCGCGGGGCGGCGGAGGGGTTCCGGTTCGAGGATCCTTTCGACAGTTCTTCCAATGGGATGACGGGTAATCCTCAGGCTATGGATCAGGCGATCGGGGCGGGCGACGGGGCGCGGACCGATTTCGCTTTGGTCAAGCATTATGGCGGGCAGGAGCGGCGGATTACGCGCCCGGTGGCGGGAAGCGTGCGGGTCGCGGTGGACGGCGTGGAGCGGATGAGCGGCTGGATGCTAAGCGAGAAGGGCGTGGTCAGCTTCGCCGAGCCGCCGGCGGACGGCGCGGCGGTGACGGCGGGGTTCCGCTTCGACGTGCCGGTGCGCTTCGCCGAGGACCGGCTGAGCGTGAGCCGCGCCACCTTCGCGGCGGGGGAGATCCCGTCCGTGCCGCTGATCGAGGTGAGGGAGGGTTAGGATCGGGCCGTGGCCGACCAGCAGGGTTCGAGCGCGGCGAGCATGGTATCGATCCAGCGGGCGAGCGGTGTGCCGACGTTGCTCTCGATGCGATAATCGCCCAGGTAATTGCCGGGATGCATCGCGTGTCCTTCAAGCACGTAACGCGCGCCGTCGGTCACGACGATGCCGTATTCATTACCAGAGAGATCAGGAACATCGGGGTGCGGCATCCGCAAACGGCGCAACCGACGCACAGGCACGAGAGCCGCCGAGCAATCACGGCTATTGGTGTAGGCATATTCGACATGATCGCCGCCGGCCGAGGTTATGCGGCGACGAAACAAATAATTGCCGGGCTGGAGAGACTCCGATGTGCCGAGCGTTATCTCGGTTGTGGTGTCCTCAAAGGCCCGCCGGATGGAGAAGGTCGCGAAGCTGCTGACCTGATTTCGGAAAGGCGCCGCATTCCACGCGTCACGCGGGTCTTCCGCCTGCATAACCATGAGTGCCAGCGACAAGATCATCATCGTTCCTCCAATCCGGAGAGTGGCGGTGTCTCGGGGCGTTGTCGAGGCGGGTTTAAAGAGAAGCTGGATTCCCGCTTTCGCGGGAATGACGGAGAGGTTGATGATCGAGTTTCTCGAAAGGCCGCTCACATCCTTCGCCCTGTGCTGGCGGCTGGAGCGGCGGGACGGGGTGGCGATCGGGTTCACGGCGCATGATCGCGATCTGGTGGTTGACGGGCTGGTCTATCGGGCGGCGCCGGGGATGCTGCCGTCGGCGATCACGCTTGCCGACGGGTTCGCGGCCGATGCGCTGGACGTGAAGGGCGCGCTGACCAGCGATGCGATCCGGGCGGTCGATCTGGCGGCGGGGCGCTGGGACGGGGCGGGCGTGGCGATCTTCATGACCGATTGGGAGGCGGCGGACGCCGAGCGGCTGGAGATCGCGCGCGGCGTGCTGGGCGAGGTTTCGACCGAAGGGGAGGCGTTCGAGGCGGAGCTGAAGGGGGCGACGGCGATGCTGGACCGGCCGGTCGTCGAGCAGACCTCGCCGGAATGTCGGGCGATGCTGGGCGACGCGCGCTGCCGGATCGACATGGCGCCGCGCACGCGGCTGACGCGGATCGCGGCGGTGACGGACGAGGATGTCGTCGAGGTGACGAGCGCGGCGGCGGGAAACGCTTACGGCTATGGCCGGCTGCGCTGGATCGGCGGGCGCAACAGCGGGCTGGAGAGCGCGATTTTGCGGAGCGCGGGGGCGACGCTGACGCTGCGCGAGCCGCCGCATTTCGTGCCGGCGATCGGCGACCTGGTCGAGATCGCGGAAGGATGCGACCGCGCCCTCGCGACCTGCGCGGGGCGGTTCGGCAATGCGGCGAACTTTCGCGGCGAGCCGCATCTGCCGGGGATCGATTTGCTGACGCGCTATCCTGGCGGCTGAGGCCGCTCTCTTTTCAACACAACAAGGAGAAAACTGATGCGCCTGCGTGTCTGCGCGGGGTTGCTGGCGCTCGTCCTGAGCGGCTGCGCCCATATTCCGGAACATGTGCTGGTGATCGTCGACGGCAGCCGGATTGAACTGGTGAAGGCGCCGCCGGCCGAAGATGCGGACGATGAGCGGGAGTAGGGCGGCGCGGATCGTCGCGCGGGCGCGCGGACTGATCGGCGTGCGCTTTCGGGCGCAGGGGCGCGACCCGGCGGCAGGGCTCGACTGTATCGGGCTGGTCGCGGCGGCAGTGGGCACCGCCGATCCGCCGGCGGGCTACGCCTTGCGCGGCGGATCGGTGGAGGCGCTGGCGATGGGGCTGCGCGCGGCGGGATTCCGCCCGGCGCGGGCGATGCAGGCGGGCGATGTGGTCGCAATGCGGACGGGCCCCGAACAGCTCCATCTCGGAATCTGGACCGGCGAGGGGCTGGTCCATGCCGATGCCGGATTGCGGCGGATCGTCGAACGGCCGGGCGAGGTGCCCTGGCCGGTGCTCGGCATCTGGCGGCTGCGCCGCGGGAGGCGATGAATGGCGACCTTGACCCTGACCGCGGTGGGGACCGCGATCGGCGGACCGATCGGCGGCGCGGTCGGCGCGATCCTCGGCCAGCGGATCGACCAGGCGGTGCTCGGGCCCAAGGCGCGGCATGGACCCCGGTTGGGCGACCTGGCCGTGCAGACATCGACTTATGGCACCGCCATTCCGAAGCTGTTCGGGACGATGCGCGTGGCCGGGACGGTGATCTGGGCGACCGACCTCAACGAGACGCGATCGACCAGCGGCGGCGGCAAGGGGCAGCCGAAGACCGTGTCCTATTCCTATGCGGCGAGCTTCGCGGTGGCGCTGTCGGGGCGGCCGATCCGGGCAGTGCGCCGGATCTGGGCGGACGGCAAGCTGCTGCGCGGCGCGGCGGGCGATTTCAAGAGCGCGACCCGATTCCGGCTCTATCCGGGCGACGAGGACCAAGCGGTCGACCCGCTGATCGCTTCGGCCGAGGGGGTGGGGCAGGCGCCCGCCTTTCGCGGCGTGGCTTATGCGATGTTCGAGAATTTCCAACTTGCGGATTACGGCAACCGCATCCCTTCGCTGACCTTCGAGGTCGAGGCCGATTTCGGGCCGGTGGCGATCGGGGCGATCGCGGCGGAGTTGAGTGGCGGAGCGGTGCTGGCCGGCGAGACTCCGGCGCTGGCCGGCTATGCGGCGAGCGGGGACAGCGTGCGCGGCGCGGTCGAGGCGCTGTCCGACATCGTGCCGCTCTCGCTGGCCGACCGGGACGGACTGTTGCGGTTGCGCGCGGGGACGGACGACCCGGTCGCAATCGGCGCCGATGAGGAGCGGGGCCGGCGGCGGATCGTGCGCAGGGCGGCCGGGTCGGTGCCGGGCGAGGTCAGCATCGCTTATTACGATCCGGCGCGGGACTATCAGACCGGATTGCAGCGTGCGAGCGTCGGCGCGGTGGACGAGAGTCATGCCGATCGCCGGGCGCTGCCGGCGGCGATCGCGGCGGGTGCGGCCAAGGGACTGGCAGAGCATCGGCTGGCCTGGCTGCGGGCCGGGAGGATCGCTGCGACGATCGGATTGGGTTGGGCACGCTGCGGGCTGCGGACGGGCGATGGGGTGACGCTGGCCGGCGAGGCGGGGCGCTGGCGGGTGGACCGGTGGACGCTGGGCGCCGAAGGCTTGTCGCTCGAGCTGCGGCGGATGAGCGCCGGGGCGCTGCCGCCGGCGGCCGAAGCCACGCCGGGCAGCGGCGTGAAGGAAGAGGACCGGCCGCAGGGACCGACGACGCTGCGATTGTTCGACCTGCCGCTCGGCGATCCGCCGGGCGCGCAGCCCTTGCTGTTCGCCGCGGCGGCGGGCGTAGAGTCCGGATGGCGGCGCGCGGCGCTGATGGCGAGCTTCGACGGCGGCGCAACGTGGCGCGATGCCGGCCCGACGGCGCCGGGGGCCGTGATGGGCGTGGCGCTGGCCGCGCTGGCGCCGGCGGGTGCGGCGCTGCTCGACCTGGCATCGAGCTTCGAGATCGAGCTGCTGAACCACGCGATGTGGCTGGAGGGCGCGGGCGACGCGGCGCTGGTGGGAGGCGCCAATCTCGCGCTGATCGGCGGCGAGCTGATCCAGTTCGGTGCGGCGGAATGGATCGCGCCGCGCCGTTTCCGGCTGTCGCGGCTGCTGCGCGGGCGGCGCGGGACGGAATGGGCGGCCGGGATGCACGAGGCGGGGGAGGGCTTCACCTTGATCGATCGCGACAGCCTCGCGGTAATCGAAGCGCCGGCGGGAAGCCTGGGTGGCGAAGCGCGATTGATCGCGAGCGGGGTCGGGGACGCGGAGCCTGCATCGGCGGCGCTCGCCATCACCGGGGAATCGCTGCGGCCGCCTTCGCCAGCGCATCTCACTGCACTGCGCAATGCCGATGGCGACATTCTGATCCGCTGGGTGCGGCGCAGCCGAAGCGGTTGGGCCTGGTCGAGCGGCGCCGACACGCCGCTGGGCGAGGAAAGCGAGGCCTATCGGCTAACGCTTTCCGGCGAGGGCTTCGTGCGGACCATCGAACTGGCCGGGCCGCATTACAGCTATGATGCGGCGGTGCAGGCGGCAGACGGGCTGGCCGGCGTCCTGCATATCGCGGTCACGCAGATCGGCACTCATGGCGCGTCGCATCCCGCGACGGGGACGTTCGACTGAGGAGAATACAGGCATGACCGAAACGACCGGGCGCTTCGCGCTTCCCTTCATCCTGCCGGGACAGGCGCAGAAGGAGCTCTTCCACAACGAGGCGCTGGCGATGATCGACGCCGTCCTGCATCCGTCAGTGGAGGAGGTCGCCGTCGATCCGCCAGGCGCGCCGGGCATCGGAGAAAGCTGGATCGTCGGGGCTGGAGCCAGCGGCCTGTGGGACGGGCGCGCCGACGCGATCGCGACATGGACAATCGGCGGCTGGCGGTTCGCAGTGCCGGTTCCCGGAATGATGGCCTGGGACAGGGCCGCAGGCTGGTGGAGGCACTGGACGGGCGCGGAATGGTCCGATGGCGCCTTGGCCGCATCGTCAATCCAGATCGGAGGGCAGCAAGTCCTTGGGCCGCGCCTTTCCGAAGTGCCAAGTCCTTCAGGCGGAACGACAATCGACACGGAAGCAAGAGACGCGATCACTGCGCTGATTGCGACATTAAAGTCACACGGCTTGATCGATTGAAAATCCTGTATCTTCGCATGCAACCCAATGGCGTTCGCATCGTTAGGCCGCCGTTCCGTAAGCTTGCGTTCATCTTCCTAGATAAGTGCGGCTTTTGGGCAACAGGTAGGCGGTGAACCGCGCTTGCGCGCCAACTCCGCTTACCGTAAGGAGTTCAACGTCGTTCCCGTTGGGACGTAGAAGAAAGGGGAAGATTTATGCGGAAGCTCGCCATTGTAGTGGCGCTGTCGTCCACCCTGATCGCGACTCCGGCACTTGCGCGCAATGGCGCCTGGTATGTCGGTGGCGATTTTGGCGGCATGATCCTCGAGAATGTGGATCTCGATGTCGGCGGCGTCGACAACGCTGTTGTCGTCAACCATGATTATGGTTTCGACGCCGGCCTTACCGTCGGTTACGACATGGGTTCGTTCCGTCTCGAGGCCGAAGTCGCCTATAAGCGTGCCAACGCTGACGATTTCTATGCGACCGTGCCGGTCCCGGGGCAGCTTCTGCCCGGCCAGACTGGCGCTTTCCGGGACATCGGCGGTGGTCGTACCAGCGCGTTGAGCTTCATGATCAACGGCCTGTTCGACTTCGGCGACGAGGATGGCCTCAGCGGCTTCGTCGGCGGCGGTATCGGTATCGCGCGCGTGAGCAACAGCAACTATCGCCGCTTTGCCAATCTCGGGCCGTTCTATGACGACAGCGACACGCGCTTGGCCTGGCAGGCCATTGCCGGCGTTCGTCAGGCGATCTCCGACAATGTCGATATCTCGCTGAAGTATCGCTACTTCAACGTGGCCGATGTTGGCGGCGTGTTCTTCAACGGCGCGGACGTGCAGTCGAAGTTCCGTTCGCACAGCCTGATGGGTGGCATCACGTTCAACTTCGGCGCTCCGCCGCCGCCCCCGCCGCCCCCGCCGCCGCCGCCTCCGCCGCCGCCGCCTCCCCCGCCGCCTCCCCCGCCGCCGCCGCCTCCGCCGGTGACGCCGGGTCCGTTCATCGTGTTCTTCGACTGGGATAAGTCGGATATCACGCCGCAGGCGGCTGCGATCCTGGACAATGCGGCTGCTGCCTATCAGCAGACCGGCCAGGCTCGGGTGGTTCTCGCCGGTCACGCCGACCGGTCGGGTTCGGCCAGCTACAACGTGGGTCTGTCCCAGCGTCGTGCCGACTCGGTCGCGAGCTACCTCGAGGGTCGCGGTGTGCCGCGGTCCGCGCTGTCGACCGAAGCGTTCGGTGAAAGCCGTCCGCTGGTCGAGACGGCCGATGGCGTCCGCGAGCCGCAGAACCGGCGCGTGGAAATCACCTTCGGCCCCGGCTCCGGCTGGTAAGAAGGGGATCCGCCGCTTCGGCGGCGGGCCTTCCAAGAGATCGGGAGTCGGCCTTTGGGCCGGCTCCCTTTTTCTTTTTGGGCGTGCGGCGGGCCGGCGCGAACGGACGCAGCGTGGGCTCGACCCGCTCAACCGGCTTGTTCAGGGATGGCCGGCTCTGGTAACGCCGCGCCAGTTCACACCCGCAAGGAGGCGCAATGCGCATCGCGATTATCGGGACCGGCTATGTCGGGCTGGTTTCCGGCGCCTGTTTTTCGGACTTCGGCCATGAGGTCGTTTGCGTCGATAAGGACGAGAGCAAGATCGAAGCGCTCAAGCGTGGCGCGATGCCGATCTTCGAGCCAGGCCTCGATCAGCTTGTCGCGCGCAACGTGGCCGGCGGCCGACTGTCCTTTGCAACCGACCTTCCAGCCGCGGTTGCCGGCGTGGATGCCATCTTCATCGCGGTCGGAACGCCGTCGCGGCGCGGTGACGGCCACGCCGATCTCAGCTATGTCCACGGCGCCGCGCGCGAGATCGCCGCTGCGCTGACCGGCCCGGCCGTGATCGTCACGAAATCGACGGTGCCGGTGGGCACGGGCGACGAAGTCGAGCGGATCGTGCGCGAAGCCGCGCCGGATATTGCGACCTGGGTCGTTTCCAATCCCGAATTCCTGCGCGAGGGCGCCGCGATCGAGGATTTCAAGCGCCCGGACCGGATCGTCGTTGGCGCCGAGGATGAACGTGCGGCGGATATCATGCGCGAAATCTATCGCCCGCTCTATCTCAACAAGGCGCCCTTGCTGATCACGTCGCGGCGCAGCGCGGAGCTGATCAAATATGCCGCCAACGCCTTCCTGGCGACCAAGATCACCTTCATCAACGAGATCGCCGACCTGTGCGAGATCGTCGGGGGCGACGTCCAGGATGTTGCGCGCGGCATCGGCCTCGACGGCCGGATCGGCGCTAAGTTCCTACATGCGGGCCCTGGCTATGGCGGTTCCTGCTTCCCCAAGGATACGCTCGCGCTCCTGAAGACCGCCGAGGACAATCATGCGCCTCTGCGGATCGTCGAGGCGGTCGTGAAGGTGAACGACGCGCGCAAGCGGGCAATGGGCCGCAAGGTGTTGCGCGCGCTGGGCGACGATGCGCGCGGCAAGACCGTCGCGTTGCTCGGTCTCACCTTCAAGCCGAACACCGACGACATGCGCGAGGCGCCGTCGATCGCGATCGTCCAGGCGCTGGAAGATGCCGGCGTGAAGGTGCGCGGCTACGATCCGGAGGGGATGGAACAGGCGCGCCCACTCATGCCGAATGTGGTTTTGTGCGGCGATCCTTACGAAGCCGCTGCGGGTGCCGACGCCGTCGTGCTCGTTACCGAATGGGATGTGCTGCGCGCGCTCGACCTGAAGCGGCTCGCCGCCATGATGGCCGCGCCGGTCCTCATCGACCTGCGCAACGTCTATCCGCCGGAGGAAGTCGAAGCGGCAGGGCTCGAATGGCACGGCATCGGCAGGCCGCCGCGCGGCTGAGGCTCGATGCCGGCAACCCGTCGTCGGGTCGCTCGTTCAAATCACCGGATCAAATGGGGAGAATGTGATGAAATTCGGGATTTCCAGCGGACTTGTCGTGGGCATGGCGATGATGGCGGGTTGTTCGTCCGAGCCGCTTTATGAAAACAATATGGCCGCGCCCGGAAACAACGCCGTCGAGGCGGGGGACGGGCTGGGCGCCGATCTGCGCGATGCCGATGGCGCGACCATGGCCCGGGCAATGGTCGAACAGGCGGGCGATGCCGTCCGCATTCGCATCGAAGCCGCGGGATTGCCGGCCGGCACCTATGGCGCGCATGTCCATATGACCGGCCGCTGCGACGCGCCCGACTTCGCCAGCGCCGGCGCGCACTGGAACCCCACCGATCATCAGCATGGCAGCGAGAATCCGCAAGGCGCGCATCTGGGCGATCTGCCCAATCTCGTCGTCGCCGCGGACGGAACGGGCGAGATTTCGTTCGACATTCGGGGCGCTTCGCTGCGCGGCGGCAACAACCCGGTGATGGATGACGATGGCGCGGCGGTGATCGTCCATGCCGAGCCCGACGATTACCGGACCGACCCGTCCGGCAATAGCGGCGCGCGGATCGCCTGCGGCGTGATCGGCTGACGCATCCTCCGCGCGCCGGCGGCCGTCAGATCGGCTCGCCGGCCGCGCGGGCGCGCTCCAGCACGGAGGCTTCCGTCGCCGGCAGCGCGCGGTAGAGATAGATCAAGGCCGCCAGCGAGATCGGCACGACGGCGATGAGGGCGATCATGCCCTGACCCAGATCGCCGAACGCGACCGACAGCCGCCCGGCCAGATAGGGACCGATCGCGAGGCCGATCAACGTCGTGCCGAGGAAGAAGGTCGCCGTGGCCGCCCCGCGCATGCGAGGCAGGACGAGATCCTGCGTGGTCGCGGCGGCAGCGCCCAGCGCCATGCTGGAAAACGCCGTCATCGGCAGCTGGAGCAGGTAGAAGAAGGTGAGATCGCGGGTCGTGAACGCCGCGACGATCAACGGCAGCGGCAGGAGCAGGCCGCACGCCATCACGATGACCCGGCCGGACGGGTTGGTACGGCGCAGCCGATCGGCCAGTCGTCCGCCGAGCACCACGCCGAGAAACCCACCGGCCGCACCGGAGCCGCCGATGATGAAGCCGGCGATCGCCGGATCGGCGCCGAGCACGCGCAGCGCGTAGGGCGCCGACCAGAAGCTCGCCGAATAAGCGAGGAAGGCGATCAGACCGTAGCCGATCACGGTGCACAGGAAGGCCGGCGATCCCCAGATGAGCTGGAAAGTCGGCGCGTCGCGCAGCCGCAACGCCGTCGCCCAGGAAAAGACCGCATAGAAGCCCAATGCGATGGCGATCCATTGCGCATAATCGCCGGTCAGCGCGATGAGTCCCGCCGCCGCCGTCGCCAGAAACGCCGCGACCGCCACGTTGACGGCGAACGGGCCGACGCCGCGCTTCGCTGCGCCGATCAGAGTCAGCGGCGGAATGACGGTCAGCAATTCCTGGAAGAAGCCGTGGAACGGCCGGGCCGGGGGCGGGGTGACGATTCCTTCCGATTGTCCGCGGAGCGGCTCGCGCAGCTTCGCCACCCACATGGCAAGCAACAGACCCGGCAGGCCGACCGCGAGAAACGCCGCCTGCCAGCCGACCAGGCCGAGCGGGCCGCCCCCCGGAAAAGCGGCATTCCAGTTCTGGACGATGGCGCCGCCGATGAACAGCGACAGCCCGCCGCCGATATAAAGGCCGGAGGAATAGATGGCGAGCGCAGTGGCGCGTTTCTCCTTCGGGAAATAATCCGAGATCAGCGAATAGGCGCAGGGGCTCGCCGTCGCCTCGCCGATGCCGACGCCGACGCGCGCGGTCGTGAGCATCGCCCCCGTCTTCGCGAAACCAGACAAGGCGGTCGCCGCCGACCAGAGCGCGAGGCCGCCGGCCATCAATTTCACCCGATTCCAGCTGTCCGCCAGCCGTCCAAGCGGGATGCCGAACAAGGCATAGAAGACGCCGAAGGCCGTGCCATAGAGGAAGCCGATATCGGCGTCGCTGAGGCCGAGATCGGCCTTGATGTCCTCGGCCAGGATCGAGAGGATCTGCCGGTCGATGAAATTCAGGATATAGACGAGAACCAGGATGCCGAGCACGTAGCGGGCATAGGCTTCGTGGCTCTTGGGATCGGATGGCGCAGGGGCCTCGCCTGTCACGTCCGTCGCCATGATCCCTCCATTGTCGTCATTTTTTTATAGGGCTAGCAGAGCGGAGCATATTGGCAACCGCGGGGATGTGATGACCGTCTCTGTTCTCTTCGTCTGTCTCGGCAATATCTGCCGGTCGCCGCTCGCGGAGGCCGCTTTTCGCGCCGAGGCGGACCGGCTGGGTCTGGACGTCGAGGTGGATTCCGCCGGCACGGGCGACTGGCATGTCGGCCATCCGCCCGATGCGCGGGCATGTGCAGTCGCCATGCGCAACGGCGCCGACATTTCACACCTCCGGGCGCGGCAGGTGACGCGCGGCGACTTCGACCGGTTCGACCATATCATCGCGCTCGACAGCTACAATCTGAGCGACCTGCTGGCGCTGCGCCCGCGCGATTCCCGGGCCCGCATTTCATTGCTGCTCGATCATGCCGACGGCCGGGCAGGGGAGGCTGTCGCCGATCCTTATTATGGCGACGATGCCGATTTCGACGCCGCCTGGGCGGACATTGCCGCCGGCGTGCGCGGCCTTGCCCAAACCATTGCCGCCCCGCGCTGATCGCGACTTGACGCTTATTCATTATTTTGGTTATTGCCTAAATAACGAATAAGCACATGGAGAAAGACATGGGCGGGCTTGGGATCATGCTGGCGGCGAGCCTGGCGATGGCGCCGGTGGAGATGGCGATCGACGTGCAGGGGCCATCGGGGACGCTGGCGGGGACGATGCTGGCGCCTGCGGATGGGGCGAACGTCGCCACGGTGCTGATCATTCCCGGTTCCGGCCCTACCAACCGGGACGGCAACAATCCGATGGGCGTGCGCGCCGCGTCCTATCGCCTGCTCGCGGAAGCATTGGCGGAACGCGGCGTCGCGACGATCCGGATCGACAAGCGCGGCATGTTCGGCAGCGCCGCCGCGCTGGCCGATGCCAATGCGGTGACCGTGGCGGATTATGCCGCGGACATGCGCGCCTGGATCGCCGAGGCGCGGCGAGGCACCGGGGCGGACTGTGTCTGGCTGCTCGGCCACAGCGAGGGTGGCCTGGTCGCGCTGGTGACGGCCCAGGATGTCGGCGAAGGACTGTGCGGGCTGTTATTGGTCGCCGCTCCGGGGCGGCGGTTGAGTGAAGTCCTGCGCGAGCAGCTTCGGGCCAATCCGGCCAATGCGTCGCTGCTCGACGATGCGATGTCGGCGATCGACCGGCTGGAGCGGGGCGAGCGGGTGGATGCGTCCGGCTTCCATCCCGCGTTGCAGGGTCTGTTCGCGCCGCAGATCCAAGGGTTTCTGATCAGCCTGTTCTCCTACGATCCGGCCGAGTTGGTGACGCGCGTCGGGCGCCCGATTCTGATCCTGCAGGGCGGGCGCGACATCCAGGTGAGCGAAGCCGATGCCCGCCGCCTTTCCCAAGCAGACCCGGATGCACGGCTCGTCGTCCTGCCCGAGGTCAATCATGTGCTGAAGGCGGTCGCATCGGACGATCGCGGCGCCAATCTCGCCACCTATGCCGATCCCAACCTGCCGCTCGCGCCCGGCGTGGCCGACGCGATCGCCGAGTTCGTGCGAGCGGCGCGGTGAACATTGTCTTCGAGGCGCTGGCGCATCCGACGCGCCGCGCGATCCTGGAAATGCTGAAGGGGGGATCGAGGACCGCCGGCGAGATCGCGGAGGCGTTCGACGTCTCCAAGCCGACCATGTCGGGCCATTTCGCCAAACTGAAGGAGGCAGGCCTGATCCATTCCGACCAGCATGGCACCAGCATCACCTATTCGATCAACATGTCGGTGCTGGAGGAAGCCGTGATGGGGTTCATGGGCAGTTTCGGCACGCGCGCGACGGCGCAGAGAAAGGGGAAGGGGGGATGACCCGCAAGACGATGGGGATCGCATCGGCGATCCTGGTGCTGACCATGCTGGCCGCCGGGATGTGGGTGGGGCTGCGTCTGCCCGAGGACGCGCTGCTGCCGGTGCACTGGAACATCGCGGGCGAGGCGGACCGGTTCGCCGGCAAATGGGAGGCGCTGCTGATGCTCCCCGGCATTGCCGCCGGCGTGTCGCTTTTGCTCTATTTCCTGCCGGCGTTGGAACCGAAGAAAAGGGGGTTGGAGCGCAGCCAGGGCCTGTATCTGGCGAGCTGGATCGGCACGCTGTTCGTGCTCGGCCTGGCCTATGTCGCGGTTTTAGGGGTCGCGGTTGGGCGCCCGGTGGCGGTCCCGCAACTCCTGATGGGCGGGATGGGCATTCTTTTCCTGCTGATCGGCAATCAGCTCGGCAAATCGCGCCGCATGTTCATGGTGGGCATCCGCACGCCCTGGACGCTGGCCAATGAGGAGGTGTGGATCCGCACGCATCGACTGGGCGGCTGGCTGATGGTAGGATCCGGGCTGCTGCTGCTGGCGCTGGCGGTCAGCGGCGCGCCGACCTCCGTGATCGTGCCGGGTTTCATCGCTGCAATCCTGCTGAGCGTGATGGTTCCGGTCGCTTACTCATTTTTGCTGTGGCGCAAGCTAAGCGGCGATCAGCCGAGCGAGTAGCGCTCGATCTCGCCATAGACGGCGCCTTCCGGCGTCAGCCGGCTTTCAAAGAGGCTGAAGCCGTCGATCCGGAAAGATGGGCTGGACAGGCCGCCCGACCGCTCGACGAAGCCGCCGACGGGCCCGGCATTGCGGTTGAGGCGGGCCAAGGTGACATGCGGCTGATAGGCGCGCTGGTCCGGTGCCACGCCGACCCGCAGCAGCGCCTGGTCGATCTTCTTGTGCAGCACGCGGAGCGGCTCTTGCGGCGTCACGCCCGCCCAAACCGCGTCGACGCGGCCGCGTTTCTCGAACGCGCCGACCCCGTCGAGCGCGATTTCGAATCCGGGATGACGAACGCCGGCAAGGGCAGCGTGCACATCGCCCGCCACATGACGATCGACCTCTCCGATGAAGCGCAAGGTGAGATGGAGTTGCGCATCGCTCTGCCAGCGCGCGGCGCTGATTCCCCCCATGGCGGCGAGCAGGATTGTACGGATTTCCGCCGGCGGGCGGATGGCGACGAACAGGCGCTCCATGGGCCGTTAATAACAAGGCTTTGCGGATCGTTCACGGGTGTTCGGCACGAATTGTATGCGGCGGGCGGCCCGGTTTTGCTTGAAAGAAAGCCGGAATCTCCCGATATTGGCCGTGTTTGATATTCGACCGGAAACAAGGAGTTTGAAAATGGCGAATTGGTCTGACCCGCAATATGGCGGATCGGCACAGGCAACGGCAGCGGCCGGGACGCGCGATGTCGCGTTCGACGCCGGCCTTCGCTCCTACATGCTGTCGGTCTATAATTACATGGCGAGCGGCGTGCTGCTCACCGGCATCGTCGCTTTGCTGTTCGCCAGCTCCGGTTTCGCCGAGCAGGTGCTGGTCACGCCGCTGCGCTGGGTGATCATGCTCTCGCCGCTGGCCTTCGTGATGGTGCTGAGCTTCGGCATCAACCGGCTGTCGACCGGCGCCGCGCAGGCTCTTTTCTGGGCCTTCGCCGTCGTGATGGGCCTATCCATGTCGTCGATCTTCCTCGTCTACACCGGCACGTCGATCGCCACGACCTTCTTCGCGACCGCCGCAGCGTTCGTCAGCCTCAGCCTCTACGGCTACACGACGAAGCGCGACCTCAGCGGCTTCGGCACGTTCCTGATCATGGGCGTGGTTGGCATCCTCGTCGCGCTGCTGTTCAACCTGTGGCTGCAATCCTCGGCACTCCAGCTCGCGATCAGCGCGATCGGCGTCCTCGTATTCGCGGGCCTCACCGCCTACGACACGCAGCGGATCAAGAGCATGTATGCCTATGTTGCGGGCACGGACATGATGGGCAAGACGGTGATCATGGGCGCGCTGTCGCTCTATCTCGACTTCGTCAACATGTTCACCTTCCTGCTGCAGTTCCTCGGCAGCCGCGAATAGTCGGCAGCCACGAACGCGAAACGAGAAGGCCCGGCGGCAACGCCGGGCCTTTTTCGTTGTGCGCAACATGCGGATCGCTCAGCGCAGATGACGCTCGAAATGCGCCAGCGTAGCGGCCCAGGCCGCCTCGGCCGCCTCACGGTTGTAGCGGGCTTCGGACGTGTCGTTGTGGAAGGCGTGATTGACGTCCGGGTAGGTGATGCCGTCGCCCTTGCCGGCGGCGCGCAAAGCCGCGATCCAGGGCTCACCGGTAGCGTTCACCCGCGTATCGAGCCCCGCCAGGATAACCAGCATCGCCGCGTGGACGCGCGCGGCTTCGGCCGGATCCGGCGCAGGGCCGTAGAAGGAAACACCGGCATCGAGCGCGTCGCCCGCGGCCACCGCCAGCCGGTTGACCATCGCGCCGCCCCAGCAGAAGCCGACGATCCCCACCCGGTTAGGGCGCCTGTCGAACGGCCTGATCGCTCGTTGCGGTGCATGAAGCGTGCGGATCAGTCCAACCCCAGCCTCCACCGTGCGCGACATGTCGAGCGCGCCGATCGCCGTGCGCGCCGCATCTTCGTCGGCCGGTGTCTCACCGCCATCGAGCGACAGGAAATCCGGTGCGACCGTTTCATAGCCGGCCAGCGCCAACCGCCGCGCGACATCGCGGATATGTTCGTTGAGCCCGCGATTCTCGTGGATGACCACCGCGATTGGCGGCTGCAAGCCGCGCGCCGCCCGCTCTCTCGTTTCAGCAGTTCTCGCGCGGTAGCAACTGATGGTGCCATCGCCGATGTGGAGCGGTCCGGTATCGGCATGGATGCGCGGATCATCGGCCGCCACCCGCGGCAGTCCCTGGGCATTGGCGGCGATGCCCGACAGCAGCATCGAGGCCGCTGCGCTGCCGCCGGCGATCCGGGTCAGTTGCGTCATGAAATCGCGGCGGTCCATGCCTTCGTGCGTGAAGCGATCGTAGAGCGAGATTGCGGCGGCGAGCTTTGGATCGGTCATGCCGGCTGCTCCTGCTTGGGCATCAAGGAGTCGTCGAGCTGGTTGGCGCGGATCGCGGCAGGGCGGGACTGGATTCGGCCGACATAGTCCTCGAAAGCGGGGCGCTTGGCGATCGTGCGGAACATCATGCCCCAGCCCAATTGTGCGCCGACATAGAGATCGGCGGCGGTGAATTGCTCGCCGCAGATATAGGGGCCGGGAGAGAGCGCCGTCTCCAGCGCATCGATCGCCTCTTCATAAGTGCCGTAGCCGGCCATCGTCTTCTTGTCTTCGGGCGCGAGCAGACCCAGCGCCTTGGCCGTCACGGCTGCCTCCACCGGTCCCGCGGCGAAGAAGAGCCAGCGATAATAAGGCGCGCGCGCGGGCGAGCCGGGCGGCGGGGCCAGCTTTTTCTCCGGAAAGGCATCGGCGAGATAGGCGCAGATGGCCGCCGCTTCGGTCACCACCGCATCGCCATGCTTGATCGCGGGCACCTTGCCCATCGGATTGATCGCCAGATAATCGGTGCTTTTCATCGTCGTGCCGTAGTCGAGTACGACCGTCTCGTAAGCCTCGCCGATCTCCTCGAGCATCCAGCGGGCGATGCGGCCGCGCGACATCGGATTGGTGTAGAGCGTCAGGCTGGTCATCGGGCGACTCCTCTCCGGAACGCCCGATCATATTCCTCATGTTGGCCAAAGAAAAAGGCCGCCCGCGACCGGACGGCCCTTTCCTTCGACCGAGGCCGAGCTCAGCCCTGCGCTTCGCTCTGATCCTGCTCCTTCGCCTTGCCGGCAGGCTTCTTTTTCTTTGAAGCCTTGGGCGGGGCGGGGATGATCTCGAACGCCGGGGCATTGTCCTTGATCCGGACCTTCACCTCGCCGCCATGGACCAGCTTGCCGAACAGCAGCTCCTCGGCGAGCGGCTGCTTGATCTTCTCCTGGACGAGGCGGCCCATCGGTCGCGCGCCGTAAAGCTTGTCATAGCCCCGCTCGGTGAGCCAGGCGCGGGCCCCTTCGTCCAGTTCGATATGGACATTGCGGTCGGCGAGCTGGAGCTCGAGCTGCAGGATGAATTTGTCGACGACGCGGGCGACCACCTCGGTCGGCAGATAGCCGAACGGCACGATCGCATCGAGCCGATTGCGGAATTCCGGCGAGAACATCCGCTTCACGGCCTCCTCGCTGGCATCCTCCTTGGAGATGTTGCCAAAGCCGATCCCCTCACTCGCCATGTCGGATGCGCCGGCATTGGTCGTCATGATCAGGATGACGTTGCGGAAATCGACCGTCTTGCCGTGGTGATCGGTGAGCTTGCCGTTGTCCATCACCTGCAACAGGATGTTGAACAGGTCCGGATGGGCTTTCTCAATTTCGTCGAGCAGCAGCACGGAGTGCGGATGCTGATCGACCGCGTCGGTGAGCAGGCCGCCCTGATCGTAGCCGACATAGCCCGGCGGTGCGCCGATCAGGCGGCTGACGCTGTGCCGCTCCATATATTCCGACATGTCGAAACGCTGGAGCGGGATGCCCATGATCGACGCGAGCTGGCGCGCCACCTCCGTCTTGCCGACGCCGGTCGGGCCGCTGAACAGGTAATTGCCGATCGGCTTGTCCGGATCGCGCAGACCCGCGCGGCTGAGCTTGATCGCCGACGACAGCACTTCGAGCGCCTTGTCCTGACCGAACACGACGCGCTTCAGGTCGCGCTCCAGATGCTCCAGCGCCTTCTTGTCGTCGCTGGACACGCTTTTGGCGGGGATACGCGCGATCGTGGAGATGACCGCCTCGATCTCCTTCACGGTGATCGTCTTCTTGCGCTTGGACGGCACGACCAGCATCTGCATCGCGCCGACCTCGTCGATCACGTCGATCGCCTTGTCGGGCAGCTTGCGGTCCGAAATGTAGCGCGCCGAAAGCTCGACCGCCGCCTTGATCGCATCGGGCGTATATTTGACGCTGTGATGCTCCTCGAAGGCGGAGCGCAGGCCGGCGAGGATCTTCACCGTATCCTCGATCGTCGGCTCGTTGACGTCGATCTTCTGGAAGCGGCGGAGAAGGGCGCGGTCCTTCTCGAAATGATTGCGGAACTCCTTGTAGGTGGTCGATCCGATGCAGCGGATCGTGCCGCCCGACAAAGCGGGCTTGAGCAGGTTCGAGGCGTCCATCGCCCCGCCGGACGTGGCGCCGGCGCCGATCACGGTGTGGATCTCGTCGATGAAGAGGATGGCGTGGGGAAGCTTCTCCAGCTCGTTCACCACGGCCTTCAACCGTTCCTCGAAATCGCCGCGATAGCGCGTGCCCGCCAGCAGCGCGCCCATGTCGAGCGAATAGATCACGGCGGGCTTCAGCACCTCCGGCACGTCGCCTTCGACGATCTTGCGCGCCAACCCTTCCGCGATCGCCGTCTTGCCGACGCCCGGATCGCCCACATAAAGCGGGTTGTTCTTGGAACGGCGGCACAGGATCTGGACAGTGCGGTCCACTTCCGGCCCGCGCCCGATCAGCGGATCGACCCGGCCTTCCTCGGCCTTTTCGTTGAGGTTGACCGTGAACTGCTTCAGCGCGGATTCGGGCTTCTTCTTGCCTTCCTCCTGCTTGGGCTCCTCGGTGCTTTTCGCTTCGGTCGGCTGCGTGGTGGCCTCCCCCTTGCCGACGCCGTGGCTGATATAGGTGACGGCGTCGAGCCGGCTCATGTCCTGCTGTTGCAGGAAATAGACGGCGTAGCTTTCCCTTTCGGAGAACAAAGCGACCAGCACGTTCGCGCCGGTCACCTCGTCGCGGCCGGAAGACTGGACATGGAGGATGGCGCGCTGGACGACGCGCTGGAACCCGCTCGTGGGCGAAGGATCAGTGTCGGCGGAGACCTTCAGCGCCTCCAGCTCGTTGTCGAGATAGTGGCGGACCTGGTCGCGCAGCTCGTCGGTGTCGACGCCGCAAGCTTCCATGACCCGCCCGGCATGGACGTCCTCGATCAAAGCGAGCAGCAGATGCTCGAGCGTCGCATATTCGTGGCGGCGGCCGCTCGCCTCGGCGAGGGCGTTGTGAAGGGTCTGCTCGAGTTCACGGGCAAAGGACGGCATCGGATACTCCTACCGCCCCGCGGCCGAATCCGCGGGGCCACTTGCCCCCAATGTCGGGCTTCGCTCTCCCTTCATCAAGCGGTGGAGCGAAACTGTTGGGGAAAAGTCCCGCCAGGCCCGCCGCTTGGCCCTCACGATTTCTTGAATAGCTCATCCGCGCTTGCGCGGAAGTTAACCGCGTTTTCGAGCTTCCCCTTCACCCGCACGATCTCGGATTCCAGCACGGCGATGCGGGCCTGAAGCTCGTCAACCGACAGCGGATCGAGATCCTGCTTCGTCAGCAGTTTGAGCGGATCGTCCGGCTTGTCCGGAAAAAGCTCGTCGAGGTCCATGGCCGCAGCGTTGACCGCCCTTGCGACGAAGTCAATAAATCCGGGCCAGCCACGCACGAATCGGACCCGCCGCATGACCGGCTTGCCGGACGAAATGAACGCGATCGATCCCGCCATGCCCGGCGGACCCGAGGTGCTGGCACTGGCCCGCCGCCCGGTGCCGAGGCCGGGCCCCGGCGAAGTGCTGGTGAAGGTCGCTGCGGCGGGCGTGAACCGGCCGGACGTCCTGCAGCGCCGGGGCGGCTATCCGCCGCCGCCCGGCGCGCCGTCCATCCTCGGTCTGGAAATCGCCGGCGAGGTGGTCGCGGTGGGAGATGGCGTGACGCTCGCGATCGGCGAACTGGTCTGCGCGCTGGTCGCCGGCGGCGGCTATGCCGGCTATGCGTTGGCGCCGGAGGGGCAATGCCTGCCTGTGCCCGACGCGCTGTCTTTGGTCGAGGCGGCGGCGATCCCGGAAACCCTCTTCACCGTGTGGACCAATGTCTTCCAGCGCGCTTATGCGCGCGAAGGCGAGACCTTGTTCGTCCATGGCGGCACGAGCGGCATCGGCACGATGGCGATCACTCTCGCCAAATTGTTCGGATTGCGGGTTTTCGTCACCTGCGGATCGGGAGAGAAATCCGCGCGGGCGCTGGCCCTCGGCGCGGACGGCGCGATCAACTACAAGACCGAGGATTTCGTCGCGCGGGCGAAGGAGCTGACTGATGGGCGCGGCGTGGACATCGTGCTCGACATGGTCGGCGGCGACTATCTGCCGCGCAATCTGGATTGCCTGGTGGAGGAGGGACGCCACGTCTCGATCGCGGTGCAGGGCGGGGTGAAAGCCGAGCTCAATATCGTCAAGGTCATACAGCGCCGGCTCGTCCTCACCGGATCGACGCTCCGCCCGCGCCCGGTGGCGTTCAAATCGCTGGTCGCGCAGGAGTTGCGCGAAACGGTCTGGCCATTGGTCGCCGACGGTCGGCTAAAGCCGGTCATCGACACCACTTTCCCGCTCGCCGAGGCAGCCGAGGCGCATCGCCGGATGGAGGCGGGCGATCATGTCGGCAAGATCGTGCTGGAGACAGGGCGATAAGCCGAGCTTATCACAAGGCATGGCGGATTTGCTTCCCGCCACTACCGCTTTCGGGAAAGGAGTGGGCCGGCAAGGGGAGGAATATGTGACGGATTTGGTGCTGCACGAATATGCTCCGTTCGGAAACTGCTACAAGATCCGGCTGACCGCCGCCTTGCTCGGCCTGGCGCTGGAGCGGCGGGAATATGACATCATGAAGGGCGAGACGCGGACCGAGGATTTTCTCGCCAACGTCAACGCCAACGGCCGCATCCCCGTGCTGCAGGTCGGCGATCGCTTCATCCCGGAGAGCAACGCCGCCTGCTTCTATCTGGCGGAAGGCACGGCGCTGGTGCCGCATGACCGGTTCGACCGCGCCGACATGCTGCGCTGGATGTTCTTCGAGCAATATAATCACGAGCCCAATGTCGCGACCCTGCGCTTCTGGCATGGCTGGGTGGGCGAGGCGAACTGGACCGAAGCGCAGCGTATCCAGCTTCCGGGCAAGCGCGCGGCGGGCGAAGCGGCGTTGAAGCTGATGGACGATCATCTCGCGGCGCGCGATTTCCTGGTCGGCGAACACCTCAGCCTCGCGGACATCGCGCTCTACGCCTACACCCATGTCGCGGAGGAAGGCAGCTTCGTCCTTGCCAATTATCCGGCGGTGCGGGCATGGCTCGGCCGGATGGCGGCAACGCCGGGTTACATTCCGCTCTCGGCCTAGGCGTCTCTCAACGCGAAGCGCTGGAGCTTGCCCGTCGCCGTCTTCGGGAGGACATCCACGAACGCCACTTCGCGCGGATATTTGTAGGGCGCAATCGCGGCCTTCACATGGTCCTGCAGCACGGTGACGACGCTCGCATCGGGCGCGTAGCCGGGCGCCAGCACGACGAAAGCCTTCACCTTCTGCCCGCGCTCCTCGCACGGGCAGCCGATCACCGCGCATTCCTGCACCGCCGGGTGGCCGAGAAGCGCATTCTCCACCTCCGGCGCGGCGATATTGTAGCCGGACGAGATGATCATGTCGTCGGACCGGGCGAGATACCAGAAATAGCCGTCCTCGTCCTTGCGATACGTGTCGCCGGTGACGTTCCAGCCATTGACGACATAATTGGCCTGGCGCGGATCGTCGAAATAGCGGCAGCCGGTCGGGCCCTTGATCGCGAGGCGACCGGTGCCGGTCTCCAGCGGCCGGTTTCCTTCGTCCAGCACTGTGGCGACATAGCCGGGTACGGCCTTGCCGGTGGCGCCGGGGCGGATGTCGTCGCCGGAGGCGGAGATGAAGATGTGCATCATCTCGGTCGCGCCGATCCCGTCGACGATCCGCATGCCCGTCGCGTCGTGCCAGGCATGCCAGGTCGCGGCAGGCAGATGCTCGCCGGCGGAAACGCAGGTGCGCAGGGAGGAAATGTCATGCTCCGCCAGCAGCGGAATGATCGCCTTGTAGGCGGTCGGCGCGGTCGCGAGCGTCGTCACCTTGTGCCGCGAAATCGCGTCGAGCAGTGGCTTCGGCCCCGGCGTCTCGATCGTCACCGCCGTGCCGCCGAAGCGCCAGGGAAAGATCAGCAGCATGCCGAGCCCGAAGGTGAAGGCGATCGGCGCCGAGCAGGCCCAGCGGTCGCCCGGCTGCGGCTTCAGGATATGGCGCGCGAAGCTGTCGGCGGGGGCGAGGATGTCGCGGTGATAATGGACGCAGCCCTTCGGATTGCCCGTCGTGCCCGAGGTGAAGGCGATCAGCGCCACGTCGTCGCGGCCGGTGTCCACGGGCGTGAAGCCCGGTTCGACCTCGTCCAGCCCCGGAAAGCCCTTGTCGCCACCATATTCGATGACCGATCTGGTGCCGCCCGCCGCATCGAAATCGGCGCGGAAGCGGGCGTCGACGATGGCGTGCGTGACCTGGGCGCGCTCCAGGATCGTCGCGATCTCGCCGGGGCGCAGCATCGGCATCGTCGCCACCACAATCCCGCCCGCCTTCAGCACGCCGAGCCAGGACGCGAACAGCATCGCGTTGTTCGGCCCGCGCAGGAACACGCGATTGCCCGGCACCAGCCCCTCTCGCTCGACCAGCAGACGTGCGATCCGATCGGACAGGTCGCGCATCTGGCCATAGGTCCAGCTTCCCACATCGTTAATGACGGCCAACGCGTCCGGCTCTTGGGTGTCGACCAGTTCGACCGCCGCGTTGAGCCGTTCGGGATAGCGCAGCTCCGGCAGGTCGAAGAGGAATTCGGGCTGCTGGTCCGCCGGCGGCAGCCGGTCCTTGATGAAGGTATCGCTCATTCGGGCACCACCGCGGTCGTTTCGATTTCGATCATCGCCTGCGGCTCGACCAGGGCCGTGACGCCCACCACGGCCATGGCCGGAAAGTTCTTGCCGATCAGCTCCTTATAGGCCGCGCCGATCTCTTTCAGGCTGGCGCGATAGGCGGGAATGTCGGTGACGAACCAGGTCATCCGCACGATATGCTCCGGCCCCGCACCGTCCTCGGCGAGGATGGCGAGCGTGTTCAGCAGCACCTGCCGGAACTGGCCGGGCAGGTCGGTCGCTTCGAATTTTTCCTCGGTGGTCCAGCCGACCACGCCGGCGGTGACGATCACGCGACCCTTCGCCGAGATGCCGTTGGCATAGCCTTTCGGGCGCGGCCAGCCTGGAGGCAGCAACGCCTTCATCGGCCGAACTCGCTGAGATGATTGCGCGCGATCACCACCTTCTGCACTTCCGATGCCCCTTCATAGATGCGCAGCGCCCGGATCTCCCGATAGAGCCGCTCCACCGGCACGCCGACGGTGACGCCTAGGCCGCCGAAAATCTGCACCGCCTTGTCGATCACCTGCTGCGCGCTGTCCGTCGCGTGGAGCTTGGCCAGTGCCGCCTCGCGGCTGTTGCGCCTTCCCTGCACGTCTCGGACCCAGGCGGCGCGGTAGACCAGGAGGGCGGAGGCTTCGACGTCGAGCACCATCTCCGCCAGCATCGCCTGGACGATCGCATTGTCGGCCAGGGTCGCACCCATCGATTTGCGGGTTGTGGCGCGCTCGGTCGCTTCGTCGAGCGCGCGGCGCGCGAAACCGAGGGCCGCCGCGCCGACCGTGGTGCGGAATATGTCCAAAGTCGCCATCGCCTGGGCGAAGCCGCGTCCGCGCTCGCCCAGCAGCGCGTTAGCGGGCAGGCGCATTCCGTCGAATTTCAGCGTCGCCAGCGGATGCGGCGCGATCACTTCGATCCGCTCCCTGTCGTCGAGGCCCCGCGTGCCGGCCTCGACGATGAAAGCGGAGACGCCCTTCGCGCCCGGTGCCTCCCCGGTCCGCGCGAACAGCACATAGAAATCCGCGATGCCGCCATTGGAAATGTAGGTCTTGGCGCCGTCCACGACGAAGCCGTCGCCGTCTTTACGCGCGGCCGTCTGCATCGATGCGACATCCGAGCCCGACGTCGGCTCGGTCAGCGCGAAGGCGGCGATTTTCTCGCCCGCGGCGACGGCGGGAAGGTAGGCCAGTTTTTGCGTCTCTGAACCGAACAGGCTGATCGTCCCCGATCCCAGCCCTTGCATCGCGAAGGCGAAGTCGGCGAGGCCGTCATGCCGCGCCAACGTCTCGCGGATGATCGCGAGCGAGCGCACGTCCAGCGTCTCGCTGACGCCGCCATAAGCCGCCGGCACGCAATGGCGCAGCCATCCGCCTTGCCCGAGTTTGCGGACGAGTTCGCGGCAAGCGGCATCGATGTCGGTGCCGTGATCGTCGGACAGATGGGTGACGCACCAGCCTTCCAGCTCGTCGGCAAGACGGCGATGGCTGTCATCGAAGAACGGCCATTCGAGGAAGGTGCGGTCCACCATCAGTTGCCCTCGAACACCGGTTTGCGTTTCGCCGCGAAGGCTTCAAAGGCGCGGCGGAAGTCCTGGGTGGCCATGCAGATCGCCTGGGCCTGCGCCTCCATCTCGATCGCGGTTTCCAGGCTGACCGCCCATTCCGTGTTGAGCTGCGTCTTGGTCATGCCGTGAGCGAAATTCGGGCCTGCGGCGAGGCTTTGGGCCAGCGTCCGGGCTTCCGCCATGAGCGCGGCGGCGGGCACGAGGCGATTATGGAAGCCCCAACGCTCGCCTTCGTCCGCGCCCATCATCCGGCCGGTGAAGAGCAGTTCCGACGCACGGCCCTGGCCGATGATCCGCGGCAGGATCGCGCAGGCGCCCATGTCGCAGCCTGCCAGGCCGACCCGCGTGAACAGGAAACCCACCTTCGTCTCCGGTGTCGCCAGCCGGATATCCGCGCACATCGCCACGATCGCCCCGGCTCCCGCGCATGCCCCGTCGATCGCCGCGACGATCGGTTGCGGGCAGCCGCGCATCGCCTTGACCAGATCGCCCGTCATCCGGGTGAAATCCATCAGCTCCGGCATCGCCATTTCGGTGAGCGGGCCGATAATCTCGTGGACGTCGCCGCCGGAGCTGAAATTGCCGCCCGCGCCGGTGACGACGACCGCCTTCACCTCGCGCGCATAGACTAGGGCCCGGAACGTATCGCGCAGCTCCGCATAGGATTCGAACGTCAGCGGATTCTTCCGCTCGGGACGATTCAGCGTCACGGTCGCGACGCCGTCCGCATAATCCCATTTGAAATGGACGGGGGCGAAGCTGGCGGGGTTCATTTCGTCTTCCTTTGCGAGGCGCGCGCGATCGACAGTTTCATCGTGCCGAGCGCGACATAGAGCCGCTCGCGCTGGGTGAAATCGAGATCGCCGAGCATCTGGTCGATCCAGTCGTTATGGGCGCGGGCGAGCTTGTGGAATTGCTGCCGGCCCGCTTCCGTCATCCGCACGATCTGGGTGCGCCGGTCGGAGGGCAGGGGGGTGATTTCGATCAACCCGTCCCGCTTCAGCTTCTGGGTGAGCTGCGTCACATTGCCGTTCGACACGAGCAGCGCCTTGGACAGCGCGCCCATCGTCATGCCCTCCCGATTGCGATCGAGCGCGGCGAGCACGTCGAAGCGCGGCAAGGTCATGCCCCGTTCGGCGAAGCGGCGCTGCACCTCCTTCTCGATCGCCATCGTGCAGGAGAGAAGGCGCAGCCAGACCCGGACATTGGCGCGGTCGCCAAGCTTGCCGTCATGCTTCTCGGCAATTGGCGCGACATGCTTCATGCGACCTCCACGATCTCGCCGTTGCGTCCCGACAGGCACAGCTCGACCACCGTCTGGGCAATTTCCTCGGGGGCGATGAGCCGGCCCGACGGGTTCATTCGCGCGAGCGCATCGCGCGCCTCATCCTCGCCGCGCCCGGTCCTGGCACGGATATTGGCGACCGCGGCGGCGGCGAGGTCGGTATCGGTGAAACCGGGGCAAACGGCGTTGACGGTCAGTGCCGTGCCGCCGAATTCGGCCGCGAGCGCGCGGGTGAGGCCGACCGCACCGTGCTTCGCGGCGACATAGGGCGCGGTATAGGCATAGCCTTTCAGCCCCGCGGTGGACGCGATCGTGACGATCCGCCCGGCTTCGGCGGCGGCGAGATCGGACAAGGCCGCATGGCAGCAGTGAAACAAGGCGTCGAGATTGACCGCCATCGCCGCGCGCCAATCCTCGGTGCTTACCCTCCGGAAAGGCGCGCTCGCCGCCGCGCCGGCATTGTTGACGAGGATGGTGATCGGGCCGTGCGCATCGCGCGCTTCCGCAAATGCGGCATCGATCGCGGCGCGGTCGGTCACGTCGGCCGCTATCGCTACAATGTGCTCCTGCGAAAGCAGGAGCACAGCCGCGCCGTCCTGGGTTCCTGCTTTCGCAGGAGCACGAAGAGAAGCCGCCACCTCCTCCAGCTTTTCGCGCCGCCGGCCGATCAGCGTCAGCTTAGCGCCCTCCGCTGCGAGCGCGCGGGCGATGGCGGCGCCGATGCCGGTGCCGCCGCCGGTGACGAGAGCATGATGCCCGACGAGCCTCATGCCTTGAGCTCCGCTTCGCGTGCGAGGTTGCGGGCGAGCTGCGCCATGCCGCCGAGATAGGGCGGGGGCACGGCGACGCCGCGATAATCCTGTCCGGCGGCCGCGCGCAGTGTCCACATCGGATCGATGAGGTGCGGCCGGGCGAGCGCGACCAGATCGGCGCGGCCGGCGGCGAGGATCGAATTCACATGGTCCGGCTCGTAGATATTGCCGACAGCCATGGTGGTGAGCCGGCCTTCGTTGCGCACCTGATCGGCGAAGGGGGTCTGGAACATGCGGCCATAGACCGGCTGGCAATCCGCCCAGGTCTGGCCGGCCGACACGTCGATCAGGTCCGCGCCAGCTTCGGCGAAGGCCTGGCCGATTGCCACCGCCTCGTCCGGCGTCACGCCGGCATCGCCCATCCAGTCGTTGGCGGAGATGCGCACCGACATCGGCCGGTCCGCCGGCCAGGCGTCGCGCATCGCGCGGAAAACTTCGAGCGGGAAGCGCAGTCGGTTTTCCAGGGTGCCGCCATAGTCGTCCGTCCGCTTGTTCATCAGCGGCGTGATGAAGCTGGACAGCAGATAGCCGTGCGCGGCGTGCAGCTCGACCATGTCGAAGCCCGCCTCGAGCCCGCGCTTCGTCGCCGCCACGAACTGGTCGCGCACCGCATCCATGTCGGCGCGGGTCATCGGGCGCGGTGCCTGATTGTCGGCGCTCCACGGTATGTCGGCCGCCGCCATGATCGGCCAGTTGCCGCTCTCCAGCGGCACGTCATAACCCTCCCAGCCGACCTTCGTGCTCCCCTTGGGTCCCGAATGGCCAAGCTGGAGACAGAATTTCGTCTGGGAGTTGGCATGGACGAAATCGACGATCCGGCGCCACGCGGCGATCTGCGCGTCGGTGTAGATGCCGGGGCAGCCCGGCGTGATCCGACCTTCGGGGGAGACGCAGGTCATCTCGGTATAGAGGAGCCCCGCGCCGCCCTGCGCCCGCGCGCCATAATGGACGAGGTGGAAATCGTTCGGCACGCCGTCCGTCGCCGAATAGGTCGCCATGGGCGAGACGACGACACGGTTGACCACCTCCATGCCACGCAACCGGAAAGGCGCGAACATCGGCGGCGCGGCCTCGTTCACTGCATGACCTGCGGCCTTCGACTGGAACCAGCGCTCCACGCCCTCCAGCCAGCTCTTGTCGCGCAGCCGCAGATTTTCGTGGCTGACACGCTGCGATCGGGTGAGCAGCGAATAGGCGAACTGGATCGGCTCGAAATGGAGATAGCGGTCCAGCGTCTCGAACCATTCGGTCGAATTACGCGCGCTGTTCTGGAGTTTCAGCACCTCCAGATTCCGCTCCGCCTGATATTCGGCGAGCGCGTCCTCGCGGCCCAGGCCCGGCCGGTTCAGCACCTCGGCGAGCTTGATCGCATCCTCCAGCGCCAGCTTCGTCCCCGATCCGATCGAGAAATGGGCGGTGTGCGCCGCGTCGCCGAGCAGGATCAGGTTCCTGTAATGCCAGGTGTCGCAGACGATCCGGCGGAAGTTCAGCCATGCCTGCGGCCCCGGCAGGTGCGTGGCGTTGGACATGAGCGGGTTGCCGTCCAGATATTTGGCGAGAATACCTTCGCACAAGGCGATCGCCTCCGTCTGGCTCATCCGGTCGAGCCCGAGCCCTGCCCAGGTCTCCGGATCCATCTCGACGATGAAGGTCGAAAGATCGTCGTCGAAGCGATAGGCGTGCGCCCAGACCCAGCCGGCGTCCGTCTTCTCGAAGGCGAAGGTGAAGGCGTCGAACGTCTTGGCGGTGCCGAACCAGAAGAACTTGTTGCGCTTCACCTGGATATCGACGCCGAAATGCGGCTCGTAGCGGTCGCGGATGCGGCTGTTTGCGCCGTCGGCGGCGATCACCAGATCGTAATCCGCCCAGTCGGCGAGATCGGCGCTCGCCTCATGCTCGAAATGCAGGTTCACGCCCAGCTCGCGCGCCCGGTTCTGCAGGATTTCGAGCAGCCTTTTGCGTCCGATGCCGATGAAGCCGTGGCCGGACGAGCGGATCGTTTCGCCATGGACATGGACGTCGATATCGTCCCAATGGGCGAATTCGCCCGCGATGACCTCGCCGGAGACGGGATCGTTCGTCATCAGATTTTCGACCGTCTGGTCGGAGAAGACGACGCCCCAGCCGAACGTGTCGTCGGGCCGGTTGCGTTCGAACAGGTCGATATGATGCGCGGCGTCGCGCAGTTTCATCGAAATCGCGAAATATAGCCCGGCCGGACCCCCGCCCAGGCACGCGATCCGCATCATCGCCTCCCGAATTGCTTTACTGCTAAACTATCGTGCCCATTTCGCGCGTCAAGCCAGGCTTGGATCGTCACCGAACTGTCATTCCGCTGTCACCGAACTGGCGCGCAAGCCGGTTAGCGCTGAGCCTCGACGCCGTTTCCCGGAAGGAGACAGGGATGAAGCCGCGCTTGCTGCTGGTCGAAGACGATTCCGCGCTCGCCGATCTGCTGCAATGGCATTTCCGGCGCGAGGATTTCGATGTGATGCATACGCCGGACGGCGATGTCGCGCTGGAAATGGCGATGGAAACCACGCCGGACATCGTCCTGCTCGACTGGATGATCGAAGGCACATCGGGGATCGAGGTCTGCCGTCGTTTGCGTCGCGCGCCCGGCACGGCGGAGGTGCCGATCATCATGCTTACCGGGCGGGGCGAGGAAGCGGACCGGGTGCACGGGCTGGAGAATGGCGCGGACGATTATGTCACCAAGCCCTTCAGCCCGCGCGAGCTGATCGCGCGGGTGCGCGCCGTGCTGCGCCGGGTGCGCCCCGCTCTGGCCGGCGAGCAGCTTCGCCTGGGCGACCTGGAGATGGATGTGGCCCGCCATCGCGTCCGCCGCGCGGGGCGCAACATCGCGCTGGGGCCGACCGAATTCCGCCTGCTCAAATATTTCCTGGAGCATCCGGCACGGGTCTTCTCGCGCGAGCGGCTGCTCGACGCCGTGTGGGGACGCGAGAAGGATATCGAGCTGCGCACCGTCGACGTCCATATCCGCCGCCTGCGCCAGGCGATCAGCATGGAGGGGCGGCCGGAGCTGATCCGCACGGTGCGCTCGGCCGGCTATGCGCTCGACAATGATGCGGCGTGACTGGCGGCTGCCGGCGCTCGGCGGCGTGGCGGTCTTGCTGACACTGATCGCAGGCTATCAGCTTCTCGGCGATGCCGGCGCACCGCCCGCACCTACGCCGACGCCTGTTTCCCTGCCGTCGCCCGCACTTTTTTCAGCTCAAGTCCCGACCCCGCCTCCCGTGCCCGCTGCGTCGTCGGATGGGCTGCGCCTTCACGGCGTGACCGGGGCGGGCGCGATCATATCCGGCGGGGACGGGCGCCAGCGGCTGGTGGCGATCGGCCGCGACGTGCTGCCGGGCCTCACGCTAGCCCAGGTGCGCATCGACCATGCGCTGCTGCGTTCCGCGAACGGCGACATCCGTCTCGATTTCGCCGGCGCCACCGCCTCGGCCGCGCAATCGGCCCCGGCGGATTCCGCCGGACCTGACGATGCCTTGCGCTATCGTCTGGGCCTTGCGCCGCGTCGCGTCGATGGCCGTGTCGTCGGGCATGAAGTCCGCGCCGGCGCGGAACTGCCCGCACTGACGGCAGCGGGTATCCGGCCCGGTGACCTCATCCTCTCCGTCAATGGCAGCCGGCTCGACGAAGAGCGCGTGGCTGAACTCGCCTGGACGCTCACCAATTCCGATCGGGTCGAGTTCGAGATCGAGCGTGGCGGCCGCCCCCTGCAACTTTCGTCGTCCCGCTGACATGACGGTTTGGTTGCAATTTCACGCTTGAATCGTGACGCCAATATTTCAGTTTAATTAACTGGAATAAAAGGGATTAATTTACCGGTCTTGTAATCGAAGCATCACAATCGCCGCCTAGCTCGCCCCCCGAGGACGACGCGTTCCCGCGAGTCGCCCGTGCCTTTTCACAAGGGGGTTGTCACCATGTCCAAGCTTCGTGTCCTGCTGCTCGCCAGCGTCCTGGTTCCGCTCGCCGCTTGCGGCGCCGACGACATCGCTTCGCCGGGCGAGGGCGTCATCGTCGTTCCGCCGCCCAGCGGCAATCCGAATCCCAACCCCAACCCGAATCCGAATCCGGGTCAGCCCGCGGCGGGTTGCCCCACCGGCACCACCGACGCTGGCATCGTCGGCTCCCGCCGTGCTTGCCGCCTCCCGAGCCGATTCAGCCAGGACACGGTGATCCAGAACCTTCCGGGCGTGGCATATTCGCTCGTCGGTCCGGTGAATGTCGGCTCCGATGTCGGCGGCGACGGTGCCCTGGCGGGAGGCCAGTCCGTCACCTTGACCATCGAAGCCGGCACCTTGCTCTTCGCTTCGGCCGGCAACGATTATCTCATCGTCAATCGCGGCTCGCGCATCCAGGCGGTGGGCACGCCGACCAGCCCGATCATCTTCACCGCCCGCGCCAATCTCGAAGGCACGGTGACGGACAGCAGCCAAGGCCTGTGGGGCGGCATCATCCTGCTCGGCCGCGCGCCGATCAGCGATTGCAACACCGCCGTGCCCGGCGGCTCGGTGAACTGTCAGAACGTGATCGAGGGCACGACCGGATCGCTCTATGGCGGCGCTTCGCCCAACGACAATAGCGGCACCATGCGCTACGTGCAGATCCGCTATTCGGGCTTCGAGATCGCGCCGGGCAACGAGCTTCAGGGCCTCACCACCGGCGGCGTCGGCCAGCTCACGGCGCTCGATCACATCCAGGTCCACAACAGCTCGGACGACGGTGTCGAGTTCTTTGGCGGCCGCCACAATGTGAAATATCTGATCGTGACCGGAGCCGACGACGATTCGCTCGACACCGACCTTGGTTATCGCGGCACGATCCAGTTCGTGATCGCCGCGCAGCGCGACTCGTCGAACGGCGATTCGATGATCGAGGCGGATTCGAACGGCAATGAGGACGCGCTGCCCCGCCAATATACCCGCGTCTCCAACGCCACGTTCATCCAGCGCGGCACGACCCAGGGCGGCAACGCCATCCTGCTGCGTGGCGGCACCGATTATGCGCTGCTGAACAGCATCGTCGTTGGCCCGCAGGCCTGCCTAGACATCGACGCGACCGCCGGCACGACGACGCGCGCCGCCGATGCCGGACTCCAGGATGTCGGTCCGCCGGTCTTCCGCTCGGTGGTGATGAGCTGCCCGACGGCCTTCCGCGACGACGGCAACGTCACAGTCGCCGATGTCGCGGCGATTTTCGGATCGGGCACGAACAACAACAACTCCGCATTCACCTCCTCGCTCACCAACCTGTTCGTCAACGGGCCGAACGAGACGGCGGTGACGGCGACCGATCCGACGCCGTTCAACGCTGATCCCTATGCCGGCACCGGCCAGCCCAATACGGCGGCGCCGAACCGGCTGACCAACGTCACCTATATTGGCGCGGTCCGGGATGCTTCGGACACCTGGTATGCCGGCTGGGCCTGCAATTCGGGCTACGCCAATTTCGGCGCCACCAGCGGTTCGTGCACCGCCATCCCGACGAGCTGATCGCCGCCGCCACGCTTAAACGGGGCGGCGGCCGCGACCGCCGCCCCTTCGTGCTTGCCACATTCGGGGGAATCCTCATGCGAAAGTCGATCATCTTCGGGGGGCTGCTGCTGACCAGCGCGCTCGTCGCCCCGGCCGTCCCTGCCCAGGACGCCGCGCCCGATCCCGCCGCGCAGGAGCCGGAGATCGAGATTTCGGTGCCCGGCGGGACCTATTCCGGGCCGGATATAGTCATCACCGGCAGCCGCCAGCGCAACATCGTACGCCAGACGCCGCAGGTGGTCGCCCTGCTTTCGAACGAGGACATCGCCCGCACTGGGGACGGCGACATCGCCGGCGCGCTGTCGCGCGTCACCGGCCTGTCGGTGGTCGGCAACGGCTTCGTCTTCGTGCGCGGCCTCGGCGATCGTTATTCCTCGGCCTTGCTCAACGGCTCGCCTTTGCCCAGCCCGGAGCCGCTGCGCCGCGTCGTGCCGCTGGACATCTTTCCAACCAGCGTCATCGCCAGCGCGCTCGTCCAGAAGAGCTATTCGGCCAACTTTCCCGGCGAGTTCGGCGGCGGCGTCATCAATCTCACCACGCCCGCCGTGCCGCGCGAGAGCTTCCTCACCATCGGCGCCGGCGTCAGCGGCGATACCGAGACTAGCTTCAATCTCGGCTATGTCTATTATGGCGGCGATACCGACTGGCTCGGCATCGACGATGGTACGCGCCGTTTCCCGGCGCCGCTGCGGAGCGCCGTGGGGAGCGGCAATTTCAGCGATACGACGGCGGAGCAGCGCCGCGATTTCGCCGCCAGCCTGTCCAACGCCTCGACCACGGTGCTGCAGACGAACCGCAACATCCCGGCCAATTTCTCGGGCGAGATCAGCGCGGGCACGTCCTTCGACGCCGGCGCCGGCCGGATCGGCCTGCTCGCCTCGCTGGGGCTCAACAATGGCTGGCACACGCGCGATGCGATTCAGCAGACCTCGATCGATCCGGAACTGGCCGGCACGCCGCAGACCGACTTTCGGACGGTCACCACCGACAATCGGGTGATCCTCAATGGTCTGTTCGGTGTTGGCGCCGATTTCGGCCGGCATCGCTTCCGCTGGACCAGCCTGTTCATCCGCGACACGCTGAAGCAGGGGCGGCTCGCCGCCGGCTCGAACCGCAACGTCACGGATCAGGATCCGAACCTGCCGCCCTCGCTGATCGAGCAGAACACCTTCTGGTTCGAACGCCAGCTCTTCAACAGCCAGCTCGTCAGCGAGCTGCGTTTCGGGAATCTCAACGTCGATCTGCGCGGCGCCTATGCCAATACACGGCGCGAATCTCCCTATGAGCGCTCGCTGAGCTATTTCTACCTGGGCGACGGCGATCCGGCGACGAAGAGCGAGAGCGACGTCGACGATTACATCAACAATCTCTCCTCCAACGGGCAATCCGCGACGATCGCGTTCAGCGAACTGAACGAGGATGTGTGGTCTGGTGGGATCGATCTGTCCTGGCGCGTCCCCGGCGCGCTGCCGCTTACCATTTCGGGGGGCTATGCCTATCAGCGGACGGAGCGCACCTCGTCGCGCTATCAGTTCCGCTATTTCCGGCCGGACGGCGCGCTGCCGATCGCGGTCGCGCAGCAACGGCCGGATTTCCTGCTCTCCGATTTCAATATCTATACCTACAACATTCAGCTGTTCGATGTGTCCGGCGCGGAAGGCGCGGCGGCCTATGATGCCGATCTGACCGTCCATGCCGGTTACGGGCAGGTCGAGATCGAGCCGGTCGACGGCCTGCGCGCGACCCTGGGCGTGCGGTACGAGGATGCGAACCAGAGCGTGCTGCCGATCGGCGGAGCGCTCGCCGCGACCAGCCTGTCGAACGGCTATTGGCTGCCGGCGGCGACGCTCACCTGGAGCTTCCTGCCGGACATGCAGCTCCGGCTGCACGCCTCCAAGACGATCGCCCGCCCGCAATTCCGCGAGCTGGCGCAGCAGCTTTATCAGGATTTCGAATCCGACCGCGAATTCACCGGCAACCCGTTTCTGGTGGACAGCGAACTGCTGAACTTCGAAGGGCGCTGGGAATATTATTTCCGGCCGGGTCAGCGGTTGTCGGTCGCCGGCTTCTACAAGCGCATCGACAATCCGATCGAGGCGGCGGCTTTCTTCGCCGGCGGCGGCCAGCTGCGCACCGGCTTCGCCAACGCGCCGCGCGCCGAGCTGTATGGCGCGGAAGCCGAGGTTCAGGCCTTTTTCCCGCTGCACAGCCTGGGCGGCTCCTTCTTCGCCACCAAGCGCCTGCTGCTGATCGCCAATTACACCTACACCCAGTCGAGCATCACGGCGGACGATACGGTGATCATTGGCCCGAACCTGCAGCCGGTGGCCGCCAACCTGCTCTTCCAGGATGGCGCGCCGCTCACCGGTCAGTCGGACCATATCGCCAATCTGCAATTCGGCATCGAGGATACGGACCGGCTCAGCCAGGCGACCTTCCTGCTTTCTTATGCGAGCGAACGCGTCACCAATCGCGGGCCGATCCAGGGCCTGGCGCGGCAGCCCGACATCGTCGAGCGGCCGGGCTTCCAGCTCGATTTCGTTCTGCGCCAGGAAGTTCCGCTGTTCCGCTCGCGCGTCGAGTTCAAGGCCGAGGCGCGCAACATCCTGGGTCGCGATTATGAGGAGTTCCAGGAATTCGGCGACAACCGGATCGACATCAATTCCTATCGCCGCGGCCGCAGCTTCAGCCTGAGCGCGACCGTCAATTTCTGACCTGCGAAGAGGGGCGCCGTGCTTTCGCGGCGCCCCTCGTTGAAATTAGCGCGCGAATCCCGGCCCGAAGGCGTATAGGGCGCGCGTCATGGACTGGCTGTTCGGCATCTTCGTCTTCCTCGCGACCGTGATCGCGATGGAGGGTGTCGCCTATGTGGCGCACCGCTGGATCATGCACGGGCCGGGCTGGTTCCTGCACGAAAGCCATCATCGGCCGCGCACCGGCAATTGGGAATTGAACGATCTCTATGCGGTGATTTTCGCCGTCCCGTCGATCGCGTTGCTTTATGGCGGCGTCAATCTCGGCTGGGGGAGCTGGACGATCTGGATGGGGGCGGGCATTGCGGCTTACGGCGCGATCTATTTCGGCTTCCACGACGTGATCGTCCACAAGCGTCTCAATCACCGCTACGTCCCGCGCTCCAATTACATGAAGCGCATCGTCCAGGCGCACCGCCTCCACCATGCGGTCGAGACCAAGGAGGGGACGGTCAGCTTCGGCTTCCTCTGGGCGCCGCCGCCGGAGGAACTGAAGGCGGAACTCAAGCGCCGCGAGCGGGCCGGGGTGAGGGCGCCGGCGGGGCGCTGAACCCCATCGTCATTGCGAGGAGCGTAGCGACGCGGCAATCCAGCGGGTCTCGGAGGCCGCACTGGATTGCTTCGCTCCGCTCGCAATGACGATTGGCGATGTCATCTCGGCCGCGCCCACAGCCCCGCGCGGTCCACCGGGTCAGGGCGGTCGCCGCATTCGACAAGGGCGTTGATCACCAGCAGCAGCTTTTCCGGCTTGTGGACCACGGTGCGGCTGTCCCAGGCGCTTGTCCCGCGGGCGACGACCTTGCGGGCGATGCCGCCATAGATGTTCGCCGCCGACAGCACCGCCCAGCGCGCGCGGAAGGGGAGGCGGGCGGCGCCGACCCGGGCCGAAGCCTCGTAGCGTTCGACCAGCGCGCCGATCCGCTCGGCGATCGCGGCCAGCCCGACGCGGTCGGCCGGATCGACCTTTCCCCATTCCGCCGGGATATAGACCCGCCCGACGCCATGGTCCTCGACGATGTCGCGGGCGATGTTGGACAGCTGGAAGGCGAGGCCGAGATCGCTGGCGCGGTCCAGCGTGTCCTCGTCGTCGGGCGCGACGCCCATGATCACCGCCATCATGCAGCCGACGGCGCCGGCGACATGGTAGCAATAACGCAGCAGATCGTCCTCGCTTTGCGGCTGCCAACCCTCTGCGTCCAGCGCGAAGCCGGCAAGGTGATCGTCCATGAAGCGGCGCGGAATGCCGCATTCGCCTGCTACCACGCGCAGCGCGTCGAACGGCGCAACCCCCACCGTCTCGCCGGCGAGCGCCCGGTCGGTCATCTCGCGGATATAAGCGATGCGCCGCTCCGGATCGGCCGGCGCGACCGCGCCATGACCCAGAACCTGGCCGTCGGCGAGATCGTCGCAGGCGCGGCACCACGAATAGAGCAGCCAGGCCCGCTCGCGCGTTTGCTGATCGAACAGGTTGCTCGCGAAGCGGAACGACTTCGAGCCTTCGCGGATGATCCGCTCGGCCTCCGCAACCAATGAAGCTCTTTCAGCGGCCGAGATCATCGATCATCAGTCCGGCGGTCGCCTTGGCGCTGCCCACCACGCCGGGAATCCCCGCGCCCGGATGGGTGCCGGCGCCGACGAAATAGAGGTTCGAAATCACATCGTCGCGATTGTGGACACGGAACCAGGCGCTCTGAGTGAGCAAAGGCTCCAGGCTGAAGGCCGAGCCCAGATGCGCGCCGAGATCGTGGGCGAAATCCTGCGGCGTATAGTGGAACGAGGTGGTGATGTTGGCGCGCAGGCCGGGGATCAGCCGCTGCTCGACCACTTCCAGTATCTGGTCGCGATAACGCGGCCCTTCCACCGCCCAGTCCACGTCGAGCTTGCCGAGATGGGGCACCGGGGCGAGCGCGTAGAAGGTCGAATGGCCCGTCGGTGCCATGTCCGGGTCCGTCGCCGTCGGATGATGGATGTAGAGCGAGGGATCGGCGGCCAGCTTCCCGTTCTTGTAGATGTCGGCGAGCAGCCCGTGATAGCGCGGCCCGAACAGGATATTGTGGTGCTTGATGTCGGGATAATGCCCCTTCACGCCGAAATGGACGACGAAAAGGGAGGGGGAGAAACGCTTGCGGCGCAGCCTGCGTGCCGCCGAGGCGCCCCTTCTGTGGCCCTTCACCAGATCGTAGCTGTGGACCACGTCGCCGTTCGAGGCGACCGCGTCGAACAAGGCGTGCCAGCCGCTCTTCGTCCGCACGCCCGTCGCCTTCGTCCCGTCGGTCAATATCTCCTCGACCGGATCGCCGAGCCGCAACGTACCGCCGATGCGCTCGAAATGCCGCACCATGCCGCGCACCAGCGCATTGGTGCCGCCCTTGGCGAACCAGACGCCGCCGTCGCGCTCCAGCTTGTGGATCAGGGCATAGATCGAACTGGTCGTCATCGGATTGCCGCCGACCAGCAGGGTGTGGAAGGACAAAGCCTCGCGCAGCCGCTCGTCCTTCACATAGCCCGAGACGATCGAATAGACCGACCGCCAGGCCTGGTAGCGCATCAGGCTCGGCCCCGCCTTCAGCATCGATGCGAAATCGAGGAAGGGGACGGCGCCGAGCTTCTCATAGCCCTCGCGATAGACGCCGGCGGAATAATCGAGGAACCGGCGATAGCCCGCGACATCCTCCGGCCGCAGCGCCGCGATCTGCTTCTCTAGTAACGGGTCGTCGTTCGTGTAGTCGAAGACCGTCCCGTCCGGCCAGGACAGCCGGTAGAAGGGTGTCACCGGCTCCAGCGCCACGTCGGCGGCGATGTCCGCCCCGGTCAGCGCCCACAATTCCTTCAGGCAATCGGGATCGGTGATGACGGTTGGCCCCGCGTCGAAGACATGGCCGTCCTTCTCCCAGAAATAGGCGCGGCCGCCCGGCTTGTCGCGCGCCTCGATCACGGTTGTCGCGATGCCGGCCGATTGCAGCCGGATGGCGAGCGCGAGGCCGCCGAAGCCGGCGCCGATGATCGCGGTGCTCTTCGTCATGCCATCAGCGCCTTGATCGCGCGGCCGATCGGCACGGGCGGCTTGCCGGATAGGATGCGCGCCTTGTCCGCCAGAGTGGATTGCGCGGCGTAGAAACGCTCCACCAGCTCCGGCGGCAGGCGGTAGAAATGTTGCAGCACCTTGTAACGCTCGGCGGGTTCGGCAGCGCGGAACAGCATCTTGTCGAGCAACCGATAGAAACCGCGGGCCTTCCACAGCCGCTTCGCCTCGGCGCGGAGCACCTGCGGCAGCGCCGAAAAGTCCGTCTGTCGCGCGATCAGCATGGCGATCCGCACCGCGTCGGGCAGCGAATAGCCGGTCGTCGGGTGGAAAAAGCCGCCGCGTAGGCCGATCCGCGCCGTCCCTTCGCTCTCCGGCCAGAAAGCATCGAAATCGCCGCCCATCGTCACGGGGAGCACGCCGGCTTCCTCATGTTCCAGCTCGGCCGGAGACCAGCCGCGTGCGGCCGCATAGGCCTCGATGCGCGCACCAAGCTCCGCCCGGTCCAGCGTCGGATCGGTGCTGTAATAGGTATCCTCGATCAGGAGTCGGTCCTCGGTGAAGGGCAGGCAATAGACGAAGCGATAGCCGTCCGCCTGATCGACGCAAGCATCCATCACGATCGGGCGGGTCAGGCCGTGCGGTTCGCGCATCCGGTATTTCCGCCCGACGAATTTCTGCCAGCCGAGGTCGAGCGCCTCCAGATTGGCCGCCCCGCGCGCGTCCACGTCGATCCGATCCGCCGTCGCGCCCAGCCGGTACTGATCCGGCCGCAGCCTTTCGCGCATCGCCGCGTCGAGCAGGTCGGATCGCGTGCTGTTGTAGCGGGTGGGGAGGGTGCGGGCGCGTTCGGGGAAACGGATGTCATAGCCGTCCCAGCTCTTGGCGATCATCGGCTCGATGAGCCAGCGGTCTTCGGGCGCCACGTCCGCATCGAAGAAGGACCAGATATGATTCCCGCCGAAGCTCTCGCCCTGCTCGACCAGCAGGAACGCCACCTCCGGCCGCAGCTTCGCCAGGGCGAGCGCGGTCAGGCATCCGGCGAGCCCGCCGCCCGCGATCACAAGAGGTTCTGGCCCCGCCACTTGCGTCCTTTTGCTCAAGACCCGAATCGTCACCCTGAACTCGTTTCAGGGTCCATGAACACGGCCCAGCATATGTCGGCACAGACGGTGTACATGGATGCTGAAACGAGTTCAGCATGACGGAATTCCGAAAGCCTTTAGCGATCACCGTCGCGCATCGCCACCGGCTGTTGTAAGGAACGCGCCGTGAGCCTCATCCTCGCCATTTCGCTGTCGATCGTCGCGATGACGCTGATTGTGGGCGTGCGCTACCTGATCGTCAGCGGCGGCTTCGCCTTGCTCACCCGGGCGCGCTTTCCAGGGCTCTATGCCGGGCTCGATCCGCAGATCCGCAAGGAGATATGCTGGTCGCTGGCCAGCGCCTTCATCTACGGCGTGCCGGCCGGTTTGCTCGCCTGGGGCTGGCAGGAGCATGGCTGGACGAAGGTGTACACCGATGTGAACGCCTGGCCGCTCTGGTGGCTGCCAGCCTCGGTTTTGCTCTATCTCTTCCTCCACGACACCTGGTTCTACTGGACGCATCGCTGGATGCACCGGCCGAAGCTTTTCCGCATCGCCCATGCCGTCCACCATGCCAGCCGCCCGCCCACAGCCTGGGCCGCGATGAGCTTCCATCCCTGGGAGGCGCTGACCGGCGCGGTGGTTATTCCCGTGCTCGTCCTCGCCATCCCGATCCATGTCGGCGCATTGGGTGTGGTGCTGACGGTGATGACCGTGATGGGCGTCACCAATCATATGGGCTGGGAGATGTTTCCACGCCGGCTCGTCACGGGTAGGGCGGGCAACTGGCTGATCACCGCCAGCCACCATCAGCGCCACCACCAACATTATGGATGCAATTATGGCCTCTATTTCCGCTTCTGGGACCGCCTGTGCGGCACCGACAAGGGGCTGGGCACGTTTCGCCTTCCCGATCCTAGTGGCGCTGATGCTGCCCGCGCCGGCGGCGGCCTATGACGGAACGACGATCGACATCCATATCGAGGGGCTTCGCAACACGCAGGGCATCGTTCGCCTCTGCCTGACCCGCAATCAGGCGCACTTCCCCGATTGCAACGGCGATCCGGCGGCGATCAAGCGCTCGATTCCCGCCGCGCGCGCGGCGCATGTGCGGATCGATGGCGCGGCGCCCGGCACCTACGCGCTGGCCGTGATCCATGACGAGAATTCCAACGGCCGGCTCGATCGCTTCATGGCGATCCCGCGCGAGGGCTTCGGCTTTTCCCGCAACCCACGCATCCGCATGGGCCCGCCGCGCTTCGACGAGGTGCGCTTCGAGGCCTCCGGCGCACAGGTCCGGCAGAACGTGCGGCTGCGCTACCTGATCTAGGCCGGATCGACCCGCATCTCGCGGCTTCCTCTCCCCCGATTTCAGGTCTCGGAAGTTGACGAACCTGACGCTACGTCGGGGATGAGTCCCTCCTGCCCAAGGAAGTTCGCGGCGCAACGCGCGGGAGGGGCGAGGCAGGGGGGCATGGGTCATGTGCGCTCCGAGTCGCGGCGACTTTGACAGGGCAAATCCTACATTCCAAGGAGGTCGGCGCCGGCGCCGAAAGAAGCCGGATGCCGGGCCTCGCCCCACTTTCCCTCGCTTCCCTTTGGCGGCATAACGGTCGTGGGGGGAATTGATGGCCGAGCCGCGAATATCCCTGGCCGGGCGCCAAGACGCATCGGCCACGAAGCCGGCGTTGCGCGTCCTGCTCGCGGCGCCGCGCGGCTTCTGCGCGGGCGTGCGCCGGGCGATCGCGGGGGTCGAGGCGGCGTTGGAACGCTACGGCGCGCCCGTTTATGTCCGCCGCCCGATCGTCCACAATCTCGCCGTGGTCCGCGAACTGGAGGCGCAGGGCGCGGTGTTCGTCGAGGAGCTGGACGCGGTGCCGGACGGCGCCGTCGTCATTATGTCGGCGCACGGCATTCCCGATTCCGTGGCGCAGGACGCGGACCGGCGCGGGCTCACCTGGTTCGACGCGGTCTGCCCTTTGGTCGCCAAGGTGCATCGCGAAGTCACGCGCCATCATGCCGCCGGCCGTCACGTCATCCTGATCGGCCATGAAGGCCATCCGGAGATCGCCGGAACGCTCGGCCAGCTCCCGCCCGGCGCGGCGAGCGTGGTCGGATCGGCCGAGGCGGCGACGGCACTCGACCTCTCCGACGACGCGCCGGTCGCCTATGCGGTGCAGACCACCTATTCGGTCGACGAGGCGGCGGTCGTGATCGCGGCGCTGGAGGCGCGCTTCGCCGATCTCGCCGCGCCGCCGGCCAGCGATATCTGTTATGCCACCACCAACCGCCAAACGGCGGTGCGGGCGCTGGCCGGCGAGGCCGACGCGATCATCGTCGCGGGCGCGGCCTTCTCGTCCAACGCCTGCCGGCTTGTCGAAGTCGCCCGCGCTGCCGGTTGCGGCTCGGTGCAGCTGGTCGCCGAGGCCGGGGAGATCGATTTCGCGCTGCTGAACGGCGCGCGTCGGATCGGCATCACCGCAGCCGCCTCGACGCCGGAAGCAAGCGTCGCCGCGATTCTCGATACGCTCGCCATGCGCTTCGAGCTGGAGATCGAGGAGCGCGAGGCGATCGCCGAAGCGACCCGCTTCAAGCCGATGCGCCTGATCTGAGGGAGATGGTGCCGGTTGCAGGGATCGAACCCGCGACCTTCGGTTTACAAAACCGCTGCTCTACCAGCTGAGCTAAACCGGCATGGCGCTGCCGCGCCGGCGCCCAAATGGGCTAAGTCACGCCGAACGTCCAGCCCTCCGTGCGCGCGATTTCGGGCGTGAGGCCGGCGGGGCGCCAATAGCGCGCGTCGGGCGCGATGGCGCGCAGGCCGGCGGCGGCGATCAGCACGTCGCTTTCATGATCGTTCGGCGGCCGGTGCAGCAGCGCCGGATCGCTGCCGAGCGCCGCCAGTGCGGCATCGAGCTGGACAGGATCGCGAACCTTGCGGCCGCTCAATCCCGCCAGGCGAATGAAGGCGCGGGTGTAGATTTCGACGACGAGACTGCCCTGGCGGGGCAGGGGATCGAAGGGCCAGATCGGCACGCGTTTATCCAGCCCGTGTAAAAGTCGCATCCCCGCGAAGCTCGCTTTGGCGACCTGCGCCGCCCCGATCGCGTCATAGACGGTCGAAGCCTTGCCGCCGCCGCCCGCGTTGAACGCCGTTTCGCAGACCCTGTGATGGAGGAAATCGCGCTTTGGCCCGTCCGCCGCGCCGAAATAGAAATGGCGGCGGTGGGCGCGCTCGAGGAAGCTGGCGGCGCCCAGATCCTCGTCATCGCAGAGGCTATCGACATAGGCCCAGAAACCCTTGGCGTCGTCCGGCACGCCACTCTCGTCAGGCAGATAGGCGCCGCGTCCGATGATCGGCGGCGCGAAGCTGAAGTCGAAGCCGAACAGGGTCGGCGCTTCGGCCGCTGTCTCGACCAGCCAGTCCAGCACCTCTTCGCGCGACCAGGCATGAGCCGGGCGGACGAGCTTCGGGGCCGCATTGCCGATTTCGCAGAGTGCAACCGCAATGCCCTTGTGCCGCCGGCCTTTCGCCCCGGACCAGTCGATCGCGGCGAAACGGGCGCATTCAGGGGCGTGGGCCAAAAGCGGTCCGCTGCGCCTTGAAGGCCCGGTCCCACCAGGCGCGGGTGATGACGTTCTCGATCCGCTCGCGATCCGGGCTGTGGTAGCGGACCAGCACCGCCGGCCAGCCGCGATAATGGTCGGTCTCCCAAAAGGTGCCCGGGTCCGTCTCGATCAATATCTGCTTCTCGCCCAGTGGCGAGGCGACGCCGAAGCTGTCCGGCTCCCGGCTGGGATAGATGAAGGCCTTGCCGCGCATTTTCACCGCCGGGCCGCCATAGGAGATACCGAGTTCCGTGCCCGGCAGCGTCAGCGCGAAGGCGACGACCTCGTCCCAGGTCTTCATCGCCGGTCCAGCGCCTCGACCACGGCGCGGGTGAAGGCGGCGATGTCGAAGCGATTCTCGGCCGTGTCGTAGCCGCGCCGGACGATGACGAGGTCCCGCGAGGGGATCATCACCAGATACTGCCCGCGATTGCCGAAGGCGGCGAAGGCGTCGGCGGGGACGCCTTCGGAGCGGTCCATGATCCAGAAGGTGGCGCCATAGCCGAATGCGCCGTCGGGCTGCGGGCCGGAGGCGCGGGTCACATAGTCGCGCCAGCCTTCGGGGAGCAGCCGTTCGCCCTCCCACACGCCGTCATTGAGATAGAGCAGGCCCAATCGGGCGAGATCGCGCGCCGTGGTCCAGACCTGGCTGGAGAGGATGAAATCGCCGCGCCAGTCGGTCTCGGCGATCGTGCGGGTCATACCGATGCGGCGGAAGAATTCGGCCGGGAAGCCGAGGCGCTGCTCGGCCGGGAGCCGCTCCATCAGCGCCAGCGTCGCCAGCATCGTGTCGTTGTTGGCATAGCGGTAGCGCGTGCCGGGGCGGTGGAGCAGGGGCCAGAGGGTGGCGCTCTCCACGACCGAGGCGCCGCCCATATAGACCGCGTCGGTACGGTTGCCGGCGGTGTCGCTGGTCAGGCCGCTCGCCATGCGCAGGAGTTGATCGACACTGATCGCCGCGCGCGGATCGCCGGGCGAGCGCCAGGCGGCGAGATTGGCGGCCTCGTCGGTGCGGATCAGCCCGCGCTGCACGCCATGGCCGACCAGGGTCCCGGCCAGCGACTTGGCGACGGACCAGGTGCGCTGCGAGGTGTGGAGATCGTGGCCCTGCATATAGGTTTCGGCGACGATCCGGCCGTGATGGACGATCACCACGGCGCTCGTTCGTCCGCCATAGCCATCGCCGCGCAGCGCCTGACCGGTGACGCGTTCGATCTGCGGCAGATTGCGGGGCAGAGGCGCGTTCGCACCTTCATCGCCCATCGGCCAGGGGCGTCCGTCCCATAGGTCCATGCCGGTGGTGGAGCGGAAGGCGGGAATATCCGTTGCGGCGGCCGGCGCGGCGCCGATCGGCAGGCCCGCGCAGCCCAGCCCCTCGCGCCATTGCGCGATGCGGGGCGGTGCATATTCGTCATAGGCGACACGGACCTGGTGACGTTCCGCGTCGATCTCGGCGGTCAAGGTGGGGACGATCTGAGCGATGTGCGGATAGATGCCGGTCAGTTCGTCCGCCTCGATCTGCGCCGCGTTCTTGCCCGCATTCCACAGGCCCGAGCAGAGGAACTGCGCCTTGTAGCCCGCCGCCAGCGCACGATCGTAGAGCGCCGCTTCGGGATGCTGTGCCGCAGCCGGCGGTGTGATTAGAAGGACTAAGGCAGCGAACTTAAGGCTGTTTCTCACGTCTCAGGCTCTCCCAATAAGCGATGCGTTCGGCCACGCGCTTCTCGAAGCCGCGGTCGGTGGGGGTGTAGAAGGTCTGCGGCGCCATCTCTTCCGGCCAGTAATTGTCGCCGGAAAAGCCCTCGTCGCTGTCATGGTCATATTGATAGCCCGAGCCATAGCCGATCTGCTTCATCAGCTTGGTGGGCGCATTGAGGATGTTCTTCGGCGGCATCAGCGATCCGGTTTCCTTCGCTGCGCGCCAGGCCGCCTTCTGCGCCGCATAGGCCGCGTTCGATTTGGGCGCGGTGGCGAGATAGAGGCAGGCCTGCGCGATCGCCAGCTCGCCCTCCGGGCTGCCGAGGAAGTCATAGGCCTCCTTCGCAGCGAGGCACTGGGCGAGCGCATTGGGATCGGCGAGGCCGATATCCTCGCTCGCCGCCCGCGTCAGCCGGCGCAGCAGGTAGAGCGGCTCCTCGCCCGCCGTCAGCATCCGCGCGAGATAATAGAGCGCCGCCTGCGGATCGGAGCCGCGGATCGATTTGTGCAGCGCCGAGATGAGGTTGTAATGCCCCTCGCGGTCCTTGTCATAGACCGCGACCCGGCGATGGAGCAAAGCGGCGAGCCCGGCCGGATCGAGCGGTTCGGCAAGATCGATCGAGAACAAGGTCTCCGCCTGGTTGAGCAGGAAGCGGCCGTCGCCGTCGGCGGTGGCGACCAGCGCTTCGCGTGCCTCGGGCGTGAGGGGCAGGGGGCGCTCGATCAGCGCCTCGGCCCGGTCGAGCAGCTTGCCGAGGGCGGCGCCGTCGAGCCGGTTCAGGATCAGCACCTGCGCGCGCGACAGGAGAGCCGCGTTCAATTCGAAGCTGGGATTCTCCGTCGTCGCGCCGACCAGCACGACCGTGCCATCTTCCACATAGGGCAAGAATCCGTCCTGCTGGGCACGGTTGAAACGGTGGATTTCATCCACGAACAGAAGAGTTTGCTTGCCGATCTTCCCATGATCTCTGGCTTCGGCGAACACCTTCTTGAGGTCCGCCACACCCGAGAAGACGGCCGATATGGCAACGAAGCGCATTCCCACCGCATCGGCGAGCAAGCGGGCGATCGTCGTCTTGCCGGTGCCGGGCGGGCCCCAGAGGATCATCGAGGCGAGCTTGCCCGCCGCCACCATCCGCCCGATCGCGCCGTCCGGCCCGGTCAGATGCTCCTGGCCGACGACATCGGCGAGGGCGCGCGGCCGCAGCCGATCGGCCAGCGGCGCGCCGTCCGAAGGCTCGGTCGGCGCCACCGGGGCCGGGGAATCGTCCTGGAACAGATCGGGCACAAGCATCCACTAACCGATTTGCCCGTCCCGTGCACTAGAAACGCAACCGCGCGAAGGCGAGCGTGGAATCCGGGGCATATTGGGGACGCGCGTTGGCGGGCCGGGCCGCGGCGAGGGCAGCACCGTTTTCGGGGAGGCCGGGGCGGCTGCCGACGATGAAGAGTTCAAGCGGGCCGGGCCCGGCGACGACCAGCTCCAGCTCCGCGCCGTCGCAGCTCCGGCCGACGCAGCGCAGGATCCAGCGATCGTCCGCCTCGCCTTGGCCGAAGGGCGTCAGGAAGCCGGGCGCGCCGCCCGCGCGGAGCCGTGCTTCGGCCGGCGCGATCAACGAGACGACCTGGGCGCCATTGGCGGCGAGGCGCAGCCGTAGCCGCCGGCTTTCGCCCTCGCGCGTTTCGCCAATCAAGGCGGCTTGGGGAGGGGGCACATCACGGGCCGGCGCGGGAGCTTGCCAGCGCCGGGCATCGGCATAAGGCAATTCGCGCCTTTCCCAGGCGGCGTCGAACGGCACCGGCGCGCCGTCATTGTTGACCGCCCAGCGCGCTTCGCGCTCGTCCGCGTCCCACAGATAGTCGATGGTGAAGCGCTGTTGCCGGTCCAGGCTATAGGCGGGCACGAAAGCCACGGCGATCCATGCCAGCAGCGCGAGATCGCCAGCGCCCGCAGCGACGAAGACCGGCCGGATGCGGTCGATCAACGGCTTGAGCTCGATGAGCGCGGGCAGCAGGATGATCGCGCCGATCGGGGCCAGGAGGAAATGCGGCCCATTGCTCATCAGCTCCTCGAACAAGGCAAGCGCCGGACCAAAAGTGATGAAAAGCAACAGGATAGAAGCTATTGCTCCGATCTTCTCAGCAAAGTGATGCCGGTTCGCCAACATCATTCCCACCGCCATGGCGAACGGGGGGAGCAGGAAGAAGATCGCGCTGCCGGGCGCGACGACGGCGAGCGCCGCGCCCTGGAGCATGAAGAGCAGCCAGAAGACGGCGCGCAATCGCGACCGCTCGGTGTCGCGGGCTACCAGGCGCAGCGCCAGCAGCGCGCCGGCAATGGCGCAGGCATAGACGGCGGTGGTCGTCGCGAACGGCCAGGCCCGCCAGTAATCGCCGGCGCGAATCATGCCGAGCGCGAGCTGGCCCGCCCAGGCCAGCACCAGACCCGCCGACATTGCGACGACCGTCGCCAGAAGCGGCCGTCCCAGGGCCTGGCGACGCCATGACGTCACCATGAAGAAGAGGAGCAGCAGGCTCACCAACGCGAGCCCGGCGATTTGCGGCATCTCGATCAGGTGAAAGCCGAGCAGGTCCATGTAGATGCGCTGGCCGGTCGCTTGCGCCGGCGTGGTAGCATCGGCCGCGATCGTGCGGGTGAGCGCCAGCGCCTGATCGCCCATATGCCGCAGGCTTCGGCGATCGAGCGCGGCCAGATCGTCGCCCGCGCTGTGATAGCGCGTCTCGTTGCCGATGATCGCGAAGTTGAGGATCGTCCAGGGCCGCTCCTCGAACACCGCGACATCGGTGGAATTGGGAATGAGCCGGTAAAGATCGGTGGTAAGCGAATTGGCCGACGGCCGCAGCGCGGCAGCGCGATAGAGCGCGATCGCCGCCGCATTGGGCCGGCTGGTTTCGAACATGATCGCGGGCCCCTCGACGCCCCGCGCCTCGAGGTTGATCAACGTGTCGATACGCGCGGCCAGCGGATCGCGCTCCAGGAAGGCGCGGGCGCCGATCAGGCCCATCTCCTCGCCTTCGTTAAACAGGAAAGTGACCGGTCGGGCCAAACGTTGCCCGCGCAGATGATGAGCGATCTCCAGCAAGGTGGCGACGCCGATTCCCGCATCCGCCGCGCCCGGGCCGGCAAAGGTGCTGTCATAATGGGCGGAAAGCAGTAGATGCGCGCCTTCGCTCGGGCCAAAAGTGGCGATGACATTGCGCACCCGCGCGCAGGAAACGGCGCGGTTGCGCGCGAAGCCGTTACACGCGAAATCGTCGGTGACGCGGGGGCTCAGGCCCAGCGCGCGTAGCTCGGCGATCAGCCGGTCGCGCACCCCGTCATTGGCATCGCTGTCGACGGGATGGGGACGCTCGTCGCCTAGGATGCGGGCCAATCGCGCCGCGGCGCGGTTCGCGTCGAACTGGCCGGCGGCCGGCGCTTCGGCTGGAGCGGGTAGGCGCACGATCTCGCCTTTCAGCGCCATTGCCGCCAGCAGCGCGGCGACCGCGATTGTCAGCCAGAGCCCTTGCTTCATGCGTCCCCCTCTTTGGGAGACGATAGCAGGTGCGCGGGCGCTGTCAGCCCGCCTTGCGGTCCACCAGCTTGGTGTAGAGGTGCCAGGTCGAATAGCCGAGCCAGGGCAGGACGAAGGCCAGCCCTATGAAAGCCGGGATCGACCCCAGTACCAGCAGGGCGGCGACGGTCAGGCCCCAGCGCGCCATCACGCCGCGATTGGCGCGCACGGCGGCAAGCGAGGTGGCGATGGCGGTGCGCGCGTCCGTGTCGCGATCGACCAGCAGCGGCAGCGCGACGACGCTGATCGACAGCACCGCCCAGGCGAAGGCGAGGCCGACCAGATTGCCGACGATGATGAGTCCCCAGCCATTGGCGGTGGTGAAGAGCGCGGCGAGGAAATCGTCGATCGAGCGGGGCTGCGCCTCGATAAAGGCGGCGTAAAGGATCCAGGCGGCGAGGATCCACGCGAAGAAGATGACGAGCAAGATGCCCGTCACCGCCATGATCGCGTCGCGGGACGGCCGCTTGGTCACGTCGAAGAAATGCGACCAGGTCGATTCCAGCCCCGCTTCGCGCCGCCGCGCCAATTCGTAGAAGCCGATCGCCGCAACGGGTCCGAGCAGGCCGATGCCGGCGAGGATCGGGAAGAAGAGCGGGACGAAGGCGCCCTGCAGGAAGATCGCCGCCGCGGCGAAGCCGATGATCGGGTAGATGAGCCCGACCACGATCAGGTCGCCGCGCTTGTCGAGGAAATCGCGATATCCCTCGCGCAGGGCGGTGCTGAGGTCGTGCGCGTCGATCTTGCGGACCGGCAGCGCCGGTGCGGCGGGCGTGGCGGCAATGCGGGTCGCGGCCATCGGGCTTCTCCTTGCGGGCCCCCGAGTCGCTTATAGCAGAAAATGGGCCCCGCGCCCCCTTGGTAAAGCGCGCGTCAGTCGCTAGATCGCCACCCTGCCAAGCGGAGAAATCAGATGGGTTATCGGGTGGTCGTCGTCGGGGCGACGGGCAATGTCGGGCGCGAGATGCTGAACATCCTGGCCGAGCGCCAGTTTCCGGCGGACGAGATTGCCGTGGTGGCAAGCCCGCGCTCGACCGGCGACATTATCGATTTCGGCGACAGCGGCCAGGAGCTCAAGGTCCGCAATATCGAGCATTTCGATTTCGAAGGCTGGGACATCGCCCTTTTCGCCGCCGGGTCCGGGCCGACCAAGATCCATGCGCCCCGCGCTGCCGCGGCCGGCTGCACCGTGATCGACAATTCGTCGCTCTACCGGATGGACCCGGACGTGCCGCTGATCGTGCCGGAGGTGAATCCCGAGGCGATCGATCTCTATCGTGCCAAGAACATCATCGCGAACCCGAATTGCTCGACCGCGCAGATGGTGGTAGCGCTGAAGCCGCTGCACGATGTCGCGAAAATCAAAAGGGTTGTGGTCGCAACTTATCAATCTGTCTCAGGTGCGGGCAAGGCCGGCATGGATGAGCTGTTCGAGCAGAGCCGCAATATCTTCGTCGGCGATCCGAACGAGCCGGTGAAGTTCACCAAGCAGATCGCGTTCAACGTCATCCCCCATATCGATTCCTTCCTCGACGACGGTTCGACCAAGGAGGAATGGAAGATGGTGGTCGAGACCAAGAAGATCCTCGATCCCAAGATCAAGGTGACGGCGACCTGCGTGCGCGTGCCCGTCTTCGTGGGCCACAGCGAGGCGATCAACATCGAATTCGAGAACGAGATTTCCGCCGCCGAGGCGCAGGCGATCCTGCGGGAGGCGCCGGGCGTGATGCTCGTCGACAAGCGCGAGGACGGGGGATACGTCACCCCGGTCGAGGCGGTCGGCGAATATGCGACCTATGTGAGCCGTGTGCGCGAGGATCCGACGGTCGAGAACGGCCTGAACCTCTGGTGCGTCTCCGACAATCTCCGCAAGGGCGCGGCACTGAACGCCGTCCAGATCGCCGAACTGCTCGGGCGCCGGCACCTCCAAAAGGCGGCGTGAGCCCTTATCGTCACCCTGAACTTGTTTCAGGGTCTATCTCGCCGCCGTTTGTGCGTTGGGAAACTGGATGCTGAAACAAGTTCAGCATGACGTGCTGGCTTAGACGCCCGCCTTCGCCCGCAGCTCCGCCTTCGCCGTCTCATATTCCGCCGCCAGCTTCGCGATATAATCCGCCGCCGGCAGCACCGCGTCGATCGCGCCGATGCCTTGGCCGGAGCCCCAGATATCGCGCCATGCCTTGGCTTTGGACCCTTCGGCATTGGCGAAGTTCATCGTGCTGATGTCGCCCTCCGGCAGGTTTGCGGGGTCAAGACCGGCCAATTCTATCGATTTTTTCAGATAGTTGCCGTGCACGCCCGTGAACAGGTTCGAATAGACGATATCGGCTGCCCGGCCCTCGACAATGCCCTGTTTATAGTCGGCGTCGGCATTGGCCTCTGCGGTCGCGATGAAGGGTGAGCCGATATAGGCGAGGTCGGCGCCCATCGCCTGAGTGGCGAGCACGGCCCTGCCGTTGGCGATCGCGCCGGAGAGGATCAGCGGCCCGTCGAACCAGGCGCGGATTTCCTGCACCAGAGCGAAAGGTGAGAGCGTGCCGGCATGGCCACCCGCGCCGGTGGCGACCGCGATGATCCCATCCGCGCCCTTTTCCACCGCCTTGCGAGCGAAACGGTCGTTGATGATGTCGTGCAGCGTGATGCCGCCCCAGCCATGGACGCCGTCGTTCAGTTCCGGGATCGCGCCCAGCGAGGTGATGACGATCGGCACCCTCCATTTCTGGCAGGTCGCCATGTCGGCCATCAACCGGTCGTTCGACTTGTGGACGATCTGGTTGACCGCGAAGGGCGCGGCGGGCGTGTCGGGATGGTCGCGGTCCCAGGCGGCCAGTTCCTCGGTGATCCGGTGCAGCCATTCGTCGAGCAGGCTCTGCGGGCGCGCGTTCAGCGCCGGGAAGGAGCCGACGATTCCCGCCTTGCACTGGGCGATGACGAGATCGGGGCTGGAGACGATGAACAGCGGCGAACCGATCACGGGCAGGCGCAGGCGATCGAAGATGGCGGGCAAGGTCATGCGCTTGACCTTAACGTAAACTGCCGAGGTGGCAACCTCGTCCTGAGGAGGTCAGAAGCGTGCGGCGAGCGTGAAGGACAGACGCGGATCGGGCCGCGTTCCGTCGAAGCCGTCGCTGAGCGGCGCGCCCAGTTCCAGGCCCGCGTCGATGCGCCTTGGCAGGCTGAGCCGCAGGCCGCCGCCGGCCGAGGCGAGCGACCCGCTGCCGAAACCGCCGCGCAAATTGCTCACGCGCCCCGCATCGGCATAGGCATAAAGCTGTGCCCGGCGAATGAAGGAGGTGGTGAGCGGAAGATCGTAGCGCAGCTCGATCGCTCCGGCCGCGCCCTCGTCTCCCGAAAATTCGCGATAATCGTAACCGCGCAGGAAGGCGCGGCCGCCCAGGCCCATCTCCTCGCTGGCGAGGAGCGGGCGCGAAGCAAGCTGGCCCTGGCCGCTGAGCTGGACGCTGAAGCCGCCGCCAAGCGCGCGGGTGTAATCCGTCCAGAAGGCGGCCTTGGTAAAGATGCCGCTGCCGTCGCGGCGCGAGGCGAGGGGATCGCCGCCGACGGTCGCATCCAGCAGGTTCAGGCCCTGGACCAGCGAAAGGCGCACGCGCAACGTGCCGTCGCCCAGTCGGGTTGCGCCAAAAGTGGAGAGCGACGCCGTGGTCAGCGTGTCGTTGCGGATGCGCACGGCCCGGCGGTCCAGGCCGCTCTCGCGATGAGCGAGGTTGAGATAGACCCATAGATTGGCGGTGCGGCTGCGCAGCACGGCATGGGAGAGCGAAAGCTGCGCCTCCGCCGCATCGCCGTCCAGCTCCAGCGCGCGGGCCGCGCCGCCGGCATTGGACCGTGAGAGATAGCCGGTCGCAGACAATTCCGTCGCCGCGCCCAACGGCAGCGCATAGCCGGCCTGGAGAAGCTGGAACTCGCGCGGCTGGAGCGGTGTCACGATCCCGCCGAGGGTCAGCCGGTCGCCCCGCATGATCTGTCCGTGAATGTCGGCGACGACGCGCGCCTTCAGCGGCCCGATCGCCGAGGTGCCCCAATTGTCGAGCGTGGCGCGCACGCGCACGCGATCGTAGCGCGTCTCGATGCGCAGCACGTTGCGCCCGCCTTGGCGAACCAGGCGCGCCCGTCCGACGGTGACGCCCGGCTGACCGCCGGCGAGCAGCAAGCGCCGCTCCAACGCAGCGGTCCGCACCGGTTGGCCGTCGGCGAGGGGCTGCAAAAGATGCGCGACGGTCGGACCGCCGGCGCCGCGCGCGTCGATCGCGTCGATCCGCCCTTCATCGATCCGCACCCGCAAGATGCCGTTCTGGACGCTTTGCCGGGGGATCCAGGCCGTCGCGAGGCCATAGCCCGCTCCGCGCGCGACTTCCGCGACGGCGCGGGCAAGCGCGCGCAGCTCCTGCGGACCGAGCGAACGGCCGAGATAGGGTTCGATCGCCGGCGCGAAGGCCGCCAGCGGCAATATCGTCGCGCCTTCGACACGGATCGCGCCGACCACGAACGTCGCTTCCGGCGTCGTGACGTCATCCTCGGGGGTGGCCAGCTCCGGCGCTTGAGGCGCCGGGCGCGTGGGATCGTCGGCGCCGATCTCCTCGGTGATGACGCTGGGGTCGGAGCGATCCAGCTCGGGCTGGGCAAGCGCCGCATAAGGAGAGCCCGCCGCGAAGAACGCCGCAAGCATCGCCATACGCACAGGGCGAGAACGCAAGACCGACCGGAAGATCATTGCCCCGGTCTTTACGGACCGCCCGGTAAATTTTCCCTTGAAGCCCTTATCCCGCGATTAACCTTCGCCTTTCACCCCTGCGCAAGTCGCTGACCCTATGGCGTCACTTTGGTTCGATCCGCTGCGGAGACAGGCGGGCGCGCCGTGGGCAAGAAGGAAAACATCATGCGCAAGGCGATCCTGGGGCTTGCCCCCTTGTTGATGGCAATGAGCGGCGCAGCCGCGGCGCAGGCGCCGGAATGGCGTGTCACCGAAGTCAGCGGTGACGTCAGAATCACGCAGGACGGCCAGCAGCGCGCGGCGACGCGCGGTGCGTTGCTTTCATCGGGATCGACCATCGCGACCGCCGCCAATGGGCGGGCCGTCATCGCGCGCGGGCAGGAATATGTCGTGGTGTCTCCCGCCAGCCGGCTGCGGCTTCCCGAAGCGGCCGAGCAGCGTGGCGGCATCGTCCAGATGCTGACCGATTGGGGCACGGCCCTGTTCCGGATCGAACGGCGCGCGACGCCGCATTTCGGCGTGCAGACCCCGTATCTCGCCGCCGTGGTGAAAGGCACGGTCTTCACTGTCACGATCGGCGAGGCCGGCGGCTCGGTGCAGGTGACCGAGGGCGTGGTCGAGGTTTCGACGATCGACGGCGGCGCGGCCGAGCTGATCCGGCCCGGCATGATCGTCAGCGTTTCGGCCAGCGACCTGATGCAGCTCAATATAGAGGGCGAGACCAGCCGCTCCATCCGTTCCGACGGCGCGGGCGCGGGCGCGGTCACGGTCCCGGCGCCGCAGCCGGCGGCCTATGCCGGCCCCGCTGCCTCGACGATCGAGATCGTCGCTCCGGTCAGCGAGGACGTGGTCTCGCTTGCCGAATCGACCGGCGGGTTGATCGACGGACGGATCGGCATCGAGCTGGCCCTCGCCGACATCGCCGATCAGTCCCGGCTGGTGGTGAGCCCGCCGGTGCCGGCCCCAGCCGATGACGATGTCGCGGGCACATCACCGGACGACGACGCGGGCGCGCCGCCGGCCGACGATGCGGACACCCAGCCTGACGACGGCGCCGGCACCACGCCGGATGACGATACGGGAACGCCGCCGGACGATGGCAATAATGGTCACGGGAATGATCCCGGAGGTGTCGACCCCAGTAATCCGGGCGGTGGTGGCGGACCGGGCGGAAATCCGGGGGGCCCGGGAACGCCGCCGGACGATGATGCGGGCGCACCGCCGGATGACGACGCCGGCACTCCACCCGACGATGATATTGGCGGACCGCCGGACGACGATGCGGGCACGTCGCCGGACGATGACGCCGGCACCCCGCCGGATGAAGATGTCGGCGGACCGCCGGATGACGATACCGGCCTGCCTCCGGACGATGGCGATGGCGGCATCGAGATTTGCCTGCCGGGCGACCTGGTCTGTCTCGGCATCGGTGGCGATGGCAGCGCGGGGGAAAGCGATGTGGGGGTGTGTCTGCCGGGAGACCTGTTGTGCGCCGGGCTCAATCTGCCGGGCCTCGGCGGGAATGACGATGACGATGACCAAGGCGGCGGTCGCGGTCCTTTGCCATGTCTGCCGCTGCTTTGCCGGCGATGAGGTTTAACGGCGCGGGGCGCTAGGGCCGGAGGATGTCGGTGGCGCAGGTCGATCTCAAATCGCTCGGACGGCTGCTCCAGCGCCGGCACGCGATCGTCATCGCCTTGTCGGCGCTGATCGGCCTGGCCGTGCTGTCGAGCGATGGCAGCATGGCGGTCGATCGGATGCTGCGCGACGCGCGCGATACGTTGCGGGCGCATCCCGCCAGCGGCGAGGTGCACATCGTCGAGATCGATTCCCGCAGCCTGCAGACGATCTCGCAATGGCCTTGGCCACGGCGCAACCATGCCCGGCTGGTCGATCACCTGCATGAAGCGGGGGTGCGATCGGTTGCCTTCGACGTCGATTTCTCGGCGCGTTCCAATCCCGGGGACGATGCCGTATTCGCCGCCGCGCTGCAGCGGGCCGGCGGCAGCGTCATCCTCGCAAGCCTGCGCCAGCATGCCGGCGCCGGCAGCTCGGACATCATCGAGAATACACCGATCAAGCCGTTGCGAGACAACGCTTTCACGGCATCGGTCAACATCATCGCCGATCGCGACGGCCAGGTTCGTACGATGCTGACCGGGCTGGCGATCGACGGGGCGCCCCGCCCGGCTCTGGCCGCCCTGCTCGCCGAAAGCCGCGCCGAGATCGGGCGCGTCTTCCGGATCGACACGTCGATCCGGCCCGAAACCATTCCTCGCCACAGCTTCGTCGACATCGTCGAAGGCCGCGTTCCGGCGGCGGAACTGGCTGGCAAGCGCATCCTCGTCGGCGCGACCGCGATCGAAATGGGCGATCGCTATGCGGTTCCCAGGCATGGCGTGATTCCCGGGGTCGTGATCCAGGCTCTGGCGGCTGAAACCCTGATCGCAGGCCCGGTGCCGCGCGAATGGGCCGGCGGCTGGGCGCTGGCATTGGCCTTGATCCTGATCGCAGCGACGATCCGCCCGGGCCGCCGGGCGTTCCGTGTCGCCGGTTTTGCCGCGGGCGGGCTGACGGTTCTGGCGTTGCCGCTGGTCGCCGAGCAATGGTTCGCGGCATCTTTCGCGATCGCGCCGGCCTTGCTGGCGCTCGCGAGCGCGGCCTTGCTATCGCTCGGTTTTCAGGGGGCTGGCCAATATCACCAGCGCGCCTTGACCGATCGTGCGACAGGCCTTCCCAATCGCGCCGCGCTCGAGGCGGAGGCCGGCGGCAGGCCGACCGTGGTGGTCGCGCGCATCGAACGGTTCGATGCGCTCGCCGCCGGACTGGGCCCGAATGCCACGGCCACCTTGCTCCTTCGCGTTGCCGATCGCCTCGGCTTCGAAGGCGGCATTGTCCATCGTCTCGATGAGTCGAGCTTGGGATGGATCGAATCTTCGGACCGCGCGGTCGATCTGCCGGACAGGCTGGACGCCCTGGCCGCGCTGATGCGCGCGCCAGTCGATTGCGGTCGCCTGGTCGACGTGGCTTTGAGCTTCGGCATCGCCGATCCGACCGCTGACGGCGTGCGCCAGCAGATCGCCAATGCGGCGCTGGCCGCGGCCCGGGCGGCGCGCGAGAGCGCGCGCTGGACGCGTTTCGTGGACGGGGAGAGCGAAGAGACCGATTGGCATCTCTCGCTGCTCGGCGAGCTCGACGCGGCGATGGCGGCGGGCCATGTCTGGAATGCCTATCAACCCAAGCTGGACCTGCGCACGGGCCAGATCGTGGCGGTGGAAGCGCTGGTGCGCTGGGATCATGCCGAACGCGGTCGGATTCCGCCCGACGGCTTCATCCCGCTGGTTGAGGATCATGGCCGCATCGGCGCGCTGACCCGCTACGTCTTCACCGGCGCGCTGCGCGACGCGGCGCTCTGGCATCGGGCCGGTCATCCCCTCGGCGTCGCGGTCAATGTCTCGGCCGCCCTGCTGCTCGACGAGGCCTTTGTGACGGAACTGGCCGAGCTGGTCGCCGGCGCGCAGATCCCGGCGGACGCGATCACCATCGAAGTCACCGAAACCGCGGCGATGAACCAGCCGGAGCAGGCGATCGCCGCGCTGGAGCGCTGGCGCGCGCTCGGCGTCCACATCTCGATCGACGATTACGGCACCGGCCAGTCCTCGCTGGGCTATTTGCAGAAGCTCCCTGCGAGCGAGCTCAAGATCGACATGAGCTTCGTGCGGACGCTGGTCGAGGATCAGCGCAACGCGATCATGGTCCGTTCGACCATCGCCATGGCGCACGAACTCGGCCTGAAGGTGGTGGCCGAGGGCATCGAGGACGCCGAATGCCTCGCCTTGCTGACGGGGATGGGCTGCGACACCGCGCAGGGCTGGCATATCGGCAAGCCGATGCCGGCGGCCGAATTGCTCGAATTCGTCTCGAGGGAACACGCGGCGGCCGCCTGAGCCCGCCCTTCGCCGCTTGTCCGAACGCGGCCCCGGTGGCAGGGCTGCTTCATGGCCTTCACGCTCGACCGCTTCGATCTCGACGCTTTCGTCGCCGCCACGCTCGCCGAGGATATGGGCGATCATGGCGACGTCACCTCCGCCGCCGTCATTCCCGCCGACGCACGTTTCTCCGGCGTGATGGACAGCCGCGAGGCGATCGTCGTCGCGGGCCTGCCGATCGCCGAAGCCTTTTTCCGTGCGCTCGATCCCGACGTGGAGATCGAACGGCTGGTCGAGGACGGCGATATGGTGCCGGCGGGGACGGACCTGCTGCGCCTCGCCGGCAATGCCCGTGCCATGCTCACCGCCGAACGTTCCGCGCTCAACACCGTCCAGCATCTGTCCGGTATCGCGACGCTCACCCGCGCCTATGTCGACAGGATCGCCGGCACCGGCGCGGTCCTGCTCGATACCCGCAAGACCATTCCGGGCCTGCGCGTGCTGGAGAAATATGCGACCCGGATGGGCGGCGCCACCAACCACCGGATGCGGCTCGACGACGCGGCGATGATCAAAGACAATCATGTCGCGGTGGCGGGATCGGTGGAAGAGGCGGTGCGCCGCGCCGTTGTTGCGGGGCTGGAGCGGGTCATCGTCGAGGTCGACCGGATCGACCAGATCGAACCGGCGCTGGGGGCGGGCGCGACCCATTTGCTGCTCGACAATATGGACCCGGCGACGCTGCGCGAGGCCGTCGCGCTGGTCGCCGGCCGGGTGCCGACCGAGGCGAGCGGCGGCATAAATCTGGAGACGATCCGGGCCAAGGCGGAAACCGGAATCACCTATCTCTCGGTCGGCCGGCTCACTCAATCGGCTCCCGCCGCCGATATTGGGCTGGATTTCGCCGCGCTCTAGTACGGGCCCTAGCGCCGTCCCGTCACTTCCCCCTCGATCACGCCGGTCGTCGGATGGTGCTTGTCCATCCAGCGGCGGACGATCCTGATATTCCGGCTGTTGGACCGGAAGGCGAAATCGAACAGGTCGCCGACGATAGGGACTGCGCCCAGCGCCGTATCGACGCCGACATTGCCGATCATCCGCGCAAGATGGAATTTCGACATGCCGAGATTGCGCGCTTCCCAGACGATCCAAGCCCCCATCGCGGCGGCGACAATGTCGCCCACCACCGGTACCAGCCCGACGATCGCGTCCAATCCGACCGGCCGGTTGATCCCGGGCACGACGAAGGCGCGTTCCAGCAAGCCTTCCATCGCCTCGATCCGGCGGCGCACCGAATGGGGATCGCGCCCCATCGGCAGATCCCGCGCCATGCGCTCGATTTCAGCCCGATCGATCCGGGGCATCAGAATTCCTCCGCGATCAACTCGCTGGCGGGGTGCCGCGCGAACAGGTTGGGGCGGAAGCCCGTCAGCCGCCGTGACACCAGCGACCAGCGGATCGGCGCGCCGATCGCGATGAAGGGCGTGATCGCGGCGAGCGCGCGGTCAGCTTCCGCCAGGGCGGCCTGCCGTTCCTCGGCGGTGGACGCTGCGCGGGCGCGGGCGAGAGCGGCGTCGGCATCGGCATCGCAGACCGGGCTCGCCTCGCAGGAGAATTGACGCAGATACCAGGCCCCCAGATTGGCGGGCGCGACGGCGTCGATCAGCCGCAGATCGGCGTCGGCGCCGGGCGCGACGCGCACCGCCTCCACTCCAATCCGCCGCCAATCCCGCCTCAGATGCGCGAAGATCAGCCGGTGGCCGGGGGCGTCGGACATCGCGACGCGCAGCGTGAGGGGCGCGTCGCGCGACAGCGCCGCGATCGCCCGCGATGCCAGCTCGCGGCGCATCGGCGGGGGCGCGTCGGCCCAATCCGGGACGACGGGCTGGGGGAGCTCCGTGACGCCACCCGGTACGAGCGCCGTCTGGACCGCGAAATCGGACGCATCCAGCGCGGCGGCGATCGCGTCGCGGTCGATCGCCATGGCGAGAGCACGGCGGACCTGCGGATCGGCGAGCGGTCCGTCGGCGTTGGCGAAGGCGAGCCCGAACAGCCCGGTGGCACGATCGAAGACCAAGCTGTTGCGCGGCAGACGCGCCGCACGGGCGATCGCCAGGTCGCCGACCGTGCCGCCAGTGACAAGCTCGACTTCGCCATCGACGAAGCGGGTCACCGCCACGGACGCGCGCTGCCCCCACAGCAACAAGGCGGGCTGCGCATCCTCTTCGCCGTCGTCCGCTGCATCCTCGCCTTGCACCGGCTGCAGCCGTGCCGGCGCATTGCCGCCGGGCAGGACGGAATAGGGGCCGGTTCCGCGTCCGTTCAGCAGGACCGCCAGCTCCGGCTGGGCGAGCAGCTGGAGGAAATTTGGCCGCGGCCCGTGAAGCTGGATTTCCAGCACCTCGTCCGTCATCGCGACGATATCGTCGATCGCCATCAGAACGGGCTTGAAGGGATTGCGGCTGGGTCGGCTGATGGCGGCGCGCAAGCGTGCGGCGACTTGCTCGGCGGTGACGCGGGCCCCATCGGACCAATGGGTGCGGCGAATGCGGAAGGTATAGCGCAAGCCATCGTCCGAGACGATCCAGCTCTGGGCGAGCGCCGGCTCGATCTCGCCAGTCGCATCGAAACGGACCAGGCCTTGCGCCACCGCCTCGATCAGGAAGGCAGACGGGGGATCGAGCGGCTCGAGATTGGGATTGAGCAAGCGAGGCGATGCGCCGATCGCGGCCACCGTGACCGGACCGCTCGAGGGGCTGTCGCAGCCGGCTGCCAGCAAGGCTCCCGCGAGTGCGAGCCTCAACACAGCCTTACGCACAATCATCTGCATCCGCTCTCGCCGCCGTCGCCGGCCTCCGGGCGCCGGCAAGCTTCTTTTAGCCGCTGGCGACGGAAAAGCAGCCCCGCCTTTACTCCTCCTTCACCTGTGGCGGGCTAATTCTCGGCGATGGATCAAGGCTTCGACGACATGCCCGCCGAAGAGCAGGAGCCCGATTACAAGACGCGCCGCGCGCCGCGCCTTGCGATCGATTGCGCGGCGCGTCTCCAGCCTCAGAATCTGTACAATATCGAGGTCAGGATTCGCGACGTTTCGACGCTCGGCTTCATGGCGGAATGCGAGGAACCGGTGCGGATCGGCAGCTATGTGGCGCTGGATGTCCCCGGGGTCGGTGCGGTGCATGCCCAAGTTCGCTGGCAGATCGGCATTCGCATGGGGGGCATGTTTCTCGATCCGATCAGCCTGGTGCGCTGCGAATGGGTCGGCGTGAAGGCTGTGCCCGCCTCAGCTGCCGCCTGACGAGTCCATTCGATTCCATTGTCAGGAAAGACGGGCCGGAGCGCTGCGCCAGCCCGTCTCTTTCCATGCCATTACGGGCTGACCGGGTCGTCGTTGTCGAACACCCCGGCGGCGAGCAGAATGCCGCCCAAAACGATCGCAGCCGCCAGCACCGGCGCAATCCAGGCCCCGCCTTCAAGCTGGTTTCCCTCGCCATCGACGCCCGCGCGTTCGATCGCAGCCGGCTGCACCGAAAGCGCCGAGGCGGATTGGGCCAATGCCGGGGCGGCGATCAGCGCGACGCCGGCAATGGGCGCCAAAATCTTACCAAACATCTGATTTCCTTTCCGATTGTGGCAGAGGGTGCCGTAAGGCGAACCACTGCGTTGCGGAAAGGATGCGCCCGATGAGGCGGGAGGAGCGCCTACGGCGTCGATCCGTGCGGCCATCCTTTTGGTGCGAACGGCGGGACTCGAACCCGCACGCCCCGAGGGGCAGAAGATTTTAAGTCTCCAGCGTCTACCGGTTCCGCCACGTTCGCGCGGGATCAAGCGTTGGCCGTGCCGGGCCCTCCCGTCAACGCCGGCCTGCTTTCCCGGCGCCGGGCGTCAGACGTTGAGGCGCTCGCGCATTTCCTTGCCTGGCTTGAAATAGGGCACGCGCTTCGCGTCCACATCGACTGCCTCGCCGGTGCGGGGATTGCGCCCCTTGCGCGCATCGCGCCCGCGCGTCGAGAAGGCGCCGAAACCGCGCAACTCGATCCGCCCACCACTCTGGAGCTGCGCGATGATCGCTTCGTAGAACGTGCCGACGACGCGTTCGATCTCCTTCAGCGTGAGATCGGGATGATCTGCGCACAATTTCTGCACGAGTTCGGATCGGATCACGATTTCCCCCCTGTTCGACGAAACGCGGCCCGGAAAACCCGCCGGAGCCGGCCGCAACCCCCGAAGCGACCGTACGACTCGAATTAGTCGCACCGACAATGACAAAAAGCAAGCGCCCGGCGCAACGAAAATCCGAGCAATTCAAATGGGCTAACCTGCGTGGGGAACCGGACGGACGGATGGGCCCGTCCGTCCGGTTGCCCTTCCGGGCCTGATCAGCCCTGCTTCTGCTTGAGCGCTTCGCCCAGGATGTCCCCGAGGCTCGCGCCGGAATCGGAAGACCCGTACTGGGCGACCGCCTGCTTCTCCTCGGCGATCTGCAGCGCCTTGATCGAGAAGTTCGGCTTCTTCGAACGATCGAAGCCGATCACCTGCGCGTCGACCTTCTGACCAACCTGGAAGCGCTCCGGACGCTGCTCGTCGCGGTCGCGGCTGAGATCGCCGCGGCGGATGAAGCCGGTCGAACCGCTGTCGCCGAGCGTGACCTCGATGCCGCCGTCGGTGATGGCCGCAACGGTGCAGGTGACCGTCTCGCCCTTGTTGACGCCGCCGCCGCTGGAGACCGTGGCACCGCCACCGCCGCCCGATGCGGAATCAAGCTGCTTCATGCCGAGCGAGATGCGCTCCTTCTCCACGTCCACGTCGAGCACGACG
>JBBCJP010000021.1:0-28695 GCA_037190625.1 Alphaproteobacteria bacterium
GTCCGGAGCAGGCCGCCGACAAGGAGGGCGGTGCAGGCCGGGCTGGTTGCCCGGTCCAACCGATCGACGCAGCCGGCGGCCTGCTCCGGACGACCGCGAAGCGGCGGGCGGCTTTCGCGCCAGGGCGACGTCGCTCGTCGGTCACGATGCGAAAGCATCGCTCCCTCCTCGCGCCTTGCCCTGACCCGAAATCCATCCCGTCACGGCCGTTGCGCCTATCGGGTACGGACCCTAGGGGAGCCCGATGACCCTCGACACCCTCTCCGTGAATCGCAGCCATGGCGGCACCCAACATGTGGTGCGCCACGCCAGCGCCACGACCGGCACCGAGATGACCTTCTCCATCTTCGTACCGCCGCAGGCCGATGACGGGACGCTCTGTCCGGTCGTCTGGTATCTCTCGGGCCTCACCTGCACCCACGCCAACGTCACCGACAAAGGCGAATATCGCCGCGCCTGCGCCGAACTCGGCCTGATCTTCGTCGCGCCGGACACGTCTCCGCGCGGCGAGGGCGTGCCGGACGATCCCGAAGGCGCCTACGATTTCGGACTGGGCGCCGGCTTCTACGTCGATGCGACGCAGGCGCCGTTCGACCGGCATTACCGGATGTACTCCTACATCACCGAAGAACTGCCGGAGGTGTTCGCCGGGGCGTTTCCGGCGGACATGGCGCGGCAGGGGATCACCGGCCATTCGATGGGCGGCCATGGCGCGCTCACCCTCGCGCTGCGTCATCCGGACCGCTACCGCGCCGTCTCCGCCTTCGCGCCGATCGTCGCGCCGGGGCAGGTTCCCTGGGGCGAGAAGGCGCTGGGCGGCTATCTGGGACCCGACCGCGCCGCCTGGCGTCGCCACGACGCGGTCGCGCTGATCGAGGACGGCGCGCGCGTGCCCGAGATCCTGGTCGATCAGGGCCAGGCGGATCAGTTCCTGGCCGAACAGCTGCGTCCGGAGCTGCTGGAAACGGCCTGCGCCGAGGCCGGCATCGCGCTGACGCTGAACCGCCGCGCGGGTTACGACCACAGCTATTATTTCATCTCGACCTTCATGGACGACCACCTGCGCTGGCACGCGGCGCGGCTGGTCTGACGAACCTTTAGGCCACGAAGCGCGAGGGCGTTTCCGACAGCCCGAATTTCTCTTCGAACAACGCCGCATTCATCGGGGGACCGAAGACATAGCCCTGCCCTTCCTCGCAGCCGCAGCCGCGCAGGAAGGCCTGCTGCTCTTCATCCTCGACGCCTTCGGCGATGACCTGAAGGCCAAGCTGGTGCGACAGCTCGATCAGCGACGTCACGATCGCGCGATCGGGGGCGGACTCCTGCATCGACTGGATGAAGCTCTTGTCGATCTTGATATGGCTGATCGGATAGGTCTTGAGCAGGTTGAGCGAGGCATAGCCGGTGCCGAAATCGTCGAAGGCGAGCGCGACGCCCAGCGCCTGGATCGCCCGCAATTGGGGCAGCACCAGATCGACCTGATCGAGCACGATGTTTTCGGTGATCTCCAACTCCAGCGCGCCGGCCGGAAGGCCATGGCGGGCCAAAGCACGCGCCACGGTCACGGCGAGGTCGTCGGTACGGAACTGCGCGGCGAACAGATTGACGGCGATGCGGAAATCGGGGTGACGCCGGCGCCAGAGGCGGGCCTGCGCGCAGGCCGTGTCCAATATCCACTCGCCGACGGTGGCGGCCAGCGGGCCGCCTTCGAGGGCAGGCAGGAACGCGGCGGGCTGAAGCAGGTTGCGCTGCGGATGCTGCCAGCGGATCAGCGCCTCCGCACCGACCAGCACATTGTCCGACAGGCGGATCTGCGGCTGATAGTGCAGAAGCAGCTCGCCGCGTTCGATCGCGCGGTGCAGCTCCGCATCGTACATCCGGCGCGCCACCGCCTCGGCGCGCAACGCGGGGACGTAGAGAAACGATGTGCCGCGGCCGCTGGCCTTGGCCTGGAACAAGGCGAGATCCGCGCTGCCGAGCAGATCTTCAACCACGGCGCCGTGCTGCGGCGCGATGGCGAGGCCGCAACTGCCCGCGACGCGCACCTCATGGCCGTCAACCACGATCGGCCGCGCAATCGCGGCGACCAGCGCGTCCGCGATCGCCGCAACCCGCAGCGGATCGCCGATTTCCGGCAGGAGAATGGCGAATTCGTCGCCGCCGATCCGCGCGACCGTCGCGCCGGCCGGCACTGCCGCCTCCAGCTTGCGGCCGGTCTCGCATAAAATCGCGTCGCCGACCGCGTGGCCGAGCGTGTCGTTCACATCCTTGAAGCCGTCGAGATCGATCATGATCGCGGCGGCCGTTGCGTCGATCCGCAGCGCCGCGGCACCATTGGCGTGCAGCAGGTTACGATTGGCCAGCCCGGTCAGGCTGTCATAATTGGCGAGCCGATGGAGCGCATCCTCGTGGCTGATCCGGTCGGTCACGTCCTGCACGATCGCGCCGAAATGCGGTTCGCCCCCGACCTGCCATTGCGACCAGGAAAGCTCGGCGGGAAAGAGCGAGCCGTCCTTGCGCAGCCCCATGAACAGGCTCGCGTCCTTGGCCGGCGCCTCTCCGCCGAGCACGCGCGCGAGCGCATCCTGCACCCGGGCGAGCTGGTCCTCGGGGATCAGCATCGCGATATCACGCGATATCGCCTCGCCGGCGCTGTAGCCGAACAGATCCACGGCGGCGGGATTCCAGGCGGTGATCCGTCGGGCCATGTCGAAGCAGATGACCGCATAGGGCGAGGTCGAGGCGATCGCGGCGAATTCCGAGGGCTGCCCCTCATTGCCGATTTCGAGACGCCGCAGCTCGAGCTTCTCCGATGCCATCCGGGCCAGCGCCACGAGCCGGTCGCGATCCTCCCGCCCGAATGCCTCGCGCGGTTCCGGATCGAGGACGCAGAGCGCACCGAGCGCGTGGCCGGACGGCCCCCTGAGCGGCACGCCGGCATAGAAACGGATCGCGCCGCCGGTGACGAGCGGATTGTCGTGGAAGCGCGGGTCGAGCTGCGCGTCCTCCACCACCAACACATCGTTCTGCGTGATGGCATGGGCGCAGAACGAAACATCGCGCCGCATGTCGCCGTCGCCGATGCCGGTGCTGGAGACCAGGAAGACATGATCGCTTCCGATCATGTTCACCGCCGCGGCATTCGTGCCGAACAGGCGCGCGGCGATCTCCACGATCGGATCGAGGCTGGGCATAACAATTCCGTCACGCAGGCCATGCGCCGCCAGCGCGCCCTGGCGGCCCTCTTCATCCGGTATCGCATTCGGACATCGCATCGGCAATCACCCCCGCCCAAAGAATAAGCGCGCAAGGTCTGACAAAATCCTAACGGCTATTCTCGAAAAGGCTTGAGCGAGGCCTTCATGCGATTGATCGAATTGCTTCTGTCATCTGACATTCGCGATCGTCACCTGCGCGATTACACGGCGTTCCCGCCCGGACACTCGCCGTCCCGCCGGCCGCTGACGCTGCCGACATCGAGGATGATCTTGGCGCGGCGGGAGAAGGTCAACGCCTGCCACCGGCCGCTATTGCCGATCGCCGTGCGGCTGCGCAGGAAGGTAAGGTGAAGCAGCTCGTACTGCTCCGGATCGATCCGCCCCCAATCGATCAGGCAGCTCCATTGCTCCACGTTCCAAACGTAATCGCGCACGATCCCGTCCTGGTCGATCGTCTGGGCGATCGCCGCATACCAGGCGAAGATGGCGCGCAGCCGGGGCCAGCGCTCCGCCGGCGGCATCGCCGCGAGCCTGGCGCGCAGCCGGGCAATGTCCTCGTCCGGCGGGAGGCGGGTCTGCTGCACGATCGTGTCGATCGCCCAGCGTATCTTGCGCATCGTGATCGCCTCGGCCGGGAACACCCGCAACAGCTCTTCGCGCACGAACAGAAGGCGCCGGACATAGGCATCCGTCTGAACCTGCAGCATCGAATCGCTTTCGAAGATCGCGGTGAGCTCCGCCATCAGCTCCGGGTTGATATGTCCTTGCGCATCGTGCGCCGCCAGGATGGCAGCCCGGCACGCCTCGCGCGCCGGCACTGCAAGGCAATCGCGCGAGAACAACAGCGATCCGTATACCGGCGCGAGAGTCGCGAGCACCTCACGGAAGCGTCGGCGCGAGCCGAAGCCGTCGCGCCATTGTTCGAGCACCGGCTGCAGGCTGCCCGTGCCGTAATTCCATTGCGCCATGCCGACCGAGATGAGCTGGCTGTCGAAATTGCCGACCGGCATCGCCCAGCAGCCCATCGTCTCCGGAATCGCGGTCTCCGCCATCCGCTCGAAGATCGCGGCGCGGTCCAGCCCGATGCCGGCGAGCTGCGCGGCGGCGTCGGGATCGATGCGGATGAACTGCGCATCGCCGACCCGGCGGCACGTTTCCGCCCTTTCGGCGACCGTCTGACCCTGCGCGGGCGGCGCGAGAGCCATGCTCGCGAACGACAGGCATATGAGAGTCAGGAACGGCGTGATCGCGAGACGGGCCATGTCCAAGCCTAGCTCAGTGGCAAGCGCATGGCATCCCCAAATGCCGGATAGGAAAAACCCCGCCACGGCAATGCCTTGGCGGGGTTTTGATGGTGGGCGTGGCAAGGATTGAACTTGCGACCCCTGCGATGTCAACACAGTGCTCTACCACTGAGCTACACGCCCACAAGGGGTTCCGGCGATGGCCAGGGGCCGCGATGTAGCGAGGGCAAGGGCACCGCGCAACCCCGCTTGATCAAAGCCGTCCGTGCTCGTCCTCGCTCTGGAACATCCGCTCAACCTCGGCAACCAGATCCTTGAGGTGGAAGGGCTTGGAGAGCACCCGCGCATCGGGCGTCTTGCGACCCGCTTTCAGCGCCACGGCGGCGAATCCGGTAATGAACATCACGCGGATGCCGGGCACGATCGCGGCGGCCTTCTGGGCCAGCTCGATCCCGTCCATCTCCGGCATGACGATGTCGGTGAGCAAAAGATCGAAGCTTTCCCGCTCCAGCAGCGGCAGCGCAGCCGTGCCGCGATCGACCGCCGTCACCTTGTAGCCCACCCGCTCCAGCGCGCGGGCCAGATAGACGCGCATCGAATCGTCGTCCTCCGCGAGGAGGATGCTGAGACCGAGATGGATCTTGCCGGGCTGTTCCACGCCGAGGCTTATGCGCGAATTGCCGCCCCGTTTCCAGCGCCAAGCGACGGGGCGATTGCACCTGTCCCAGCCTGGCTCTACTCCTGCCACCGACATGACCGAAATCGCCAGCGATCCGCCCTTCCTGCGCGTCGGCCCCGAACGGCCGGTCTCGCCGGTGGTGATCTCCGTGCCCCATGCCGGACGCGCCTATCGGCCCGAACTGCTTTCGGCGGCGCGAGTCGGGCGGGCGGCGCTCGAGCTGCTGGAGGATCGCTATGTCGACCGGCTGGCCTGGCAAGCGACCGAGGCAGGCGCGACCGCGTTCATCGCCCGCACGCCGCGCGCCGAGATTGACCTCAACCGCGACGAGCGCGAGATCGATGCGGCCCTGGTGTCACCGCCTTTGGCTTCCGCGAGCGTGATCCCCTCGCACCGCGCACGCGGCGGCATCGGACTCATCCCCTCGCGAATCGCCGGCCATGGCCCGATCTGGCGCGGCCGCATACCCCGCGAGGAGCTGGAGCGACGGATCGCCGAGGTTCATCGCCCTTATCATGCCGCGCTGGATGCCGCGCTGCGCTGCGCCCGCGACCGGTTCGGCGCCGCGATCCTGCTCGATTGTCATTCGATGCCAGCCGGCGGCGGCGCGGCGATCGTGCTCGGCGACCGTCACGGCACGACGATCGCGCCCGATCTGCTTGAGGCGGCGTTGGGCACGGCGCGCGCGCAAGGCTTTTCGGTCGCGCTCAACGCGCCTTATGCCGGCGGCTATGTCGTCGGCCGCCACGGCCGCCCGGACCGCGCCATCCACGCGCTGCAAATCGAGATAGACCGCGCGGTCTATCTCGACGCCGCCATGCGCGAGCCGGGACCTGGCTTCGCCGCGGCCTGCCGGTTGGTCGCCGCCCTAGCCGCAGAGCTGGCCGAGCGGCTGCTCGGTGCCGGGCACCCGCTGGCAGCCGAATGATCCACATAAAAAGACCGCCTCACGAAATCGTGAGGCGGCCAGGTTCAGGGAGGGCACCTCGAAACGAGGTGCATCGCGCCGCCGCAAAGGGGGGAATACGACGACGCAATCCCTAGGTGGGATGAAAGCGGCGGATTTCAATAGCTGGATGCAACGCAAATCGCCGGCCCGCTTCGGAAGCGGACCGGCGATTCAGGCACGCCTTCGGCGGCAATTCAGGCGTTGGCGGGCGCCGGCTCGAGCGTCTGCGGCGGCACCTTGCCGAGTTGCATCTGGCGCCCAAAAATGTCGCGCATAAGCGACAGCGAGAAGATATGCGACAGCAACAGCGGCAGGACGCCGTTCTGGTTGATCTTGCGCAGCTGATCGCCGTGCATGTCGCGGAACTTCTCTTCGGAGATCATCTGGAAACCGCGATAGATATAGGGCTGGTCGCTGCCTTCCGGCTGAATCGCGACCTCGCCGTCGATCATCAGGTCCAGCGCCTTCACCTCTTCCATGAAGGCATTGGTGCGCTGCGCCGAAATCTCGAAATCCTCGCAGAATTTCAGGATGTTGTTGAGCTGCTCGGCAGGCTTGTCGCCGTCGAACAGCGGATCGCCGTCACCGCCCTCGCCGACCAGGTGGCTGGTCGGATCGAAGCAGAGCGACAGCTCCTGCGCATCGGGCCGAAGCCGCGCGAGCATATAGGGATAGCGCCGCACATAGGCCGGGACATAGAAGGGGCTATAGGGCTTGCCGTCGTCATCGACGAAGACGTTGACGCCCTCGTTCAATCCCAACAGCGCCAGCGGCACCGGATTGTCGCCGGCAGAAAAGACGATCGGATAGCAACGCTGGGCGTGGATGAACTCATCGACGGTCAGCGGCACAGCGTGGACGTTGGCAAAATAGGGCGCCGTATCGCTGGGCTGGGTGCGAAACTTGCCATGCTCCTGGCTCGAAAGCGGCTGCAGGTCGTTGTAGAAAATCGGAAGGCCGGGCGGCGGCTGCGTCGCCATATATGTCTCCATCGAGGATATGAAGGCGGCCGATAGACCGGGCCGCTTATGTCAGCGCTCCGTCTATGAGCGACTTGGCGTTTAGGCAAGCCCGTCATGAGGCGTAGCGGAGGGCCTCCCTTCAGCCGCGCCTGGGAGCCCGTTCCCGCTGGGCACCAGCTTGCCGGGATTCATGATCCCGGCCGGGTCGAGCGCTCCCTTGATCGCGCGCAGCGCGCCGAGCCGCGCCGCCCCGCCGAGCCGGGCGAATTCGGCGAGCTTCATCTGGCCGATCCCGTGCTCGGCCGAGATCGAGCCGCCGGCGGCGGTGACGAGATCGTGGACGAAGGCGGTGATCGCCGCTCCGTCCCGCGCCAGCCAGCCCGGCCCCGCCCCGTCCGGCGCCATCACATTGAAATGGATATTGCCATCGCCGAGATGGCCGAAGGCGTTGACGCTGGTGCCGGGGAACCGCGCCTCCACCGCCGCGCCGCCGCTTTCGACGAAGCCGGCCATATCGGCGACGGCAACGGAAATGTCGTGCTTGGCGGCGGGCCCTGCGGCCTTCTCCCCTTCGGCGATCGTCTCGCGCAGCCGCCACAAGGCCTCGGCCTGCGCCTCGCTCGCAGCGATCGTCGCGTCCGCGGCGATGCCGGTTTCCAGCGCGGCGCGCAGCGCTTCGTAGAGCGCCGCATCGGGGGGCGGCGCCGACATCGGCGCTGTCGCCTCGATCAATGCGTACCAGGGATGCGAGCCAGCCAGCGGATCGCGCGTACCAGGCACATGAGCGAGCACGAGATCGAGCGAGCGACGCGGCACCAGCTCGAAACTCTCCACTGCATCGCCGATCGCCGCCTCCACATGACGCAGCAAGCGCATCGCCGCCGACGGGCTTTCCAGTCCGGCCCACGCGACCGCGCGGGCACCGATTGCCGGCTTCAGGCGCAGGCTGGCGGCGGTGACGATGCCCAGCGTCCCCTCCGCGCCGATCAGCAGCTGGCCGATGTCGTAGCCCCGATTGTCCTTCCTGAGCGCGGTCAGGCCCTCGAACAGGCTGCCGTCGGGCAGCACGGCCTCGATCCCCTGGACGAGCCGGCGCATATTGCCGAAGCGCAGGACCTGCGTACCGCCGGCATTGGTCGAGACCAGCCCGCCGATGGTCGCCGATCCTTTCGCCCCCAGCGAAAGAGGAAATCGCCGCCCGGCGGCGAGCGCCGCGTCATGCAGATTGGCGAGGATCACGCCCGCCTCGCACACCGCAAGCCCTGCTTCCGCATCGAGCGCGCGAATATGGTTCATCCGCCGCAGGGACAGGATCATCGCCGTGCCCGATCCGTCCGGCGTCGCGCCCCCGACCATCGATGTGTTGCCGCCCTGCGGCACCAGCGCGACCCGCTCGGCAGCGCAGAGCCTCACGACTTCGGCCACCTCTTCGCGGTTGGCGGGGGAGAGCAAGGCTGCGGCCCGGCCATGAAAGCGCCCGCGCCAGTCGGTGAGCCAGGGCGCCATCGCGCCCGGATCGGCGGTGAATCCCTTTGGCCCGAGCAATGCCTGGAGCCTTTCGATGAGCGAGAATGACGCGCCGGCCATGGTTCCGGGATAATCGCAGCGCCGCCGCGGGGCAATTCATCGGATGTTCAACTGCCGATGGTGTATCCGGGGCGCTCATGGAGACAGACCGTTGATCCTGGCGGGGGCTGCCGCCCTGCTCATGCTCGTCTCATGGGGCGGCGGCGGCGCGCATGCGCAAAATGCCCAGGCGGAGAGCTTCACGGTCGAACAGCGGATCATCGTCCGGATTCCGCGCACCGGCACGCCGCGCGGCATCTCCCGGCCGGTCGCCTGGCGCGAAGGCCGCAGCCAGCGCTGCATCGCGAGGCGCCGCATCGTCGGCGCCGGCCTGCTCGGCCCGAACAGCGTCGATCTGGTGCTCAGCGACGACACGCGGGTGCGCGCCACGCTGGGCCGACGCTGCCCGGCGCTCGATTTCTACCGGGGCTTCTACATGACGGCGGGCGAGGATGGCCGGATCTGCGCGGATCGCGACACGATCCGCGCGCGCAGCGGCGCCGAATGCGAGATCGACCAGTTCCACACCCTGCATGCCGTCGCGGAGTAGGACAGGCTCAAGCCCCCATTGCTTGACAAAAGCCCGCCCTTTGGCGCAAGCGGCCCGGTGAAGCGCCCTCGCTCCGGCGGGCCGCACATCCCGGATATCGCATGACCTTTGCCGATCTCGGCCTTTCCGACGAATTGCTCCGCGCCGTGACCGAGGCGGGCTACGACACGCCCACGCCGATCCAGAAGCAGGCCATCCCGTCCGTCCTGATGATGCGCGACCTGATCGGCATCGCCCAGACCGGCACGGGCAAGACCGCGGCCTTCGTGCTGCCGATGATCGACATTCTGGGCCAGGGCCGCAGCCGCGCCCGCATGCCCCGCTCGTTGATTCTGGAGCCGACCCGCGAACTCGCCATGCAGGTCGCCGAGAATTTCGAGAAATACGGCAAATATCACAAGCTCAACATGGCGCTGCTGATCGGCGGCACCAACATGACCGACCAGATCAAGAAGCTGGAAAAGGGTGTCGACGTGCTGATCGCCACGCCCGGCCGGCTGATGGACCTGTTCGGGCGCGGCAAGATCCTACTCACCGGCTGCAACCTGCTCGTCATCGACGAGGCGGACCGGATGCTCGACATGGGCTTCATCCCCGATATCGAGGACATCTGCTCGAAGCTCCCGGCCAACCGCCAGACGCTGCTCTTCTCCGCGACGATGCCGCCGGTGATCAAGAAACTGGCCGACAAGTTCCTGAGCAACCCCAAGCAGATCGAGGTCGCACGGCCGGCGACGGCGAACACATCGATCGACCAGCGCATCCTGCGCGTCGATTCGCGCAAGAAGAAGGACGCGCTGACCGATCTCCTGCGCGGCGAGGCGATCAAGACCGCGATCATCTTCTGCAACCGCAAGACGGTGGTGCGCGAACTCGCCACCAGCCTGAAGCGGCGCGGCTTCGCCGCAGGCCAGATTCATGGCGACATGGAGCAGCCCGAGCGGATCGCCGAGCTGGACCGCTTCAAGAAGGAAGAGATCAACATCCTCGTCGCCTCCGACGTCGCCGCGCGCGGGCTCGACATCAAGGGCGTCAGCCACGTCTTCAACTATGACGTGCCCTGGCATCCAGACGATTATGTCCACCGCATCGGCCGCACCGGCCGGGCTGGGCGCACCGGCGTCGCGATCACCCTGGTCGGCAAGGAGGATGTCGAGGCGATCGACAATGTCCAGAAGCTGATCGGCACCAAGATCGCCGAACTTGACGGCGCGCCCCAGGCACCTCCGCCCGAACGGGACGATGCCGAGGACGAGGCGCCGCGCGAAAAATCCTCGCGGCGGCGTGGCGGGCGTGGTGGACGCGGCGAGAAGCAGGCCGAGCCGCGCGCCGAAAAGCCGGCCCGCGCCGAACGCGAAGAGCGGCGGCCGTCCCGCGAGCGTGAGCCGGCCGACGAGCCCGCTCTGGTGGACGAGGGCTGGAACGGCCCGGTGCCGAGCTTCCTGGGCAAGGGCTTCGGCAGCTAATCCGCATGGCGGAGGCGGTGCCCTCCCCCTGCGTTCAGATCTGCACGCTCGATCCGGCCGGGACGCTTTGCCTCGGCTGCGGCCGCACGCTGGCCGAAATCGGCGAATGGGCCTCGGCCTCGCCCGAACGGCAGCGGGAAATCGTCGCCGCCGTGACGAAGCGGATCAGCCGCGCCGATAGCGCGCCCTGAACGCCTCCGCATAGGCCGCCAGCCGACCTTCGGCGATCGCAGCGCGCAGCTCGGCCATCAGCCGCTGATAGAACCACAGATTGTGCTCGGTCATCAGCATCGCGCCGAGGATCTCGTTCGATCGGACGAGATGGTGGAGATAGGCCTTCGACCAGCCGCCCGCCGGCGAGTCCGGATCGATCGGCTCCGGATCTTCCGCGAACTTCGCGTTGCGAATGTTGATCGGGCCGTCGCGGGTGAAGGCCTGGCCGGTGCGGCCTGAGCGGGTGGGCAGCACGCAATCGAACATGTCGATGCCGCGCTCGACCGCGCCGACGATGTCGTCCGGCTTGCCGACGCCCATCAGGTAGCGCGGCTTGCTCTCGGGCAACTGGCCGGGCGCGAAATCGAGGCAGCCGAACATCGCCTCCTGCCCCTCGCCCACCGCCAGCCCGCCGACCGCATAGCCGTCGAAGCCGATCCCAGTCAGCGCCTCGGCCGAGGCTGCGCGCATCCCCTCATCCAGCCCGCCCTGCTGGATGCCGAACAGGGCGCCATCATTGCCCAGCGCGTCGAACGCATCGCGCGAGCGCCTCGCCCAGCGCATGGAGCGCTCCATCGCGGCGCGCTGGCCCTCGATCGGGTCGGTCGTCTTCACGAGCTGATCGAACGCCATCACGATGTCCGAGCCGAGCAAAGTCTGGATTTCCATCGACCGCTCGGGGCTCAGCATGTGCCGGCTCCCGTCGAGATGGCTGGCGAAGGACACGCCTTCCTCGCTGACCTTGGTGAGCTCGGACAGGCTCATCACCTGATAGCCGCCGCTGTCGGTCAGGATCGGCCGGTCCCAGCCCATGAAGGCGTGCAGCCCGCCGAGCCGCGCCACCCGCTCCGCGCCGGGACGCAGCATCAGGTGATAGGTGTTGCCGAGCAGGATGTCGGCGCCGCTGGCGCGCACGTCGGCCGGCTTCACCGCCTTCACCGTCGCCGCCGTCCCCACCGGCATGAAGGCGGGCGTCGCGATCTCGCCGCGCTTCATGCCGATCGTGCCGGTGCGGGCGCGGCCGTCGGTGGCGGCGATGGTGAATTCGAAGCGGGGCGCGTCTGTCATCCGCGCCCTCTAGGCTCAATCCGGGCATCGCGTCCATGTGTCGCGCGGCGACGTGGGCAGATGTTCGAGCGTATCGGCCACGTCGAACCAGCTCGATTCCCGCGCCTGCCGATCGAGCAGATAGCCGTGCCCGGCGCCGTAGATCACGAGAACGCGCTCGCCCGGCCCGGCGATCGCGCGCAGATTGTTGAGGATGCGCAGATTGCGCGCATACCAATTGCCGACCCATACCGCACCCGGCGAGGCTTGGGCATCGCCGATCGCGGCGATCTCGTAATAGCGTTGCTGGTCGCGTGCCCGTGACGCCGGCTGGTTATAGTGTCGCAGCCATGACGAGACGGGCGTGCAGAGCATAAGGGCCGCCCGGGCATCACCCTCCGTCTGCACCCGCGCCACCCGCGCGCGCCATGCCTCGCCCTGGCCGTTCGCTTCCGCCCAAGCAGGGAAATTGAAATCGGCTTCGGTGCCAGGCGGCATCCCGTTCCAGTCCACCGCATGGACCCGCTCAAGCCCCAACCGCGCCGCCAGCCGGAGTCCGATCTGGTCACGCTCGTCGGCGCTCAGCTGATAGCGTCCTGCGCGATACTCGCCATAGCGGGTATCGAGCCGGTCCTGCCGGCTCGCCGACCATTCCACCGCCACCCGCGTCGGCCGGAACGCCGCCAGCCGCTCGACGATCGCCTCGATCTCGCGCTGCCGCTCCGGCGTCGTCACGTCGGCGATGCGGATGTTGACGATGTCCTGACCCGGATTGTCGAAATGCGGCGCGCCGACGATCAGCAGCGCCGGCCGCTCGCCATCGGCGGCCACCGCCGGTGCGGCCGTGATCAGACCTGCGAGCAGCGCGGTAAAAGCCTTCATGCTGGAAACTCCGGATTTAGTGTGATACTAATATAATACACTAACATGCCGGGTCCAGGTCAAGCCTTCAGGTCGAGCTCCCAGATTTCGCCCATCTCCGGCTTGCCGAAAGTATGATGGATTTCGGTCGAGACGATCCGGAAGCCGGCGCCTTCATAGATGCGCCGCGCGCTCAGCAGCACGCTATGGGTCCACAGCCGGACCTTCGCATAGCCTGCCGCCCGCGCGAATCCGACGCATTCGCGCACCAGGGCGCCGCCGATCCCCAAACCCCGTGCCCAGGGCTCGACATGGAGGAGACGAAGCTGACCCACATGCTCGCCGGCATCGACCAGCATCACCGCGCCCGCCATCATGCCCGCCCGCTCGGCCACCCAGCATTGCTCGCGCCCCGGCTTGAAGTCCCTGAGGAAGGCGGTGGTGACCTCGCCCAGAAGCACCTCCATCGGCCGCGCCCAGCCATAATGCTCGTAGAGGATCGCCTGGCGCGCGGCGATCGTCGCGAGATCGCCGGTGCGGAAGGTGCGGATGTGCCAGGCGGCCTCCTGACCGCTCAACAGGCCGGTGACGACACCCAGCGCCGCCACCAGCGTGTCGCGTTCGCCACTGCCCAGCCCTTCGATCCGGGCGGCGGTGACGGCGCGGGTGTGGGCGTCGAGCGCGTCGAACATCGCGCGGCCTGCGTCGGTCAGCGAAATCGGCCGCCGCCGCGCGTCGCTGCCTCGCCCGCGCGCGATCCAGCCCTTCGCCTGGAACCGGCGCAGCATCCGGCTGACATAGCCCGCGTCCAGCCCCAGCTCCGCCTGCAGCTCGGACGCGACCGGCGCATCGCGATGCGCGATTTCGTAGAGCAAACGCGCCTCGGCCAGCGACAGCTCGCTCTCCATATAATGCGCGTCCAGCACCCCGGCGAAGCGGGTGTAGAAGCGGTTGAACGCGCGCACGGCGGCAACGGCATTGGTCATGGCCGATGAATGTTCCTATATAGTTGCCGATGTCAACTATATTTACCTAGGCAGCAATAAGCTCGCATCGCCATAGGAATAGAATCGGTAGCCCTGGCTGATCGCATGGGCATAGGCCTCCTGCATCGCCTCCAGCCCCATCAGCGCCGAGACCAGCATGAACAGGGTCGAGCGCGGCAGGTGGAAATTGGTGACGAGGCCGTCGATCGCGCGGAAGCGGTAGCCCGGCGTGATGAAGATGGCGGTGTCGCCCTCGAACGGGCGCACCCGCCCCGCTTCGTCCGCCGCGCTTTCCAGCAGGCGTAGCGAGGTGGTCCCGACGGCAACGATCCGCCCGCCTACCGCGCGCGCGGAGTTGAGCCGATCGGCGGTCGCGTCGTCGATCCGGCCCCATTCGGCGTGCATGACATGCGCCTCGGTATCGTCCGCCTTGACCGGCAGGAACGTCCCCGCGCCGACATGGAGGGTGAGAGTCTCGTGGCCGATCCCGGCTTCGGCCAGCGCCGTTATCAGGCCGGGCGTGAAATGCAGGGCGGCGGTCGGCGCCGCCACCGCGCCCTCCTCGCGCGCGAACATCGTCTGATAATCCTCGGTATCGCGCGCATCGGCGGCGCGCTTGCCGGCGATATAAGGCGGCAGCGGCATCCGCCCGGCCCGTTCGAGCAGCAGCTCCACGGGCTCGTCGCCTTCGAAGGAGAGCAGCAAGGAGCCGTCCGCCGCCTTGTCCGAGGCGATGGCGCCGACGCCCGCGCCGAAATCGATTCGCTCGCCGTCGTGCAGCCGCTTCGCATTGCGCACGAAGGCGCGCCAGGCGCGCGGCCCTTCGCGCTTGTGCAGCGTCGCGCCGATCCGCGCCTCTCCCCGACGGCCTTCGAGCTGGGCGGGGATGACGCGCGTGTCGTTGAACACCAGCACGTCGCCGCGCCGCAGCAGGCGCGGCAGATCGGTCACGACATGATCCGCGAGAGCGTCGGGAGACACCGCGAGCAGCCGCGCCGAATCGCGCGGGGAGGCGGGCCTCAGCGCGATCCGGTCGGGCGGGAGATCGAAGTCGAAAAGGTCGACGCGCACCTTAGCGGGGAGGTTGCGCCGCCGGCGCGGGATTTTCAGGCGCCGGCACCAGCACGACTGCAGTGCCGGGGGCCCGGGCGGGGGGCGCAGGCTGCGTCGCGGCAGCAAGCCGCTCAGCCTCGGTGCGCAGCTGCTCGGCGCTCATCGGTGGTACATTGTCGGAGCCGATCGAGGCGCGGACGACCCGGCTCGGCGCCAGCGGCGGCTCGCCCCGCTCGATCGCATCCACATAGGCCATGCCGCTCACCACCCGCCCGAGCACCGTATAGTTGCGGTCCATGGTCAGCCGGGGAGCGAACATGATGTAGAACTGGCTGTTGGCGCTGTTCGGATCCTGCGTTCGCGCCATGCCGAGCACGCCGCGCACATGCGGCAGACTGTTGAACTCTGAATTGAGATTGGGAAGGTCCGAATCGCCGGTGCCGGTACCGGTCGGATCGCCGCCCTGGGCCATGAAGCCCTCGATCACCCGGTGGAAGACGAGGCCGTTATAGAAGCCCTGCCGGGTCAACGTCTTGATCCGATCGACATGATTGGGCGCAGCGTCCGGGCGAAGCTGGATCGTGACCCGCCCACCGGTCGACAGATCGAGATGCCAGGTGTTCTCCGCCTCCAGCGGCGGCGTCGGTGCGGGCGCGGCGAATGCGGGGGCAGGCGCCGGCGCCTGCTGCGCGGCGAGCCCTCCGGCCATGAACAGGCCGGCCAGGCCGACGAAAACGGAACGCAAAGACAAGGCCATGACTCGAAGATCCCGATGGTGGAGTTGGGGGATTAGTAGTGCGCCCCCGGGCGCGCCTCAAGCGCGGATCAGCTTCCCTTGCGCCCAATCTTCTCGACCCGCGCGCGCACCTCTTCCGCCACGGCCGGCGTGACGAAGCGGCCGATGGCGCCGCCATAGAGCGCGATCTCCTTGACCAGCTTGGACGCGATCGGCTGGAGCGACACGTCGGCCATCAGGAAGATCGTCTCGATCTCGGCATTGAGTTGCTGGTTCATGCCGGCCATCTGATACTCATATTCGAAATCGGCGACGGCGCGCAGTCCGCGCACGATCATCGACGCGCCCTCGCGCACGGCGAAATCCATCAACAGCGAATCGAAGGCGACCACGCGGATATTGCCGCGCACATCTCGCGTTTCGCGTTCCACCATCGCCAGGCGCTCCTCGAGCGTGAACATCGGCGATTTGGACGGATTGGTCGTGACTCCGATCACCAGCTTGTCAACGAGGTGCGCGGCGCGGCGGATGATGTCCATATGGCCGAGCGTGATCGGATCGAACGTGCCTGGATAGACCGCTGTCTTCATGTCGCTCCCCCGATCCGCCTAATGATCCCGCTCGACGGCGAATCGGGCGACGGCGCGCAGCAGGTCCGCCTCCTCGCCGAAGCCGCGCAGATGGTCGACCGCCTGATCGACCAGCGCCTGGGCCTGCTGCCGGGCACGATCCGCGCCGAGCAGCGAGACGAAGGTCTCCTTGCCCGCCTCCTCGTCCTTGCCGAGCCGCTTGCCGGCCTTCTCCTCGCAGCCTTCATGATCGAGCAGATCGTCGGCGATCTGGAAGGCGAGACCGATGTCGCGGGCATAGCCGCGCAACCCGCTGCGTCCCTCGGGCGGCACCTTGCCCATGATCGCCGCCGCCTCCAGGCACCAGCCGATCAGCGCGCCGGTCTTGAGCTGTTGCAGCCGGGTGACCGCGGCCAGATCGAGCTCCGTCTCCTCGGCCATCAGGTCCATCACCTGGCCGCCCGCCATGCCGTCCGGCCCGGAGGCGCGGGCGAGCGAGACGACCAGCTCGGCCCGCACGAACGGATCCTCATGGGTCGCTTCGTCGGCGAGGATCTCGAAGGCGAGGGCGTGAAGGGAATCGCCGGCGAGGATCGCGGTGCATTCGTCATAGGCGCGGTGCAGGGTCGGCTTGCCCCGGCGCAGATCGTCATCGTCCATGCAGGGCAGATCGTCGTGGATCAGCGAATAGACATGGATGCACTCGACGGCGAGGCCGGCACGCAGCGCCCGCGCCCGATCGACCTTGAACAGGTCGCAGCCCGCCGTCACCAGCAACGGCCGCATCCTTTTGCCACCGCCGATCGCGGCATAGCGCATCGCCTCGTAAAGCCGGGCGCGCGGATCGGCGGGGACCGGCAGCAGCGCATCGAAGGCGTCGTCGATCTCGCCGGCGATCTCGGCAAGCGCAGATGCCAGAGTCGGCGAAGGCGTTTGCACCGCCGGGATCATGCGCCGAACGGCGCCGTGCCCGCAGGCGCACCGTCCGGCGCGAACTGGATCGCCTCGATGCGCGCCTGCGCCGCCTGCAGCCGCGCTTCGCACTGCCGTTTCAGCCGGTCGCCTTCCTCGTAAAGCTTGATCGCGTCGTCGAGCGGCGCCTCGCCGCTCTCAAGACGGCGCACGATTTCCTCCAGCCGCTTCAGCGCGGCTTCGAAGGAAAGTTCCGCGACGTCCGATGCTTCTTCCACCATGGCGCGCAGCATTGGCCCTGCGCACGATAAGGGTCAAGCGACGCGAGGCTGTCAGGGAAGGAAAGTGCCGAGCGCCTTGTCGATCACCAGGTCGACCAGCGCATCGCGAAGCCGCTGCAGCCGCGCCAATTCAACCCCAGCGATGCGCAATGTCCTGATCTCGGCGCCATCCTTGAGCGCCAGCAGCAGGTGCCTGAAGTCCTGCTCCGTCAGCTCGCCGCTTTCCAGCAGCCGCGTCCATCGCTCCACATCCTCGGCCCGCGCTTCGACATAGCCCCGCATCTCTGTGAGGCCTCGCTTGTGTGCTCCCTTGATATATTCTCCGGCGAGGTCCTGCGCGCCGTCCAGCACGGCCTTCAAAAAAGCGTCGATCTTGGACATGTCCGCTCCCCGCCCGGCTAAGCACCGCAATCCGTATCTTCGCCCTTGTTCGCCTCGAGGCAGATGATGTCATCGAAGGCGCGGGCGATGATCGCGGATTGCTCGCGCACGACAGCGGGGGTGAGCCGCCCTTCCCGCTCCCAACGCGCCAGCATGCCGCCCGCCAAGGCTCCGCCCGGGTTGGTCATCACCTCCCATTGCCGGGCGCTCAATTGATTGCGCGGCATGCCGGCAGCGAACTCCCGGGCGCCAGCCAGCTTGATTCGCAGCGTGCGCACCTCCTGCGCATGGGCCGCGAAGGGTTGGTCGGCTTGCCCGATGACGGCGAGCGTTTCCGCCTTGAGCGAGGTGGCATTGCGATAGGCTTCGAGGCTGTATCCCGCGATGAGCGGCGTGCAGGCCGCAATCATCAATGCCAGGATCGCGACAATCGCCGCGCGAGAGTTGAAAGCCCCCTTCATCGCGCCCCCCGAAAATCGATCGCGCAACTCGTGGTCGAACTCTAGTCTTGATCTGCAATAAAATCAAGAAACCATCTCGATCGAAACAAGAGGATTCAAGAATTTACTCTTGTTTCGGCGAGCGATACCAATAAACGCCATCGTTCATAGTGCGCCTTGCACGCCCTTCGACTTCGAGATGACGCAGATGGGCGAGCGCTTCACCGGTGGCGAGGCCGACATGTTCACCCACCGCGCGGGCGAAAAGCACGCCGAAACAATCCACCGCGCGGCGGGGTTCGGCGAGATGTTCATGGAGCGCATCGAGCCGGCCCCGATGCCCTTCGGCCAGTGCGTCGAGCCGCGCGTGCAGCCCGGTGAACGGCTCGCCATGGGAGGGCAGGACCAGGAGATCGTCGGGCAGCGCGCGCAGCTTCGCGATCGAAGCGAGCCAATCGCCGAGCGGATCGGCCTCGGGCTCGCTGAGCGACAGCGACACGTTGGAGGTGATCCGGGGCAGCACCTGGTCGCCCGCGATCATCAGCTTGCCCGCATCGTCGACCAGGCAGGCATGTTCGGGCGAATGTCCGCTGCCCACCACCACCCGCCAGTCGCGTGCGCCGATGCGGATGGTATCCCCGTCCTCCATCCGCACGAAGCTGACCGGCACCGGGCTGACCGCCGACGCGAAACGGCCCCAGCCCTTCGCGGCCTCGGCGGCGACCGCGTCTTCGCTCCAGCCGGCGGCGCGCCAGTAAGCGAACTGCTCCGCCGGCGGTACATCGCGGACATCCGCGGTGAGCATCCGGGCGAACAGCCATTCGCCGCGCGTCATCCACAGCCGCACGCCGAACCGCTCGGCCAGCCAGCCGGCGAGGCCGATATGATCGGGGTGGAAATGGGTGACGAAGATCCGCGTGACCGTTCGCCCGGCCAGAGGGCCGGCAAGCAGCGTCTCCCAGGCCTCACGCGATGGCGGAATGTCCAGCCCGGTGTCGACGAGCGCGACACCCTCGCCGTCCTCAAGCACCCAGATGTTGATGTGATTGAGCGGCCCCGGCACGGGCAGCCGGGTCCAGCCGACGCCCTCTGCGATCTCCATGAGCGTGCCATGCTCCGGCCCGGTGCGCCCAAGCGGATAGGTCAGGCCGCGATGGGTATAGGCGCCGGCCGCCAGCGAGGCGTCCGGCGACGTGCCCTCAGCTGCGGAAGGGATCGACAAAGCCCTGATCGGCTTCGCTGGCGCCCTCGGCGGCCAAGGCCGCTTCCGCATCGCGCGCAGCCTGATCGCGCTCGGCGCGCAGTTCCTCGATCAGGGCGGCGCGGTCGCGGTCCATGCCCGCATCCTGGCGCGACGGATCGAGGCCGGCAGCCTTGGCGGCCTTCGCCACCGACGCATCCAGCTCGCGCTGAGAGGTCAGGCCGAGCGTGACGGGATCCTTGGGCTGGATGTTGGCGATGTTCCAGTGGCTGCGCTCGCGGATCGCCTGGATGGTCGAGCGGGTCGTACCGATCAGCTTGCCGATCTGGCCGTCCGACAGTTCCGGATGGTTGCGGATCAGCCAGGCGACGCCGTCCGGCTTGTCCTGCCGCTTGGAGACGGGCGTGTAGCGCGGCCCCTTGGTCCGCACCGCCTGATCCGGCTCCTTCTGCATCTGCAGCTTGTAGGCCGGATCGTTCTGGCCCTTCTCGATCTCGTCCATGGTGAGCTCGCCCGAACGCAGCGGATCGCGGCCCGTCAGCTTGGTCGCGGCGGTGTCGTCGGCGATCGCCTGCACCTCCAGGATGTGCAGGCCGCAGAATTGCGCGATCTGCTCGAAGGTGAGCGCCGTGTTGTCGACGAGCCAGCTGGCCGTCGCGTGGGGCATGAGCGGCTGGGCCATGGAATCCTCCAGAAACAATAAGGGCCGCCCCTCGCGGAGCGGCCGGTGCGTGGAGGCGACTTAGGCCCGAGCGCCGCGCGGCGCAAGCCAAAGCGTTTGAAAAGCGGCGGCCGGCCGGTAACAAGCGGCGATGACCTCGCTGCTGCGCTTCATCACCTGCGGATCGGTCGATGACGGCAAGTCGACCCTGATCGGCCGGCTGCTGAAGGACAGCGGCGCGCTGCCCGAGGACCGCGCGGCGGACCTGGCCGATCTCGCCTTCGTCGCCGACGGGCTGGAAGCGGAGCGCGAGCAGGGCATCACCATCGACGTCGCGCACCTGTCCTTCGCGACGCCGCGCCGGCGCTTCATCCTCGCCGACGCGCCGGGCCACGAGCAATATACCCGCAACATGGCGACCGGCGCATCGAACGCGGAGCTGGCCGTAATTCTGGTGGACGCGACGAAGGGGGTGCTGGCGCAGACCCGGCGCCATGCGATCATCGCCCGGCTGCTCGGCATTCGCAGCTTCTGCCTGGCGGTCAACAAGCTGGACCTGGTCGATTTCGACGACGGCCGCTTCGCGGCGATTCGCGACGATTTCGCGGCGTTCCTAGCCGAAGCGGGCGGCGGCGAGCTCACCGCCATACCGCTCGCCGCGCTCCCCGGCGACAATGTCGTCGCGCGCTCCGGGCGCACCGCCTGGTATGACGGGCCGACCTTGCTCGAGCATCTGGAGCGGGTGGAGATCGCGGCCGCGCCGGACGGGCCGCTGCGCCTGCCGATCCAGCAGGTGATCCGCGACAATGGCGATCGCTTCTATGCCGGGACGATCGCCGCCGGCTCCGTCCGGCCGGGCGACGAGGTGCGGATACAACCGTCCGGGCGGCGGACGCGGGTGGCGCGGATCGTGACGATGGACGGCGACCTGGAACAGGCGAGCGCCGGACAGTCGATCGCGCTCGCTTTCGCCGACCAGCTCGATTGCGCGCGGGGCGACATGGCCTGCGCGCCCGAGGCACCGCCGCAGGCCGCCGACCAGTTCGAGGCGACGTTGATCTGGATGGACGAGGCGCCGCTGCTGCCGGGGCGGCATTATCTGCTGAAGATCGGCACCCAGATCGTCCCGGCCACGGTGCACAAACCCAAGCACCGGGTCGGCATCGAGACGATGGCGCGACTGGCGGCGAAGACGCTGGAGCTGAACGAGATCGGCGTCGCCAACCTGTGGACGGCGCGGCCGATCCTGTTCGAGCCCTATGAGACAAACCGGACGCTCGGCGGCTTCATCCTGATCGACCGGACGACCAACGCCACCGCCGCCGCCGGGCTGATCCACTTCGCGCTGCACCGAGCCGAGAATGTCCACGCCCAGGCGCTGGCGGTCACGGCCGAGCGGCGCGCGGCGCTTATGGGACAGGCGCCGCGCCTGCTCTGGTTCACCGGCCTCAGCGGCGCGGGCAAATCGACCATCGCCAATCTGGTCGAGGCCAAGCTGCATGCGCGCGGGCGGCACTGTTTCCTGATGGACGGTGACAATGTCCGGCTCGGCCTCAACCGCGATCTCGGCTTCACCGCCGCCGACCGGGTCGAGAATATCCGCCGGGCGGGCGAAGCGGCGAAGCTGATGACCGATGCCGGCCTGATCGTGCTCGCCGCCTTCATCAGCCCGTTCCGCGCCGAGCGCGAGATGGTCCGCGCCATGCTGGGCGAGGGCCGGTTCGTCGAGGTCTTCGTCGATACGCCGCTGGCGGAGGCCGAGCGGCGCGACGAGAAGGGCCTCTATGCCCGGGCGCGGGCCGGCGAGATTGCCAATTTCACCGGCATCGGATCGCCCTACGAGCCGCCCGAGGCGCCGGAGATCCGGATCGACACGACGGCGATGAGCGCCGAGGAAGCGGCGGACGCGATCGTCCGCTATGTGGAGAATGCATGAGCGACGATCTCGACACCCGCATCACCGCCTCGCGCGGGCTCGCCGGCTGGCTGGAGCGGCAGCGTTGCAGCCTGGCCTTCACCTCCTACCAGACCGGGCGGCTGTTCCTGGTCGGGCGGATGGGGGACGGCCGCCTCTCCTTCCACCATCAGCGCTTCGAACGCGCGACCGGCCTCGCCGTCACGCGCCAGCGCCTCTATCTCGCCGCCGGGCATCAGGTCTGGCGGCTGGAGAATGTGCTGGGCGAAGAGGAGCGGGTGAACGGCGACTATGACCGGCTCTACGTCCCGCGCGCGGCGCAGACGACCGGAGATATCGACCTGCACGAACTGGCGATCGACGGCGGCGGGCGGCCGGTCTTCGTCGCCACCCGCTACAACTGCTTGGCGACGTTCAGCACGACCCACGGCTTCGCGCCGCTCTGGACGCCCGGCTTCATCTCGAAGCTGACGGCGGAGGATCGCTGCCACCTGAACGGCCTCGCCATGGCGGACGGCGCGCCGGCTTATGCGACCGCCGTGGCGGCGAGCGATGTGGCCGAGGGCTGGCGGGACCGGCGGGCGGACGGCGGCGTTCTGATCGACATTGCCGCCGACCGGATCGTCGCCGAGGGCCTCTCCATGCCGCACAGCCCGCGCGTCGCGGCGGACGGCGGCGTCTGGCTGCTCGATTCCGGGCGCGGAGCGATCGTGCGGATCGATCCGGCGAGCGGGGCGCGGACCGAGCTGGCTTTCTGCCCCGGCTTCCTGCGCGGGCTGGCGCTGCATGGCGGCCATGCGATCGTCACGCTGTCGCTGCCGCGCGAGAGCGCGTTCGAGGGCCTGCCGATCGCCGACGAGCTGGCGAAGCGCGGGGCGGCGCCCTGGTGCGGCATCGCGGTCATCGACCTGGCCAGCGGCGACATGGTCCAGTGGTTGCGGCTGGAGGGCGCGGTCACGGAGCTGTTCGAGGTGGCGGCGATCCCGGATGTCGCCTGCCCGATGGCGATCGGGCCGGGGACGGCGGAGATGCGGGACGTGACCTCGTTCGAGCCCCTTCCCTAAATCACTGATCCAGCACGAAATCGTCGAACCAGGAGATGCGGAACTGGCGGCCGTCGGCGGTGTAGCCGGCGAGACCCAGGCGGCTTTGCGGCCAGAAGGCCTGACGCTGGCGCTCGGCCAACTCGCCGCTTTCGATCACCGCGCCGAGCCCGGCGATCCGCTCCTCGGGATGGGCCTGCGACCAGCGCTCGATGGTCGAGCGGGTGGCGAGCAGCAGCGCCATCACGACATGGGTGCGGCGATGCTGCGGATCGACCGCCGTGCGGATCATCGCGAGCCTGGCGCGCACCGCCTCCACCCGCTCCAGCGAGACGGTCATCACCCCGATCAGGGTGCCGTCGCGATAGGCGACCGCGGCCAATTGCTTCGCCCGCGCCGCCGGGTCCACGTCCGGCGGCAGCAGGCTCAACCGCCGCCAGAATTCGATCGCGTCCGCCTCGATCTTCGGCGTCGTCACCCGCCACACCGCGCGCAGATCGATATCGGTCGCGGCGGGCGTGAGCGGACGGGCCATCGGACACCTAGCCTTTCAGGAATTTCTTGACGTTGCGGGCCGCCTGACGGAGGCGCTGTTCGTTCTCGACCAGGGCGATGCGGACATAGCCCTCCCCTTCCTCGCCGAAGCCGACGCCGGGCGCGACCGCGACACCGGCTTCCTGCAGCAGCCGCTTGGCGAACTCCATCGAGCCCATCGCCCGATAGGCCTCCGGAATCTGCGTCCAGGCGAACATGCTGGCCTCGGGCGGCGTGATCTCCCAACCGGCGCGGCCGAAGCTTTCGACCAGGCAATCGCGGCGGCCCTTGTAGAGCCGCCGGTTCGCCTCGACGATGTCCTGCGGGCCGTTCAGCGCCGCGGCGGCGGCGGCCTGGATCGGCGTGAAGGCGCCGTAATCCAGATAGGATTTCACCCGGCCGAGTGCGCCGACGAGGAACGGATTGCCGACCGCGAAGCCGATCCGCCAGCCGGCCATCGAATAGGTCTTCGACATGGAGGTGAATTCGACCGCGACCTCCTTCGCGCCCTCGACCTGAAGGATCGAGGGGGTCGGCGTGTCGCCATAATAGATTTCGGCGTAGGCCAAATCGGAGATCACCCACAGGCCATGCTCGCGGGCGAAGGCGACGACCTTCTCGTAGAAGGGCAGATTGGCGACATAGGCGGTCGGGTTCGACGGATAGCCGATGACCAGCACGGTCGGCTTGGGCACCGTGTAGCGCACCGCCCGCTCCAGCATGTCGAAGAAGTCCGGCCCCGGCGCGGCGGGGATCGAGCGGATCGCGGCGCCGGCGATGATGAAGCCGAACTGGTGGATCGGATAAGAGGGATTGGGCGCCAGCACGACATCGCCCGGCGCGGTGATCGCCTGGGCGAGATTGGCGAGGCCCTCCTTCGATCCCAGGGTGACGATCACCTCATTGTCGGGATCGAGATCGACGCCGAAGCGGCGCTGGTAATAGCCGGCCTGGGCGCGGCGCAGGCCCGCGATGCCCTTGGACGCCGAATAACCGTGCGCGCGCGGATTTCGGGCGACCTCGGCCAGCTTCTCCACGACATGCGCGGGCGGCGCGCCGTCCGGATTGCCCATGCCGAGATCGATGATGTCCTCGCCCCGCGCCCGCGCCGCCGCCTTCATCGCGTTCACTTCGGCGAAGACATAGGGCGGCAGGCGGCGGATGCGGTAGAAATCGGTCATAGCATCACCGGCTGTGGCCAGCGCGGGGACGCGGCGCAAGGGGAAAATCGGACATGGCGGATATCGGGGTTTCGCCGCCCGGAATATGGCGCGCCCGCCGCGTCTCCCCTCTCTGTTAAGTTTACTGTCTTGTCAGGGTGAGGGGTGTTTTGGCGGGGGTGTCCATGGGACGAATTTCAAAGAGCCGCGAACCGGAGCCGGAACCCCGAGTCGGGGCAAGCGTGACAGAGGATTTCCTACATTGGAAGCGGACGGCGGATGTCCGCTATCGAACCTTTACGAACATCCAAAATCACCGGGCCGCAGTCTCAGAGTAGTTCTCCCACGCGCTTCTCTCCACGCAAAGTCCGTCTCGGCATAGGGAGAGCGCCTCAAGTTCAACGGACACGGTTTCGATCAAACCACAACCCGTAGAGGGTGACACTTCCACAACGATATAAGGCCGCATTGGCGATGTATCGGCTATTTGGAGTAGCTGTCGCAGTTCGCCAATATTGACCCGACGCCAATCACCCCCCGTGCCGAGAGCGCCCGCATTCCATTCTGCCCCGCCGTTTGCTGACAATCGAAGCTGGGCATGTAAGGGTAACCCATCAACGCTAGGAGGCCACGGTCCAACATGATCTGGCCAAGCATCACCTGCGATTGAACAAGAGCCTGCTGAGCAGCCCGTCACGGCCGCTGACAATAAGAGGCAGCCGAGTGAATACGCCAGTAACGACCATCGCCTGTCCATAACCCACACTATCGGTTTGGCATCCGTTTGGACAAGGCCGCTGATGTCCGCAAACCACCCATAACCGACGTGCCAGAAGGAAACGGGATTCCAGCTTTCGCTGGAATGACGGGTGGTCAGGCGACCGCCTCCGCCATCAAATGCTGATGCACCGCCGCGGCGCAGTCGCGGCCTTCGCGGATGGCCCAGACGATGAGGGACTGGCCGCGGCGCATGTCGCCGCAGGCGAAGACGTTGGCGCGCGAGGTTTCGTAGCGGCCGGGCGCGGTGGCGATCGTGTCGCGCGGCGTCAGCTCGACGGCGGCCTTGCCCGCGACGCCGTCCAGCGGCGTGCCGGTGAAGCCCATGGCGAGGAGGACGAGGTCGGCCTTCAGCACGATCTCCTTGTCCGCCTGCGCGCAGACCAAAGCGGTGACGCGGCCATCGTCGCCCTCGAGGCGGGAGGTGGTGACGGAGAATTCGCGCGCCGCGCCTTCCTCCTGCGAGGAGGAGGTGCGCAATTTCATCGGCCAGAGCGGCCAGGACAGCGCCTTGTTCTCGCGCGCCGGCGGCTCGGGCAGGATTTCGAGCTGGGTGATGCTGGCAGCGCCCTGGCGATTCGCGGTGCCGATGCAGTCGGACCCGGTGTCGCCGCCGCCGATCACGACGACATGCTTGCCCGTCGCCAGGATCGGCGCATTCGCCTCCGGCAGGCCGGCGACGCGCCGGTTGGATTGGGCGAGATAGTCCATCGCGAAGTGGACGCCGTCCAGATCGCGGCCCGGCACCGGCAGATCGCGCGGCTGCTCGGCGCCGCCGGCGAGGACGAGCACGTCATAATCGTCCATCAGCCGTTCGACCGAGACGGTGACGCCGACCTCCATATTGGTGCGGAAGATGACGCCCTCCACCTCCATCTGGGCGATGCGCCGGTCGATCAGCTCCTTTTCGAGCTTGAAGTCGGGGATGCCGTAGCGGAGCAGGCCGCCGACCCTGTCCGCCTTTTCGAACACGGTGGGCGAATGGCCGGCGCGGGCGAGCTGCTGCGCGCAGGCGAGGCCGGCCGGGCCGGAGCCGACGATGGCGATGCGTTTGCCGGTGCCGCGATCGGCGTTGCGCGGCGTCACCCAGCCTTCGCGCCAGCCGCGATCGACGATCTCGCATTCGATCGTCTTGATCGTGACGGGCGTGTCCTGAAGGTTCAGCGTGCAGGCCGCCTCGCAGGGGGCCGGGCAGACACGGCCGGTGAATTCCGGGAAATTGTTGGTCGCGTGCAGGCGATCCAAAGCGGCGCGCCAGGCATCGCGGCCGACCAGATCGTTCCAGTCGGGGATGAAATTGTTCACCGGACAGCCGGTGTGGCAGAAGGGCACGCCGCAATCCATGCAGCGCTCCGCCTGCCGCGTGATCCCCTCCCCGCCCAGCGGCTCGACGAACTCGCGCCAGTGGGCGAGCCGCTCGGCGACCGGGCGGTAGGCGCGGTCCTTGCGCTCGATTTCGAGGAAGCCGGTGGGGTTCGTGGTCATCTCAGGTCGCTTCCGGACGGGTGTTCACAGCCGTCATTGCGAGCGGAGCGAAGCAATCCAGTGCGGCGGTGAGGCAGTCTGGATTGCCGCGTCGCTGCGCTCCTCGCAATGACGGGCTGGGTGGTGGTGACCGTCCTCATCAGGCGGCCTCCGCCTTCAGGGTGGCGAGCGCGCGGCGATATTCGGTTGGCATGACCTGGACGAACTGGCCCAAGGCCACCGGCCAGTCGGCGAGCAACTCCGCGGCGCGCTGGCTGCCGGTGAGCTTGCGGTGATTTTCGACGAGCGCGCGCAGGCGATCGGCATCCTCCACTGCCTCCAGCTCGACGCCGGCAAGATTGCAGCTTCCTTCCAGCGCGCGGTTCGGATCCCAGACCCAGGCGATGCCGCCCGACATGCCGGCGGCGAAATTGCGGCCGACCGGGCCGAGCACGACGACGAGCCCGCCCGTCATATATTCGCAGCCATGATCGCCGGTGCCCTCGACCACCGCGACGGCGCCCGAATTGCGGACCGCGAAGCGTTCGCCCGCGACGCCGGAGAAATAAGCCTCGCCCTCGATCGCGCCATAGAGGCAGGTGTTGCCGACGACGATGTTGGCGGCGGCCTCGCGCGGCGCGGCCTCGGGCGGGCGGACGATCAGGCGGCCGCCGCTGAGGCCCTTGCCGACATAATCGTTGCCGTCGCCCACCAGCTCCAGCGTCACGCCGCGCGCGAGGAAGGCGCCGAAGCTCTGGCCCGCCGTGCCGGTGAGCAAGGCATGGAGGCTACCGTCGGGCAGGCCGGCATGGCCGTGCCGCCGGGCGACCTCACCCGAGACGAAGGCGCCGACCGAGCGATCGATATTGGTCACGTCCATCTCGATCCGCACCGGCATCGGCTTGTCGAGCAATTCGACCATGCGCGTATCGAGCTTGGCGACGGGGGCATGGGCGATCGGCGCGTCATTGCGGCGGGCATCGCCCTTGGCGACGTGCAGGAGCCGGCCGAGCTCGACGCCCTGCGCCTTCCAGTGCGCTTCGGCCTGCGTAGCATCGAGCAGATCGGCGCGGCCGGTCATCTCGTCGAGGCTCCTGAGGCCCAGCGACGCCATGATCCCGCGCAGCTCCTCCGCGACGTAGAAGAAGTAGTTCACGACATGCTCGGGCTGGCCGGTGAAGCGGGCACGCAGCACCGGATCCTGCGTCGCGATGCCGACCGGGCAGGTGTTGAGATGGCATTTGCGCATCATCACGCAGCCGGACGCGATCAGCGGCGCGGTGGCGAAGCCGAACTCGTCCGCGCCGAGCAAGGCGGCGATGGCGACGTCCCGGCCGGTGCGCAGGCCGCCATCGGCCTGGACGCAGATGCGGCCGCGCAGGCCGTTGCGCACCAAAGTCTGCTGGGTTTCGGCGAGGCCGATCTCCCAGGGGAGCCCCGCATGGGTGAGCGAGGTGAGCGGCGAGGCGCCGGTGCCGCCCTCATAGCCCGAAATGGTGACATGATCGGCGAGGCACTTGGCGACGCCGGCCGCGACCGTGCCGACGCCGACCTCGCTGACCAGCTTCACCGAGATGCGCGCCGGCGGATTGACCGAGCGCAAATCGTGGATGAGTTGGGCCAGGTCCTCGATCGAATAGATGTCGTGGTGCGGCGGCGGGGAAATGAGGCCGACGCCCGGCGTGGAATGGCGGACCGAAGCGATATTCTTATCGACCTTGTGGCCGGGCAGCTGCCCGCCCTCGCCCGGCTTGGCGCCTTGCGCGACCTTGATCTGCAGCACTTCGGCGTTGATCAGGTATTCCGGCGTCACGCCGAAGCGTCCGG
>JBBCJP010000022.1:0-58573 GCA_037190625.1 Alphaproteobacteria bacterium
CCCCACCCGGCCTCCCATAGCATAAGCTGTCGTTGGGAGGCCGGGTGGGGGTGCGGGCCGGTGCCGCATCTCCGTCCGGAGCAATAGATGCGCTGCCCCTTTTGTGCCCATGAAAACAGCCAGGTGAAGGACAGCCGTCCGACCGAGGACGGCTCATCCATTCGCCGCCGGCGCCAGTGCGAGGATTGCGGCGCGCGTTTCACCACGTTCGAGCGCGTCCAGCTCCGCGAGCTGACCGTGCTCAAGTCCGAAGACAAGCGCGAAGCGTTCGACCGCACCAAGCTCGAACGCTCGATCGCCATCGCCTGCCGCAAGCGCCCGGTGCCGGTGGAGCGGATCGAACGTCTCGCCTCGTCGATCCAGCGCCAGATCGAGACGAGCGGCGAGAGCGAGATGCCCTCCGCACGGATCGGCGAGATGGTGATGGAGGGCCTGCAGGCACTCGATCCCGTCGCCTATATCCGCTTCGCCTCCGTCTATAAGGACTTCCGCGAAGCCAAGGATTTCGAGGATTTCGCCGGAACAGTAAGCGAGGCGGGGAAAGAGTGACCGCGACCCCGCCGGCGATCGTCCTCGTCCGTCCCCAGCTTGGCGAGAATATCGGCAAGGCGGCGCGCGCGATGCTCAATTTCGGGCTGGCCGACCTGCGCCTGGTCGCGCCGCGCGACGGCTGGCCCAATCCGTCTGCCGGGCCGGCGGCATCGGGTGCGGACATCGTGCTGGAGCGTGCACAAGTGTTCGAGACTGTGGCCGAGGCGGTGGCCGATTGCCCGTTCGTCTATGCGACCACGGTGAGGAAGCGCGGGCTGGTCATGCCGGTCGTGTCGCCCGAGGAAACAGCGCGGGAGATTCGCGGGCACGCGGCGCAATCGGCCATCCTGTTCGGTGCGGAGCGCTCCGGACTGGAGACGGATGAAGTGGCGCTGGCGGGCAAGATCGTGACCGTACCGGTCAACCCGGAATTCCGTTCGCTCAACCTTGCCCAGGCTGTGCTGCTGCTCGCCTACGAATGGTCGAAACACGAGACGCTGGCCGTACCGACCTTCGGCGAGGAAGCAGAGCCGCGGGCCGAGCATGTCCATCTCGAGGGGTTGATCGGGCAGCTTTTCGACGCACTAGATAAGGCGGACTATTTCCATCCGCCCGATCGTACTCCCGCAACGAAGAACACGATCCGCACTATCCTCACCAAGGCGGGCTGGTCGGCGCGCGAGGTGCAGGCGATGCGCGGCATCGTACGGGCGCTGGCGGAGCCCCGAAAGGCGCGTCAGGCACGCAGTTCGTCGAACCGGTCGAATTCGTAGGCGATCGAGGCCTCGACGAGTCGCTCATAGAGATCGGCGACCGCCGCTTCCGGCGCATCAGCGGCGGCGGCATGGCGCTTCGCATTGGCGATCACCTGGGCCTTGCGCGCCTCGTCGCGGACCGCGCCCCGGTTAGGCTTGATCCGCGCCGCCGCATCCATGTAGCGGAAGCGCTCGCCGATCAGCGCGACGATCTCGGCGTCCAGCCGATCGACGCCATGGCGCACTTCGGCCATGCTCGCGCAGGCCGCGGGTTTCACTCGATGCTCGCTCATGCCGTTCCTTTAGCGGTGCGGCGCGTCCTGTCGAGGTTGACTTTCCGGGCGCGTGCCGCCATGTGCCCGCCTTCGCAATTGGCCCCGCACCCCTGGTGAAGCGGTGGCCGCGCCGGACAGACACGGTCCGGCGGTGCGGTTCCAGGGAAACTGAAACGCGAATTGGAGTCAAATCATGTCGAAGCGCAGCAGCGCCAAGTACAAGCTCGACCGCCGCATGGGCGAGAACGTCTTCGGACGCCCCAAGAGCCCGGTCAACAAGCGCGAATATGGTCCCGGTCAGCACGGCCAGCGCCGCAAGGGCAAGATGTCGGACTTCGGCATCCAGCTGCGCGCCAAGCAGAAGCTGAAGGGCTATTACGGCGACGTCACCGAAAAGCAGTTCAAGCGCGCTTACAGCGACGCCTCCAAGATGAAGGGCGACACTGGCCAAAACCTGATCGGTCTGCTCGAGCGCCGGCTCGACATGATCGTCTACCGCGCCAAGTTCGCGCCGACCATCTGGGCCGCGCGCCAGCTCGTCAGCCACGGCCACATCCGCGTCAACGGCGTGAAGTGCAACATCGCCTCGCGCCGTGTCGATGTCGGCGACGAGATCACGCTGGGCTCGAAGGCGCAGGAAATGGCGCTGGTCATGGAGGCGCAGAGCCTCGCCGAGCGCGACATCCCCGATTATGTCGTGCCGGACGGCGCCGCGAAGGCCACTTTCACGCGCGTCCCGACGCTCGACGAAGTGCCCTATCCGGTCCGCATGGAACCGAACCTGGTGGTCGAGTTCTACTCGCGCTGACCTCTCGCTCCGGCGACGGATCGAAAAGGGGCGGATGGCGAAAGCCGTCCGCCCCTTTTGCTTGCGCGACTGCTAGCGGCCCGTCGCCTGGGCCAGGAACTGGCCGATCCGGTGCAGCATCGCCGTGCGCGCCACCGAATCGGGCAGGTCATGCTCCAGCCCCTCCAGCAGCACGAATTCGCTTTGCCGCCCCAGCCGCCGCAATTCGCGGTCCATGCGCTGGGAATGGACGACCATCACGTTGAGATCGCGGTTGCCGTGGAAAAGCAGCACCGGCGCCGTGATCCGCTCGGCATTCTGGAGCGGCGATCCCTGCGCGACATGCGGCCCAGAGCCGACATATTCCGCGACATTGCGCGCATTGGCATAATCGCGCTGGTCGTCCTTGAGTTGCTGGAGGTCGGTCACCGGCGCGATGGCGACGATCCCCTGAAACAGGTCCGGCGACATCACGCCCGCCTGCAGCGCCGCATAACCGCCATAAGACCAGCCCACGACCGCCATGCGGTTGGCATCGGCGATGCCTTCCGAAGCCAGCCAGCGCCCGCCCGCGACGACATCCCCGATCGAGGTCTGCCATCCCTGGAAGCCGTTCTGCTGCAGCCAGGCGTCGCCATAGCCGCCGGAGCCACGGAAATTGGGCTGAAGCACCGCATAGCCGAGATGGGCGAGATATTGGGCGAGCCAATCGAAGCCCCATTCGTCGCGCGCTTCCGGCCCGCCGTGCGGCAGCACGACCGCCGGCAGATTGCGGCCCGACGAGCCGGGCGGGAGCGTCAGGTAGCCGGGAATCATGGTGCCGTCGGAGGCCGGATAGGTAATGGCCCGAATCGGTGCCAAGGTTACGTTCTCGAGCTCCGGCCGGGCGAGAAACAGCTCGGTCAGCCCGCGCGATGACCGATCAAATACGTAATAGCGGCCCGGATCATTGTCAGTGCCGGCATGGATCAGCAGTCGCTGGCCGTCCCGGCTCGCGCTGATGAAATCGATGCCCGACAGATTCGGGATGGCCCGGCCCAGGTTGGCGGCGAGCTGCTCATAATCGGGATCGAAATAGATGACGCGGCGGCGCTCCTCGGCATAGGTGACGCCGATGACTCGCGAATTGCGGTTGGCCCGCACAACATTGTCCACATCGACCCGCTCATTGGCATAGACCAGCGCGGTCCCCAGCGATCCGTCCAGACGCACGCGATAGAGCGCGAACCGGCCATTCAGGCGCCGCAGCGCATAAGCGGAGTCGATCTCCGCATCCACGGCAATCGGGATCATCCCTTCGCGAGACATGATGTTGTACGTGCTTAACGGTCGCCAGTCCCGGCTGCCCGAGGTCCGGTAGAAATAGCTCACCACCGTCCCTTGCTGGCCCGTTTCACCGCGCACGCCGAACGAGGACATGATTCGGATATTGCCGCGGCCGTCACTCATGTAGCTTGAGGCGGATCGGTTGGCGCGTTCGACTCGCGTGGCACGGCCGCTCACGACATCGACCCGGTCCACGCCGAGGCCCTCATCCCGGCTGACCACCCGTGTGCCCGCCGTCGTGGCCTGCTGGATATACAGGCGGCTCATCAGCACGGATGCGTCCTGATCCGTCAGCCAGTCGATCACCGCCCCGTCGAACTGCCGGACCGCGATGTCTTCCATCGTCGATCGCTGACCAAGCTCGCGCATGCCGCTACCGTCGACGTTCACCGAGAACAGGCGCGAAAACGGCACCAGCACCCCGTTCGCATTCACCGGCATCGCCGTCATCTGGCAGATGAGGCGATCGTTGGTGACGAAGTTGCACCAGCGCAGCCGCTCGGGCGTGCCGGGCGATCCGATCACAGATCGCGGCACCGCGCCTTCGCGCGAGAGATCGACGACATAGGCGGCCGACGTGCGGCCCGGCCCCGGCGCCACGAAGGTGATTTTCATGCCGTCCGGACTGATATCGATGTGCTCGACACTTTCGCGCGTGCCGAACATGATTGCCTGTTCCGGCGTCGGCTGCGCCAATAAAACCACCGGCATCGCCAGTATCGACAAGAAAATCGTCAGTCTTGCAAACATCTTCGCTCTCCCCCGCATGCACAAAACTATGCCGAGCAAAACGGGCAAAGGCAAATGCCGCGGCACGCCCTCGCCTTGCCTAAGGAAATCGGCGCTGCCAAAAGGCGCCGCATCCCGCTTCCCGCTGATCCGGAGAAACCCTCATGCGCATGCGCACCCTGACGATGGCCTTCCTGCTCGCGCCACTTCTCGCCTGCACCACCCCGGAGGCGGGCGACGCGCCCGAAATCTCGCAGGAAACGCTGCAGCGCCTGACGCAACAGCTCTCGTCGGACGAGTTCCAGGGCCGCTCGCCGGGCACCGAAGGCGAGACGATGACCGTCGAGCTGCTCGCCCGCGAATTCGAGCGCGCGGGGCTGCAACCGGGCAATAATGGCAGCTGGTATCAGGACGTGCCGCTGGTCGAGATCACGGCGCAGGGCAATCCGCAGCTTCGCATCGGCGGCGCGCAGAATCTTACCTTCAACTACCGCACCGATTTCGTGGCGGGCTCCTATCGCGCCCAGCCGCGCGTGTCGTTCGACAATAGCGAGATCGTCTTCGTCGGCTACGGCATCAACGCGCCGGAGCGCGGCTGGAACGATTATGAGGGCCTCGACGTGCGCGGCAAGACCGTGATCATCATGGTCAACGATCCGGACTGGAACGCGCCGGGCCTGGAAGGCCCCTTCGGCGGCCGGGCGATGACCTATTACGGCCGCTGGACCTACAAATATGAGGAGGCGGCGCGGCAGGGCGCGGCCGCGGCCTTCATCATCCACGACACCGATCCCGCCGCTTATGGCTGGAACGTCGTCGAGAACAGCTGGACCGGGCCGCAACTCTACATGCAGACGCCGGATGGCGGCGCCAGCCAGACGGCGGCCAATGGCTGGCTCACCAACGACGCGGCGCGCCGCCTCTTCTCTGCCGCTGGCGCCGACTTCGACGCGCTGACCCGCGCCGCCGCTCAAAGCGGCTTTCGCGGCCAGTCGCTGAACCTCAACGCTTCGCTGACGCTCGACAATGCGATCCGCACCACCGCCTCGCGCAACGTCGTCGGCATCCTGCCCGGCACGACGCGGCCGGACGAATATGTCCTCTACACGGCGCATTGGGACCATCTCGGCATCTGCGCCGACGAGGGCGAGGACCGGATCTGCAACGGCGCCACCGACAATGCGACCGGCACCGCCGCCCTGGTGGCACTCGCCGAGGCCAATGCCCGCGCCGGCGCGACCGCGCGCAGCCAGGTCTATATCGCGGTCACCGCCGAGGAATCCGGCCTGCTCGGCTCGGCCTATTACGGCGCAAACCCGATCTACCCGCTGGCGCAAACCGTGGGCGGCATCAACATCGACAGCCTCACCATGACCGGCGACGCGCGCGACGCCTATGCGGTCGGCGCCGGCAAGTCCGAGCTCGACGCCTATCTGCAGCGCGCGGCGGCGGCGGAGAGCCTGACCCTGACGCCCGAGCCGTCCCCGCAAGCGGGCTATTATTACCGGTCCGACCATTTCAGCCTCGCCAAATATGGCGTGCCGATGATCTACGCGAAGCTCGGCCCCGATCTGCTCAACGGCGGCCGCGAAGCCGGGCTCGCCTGGCAGGAGGAGTATCGCGCCAACCGCTATCATGGCGTGGCCGACGAATATGATCCCAATTGGGACTGGTCCGGCGCGATGCGCGAGATGCGACTCTTTTACCGGATTGGCCGCGAGCTGGCGAACGGCGATGCCTGGCCGAACTGGAACCAGGGCGACGAATTCCGCGCCATTCGTGACCAGTCCCGCAGCGGGCGCTGATCCAGCCATGACCTGGCGCCAGCCCGCCGAATGGGCGCCGCACGATAGCGTCTGGATCGGCTTTCCCAGCCATGCGGAACTGTGGGAGGACGATCTGGCGCCCGCGCGGGCCGAAGTCGCAGCCTTCGCGCGGATCGTCCATGCCGATGGCGCGGGCGAGGAGGTGCGGCTGGTCGCGGCCGATGCCGGAGCCGCCAAGGCTTCGCGCAAGCTTGCGCCGTTCGCGACCGTGCTGGTCGAGCCGTTCGGGGACATCTGGCTGCGCGATACCGGGCCGATCCTGTTGAACGGACCGGATGGAGCGCGCGCGGCGCGCTTCCAGTTCAACGGCTGGGGCGGGAAATACGATCTGCCGGGCGACGACACGATCGGGCTGCGGCTCGCCGGAACTATCGGGCTCGAGGCGGTGTCGCACGACTGGGTGCTGGAGGGCGGCGCGATCGACGTGGACGGCACGGGCCTCGCCGTCACCACCGAGCAATGCCTGCTCAATCCGAACCGCAACCCGGGCATGGCCCGCGAAGAGGTCGAAGCGAGGCTGAAGGCCGATCTCGGCATCGACCGGCTGCTGTGGCTGGGCGACGGCCTCGCCAACGATCATACCGATGGCCATGTCGACAATCTCGCCCGCTTCGTGGCGGAGGGGACGCTCGCGATTCCCGTCGCGGCGGAGGGCGATCCCAATGCCGCCGTCTATGTCGATGCGAAGGCCCGCGCCGAGGCCTTCGGCGTGAAGGTGGTCCCCCTGCCCTCGCCCGGCCGCGTAGAACGGGACGATGAGATCATCCCGGCCTCCTACATGAACTTCTACATCGGCAATGCCGCCGTTGCGGTGCCAGTCTATGGCGCGGCGAACGATGAGGCGGCTGTCGCCGCGATCGCCGCACTCTTTCCGGGCCGCAGGGTGGAAGGCTATCGCGCCGATCATATATTGACCGGCGGGGGCAGCTTTCACTGTATCAGCCAGCAGGTGCCAGCATGACCAAGCTCACCGTCGCCGCGCTTCAGCTCGCGTTCGGCGACGATCTGGACGAGAATATCCGGGGTGTCTCCGAACTGGTCCGCGAGGCGGCCGGCAAGGGCGCGCGGGTGGTGCTGCCGCCCGAGCTGTTCGAAGGCCCCTATTTCTGCCGCAGCCAGGACGAGGCCTTGTTCGCCACCGCCCGGCCGGTGGACGCGCATCCGGCGGTGCTGGCGATGCGCAAGCTCGCGGCGGAGCTAGGCGTCTTCATCCCGACCAGCTTCTTCGAAGCGGACGGCCCCCATCATTACAACAGCCTGGCGATGATCGACGATCACGGCGCCGTCATGGGGGTCTATCGCAAGAGCCACATCCCGGACGGCCCGGGCTATCAGGAGAAATTCTATTTCCGCCCCGGCAATACCGGCTTCCGCACCTGGCCGACGCCGGGCGGCACGCTGGGTGTCGGCATCTGCTGGGACCAATGGTATCCGGAAACGGCGCGCAGCCTGATGCTGCATGGCGCCGACATCCTCTTCTACCCCACCGCGATCGGCACCGAGCCGCACGATCCCGATCTCGACACCAGCCGGCTGTGGCGCCGGGCGATGATCGGCCATGCCGTATCGAACGTCGTGCCGGTGGTTGCCGCCAACCGGATCGGCAATGAAGGCGGGCAGGTCTTCTACGGCCACTCCTTCATCTGCGACGAGCGCGGCGATATCCTCGCCGAATTCGGCGCGAAGGAGACGGGCGTCATCGTCGCCACGCTCGATCTCGACGCCGCGAAACGCCACCGCGCCGCCTTCGGCTTCTTCCGCGACCGACGGCCGGACCTTTACAGGCGACTGACGCAGGATTTGTGATCATGAGCGATTCCGAAACCCTTGAGGCAGCTCCTAGCATATTTGCGCGGGTAGACCTGCACGATCGAAAGATCACGCTCTACGACTGGATGCTGCCAGCGGTCGCAAATGGCCAAAATCTCATCTGCACTGATCAGAATGGCAAAGTGCTCTGGAGAGCCACGCCACCATTTCTTGGCAATGGAGTCGACAGTTTCACTCAGATCCGATGGGATGGCCTCGACCTGAGGGTCTGGACCTGGAGTTGCTACACGGCGAAACTCGATGCTGAGACAGGCGCACTCTCAGAATTGGTTTTCACCAAGTAAGACCGCACGCGCGAAAACTGCTTTGAACATCGCGGGCGTCAGGCGTCCGGTATTCTGGTTGTAGCGCGAACAGTGATAGCTATCGATCAGGGTGCGGCCGTCCGGCAGGCGGTACTCCGCGAGATGGGCGAAGCGGAACCGGGCCGGAATGCCGCCCGCCGCCCGCACCGCCGAATCGTGCGCGATTCGCCCGAGCGCGACGATCACCCTGACGTTCGGCAAATGCGCCAGCCCGGCCTCGTAATAGGGGCGGCAGGCGGCGGATTCGGCGGGCGTCGGCTTGTTCGCCGGCGGCAGGCATTTGACGGTGTTGAGGATGACACAACCCTTCAGGCGCAGGCCGTCATCGGGCCGCGCGTCATATACGCCCTCCGCGAGACCAGTCTTCAGCAAGGTCTCGTAGAACAGCGGGCCGGACTGGTCGCCGGTGAAGGGCCGCCCGGTCCGGTTGGCGCCCCACATGCCGGGGGCGAGGCCGGCAATGGCGAGCCAGGCCTGCGGATCGCCGAAGGCCGGGACCGGCGCGTTCCACCAGTCCGGATGCTCGACGCGCAGCTCAGTGCGCAGCGCGACGAGGCGCGGACAAAGCGGACAGTCGCGCGGAGCTTCGGCGTCGGGGACGGGTGAGAGATCGGGGAACATAGCGTCTCGCACATTCCCCTTTACCGTTCGGGCTGAGCCTGTCGAAGCCCTGCCTTCCCTTCATCACTAAAGAAAGTAAAGGACAGCCCTTCGACAGGCTCAGGGCGAACGGAAAGTGGGACGGCTGAGGTTTCTCTATGCGATCGCTCTCGGTTCGAACCGCCGTCATGTCCGCCATGGTAGCCCGGCGGGCGTGCTGCGTGCTGCGGTCGATAGGTTGCGGACATTGGGAGATGTCGAAACCGTCTCGGCGATCCGCGCCACGCCGGCGCTCGGGCCCGCCGGGCGGAGCTTCGCCAATGGCGCGGCGCTGCTTGCCACCGATCTCGATCCGGACGGACTGCTCGACGCGCTGAAAGCCATCGAGCGCCAATTCGGGCGGCGCGGTGGGCGGCGCTGGGGACCGCGCGTGCTCGATCTCGATATCGTGCTGTGGTCGGGAGGCATGTGGGCCGGCGCGCCGGTCATCCCTCATCCCGAGTTTCGCAAGCGCGGCTTCGTGCTCGATCCGATCGCCGAAATCGCAGCCGACTGGCGCGATCCCGTCACAGGTCTCGCCGTCCGCCATCTCCGCGCCCGGTTGACCGCGCCGCGGCGCGCGCATAGGTGACGTGTCCCCTGGTCAGGGCCCTTAGCTCAGTCGGTAGAGCAACTGACTTTTAATCAGTAGGTCGCTGGTTCGAACCCAGCAGGGCTCACCAATCTTCGCCCTCAGCGGACGGGCGGCGCATAGCTTTCGAGATAACCGCATTTGACGCAGCGCCACGTCGCGATCTCCACAGGCGCCTTGCGATCGTAGCGCAACCCGAACCAGCCTCTGACAGGCTTCCCTTCCAGCCATGTGGCGGGATTCGCCGCGCCATAAGTGTGATCGATGACGAAGCCCTCGGTCATCGATCCCTGGCATTTCGGGCAGTGTTTCGATCGCGACATATTCTCTCCCTTCCAGCCTATAGTGGCGAAAAGGGACCCCTCAACGCAACCGGCTGAGGCGATACATCGGAAAGGCCCCGTAATTCTTGGCAAGCTGGATGCGGCCGACATAGCGGCTGGCGAAGCGATCGCCCGCCTCCAGCGCGAGGATGGCGGCGAAGGGTTCGGTGACGAAGACCGCGCCGGGCGGCGTCACCGGCTCGATCCGCGCGGCCTTGGACACCTCGGTGCCGTAAAAGGTGGTGCGCCCGGTGATCGGATCGCTCGTCCGCCAGGCCGGGCCATAATGCGCTCCCACCCGCATACCGCCCGTCGCCAGCCCCAGGGTGGCATAATCGACATCGGCCAATGCGTCCTGCAGCTCCAGCGCCACATCCGCAGCCAGGGCCGCGCTGGAGGCCACCGCGTAGAGCGCGTCACCCCAGCTGTTGCGGCATTCGATGCCTTCGCCATGCGCATCCAGCACATCGGCCACGCGGCGCATCACACCGTCCCAGAAAGCCGGCAGCACTGTCTCCTTCAGCGTTGAGAAGCCGGCGAAATCCGTGAACAGGATCGCCGCCAGCGCGCGGGCATGATCGCTGGCGATGCGCGGCGGCGGCCGGTCCAGCGCGCGATTGACGGCGCCGGGATCGAGCGCGATCACGCGCCCGCAACTGTTCTGCCAGGCGGCGACGTCCGCGCCGGTTCCCGCCGGCCCATCCGAAGCCGCCCCGTCCCAGATCGCGATCTGCACCGGCTCGGCGCCGAGATGCCCGGCGCGCAGCCGGGCGAGGCCCATCGCCATCCGACTGCCATAGCCATATTGGGCGGGATCGCCGAAATACTCCATCTCGCTGGCGATGGTGACGCTCACCGCCTGCGCCAGGCAGGCGCGATAGCGCACCTCCCAGCTCGCGCCGCCGGGCCGTACCGACTGGGCGAGGAAATCCTCTTGTGCGAAGGGCAGGACGACATTGAGCTCGATGCCGCGCGCCAGCGCCGCTTCGGCGACCAGCAGATCGCCCCCGCAGGCCAGTGCGCCATAGGCGAAGCCGATATTCTCGCCTTCCAGCGCCGCATCGATGCGATCCGCCAGCGCGCTTTCCGCAACGGCATCGGCAGCGAACATATGCCCGCAGAAATGCGCCACGCGAGGCGGCGAAAGCGGCGCGAGCAGATCGACGGCGTCGGCGATGCCGAGATGATCGGCGATCATGGCGAGCTGGTGCGCCGTACCGGAGCGGGCGCCATGATCGGTGGCGGCGCCGATCGCCTCGCCGCGCAACAATTCGGCGACCTCGTCGACGCGGCCGAGCAGCAGCAGGGCCTCGGCGCGGGTCGCCGCCTGATAATAGTCGCCAGCGGCCGTCACGGCGGGATCGGCGAGCAGCGCCTCGGCCAGCGACGCTGCCTCGCCCGCGTCGCCCGCCAGCAGCGCCAGCGTCGCGGCGTTGATACCGGGGAAGGGATCGCCGCTATCGACATAAATCGCGTGATAGGCGCCGAATGCCTCCCGCAACGCCGCGCGGCGCCCGTCTCCCGCCGGCAGCTCCAGCGCGCGATCCTTGCGCAGCCGCGCGCCGATCGCGCGGTGGTGCGGATCGGCGGAGCGGTCGAGTCCGTAGGCGGCGAAACGCTCCATCGCCCGTTCGGTGTCACCCATTCGCGCCAAAGCCAGCACCTGCCGGTGCTTTATGTCGGCCGAGGCATCGCCCGCCGCGATCGCGGACACGGTAAGATCGTAGGCGCCGATCAGGTCGCCGCGCGACAAGGCGGACAAAGCGAGGTCGGCGGCATTGTTCATCGCCCGTCCTTATGAAACGGGCGCCGGCGCGACACAATTCACGACAATTCGCGACACACTAAGGGTGGCGCGGTGCCTTCACGGAACCGTAAAGGAGCGAAATGGCCGACGAACCGCATATCCTGCTGGTCGACGACGAGCGCGACATCCGCGATCCGCTCGCCGCCTATCTGTCGCGCAACGGCATGCGGGTCACCAAGGCGGAGAATGCGGCCGTCGCCCGGCAGGTGCTGTCCGCCTATGCGATCGACCTGGTGCTGCTCGACATCATGATGCCTGGCGAGGACGGCCTCTCGCTCGCCAGCCATGTCCGCGCGACGACCAAGCTGCCGATCATCCTGGTGACGGCGCGCACCGAGGAGACCGACCGGATCGTCGGGCTCGAGCTCGGCGCCGACGATTATGTCAGCAAGCCTTTCTCGCCGCGCGAGCTGCTGGCCCGGATCAAGGCGGTGCTGCGCCGGGTGAACGAGACTGGCGGCGTGGTGCGCGCGCCGGACACAGATTCCTACGGCTTCGGCCCATGGGTGCTGAAATCAGGTGAGCGCGAGCTGGTCGATGCGGACGGTGTCGCGATCCCGCTCTCGACCGGGGAATATAATCTGCTGCATGCGCTGGTGACCCATCCCCGCCGGGTGCTGAGCCGCGAGCAATTGCTCGATCTCAGCCAGGGTCGCGAGCTTGCCGCCTTCGAGCGCAGCATCGACAATCACATCAGCCGCTTGCGCAAGAAGATCGAGGAGAACCCCTCCGATCCCAAGCTGATCAAGACGGTGTGGGGCGGCGGCTACACATTGGCGACGGACGTCCGCAAGCTGTGAGGCGTTTCCTGCCCAAGAGCCTGATCGGCCAGATCGCGTTGGTGATGGCGGTGGCTTTGCTCGTCGCCCAGGCGATCAATTTCAGCCTGATCTTCACCGAGCGGCAGCGGGTGAGCCGCGCCCAGATCGAAGGGCCGGCGACCAGCCGCTTCATCATGACCGCCCAACGGCTCGCCGCCGATCCCGACGACGAGCGGACCGAGTGGCACGAGCGCCGGCGGCGCGGCCGGTTCGTCCTGAGCGACGCAAGCGTTTTGCCGCCAGGTGTCAGCGATCCGGCTTTGGTCGCCCGCTTGCGCGAAAGCGCCGCCGCCGCCGGCGTCACCTTGCGTGATGCGCGTGCGATTTCCGGGGGCGCGGTCGAGCCGTCGGAGCGCTTGCGTGAGCGAACGCCCCCCGAACGCCGCGACAAGATGGAGCGCCGGTTCGATCGGCTGCAGACCCTGATCCTGTCGGCCCAGCTCGAAGATGGTCGCTGGGTCAATGGACGGGTGGTCACGAGCCGCCCCAATCCGTGGATGATGCTGCGGCCCTTGGCCGCGACGCTTCTGACCTACCTGATCATCCTGGGCGCGATGCTGCTGGTCGCGGCGCGAATCGCGCGGCCGCTGCGCGATCTCGCCGGCGCGGCGAACCGGTTCCGCGGCAATAGCGAGGCGCCGCAAGTCGAACCGCGCGGGCCCGCCGATGTCAGGCACGCGATCCTGGCCTTCAACGCGATGAGCGCCCGCGTGGGCGCGATGCTGGACGAAAAGGACCGGATGCTGGGTGCGATAGGCCATGACCTGCGTACCCCCCTCGCCTCGCTGCGCATTCGCGCGGAGAGCGTCGAGCCGGAAGAGGAAGGCGCCCGGATGGTCGCGACGATCGAGGAGATGACCTCGATGCTCGACGACACGCTGGCGCTGGCGCGCACCGGGCGTGGCGTCGAGCAATTGCGCGCGATCGATGTCGCCGCCCTAGTCGATACCGTGGTCGAGGAATTCCTCGCGCTCGGCCAGCCCGTCGAGATGAAACCAGGCGGACGGGCGATCGCGCGCATCCAGCCCAATCTGATCCGCCGCGCGGCGCGCAATCTCATCGAGAATGCTGTCAAATATGCCGGCGCAGCGCGTGTCGCGGTGCACGAAACGGACGACGGCGTCGCGATCGACATCAGCGACAACGGCCCCGGCATTCCCGAGCACGAACTCGCCAATGTCCAGGAGCCCTTCTATCGGATCGAGCCCTCGCGGAGCCGGGAGACCGGCGGATCGGGACTCGGCCTGACGCTCGCCCGCGCCGCCGCGCAGGCACATGGCGGCGAACTTGAACTGGCCAATCGCACCGAAGGCGGCCTCACGGCACGCATCGTGCTGCCGCGCGGCGACGCTTGATGGGCCTGGCGGTCAGCTTTCCGGCGGCAAAGCTGGAAAGGTTCTGACCCTGCGCTCGCCGCACCACAATTCGAGCGGCTTGGGGCCGAGATGGGCCTCGGCGCGGCGCACGGCCTCGACGTCATCGGTGGCCTCGATCTCCTCGAACCCGACGAAGCGGCCCTCAGGGCCACTCAGCACATAAAGTCTATAATAGGCCACGGCATTCGCCCCCGACGAACGATCGTCCCCTGATTCGCTCTGCCCGACTTGTGCCATGAAGCAGCGCGGGCCGGCTTGAGCGAAATCAGTGCGGGCATGAGGCGTGAAAAAGGGAGCCGAGACGTAGCCCCGGCTCCCTGCTCGTGAGGATGCGGCTTACTGGGCCGGGCTGCGGCGCTGCTGCATGCGTTCGCGAGCGCGATCGCGCATCTGCTCGCGCGCCTGCTGCCGCTCGGCGGCCGTCACCGTGCCGTCCCGGTTGAGATCGAGCCGGTCGAACCGGGCCAGCGCCCGCTCCCGCATCTGTTCCTGGGTGATGTAGCCCTGCTCGCCGAACATCCGCGCGCCATGGGCGGCGCGCATGCCGCGCAAGCCACGCATCCCGCGCATACCCTGGGGCCTGCCGGCACGTTCGCCCTGCCCGGCCTGGGCACGGCGGTCGCTCATGCGCTGGGCGCGCTGGGCACGCGCCTGATCCCATTCCGCGCGAGAGATGTTGCCGTCGTTATTGGCGTCGAGACGGCCGAACGCGCGTTCGGACCTCTCCGCGCGGCGCTGCTCGCCGTGCTGACGCATTTCTTCGGGCGTGACCCGGCCGTCGCGATTGGCGTCGAGGGCGGCGAAACGCTGGTCGACGCGGTCGATCACCTGCTGACGGGTCGTATCGGCATTGCGGTCGCGGCGCGGACCGTCGCCCGGCTGGGCGAGGGCCGTGCCCGCGATGGCGAGCAGCGCGGCGCCGGCGGCGAGGCTGATCTTGTTCATGAGACTTCCTTCCAAGAGTCGGGATTGGGGTGATCCCGTCTATGCAGGGAGTCTGTCCCGCAAGCTTGTCGGCGACAACGGAAAAGTGTCGCAGATTGTCTTGCCGCGGCAGCCTGGCTCAGAAGCTGATTCGCGCCGAAATCCTTAGATCCCGGCCGGCCAAAGGCACGAAATCCTTGGTGAAGGAGGCATGGCGGCGCGCCTCGACATCGAAGATGTTGTTGGCGGACAGAATCAGGCTGGTGGGGTTGCTTTCGCCCCAGGGCCGCCAGGTCAGCGACGCATTGACCAAGGTGAAGGCAGCGGTCGGATTCTCGAACTCGCTGACCCGGCTCTGCGCGAAGACATGCTCGACCTCGGCCCGCATGTCGAATGCCGCCGAATTGGCTTCCAACCCGCCTTTCAGCCGCAGCGGCGGTATGCGCGGCGCCGCGCCGCCGCCGTCGGCGATAGTGGCGCGCACATAATCGCCGACACCGTCGGCGGAAAGGCGCCAGCCGCCGAAGCGGGCCAGCACCGCCGAGGCGCCGACCTCGAAGCCCCAATAGGTCGCATCGCGCTGGAGATATTGGAAGACGGGCAACTCGTCCTCCTCCTCGCCGGTCGCGACCTGGAAGATGTAATTGTCGAACTTGCTGGCATAGGCCGTCGCGGTCAGCCGCAAGGCACCGGTTTGCGCGCGCAGGAATAACTCGCCACCCAGGCTGCGTTCTGTCGCCAGCGTCGGATCGCCGATCTCGAACGCCTGGGTCGCGATATGCGGGCCGTCCGAGAACAGTTCCTCGGCCGACGGCGCGCGCGCGGCGCGGGACAGATTGAGGCCGAAGCGCACATTGGTGGCGACTTCGTAGGATGCGCCGGCGGCCAGAGAGAGGGCGTCGAAGTTCCGTTCGATCCCCAGGCTCGACGCACGAACCGACGTGCGGTCGTAGCGCAATGCGCCTTCAATCTCGAACGGCCCCATCTCCACTTCCTGCAAAGTGAACAGGCCGATCTGCGATGTCGTGTTCGGCGGCACGAAAGCCTCCGCGCCGATCGCATCGAAATCGCGCACGAAGAACTGTCCGCCGATCACGCCGCGCCACCCGCCGCGTTCGCGCTGCACAGCTTCGAACCGCCCCTCCATGCCCTGGGTGCGGAATATGGTGCCGACCTCGTCGCCCTCGAATTCGGTATGCTCGTAATCGGCGGCGGCGAGCCGGACGCGCAGGCGTTCCAGGAACCCCTCGCCCAGCATCAGCTCGCCGCGCAGGTCCGCGCGATACTGGCGCATCTGGATCGAAACATCCTCCTCGCCATGTTCGTGATCATGGTCGTGGTCGTGGTCATCGTCATGATCGTCTTCATGATGATGTTCCGCACCGGGGCGCATCGGTACGCCGTAGCGGCTGTCGAAAACGCCGAACGACACGCCGAGATTGCCGCGCTCGCGGATCAGGGCAAGTCCGGCGCCGGCCGTCCAAGTCTCGGTCGCGCTGTTTGGCAACCGGCCGCGCAGTCCAGCCAAAGCGCGCGCTTCGGCAGCTTCCTCGGGATGACCTTCTTCCTCCTCCTCCGCAGCAATTTCGAGCTGCTGGGCGCGCAGTTCCGGCGACAGCACGAAGCCCCCGACGCGCATGTCGTCGCTGCGCCGGTAGCTGCCGTCCACATGCAGGACCACGCCGCCATCGCCGATCGGCAGATCGATGCCCGCACCGATGCTGCGCTCGTCCGCGGCCGAGCCGTAAGCGGCGACGCCGTCGATATGAACCGGATCGTCCGGCACGGTGCGCGGGATGCGCCGATCGAAGACGTTCACCGCGCCGCCGATCGCCTGGCCACCGAACAGCAGCACCGCCGGCCCGTGCAGCACCTCGACGCGGTCGGCCGTGATGGGATCGATCGTCACCGCATGGTCGGTCGAGGTGTTGGAGACGTCGATCGAGCCGATGCCGTCCACCATCACCCGCACCCGCTCGCCTTGAAAGCCGCGCAGGACCGGTCGCGACGATCCCGGCGAAAATGATGTTGCCGAAACGCCCGGCAGGCCGGCGAGCGTATCGCCCAGTTGCGGGCGGATATTGCGCACCAGATTGTCGCCCGACAGCGACACCGCACCGGCGAGCAGATCGAGATTGCGTACAAACGGCGCGGTGACGACGATCTCGCCGCCCAGATCCTCATGCACATGATCGCCGGCGCGCGAAGTGTCCGGTGGAACCTGGGCAGAGTCCTCGGCATGAGCGGGCGCGGCGGCAAGCATGGTGGTGGCGGCGAGAGAAAGAGCGGCGCGACGCATATCGGCTCCGTAGTGGCTTAAGGATCGGCGTCGCTGCTAACCGATATGTTACATTGTATCAATACAGGCATGATGATATATTGTCATCTGACTGCCGCACTGAGCGAACGGCTCGTCGATAGGCTGCGATCTTCAGCCATTCCGTGCCGCCGCAGACGAGCCACGTCGATTCGGCCCGTCGTACCCAGGCCACGACTTGTCCCGATAAGTAGATGATTCATATGGTAGAAATACGCGATTCTGCGACAATGACAGCCAAGGGCAAAGGCGTTCGGAGGCAGGGATGACGAACGGGGCATCATCGTGGGCGCGCAAGGTTCGCATGGTTGGGCTGACGGGATTTCTCCTCGTCGCCACGATTCCGCACGCCAATTCCGCCCAGGCCCCCACCCGCACGACAGCCACCGTTGCGGCGCCTACCCCAGCCCAGCGGATACTCGATACCCGCATCCGCGAGCTGGGCCGTGGCTTCAACGGCGCGGTCGGCATCGCCGTGCGCGAGATCGACAGCGGCTGGACGACGAGTTGGCGCGGCGAGGATTATTTCCCGCAGCAGAGCGTCAGCAAATTCTGGGTCGCGCTGGCGGCCTTCACTGCGATTGATGCCGGCATGCTCTCGCCGGACCACCGAGTGACGATCCGTCGCGAGGACCTGACGCTGTTCCACCAGCCGGTCGCGGCCGAGGTCGGCGCCAATGGCTATACGACCAGCCTCGACAACCTGATCTTCCGCGCGATCACGCAAAGCGACAATACCTGCAACGACAGCGTGCTGCGCACCGCCGGCGGACCGGAGGCCGTCCGCGACATGCTGACGCGCCACAATCTGCAGGGCATCCGTTTCGGCCCCGGCGAACGGCTGATGCAGAGCCAGATCGCCGGCCTGCAATGGCAGCCCAGCTATTCGGTCGGGCGCGCTTTCTACACCGCGCGAAGCGCCGTTCCCGAAAATCGGCGCCGCGAGGCGTTCCAGGCCTATGTGGCCGATCCGATCGACGGCGCGACGCCGATTGGATTGGTGGACGGCCTGGCGCGTCTCCAGCGCGGCGAATTGCTCTCGTCGCGCTCGACCGCGCGAATGCTCGCCATCATGCAACAGACGCGCACCGGCCGGCAGCGGCTGACCGGCGGCCTCGCCCCCGGCTGGCGGATCGGCCACAAAACCGGCACCGGCCAGGTGCTGGGTGCGACCCAGGCGGGCTATAACGATATCGGGATCATCACCTCGCCCGACGGCCGCCATTATGCCGTGGCGGTGATGATCGGCCGCACCGCCGCGCCGGTGCCGCAGCGCATGGCGCTGATGCAGGACGTGACCCGCGCCGTGATCGCCTATCACGAGAGCAACCGTTCGGGCGGCTAAGACTGGCGGAGACCGCGCCATCGCGCCATAAGTCGCGCGCATGGCACGGCCCCAATCCCCCGATTATGACAAGCGCCGCGAGACGATCCTCGAGGCGGCGGCGCACCTTTATGCGCGGCGCGGTTTTCAGGGCGCCTCGGTGGCCGATCTCGCCAAGGCTGCGGGCACGTCCAAATCGCTGATCTACCATTATTTCCCGTCCAAGGACGACATCCTGCACGAGACGATGGCCGCGCATCTCGACGCGCTGGTCGATGCGGCGGAGGTCGCGACGCGATCAGGAAGCGCGGAAGAGAAGCTGCGCGCGCTCACTCATGCCTTCATGCGGCTCTATGTCGGGGCCGAAGACAGCCACAAGGTGCTGCTGAACGAACTGGACAATCTGCCCGCGACGCGCCGTGCCGAGGTTGTGGCGAAGCAACGGCAGATCATCGCCACGGTCGAGGCGCTGGTGCGCGAATTGCGCGGCACGGAGGCCGACGCGCTGCCGATCGCGATGCTGTTCTTCGGCATGATCAACTGGACCCACACCTGGTTCCGGCCCGGCGGGGCGCTCACCGCAGACATGCTGGCCGACATGGCGGTCGCCATGGCGCTGAACGGCGTTCAGCCGTCGTAGTCGAGCTCGACGCCGGCGCCCTTCGGCACGGACTGGCAGGTCAGCACATAGCCCGCCGCCACTTCCTCATCGGTGAGGCCGTAGCGTGCCGCCATCTCGACCTCGCCGGAGACCACTTTTGCCCGGCAGGTCGCACAGACGCCCGCCTTGCAGGCGAAGGGCGCGGGGAGGCCGGCGGCGCGGGCAGAATCGAGGATGTTTCCCGCCGCCGCATCGAACGGCACGCGGCGCTTGCGGCCATCGAGCGTGACCGTCATCGCCAGTCCCGCCGCATCGCGTGACATTTCCGCAAGCTGTGCCTGCAGCGCCTCTGGTGGGCGATCGGCGGTAAAGCGTTCGAGGTGGATGCGCGCCGCCTCAACGCCCTTCCCCAGCAAAGCCTGTTCGGCCGCGTCCATCATCGGGCCGGGGCCGCAGATGAAGAAGGCGGCGGCCTCCGCCGGATCCACCAGCACGTCCAGAATCTCGTCGCATTTGGCGCGATCGAGCATGCCATTGAACAGGTCGATATCCTCGGCCTCTTCGGCAAGGAAATGATGGACTTGCAGCCGGTCCATGAAACGGTTCTTGAGCGCGGCGAGCGCTTCCAGGAAAATGATCGAGCCGCTGTCGCGATTGCCGTAGAAGAGCGTGAAGCGGCTCTCCGGCTCGGTCAGCAACGCGGTCTTGAGCAGCGACATGACCGGCGTGATGCCGGAGCCGCCGGCGAAGCCGACATAATGATTGGCGGCTTGCGGATCGAACTCCCAGGTGAAGCTGCCATGCGGCGGCATCACGTCGAGGCTGTCGCCGGGCTTCAGATTGTCGTTCGCCCAGTTGGAGAAGGCACCGCCGGCGATCCGCTTGACGGTGACGGTCACGGCATCGTCCTGCGGCGCAACGCAGAGCGAATAATTGCGGCGCAATTCTTCGCCCGCAATATCAGCCTTCAGCGTCAAATGCTGGCCAGGCTTGAATTTAAATGCATCGCGCAGCGCGTCGGGAATGGCGAAGCGGATCGAGCGGGCATCCGCCGTCTCGTCGATCACGTCGGCGATGGTGAGTTTGTGGAAAGCGGCGCTCATCTCAGTGGCACTTGAACAGGTCGAATGGCTCCAGGCAGGCGCGGCAGCGCCACAGGGCCTTGCAGGGGGTGGAGCCGAAGCGGCTGACCTCCTCGGTGTGGGTGGAGCCGCATTGCGGGCATTCGACCGCGCGCGTGCCGGCGGGCACGGGCGGCGCGATGCCATAGGCCTTGAGCTTCGCCCTGCCGCTCTCGCTGATCCAGTCGGTGGTCCAGGGCGGCGAGAGCGTGGTATCGATCGCGACGTCGGCGAAACCCGCGTCGTCGAGCGCGGCGCGGACCATCGTCTCGATGACGAAGGTGGCGGGGCAGCCGGTATAGGTGGGCGTCAGCACGACGCGCTCCGGCGAGACGTCACGGACGATGCCGAGATCGACGATGGAGACGACGGGGATCTCCGGATCGGGGACGGAGTCGAGGACGCGCCATATTTCGTCACCCCGGCGAAGGCCGGGGTCCAGACTCCCTTGAGCCTGTCGGGCTGGACCCCGGCCTTCGCCGGGGTGACGGATTTGGACCGCGGCTACCATGTCGCATCCGGATAGGTGCGCGGCAGGAACTGCATGACCGCTAGCAGATGGCCCAGATGCTCGCTGTGATGTCCGCGCCGGCCGCCGAGGATCGGGCGCTGGTCCTTGGGCGCCTCCAGCGTCGCTTCGGCCAGCACCGCGGAGATGCGCGAGTCATAGTCGGCGAGAAAGGCGTTGACATCCGTGCCAATCCCGCGCGCGGCGGCCTCGATCGCGATCGCGTCCATCTCGAACAACTCGGGGACGAAGCGCCACATCCAGTCGAGTCCGGTCTCCATCCGGCGCCGGCTCTCCTCGGTGCCGTCGCCCAGGCGGATCACCCATTCGGCGGCCAACTCGGCATGATAGGTGACTTCCTTCACCGCCTTGGCGGCGATCGCGGCGATGGTTCCGTCGGTGGAAGCCGTCAGCCGTTCGAACAGCAATTGCTGCCAGGTCGAAAAGAGGAATTGCCGCGCCATCGTCTGGGCGAAATCGCCGTTCGGCTGCTCGACCAGCCAGCAATTGCGGAAATCGAGCACATCGCGGCGGAAGGCCAGGGCATCGCCGTCACGGCCCCTGCCCTCACATTCTCCGGCGGCGTTCAGGAAGTGCGTCGCCTGCCCGATCAGGTCGAGTCCCATATTGGCGAGGCTGAGATCGACCTCGACGCTGGGCGCATGGCCGCACCATTCGCCGAGCCGCTGGCCCAGGATCAGGCTGTCGTCGCCGAGGCGCAGGAGAGTGTCGAACCGGACGCCATTGTCGTCCATTGCCGGCGCGTCGAAGGTGCCGCCGGTCCCCGCACGCCTGGCGCGCGCCTCATCCTCCGGCTTGATGGTGGGCAGCGAGGGCATCAGATGTGCGTGATGCCGTCGGGGATGTCGTAGAAGGTCGGGTGGCGATAGACCTTGTCGGCGGCGGGATCGAACATCGCGGCGTCGTCCGACGGATCGGACGCGACGATCGCGGCCGACGGGATCACCCAGAGGCTCACGCCTTCCTGCCGGCGCGTATAGGTGTCTCGCGCATGGCGCAGCGCGATCTCGGCGTCCGGCGCGTGGACGGAGCCGACATGCCGGTGCGACATGCCACCCTTAGCGCGCACGAACACTTCCCAGAGGGGCCAATCCCTGCTCATGCCGCCTGCCTCGCCGCGCGCTTCTCCGCATGGGCGACGGCGGCCTCGCGGACCCAGGCGCCCTCTTCCCACGCCTCGCGGCGGGCCTTCATGCGCTCCTTGGCGACCGGGCCTTCGCCGCGCACGACCGCGTAGAATTCCTCCCAGTCAACCGCACCGAAATCGTAGCCGCCCTTCGCCTCGTTCCACCTGAGGTCCGGGTCCGGCACGGTAAGGCCGATCGCGTCGGCCTGCGGCTTGGTGATGTCGACGAACTTCTGGCGCAGCTCGTCATTGGTGTCGCGCTTGATCCGCCAGCGCATCGACTGGGCGGTGTTGGGCGAATTGTCGTCGGTCGGGCCGAACATCATCAGGCTCGGCCACCACCAGCGGTTGAGCGCGTCCTGCGCCATCCGCTTTTGCGCGTCCGTCCCGGCGGCGAGATGCATCATGATCTCGTAACCCTGGCGCTGGTGGAAGCTCTCCTCCTTGCACACGCGCACCATCGCGCGGGCATAGGGGCCGTAGGAGGTGCGCTGGAGCGGCACCTGGTTCATGATCGCGGCGCCGTCGACCAGCCAGCCGATCGCGCCGATATCCGCCCAGGTGAGCGTCGGATAGTTGAAGATCGTGCTGTACTTCGCCTTGCCCGAATGCAGCGCCTCGATCATCTCCTCGCGGCTCGTGCCCAGCGTCTCCGCCGCCGAATAGAGATAGAGACCATGCCCCGCCTCGTCCTGCACCTTGGCGAGCAGGATGGCCTTACGCCGCAGCGACGGCGCGCGGCTGATCCAGTTGCCCTCCGGCAGCATCCCGACGATCTCGCTATGCGCGTGCTGGCTGATCTGCCGCGTCAACGTGCGGCGATAGGCCTCCGGCATCCAGTCCTTCGGCTCGATGAACTCGTCGGCGGCAACCCGCGCCTCGAAGGCGGCGAGCTTGTCCGGGTCCTCGATCGCCTCGACCCGCTTCGTCTTGCTGAGCTCGGTGGTGTACATGCAGCCTCCTGAAGCCTAGTTCTTACCATTAATCGACCGATCGGTCAACGAATTACCGTCCCGCATGCTGGCGGGCGACCAACGTCAAAACTGCAAGACGAGCATAAACTTGGCCCAGCCATGAGTCCGGTGGTAATATGACCTGATGAACGAAGATCGAGTGCGACGCGGTGCTATCCGGCGGGTCATTGGAGCCTATCATTGGGTTAAGGCGCTGAACGAAGAGCATGTCGCTGGTCCGCCAATAGCCCTTCGGCGCATCGAACGAATGGAAGCGCGAATGCCACTTCGATATTTCGAAGAGGCTTATAAAGGCTTCCTGCTGTTCCACAGTGACCGGACTTCAGAAGCCGACGAAGTCTTTTATGCTCTTGAGGAAAGTCTCGCCGAATCCGAGGATGCCAATAAGCAATATGTCCGGTTGTTCTGCCAATTCTACGGGCGCTTCCGAGTCTCCACCCTTGAGGAGGCCGATCAAATCTGGTTAGCGGCGGAGAGCCTTCGATGTTCCCCGATGCTCCGCCGCTACCTGCGTCTCTACCGCAAGCCATCAATAGCTCATGCAAATCCGAGACCTAGTGCGGCCGCCGTCCCAAACTGAATCACACCCGCTCGATCACCATCGCGATGCCCTGCCCGACGCCGATGCACATGGTGCACAGCGCATAGCGGCCGCCGGTGCGGTGCAGTTCCTCGGTCGCAGTCAGTGCCAGCCGCGCGCCGGACATGCCGAGCGGATGGCCGAGCGCGATGGCGCCGCCGTTCGGGTTCACATGCGGCGCGTCGTCGGCGAGGCCGAGGCGGCGCATCACGGCGAGGCCCTGGGCGGCGAAGGCCTCGTTCAGCTCGACCACGTCCATGTCGCCGATGCTCAGACCCAGCCGGGCGAGCAGCTTCTCGCTGGCCGGCGCGGGACCGATGCCCATGATGCGCGGTGGCACCCCGGCGACGGCGGCGCCGAGGATGCGGGCGCGAGGCTTCAGGCCATTGGCCTTGGCGGCCTTCTCGCTGGCGATGATGAGCGCGGCGGCGCCGTCATTGACGCCCGACGCATTGCCAGCGGTGATCGTGCCGCCTTCCTTCACGATCGGCTTGAGCTTGCCCAGCGCCTCGGCGCTGGTCTCGCGCGGATGCTCGTCGCGATCGACCACGATCGGATCGCCCTTGCGCTGCGGGATCGAGACCGGCGCGATCTCGGCGACGAGCCGGCCATTGGCCTGCGCGGCGGCGGCGCGGCGCTGGCTTTCCGCCGCGAAAGCATCCTGATCCGCGCGGCTTACGCCGAACTCCTCAGCGACATTCTCGGCCGTCTCCGGCATCGAATCGACGCCGAACTGCGCCTTCATCAGCTTGTTGACGAAGCGCCAGCCTATCGTGGTGTCGTACATCTCCGCCTTGCGATCGAAGGCGCTGGCGGCCTTGGCGACGACGAAGGGCGCGCGGCTCATGCTCTCGACGCCGCCGGCGATGAGGAGACCGCCCTCCCCGGCCCGCACCGTGCGCGCGGCCATCGCCACCGCGTCGAGACCCGACCCGCACAGGCGGTTCAGCGTGACGCCGCCCGCCGTGTCGGGCAGACCGGCGAGCAGCCCCGCCATCCGCGCCACGTTGCGATTGTCCTCGCCCGCCTGATTGGCGCAGCCGAAGATGACGTCCTCGACTGATGCCCAATCCACATTGGGATTGCGCTCGATCAGCGCGCGGATCGGATGCGCGGCAAGATCGTCGGCGCGGACGGAGGACAGGCTCCCGCCATAACGCCCGATCGGCGTCCGGATCGCATCGCAGATATAGGCGTCGGTCATATTCTACTCCGTCATGCTGAACTTGTTTCAGCATCCATGGCGATGAAGTCCGCGGATGCTCGAAGATGGACCCTGAAACAGGTTCAGGGTGACGAAGTGGGGGCTTCTTTGTCTCCGATCACTGGACCGCCCAAAGTGCGGCTATAGCCCTGAAATTCCGCGATGGCGCGCCCGTCGTCCCCGCGCACGCTCACTTGATAGACGCCGGAGCGCCCGGCCGTCGCCGCCTCGCGCGCTTCGGCGATCAGCGTCTCGCCTTCCCGCGCCGCGTCGAGAAACACGATCGAGGCCTGCGCGGCGACAGTACGCACATTGCGGCTGTTGCAGGCATAGGCGAAGGCCGTGTCGGCCAGCGAGAAGACCATGCCGCCATGGGCGATGCCGTGGCCGTTCAACATGTCGGGCCGCAGCGTCATGCGGATGCGCGCATAGCCTTCACGCGCCTCCTCAATCTCGACACCCCAGGCCGGGCCGGTGCCCTCGCCCGCGAGCATGTTTTCGGCTATCCTCGCGGCAAGCTCGTCGGCGCGCATACTTGCTCCTTGGGTTTCCCGACCGATCGGTCTATGAATTCAGCCATGGCCTATGAAACGATCGACTTCAAGCTTCAGGACGGCATTGCCCGCCTGACCCTGAACCGCCCGGACCGGCTGAACAGCTTCACCGTGCAGATGCACGAGGAAGTGGCCGATGCGCTGAGCCAGCTCGAGGAGGCGCGCACGCTCGTGCTGACCGGGGCGGGGCGGGGCTTCTGCGCGGGACAGGATCTGAACGATCGGGCGGTGGCGCCGGGCGAGGCGGTCGATCTCGGCGAGTCGGTGGAGGTCAGGTACAATCCGCTGATCCGCCGGCTGACGTCGCTGCCCATCCCCGTCATCGCCCGCGTGAACGGCGTGGCGGCGGGCGCCGGGGCGAACATCGCGCTCGCCTGTGATATCGTGATAGCCGCGAAGAGCGCCAAGTTCATCCAGAGCTTCGCCGCCATCGGCCTCATCCCCGACAGCGGCGGCACCTGGGTGCTGCCCCGCCTGGTCGGGCAGGCCCGCGCGCTGGGACTGGCGCTGACCGGCGAGCCGATCGGGGCCGAACGCGCGGCGGAGTGGGGACTGATCTGGAAGGCGGTGGAGGACGAAGCGCTCGACTCCGAAGTGGATGCGCTCGCCGCGCGCTTCGCCGCTGGGCCGACGCGGGGCCTCGCCAGGATCAAGCAGATGATCCGCGAAAGCTGGCACCAGACATTGGACGCGGAGCTGGATCGCCAGCGCGATGCGATGCGCGAACTCGGCTTCTCCGACGATTATCGCGAGGGCGTCGCCGCCTTCATGGAGAAGCGGAAGCCGAATTTCACGGGGAAGTGATCAAAGACCGTCATTGCGAGCGAAGCGAAGCAATCCAGAACAACGCCCGAGGCCCGCTGGATTGCTTCGTCGCTACGCTCCTCGCAATGACGGCGGAGAGGATGGACAAATGAAGACGCTGAAGCTGCTGAACTATGCCGCCGGCCAGTGGGTGCCCGGCGCGGGCGATCTGGAGGAGGTGCGCAGCGCCGTCACCGGCGAGGTGGTGGCGGAGACCGGGGCGGGCGGCCTCGATTATGCGGCGATGCTCGATCATGCCCGCAAGGTGGGCGGCCCGGCGCTGCGCAAGCTCACCTTCCATGAGCGCGCCCATATGCTGAAGGCGCTCGGCAACGCGATCATGGCGAAGAAGGAGGAGTTGTACGAGCTCTCCTACCCCACCGGCGCGACGCGCAGCGACAGCTGGATCGACATCGAGGGCGGCGCGGGCACGCTCTATTCCTTCTCGTCGAAGGGCCGGCGCGAGCTGCCCAATGGCAAGGTGCTGATCGACGGCGCGATGGAGCCGCTGTCCAAGACCGGCAGCTTCGTCGGCCAGCATGTCTTCACGCCGCTTCAGGGCGTCGCCGTCCACATCAACGCCTTCAACTTCCCGGTCTGGGGGATGCTGGAGAAGCTGGCGCCCACTTTGCTCGCGGGCGTGCCGGCGATCGTGAAGCCGGCCAGCCAGACCGGCTATCTGACCGAGGCGGCTTTCCGGATCATGATCGACGCCGGCGTGCTCCCGCCCGGCGCGATCCAGCTGCTGGTCGGCATTCCGGGCGACCTGCTCGACCCGCTGACCTGCCAGGATGTGGTGAGCTTCACCGGCTCCGCCGCGACCGCGATGAAGCTGCAATCCCATCCCGTGATCGGTCGCGAAAGCGTGCGCTTCGTGGCCGAGCGGGACAGCCTCAATGCCTCGATCCTCGGTCCGGACGCAGCGCCGGGCACGCCGGAATTCGACCTGTTCGTGAAGGAGGTCGCGCGGGAGATGACGGCCAAGGCGGGACAGAAATGCACCGCCATCCGCCGCGCCATGGCGCCTGCCCGATATCTCGACGCGGTGCAGGACGCGCTGGCCGAGCGGCTCGCGAAAGTCCGCATCGGCGATCCGCGCGAAGAGAGCACGCAGATGGGCGCGCTGGCCAGCCGCGCCCAGCTCGATGCGGTGCGCTCTGCGGTGGCCGAGCTGGCGAAATCTGCGCGCATCGTCGCGGGCGACCCGGAGGCCAATCCGGTGCCGGGCGATGGCGCCTTCATCTCCCCCATCCTGCTGCGCTCCGACGATCCCTGGGGCGCGGCGGCCGTGCATGACGTTGAGGCGTTCGGGCCGGTCTCGACGCTGATGCCCTATCGCGATCTCGACGACGCCATCGCCCTCGCCAATCGCGGCATGGGCAGCCTCGCTTTGTCGCTCTTCACCCATGACAGCGACGCGGCGCGCGAATTCGTGCTGGGCGCGGGCGCCTATCATGGCCGGATGGTCATCCTCGACCGGACATCCGCGAAGGAATCGACCGGCCACGGCTCCCCCCTCCCCGTTCTCGTCCATGGCGGTCCCGGCCGGGCCGGCGGCGGCGAGGAAATGGGCGGCGTGCGCGGCGTGAAGCATTATATGCAGCGCACCGCGCTCCAGGGCGGGCCGGAGGTGCTGTCGAAGATCGTTGGCCAGTGGCTGCCCGGCGCGGACAAGCCCACGGGCGACATCCACCCGTTCCGCAAGCGCATTTCCGAACTCGACATCGGCTACACGCTGAAAACCGCGAGCCGCACCGTCACGCTCGAGGATATCGAGCATTTCGCCCATTTCACCGGCGACACCTTCTACGCCCATATGGACGAGGAAGCCGCCAAGGCGAATCCGATCTTCGACGGCCGCGTCGCGCACGGCTATCTGATCCTCAGCTTCGCCGCTGGCCTGTTCGTCGATCCCGATCCTGGCCCCGTCCTCGCCAATACCGGGCTGGAGACTTTGCGCTTCCAGACGCCGCTTTACCCGGGAGACTCGATGCGGGTGGAGCTGACCGTCAAATCGAAAAGCGTGCGCGACGCCGAGAAGGGCGAGGTGCGCTGGGCGGTCGAGATCTTCAACCAGAAGGACGAGCCGGTCGCGACCTACGAACTGATGACGATGAACGCGCCCTGATGTATCGACGCGTGATGCGTTTCCTGTTCCTCCCCCTGCTCGCCCTCGCCGCCTGCGGTCAGGCGACCGCGCCGGCCGCGCAGAGCCAGGCGCCGGTCGAGGCCGCGAGCCAGTCGCCCGCGCCGATCCAGAGCTATCGCGTCGTCAACGTCTTCCCGCACGACCGGGCAGCGTTCACGCAAGGGCTCTTTTGGCTGGACGGCCATCTCTACGAAAGCACCGGCCAGATCGGCCAGTCGACGATCCGCCGTGTCGAGCTTGAGACGGGCCGGGTGCTGCAATCGATCCATATCCCGCCGAACCTGTTCGGCGAGGGGATCGTGAACTGGGGCGACGAGATCGTCTCGCTCACCTGGCAGGATCAGATCGGCTTTCGCTGGGACCGGCGGACCTTCGAGCGGCGCGGCGAATGGCGCTATGCCGGCGAAGGCTGGGGCCTGACCCAAAACGGCCGCGACATCATCATGAGCGACGGCACCGATCAGCTGCGCTTCCTCGATCCCGAGACGCTGCAGGAGCGCCGCCGCCTCAACGTGACGGATGCGGGCGCACCGGTGATGCGGCTCAACGAGCTGGAATGGGTGGACGGCGAAATCTACGCCAATGTCTGGTTCTCGACGATGATCGCGCGGATCGATCCCGAAACGGGGCAAGTGAAGGGCTGGATAGATCTCACCCCGCTCCACGCCGAGGCCGCCAGCGGGCGCACCGACGATGTGCTGAACGGCATCGCCTGGGACGCCGAGCGCCGCCGTCTGTTCGTTACCGGGAAGAACTGGCCGCGCCTCTACGAGATTGAGCTGCTGCCGACACCCGCCAACGATTAATCGCGCGGCCAGCTTTCGAGAATCTCGACGAAGCGGCTCAGCCAGGCATTGGTTTGGTGGCCGTCCACCACGCGATGGTCGATGGTGAGGCTGACATAGGCCATCGGGCGGATCTGGATCGTGTCCACGCCGTCGACCTCGCGCACCACGACACGCTTCTCCAGCTTGCCGACGCCCAGGATCGCCGATTGCGGCCCGTTGAGGATGATCGGCGCGGCGAAGAGCGAGCCGGAGACGCCGTGATTGGAGATGGTGAAGGTGCCGCCCTTCACGTCGGCGGCGGTGAGCTTCTCCTTGCGCGCTTTTTCGACCAGCACGTCCAGCCCGGCGGCGATGCCCTTCAAATTGAGCTGCTGCACCTTGCGCAGCACGGGAACGATCAGCCCCTTGTCGCCCAGCGCCGTGCCGACGCCGATATCGATGTCGTCGTACAGCTCCAGCCGGTCGTCATGCCAGCGGCTGTTTATCGCGGGCGCGACCTTCATCGCCTCCGCCGCCGCCGCGACCAGATAGGCGGTGTAGGTGAGCTTCACCCCCTTCTTCGCCCAGGCATCCTTGTGCGCGGCGCGATGTGCGGCAATGGCGCTGAAATCCGCCTCGAACACCGCCGTCACATGTGGCGCCTCCTGCAGCGAACGCTGCATGTTGCGCGCGATGGCAAGCCGCATCCGGTCGTGCGGCACGAAATGGGAGCGGATATCGCCTATCGCGGCCGGGATGATGCCCTCGACCGGCGTTTTGACGCCGCCCTCGACGGCGCGGTCCACATCGGCGCGGGTGATCCGCCCATCGCGTCCGGTGCCTGCGATGGCGGACGGGTCCAGCTTATGCTGACGCAGCGCGCGCTTCACGGAGGGAGAGAGGCGGGTTTCCCCTAGCTGCTGACTGTGCTCCGGCAAAGGCCGGAGCACCGGTTCTTCTTGGCGAGGCTGGGCTCCGGCCTTCGCCGGAGCACGCTCTTGCGCGATGTCACCCGCCGGATCGATCCGGCCCAGCACCGCGCCCGGCACCGCCTCGGCATCGCCCGTCAGCACGATTTCGACCAGCACCCCGGAGGCCGGCGCAGGGACCTCCATGGCGACCTTGTCGGTCTCCAGCTCGACCAGCGGATCGTTCTCCTCGACCCGCTCGCCCACTTTCTTGAGCCAGGTGCGCACCACAGCCTTGGTGCCTTCCTGCTCCATCGGCATCAGCACGTCGATCATGGCCTAGAAACCCACCAGTTCGTCGATCTTGGCGCGAATGCGCGCGACCGAGGGCACTGCCCAGTCGAGCAAAGCCGGGTTATGCGGGCTCGGAATGTCAGGCATCGTCACCCGCGCGACCGGCGCGTCGAGATCGAGGAAAGCCTCGTCCGCCACAACCGCCGCGATCTCCGCGCCGAAGCCGCCGGTGCGCAGATCTTCATGCACGATCAGGCAGCGCCGCGTGCGCGCAACCGAGTCCAGCACCATTTCCCTGTCCCACGGCATCAGCGTGCGCAGGTCGATCATATCGGCGGAGACATGCTTGGCCGCCTCCTCGCAGCGCGGCACCATCGCGCCCCAGGTGACGATCGTGATCGCATCGCCCTCGCGCGTCTTCCGCGCCTTGCCGAAGGGCAGGACGAAATCGTCGCCCGGATAGGGCCGCCGCGCCCAGACATCGTCCAGCATCGCGCGATGCTCGAAGAAGACGGTGGGGTCGTTGCCGCGCAACGCCGCGCGCAACAAGCCGACCGCATCCTCGGCATTGCTTGGCGCCGCGACGCGCCAGCCGGGATTGTGGACGAACTGCACCTCGTTTGTCTGACTGTGCCAGGGATCGCCGCATTTGAAGAAGCCGACCGGCATGCGCAGCACCATCGGCGCGGCGAAGCGGTTGTGGGTGCGCCAGCGCATCGTGCCACAATCGTTGATCTGCTCCAACGCCGGCTCGGCATATTTGCGGAACTGGATCTCCGGCACCGGGAGCAACCCGGCGAGCGCCATGCCAACGGCCCGGCCGATAATGCCTTCCTCGCTGAGGCTCGTGTCGAACACCCGTGCCTCGCCATGCTTGTCCTGCAACCCAAGCGTCACCGCATGAACGCCACCCTTGGGCCCGATATCCTCGCCGAAGACCAGCATGCGCGGATTGATCGTCAGTTCGTGGTCGAGCGTGCGGCGGATCGCCGTCACCATGTTGATGCGCTGGCCTTCGCTCTTCGGCTCGTCGCTCGCCACCGGCGCGCGATAGCCGTGCGTCCATTGCCCGCCCATGCGCTGCATATCGCCTTCGAAGAAGACGTGAGAGGTGACGCTCTCCGGATCGGAAACGCCGCGCGCCTCGGCCTCTTCGCGCGCCTTGTCCACTTCGGCTTCGGCGGCGGCGGCGATCGCGTCCCACTCCGCCTCGTCCATCACCGATCCGACCAGATAGGATTTGAGCTTGGGCAGCGGATCGCGCGCCCATTCGGACTTCACGAAGTCCTCGTCCTTGTAGGTCTGCGTGTCCTGGAAGCTGTGCCCCTGCAGGCGCGGCACGGTGAGGCGCAGCAAAGCCGGCCCCTCCCCGCTCCGCACATGCTCCGTCGCCTCGGCGATCAGCCGCGCCGCTTCGGCCGGCTCGGTGCCGTCGCCGGAGATGATCTTCAGGTTCCGGAAGCTGCCAAGATTGCGCGCGATGTCGCCGCCCGGCGTCTGGAAGGTGGACGGCACCGAAATGCCGTATTGGTTGTCCTCTACGTAGAAGAGCATCGGCAGCTTCTGCGTCGTGGCGATGGTGAGCGCCGCCCAGAAGCCGTTGGTCGCGCAGGAGGCGTCGCCGCCCAGCACCACCGCCATCGCGCCCTGGTAAGCCGCATCGCCCAACACGTCGCGATAGTAAGTGATCGCCTGGGCCCAGCCGGCGGTCGGCGTATATTGCGCGCCGACGCCGCCGCACATGGGCAGCGCGGGGCAGCCGTTCGGATTGGGATAGTTGAACACCACGCCGATGTCGCGGCCGCCCGAATAGCCGCCTTCCCGGCCCATGCCGGAGCCCAAAGCATCGGCGAGCGGCACGCCGAGCGAAAGGAGCAAGGGGCGCGATCGGTAATAGCCGCAGGCGCCGTCATGCACATGGGACAGACGGCTGCCCAGCATGACCTGCGCCATGTCGTGCCCCCGCGCGCTGAACTGGTAGAGGACCTTGCGCTCGGGGACGAGGCGCTCCTCCTCGAGCCGGTCCATCGCCCGGCTGAGCTGGACGAGATGCGCGATGCGCCGCCAGTCGTAGGCGGGATCGGGCGCGTTGGCCCGCGCCTGTTTGCGACTGACCAGCGCTTCAGCCATCGAGCTCCCCGATGACGGCGGCGGCGAAATGATCGACATTGTCGTCCGACAGCCCCACGACGTTGAACCGGCCGGAGCCGGCCATGTAGATGCCGTGCTTCTCGCGCAGGTTCAGCACCTGCTGCGGCGAGATGGGCAGCATCGAGAACATGCCCTTCTGCCCGGCGATATAGGCCAGACGCGGATCGAAGGCGGCGAGCCGGTCGCGCAGCGAGCGGATGCGCGCACCCATTTCGACGAGCTGCGCGCGCCAATCGGCGGCCAGCGCCTCGTCCTCCAGGATGATCCGCACCGTCGCCGCCATGTGATCGGGCGGCATCGACCACATGGTCCGCGCCAGGCCGAGCAGATTGCCCAGCACCTTCTGCGCGCCGGCGGCAGTCGGCATCTTGACGAACAGCGAACCGAGCCGGTCGCGGTAGCAGCCGAAATTCTTGTCGCAGCTCTGCGCCACGATCGCCTGCTCGGCGGCCTCGACCACCAGCCGCGTGCCCGCCGCATCGGCCTCCAGCCCGTCGCCCAGCCCTTGATAGGCGATGTCGACGAACGGGATCAGCCCGCGCTTCGCGACAATGTCGGCGACGACCTTCCACTGGTCGAGATCGAGGTCCGCACCGGTCGGATTGTGGCAGCAACCGTGGAGCAGGACGAGATCGCCGGCCTTCGCGCCGTTGAGCGCATCGACCATCGCGTCGAACAGGATCGCCGTCCCCGCCTTGTCGTAATAGGGATAATCGACCAGCGCGACGCCGGCGGCGCCGATCAGCGGCTCGTGATTGGGCCAGGTCGGTGTGCCGACCAGAATGCGCGTCGACGGATCGGCCTTGACGATCAGGTCAGCGCCCAGCCGGAGCGCGCCGCAGCCGCCCGGCGTCTGCACGCCGACGATGCGGTCGTCGCTTGCCGCGTCCGCGCCGAACACGATCGGCTTGATCAGCTCGACGAAGCGCGGATCGCCCTGCGAGCCCAGATAGGATTTGGTGTCCTGCGTCTCCCACAGGATGCGCTCGGCCGCCTTGACCGCGCGCAGGATCGGCGTGCCGCCGGCGCTGTCGCGATAGACGCCGACCCCGACGTCGATCTTGCCGGGGCGCGGATCGGCCCTGGCGAGCGCGATCAGCGCCAGCAACGCGTCGGCCGGCTGTTCGTCCAGCCGGTCCAGCAAAACGGCCCGTTCGCTCACCATGATCCCCTGTTCCATGCACGCCTCCATGGCCAGCGGTCTAACCTAAGGCGGAGGACGCGCAAAGGCTTGTCAAAGTTGATACGAAAGCGCGATTGTATGAAAGATTCATTTCATGATATTGCATTTTCATGATTGATGAATTTCACATGGACGCCGTGGATCGTCGCATCGTTCGCGCCTTGCAGCGCGATGCGAGCCTCAGCCATGCCGCGATGGCGGAGACGGTGGGCGCATCTGCCGCCTCCGTCTGGCGCCGGGTGCGCAATCTCGAAAAGGAAGGCGTGCTCGGCGCCTCCGTGCGGCTCGCCAGCCCGGAGCGGCTGGGGCGCAGCGTCAACGTGATGTGCCAGGTGCGGATGACCCGCCAGACGATGGACGCGCGCGACGAGTTCGAGCGGTTCATCGCCGGGCGCGAGGAAATCGTCGAATGCTATGCCATGTCGGGGGAATGGGACTATCTGCTGCGCATCGCGGTCAAGGACGTGGCGGATTACGACCGCTTCATCCGCCAGGGCGTGCTCGCCCATCCCAGCGTCGCCAACGCCGCCAGCAACTTCGCGCTGCGCCAGGTGAAGTACACCACCGAAATCCCCGTCTGACCGCCGGGAACCCCCGCGCCTCCCGTCGATTGAATCGCCCGCGACACGATCGGGAGACGCAATCATGGCCGCGCGGCCTTACTGGAAGGGACAGATCCGCCTCGCGCTGGTGTCGATCCCGGTGGACATCTATTCGGCGACGAAGAGCGGCGCGACCATCGCCTTCAACCAAATTCACGAGCCGAGCGGCAAGCGCATCAAATATGAAAAGGTCGTGCCCGGCATCGGCGCGGTGGAGCCCGACGAGATCGTCAAGGGCTACCAATATGCGAAGGGCAAATATGTCACCTTCGACGATGAGGAGCTGGAGGCGGTCAAGCTGGAGAGCAAGAAGACGCTCGCCCTCACCCAGTTCGTCGATCCCGGCGAGATCGATCCGCTTTATTACGAGCGGCCTTATTATGTCGTGCCGTCCGACGATCTCGCCGAGGAGGCGTTCATCGTCCTGCGCGAAGCACTGCGGGCGACGGGCAAGGTCGCGCTCGGTCAGCTCGCCATGCGTGGGCGCGAATATGTGATCAGCCTGAAACCCTGCGGACGGGGCATCCTGATGGAGACGATGCGCTACGCCGACGAGGTGGTGAAGGCGCAGGGCTATTTCCGCGACATCGGCGATGCGGAGCCGGACGAGGAATTGCTCGAACTGGCCGAAACGCTGATCGAGAAGAAATCGGGCAAGTTCGATCCGTCCAAATTCCATGACCGCTATGTCGATGCCCTGAAGGAGCTGATCGAAAAGAAGCGCAAGACCGGCAAGCGGATCGAGGCGGAGGAAGACGAGACGCCCGCGTCCGGCCGGCGCGGATCGAATGTCATCGATCTGATGGCCGCGCTCAAGAAATCGATCGACAAGCCGGCGGGCAAGAAAGCCGCCCCGCGCAAGGCGCCCGCGAAGAAGGCGCCGGCACGCAAGCGGGCGTAGATGGCACGCAAGGCCGATCCCCTCGCCGATTACAACCGCAAGCGGGATTTCGCGAAGACCGCCGAGCCCGCCGGCAAGCGCGCGAAGGCGCGGCGCAAGGCGCTGACCTTCATGGTCCAGAAGCATGACGCGACCCGGCTCCATTACGATTTCCGGCTGGAGCTGGATGGCGTGCTGAAGAGCTGGGCGGTGACGCGCGGGCCGAGCCTCGATCCCGACGACAAACGCCTCGCGGTACGCACCGAGGATCATCCCATGTCCTATGCGACCTTCGAGGGCACGATCCCGAAGGGCGAATATGGCGGCGGCACGGTGATGCTGTGGGATCGCGGCACCTGGCTGCCCGAGCCCGGCAAGGATCCCCGCAAGACGATCGAGGAAGGCCATCTCCATTTCACCCTCTCCGGCGAACGGATGAAAGGCGAATGGGTGATGTTCCGCCTGAAGCCGCGCCCCGGCGAGAAGCGGGAGAACTGGATCCTGAAGAAGGTCGACGACGATTTCTCCGGCAGCTCGACGGGGTTGACCGACGAATATCTGACTTCCGTGGAGACGGGCCGGACGCTGAGCGAGATTGCGGAAGGCAGGAAGGCATCCGGAGGCAGATCGGAGCCGCCGGCTGGCCGGATGCCAAAATTCCGCGCGCTGCAGAAGGCGACCCTCGTCGATCGCGTTCCCGCGGGCCAAGGCTGGCTGCACGAGATGAAATATGACGGCTATCGCTGCCTGCTCGCGATCGGCGACGGCACGGCGCGTATCTTTACGCGGACCGGTCTCGACTGGACGGACAAGTTTCCCGAAATCGCCACGGCGGCGATGGAATTGAACATCGGCTCGGCCTTGCTCGATGGCGAGATCGTGAAGCTGGACGAAGAAGGCAGAACTGACTTTTCCGCCTTGCAGGACGCGATCGGCGAAGGCGGACGCGGGCTCACGCTTTTCCTGTTCGATGCGCTGGAGATTGACGGCGACAAGCTCGACAGGCTCTCCAATCTGATGCGCAAGCAGCGGCTTTCGGCCGCGATCGGCACGGGCGCGCCGCCGTACATCCTCTTTGCCGACCATATTGTCGGCAAGGGCGAGAAGCTGTTCGAGGCGATGTGCGCCGCCGGGCAGGAAGGCATCATCTCGAAAAAGGCCGACGCAGCCTATCGCGGTGCGCGCACCCGCAACTGGCTGAAGATCAAATGCACCAACCGGCAGGAATTCGTCATCGTCGGCTGGCTGCCGAGCGACAAGAAGGGCCGGGGCTTCCGCTCGCTGCTGCTCGCGCAGCATGACGGCGGCGCGCTGCGTTATGCCGGCAAGGTGGGCACGGGATTCTCCACCGACATGCAGGCCGATCTGCTGAAGCGCTTCGGCAAGCTCGAGGCCGCGGAGGCCGCGCTGGACGCCCCGAAGAGCGAGACACGCGGCGCGCACTGGCTGAAGCCGAAACTGGTCGCCGAAATCGCCTTCGCCCAGTTCACCGCCGGCAAGGTCGTCCGCCATGCCAGCTTCCTCGGCCTGCGCGGTGACAAGCCGGCTTCCGAAGTGACGCGGGAAAGCGCATCATCTGCCTCCGAAATGACGGACGACGATGTCACGATCAGCAATCCCGGCCGGGTGATCTTTCCGGAGGCGAAGGTCACCAAGGGCGCCCTCGCCGATTATTATCGCGCGGTCGGCGCGCTGATGCTGCCCTGGGTCGCGCAACGCCCGATCAGCCTGGTGCGCTGCCCCCAGGGTCGCGCCAGGAAATGCTTCTTCCAGAAGCATGACAGCGGCAGCTTCGGGCCCCATGTGAAACATGTCCCGATCGCCGAGAAGGACGGCGGCAAGGCGGACTATCTCTATGTCGAGGACGTCGCCGGCCTGATCGCCTGTGTGCAGATGGGCACGATCGAATTTCACGGCTGGGGATCGAAGGTGGGCGCGATCGAGGCGCCCGACCGGATGATCTTCGATCTCGATCCCGACCAGGGGCTGGGCTTCGATGCGGTCAAGAAAGCCGCGCACGATCTACGCCGCCAGCTCGCCGATCTCGGCCTCACCACCTTCCCGCTGCTGACCGGAGGCAAGGGCGTCCATATCGTCGTGCCGCTGACGCCGAAGGCGAAATGGCCGGCGGTGAAGGATTTCGCCCGTCGCTTCGCGCTGGCGCTGGCCGAGGCCGAGCCGGACCGTTTCACCGCCGCCCTCTCCAAGGCACAGCGCAAGGGGCGCATCTTCATCGACTATCTGAGAAATCAGCGCGGATCGACGGCGATCATGCCCTATTCCGCCCGGGCCAGAGAAAATGCGCCGGTCGCCGCGCCGATCAACTGGGACGAACTGGACGACATGACGGGGGGTGGCCGCTTCACCGTTAAAGACGCGGAGCTGCTGATCGAGCGCGCCAATTCCCGCGCGTTGAAAGGCTGGGGCGTCGCCGGCCAGACCCTGCCCGATCTTTAGCCCCGGCGGCGCTCCCTCGCCCAGAGCTGGGGCGGCCTGCCATAGTGACGGCGAAAGGCGTGGCTGAGAGCGACCTCGTCCGAATAACCGGTCCGCTCCGCAATCTCGGGCAACGAATGCCCCGCCGCGATCAACAGAGCCCCCGCCCGTTCCAGCCGTAGCGCACGGTGGTAGGCAATCGGCGCATTGCCGAATGCGAGCTTGAAATAGCGAGCAAGATGGAATTGCGAGAGGCCCGCGACCGAAGCCAATTCCGCCAGGGAAACGACGCGCCCATCATTTTCGTGCAAGTAGCCGCGGGCGCGCTCCAGCCGTTGGAACAGCGCCCGGCGAGTCGAAAGCTTCGCGACCGTCAGCCGCGCCATCGCCGCCTCGCTTTCCGCGAGAGGCTCATGGATCGCCGCGCCGACGCGGCGAACCAGGCTGTCAACGATCCGATGGCCGATGCCAGGATCGCGGGCAATCCGACGGCCATATTCCTCCAGCGCCCGGCCCAAGCCGCTGGTTCGGGTGGACAGAATGATCGAGCGGCCCAACAGCGGCTCAGCCCGGTTCGAGGTAGGAATGTCCGGCGATGGCAGAATCACGCACATCCCGGTCATTTCGGCACGATGCGACGCGACGCAACCGACACCTTTGTCGAGATACAGAAACTGGCCCGGCCGGAGGCGTAGCACAGTGCCGTCGACATCGTAGAAACACTCGCCGTCCAGTACGATCTTCAACGAGGGGCTCTCGCTGCCCAGCGGCGAACTGCCGCTTTTCAACCGGGACAGGACGAGCTTGCCACTCTCGCCGACAGTGCGCGGGGCGTCGAGATGTTGATCCATGATTGTGAAATGGCTCGTCATTTCCACCCGTGTGTTATTATGGTATGTCACCATGCACGCAGGATATGAACGGGGGATGACTGGTTACATATGTAACATCCACGCGGTCCGGATTCGCAAGATGGGTCAGGCCTTGCGCAACAGCGATCATGCCGTCCGGTGCAGAATGCCCCTAATTTCGTTGCCGAAACCGGGGACGACGACTTGATCCACAGATTGCCCAGACGCGAACGCGAGATCGCCGAAATCGTCTATGCCAAAGGCGAGGCGAGCGCCGAGGATGTTTGCCGCGCACTCTCCGATCCGCTCAGCAATGCCGCGGTGCGCACGATGCTGCAAAGAATCGAGGCGAAGGGCATGATCCGCCGCCGCCGCGATGGAAAGCGCTATCTCTATAGCGCCGCGCTGCCCGACCGGATCGCCCGCGAGGCGGCTCTCCAGCGTGTCAGCCGCGACTATTTCGATGGGTCGCTCGCCTGCACCGCGCTGGCTCTGACGGAAATGCTGGATCGCGAAAGTGCATCCGCTGCTCCGCGCGGCGGCTTGTGGGGGCGGATGTCCCCCCTAGACGACGCCGCCCATCCATAGCGCTGCGCCCCCCGCGACTGCGGCGGCGATCCAGAAATGCCAGATGGGAACGGGGCGCAGCGGCTGCGCGCCCGCCGGCGCTTCACCATCCCCGACCAGCATCGCCCGAACCAAATTCCTCCGCCGGACGATCAGGTAGAAGATGATCGCCGCGACGTGCAGCGCGATCAAAGCGGCAAGCAGGTTGAACAAGTCGTGGTGAAGCTCTGTCAGCGCCTCGGACACATCATAGCTCACCAGATGTGCGAGCGGCCCCGAAGCGAGCCCGTCCTCGTCGGTGGCGAACAGGCCGAGGCCGGCTTGAAGCGCCAGCACGATCAGCATCGCGATCACGCTGAGCGCGCCGAGAGGGTTGTGACCAACTCCCGGTATGCTCCGCCCTCCAATATGGGCCCGCAAGGCACGCGGCCCTTTCACGAAGACGGCGAAGCGGGCCGTCGACCCACCGAACACGCCCCAGATCAACCGAAACAGCAGAAGCCCGAACATCGCGATTCCGGCCGGGATATGCAGGTCCATCCTTCCTTCCTCGGCGCTCCACCACAGGAATGGGATGAGCAGGACGATCGACCAATGGAAAATTCGGGTCGGCAGATCCCATGTGGGGACGCGCTCGGCGGTCGAAGTCATTCCTCTTCGGGTGCTCTGAACCGGTCATGACAGTTGCGGCAGGACGGTCCGAGATCGGCCTGGGCAACGCGGATCGCCGCGACATCGCCGGTTCCGACGATGGTGCTGAACTCTTCGGTGGTGGCAATGAACCGCGCCGCCGCCTCGCCGAACCCTTCCTGGTTCGTCCATATCTCCGCTTTCGCGCGAGTGCGCACGCCGGATTCAGGGCCGCTTCCAGCAGGAAACCAGGTCAATATTCTTGGCGCGTGATCGGCCAGAACGACAGCGCTGGCCTGAATGTCCTCCACGGAAGGGTTGCGCGCCTTGAGCTGGTCGCCGATCGTCTTGGAGGCACGCGCCATTTCCTTGAAATTGGCTTGCCGCGCGCGGATCGTGCCTGCCACGCCGCCATTGTCCTCGGCCTCGGCGTTCGCATCGTTCGCGGCCGGCGCCTCCGCCCGATTGCACGCCGCGACTCCGGCCAAGGCCAGCACCGTCACCGTCGTGATCACGAATTTTCGCATTCCCCGATTCTCCGTCGCAGCCTCGCTGGACCTCATTCATATAAAACGCCCCGGCCTGGGGGAAGGCCGGGGCGTCCGTTGCGTCCAACTCCGGTAAAGGGGAAAAGCCGGAGTGGGACAATTGCTCAAAGGCTAGCGACAGCGACGGCCGCCATCGCGGTCGATCTCGCGGCCGACCAGGCCGCCGACCACGGCGCCGATGATCGTGCCGGCGGTGCGGTCGCGCCCGCCATCGATCGCCCGGCCGGCGAGAGCACCCGCCGCGCCGCCGATGATCAGGCCGGTCGTTCCGTCGCTGCGGCGGCAATGATAGCGTCCGTCGCGACCGCGCCAGGTCGGCCCGTTATAATAGCCGCGATTGTCATAATAGCGGGCATAGGCCCGGCGATCGCGATAATCGCGACGGTCGTAGCGATCGTAGCGATCGTAGCGGCTCTGCGCCTCCGCCGTCGCGCCGACGGTCGGAACGGTGATGGCCGGAACGGCCATCAGAGCGGCAGCGGTGCCAAGAACAAGGGTACGCATGATAAACTCCCTTCGAAACCTGCGCGGAAATGAACGTCCGCGTCTGATTCGAATTTCTACGCCTGTTCGGCTGAGCCGGTTCTGAATCGATGGGTTAGGCGAGGTTCAGCTTGGCTCACGCCCGTGGTGACTTAGCCAAATAATACACGATCTCCCTTGCACTCGGACCCGCGAAGCCCCAATCTCGCTCGAAATCGCAAGGAACGGGGACGAACCATGGCCACGCAGACCGAGACGCAGACCGAGACCGAAGGCGCACCGACGCTGACGCTCGATCCGCCGCAGCCGCTCCAGTCGCTCCAGCCCGAGCAGGCGGCGGGCCTGGTGCCGCTGAAGGACGATCAGAAAAGCCAGCTCGAGGACCGGGTCGACAAGTTCGTCGTCGATCTCGTCGCGCTCGACGCCAATTCGCCCGATTTCGGCAAGAAGGTCGATCAGCTCACCACGATGGGCCGCAAGGAGATCGCGGAAGCCGCCGGCCATTCCAACCGCTTCCTCGATCGGCCGGTCAAGGCGATCGACAAGGACACCGGCATCGGCGCGAACCTGACCGAACTCAGGAAGACCGTCGAGGGTCTCGATCCCGGCCGGGGCGTGAAGCCGCGCAAGCTATTCGGCATCATCCCGTGGGGCAATTCGCTGCGCGGCTATTTCATGAAATATCAGTCGGCGCAGACTCACATCTCGTCGATCCTCGCCGCCCTCGCGAGCGGCAAGGACGAGCTTCTCATGGACAATGCCGCGATCGACGTCGAGCGCGCGAACATGTGGAAGACGATGGGCAAATTGGAGCAGATGATCCACATCTCCAAGGCGCTCGACCAGAAGCTGGAGGATACGGCGGCGGAGCTTGACGCCACCGAGCCGGCCAAGGCCAAGGCGATCCGCGAGACCGCCCTCTTCTACACCCGCCAGCGCACCACCGATCTGCTCACCCAGATGGCGGTGACCGTGCAGGGCTATCTGGCGCTCGATCTGGTCAAGAAGAACAATGTCGAGCTGGTGAAGGGTGTCGACCGCGCCTCCACCACCACCGTCGCGGCGCTGCGCACGGCGGTGACGGTCGCCCAGGCGCTGACCAACCAGAAGCTGGTGTTGGAGCAGATCACCGCGCTCAACACCACCACCGCCAACATGATCGAAAGCACCGGCGACCTGCTGAAGCACCAGTCCGGCGAGATTCACCGGCAGGCGGCCAGCTCGACCATCCCGCTGGAGACGCTGCAGCGCGCCTTCCAGAACATCTACGACACGATGGACACGATCGATAAGTTCAAGATCGAGGCGCTCGGCACGATGAAGCAGACCGTCGAGACTTTGGGCAAGGAGGTCGAGAAGAGCCGCGGCTATATCGCCCGCGCAGAGGGCGTGGCGCAGAACCAGCTGTCCGGCCCCAGCGAATCCCCGCTGACCGCGCTCGAGGGCTGAAGGAGACGATAGGCCATGCCGGACCATCCGCGCAGCGTCGATCAGGCGATCGCCCGCTTCGAGGAAGTGATGGGGCGGATCGACCGCACCGCTTCGTCGCGCTCGGCGACGGACCGCGCGGCCGATCGTGCGCGGACTCGGCATTATGCCAGCCAGGTCGCGCGCCGCGCCACCAATGTCGGCATCGCGCTCGGCGTGGTGCTGCTCGGCGCGGTCGTCGCCGGCATCGTGCTCAACGGCATCGGCATCACCGGCGTTTTCATCGTCATGGCGCTGATGTTCCTGGCCGTGATCGTCTTCTCGCTCTGGTCCGGGGAGCGGCCGATCGTCGAATATAAGGATTCGATGCCCAACAAGGCGGTGGTGCAGCGGCTCGACAGCCTGCTGGGGCGCAAGCGCGCCGCCCTCCCCGCGCCGGCCGCCAGCCGGCTCGACGCGATCAGCGCGCAGCTTCCCCTGCTGGAGAACCGGCTCGCCGAGACCGCGATGCTCGATCCGCTGGCGCAGGACGCGCGCCGGCTGATGGGCAGGCATCTGCCCGAGCTGATCGAGCGTTACGAGCGCGTCCCCGCCCAATATCGCCACGACCGCGACGGCGAGGGAATGACGGTGGACGAGCGCCTCGTCCAGGGGCTCGACGCCGCCCGCGTCGCGCTCGACGATCTCGGCCGCAAGCTCGCCCGCGAGGATCTCGACGCGTTCGAGACGCAGGGCCGTTTCCTCGAAAGCCGCTACAAGGAAGACGGCGGCATCAAGAGCGAATGAGCATGGCGTTCGAGCTGGAACGGATCCTTTACGACACCGAAGACTTTCTGCGCCGCAGCCTCGGCTCGTCCGCCGCGCGCGAGGCGAAGAAGCGCAAGGCGCAGCGCGCCTGGGAAGAGGCGATCCGCCGCACCCGTCGCGCCGGGCTGATCTTCGTTGCGCTCGTCGGACTGCTGGTCGCCTGGAGCCTGTTCGCCGCCGTGCCGCTGCTGACCTGGATCGTCGCGCTGCCGACCATCTTCCTGTTCGCGCTGATCAGCCTGTTCTGGCCCAGCCGCCGGACCCGGCAACAAAGCGATCCGCGCCGCCCGATCGATCTCGGCACGCTGGCCGCCCGCGCCGAGGAAGGTCTGCTCGACCGGCGCCGCGAACTGCCCGGCCGCGCCTTGCCCGCCGCCGATCGCATCCTGACCCGTCTCGCCGAGTTGCAGCCCGATCTCGCCATGCTCGATCCCGGCTCCCCGGTCGGCGGCGATGCGCAGCGATTGATCGGCGAGCATCTGCCGCGTCTCGTAGATTCCTATCTGGAACTGCCCGCCAGCGCCCGCGCTGCGGGATCGGAAAGCAGCAAGCGTTTCGGCGAAAGCCTCGACATCGTCGCCGGCGAGCTCGATCATCTTCTCGACCGCGCGAGCAGCGACCGCCATCTCAGCTTCCAGACCCAGAGCCGCTTCATTGAGACCCGCTATCGCGAGGACGGCAGCCTGAAAGGCGATTAGCGATCGGCGACTTGCCGCGTGCGGCCTTCTCCGACTAACCCGCCAATGTGCTCGATCGCATCCTCCCCGACCGGTTCATCCTCTGGCTGATCGCAGCGGTCGTACTCGCCGCGCTGCTCCCCGTCATGGGAGCGGGCGCAATGGCGCTGGACTGGCTGACCTATGCGGCGATCTTCTCGCTCTTCTTCCTGCACGGCGCCCGTCTCCCCCGCGAGGCGCTGATCGCCGGCATTACCGGCTGGCGGCTGCATCTCGCCATCCTCGCGCTTACCTTCATCGCCTTTCCTGTGATCGGCATCGCACTGGCGCGGGCCTTTCCGGGGCTGCTGTCGGCGGAATTGTGGACCGGGATGCTTTATCTGTGCGCCTTGCCCTCCACCGTGCAGACGTCGATCGCCTATACCTCGATCGCGCGCGGCAATGTCGCCGGGGCGGTCGCGGCGGCGGCCTTTTCCAACCTGCTCGGCGTGTTCCTGACTCCCTTCCTCGTCGCGGCCATGCTGCAGGCGGAGGGCAGCGAGATCGCTCTGGGCGGCATCTGGCGGATCGTCGCCCTGCTCTTCCTCCCCTTCCTCCTCGGCCACGCGCTGCGGCCTTTCGTCGCGCCGCGTATCGAAGGGAAGCCCCGGCTGACGACCATCGTCGATAAGGGCACGATCCTGCTCGCCGTCTATGGCGCCTTTTCCGCCGCGACGGTCGAAGGCGTGTGGAGCCGCATCCCGCCGGGCGAGATTGCCCTCTTGTCGCTGCTGCTCGCCGCGCTGCTCGTCGTCGTGCTGGCGCTCGCCTGGGCCGTAGGGCGGTGGGGCGGCTTCTCGCCGGAGGACCGCGCGGCGATCCTGTTCTGCGGCTCCGTGAAGGGGTTGGTGAGCGGCGTGCCGATGGCGCGCATCCTTTTCCCCGGACCGATGGCGGGCATCGTGATCGTGCCGATCATGATCTTCCACGCCATCCAGCTCGTCGTCGGCGCCTGGATCGCCGGGTCGATGGGGCGTCGAACGAGGGCCGATATGCAATGACGGTCGCCGGCACCGGACCGGCCATTGGAATGTAGGATTTGCTCTGTCAGGGTCGCCGCGACTCGGAGCGACCATGATGTTCGGCCCCTCGTTTCGCCTTTCCCTTTCGTTACGTCTCGAACTGCCTTGGGCGGGAGGGACTCATCCCCGACGGGGCGTCAGGTTAGTCAACTTCCGCGCGGCGCCATTCCCCGATCGAGGCTGCGCGCGCGGATCGCTAGATCGCCCGATCGTGAAACAGCCCGCGCGCCACCCGGAGCCGCGCAATGCCTTCGTCGAGCACGTCCGGCCGCTTGGCGAAGCACAGGCGGATGACATTGCGCACGGGGTTCTCGGCATAGAAGGCGGACAGCGGGATCGCCGCCACGCCCGCCTCGCGCACCGCCCGCTCGCAAAAGGCCATGTCGTCCGCCTCGATGCCGGACGCGGCCAGATCGACGGTGAGGAAATAGCTGCCCTCCGCCGTCAGCACCGCGAAGCCCGCCGCTTCCAGCCCGGCGCGCAGCCGGTCGCGTCCCTCGGCGAAGCCGGCGCGCATCGCGGTGAAATAATCGTCGTTCTTGCCCAGGCCCCAGGCGACCGCGCTCTGCAGGTTGGGCGGCGTCGTGAAGGTCACGAACTGGTGCGCGCGCGCCACGGCGTCGATCAAGGGCGGGCGCGCCACCGCCCAGCCAACCTTCCAGCCGGTCAGCGAGAAGATCTTGCCCGCCGATCCGACCTTCACGGTCCGCTCGGCCATGCCGGGCAGCGACGACAGGGCAATGTGTGCGCGCCCATCGAACGCGACATGCTCCCACACCTCGTCGGTCAGCGCGACGGCATCCGCTTTCACACAGGCTCCGGCGATCAGCGCCAGTTCCGCCGCATCGAACATGCGCGCCGTGGGATTGTGCGGATTGTTGAGGATGACGAGCCGGGTCCGATCGGTGAAGGCTTCGGCCAAGGCCGCTTCGCTGATCCGCCAGTCCGGCGGGGTCAGCCGCACCAGCTTCGGTACCCCGCCGGCGCGCTTCACCAGTGGCAGATAGGCGTCATAAAGCGGCTGGATCAGCACCACTTCATCGCCCGGCGACACCAGCGCCAGGAGGCTCGCGGCCAGCGCCTCCGTCGCGCCGGAGGTGACGACGACATGGGCCGGATCGACATTGATCCCCTGATGGCGACCATAATGCGCCGCCACCGCTTCGCGCAGCTCGGGCAGGCCGCGCATCGGCGGATATTGGTTGGAGCCGGCGGCCAGCGCCTCGGCGGCCTTGCCGATCACATCGTCCGGCCAGCCGAAATCGGGAAATCCCTGCCCCAGATTGATCGCCTCATGTTCGCGGGCAAGGCCGGACATATGCTCGAAGATCGACGTCGGCATCTCGGCGAAAAGCGGGTTCATGCCGCTTTCTTAGAGACGACGCCCGCGTCCAGGCAAAGGAAAAGGCCCGGAGCGACTGGCTCCGGGCCTTCCCCGAGGGCATCGGGCAGGAGGGTTGCCCTCGACCCCCTGTTTTCGTGTCAGCGCGGGTCGCGGCGCGCTTCGGCGCGGCCCGAGGCATTGCCGGACGCCGAGCCGCTGACCGAGGCCGAACCGGCCGTGTCACGGACGTTGGACACCGCATCGGTCGCGCGATCGCGCACCTGGCCGACCCGTTCCTGAGCCATGCCGCGGGCGGCATCGGCCGTGTTGCGGGCCGTATCGACCGTTCCGCGCACCCGATCCCGGGTGTTGCCGACCGTCTCGCGCACCGCATCGGTGCCGATCAGCTGTGCATCGGCGCCGGCTTCGCCCGAAGCGCTGCCGCCGGCATTGCCGTTCAGGCCGACCGAGCCGAGGGCGCCGCTGGTGGCGCTGTCGAGCGCACCGTTGCCCTCGGCATTGCCCGAGGCGCGGGCGTTCGCGCGGCCCGAGCGGCGATCGACATTGCGTTCGATACGCGAGTCGGCGCGGCCGCTCAGCGTGCCGTTGACCGTCTGGTCGATGCCGCCGAGCGGGCTGCCCAGCGTGCCGCCAAGACCGCCGCCGAGGCCACCGCCGCCGCCGCCGCCAAGGACGCCGCCGAGCAGCTGGGCCGAAGCGGGAGTCGCCGCCAGGATCGCACAGCCGGCAATGAGCTTGATCGTGAGTTTCATCTCTCGTCTCCCATGTCTTGCGAGGACATTTTCCGTCCTCCTGACCGGCTAACGAGAGGGCGATCCGGTTTAATCCCGGACCGCCGAAAAAATTTATCGTGGCGGTGTGCGGCACGCCCCGCAGATCACGCCCCGGCCCAGGCCCCGCCCTCTCGGGCTGGCCTCGGAATCGAGCGCGGCGATCGGGTTTTGCGCGCCAAGATGGCCGGCCAAGCGCCCTGCGACGAGCGGCGCCGCATAGGAGGTGCCGCGCACCGCCGAGACGCGGCCGTTCGGCGCGGCCGCGGCCATGTCCGCGCCGGGCGCGGCATAATCGAGATGGCGCGCGCGTCCTGCCTCGATCAGCGGCCTGTTGCGCGCATCGACGCCGGTCACCGCGATCACCCCGGGATAGGAGGCGGGATAGCTGGGCGGCGCGGCCGGCCCGTCATTACCGACCGCCGCGACGATGTGCATGCCGCGCGATCGTGCCTGGGCCACGGCGCGCTCGACCAGCGGATTGGGCGGACCGACCAGGCTGACCGTCACCACCCGTACCCGCTGCTGCGCCAGCCAGCCGAGCGCGCGGGCCAAAGCCACCGCATTGCCGCCGCCGGGATCGCCGCCATAGACGTCCGCGACCAGCAACGGTCGGCCAGGTGCAGCACCGCGCACCACGCCCTGCCCCGCGATCAGCGAGGCGACCGCCGTGCCGTGCGCACTCGGCCGGGGCGCGCCCTGCGCGAAGCCCTGTTGCCGCACCGCGCCGCGCAGCGCCGGATGGGCCGCCACGCCGCCGTCGATCATCCCCACCGCCGCCGCGCCGCCGCCCGGACTTTGCGCCAGCGCGCCGGTGGCCGCCCCGCTTGCACCACTCTGGTCGTGCAGATGATTGGCGGCGAAGCTGCCGCCAGGGGCGATCCGGCGCAGCCGCGACAGCGCTCGATCGACTGACCAGCCTCGCGGCGCCCGCAAGGTCACCGCGCGCATCTCCAGCCCCTCGATCGCCTCTTCGCTTATCCGCACGAAGCCCGCCGCCTCCACCGCGGCGAGCGTCGCCGGATCGGGATCGATCGCGATCACCTCACCGCGCAAAGCCGGGCCGAGATCGGTCATTTCCAGCCGGTCGGGATGCGCACGCACCAGATTCCGTTGACGCAGCAGCCGCGCACTCGCCAGTTCGCGCGCGCTTGCGCGGACATTGTCGACGGCACCTGTGGCATCGTTCACCACATCGCGACCGAGGCGTCCGATATTGCCGGCCACATCGCCGACCGGCGGCACCGAAGGCACGGGCGGCAGCAATTGCGCCTGCGACGCCATGCCCGGCGCCAGCAGCAAAGCCGCCGCAACCGCCCAGCGCATCAGATTTCCCGTCCGCATGATCTCTCCTTGCCATAAAATCGCTTGCTCGTGGATGAAACGCGCGAGACCATCCGTTTCCTCCCTGAAAGGCGATTGGAGGACGCCCCGTTGCAGGCTTTCGAGCGCGAGTTGCTGACGCTGCTGCCCCGGCTGCGCCGGTTCGCCCGTTCGCTCGCCCGCGACGCGGCCGATGCCGACGATCTCGCCCAGCTCTCTCTGGAGCGGGCGTTGAAGGCACAGGCGCAATGGGCGCCGGGAACGAGATTGGATGCGTGGATGATGCGGATCATGCGCAATTGCTGGATCGACGAGATACGCAGCCGCACCCGGCGCGCGCAGACCTTCGCGCCCGCCGAGGAAGGCGAGACGGTCGGATCGGACGCGCACCGCGACATCGAGCGGGCGGCCGAGATGAAGGATGTGGATCGCGCGATGAACGCCTTGCCCGACGAACAACGCGAGGCGATCGCGCTCGTCCTGGTCGAAGGGCTGGCCTATCGCGAGGCGGCGGAACTGCTCGACATTCCGATCGGCACCCTGACCTCGCGCCTCACCCGGGGGCGCCAGGCGCTCGCCCAGATGCTGGAGGCGGCATAATGACCATGAACGACGACATGTTGATGGCCTATCTGGACGGCGAGCTGGACGGCGAAGCGCACGCTGCGGTCGAGACCGCTTTGGCCGCCGATCCGGCGCTGCGAGACCGGCTGGAGGCCCAGCGGCGCCTGCGCGACCGGCTGGCAGCCCATTACGGCCCGGTCGCGGACGAACCGGTGCCGGAGCGGCTGCGCGCGATGCTAGAGTCTTCGGACGACAAGATCGTCGATTTCGCGGAAGCGCGGGCGCGTCGCACCCGGCCGGTTTGGCAGAGTTTCGCCGCCATCGCCGCGACTTTGGTGCTGGGCCTCGTAATCGGTCGAGGTCTGCCCGGCGACAGCGGCCCGATCGCGGTCGAGGACGGCATGATGGTCGCGCGGGGTTCGCTCGCTGAAGCGCTCGACACCCAGCTCGCCTCCGCTCAGGCCCCGGACGCGGCGACCCGGATCGGGATCAGCTTCGCCCGCGCCGACGGCAGCCTGTGCCGCACCTTCGACGGCGCCGATCTCTCCGGCCTCGCCTGCCGCGAGCCGCAGGGCTGGCGGGTGATGACAGCCGCCGGCGGTACGGATCAGCAGACCGGCGGCTATCGCCAGGCCGGCGGAGCCGCGATCGTGATGCAGGCCGCGCAGGACATGATGGCTGGCGAGCCGTTCGACGCCGATGCCGAGCGGCGCGCCCGCGATGCGGGCTGGCAAGCCGCGCGCTGAATCCAGGCCTTATTGCACGTCCTGAGCAGGCGCATCGACGGCCTGCGCAGGCTGCGGGGGGGCGACCTGCGCGGGTCGCTCCGGCGGCGCGACGCCCCAGCGACCGAGCGGGCGTTGCGGCGGGGCCTCGGTCTCCTCCTCACCGGTCAGGGCCCAGCGCTGGCTGGCGCTCATCGTCCGGTCCGCCCGCGCGCGTTGCGCGATAACCTCGGTCGCGCTTTCGCGCGCCAGCGGCTCGTAGCGGCGCAGCACGGAACGCTGGAAGCTGTCCACGCTATGGCCGCCGGCCGCGTCCTGCGCCGCTTCGGCCGCCGCCGCGTCCCGTCCCGTGACGTCGCCGGCAAGGCGCGTGGCGGCATCGGGTTGGCCGAAACCGCCGCGCCAGGCAATGGCCGGCTCCGCGCCCGCATAGCGGTTGAGGAACGCGCCGGGCCGGCCCCAGCCGCCGCGCCAGCGGTAGAAGATATGAGTGCCGATCGTCGCCGATTTGACCAGGCTGGAGGCCCAGTAGGGCACGACATAATTGGCGTGGTAATGCGTCGCCCAGCCGACCGGGGCATGGACATAGCCATTAAGCGCCGCCGTCGCGACGGCGCGGGCGCGCTCCCAATAGCCTGCCATCGGCGCGCGGCGCAGCGAGCCATCGCAGCTGAAGGAGAATTGGCAGCCGGTGACGCGCCGCGCGCCTTCGAAGACGACGCCGCAGACCGTGCTTGGATAAGCGGGGTGCCGCACCCGGTTCAGCACCACCTGGGCAACCCCGCGCTGGCCATCCGTGGTCTCGCGTGCCGCCTCGTAATAGATCGCCGCGGTCAGGCAATCGAGCGAACGCAGCCGGTCGGCCGCAGCGCCCGTGGCGATGAACGGACGCGCAGCGGGGTTGGCGATATCGGCGATCGGAATGCCGGCATTGATCGACACCGCGTCCTGCGGCGCCACTTCGCGCAGCTCGGTCGCGCTCGTCGCCGCCACTTCCTCGCGCAGCCGCTGAACCGGAGCGGGTGTGGCCTGGGCCAACGCGGCGTCGGTGGAAGGATCGCGCAGTGCTAAACCGGCAATGGTCGCGATCCACAGCGCGAGCATGGCAAGCACGAAAGGCACCGCCCACCAGAAGCGGCGCGCAATGTTCTTTTCGCCCTCGTCAGGCAAGGTATCGACCGTGGCGACGCTCATTCTCGCGCTCCAAAGCGAAGATGTGATCTATCTATATAACACACATATATAGACCCACCTGTCCGCAACATGAAGAGGCGAGACACAAAGCTCTCGACGGCGTCATCGGTTCCGCTGGCAAGCATCCGTAACGAACTGTAAAAGCGGTTCCGATTTCGGGTGGGAGAACAAGCATGAGATCGATGTTGTTGATCGGTGCCGGCGCCGTCGCGCTCACCACGTTCGGTATGGCCGTCGCGCAGCCGCGCGCGGGCGGGACCGTCACCTACTGGATGTCCGCCGACACGACGAGCGGTCTGCCGATCGGCGCGATGGGCCAGGGCCGCGGTGCGGGCAATATCATGAGCGCGCTGATGTCCGGCGGCGGGGGCGACGGCTTCAACCGCACGCTCAATCTGCAGCTCGGCAGCCCGCGCGCCGCGCAGGGCGCACCTGCGGCCGAGCATCTGCCGCCTGCAGCGCTCGGCGCCGGCCCGTCGCTGCCGCTGGTCTCGCCCGCGCCGACCCAGCGCGAACCGCGCGAGACCGACAATCGCTGGCCGCAGGACGGGGAACGGCCGCGCGGGCGCATCCTCTTCTACTGGGGCTGCGGCGAACGCGCCGGGCCGGGCCAGCCTTATGTGATCGACATGGAGCGGATCGCGGCGGGGCAGATGCCGCCGGAATTCGCCTCGCTCGATCTCCGGACGATGACGCCGCCATCGGCCTCGCGCAGCACGACCTATGGCGAATGGCCCAATGCGCGCAGCCAGACGCGCGTGCCGCCGACCGGCTCGCTGGTCGGCGAGCATGTCGTGCGCGGCAACTACACGCCCGACATCCGCTTCACGCTCGGCCAGGAACAGGATTTTCTCGCGCCGATCCAGCTTTCGGCCAACGCGCCGACTCCGTCCGGATCGGTCAACGTCGCGTGGCGCGATGTGCCGAATGCGCGCGGCTGGTTCGTGACGGCGGTGGGCGGCGGACGGGACGGCACGGTGGTGATCTGGTCCTCCAGCGCCTCGCGCTTCGCCCATATGGGCCTGATCGACTATCTGGCGCCGGACGAGGTCGCGCGGCTGATCGGCCAGCGCGTGCTGCTCCCCGCCGAAGCCCGGCAATGCACAGTGCCGGCCGAGGTGGGCAGCGCGGTCGAGGGCGCGATGCTGAACGTCGTCGCCTTCGGGCCGGAGGCGAATTTCAGCTATCCGGAGCGCCCGGCCAATGCGCCCCGAACCTGGGCGCCGGACTGGACGGTGAAGCTACGCACCCGCTCCGCCCATGCCGGCATGCTCGGCATGGACATGGCGGCGATGATGGGCGGTAACGAGCGCGCCCGCGATCGACGCCCGCAACAGGAGGAACCGCGGCGGCGGCGCGGGCTGGGTGACCGGCTGCGCGATCGCATTCTGGGGCAATAGCGGGTCGCGCCGTCTGGCGCGCGCGCCGGGGAGCGGTTAGGTTCGGTCCATGGCCGATCGTATCCCGCCCCCCGCCGCCGCGCGCGCCGCCACCCATTGCACCGCCGAGCAATATGAGGAGCTGTACCGCCGCTCGCTCGACGATCCGGACGGCTTCTGGGCCGAACAGGCCCGACGGCTCGACTGGGTAAAAGCGCCCACGCGGATCGCGGGCGCGTCCTTCGATCCGGTCGAGATCAAATGGTTCGAGGACGGCATCCTCAACCTCTGCCACAATTGCGTGGACCGGCACCTGCCCGAGCGCGCCGACGACGTCGCGATCATCTGGGAGGGCGACGAACCGGGCGTAGTGCGGCGCATCAGCTATGGCGAACTTCACGCCGAGGTCGTGCGCATGGCCGGCGCGCTCAAAGGCCTCGGCGCGGCGAAGGGCGACCGGATCACCCTGTATCTGCCGATGATCCCGGAAGCGGCGGTGGCGATGCTCGCCTGCGCGCGGATCGGCGCGATCCACAGCGTCGTCTTCGGCGGCTTCTCGCCCGAGGCGGTGCACGGCCGGATCGAGGATTGCGGCAGCCGCTTCGTCATCACCGCAGACGGCGGCATGCGCGGTGGCAAGCTGGTGCCGCTGAAAGCCAATGTCGACGCCGCGCTCGCCCATGGCGACACGCCGGTCCAGGCGGTGATCGTGGTGCGCCACCTCGGCAATGCGGTGGCCTTCAACCCGGCTGTCGATCGCTGGTATGACGAGATCGCGCAGGACGGCGCGAACGTCCCCTGCGAGCCGATGAACGCGGAGGATCCGCTCTTCATTCTCTACACGTCCGGCTCCACCGGCAAGCCCAAAGGCGTGCTGCATACGACCGGCGGCTATGCGGTCTGGACAACGACCACGTTCCATTACGTGTTTGATTACCGGCCCGGCGAAATCTTCTGGTGCACCGCCGATGTGGGCTGGGTGACCGGGCACAGCTACGTCGTCTATGGCCCGCTCGCCAACGGCGCGACGACCTTCATGTTCGAAGGCGTACCCAACTATCCCGATTTCTCCCGCTTCTGGGACACGGTGGAGCGGCACAAGGTCAACATCTTCTACACCGCCCCCACCGCGATCCGCGCGCTGATGCGCGAGGGCGACGAACCGGTTACGAAGCATGACCGCTCCTCGATCCGTCTGCTCGGTACGGTGGGCGAACCGATCAATCCCGAAGCCTGGCTCTGGTATCACCGCATCGTCGGCGAGGAACGCTGCGCGATCGTCGATACCTGGTGGCAGACCGAAACGGGCGGCGTGATGATCACCACCCTGCCCGGCGCGCACGACATGAAGCCGGGATCGGCGGGCAAGCCCTTCTTCGGCGTGGTGCCGGAGCTGGTCGATGCGGACGGCGGCGTGCTGGAGGGCGCGGCGTCCGGCAACCTCTGCATCACCCGCTCCTGGCCGGGCCAGATGCGCACCGTCTATGGCGACCACGAACGCTTCGCCCAGACCTATTTCAGCGCCTATCGCGGCAAATATTTCACCGGCGACGGCTGCCGCCGCGACGAGGACGGCTATTACTGGATCACCGGCCGGGTCGATGACGTCATCAACGTCTCCGGCCACCGCATGGGCACCGCCGAAGTCGAGAGCGCGCTGGTCAGCCACGATCTCGTCGCCGAGGCCGCCGTGGTCGGCTATCCGCACGACATCAAGGGCCAGGGCATCTATTGCTACGTCACCCTTATCGCCGGCGTCGAAGGCAGCGCGGAGCTGGAGGCGGAGCTGCGCCAGCATGTCCGCACCGAGATCGGCCCGATCGCCTCGCCGGACCTGATCCATTTCACGCCCGCTTTGCCCAAGACCCGCTCCGGCAAGATCATGCGCCGGTTGCTGCGGGTGGTGGCCAAGGGCGAGGAGGTCACCCAGGACGTGTCCACGCTGGAGAACCCGGCGATCCTGGAGCAGCTCAAGCAGGCCAACTGAGCCTTTCGGCGGCCGGCAGCGGCCGGCCGCCGCGGCCCCTCTCGAGCAAACGTGGCTTTGCCGCTTTGCTTGAACCCCCGCGGGGGGCGAGCCGGGCTGGCCCGGCCCTGGGGGCGCTCAGAAGCGCTGGCCGACGAGCTCCTCGCTCTTCGCCCACAGGCGCTTGGCGCTCTCGGCATCGAGCGCATACGGCCTGACACCGTTGCGGCGGCGCGGGTCGTCCACGACTTCCGCCACCTGGCAGTTCTCGCAATACCGGCCGCCGACCAGATCGGCGGGCGCGACCGCGCCCGCCCAGACGGAAGGGGCCGCTCCCTGGGGCACGGTCTTGTAGGGCATGGGGGCTTCGGCCGGCGAGGGGCCCTCGCCCGCGCCGGCTGCCGCCTTGACCCTGGCGCGGAGGGCGTCCATGTCCTCCTTGCGCATGTGCCTGCCGAGCTCGGTCTGGATCATTCCGGGCATCAGCGAGCAGGCGCGCACGCCGCGACCCCGGTGCCGGCGGTCGAACTCGACGGCGAAGAGCGCATTGGCGGTCTTCGACCTGCCGTAGGCGGTCCAGCGATCGTATTCGGTCCGGTCGAAATGGGGGTCTTCCAGGTCGACGTCCGAAAGCCGGTGCGCAGACGACGAAAGGCAGACCACCCGCCCGTTGTCCGGAACGAGGCTGGCGATCAGGTTGATCAGCAGGAAGTGGCCCAGATGGTTGGTGCCGAATTGCGTCTCGAAGCCGTCCGCGGTCCGGCCGTAGGGCGTGGTCATCACGCCGGCGTTCGCGATCACGATGTCGAACCGCCCGCCGTCGGCAAGGAGCTGGTTCGCGCACTTGCGCACGCTGTCGAGGGAGGCGAGGTCCAGCTGCACGATCCTGAAACTGCCGCCGCCGGCGGCGGTCGCGTTGCGGACTTCGGCGGTGGCGCGCTCGGCCTTGGCGAGATCGCGGGCAGCGCCGACGACCGAAGCGCCGTGGGCGGCCAGCGCCCGGGCGGTCTCCACGCCGAGCCCGGCCGAGACCCCGGTGATGAACACGCGCTTGCCGGTCAGGTCGATGCCGGCCAGGACCTCGTCGGTGGTCGAGGATGCTCCGAAGGTCGTCATGGGCGTCTCCAAGAGGATGGGGGTTCAGGCGGCCGCTCGGCCGGGATCCGGCGATCGGGGTTCAGGCGGCCTCCGCCGGCGCGCCGACCTTGCGGAAGTGATAGTCCGATGCGCCGAAGATGGCCTCGAACGCCAGCACGCGCTTCAGGTAGTGGCCCACGGAGAGCTCATCGGTCATGCCGACGCCGCCGTGGGTCTGCACCGCCGCCTCGGCGACCGCGCGGCCCAGCTTGCCGACCTGCGCCTTCAGCACGGAGACGTCGCGCGCCGTGAGGCGGCCGGTTTCGGCCAGCGCCGTGGAGTACATCAGCGTGGCGTAGGCCTTGGCATGGGCGATCTTCATGTCGGCCAGGCGATGGGCCACCGCCTGGAACGTGCCGATGGCAACGCCGAACTGCTTGCGCGTATTGGCGTAGGCGCTGGTGAGGCGCAGCAGCGCACCCATGGCGCCCACCGCTTCCGCCGCGAGGACGAGGATGGCGTCGGAGACCAGCTTCGCGATCAGGTCGTGCGCGTCCCTGGCCAGCACGTTCGCGGCCGGGACGGCCACGGCGTCGAAGCGCAGGTGGGCGGCGCTGCGGCCGTCCTGGGTGCGGAACGGCGTGAGCGCGACGCCGGCGGCCTTCGGGTCGACCAACAGCAGCACGAGGCCGTCGGCATCGCCCGCCTTGCCGGCGGCGCGGGCGGCGACGACCATGAAATCGGCGTCGGCAGCGGCGAACACCAGCCGCTTCTCGCCGCTCAGCACGAAGCCGTCGCCGGAAGGCTGCGCCGCCATCGCGATCTGCGCCGGCGAGGCGATTCCCCGGCCTTCGTCGTAGGCGAAGGCGCCGACCGCGTCGCCGCTGGCAAGGCCGGCCAGGTACCCGCGGGCCGCCGGGTTGCCGTCCGCCGCCGCCAGCGCGCCGCCGGCCAGGACCAGCGAGAACGCCCAGGGCTCCACCGTGAGGTGCTCGCCGAAGGTCTCGGCAACGGGCACGAGATCGGAGACGGCGCCGCCGAGGCCGCCGGTGTCCTCCGGAAGCGCCAGCGCCAGCACCCCCAGCTCCGCGAACCGGCGCCAGGCCTCCTTCGACCAGGGCGCGCCGGAACGCAGCAGCGCCCGCCGGGCCTCGAAGCCGTAGTCCTTGTCCAGATAGCGCGCCACGCTGTCGCGCAGCATCACCTGTTCTTCGGTGAACGAGAAATCCATGCTCGAGTCCTCAGGAGGCCTGCATGCTGCGAGCGATCAGGTCGCGCTGCACTTCGTTGGTGCCGGCGTAGATCGAGGTCGCGCGGGTGTTCAGGTAGTACGGCATGGCGATCAGGTCGAAGTCGTCGCCGAGCGGCGCGACGCCCGATCCGACCGTCAGCGCCTCGATCTGCAGCGGCGCGGTGCCGATGCCCGAGACGCGGGCCATCAGGATCGACACGCGCTGGGACAGCTCCGAGTTCATCGTCTTGTTCATCGACGGATAGGCCGCGTCGCGCACCATCGGATGGCCGCTGATCGCGAGCTGCTCGAAGCACCGGTACGACAGCACGTCCGCCTCCAACTCGCCGAGATCGCGCTGGAACACGGGATCGTCCGCCAGCAGGCCGCCGAACGGCGAAGGCGTCTGCTTCGAGGCTTCGCGGATCTGGGCGATGTTGTGCAGCATCGCCGGGCTGGCGGCGGAACCGCCGCGCTCGTGCTTCAGCAGGTGCTTGGCCACCGACCAGCCGTCGTTCTCCGCACCCACGCGGCCAGACTGCGGCACGCGCACGTTGTCGAAGAACACCTCGCACTGCTCCGGGAAGCCGTCCAGGCCGATGATCGGGCGGATCTCCATGCCCGGGTAGTCGGTGCGCTCCAGCAGCAGGAAGGTGATGCCTTCCTGCTTCTTGCCGGTCCGGCTGGTGCGCACCAGCATGAACATGCGGTTGGCCTGGTGCGCCAGGGTGGTCCAGATCTTGGAGCCGTTGATGACGTAGTCGTCGCCGTCCGCGACCGCCGAGCATTGCAGCGAGGCGAGATCGGAGCCGGCGTTCGGCTCGGAGTACCCCTGGGTCCAGTAGACCTCGCCGGCGAGGATCTGCGGCAGATGCCTGCGCTTCTGCTCCTCGGTGCCGAGCTCGATCAGCATCGGACCGACCATCATCAGCCCGTTGGGCAGCAGCGGCGGAAGCCGGCGCTTGCGGTATTCCTCGGCGAAGATGTAGCGCTGCTCGATCGACCAGCCGGTGCCGCCATGCTCGACCGGCCACGCGGGTGCGACCCATCCCTTGGCGTGCAGGATCTTCTGCCAGGCGATCGCCTGCTCGAAGGGGGCGAACACGCTGGTGGTCTTCCTGCCGGCTTCGCGAATCTCCGGTGTCGGCGCATGGTCGAGGAACTCAGCGACCTCCTTCCGGAAGCGCTCGAGCTCCGGTCCGAATTCAATGTTCATGTGCGGATGTTCTGCTCTCGGGGTGCGTGGGGCCTGGGCGGCCGGGATTGCCGCGGGCGCTTGCCGAGTTTCTCATGCCGTGCCTGGGATGCGATTCCGTTTCGTGGCACGGCCGGCGCGGGCCGGGCCTGGTCTCGGCCCCGGTCCTGTTTCCGGTCCAGCGCCTGGGCCGAGACCGGGCCGAGTCCGGCCTGGCCTGGTCAGGCGCCGGATGCCTGCCGTTCAGCCGGCGGCGATCGCTTCGATCTCGACCAGCAGGTTCGGCGCGGCCAGCCCCTTGACGATGAGCAGCGTCGTCGCGGGCGGCGGCGAGGGCAGGGCGCCGGCGGCAGCTTCCATGAAGCCGGGTACGTCGCCCTGGTCGGTCAGGTAGATGGTGACCTTGACCAGGTTGCTCGGGCTCATCCCGGCGGCGGCCAGCACGGCGTTCACGTTGGCGGTCGCGAGCCGCGCCTGCTCTCCAATGTCCTTCCCGACCTGCCCGGAAGCGTCCACGCCGACCTGGCCGGAGATGTAGAGGGTGCGGGGCGGCGCCGTGACGAGCGCGCCGGGGCTGAGATAGGGCAGGCTCGGGAAGCCCTGGGGAGTGATCATCTGGATCATGTCGTCGTCCTTTTCCTGCTGGGGAGGGAAGATGGATCCGGCCGTTGCGCCCTCAGCTGCGCGAAGCTGACCTGGACGGATCGGGCGAGCTCTTCCATCGGCAGCCCGCTGCGCGAGAGCGTCAGCACGCCGTGGTAGAGGGTGATGAGCTGCACCGTGGAGCGGGACGCAGCGTCGGCGCCGAGCTCGCGCGTGAGCACGCCCCGGAAGGCGTCGTCGAGCAGGGCCATGGTCGTGGCGATGCCTTCGGCCGCGGGCCCGGCTTCGCGGCCGAACTCGATGATCGAGTTCGTCACCAGGCAGCCGAAGCCATCGGCCAGCGGCGGCTCCAGCACCGACAGGAACAGGCGTTCGAGATCGTCGAGGGTGGCGTCCGCGCCGGCGAAGCGGCGGATTCTCTCGGCGACGAAGCCGTGCACGTAGTGCCCGAGGGCGGCCCGGAACAGGCCGGCCTTGTCGCCGAAGGCGTTGTAGATGCTGCCCGAGACCAGCCCCGTTGCCTTCTCGAGGTCGGCGATCGAGATCTCGCGATAGCCATGCATGCGGAAGGCGTTGGCCGCTGCCATCAGCACGCTGTCGCGATCGAATGCTCTGCGTCGTCCCATGGAGGGATTATTAGATTAATTATTCTAGAATGCAATAGCTAAAATCATTCCGTGATCGATCTCGCTTCGGGAAGGGGCGCGCCATGGCGGAGTCCTGCGCCAGAGCGCAGGCGCCCGGCAGGCCTTGGCAGTGAGCGGTGAACAGAAACTGCACGTGAACGCGGCGGCCCCCC
>JBBCJP010000023.1:0-23039 GCA_037190625.1 Alphaproteobacteria bacterium
GGCACGCAGTTCCACCCCGAGGTCGTTCACACCCCCGACGGCGCGAAGCTGATCGCCAATTTCGTGCGCCACGTCTGCGGCTGCTCGGGCGACTGGACCATGGCCGAGTTCCGCGCGACCAAGATAGCCGAGATCCGCGCGCAGGTCGGCGACCAGCGCGTGCTGTGCGGCCTGTCGGGCGGCGTCGACAGCGCCGTCGCCGCGGTGCTGATCCACGAAGCGATCGGCGAGCAGCTCACCTGCGTCTTCGTCGACCACGGCCTCCTCCGCCTCAACGAGCGCGAACAAGTCGAAACGCTGTTCCGCGATCATTACAACATCCCGCTGGTGGTGGTGGACGCCGAGGCCCGCTTCATGGCCGGCCTCGCCGGCGTCACCGATCCCGAGAAGAAACGCAAGTTCATCGGCGGCGAGTTCATCAACGTTTTCGAGGAAGAAGCGAAGAAGCTCGGCGGCGCCGACTTCCTGGCGCAGGGCACGCTCTATCCCGACGTGATCGAATCGGTGTCCTTCACCGGCGGGCCTTCAGTCACGATCAAGAGCCACCACAATGTCGGCGGCTTGCCGGCGCGCATGAACATGAAGCTGGTGGAGCCGCTGCGCGAGCTGTTCAAGGACGAGGTGAGGGCGCTCGGCCGCGAACTCGGCCTGCCGGCCGACCTGGTGAACCGCCATCCCTTTCCGGGGCCGGGCCTTGCCATCCGTGTTCCCGGCGACATCACCAAGGAGAAGCTCGATCTTCTTCGCAAGGTCGACGCCGTCTATCTCGACGAGATCCGCAAGGCCGGCCTCTACGACGAGATCTGGCAGGCCTTCGCCGTGCTGCTGCCGGTGCGCACCGTCGGCGTGATGGGCGACGGCCGCACCTACGACCAAGCCTGTGCCCTCAGAGCCGTCACCTCGACCGACGGCATGACCGCCGACATCTACCCCTTCGACGCCGCCTTCCTCTCCCGCGTCGCCACCCGCATCGTCAACGAGGTGAAGGGCATCAACCGGGTGGTCTACGACTATACTTCCAAGCCGCCGGGGACGATCGAGTGGGAGTGAAGTGGTTCGAACTCTTAGGCTCGTATGTGTATTTCGATTGCATCGATTGGAACACCGAAGTTCGCAGCCAATCCCGCCTTTGCATCTGAGATCGTAAGCTTCTGAACAATAGGAACTTCACCATCCTCGCCTTCGCGGTCAGCGCAGTAGAGGAATGTCACCCTCTCCCGCTCAAGATCGACGGCCGTGGTTTTCCAACCAGCGCCTTGCCATGACAGACTTTGCGATCGGCCTTGGTTGGCCCACCATTCACGATATTGGCGAGCACTGTCAGGCAGAGCGAAGCCCAAGACTTCTTCCACAGCCTGAAAAGTGGTTTCCCAAACTCCCGCATCCAGTTGCCCCAGATAAAGGGTAAGGTTGATATACTTGGACATACGTCACCTCCTGTGAGTTAGACGTATAATATATTATAGACTTGACGTCAAGTCTGACTATGAAGCCCTAAACAGCCATCGCGATCGCTTCGCCGAGCCCCGTCTGCCGCAGTCGCGCGGCGTCGCGCCCCGGCGGCAGGCCGAACATGCGGGCATATTCGCGGCTGAACTGGGACGCGCTTTCATAGCCGACAGCATAAGCGGCGCGCGCCGCGTCCTTGTCGGCGGCAAGCAGGAGGCGGGCCTGCTGCAGCCGCAGCGTCTTTTGATATTGCAGCGGGCTCATCGCGGTGGCGGCCTTGAAATGACGATGGAAGGAGGCGAGGCTCATGCCCGCGCGCCCGGCCAGCGCCTCGATGCTGAGCGGCGCGTCATAATGATCGCGGATCCAGCCGATCGCCGCGCGGATCTGGTAAAGCCGGCTGTCGGTCCGCGCCGCCTGACGCAGCAATGCGCCCTGTGGCCCGCGCAGCAACCGGTAGAGGATTTCGCGCTCGACCATGGGCGCAAGCACGCCGATATCCTCCGGCGTGTCGAGCAAGGCCAGCAGCCGCACCCAGGGATCGAGAAATTCCGGCGTCACCGGACCGACCGCGAAGGCCTGCGTTTCCGCCTCGGCCCGGCCCGCGACATCGGGCAACAGGCTGGCGATGATCACCGGATCCAGATCGAGCGACAGGCCGATATAGGGCCGCGCGGCACTGGCCTCGATGATGCAGCCGCTGACCGGCAGATCGACCGAGGCGACGAAGCAGGTTGCGGGATCGTAGCGCAGCACCTGATCGCCGATCACGATCTGCTTGGCGCCCTGCAGGACGATGCAGACCTTCGGCTCGAACAGGCCGGAAATGGGCGGCGTCGGCCCATCGCCCATGTAGAGGGAAAGCCGGGGAATGGCGGTCTGCCAGTTCGGCGCATCGGCGTGACGGGTCGCGATCGCGCAGAGACGGGAAAGATGTTCGTGCATGAGAGGAAGATGGCACTCTCTGTACGAAGGGCAAGTGTGTCATTTCGATTTGAGAGAATTAGGCAAGAGATCGACACGATCCGGCGCGCGGATCGCGGGCCGGAAGACCAGATGGGGGTCATGCCGCCGGACGCAGCATCGCGCCGGGGCACCGACTTCAAGGAGGATCATCATGACCCGCACTTTCGGATTTCATTCCACCACCGACGACGTGCTCGCCGGTATCGACCTCAGCGGCAAGCGCGCGCTCGTCACCGGCGTTTCGGCCGGGCTCGGCGTCGAAACCGCCCGCGCGCTGACCGCCCATGGCGCCCATGTCACCGGCACGGCGCGCGATCTCGGCAAGGCCCGCCGTGCACTGACCGCAGCCGGCGTCGAAGGCGTCGAGCTGGTCGAGCTCGACCTCGCCTCGCTGGCCAGCGCCCGCGCCGCCGCCGATATCCTGGTGGCGAAAGGCGAGCTTTTCGACATCGTCATCGCCAATGCCGGCGTGATGGCCGCGCCCCAGGGCAAGACCGCCGACGGCTTCGAAACCCAGTTCGGCACCAACCATCTCGGCCATTTCGTCTTCATCAACCGGATCGCGCCCCTGATCCGCGAAGGCGGACGGCTGGTGAACCTCTCCTCGGCAGGGCACCGCTTCGCCGATGTCGATCTCGACGATCCCAATTTCGAGCGCACGCCCTACGATCCCTGGATCGCTTATGGCCGCTCGAAGACCGCCAATGCGCTGTTCGCCGTCGAATTCGACCGCCGGCACAAGGCGCGCGGAATCCGGGCGGCGGCCGTCCATCCCGGCGGCATCCAGACCGAGCTGGACCGGCACCTTCCCGAAGGCGCGCTCGAAGCTTTGATCGACAATCTCAACGCGGCGCGCCCCGCCGATCAGCCGTTCGAACTGAAGACCGTCCCGCAGGGCGCCGCGACCTCCGTCTGGGCCGCGGTCGTCGCGCCGGCCGAGGAGGTGGGCGGACGCTATAGCGAGGACTGCCACGTCGCCGAATTCTCCGAGAGCGAAGGCTTGGGCGACGGCGTGCGCGCTTATGCGATCGACCCCGACAATGCCCGTGCGCTCTGGGCGAAGAGCGAAGAGCTGGTCGGCGAACGCTTCTAAGACATTCGCCTTCCCGGGGCGCCCATGGAAAATGGGCGCCCCTTCGCCTTGACAGCTTGGCTCCGGACCGCCTCAATGGTCGCTCGCAACAAGGGGGCCATGCATGCGCATTCGCGACAGGGAAGCTTTACGTCCGCACTCCAACGCCGCCAATCGGCTGTGGCGCGCGCTGGCCGGGGCCGCCGCGCTCGCCATGCTTCCCGCGCTCGCCGTGGCTCAGGCGCCCCAGGCGCCGCTGGAGATCATTCCGGTTCCCGCCGATCCGATGCCGGACGGCTTCACCTTCGCCGCCGTGGGCGACATCATCTATCTGCGCGCGATGCTGCCGACGATGGAGAACAACGCGGCGGACATGCTGCGGCTGATCCGCGAAGCGGACGTGGCCTACGGCAATTTCGAGACAATGGCCTTCGATCTCACCACATTCGACGGCTATCCCGCAGCCCAGTCGGGCGGCACCTGGATGCTGGCCGAACCTGAGACCGTGGCCGAGGTCGCGGCGATGGGCTTCGACATCGTCAGCACGGCGAACAATCACAGCACCGACTGGGGCAATGAGGGCCTGTTCGCGACCGAGGCGCTGCTGCGCGAGGCGGGCCTCACCTTCTCCGGCACCGGGCGCAACCTGCAGGCCGCGCGCGCGGCGCGCTATCACGATATGAGGCTGGGCCGCGTCGCCCTGATTTCCGCCGCATCGACCTTCACGCCGATGTCGCGCGCTGCCGATCCGCTGGGCGAAGTCCCGGGGCGCCCCGGCCTCAATCCCCTGCGCGTCGAACGGATCGCGCAGGTCACGCCCGAACATCTCGCCACGCTCGCGGAAATCGCCGCCACCGTTCCCTTCACCACGCCGCCCGCGCCGGCGGCGGATGGTAGCATCCGGCTGCTCGGCACGCGCTATCGCGCCGGGCCGCAGGACGACGGGCGGATGAGCTATTCCTACGAAATGAACCAGCGCGATCTGGCGGGCAATCTGCTCGCCATCCGCCAGGGACGGCAGAACAGCAATTTCGCCGTCTTCTCCATGCACAATCACGAGCCGAGCAACAGTAGCGAAATCCCGCCCGATTTCGTCCGCGATCTGGCGCGCCGCACGATCGACGCGGGCGCCGACGCCTATGTCGGCCACGGGCCCCACATCCTGCGCGGCATCGAAATCTATCGCGGCAAGCCGATCTTCTATTCGCTCGCCAACTTCGCGATGATGAACAACTCGCTCGATGCCGTCCCCGCCGACATGTACGAGCAATATGGCGTCGAGCCCGGCAGCGCGACCGTCCCGGAAATGCTCCAGGCGCGCGGCGCCCGGGTCTTCTCCGATCCGCGCCTCTACGAATCGGTGATCGCGATCAGCCGCTATGTCGGCGGCAGAGTGGCGGAAATCCGGCTCTACCCGATCGATCTCGGCGTCGACATTCAGGGTGCGGCACGCGGCGTGCCACGCATGGCCGGCCCCGAAGTCGGCCGTCGCATCCTGGAGCGGATGCAACGCCTGTCCGAACCGTTCGGAACGCGCATCACGATCGAGCGCGGCGTCGGCGTGATCCGCATTCCAGCGTCCTGATCCGAAAGACTGAGACCTGCATGATCGAGGCGACGGCAACGGATGCGGATGAAGTGGTCGCGCTTTGGCACGCCTGCGACCTCACCCGCCCGTGGAACGATCCCGCCGCCGATTTCACCCGTGCCGTAGAAGGCGCGACCTCCGCAATCCTGCTTCTGCGCGAGGACGATGCGCTCGCCGCCAGCGTAATGGTCGGCCATGACGGGCATCGCGGCTGGGTCTATTACCTGGCCGTGGCGCCCGAGCGGCGGCGCGCGGGGCTGGGCCGGGCGATGATGGCGGCGGCCGAGGACTGGTTGCGAGCCCATGGCGCGCCCAAGTTCCAGCTCATGGTCCGCGACACCAATGAAGAGGCGCAGGCCTTTTACGAGGCGCTCGGCCTGGAGCGCCAGCTGGTTACAACCTGGGGACGTTTCCTGACATGATTACGATGTACGGCATCAAGAATTGCGACACGATCAAGAAGGCCCGGACATGGCTGGAGACGAACGGCATCGCCTATGATTTCCACGACTACAAGACGGCCGGGATCGACGAGGGCCGGCTGCGCGGCTGGGCGACGGAGCTGGGCTGGGACAAGCTGCTCAACCGCGCCGGTACGACCTTCCGCAAGCTGCCCGAGACGGAGCGCGAAGGGCTCGACGAGGACAAAGCGGTGACGCTGATGCTGGCCCAGCCTTCGATGATCAAACGGCCGGTGCTGGACATCGGCGATCGGCGGCTGCTTGGATTCAAGCCTGAGGCCTATGCGGCCGCGTTCGGCAAATAAGGGAGCGACATGATGCGGCTGCTGGCGATCCTGGCATTCCTCCTGCTCGGCGCGGCGCCCGCCGCCGCGCAAACCGACTGGGCGGCGCAGCTCGCCGAGGGCGATGCGACCTTCCGCGATTTCCGGTTCCGCTCGGGCGAAACGCTGCCGGAGCTGCGGATGCATTATGCGGCGCTCGGCACGCCGCAGCGCGATGCGGCGGGGAATGTCACGAACGCCGTCATGGTGCTGCACGGCACGGGCGGCAGCGGGCGGCAATTCCTCGCGCCGCAATTCGCCGACGAACTGTACGGCCCGGGCCAGCCGCTCGACATCACGCGCTTCTATGTGATCCTGCCTGACAATATCGGGCATGGCCGCTCGTCCAAGCCGAGCAACGGACTGCGCGACGCCTTCCCCGATTACGATTATGACGACATGGTCGAGGCGCAGCGGCGGCTGCTGGGCGAGCTTGGCGTACGGCAATTGCGGCTCGTCATGGGCACGTCGATGGGCTGCATGCACATCTTCGTCTGGGCCGAGGCCCATCCCGATTTCGCCCGCGCCGCCATGCCGATGGCCTGCCTGCCGACCGAGATCGCCGGCCACAACCGGATGTGGCGGCACATGGCCGTCCAGGCGATCCGCGCCGATCCCGCGTTCGCGGGCGGCGATTATGCGCAGCAGCCGGTGCTCGGCCTGCGCACCGCCGTCTCGATCCTGCAAATGGCGGGGATGAACCCGCTCCAGCTCCAGACCGCCTATCCCGACCGGGCCAGTGCCGAGGCCTATATCGACGAACGGGTCGCCCGCGATCTGCCGAACCGGGACGCCAACGACCTCATCCACCAGCTCGAAGCCTCGCGGACCTACAATCCACTGCCGAACCTCGAGCGCATCCGCGTACCGATGACCTGGGTGAACAGCGCCGACGACTATATCAACCCGCCCGACTACGGCATCGCCGAGCCCGCCGCCGCGCGGATGGGCGACACCCGCTACATCCTCATCCCCGCCAGCCCCGACACGCGCGGGCATGGGACGCATACCTGGGCGCGGTTCTGGAAGCAGGACCTTATCGACCTGCTGGTGCGGACGGAGAACTAGGCGCCGACAACACCCATTTCGCGCAGCACCATGGCGACGAAGCCGCGCCCGCCATCTGGCGCGCGTTCGAGGAAGAGATAGGGTTCGATCAGCTCGATCTCCATCAGGCGGTAACCACCCGCGCCGTCGCCCACCATGTCGATCCGGGCATAAGCGATGCCCAGGCCGGACGCAGCGAGTGCGGCATCGGCCAGTGCCCGGGCGGCCGGAGCGGGATCGATTTCCTCGAAGACGCCGCCGAATTGCGGCTGGACGCGGAAATCACCGGCTTTCGGGCGCTTGACGATGGCGTGGCTATAGTGGCCGCCGAGCATGAAAAGCGACAATTCGCCTTCGCTGGCGATGGTCGTCATCATCGGCTGGACCAGCATGCGCCGTCCCCCCACTTCATCGGGTAATATATCGTCCAAGCCGAGCAGATAGGTGCCGTCCGAACCGGCGGAACTGACCGGCTTCACCACCATCTGGTCCGTGGCGAAGCGTGCCCGCGCCTCGTCCAACGCGGCGGCATCAAGAATATCGAAAATGGCCGAAGGAATGATGGAAACGCCCTTCGCCGCGAAATCGAGCAGATAGGCCTTGTCGCTGTTCCAGCGCAGCACCTCCGGCGGATTGATCAGCCGGACGCCGGCTGCCGCCCAGCGATCGAGCTGCGCGTACCAGTGATCGAGCTGGCGGTGATACCCCCAGGCCATGAGAGGGATAACGAGCCGGTGCGCGGCCAGATCGGCATCGGACGACCAGCGCTCCAGCACAACGCGCACGCCATGCGCGGCGAACATGTCCGCCAGCACCGCCGCCTGTCCCTGCCATTCGGCGGCACCCACCTCATAGCCGGCGTCGGGAATGAGAAAGCACAAGCTGTTGCCGCTCGTCATCGGCGGACCTCCTTCGATATGAACTGCCAAGAACCGCCTGGCCGCCGTTCAGCCTTCGTCAGGCATCGGCCACACGCATCGCCATGGATCAGGCCGATATCGATACCCGGGCCTTCATCGCCGCGCCATTACCCCACGCTTCCGATTGGACAATCGCACAACTCCGCTGCCGTGCGGCATGAGCCGAATGCTCAGCCCACACGCAATGACGCGGCGACCGCTCAGCGGGTGAACCTCTCCCCCGCCTCGGCCTTGTTCACGAGCAGCTCGGAGAGCTTGAAGTCCGGGCCCAGCCGCGCCTGCTGGCTGCGGATGCCCTCGACGATCTTGGCGAGGCCCTCGCTATCGGCCCAGTGCATCGGGCCGCCGCGATAGACGGGCCAGCCATAGCCATAGACCCAGACGACATCGATGTCCGACGCGCGCTGGGCGAAGCCGCCCTCCAGGATCAAAGCGCCCTCGTTGACCATCGTGTAGAGGGTGCGCTCGACGATCTCCTGATCGCCGATCTCGCGCGGCGTGACGCCCGCTTTCGCGCGGAACTCGTCGATGATCTTCGCCACCACGGGCGAATTGGAGGGACGACGCTTCTCGTCATAATCGTAGAAGCCGGCGCCCTTCTTCTGGCCCCAGCGATCGATCGCGCACAAGGCGTCGCGGATATTCTCGATCCGCGAAGGATCGCGGTGCCAGCCGATGTCGACGCCGGCGAGGTCGGACATCTGGAACGGCCCCATCGGCATGCCGAATTCGACATGGACGCGGTCCACCTGCTCCGGCGTCGCGCCTTCGAGGAGGAGCTGCATCGCCTGCATCTGGCGCGGGATCAGCATCCGGTTGCCGATGAAGCCGTAACAGACGCCCGCCACAACGGCGACCTTCCTGATCTTCTTGGCGAGCTGCATCGCGGTGACCAGCACGTCCGGCGCGGTCTTGGCGCCACGCACGACCTCCAGCAGCTTCATCACATTAGCGGGCGAGAAGAAGTGGAGGCCGACCACGTCCTGCGGCCGCTTCGTCACCGCCGCGATCTCGTCCACATTAAGATAGGAGGTGTTGGAGGCGAGGATCGCGCCGGGCTTGGCGATGGCATCGAGCTTGGTGAAGATCTCCTTCTTCACGTCCATCTGCTCAAACACCGCCTCGATGATCAGGTCGCAATCGGCGAGATCTTCCATGTTCAGCGTCGGCGTCAGCAGGCCCATGGCGTGGCCGACCTGCTCGGCGGTCATCCGGCCCTTGGCGGCGGTCGCCTGATAGTTTTTCAGCATGATGCCAGTGCCGCGATCCAGCGCCTCCTGCTGCATCTCGACGATGGTCACCGGAATGCCGGCGGACAGGAAGTTCATAGAGATGCCGCCGCCCATCGTGCCGGCGCCGATCACGCCGACCTTGCGGATCTCGCGCGGGGCGGTGTCGTCCGGGACACCCTCGATCTTCGCCGCCTTGCGCTCGGCGAAGAAGAAATATTGCTGCGCCTTGGCCTGCTTGCCGCTCATCAGCTCCAGGAACAGGCGGCGCTCGTCCAGCACGCCTTCCGCATAGGGCTTCAGCGAGGCCTCGACCGCCTGGATGTTCTTCTCCGGCGCTTCGAAGCCGCGGAACTTGCGGGCATTGGCCTGGCGGAACTCGTCGAAGATCGCCGGATTGGCGCGCGCCTCGGCGAGCTTGTCGTCGCGTTCGCTGGTCCGGGGCAGCGGACGGATGTCCTTCACCTCCTCGGCGAAGGCGACGGCATGCTGATCGAGGTCGCCTTCGACGATGCGATCGACGAGGCCGACGGCGGCGGCGTCCTTGGCGCCGATCGGATTGCCCGACGTCGCCATCTCCAGCGCCTTCTGGACCCCCGCCACGCGCGGCAGGCGCTGCGTGCCCCCCGCGCCGGGGAGCAGGCCGAGCTTCACCTCCGGCACGCCGAACTTCGCGGACGGGACGGCGACGCGGTAGTGGCAGGAGAGCGCGACCTCGAGCCCGCCGCCCAGCGCCGTGCCGTGCACCGCGGCGACCACCGGCTTGGTGCAATTCTCGATGATGTCGACGACCTGCGGCAGCGCCGGATATTCGAAGGATTTGGGCGTGCCGAATTCGGTGATGTCGGCGCCGGCGAAGAAGGTCTGGCCCTGGCCGATGATGACGACGGCCTTGATGGCGTCATCCCCGTCCGCCTGCTCGATCGCCTTCACCAGCCCGTCGCGCACCGCATGGCCGAGCGCGTTGACCGGCGGATTGTTGGAGGTGACGATCAGCACGTCGCCGTGCTTCTTCGTGGAAATCGGGCTCATCTCTTTCCTCTCCGTCATGTGAAAATCTCGCCCGGCGTCGATAGGCGCTGCCTTACGTTTACGTCAACTGACGAGTGGAGACGCAGCGCGATTCGGCGCGGGAAACGGACAGGCCACGCGATCGCCGCCTCTCTGTTAAGTTTACTGTGTTGTCAGGGTGAGGGGTGTCTGGCGGGGGCGATGGCGGGAATCGGGCCGAGCGTTTCAAAGAGCCGCGAGCCGGAGCCGAGGCCCCGAGTCGCGGGCGAGCCTGACAGAGCATTTCCTACATTGGAAGCGGGCGGTGGAGATGGTCCCCCCGTTGCGGACAATAAGCTTTTCCGCGACAACCACCGTATGAAGAAAGAGCTGCCCCTCCACGATGCGGCGTTCGACGGGATCGTGACGACTGCGAACGAGACAAGTCTCTATTTCACCCGATCGGATGGTGCCGGATGCACAGTCATCCTCAGTGAAGTCCGCACGTTGCAGATGGAAGATTTTCGCAACGGAAACATCGTCATTGCGTTTGAGGTGACCACGGGGGAAGCACCTGATCCGGAGGGGCAACTGGACCGGCTCTATCCGGCTCCACATCCTTCTGCCGCTCCGGAATATCACGCGAAGCACGTAAGTTTCGTGCAATCGCAACTGGAGGCCATCGAGGCTGGAGAGCTGATTTTTGTAACGATGGCACCCGCCTACGGTGCAGACCTTGTCGCGGTTTGTCGTTCAGTAAGCGTACAAACTCCGGCAACGGCCTAAGGGGTCAAATTTTCCCGATTTTGAATCCTCTTCACCGTTCGGGCTGAGCCTGTCGAAGCCCTGCTTTCCCTTATGCGGCAAGGAAGGACAGCCCTTCGACAGGCTCAGGGCGAACGGTGTATTGTTCAACGCCGCCGGACCAATTCGAAATGACCTCGACCGTCAAAACGCCGTCCGCCCATATTCCTGGCGGTAGAAGGGATGGGACGAGGAGAGGCCGCCGTCAACGACGAAGGCATGGCCGTTGACGTAGCTGGCCTCGTCCGAGGCGAGGAAGAGGGCGGCGCGGGCGATCTCGTCCGGTTCGCCGCCGCGCTTCATCGGGTTCAGATGGCCGATCATGTCCTCGCGCCCCACCGCGCGGGCATTGTCGTAGAGCGGCCTGGTCATGCCGGTTTCGATGAGGCCGGGGCAGATCGCGTTGACGCGGATATTGGCGCCGGCGGTCTGGGTGGCGGCGACCTCGACCAGGCTGATCACGCCCGCCTTGGACGCGGAATAAGCCGGGCCGCCCGCCCCGGCGCGCAGGCCGGCGACGCTGGCGGTGCAGATGATCGATCCGCCGCCGCGCTCCTTCATCACCGGAGCGGCATATTTTATTGCCAGAAATGGACCAATTAGGTTCACGCGTAATATCTCCTGCCAATCGTCCGGCGATTGTTCGAAGATCGAGGCGAGGCCGCCCGATATGCCGGCATTGGCGAAGAAGATGTCGAGCCCGCCATGATCGGCGACGGCCCGGTCGACGAGGCCGCGCACATCCGCCTCCCGCCCCGCATCGGCGGCGATCACGCCTTCGGACGCCGTGATGTCGGCAGCGACGACGTTCGCGCCCTCCGCACGGAACAGGGCGACGGTCGCCTTGCCGATGCCGGACGCGGCGCCGGTGACGATGGCGGTTTTTCCGGTGAGTCTTCCGGTCATTTCACCCTCCGTTCCCCGGCGACGGCCGGGGTCTAGTCCCGAACAAAGAACGGCGCGGTAGCACCGCCTGGGCCCCGGCCTTCGCCGGGGAACAATCTAGAGCCCCGCGCCCGTCGTGGCGCCGCCGTCGACGATGATGGTCTGGCCGGTCATGAAGGTGGAGGCGTCCGAGGCGAGATAGACGGCGGCGCCGGCGATCTCGCGCGGCTCGCCGATGCGGCGCATCGGGGTGTGGCGCGTCACCGCCTTCAGCGTGTCCGGATTTTCCCATAGGGCGCGGGCGAAATCGGTCTTCACCAGGCCGGGCGCGATGCAGTTCACGCGCACGCCGGACGGGCCGAATTCCGCCGCGAGATTGCGGGCGAGCTGGAAATCCGCCGCCTTGGAGATGTTGTACGCGCCGATCGTCGCCGAGCTGCTGAGGCCGCCGATCGAGCTGACGATGACGATCGAACCCGATTTCCGCTCCAGCATTTCCGGCGCGACCATCGCGATCAGCCAGTGATTGGCGATCACATTGTTGTCGAGGATCTTGCGGAACTGATCATCCGTGATCCCCGCCATCGGCCCGTAATAGGGATTGGAGGCGGCGTTGCAGACGAGGATGTCGATCCGGCCGAGCTGCGCGCGGGTTTCGTCGACGAGGCGCTGCAATTCCTCCTTGGACGAGATGCTGGCGGGCACGACGATCGCGGTGCCTTCGCCATGCTTCACGTTGATCGCGTCGGCGACCTCGGCGCAGGCCTCCGCCTTGCGGCTGGAGATCACCACCTTCGCCCCCTGCTCCGCCAGCGCCTCGGCGATCGCCCGGCCGATGCCGCGCGAGGATCCGGTGACGATGGCGACCTTGCCGGTCAGATCGAACAGGCTCATGCTTTCTCCTTCATTTCACTTCGTTTCGTCATGCCAGCGCAGGCTGGCATCCATGCTGACTCCGTATGGACCCCAGCTTTCGCTGGGGTGACGGAAACTAGAAAACGACTACCGAACGGGCGGCGTCGCCGCGTTTCATCTTTTCGAAGCCCTCGTTCACCGCCTCGAGCGGGATCGTCTCGGCGACGATGGAGTCGAGATCGAGCAGCCCGCGCAGGTAGAAATCGACCAGGCGCGGAATATCGACCGGGAAGCGGTTCGCGCCCATGAAGGCGCCCTGCAGCTTCTTGCCCGAGAGCAGGTCCATCGCGCCGAGGCCCACCCGGTGATCGAGCGGCATCATGCCGAGGATCGTCGCCGTGCCGCCGCGCCGCAGCGCCTTCACCGCCAGCTCGCCCGAGGCCGGGCGGCCGACCGCCTCGATCGCATGATCGACGCCGCCCTTGGTGAGTTCGACGATCTGCTTGGCCGCATCCTCGGCCAGCGGATCGACCGTGTCGGTGGCGCCGAGCCTTTCGGCCAGCGCGCGTTTCTCCGGCACCGGATCGGCGGCGATGATGCGCCCCGCCCCGGCGATCTTCGCGGCGTTGATCGCGGCGAGGCCGACGCCGCCGCAGCCGATCACCGCGACGCTCTCGCCGGGGGTGACCTTGCAGGCGTTGAAGATCGTGCCCGCCCCGGTCGTCACCGCGCAGCCGATCACGGCGGCCTTGTCGAGCGGCATGTCCGGCGAGATGGCGACGCAGGCATGTTCGTGGACGAGCATCTCCTCAGCCAGCGCGGAGAGGTTGAGCATCTGGGCGACCGGGGTGCCGTCCGCCGCGGTGATGCGCGGCGGGGCGCCCTTGGCCCGGCGGGTGTCGCCGCCGAGGCACAGCGCCATCCGGCCGGTCACGCAAAACTCGCAATGGCCGCAGAAGGCGGAGAGGCAGGTGACGACCGAGTCGCCGGGCTTCAGCCTGCGCACCTCGCTCCCCACCGCCTCGACGATGCCGGCAGCCTCGTGGCCGGGGATGCAGGGCATCGGGTGGGGATAGGTGCCGAGCATGAAATGCAGGTCGGAATGGCAGAGGCCGCACGCGACGGTGCGAATGCGGACCTCGTGCGGGCCGGGCGCGTCGAGCCGGGCCTCGCCGATGACGAGGGGTTGGCCGGGGGCAGTGAGGAAGGCGGCCTTCACGCCTCAGCCTTGCGGCGCATGCTTGGCATATTCGAGCTTGGCGATGGCGCGGGCGTGGACTTCGTCGGGGCCGTCGGCGAGGCGCAGGGTGCGGATGCCGGCATAAGCGGCGGCCAGACCGAAATCCTGGCTAACGCCGGCGCCGCCATGGGCCTGGATCGCGTCGTCGATGATACGCAGCGCCATGCGGGGCGCCTTCACCTTGATCATCGCGATCTCGGCGGCGGCGGCCTTGTTGCCCGCCTTGTCCATCATGTCGGCGGCCTTGAGGCAGAGCAGCCGCGAGCATTCGATGTCGATGCGGGCCTCGGCGATGCGCTGTTCCCAGACGCTGTGCTCGGAGATACGCTTGCCGAAGGCGACGCGGCTTTGCAGGCGGCGTGCCATGGCGGCGATCGCCTCCTCGGCCGCGCCGATCGTGCGCATGCAATGGTGGATGCGGCCCGGCCCGAGGCGGCCCTGCGCGATCTCGAAACCGCGTCCTTCGCCGAGCAGCATGGCGGCGGCGGGAATGCGGACGTCCTTGAGCTCGACCTCCATATGGCCGTGCGGCGCGTCGTCATAGCCGAAGACGGTGAGCGCGCGCTCGACCGTGACGCCCGGCGCGTCGAGCGGCATCAGCACCATCGACTGCTGCTGGTGCTTCGGGCCGTCCGGATCGGTCTTGCCCATCACGATCGCCACCTTGCAGCGCGGATCGCCGGCACCGGACGACCACCATTTGCGGCCGTTGATGACATAGTGGTCGCCGTCGCGCGCGATCCGGCATTCGATATTGGTCGCGTCAGAGGAGGCGACGGCAGGCTCGGTCATCAGGAAGGCGGAGCGGATCTCGCCGTGCATCAGCGGCTTGAGCCACGCATCCTTCTGCTCGCGCGTGCCGTAGCGGTGCAGCACCTCCATATTGCCGGTGTCCGGCGCGGAGCAGTTGAACACCTCCGACGCCCAGGGGATGCGGCCCATCTCCTCCGCACAGAGCGCATATTCGAGATTGGTCAGTTGCGTGCCTTCGAAGGGGAAGCTTTCGTCGACATGGCGGAGGGCATGGCCGGGCGGCATGAAGAGGTTCCACAGGCCCGCGGCCTTCGCCTGCGGCTTCAGCTCCTCGATCACCGGCAGCGGCTGCCAGCGATTCCCGGTGTCGAGCTGGCTCTTATAGTCGCCGACGCGCGGGCGAATCCGGGTTTCGAGGAAGTCGCGAATCCGGTCGCGGAAAGAAGCCTCGCGTTCCGTAAGGGAAAAATCCATGCCGCCTTTTCGCCCCCTGTTTCCGGCGCCTTTCCTGTCAGAAATGGCGGTTTCTGGCCAGTGGCGGGCGGCGTTTGGCGCGTTTCGCGGGGTGTTTCGCACGGCCCATCGCGCATCCTCGTATTATCCCTGTGGAACAAAAGTCTTTTCCGCGCTTTTCGGAATGTGGCGCGATGTCCGGCGTCGTCAAAGGGAGGTAGCGATGTTCTCGAGGAAGCTGGCGGTCCTGGCCGCCTTTTCGTTGGCGAGCGCCAGTACAGTGGTCCACGCCCAGTCTGTGGCCTCGCCGAGCGTTGCTCAGGCCACGGTCGAACGTGCCGGCGCCAACGCCGATGGCGCGAGCGAACTGACCGGGACGACGGGCTGGATTCTCGGCGCCATCGCGCTCGGCCTCGTCATCTGGGGCATTATCGAGCTCACCGACGATGATGATCCCACCAGCCCGTAGATCGGGCACAAGATCGAACTGAAAAGGCGCCCCGCTTCGCTCGGGGCGTTTTTTTACCATCGCACTTGCATAAATATGCATAAATATGCATATTACTGCGATGATTCAGGTGGCCATCCTCGGCGCGTCCGGATTCGTGGGCGCGGAACTGCTGCGGCTTTGCGCCGGGCATCCGCAGTTGCGCGCGGCGCGCCTCTTCGGCGACACCCAGGCCGGCATGGCGCTGACCCGCGTGCATCCGCATCTCGCCCTCGCTTATCCGCAGGCGATTGTCGAGCGGTTCGAACCGGCGGCGCTGGACGGGATCGACCTCGTCTTTGCCGCCCTCCCCCATGGCCATTCACAGCGCATCGCACCGGAGATCATCAGGCGGGGCATCCCTTTCGTCGATCTCGGCGCCGATTTCCGGCTGAAGGACGCGGCGACCTATCAAAGCTGGTACAAGGAGCCGCACGAGGCGCCCGAGCTGCTCGGCGATTTCGTCTACGGCATTCCCGAGCTGCATAGGAGCGCGATCGCGGCGGCGAAGAATGTGGCCGCCGCCGGCTGCTATCCGACGACGACGATCCTGGCGCTGAAGCCGCTACTCGGCCTGATCGACGCGGACACGATCAATGTCAGCGCCGCCTCCGGCGTCAGCGGCGCGGGCAAGGCGCTCAAGGAAGAGACGCATTTCAACACGGTGGACGAGAATTTCACCGCCTATGGCCTGCTCTCCCACCGGCACACCGCCGAGATGGAGATGGAGCTGGGCGGCAAGGTGCTGTTCACGCCGCACCTCGCGCCGATGAACCGGGGCATCCTCGCCACCTGTACGGGACAAGCGAAGGGGCCGTGCGATCCGCTGGCGGCGCTGCGCGAAGCCTATGCGGACGAGCCGTTCGTCCATGTCTCGGAGCGGTCCCCCTCGGTCAAATGGACCCTGGGATCGAACGCGGTCCACATCACCGCGCGCTATGATGAGCGGACTGGCCGGGTCCTCGCCATCGCGGCGCTGGACAATCTCGTGAAGGGCGCTGCGGGCCAGATGGTCCAGTGCGCCAATCTGATGCTCGGCCTCGACGAGACGGCCGGGCTCGCGACTGTGGGAGTATGGCCGTGAGCGTGACCGCCGCGCCGGGATTCGTGGCCTTCGGGCTGCATGCCGGCATCAAATTCGCCAAGCATGACATGGCGCTGATCGCGACCGATGACGGCGTCCCCGTCACCTGCGCGGCGGTGTTCACGCAGAACAAGTTCGTCGCCCCGCCGGTGGTGCTCGACCGCGAGCGGCTGGCGGCCAATGGCGGCAAGGCGGCGGCGATCATCGTCAATTCGGGCAATGCCAATGCCGGAACGGGCAAGCCCGGTTACGAGGATGCCGATGCGATGACGCAGGCGGCGGCTGAAGCGCTGGGCATCGACAAGGCGCATGTCCTCGTCTCCTCGACCGGGATCATCGGCGGGCGGCTGCCGATGGACAAGATCACGGCCGCCGTGCCGAAGCTGGCCGACGGGCTGTCGGCGGATGGCGGCACCAAGGCGGCCAAGGGCATCCTCACAACCGACACCGTCGCCAAGGAAGCCATGGTGAAGGGATCGACCTTCACCGTGGGCGGCATGGCCAAGGGCTGCGGCATGATCGCGCCGAACATGGCGACGATGCTGGCCTATCTCACCACCGACGCGGACGTGGCGCGGGACGACCTGCAGCGCATCCTGAAGGACGCGGCGGACCGCACCTTCAACACGCTCAACGTCGACGGCGCGACATCGACCAACGACACCGCCATCCTGCTCGCCAACGGCCGGGCCGGGGCGCCCGATCTCGCCGAGTTCGCCGATGCCGTGCACAAGGTCTGCGAGGAGCTGGCGCTCAAGATGGCGAAGGACGCCGAGGGCATGACCAAGATGGTGATGCTCCGCGTGACCGGCGCGGCGAGCGACGCCGAGGCGCGGGCGGCGGCGAAGAACATCGCCGAGAACAATCTGGTCAAATGCTCCTGGTATGGCTCCGATCCCTATTGGGGCCGGCTGCTCGCCGCCGCCGGATCGTGCGGCGTGGACTTCGACAGCGACGCCTCGTCGGTCGCCTATGGCGGGATCGCCGTGTCGCAGGGCGGCGTGGAGATCGACCATGATCGCGACGCCGTCGCGGCCCACATGAAGAACGAGACGATCGACATCGAGGTGAATGTCGGCGCCGGCGGCACCGGCACCGCGCAGGTGATCGGCATCGATCTCGGCCCCGGCTACATCAAGGAAAATTCGGTCACGTCATGAGCAGCACCATTTTCGTCATCCCGGCGAAGGCCGGGACCCAGCCCCGAATAGAGAACTGGACCCCGGCCTTCGCCGGGGTGACGGGGAAATGGTCATGAGCGACAAGAGCCCCGCCCTCACCGCCGAAGTCCTCGTCGAGGCGCTTCCCTATATCCAGCGCTTCGCCGGCAAGTCCGTCGTCGTGAAGCTGGGCGGCGCGGCGATCGACAAGGAACTTGATCGCGCGCTCGCGCAGGATGTGCTGCTGCTCCGCTCGGTCGGCGTGCGCTGCGTGCTCGTCCATGGCGGCGGGCCGCAGGTCGATGCGATGATGAAGAAGCTCGGCAAGGAGCCCGAGTTCAGGGACGGCCTGCGCGTCACCGACGAGGAGACGCTGGACATCGTGCGGACCGTTCTGGTCGGCAAGGTCAACCGCGACCTGGTCGCGACGATCAACCGCGAGGCCAATGGCGCACCGGTCGCGGTCGGCGTCGCGGGCGAGGATGGCGGGCTGCTCGTCACCACCCCGCGCGATGCGGCTTTGGGCTTCGTCGGCGACGTGGCGCATGTCCGCGCCGACCGGCTGCACGGCCAGCTCGACCAGGGCTATGTGCCGGTCGTCTCCACGGTCGGCGCCGATCCGTCCGGCCAGCCCTACAACATCAACGCCGACGAGGCGGCGATGGCAATCGCGGTGGCGATGGGCGCGGAGAAGATCGTCTATCTGACCGCCGCGCCCGGCCTGCTCGCCGATCCGAGGGACGAGGCCAGCCTGATCCCGCGTCTCACCGCCGCCGAGCTGCGTACGCAAATGGCCCACGAGAGCGTGTCGCGTGGCATGATCCCCAAGCTGGAGGCCTGCGCCGACGCGGTCGAGGGCGGGGTCGGTTCGGCGCACATCATCGACGGACGGGTGGCCCATGCGCTGCTCATCGAAATCCTGACCGACAAGGGCATCGGCACGATGATCAAGACGGAGGCCGACTGGTGACCCATTTGTTGAGCATCGCCGATCTGGATGCCGAGGCCTTCCACGAAATCCTCGCGCTGTCGGAGCGCACCGATCTCGGCGCGCCGCTCGCCGGGCAGGGCGTGGCGCTGGTCTTCCAGAAGCCGAGCGCACGCACGCGCAACTCGATGGAGATGGCGGCGGCGCAGCTTGGCGCCCATCCGGTCTATATCCAGAAAGAGGAAGTCGGCCTCGGCACGCGCGAAACGCCGGAGGACGTGGCCCGCACTTTGGCCTGCTACCACGCGATCGTCGCGGCGCGGGTGATGGACCATCGCGATCTGGTCGCAATGTCATCCGTGATCTCAAAGCCGGTGCTTAACATGTTGTCGGACAAGGATCATCCGCTTCAGGCCCTGGCCGATATTTTAACTGTAAAACAATTGATCGGCACACTGGAAGGCGCGCGGATCGCCTATGTCGGCGACGCCGACAACAATGTCGCGCGCAGCCTCGCCCAGGCCTGCGTGCTGGTCGGCGCGGAGCTGACCCTGGCCAGCCCGGACGGCTACCGGCTGCAGGGCGCGCCGGCGGGCGTGCATCAGGTGTCGGACCCGGCGCTCGCCGTCTCCGGCGCGCAAATCATCTATACCGACGTCTGGGTCTCGATGGGCCAGGATGCCGAGACGCAGCAGCGGCTGAAGGCCTTCGCGCCCTATCAGGTGAACGAGGCGCTGATGGCCAAGGCCGACGACGCCTGGTTCCTGCACTGCCTTCCCGCCCGGCGCGGCGAGGAGGTCACGCATGGCGTGATCGAGAGCGAGCGCAGCGCCGTTTGGCGGCAGGCGGAGAACCGCATGCACAGCGCCCGCGGCGCGCTCGCCTGGCTGGCCGGCGTGCGATGACCGACATGCGCTCCCGACGATTGCGCGCGCTGGCCGAGTTGCTGCGTCAGGGCGACATTGCCAGCCAGGAGGAGGCGACCGAGCGCCTCGCGGCGTTGGGCTATGCGGTGACGCAGGCGACGGTTTCGCGCGATCTGGAGCAACTGGGCGCGGTCAAGGTGAAGCGCGGCGGCACGCTCGCTTATGCGCTGCCCGACCAGATTGCGGCGAGCGACTGGAGTGCCGGGCGGCTGGAGCGCATCCTGAAGGAATGGGTGCTCTCGATCGAAGCGGCCGGTCCGCTCATCGTCATCCGCACCCCGCCCGGCTCCGCCCATCTCGTCGCCTCCGCGATCGACCAGAGCGACCTGCCGGAGATCGCCGGCACCGTCTCCGGCGACGACACGATGTTCATCGCCGTGCGCGACGGCTACCCGATTCCCGCCCTCCTCGCCCGCTTTCGCGCGCTGACGGGGCAATCCGCAGAGGTTTATGCATGACTGATACACCCAAGAAGGTCGTCCTCGCTTATTCGGGCGGCCTCGACACCTCGATCATCCTGAAATGGCTGCAGACCGAATATGGCGCGGAGGTCGTCACCTTCACCGCCGATCTCGGCCAGGGCGAGGAAGTGGAGCCGGCGCGCAGGAAGGCCGAATTGCTCGGCATCAAGCCGGAGAACATCTTCATCGACGATCTGCGCGAGGAGTTCGTGCGCGACTACGTCTTCCCGATGTTCCGCGCGAACACGGTCTATGAGGGGCAATATCTGCTCGGCACCTCGATCGCACGGCCGCTGATCGCCAAGCGGCAGATCGAGATCGCCCGTCAGGTGGGCGCCGACGCCGTCTGTCACGGCGCGACCGGCAAGGGCAACGACCAGGTCCGCTTCGAGCTCGGCTATTATGCGCTGGAGCCGGACATCAAGGTGATCGCACCCTGGCGCGAATGGGAGTTCGCGAGCCGCGAGCAGCTCATCGACTTTGCCGAGAAGCACCAAATCCCGATCGCCAAGGACAAGAAGGGCGAGGCCCCCTTCTCGGTCGACGCGAACCTGCTCCACTCCTCGTCCGAGGGGAAGGTGCTGGAGGACCCGGCGGTCGAGGCGCCGGAATATGTCCACCAGCGCACCATCTCGCCCGAGGACGCGCCGGACCAGGCGACCGTGATCGAGATCGACTTCGAGAAGGGCGATCCCGTGTCGATCGACGGCGAGGCGCTGTCGCCCGCGGCGCTGCTGACGAAGCTCAACCAACTCGGCCACGACAATGGCATCGGCCGGCTCGATCTGGTCGAGAACCGCTTCGTCGGCATGAAATCGCGTGGGGTCTATGAGACGCCCGGCGGCACCATCCTGCTCGCCGCGCATCGCGGGATCGAGAGCATCACGCTGGACGGCGGCGCGATGCATCTCAAGGACTCGATCATGCCGCGCTATGCGGAGCTCATCTATAACGGCTTCTGGTTCGCGCCGGAGCGCGAGATGCTGCAGGCTTTGATCGACAAGAGCCAGGAGCATGTGACCGGCAAGGTCCGCGTCAAGCTCTACAAGGGCAATGCCACTGTGATCGGCCGGGAAAGCCCGCTGTCGCTCTACGACCAGGACCTGGTGACGTTCGAGGAGGGCCTGTCCGGCTACGACCATCGCGACGCGGCCGGCTTCATCCGCCTGAACGCGCTGCGCCTGCGCATCGCGGCGAAGCGGGCGCGGCGGAGCTGACGCACGCGCGGCTTGCGGGCCGGAACAGGGGCGTTATCACTTGCCTATGCTCCTGATCCGTCCCCTCCTCGCTTTCGCCGCCGCTTGGTTCGCCGTCGCCGCTCCGGCCCAGCCGGCCGCCCCGTTCGTCACGGTCTCGCCGCCCGGCGCGGACGGTCCGAACATGGCCTGGTGGGTGCGGGACATGGCGAGCGCGCCGACCGGCACGCGCATCGCCACCCTCCCGCTGGCGCGGATCAACGCCACGCTGGACGAAACCGAATCCCCCTGGTGCGCGGCGAACGTGCTGACGCCCGGCGCCTTGGCCTCGCCCGACCCGGCTCTCGCCGCCGAGATACGCGCCTATCTCGCCGACATGCCGGATGCGTTTCGTGCGACGACCAACATGACCGGCAGACGGCTGACCGCCCTGGTCGGCAATTTCCGATCCTGCGCCGGCGAGGTCGCGCCGTTCGTGATCCTGATCGACGAACGGGCGCGCATGCCGGATGTCGTGTTCGTGCGCATGTTCACGGACTGGACGCCCTTCATCACGATGCGCCGGGACGGCGAGGATCTCGTCTTCAGCTCCTGCTTCGAATGCGACCATGCGGAGACGCTGTCCTACGACCAGCGCGCGGGTCGCTTCTACTGGCGCAGCGACGGGCTGTGACGCGCCGGTGAAGATCGGCATTCTCGAGACGGGCAAGCCGCCCGCGCACCTGATCGGCGAGTTCGGGCGCTACCCGGACATGTTTCGCGGCCTGCTCGGCAACGGCTTCGATTATGCCGATTACGATGTGGAGGCGGGCGAGCTGCCGGCCGATCCCGCCACCCGCGACGCATGGATCGTCACCGGATCGCCAGCCGGGGTCTATGAGGACCATGGCTGGATCGCGCCGCTCCTGTCCTTCCTGCGCCGGGCCGAAAGCGCGAAGCTGGTCGGCATCTGCTTCGGGCATCAGGCGATGGCGCACGCGCTGGGCGGCCATGTCGAGAAATCGGACAAGGGCTGGGGTATCGGTCTGCACAGCTATCCGATCGTCGAGCGCAAGGACTGGATGGATGGGGATGGCACGGCGATGGTCTCCGTGCCGGCCTCGCATCAGGACCAGGTGGTGCTGCAGCCGCGGGATACGGACGTGATCGCTTCCTCGCTCTTCACGCCCTATGCCGGGCTCGCCTGGCGCGATCGGCCGGCCCTCTCCTTCCAGTTCCACCCGGAGCTGTCGCCCGAATATACCAGGGCGCTGATCGACAGCCGCCGCCACCGCCTGCCCGACCCGGACGCCGCCATCGCCTCGCTCGATGCGCCCAACGACAATGCGCGCGTCGGTGGCTGGATCAGGCGGTTCCTGCAAGGCTGACGGGAACGCGAGCGCGGCGCGCTGGTTATCCCTCCGTGAAGCCGCCGGACCGGCGCTCAACAGGAGGGAAAATATGAAGGGTATCCTGCTGTGGTTGATCGGCATTCCGATCCCGATCATCATCCTGCTCTACATTTTCGTATTCTGATGACGGCGCGGGCTCCCGCGTAAGGGTCCGTACCCGATAGGCGCAATGGCCGGGATCGTCCGGAGCAGGCCGCCGACAAGGAGGGCGGTGCAGGCCGGGCTGGTTGCCCGGTCCAACCGATCGACGCAGCCGGCGGCCTGCTCCGGACGACCGCGAAGCGGCGGGCGGCTTTCGCGCCAGGGCGGCGGGGGGGGGGGGGGGGGGGGGGGGGGGGGGGGGGGGGGGGGGGGGGGGGGGGGGGGGGGGG
>JBBCJP010000024.1:0-18373 GCA_037190625.1 Alphaproteobacteria bacterium
TTCCCGGTCCCCGGTATGGGTGAACATGTGGACGACGAACAGGCCGCCATCGTCCACGAAGCGCGCGATGCCGCCCATGAACAGGAAGTTGCAGGCGGAAAAGCAGGCCCAGCCGTTCGGGATGCGGGTGGGGATGCCGGCGTCGCGGATGATCCGCCCCGCCTGGTTGCCGATCCGCGCATTGCCGCCGGGCGAGCGCAGCCACAATTCCTCCGCCTCGGGATGATTGTTGAGCGCCGCCTGGAGCCGGGGCAGCAGCCCGTCGTCGATCACGCCCTCGCCGAGCAGCACGCTGCGGCCGTTCACCTGCTGGACGGAGAACTGCATCTGACGGTTGTTCGACCAGTTCAGGCTGCGCGGGCAGGTGGGATTGTCCGGGTCGCGCTGCGCCATCGCCATATGCGACGTGGCGAGCGCGACCAGCGCCAAGGTGGAAGCGACTCTACGCAATACCGACATGGGATCAGACGCGGACGTAGCGGGTGGACGGCGGGCGGCGGCACATCTGCTTGGGCGCGCGCGTCTCTTCGCCGTCGACGATGACGATGTCGGTGACGGTCATGCAATCGCCGCCGCCGGCTTCCTGCGTCTGCGCCGTGACGACGGACTGGCCGGTCACGCCGGGGCGCGTGTCGCTTTCCCAGGCGACGGTGGTGCCGACGCCGCCGCGGATCGCCTCGTCGGTCGCGTTGGCGGCCTTCTGCTGCTCGCACTGGTCGAGCATGGAGGCGATCGCCTCGCCCAGCATCTCGGCCACCGGGATGTTGTTCGCCAATATGCCCGCGACGCCGCCGATCCGGCTGCCCAGACCGCGCGCGATGCCGCCAAAGGCGCCGCCGATGCCGCGGCCGCGCTGGCGCGCCTGCGCATTGGGCTGGCATTCGGCGCTCGGCGCCTGCACGGCCAGCGCGGGGGTCGCCACCGGCACCACCGTCACGGATGCCAGCGCCAGCGGCGCGGCCAAGATCAGAGCACGAAACATCGGGCAAACTCCCCCGTTTTTCAGGAATGGCGGGATTTTAGTCCCCGCCATAAGGGGGGTCAATCGCAAAGCCCGCCTTTCGGGGGCGTTAACAGGGCGTTTGCCGGTGCCGCACCTGTTTCAGCAAAGCTGACACAGAGTCCAATCCGCCCGCGTTGTTAACGCGGCTTCATTGATGCGGCGCTATAACGCGCCCATATAGGCGTGAACGCCCGGCCCCGTCGGCCGGCCCCTGGAGCTTACATGACCGAGACCTATCCCGTTCTGCCGCTGCGCGACATCGTCGTCTTCCCGCAGATGATCGTGCCGCTCTTCGTCGGCCGCGACAAATCCGTGTCGGCGCTGGAAAGCGCGATGGCGGCCGACAAGTCGATCTTCCTCGTGGCCCAGCTCGATCCGGCGGAAGACGATCCCGACCGCGATGCGCTTTACGACCTTGGTGTCGTCGCCACGGTGCTCCAGCTTCTCAAGCTGCCGGACGGCACGGTGCGCGTGCTCGTCGAAGGGCGCCAGCGCGGCATGTTGCAGGCGCTGCGCTCTGAGGAGGGGCATCTGGTTGCCGACGTGAACCCGGTTGCCGTGCCCGAAGCCGAAGGGGCCGAAGCGCAGGCCTTGATGCGTTCGGTGATCGAGCAGTTCGAGAATTATTCGAAACTGAACCGCAAGCTGCCGGCCGAGACCGCCGTCCAGCTCGGCCAGATTGAAGAGCCTTCGAAGCTTGCCGATGCGGTCGCCGCGAACATCAACATCAAGGTCAGCGACAAGCAGGCGCTGCTCGCCGAGCTCGATGCCGTGCGCCGCTTGGAAATGGCTTTCGCCTTCATGGAGGGCGAGCTTGGCGTCCTTCAGGTCGAGAAGAAGATCCGCAGCCGCGTCAAGCGGCAGATGGAGAAGACCCAGCGCGAATATTACCTCAACGAGCAATTGAAGGCGATCCAGCGCGAGCTCGGCAATGCGGAGGGCGAGGGCGACGGCGACGAGCTGGCCGATCTGGCCCGCAAGATCGAGCGCACCAAGCTGTCCAAGGAAGCCAAGGGCAAGGCGCAAAGCGAGCTCAAGAAGCTGCGCGCAATGGCGCCGATGTCGGCCGAAGCGACCGTCAGCCGCAATTATCTCGACGTGCTGCTTGGTCTGCCCTGGGGCAAGAAATCGAAGCTCAAGCACGATATTGCCGAGGCCGAACGCATTCTCGACGAAGACCATTACGGCCTCGAGAAGGTCAAGGACCGGATCGTCGAATATCTCGCCGTCCAGGCGCGCACCAACAAGCTGAAGGGCCCGATCCTGTGCCTGGTCGGCCCGCCCGGCGTCGGCAAGACCTCGCTGGGCCGTTCGATCGCCCGCGCCACGGGCCGCGAATTCGTCCGCCAGAGCCTCGGCGGTGTGCGCGACGAGGCCGAGATCAGGGGCCACCGCCGCACCTATATCGGCTCGCTGCCGGGCAAGATCGTCTCGAACCTCAAGAAGGCGGGCGCGTCCAATCCGCACTTCCTGCTCGACGAGATCGACAAGCTTGGTCAGGATTTCCGGGGCGATCCCGCCTCGGCGCTGCTCGAGGTGCTCGACCCGGAGCAGAACAGCAAGTTCCAGGATCATTATCTGGAGATCGATTACGATCTGTCGGACGTGATGTTCGTCACGACGGCCAACTCGCTGAACCTGCCGCAGCCCCTGCTGGATCGCATGGAGATCATCCGGCTGGAGGGCTATACCGAGGACGAGAAGGTCGAGATCGCCAAGCGCCACCTGCTGCCCAAGCAGATCGAGTCGCACGGGCTCAAGGCGGACGAATTCATGCTGACCGAGGACGGGCTGCGCGCACTGATACGCCACTACACCCGTGAGGCTGGCGTGCGCACGCTGGAGCGCGAGATCGCCAAGGTGGCGCGCAAGGCGCTGCGCCGGATACTCGAAGGCAAGGCCGAGACGGTCGAGGTGACCGACGCCAATCTCGGCGATTTCGTCGGCGTCAGAAAATTCCGTCACGGCATGAGCGAGGAGGAGGACCAGATCGGCGCCGTCACCGGCCTTGCCTGGACCGAAGTGGGCGGCGAATTGCTGACCATCGAGGCGGTCACCGTCCCGGGCAAGGGCCAGATCCGCACCACCGGCAAGCTCGGCGAAGTGATGCAGGAATCGGTGCAGGCCGCCTTCTCGTTCGTGCGTGCCCGCGCGCCCGGTTATGGCGTGAAGCCCAGCCTGTTCGCGCGCAAGGACATCCACGTCCACTTGCCGGAGGGCGCGGTGCCGAAGGACGGGCCGTCGGCGGGTATCGGCATGGTCACGGCGATCATCTCGACGCTAACCGGTATCCCGGTGCGCCGTGACGTGGCGATGACCGGCGAGGTGACCTTGCGCGGGCGCGTGCTGCCGATCGGCGGCCTCAAGGAGAAATTGCTCGCGGCGCTGCGCGGCGGGATTTCCAAGGTTCTGATTCCGGCGGAGAACGAGAAAGACCTCGCGGAGATCCCGGTCAATATCAAGGAGGGGCTAGAGATCGTTGCCGTCTCCCACGTCGACGAGGTGCTGATCCAGGCCCTTGCCCAGCCGGTCGTGCCGATCGAATGGACCGAAGCGGACGAGCTGGCCGCATTGCCGCCGGCTGAGTTGGCGCCGGGCGGTGAGGGGGGCGGGCGATCGGTCCATCACTGATCGGGCGCTTCGCTCCGCATTAGTGTCCCGAAGCGGCGCTTTTCGGTCGGCATGCGCCTCTTTTCTTTGACTTGGCGGTGCCGCGTGGCATTAAACCCGAGGCGCACGACGCCGCGAGTCACCGAAAGAACAGGGGTTCGGGAATGAACAAGCAGGACCTGATCGGCCATGTGGCGGAGCTGACCGGCCTTGGCCGAGGGGATGCGTCGCGCGCGGTCGAAAGCGTGTTCGACACGATTACGCGGGCGCTGCAGCGTGGGGACGAGGTGCGCCTGGTCGGCTTCGGTACCTTCTCCTGCTCGCGCCGCAAGGCGTCCACGGGACGCAATCCGCGTACCGGCGAGCCCATGCAGATCAAGGAATCGACCCAACCCAAATTCAAGCCCGGCAAGGGCCTGAAGGATGCCGTGAACGGCTGACGAGATGCTGGACAGGGGCGAAAGGCGCAGTTATGGCGCCGGCTCCGCTTCGGGCTGCCACACCGGAGCCGTTTCAAGGCGTGGGCGCGTAGCTCAGTGGTAGAGCACTGTGTTCACACCGCAGGGGTCGCAAGTTCAATCCTTGCCGCGCCCACCACGCCTTCCTTCAAGCCCTGAATTTTGCTCGTCGATCCTCCCGGATCGCTCGAATCGGCCATCGCACGATCCTGCGCTTTTTGCGGTATCGGCGTCGAAACCGGCTCGTGCCGCCCTGAAAGTGGCCCGGATTAACGCGGCCGCGCTGGCCGTTCCCCAATCGGTCACATTATTTGGCGATATTCCGGGGAAGGGACATGACCGAGGACCGCACCTATTATGCCCGCAGGGTCGAGGAGGAGCGCACCGCTGCCGCGCGGGCGCGCGGCGAAGCCGCCCGCCGCAGCCATAGCGAGCTCGCCGATCTTTTCGCCGCCCGGCTTGCCGAGCAGCAAGAGCACGCCGGATCGGCCGTCCCTTGACGCTGGGGCGCGCCCGACCTAGGTGCGCAGCCGCATCCGCTTATGCATGGCGATCGTAGCTCAGCTGGTTAGAGCATCGGTTTGTGGTACCGAGGGTCGCGGGTTCAAGTCCCGTCGGTCGCCCCATTTTTCTTGAATCACACAGGACAGATCGATGGATTCGCTCTGGGATTTTCCCGATTTCGACGCGCATGAGTTCGTTCATTTCGTCACCGACCGGGAAAGCGGCCTGAAGGCGATCATTGCGGTCCACTCCACCCATCTCGGCCCGGGCGCGGGCGGCACCCGCTTCTGGCATTATGCCAAGTCCGGCGACGCAGTCGCCGATGCGCTGCGCCTGTCGCGCGGCATGAGCTACAAGAATGCGATGGCGGGCTTGCCGCTCGGTGGGGGCAAGGCGGTGATCCTGGCCGATGAGGCGCGGACCAAGACGCCGGCGATGATCGCCGCCTTCGGACGCGGGGTGAATGGCCTGGGCGGACGCTACGTCACCGCCGAGGATGTCGGGATGAGCGTCGCCGACATGGTCGCGATCTCGAACGAAACCAAACATGTCGCCGGCCTGCCGGTCGCGGAAGGCACGGTCGGCGGCGATCCGGGGCCGCACACCAGCTATGGCGTATTCCTGGGCGTCAAGGCGGCGGTGAAGCGCGCCTTGGGCAAGGACAGCCTCGCCGGCCTCCACATCGCCATTCAGGGCGCGGGCAGCGTCGCTTCGGGCCTCGCCCGGCGCGCGGCGGCGGAAGGCGCCCGTCTCAGCATCGCCGACATCAATGCCGAACGTGTCCAGGCGCTGGCGGCGGAGACGGGCGGCACGGTCGTTTCCGTCGACGAGATCATGACGATCGCGGCCGATGTGTTCAGCCCCAATGCGCTGGGCGCCATCCTCACCGAACAGTCGATCGCGGCGCTGAACGTGCCGGTCGTCGCTGGCGGCGCGAACAACCAGCTCGCCACGCCGGCGGACGGCGATCGGGTGCAGGCGCGCGGCATCCTCTACGCGCCGGATTACGTCATCAATGCCGGCGGGATCATCAATGTCTCGACCGAATATCTGAAGGACGGCGACGAAGCGGAGGTGCGCCGTCGCATCGAGGCAATCCCCGGCCGGCTGGAGGAAATCTGGACGGAGAGCGCAGCCACCGGCCGCAATCCCGCCCAGGTCGCCGATGCGATGGCGAACCGGTTGATCGGCCGCGGCTAAAGGGATTCGGCGGGCGGCTTTTCCCGCCCCAGCCGATGTTCGCGATAGAGCGTGTAGAGGCCGCTCGCGACGATGATCGCGGCGCCGATCCAGGTCGCTGCCGGGGGATGCGTGTCCCACAGCAACCAGCCGAGCAGGACCGCCCACAAGAGCTGCGTATAATCGAAGGGCACGACCACCGCGACCGGCGCGGTGCGCAGCGATGAGGTCAGGAAGAGTTGCCCCACGCCGCCGGCCAGTCCGATCGCGGCGAGGATCGCCCATTCCCGCCCGTCATGCGCCTCGGCGAAAAAGGGCATCAGTGCGCCGATGATGAGCATCGAAAAGCTGGTGAACCACAAGACGGTGGTTGGGGCGCTTTCCGTGCGGCCCATCGACCGGATGGTGATCGTCACCGCCGCCACGCCGAGCGCGGCCGACAGCGCCAATGCCAACCCGACCGCCGGCAGCGCGCCGCCGCCAGGTTGCATGACGATGAGAACGCCGAGAAAGCCGAGCGCCACGGCGCTCCAGCGATAGCGCCCGACCGGCTCGCGCAGGATCAGGGCGGACAGCACCACCGAGAAGAGCGGCGCGACGAAGCCGATCGTCGCAGACTCGGCGAGGGGCAGGAAGGCGAGCGCGGAAAAAGCGAGCAGCATCGTGCCGAGACCCAACACGCCGCGCGAGACGTGCAGCAGCGGACGCCGCGTCCGCCACGCGCCGAAATTGCGGGTGATCGCCATCCAGACGAGGAGCGGCGGCAGGCCGAAGGCGAAGCGGTAGAAGGCGAGTTCGACAACGGCGATGCCTGCCTCGTGCCCCAGCTTGATTGCCGCAGCCATGAAGCCGAAGCTGGCCGCCGCGCCGACGCGCAGCGCGATCCCGAGCATCGGTGACTGGCGGGGCGGGATCGGATCGGTCATGCGCGCTGCTGTCCTGCCTGCGTGGCAGTCGGCGCGCAAGGCGCTTCCCCCTGCGGGATGGCTTCGCTACACAGGGCGCCGAGCATGCACGTTTACGCGAATCCTGCCCGTTTCCTCAAAATCGCCCGCCCCCTCACGGCCTGGTTCGGCTGGATCGGGGCGGCGCTGATCGCCGGTGCGCTTGCCTACGGGCTGCTGCTTGCCCCACCCGATTACCTGCAGGGCGAAAGCGCGCGCATCCTCTACATCCACGTTCCTGCGGCCTGGCTCGGCATGGCGGGCTGGACGGGCATCGCGGTGGCGAGCCTGATGCAGCTCGTCTGGCGCCATCCGCTCGCCGCCGTCGCGGGCCGCGCGATCGCGGTGCCGGGCGCGGTCTTCACCTTCGTCTGCCTTGCCACCGGTTCGCTCTGGGGCCGTCCGACCTGGGGTACCTATTGGGAATGGGACGGACGGATGACATCCATGCTCGTCCTGCTCTTCCTCTACCTCGCTTATATCGCGCTGGCCGGGGCGGAGAAGGAAAAGGGCGGGGAAGGGCGGATCACCGCCATTTTCGGCCTGGTCGGAGCGATCAACCTGCCGATCATCCGCTATTCGGTGGTGTGGTGGAACACACTGCATCAGGGGCAGAGCATCGACATCGTCCAGGGCCGTTCGTCGATCGACGCCTCGATGCTCTGGCCCCTGCTCGCCTCGGCGCTCGGCTTCACCTTGCTGTTCGGCGCGATCGTCCTGATGCGGATGCGGGCCGAGCTGGCGCGGTCAAAGCTGGAAGCGCGGATGCGCCGGATGGCGGCGTCATGAACCATTGGCCCTTCATCATCGCCGCTTATGCCGTGGCGCTGATCGCCACGAGCGGCTTGACCTGGTGGAGTTGGGCGGCGATGCGACGCGCCGAGGGAGAGGTCGATCAATTGAGGCAGGATTCGTGAAGCGCAAGAATCAGCGGCTGATTCTGCTCAGCCTCGCGGCCGTCGCCGTGTTCGGCGCGATCCTGCTCGCCATGTCGGCGATGCGCGATCAGGCCGCCTTCTTCTACGAGCCGCGCGACGTCGCGCGCAAAGGCCTGCCGCTCGATCGCGCGGTGCGGATCGGCGGCATGGTGCAAGGCGGCTCGATCCAGCGCCAGCCGGACGGCCTCACTATCCATTTCCTGGTCGGGGACGAGAGCGATGCGACGATCCCGGTGCGCTACACCGGAATCACGCCGGAGCTGTTCCGCGAGAATAGCGGCGTGGTCGCCGAAGGGCGTTTTCAGCCCGACGGCAGCTTCGTCGCCAGCGAGATCCTCGCCAAGCATGACGAGAATTACATGCCGCCGCGGCTCGGGCCGCAGGCGCAGCGGGAAACGGGTCGTACGGGATGATCGCTGAAGGGGGGCTTGCGGCACTGTGGCTGGCAGCGGCGCTGTCGCTGCTCCAGCTATTCCTGGGCATCGCCGCTCTGCGGCCGGGCGGCGCGCACCTGCTGCGTGTGGTGCGTCCGCTGGCCGTGGCCCAGGGTTTGCTGGCTGCGCTCGCCTTCCTGATCCTGATCTGGCTGTTCCTGCGCACGGACCTGTCGGTTCAGCTCGTCGCGGCGAACAGCCATTCGGCCAAGCCGTGGCTTTACAAATTCGCAGGTTCCTGGGGAAATCACGAAGGCTCGATGCTGCTCTGGGTGACGGTCCTTGCCGTTGCCGGCGCGGCAGTGGCCGCGCTTGAACGGCGACTGCGGCAGGACACTCTGATCGCGACCTTGGCCGCTCAGGCGGCGATCGCGCTCGGCTTCTACGCCTTCCTGCTGATGGCTTCGAACCCGTTCACCCGGCTGAGCCCGGTGCCGGTCGAAGGCAACGGCCTCAATCCGCTGCTCCAGGATCCGGGCCTCGCCTTCCATCCGCCGACTCTCTATTTCGGCTATGTCGGCATCTCGATCGCCTTCTCCTTCGCGGTCGGCGCGCTCGTGACCCGCGATGTCGGCCCGGCCTTCGCCCGCGCGATGCGGCCCTGGATTCTCGCGGCCTGGATTTTCCTCACCATCGGCATCGTCGCCGGCTCCTACTGGGCCTATTACGAGCTGGGCTGGGGCGGCTGGTGGTTCTGGGATCCGGTCGAGAACGCTTCGCTGATGCCCTGGCTCGCCGCCACGGCGCTGCTGCACAGCGTTACCGTTCTGGCCACGCGCGACGGGCTGCGCGCCTGGACGGTCATGCTGGCCGTGGTCGCCTTCTCGATGTCGATGATCGGCACCTTCCTGGTCCGCTCCGGCATCCTCACCAGCGTCCACGCCTTCGCGGTCGATCCCCAGCGTGGCGCGTTCATTCTCGCTTTGCTCATCCTCTACATCGGCGGCGCGCTGGCTCTGTTCGGGCTGCGCATCGGCACGGTGAAGGAAGGTTCGCAATTCGATCCGGTGAGCCGCGAAGGCGCGCTGGTCGCCAACAACCTGTTGCTCACCGTGATCCTCGGTATCGTCTTTGTCGGTACGCTTTATCCGCTCGCCGTCGAAGCCGTGACGGGCGAGAAGCTGTCGGTCGGCCCGCCCTATTTCAACGCAGCCGCCGGTCCGGTCGCGCTGGTTCTGGTGGCGATCATGGGCGCCGGCGCGCTGCTGCGCTGGCGCAGCGACCGGGTGAAGGCGCTGGGCAACCGCGTCCTGATACCGGTCCTCGTCACCGCCCTTGCTTTCGCCGCTTTGCTGGTCTTCGCGCCGGACGCCGGCATTCTGCCTTTGCTGGGCCTTTCGCTTGCGCCGGGCGTCGCCGCCGCCAGTGTCGCTCCCTTGTGGAAGCGCAACCTGCGGCGCACGCCGATCTTCATCTACGGCATGGTGATCGCCCATCTCGGCATCGCCGTCAGCATGGCCGGCATGGCGATGGAGAGCGCCTTCACCAAGGAGACCCTGGTCGCCGCCAGCCCCGGCCAGATCGCCCATGTCGGCGATTTCAGCGTTCGTTTCGACGGTGTGGAGCCGATCGCCGGGCCGAACTGGACGGCGGTCGAGGGCCGGCTTACCGCGCGGCGCGGCGAGAATGGGCGCGAATTCCAGCTTCGTCCGCAGGCGCGTATGTTCTCCTCGCCCCCGACGCCGACCAGCGAGGCGGCGATCACCACGCACTGGAACGGCCAGCTCTACGTCGCGATCGGCGAAGAGGATGAGCAGGGCCGCTGGCAGATTCGCCTGTGGTGGAAGCCGTTCGTCACTTTGATCTGGTTCGGCGGCATCATGGTCGCGCTGGGCGGCCTGCTGTCGCTGATCGGCCGGCTGCGGCGCGAACGCAAGATCGCGCCCAAGGTGGATGCGGATGCCCCGGCCGAGCCCGAGGCGGTGCCGGCATGAAGCGGCGCTTCATCATCTGGGTTCCGCTGACCGTGTTCGTCGTCTTCGCGATCATCTTCGCGATCGGCCTTTATGCGCCGGTGGCGCGCACCGTTCCCTCCGCCCTGATCGGCCAGAGCGTGCCGGAATTCGAGCTGGCCGGCGCCCTGCCGGGCCGCCCGGGTCTGTCGAGCGGGTCGCTGCGCCGGGGCGAGCCGCGCGTCGTCAACATCTTCGCGAGCTGGTGCATCCCGTGCCGGGCCGAGGCGCCGCAGCTCGAGGCGCTGGCGCGGCGGGGCGTGCCGATCGACGGCATCGCGGTGCGCGATCGGCCGCAGGATCTCGCCGCCTTTCTCACCACCTATGGCGATCCCTTCGCGACGATCGGCGCGGACAATGATCGTCAGGTGCAGCTCAATCTGGGCTCGGCCGGCGTGCCCGAGACCTTTGTCATCGACGGACAGGGGATCATCCGCCACCAGCATATCGGCGCGATCACCAACGCCGACGTGCCGGCGATCCTCGCCGCCTGGGAGGCGGCGCGATGAATCGTCCCTGGTCGTCATTGCGAGGAGCGCAGCGACGCGGCAATCCAGCGGGTCTCGGAGGCCGAACTGGATTGCTTCGCTTCGCTCGCAATGATGGACTGGGGCTTGTGGCGTTCTTCGCCGCGCTCGTGGTCGCCACGCCCTCCCTTGCCGACTCGCTGATGCCAGCGGCGGAATATGCGCACAAGCAGCTGCCCGACGCGCGCCAGGAGGCGCAGGCGCGCGCGCTGATGGACACGATCCGCTGCCTCGTCTGCCAGGGCCAGGCGATCGGCGACAGCGACGCGGAGATGGCGGGCGACATGCGCGCGCTGATCCGCACCCGCATCCAGGCCGGCGAAAGCCCGCAGGAAGTGCGCGCCTGGCTGGTCTCGCGCTACGGCAATTGGGTGACCTACGATCCGCCGCTCGACGGGACGACCTGGCCGCTTTGGGCGGCGCCGCTGTTGCTCGTCCTGTTCGGCCTGTGGCTGGTGCGCGGCCGCTTCAAGCGCCGGAGGAAAGGCTGATGGGCTGGTTGGTCATGGTCGGCCTGGCGCTGGTCGTCGCGGCGGGTCTCTGGCGCTTCGCCGGCAAGGACAAGGGCGTGTGGCAGTTCATCGGCGCGGCGTTGCTGTTGGCGCTGGCCGGCTATGCCTGGCAGGGGCGGCCCGACCTCCCCGGCAGCCCGAAGGAGCCGCCAGTGCGAATCGCGCAGAATGACAGCGAATTCATGGCGTTGCGCGAAGACATGCTCGGCCGCTTCGATCGCGCCGCCGCCTGGCTGACCATCGCCGAAAGCTATCAGAGGCGCGGGGACACGCGCGGCGGTGCGCAAATCCTCAAGAGCGCGCTGCGCGAATCGCCGGACAATGCCGATCTGTGGGTCGGCCTGGGCAATGCGCTTGTCGTTCATGGCGACGGCATGATGAGCCCCGCCGCGCAGCTCGCCTTCCAGCGCGCCCAGCGGCTGGCGCCGGATCATCCCGGCCCGCGCTTCTTCTACGCCCTCTCGCTGGCGCAGGGCGGCAATTTCGACGAGGCCGAGCGGATCTGGCGCCAGCTTCTCGCCGATGCGCCGGAAGGGGCGGAATATCGCACGACGATCCAGGAGCGGCTGAATGCGCTGCAGCAGGCGCGCATGATGGGCCAGATTCCGGCCCAGGGCGCGGGCGCGCCGCCGGCGCCCGCGGCACCGACGGCGCAATAGCCCTTTAAGCTCAGGCCGCTTCGTAAGGCAGGCCGAGCGCGTCGGCGACGGCCTGGTAGCGGATCTTGCCGCCCGATACGTTGAGCCCGTTGGCGAGGTGTGGATCGGCCTTCATCGCCGCGTCCGCGCCCAGGTTCGCGAGCTTCAGCGCGAAGGGCAAAGTGGCGTTGTTGAGCGCGAAGGCCGAGGTGCGCGCCACCGCGCCCGGCATGTTCGCCACGCAATAATGGATCACGCCGTCGATCTCGAACACCGGATCGCTGTGCGTGGTCGGCCGCGAGGTTTCGAAGCAGCCGCCCTGGTCGATCGAGATGTCGACCAGCACCGATCCGCGCTTCATCGTCTTCAGCATGTCGCGCGTCACCAGCTTGGGCGCGGCGGCACCGGGAATCAGCACCGCGCCGACCACCACTTCGGCCTTCTTGATCGCATGGGCGATCGCGGCCTTCGAGGCGTAGGCGGTCTTGATCTGGCTGCCGAAGAACATGTCGAGCTCGGCCAGCCGCGCGTTGGAAATGTCGTAGATGGTGACGTCGGCGCGCATGCCGACCGCCATCTGCGCCGCGTTCACCCCGGCGATGCCGCCGCCCAGGATCATCACCCGCGCCGGCGCTACGCCCGGCACGCCGCCGAGCAGGACACCGCGACCGCCTTGCTCCTTCTCCAGATAATGGGCGCCGACCTGGATCGACATGCGGCCCGCGACCTCGGACATCGGCTTCAGCAGGGGGAGCGAACCGTCGCGCGCCGTCACCGTCTCATAAGCGATGCAGGTCGCGCCGGAGGCCATCAGGCCCTTGGTCTGCTCGGGATCGGGCGCAAGATGGAGATAGGTGAAGAGCAGGTGGCGCGGCTCCAGCATCGCGATCTCGCTCGCCTGCGGCTCCTTCACCTTCACGATCATGTCGGACTTGGCGAAGACTTCGGCGGCATTGGCTCCGATCGTCGCGCCGGCGTCGATATAGTCCTGGTCGGAGAAATCGATGCCGGTGCCGGCCTTGGTCTCGACCATCACGTCATGGCCGGCGGCGACCAGCTCGGCGACCGAGGCAGGCGTCAGGCCGACGCGATATTCATGGACCTTGATCTCTTTCGGAACCCCGACGCGCATCGCTTGTCTCCCAAAACGGCTGTGGCGCGCGACAATAATCCAAACCGGCCGGGAAAGGTTTGCGAAAACATTGTCTCGCAAGGCACTTCATGCGATTATATTGCGCGCTATCTGGTCCAATCGGGAAGAACGTGAACATCGACGCGATCGATCGCAAGATTCTCGATCAACTCGCCCGGGACTCCAACCTGACGAGCGAGCAGCTTGGCGCGTTTGTCGGCCTCTCCCCCTCAGCCGCCCATCGGCGCGCCCGCGCCCTGGAGGAAAGCGGACTCATTCTCGGCTATCGCGCCCGGCTGTCGGCAGCGGCGCGGGGGCATCCTTCGACGGTGTTCGTCTCCGTCACCCTGGTCGATCAGCGCCGCGCCACGATGCAGGCGTTCGAAGCGGCGCTGGCCGATACCCGCGAGGTGGTCGAAGCCCATCTGATGAGCGGCGAGTCGGACTATCTGCTGAAGGTTCTGGTCCGCGCCGACGACAGCTACGAACGTCTGCATCGCGAGATTCTCTCCGCTTTGCCCGGCGTCCACCGCCTGATCACGCAGTTCACGATCAGGACATTGGCGTCGCAGGCATGAACGGGCCAAACAATCCCATTGCAGGGGCGATAGGGCGGTGATAATGCGCGCGCCGCCTTGGGCCTGGCCGGGCGCGCAGAAAGGACGTCGGACGTTTCGCGTTCCTGACCGATGAGCGACAGCACCACATCCGCAACCGCCGGGGCGCCTGACGCCGGGCATCATCCGCAGGCCGGGACGTCCGTGCTGACGCTGGCCGCGCTCGGCGTGGTCTTCGGCGACATCGGCACCAGCCCGCTTTACGCGATGCGCGAGGCCTTTGTCGGCCATCATCCGCTGGCCGTCGATCCCGCCCATATCCTGGGCGTGCTCAGCCTCATCTTCTGGTCGATGATCCTGATCGTCACGGTCAAATATATCGCCTTCGTGATGCGCGCCGACAATAAGGGGGAAGGCGGCAGCCTTTCGCTCCTGGCGCTCATCACCCGCTCGATCAGCCCGGGACAGCGGACGTTCGGGCTCGTCCTGCTCGGCGTGCTGGCGACCGCGCTCTTCTATGGCGATTCGATGGTGACGCCGGCCATTTCCGTCCTCTCGGCAGTCGAGGGGCTGGCCATCGTCGACCGGCATTTCGAGCCGCTCGTCCTGCCGATCGCGATCTTCATCATCGTCGCCCTGTTCGCGGTCCAGTCGCGCGGCACGGCGCGGATCGGCAAGCTGTTCGGGCCGGTCATGCTGGTCTATTTCCTGGTGATCGCCGGGCTCGGCATCATGAATGCCGTCCGCGCGCCGGAGGTGCTGAATTTCCTCAATCCCTGGTGGGCGGTGAACTTCTTCATCATCGACGGCTGGCTCGCCTTCCTGGCGCTCGGCTCCGTCGTGCTGGCCGTCACCGGCACCGAGGCGCTGTATGCCGACATGGGCCATTTCGGCCGCAAGCCGATCACATTGGCCTGGCTGTTCGCGGCTCTGCCCTGCCTGATGCTCAATTATGTCGGACAGGGCGCCTTGCTGCTGGCAGATCCGGGCGCGGCGGAAAATCCCTTCTTCCGGATGGCGCCCGACGAATGGCGGCTGCCGCTGGTCATCCTTGCCACCGTGGCGACGATCATCGCTAGCCAGGCCATGATCACCGGCGCCTTCTCGGTGACGCAGCAGGCGGTTCAGCTCGGCTTCCTGCCGCGCATGTCGATCCGCCACACCAGCGCCAGCACGGCCGGCCAGATCTACATCCCCGTGGTCAATTGGGGGCTGCTCGTGATGTGCATCCTGCTCATCCTCGGTTTCCAGTCGTCGAGCAATCTCGCCGCCGCCTATGGCGTCGCGGTGACCGGCACGATGTTCATCACGACGATCATGCTGGGCGTGCTGGTGTTCAAGGTCTGGAAGTGGAATCCGATCCTGGCAGGCCTGTTCTTCGCGACCTTCCTGGTCATCGATCTCGCCTATTTCGCGTCGAACCTGACCAAGATCCCCTATGGCGGCTGGTTCCCGCTCGCGGTCGGCATCGTCATCTTCGTGCTGCTCACCACCTGGGCGCGGGGCCGGCGGCTGATGATCGACCGGATGAACGAGGGCGCCATGCCGGCCAAGGTGTTCATCAAGTCGGCCGCGAGCAGCGCCGCGCGCGTGCCCGGCACCGCGGTCTTCATGACCACCAATCCGGACGGCATTCCCCACGCTCTGCTGCACAATCTCAAGCACAACAAGGTGCTGCACGAGCGCGTGATGCTGCTCACCGTCCGGATCGAGGATGTGCCCTATGTCGCCGACAAGAAGCGCTTCGAGGTGACCGACCTCGGCAGCGGCTTCTATCGCCTGATCCTGCGCTACGGCTTCATGCAGGAGACGGACGTGCCGGCGGCGCTCGCCAATGTCGAACGCTGCGGGCCGGAGTTCAAAATGATGGACACCAGTTTCTTCCTGGCCCGCCAGACCCTGCTCGCCTCGTCGCGGCCGGGCATGCCGATCTGGCGCGAAAAGCTGTTCGCCTGGATGCTGCGCAACGCCGAAAGCGCGATGGAATTCTTCAAGCTGCCGCCCAACCGCGTCGTGGAGCTGGGCTCCCAGGTGGAGATTTGATCCCGGCCTCCGCCGGGGGAGCGATCATCGTCACCGCCCTGTTCGGCCCGGGCGACGATGGCTGGCTCCAGCAATTGCGGCGCGAGCATTATCCGCCGGAGCTGAACCGGGTGCCGGCCCACCTCACCCTGTTCCATCATTTGCCGCCCAGCCTGGAGGCCGAGCTGTCCGGCCGTCTCGCCGCCGCCGTTGCCGCGCCGCCGCCGAGTGCGATGATCGCCGGCATCGCCGATCTGGGGCAGGGGACGGCCTTCAGGGTCGAAAGCGATGCGCTGATGGAGGTGCGGGCCATGCTGGCCGAATCCTTTCACGGCCTTCTCACGCCACAGGATGCGGCGCCGTGGTGGCCGCATATCACCATCCAGAACAAGGTCGCGCGGTCCGAGGCGAAGGCGTTGCAGCGGCGACTTGCCGCAACTTTCGAGCCGCGCCCGCTGGCGATCCGCGCGCTGGCGTCGTGGCGCTATCGGGGCGGCCCGTGGGAGCCGCTCAAGGCCCACCCGTTCCGGCGCTAGCGATGGCTTCGCACCCGCCAGGCCGGGGTCTTGGCCAGGCCGGGGTCTTGGCCAGGCCAGGGTCTTGGCCAGGCCAGGGTCTTGGAATGTAGGATTTCTTCTGGGATCATCGCCGCGACTCGGAGCGCGCATGATCCACCATCTGTTCCCTCAGGCATCCCGGTTGCATCGTCGCAAGCGTATTGGGGCACGGGCTTTGCTCCCCGACGGGGCGTCAGGTTCGTCAACTTCCGCGCCGGCTCCGATCGTGCCGGCGCTAATCGATCTGCCCGATCCCGTCGCAGCTATAGTCGAACGCCGCCAGCCCGGCATCGAGATAGCCGGCGAGCAGCGGCATGTCGGTCAGCTCGTCCATCCGTTCGTCCGGGCTGAGCGTGCCGGCTTCTTCGAACGCCTCGTCCCATTCGCTCGCATCATAGGTGCCGCGCCCGACCCAGGCCAGCGCCAGCACTTCGGCGAGCTGGTCTTCGGCGAGGTCGTCGAGCAGCGCCTGGACCTCTTCCTCGACGCTGTCGTTCAGCTCGTCCTCCAGCACGGAGAGCGCTTCGCCGCCCTCGTCGTCATAATCGTCGACCTCGTCGGCATCCGCGTCCGGATCGGCGGCGGGCACCTGCGCCTCCAGCTCGCGGGCGCGCAGGATCAGCCGGCACAGGGTTTCGAGCGGGGTCAGCAATTCCATGGCCTGTCTCCATAGGGCTGTCGTCGAAACCCGGCTAAGGGCCACGGGTTCCGGCACGCATCGGGCACGCGACAAAGAGTTGAATTCGCGCGTCCGTCACGCCAGTTGACCCATGCCCCGGCGCTTTCTATAGCGCCGCGACGCCTTGCCGGACCACGGCAATCGCAGGAACGGGGCGGAGTAGCTCAGCTGGTTAGAGCAGCGGAATCATAATCCGCGTGTCGGGGGTTCAAGTCCCTCTCCCGCTACCATCGGTCCAGCCCCCTGCGGCTGGATTTCTTTTTTCTGGCTTCCCCTTCGCCTTCAGGAACGGTTGAAGCCAACTCGTCACCCTGATCACGCTGCGATTGTCGAAGTCGCGAAGCAGGGTGATCGATTCGATCACATCCCGAATCGGGCCTGATAATTCGCCCGTGTCGTCCAAGCTGTAGAGCGTGGCCTTCAAATGAGCCCTGGAGCCGACCCGCTTCCGTGGACTGTTCGCGGCTATGGCGGGTCAGATCAGTTCATGGAGCAGCCTTTCGTATTCGATGGACGAGGGGTAGCCCTGCGCAAGGCGATGAAGCGGATGCGCGGACGCTGATGTGCTCCGCCATTTGAAGGACGCCGCCGCGTTGAGCGCGAAGCGATCCTCTCCGCTGCAGGAGGGTGAAACGATGGTGAACAACTTCAACTTTCAGGTTCTGCGGGCGAATACGCCAATCAGCCCCCTGACTGGAGAATTGAAGGCCGGCTTCGGCAACATCAAGGGCACTTCATGCTGCTACAAACTGAGTCACGGCCTGAATTTGTCGGGTTATACCGTGCCACCTAAAAGCTACCGCCGTCCCAACCACTCCACCCGGATCGGTGGGGTGCTGCGTTATCACCTCATGGTTGTCGACGAGGTCGAAAAATTTCTCGATAACGAATTGAAATGGTCTTACGAGAACATCAAAGCTGCGGGCGATGGGAGTGTCAGAAGCCAGCAGGAGCAGATCGACTACCTGCAGGACAAATACGGTGTCCTGCTGTTCTGGACTGACCCATGGGGTCTTCACGTCGAGCTCTGGGCCGGCAACAAGATGCATCAGCCGGGCATGTCGAACCAGATGTTCACAAAATCGAAATCCGTCTGGCTTTACGAGACATCTGTTCACTAAGCGTGGTCGGCGCGGAGACGCAGGGCGTCCACTCAACTTTCTCCCGGACCTCGGCCGGCGTCTTCGGCGCCGCCAGCTCGTAGAGAGCGGACGGATCGGGATTGAGCACAGTGCTTACTTTCGATCCGTCGTGAGTGGCGACGTGCATGAAGCGGTTCGCCGTTGTCTGGTGCATCCCGAACTCGGCCTCGATCCAAGGCAGGAACGAGCCGTGCGGGAGCGAGGCTTTTGCTCGACAGGCGACAAGCCGGGTCATGGCTTGCCTGACGAAGCGGCGCTTTTTAGCACGTCGAAAAGCGTGGGCGGAGCGAAACCGGCGCATGCGCATGCGAGCGCGAAACGGCCTTCTCCGCTCCGAGGGGCGCCGACGCTCAGGCGGAGCGTTTCACGCGCTCTGCCCGATCGAACTGGCTGGGAACGGGGTCGAGGCCCAACCGGTCGCGCAGCGTTCCGTCGCTATATTCGCTCCGGAACAGGCCGCGTCTGCGCAGCAGCGGCACGACCTCGCTCGTAAAGACCTCGAACTGCGCCGGCAGGATCGGCGGCATGAGATTGAAGCCGTCAGACGCTCCTGATCTGAACCAGTCCTCGACGATGTCGGCGATC
>JBBCJP010000025.1:0-19554 GCA_037190625.1 Alphaproteobacteria bacterium
CTTCGGGAACAGGAAACCCAAAAAGCCCTGGGACCGCACCGCCGGCTCCGAGCGCGCACGCCACGCCCAAACCCCGAACGCGATCAAAGTCGCAGACAATAACGACGTCCAGTGAAAGCGCGAAAACAGCTTGCCGAAGACGGCACCGATCGTGTCGAAGACCGGGATCAGGGTGTCGGGGAACATGACGCTTCACTCAAATTCGGCTCGTTGCGGCGCATGGCGTCCTCAGCACGCTTGCGGGTCGCCCAGAGCAGAAAGCGAATGGCCATCGCCATCAGCCCGCATTCTCCGCTGGGAACGGCCATATGCCCTCCGGCTCCGGAGAAACGACGCGTCCTCCTTCTCGTACCGACCATGCCCGAACCCGGTGTCGGCCGGATTGCGGGAACATTTGGAAACGCCCATGTTCGACGAGGGCGCTTTCAGTCGCTTTCGAAACTTGTCAGGACAAGCCGATGCAGATCCTGCTGATCGAGGATGACGGGCGCGTTGCCGATTATGTCGGCGCGGGGTTGCGCGAGGCGGGCCATATCGTCACCCATGCCGGCGACGGCAAAGCGGGGCTGATTCAGGCGACGGCCGAGCAATATGACCTCATCATCCTCGACAGGATGCTGCCGCAGGTCGACGGACTCACCATTCTCCAGACCATCCGCGCGACCGGCGACGCCACGCCGGTGCTGCTGCTTTCAGCGCTCGGCGACACGGACGAGCGCGTGAAGGGGCTGCGGGCCGGCGGCGACGACTATCTCGCCAAGCCTTTCGTGCTGTCCGAACTGGTGGCACGCGCCGAAGCGCTTGGGCGTCGCGCGCCGGGACTCGCGGAACAGGCCGTGATGCGGATCGCCGACCTGGAGATCGACCTGCTCGGCCGCATCGTGCGGCGCGGTGGACAGCGGATCGAACTCACCTCCCGCGAATTCCGCATCCTCGACTATCTCGCGCGCCATGCCGGCCGGGTGGTGACGCGATCGATGCTGCTGGAGCATGTCTGGGACTATCATTTCGATCCGCAAACCAATGTCGTCGACCAGCATGTCAGCCGGCTGCGGCAGAAGATCGAACGCGGCGGCGCGATCCCGCTGATCGAGACGGTGCGCGGCGCGGGCTATCGGATGCGGACAGGCGCGTGAGGCTGCTTGCCAGCTTCTCCTTCCGGCTCGCCCTGCTTTATGCGGCCTTGTTCACGCTTTCCGTCTCGATCCTGCTCGCGCTCTTCTATTGGATCAGCATCCGGCGCCCGATCGAACAGGTCGAGGCTGGCCTGATTGCCGAAAGCGCGCGGTTCGAAACGCTGTATCGAGAGCATGGCGGGCAAGCTCTGGTCGAGACGCTGGAGCGACGGGCCGAACTCCCTGCCCCGCGCCAGGCCTATCACGCATTGATCGCGCCGAACGGAACGGTGCTCGCCACCAATCTGCCGAGCTGGCCGCCCGAGCCCAGCCTGCGCTGGCTCCGCATCGAAGCCGACATCTATCGCGATGGCGAGGAATATGATCACGAGGCGCTGGTGCTCGACCGGCGCCTGGCGGACGGCGCCCGGCTGATGGTCGGCCGCGACGTGCAGGACATAGACGACCTGGACGAGGGCATCCGCGTCGGTGCGCTTTGGCTGATGCCGGTCATGGCGTTGCTTGTCATCGCCGGCGGCGGATTGATGAGCCGGGCGATCGGGCGACGGATCGACGCGGTCGGCACGACGGCGCGCCGGGTGATGGCCGGCGACCTTTCGGAACGCATTCCGGTGCGCGGCAGCGGCGACGATATCGACCGGCTCGGCGAGACGCTGAACGCGATGCTGGAGCGGATCGAAACTTCGGTCGAATCGGTGCGGCGCGTCTCCGACAGCGTCGCGCACGAGTTGCGCACCCCCCTGACCCGTCTGCAGGCCGAGCTCAACGCGCTGAACGCCGCTTCGCCCGAACGGCGCACGGCGCTGATCGAAAGCGCCGCCGAGGAAGCGGAGCGGCTGGCACGGATGTTCGACGCGGTGCTGCGCATCTCCCGGATCGAAGCCCAGCGCCATCAGCCGGAGATGCGCCGGGTGGACATCGCCGCCTTGCTCGAGGACGCGGCCGACTATCACGCGCCCCAGGCCGAGGAACGGGGGCTCGCGCTGGACACCCGGATCCAGAGCGGACTCGAAATCGTGGGCGACCGCGACCTTTTGTTCCAGGCCGTGAGCAACCTGCTCGACAATGCGATCAAGTTCACGCCGCCGGGCGGGCGTGTCGCGCTTTCGGCGATCCGCGCGGAAGATGGCATCGCGCTGCGCATCGCCGACACCGGGCCGGGCATCCCGGCGGAGCATCGCGAGAAGGTGGTCGAACGCTTTTTCCGCGCGCCGGCGGCCGAAACGGTTCAGGGCTTCGGCCTGGGTCTTTCGCTGGTCGCCGCCGTCGCCAAACTACACGGCTCCACGCTGCGCTTCAGCGATGCCGGGCCCGGCCTCGCGGTCGACTGGACGCTACCCGCGCGGAGCGGGTAGCGCCATGTCCGCGGGCGACGTCACAGCGTGGCGTGGACCGTCGCCACCGCCGTCATCACCGCGCCGATCCGGGCGGCGGCCTGGATCGTTTCGGATTTCACGCCATGCTGGGTCAGCACGCGCTCGTGGCTGTCGATGCACATGCCGCAGCCATTCTGGGCGCTGACCGCGAGGCTGAACAGCTCGAAATCCGCCTTGTCGATACCGGGGCTGCCGATGCAGTTCATCCGCAGCTTCGCCGGCAGCGTCTCGTAAACCGGGTTCGAAGCGAGGTGGACGAAGCGGTAATAGACGTTGTTCATCGCCATGATCGCGGCGGCGGCACGCGCCGCGTTCGCATAGGCATCGTCGAGCTTGCCGGCGATCTCCGCCTCGGCGGCTGCCACGATCGGCTTGTAGCCGGTGCCGTGGGCGCAAGCGAGGATCAGCCCGTATTTGCGCGCATCGCCGAGCGTCTGATCGGCGAGCAGCGAGCCGAGATTGAGCCGGATATCCTTCGCATATTCGGGAAGGGCGTCAGCGAATTCCTTGAGGGACATCGGGATTTCCTTGGTTCTCGCGCGCGGCAGTTTAGCGCAGCGCGGGGTTCGCAAAAAGGGGCGCGGCAACTCGCGGTCGCCGCGCCCCGAGAGGTCTGAGCCCGGCACAGGCTCGGGAGGAGGCTTAAGCCGCCGGCCTCAGGACCTCTTCACCAGCCGTCCAATTGCACGGGCACAGCTCGTCGGTCTGCAGCGCATCGAGAATACGCAGCGTCTCAGCCGGATTGCGGCCGACATTGAGGCCGTTCACCGTGACATGCTGGATGATGTTGTCCGGATCGACGATGAAGGTCGCGCGGAAGGCGACGTGCTCGTTGCGATCGAGAATGCCGAGAGCGGAAGCCAGCCGCGCGCCATTGTCCGCGATCCACGGGAAGTCGGCATTGGCGAGCTGCTCGTCCGAGCGGCGCCAGGCGAAATGCACATGGGCGGTGTCGGTCGAGGCGCCGATCAGCACCGCGTCCCGGTCGGCGAAATCGCGGGCGAGCTCGGCATAACCGGCGATCTCGGTCGGGCAGACGAAGGTGAAGTCCTTCGGCCAGTAGAACAGGATCTTCCACTTGCCGTTGGTCTCGGCGAGATCGATCGTCTCGCCGGCCGGCAGCGCGGAAGTGCCCTGCTGGACGGCAAGGGTGAGTTCGGGAAGCTTGTCGCCGACGGTAAGCATGTGCGTTTTTCTCCTCTTGTGCACTGCATCAAAGCTCTTGTGCAGCGCATATAAGGGGTGGGAATCATCGTTCAAATTGATTAGATCGACCGCATTGATCGAGTAGAGCGATGAACGTCCATCTCCCCACGCTGAAGCAACTGCAATATCTGGTGGCGCTGAAGACCCACGGCCATTTCGGCCGTGCGGCGGACGCCTGCTTCGTCACGCAATCCACCCTGTCGGCCGGAATCAAGGAGCTGGAGACGCTGATTGGTGTCACCCTCGTCGAGCGGACCCGGCGCGTCGTGCGCTTCACGCCGCTGGGCGTGCGGGTGGCGGACAAGGCGCAGCGTATCCTGCGCGAAGCGGAGGATCTGACCGACATGGTGCGCGCGGCAGGCAAGCCGCTCGCCGGCGAGCTGCGCATGGGCGTGATCCCGACGATCGCGCCCTTCCTGCTACCCACCTTGCTGCCGCGCCTGCGCGAGCAATGGCCCGATTTGAAACTCTACCTGCGCGAGGAAACCAGCCAGGCGGCTTGTGAAGCGTTGCACCGCGGTAAGCTCGATTGCGTCCTGCTCGCCCTCCCCTATGCGTGTGGCGATGTCGAGGCGGCCGACCTGTTCGACGACCGGCTGATGGTAGCCTTCCCGCCGGGCGGAGCCGAGGGGCTGCCCGACTGCGTTCCAGCGGCGGCCATCGACGAGAACAGCCTGCTGCTGCTCGAGGACGGGCATTGCCTGAAGGACCATGCCTTGTCCGCCTGCAACCGTCCGGAATTGCGTGCCGAGGCATCGATCCTTGGCACGTCGCTGCACACGCTGATCCAGATGGTCGACAACGGGCTCGGCATGACGCTCATCCCCGAAATGGCGGTGAAGGCGGGGATATTGGAAGGCACCGGCGTGGTCGCCCGTCGCCTCGACGCCGAGCATCCCACCCGCCGTATCGCCCTGGTCTGGCGCAAGGGTTCACCTCGGGAGAAGGAATTCCGGCTGCTCGCCGATGCGCTGAAGGCGGCGTGACCTTCAATCCATATGCTTGAGGCCGACCCGCAGATAGTCCCAGCCGGTCACCATGGTCAGCGCCGCCGCCGCCCACAAGGTGGCCAGGCCGAGCTGGAGCACCCAGGGCCAATGCGGCAGCGCCCCGGCGAGGATGAGGGCGCCCAATGACACGAGCTGGAAGGTGGTCTTCCATTTGGCGAGGCGGCTGACCGGCACCGAGACCGACAGGCCGGCGAGAAACTCGCGCAAGCCCGAGACGATGATCTCGCGCAACAGGATTATGAGCGCGGGAATCAGGTGCCAATCGGCGATGATCGGGCCGTCGAAGCCGGGATCGACCGGGTCGCGCGCGATCAGCAGGACGATGACCGCCGCCACCATGATCTTGTCGGCAATCGGATCGAGGAACTGGCCGAGCCGCGACACCGTCCCCTGCGCGCGGGCGAGATAGCCGTCGAAATAATCGGTGATGCCGACCAGGCAGTAGAGCACGAAGGTGACGGCATAGTCGAACCAACCGGGCTCCCACAGAAGGAAGACCAGAATCGGCACCGCCAGGATGCGCGACAGCGTGAGCAGATTGGGCAAAGTCAGCATCGAAGCGACCCGTTTAACCACAAAATCCGCAAAATGGGAGGCTTGTGCGCGCTCCTTCGGTCGGCCAAACAGTGCCTTTCCACCGATCGACGGAGACCCGAATGCGCCGCCTTGCCGCCCTCGCCCTTCTCGCTTCCACCGTCGCGACGGCGGCCTTCGCGGCCCGGCCCGTCGCTTTCTCGGCGGAAGCGCCTTCGTCGGGCGTGCTGGTCCTGCCGCTGGGCAGCGCCGAGGAGCTCGCGACGCGCGGCACGATGCTCGACGCGGCTTCCCGCGAAGCGGTGTCACGTGCGCTGACCGCCGCCAATTTCCGCTATCGCGCATCGAACACGCTCAGCTTGCGCGGCATCGGGCCCTGGTCTCAGATCCTGGTCGTCGGCACGGCGGGCGATGCGCCGCAGGACGTGCGCCTCCAGAATGTCGGCGGCACCGCCGCGCGCGAGACGGCGCGTGAGGATGGCCCGGTGGCGATCGCCGCCGGCGGCTATGCCGACAATGCCGATGCGCTGGTCCAAATCGGCGTCGGCGCGCGCCTCGGCGGCTACAGCTTCGATCGCTATCGCTCCGAAAATCCCGATCGTCCGCGCAGCGCCGGCCAGGATGCGCCGATCACCATCGTGAGCCCGCTCGCCCAGCAGGCGCAATCGCAATGGCGCAGCCAGGGCGAAGCACTGTCCGAAGGCGTCTATTTCGCGCGCGACCTCATCACCGAGCCCGCCAACGTCCTGTCGCCGGAAGCATTCGTGACCCGCACGCGCGAAGCGTTTCGCGGCGTATCGGGCGTCACCATCGAGGCACTGGACGTTCCTCAGATGCAGCGGCTGGGCATGAACGCGATCCTGTCGGTCGGCATGGGATCGGAACGCCCGCCGCGGATGCTGATCGTCGAATATCGCGGCCGCGGCGCCGAAGGCCAGCCGATTGTGCTGGCCGGCAAGGGCATCACTTTCGATTCGGGCGGCATTTCGATCAAGCCGGCGTCCAACATGTGGCGGATGAAGGGCGACATGGCCGGCGCAGCGGCCGTGGTCGGCACCGTGCTCAGCCTCGCGCGCAGCGGCGCGCCGGTCCATGTCGTCGCGGTCGCGGCGTTGTCGGACAACATGCCGGGCGGCGGCGCGGCGCGACCGGGCGACGTGGTGGCGGCCTATGGCGGCCGGACGATCGAGCGGCTCAACACCGACGCGGAGGGCCGCATCGTGCTCGCCGATGCGGTCTCCTATGCCGACCGGCGCTTCCGCCCGGCGGCGATCGTCGACGTGGCGACGCTGACCGGGGCGATCGTGACCGCCTTGGGCTCCGATTATGCCGGATTGTTCTCACGCCACGACGCGCTTGCCAGCCAGTTGCTCGATGCCGGTGAATCTTCCGGCGAGCTGCTGTGGCGCATGCCGCTCAACGAGCGTTATGCCAGCGCCATGGAATCGCCGATCGCCGACATTCGCGACATTTCGGAAAATGCGCCGGGCGCGGGTGCGGGTGCGCATTTCATCGGTTCCTTCATCTCGCCGGCGACTCCCTGGGCCCATCTCGACATCGCCGGCACGTCGTGGCGCACCGACAACCAGCCCACCGTCCCATCGGGCGCGGCGGGGACGACGGTGCGGCTGCTGGATCGCTTCGTGCGGGATTTCCGCCCCGTTCCGACCGCGGGCTGAGCGCCGGGTCCGGACCTTAAAGGGCCACGCCCACAATGGCCTCCACCTCGATGCACTTGCTGCGCAAGCGGCGGTTCCTGCCCTTGTTCACCACCCAGTTGCTGGGCGCGTTCAACGACAATCTGTTCAAGAACGCGATGGTGCTGTTCGTCGTGTACCAGGTCTATGACGACGAGGCGTCGGAGACCTGGTTCAGCGCGGTCGCGACGGGGCTGTTCATCCTGCCCTTCTTCCTGCTCTCCGCGCTCGCCGGGCAACTCGCCGACGCGCGCGACAAGGCCCGCATCATCCGGATCGTCAAATTCTGCGAGATCCTGATCATGCTGGTCGGTGCCGCCGGCCTGGTCCTGGCCTGGCAAGGCGTGGCGGTGCACCATTTCGCAATACCGCTGATGCTGGCCGCCCTGCTCGCCATGGGCATCCATTCGACTTTCTTCGGCCCGATCAAATATGCGATCCTGCCGCAGCACCTGAAACCCGATGAGGTGCTGGGCGGCACCGGCCTGGTCGAAGCCGGCACCTATATCGCGATCCTCGGCGGCACGATCCTCGCCGGCGTCATTTCCGTCGAGGCGTCCGCCGTCGCTGTGCTGGTGATCGCGATCGTCGGCTATATTTCCGGCCGGCAGGTGCCCCCTGCCCCGGCGCTGGAGGAAGGCCACCGGATCGACCTCAACGTGCTGCGCTCGTCGATCGCCCTGGTTCGGGCGACGATGCACATTCCGCGCCTGTTCCTCGCCATCTGCTCGATCAGCTTCTTCTGGACGATCGGCGCCGTGCTGTTCATCCAGTTCCCGCCGCTGGTGAAGAACGTGCTGACCGCCGACAAGGCGGTGGCCAGCCTGTTCCTCGCCATCTTCTCGATCGGCGTCGCGATCGGCTCGATCGCGGTGAACCGGCTGCTCAAGGGACAGGTCTCGGCGCGCTATTCGATGCCCTCGGTGCTGGTGATGGGATTGTTCGTCGTCGCCTTCCATCTCGTCTCGGTCGGCTGGGCCGCAGCGCCCGAGGACGTCCTGTTCGGCATCGACGAATTCCTGGTCCATCCGGGCGCGCCGGCGCTGCTCATCTCGCTGCTCGGCATCGCCATTGCCGGCGGCATGTTCGTGGTGCCGCTCTACGCCTTCCTCACCACCACGGTGAAGAAGAGCGAGGCGGCCCGCACCGTCGCCGCCAACAATATCGTCAATGCCGGCGCGATGGTGATCGGCTCGCTGATCGCGATCGGGCTGTCGGTCGCGGATGTGGCGGTGGCCGATCAGTTGCTGCTGGCGGCGGCGATGTGCATCGTCTCGGCCTGGCTCGCCTGGAAGCTGCACAAGGCTTGCGAAGATGTCGTATGCGCGGACACCGAAGGCCTGCCTCCGGACGTATAGATCAGCCCAGCAAAGTCCCGAAGAAGATCAGGCCGCCGATCCAGCCGGTCGCGAACAGGCGCAGATCGTCGAGCCATTTCTGGGACGCGGCATTCCCGAACAATCCGGGCTCATCGGCGTGAAGCGCCACGGCCCAAGGGCCGACGCGACGGACGATGAGTGGCGACAGGCGATTCACATCGCCATTAAGAATTCATTTACCAAAAGGTTTCAAGGCGCCGCGCGCCGTCGCCCTGACCCGTCCCGCCATGGGACAATGCAATATCGCAGCCGTTAATCTACAATTTTCGCAACATGGTTGGAGGATAGTGACTAATCACCGCGCATATCAAAATGGAGTTCAAAGCGGATCAAATACAATAATGAGTAAATCCTAATAATAAAATCGCATTAACTTTTATTGTCGATGATATCTCCCGTTATTCGAGCAAGATTTCTGGAGAGAGATCATGGCGTTTAGAAGCGGTAAATCACCTGTTCGCAGGAAAATCATTCACCGTGCGACACTATCTGCGCTGCTTACGCTTGGCGCGGCCGGTGAAGCCGCAGCGCAGGGCGCCCCACCCGTCGTCAATGTCTGCACAGGTCTCAGCCTGCCGCGCTCCGCGGTGACGAATTTGCTCGCGCCCGTGGTGAACGGGATCGTCACCCCAGTCGAGACTCGGGTCAATTCGATCCTCGGCGTGGTGGCGATCATCCCGATCGTGGGGCAAACGCTCCCTCCGCTAAACATCAACGCCTCGACCCTGTTGTCGAACGCCGCGGCGGGGGACCCGCTCTCGCTCCAGCTTCTCGATACGAACGGCAATCTGATCGACCCTGTCGACGGCTGCAACATCCAGGGCTCGTCGCTGAGCCTGGCACAGGAGGGCGGCATCGAGATCGGCGGCAACCGGATCAGCGGTCTCGGCGCCAATGGCCGGGAGGCCTTTGCCGGCAATATCGACGCGATCGCACTGGGCAACGGGGCACGCGCCGAAGCGGCCGCGACCGCATCGGTGGCGATCGGCAACAACGCCCAGGTCGGCGTTGCCAACAGCGTCGCGATCGGCGCCGGTTCGACGGCTGCGCGCGGGCCGCAGCTTGCTTATGCCGCGCTGGCGCTCGACGGCACGCAATTCTCCGCCGGCGAATTTTCGGTCGGCGCGACCGGCGCCGAACGCCAGGTCACCAACGTCGCGCCCGGATCGGCCCCGACCGACGCGGTCAATGTCGCGCAGCTTCAAGGCGTTGCGGACAGAGTTGCAGGCCATGACACGCGCATCACCGCGCTTGAAGCCGGCGGCGGCGGCGCGCCCGCGCCGGGCCCGGTCCGCTACGCCGACGCGGCGACGCCCACCCTGCCCAATGCCGGCGTGCCCACCGACGACGCCACCCTGGTCGGCGCGAGCGGCGGCCCGGTGGGTCTCCACAATGTCCGCGCCGGGCAGCTCGCCGTGGGTTCGACCGATGCGGTCAATGGCGGGCAATTGTTCGACACCAATCGGCAGGTCGCCGAAAACACGACGCGGATCACCGTGCTGGAAAACAGCGTTTCGGGCAGCACGATCAGCCCGATCCAATATGCGAACGCCGACACGCCAACCGTCCCCAATGGCGGTACGATCACCAACGACGTGACTTTGGTCGGCGCGGGCGGCGCGCCGGTCACGCTCCACAATCTCGCCGACGGCCGCGTCGCCGCCGATTCGACCGATGCGGTGAACGGGCGCCAGCTCCATGCCGTCGCCACCGTCGCGGCCAATTCCGTTCAATATGATGCGGGCGGCGGATCTGTGACATTCGGTCCGGGCGCCGGGCCACCTGTCGCCCTGCGCAATGTCGCCGCCGGCGTGACGCCGACCGACGCGGTCAACGTTGCGCAACTCAACAACGCGATGAGCAGCGCGGTCGCCGAGGCACAGACCTATACCGACATGCGCTTCGATCTGCTCGACCGCGGCATGACGGACCTTCGGCGCGACGCCAATGGCGGCATCGCCGGGGCGCTCGCCGCCGCCGCCTTGCCGCAGGCCAGCGATCCTGGCCGCGGGATGGTCTCCATGGGCATGGGCGCCTGGCAGGGCCAGGCGGCCTTCGCGTTCGGGCTGTCCAGGCGGCTCGACGACGGCCAGGCCGTCGTGCGCGCGGGCGCGACCGTCGACACGCGCGGCCGTGCCGGCGCCAATGCGGGGGTCGGCATTCAGTTCTGATCGGGTTCTGGCCGCGCTTGGCTGGAAGGAGGAGGCGCACCCCCACCGCGCCTCCTCCAGTTGAGGAAAGTGTTGACAGAAGTTTCGCTTTTGTTCCCATGCGCGAATGATCTCCGAACGCCTTTCCCTCGCCGCCGCGCGCCGCATCGCACTGGCGGCGCAGGGGTTCGGCGTGCCACGCCCGGCCCTTGTCGATCGCGGCCATTTGCGCCGGACGCTCGGCCGGATCGCGCTGCATCAAATCGACAGCGTCAACGTGCTCGCCCGCGCCCATTACCTGCCCGCATTTTCGCGGCTCGGGTCCTATGACCGCGCATTGATCGACAGCGCCGCCTGGGGCCCGCGCGGGCAAAAGCGATTGTTCGAATATTGGGCGCACGAAGCCTCGCTGCTGCCGCTGGAGCTGCATCCGCTGCTGCGCTGGCGCATGGCGCGGGCCGAACGCGGCGAGGCGGGCTGGAAGAGCCTCCATGCCTTTGCCGGTGAACGGCGCGGCGAGGTGGACGCGATCCTGGCGCGCATCCGCGATCAGGGGCCGATGGCCGCATCGGACTTCGATCATGGCAAGAGCCGCAGCGGCTGGTGGGAATGGGGCGCGACCAAGCAGGCGCTGGAATGGCTGTTCTGGACCGGCCGGATCACCACCGCCACCCGGCGCGGCGGATTCGAGCGGGTCTACGATCTATCCGAGCGCGTGATCCCGTCCGCGATTCTCGATTTGCCGACGCCGGATGCGGGCCAGGCGCAACGCCGGCTGACGGAGATCGCCGCCCGCGCGCTGGGCGTGGCCACGGCGGGCGATTTGCGCGATTATTTCCGGCTCGGGCTGGAGGAGAGCCGCGCGGCTGTGGCGGCTTTGGCCGAGCAGGGCGTGCTGATCCCGGTCGCGGTCGCGGGCTGGCGTCAGCCCGCCTATCTCCACGCCGAAGCGCGCCGCCCGCGCCGGATCGCGGGCCAGGCGCTGCTCGCCCCGTTCGATCCATTGATCTGGGAGCGCGGCCGCACCGAACGATTGTTCGGTTTCCGCTACCGGATCGAAATCTACACGCCCGCGCATAAGCGGCAGCACGGCTATTATGTGCTGCCCTTCCTGATGGACGACGCCCTGGTCGCCCGCGTCGATCTCAAGAGCGACCGGAAAGCCGGGCGATTGCTGGTGCAGAGCGCCCACCTGGAGCCGGGCGTGCCGCCGGAGACGGCCGAGCGATTGGCCGCCGAGCTTGCGACGATGGCCGAGTGGCTGAGGCTGGAACCGCCGAGCTTAGAGATGAAATGGTGGAGCCGAGGGGGATCGAACCCCTGACCTTCGCAATGCCATTGCGACGCTCTCCCAGCTGAGCTACGGCCCCGAACCTTTTGCGCCGGGCCTGGGCGACCCGGGATGAGCGGCGCATTTAAGGGAGGCGCCGCCCGGTGGCAAGGGCGCTGTTGCGCCTCGCCATTCCCCATCCGCCGCGCCCGCGATCGGCCGCGGCGGACATGGCGTATGCTAGCTTTCGTCGTCGCCGTCGCCGGCCTTGGCCACGCCGATATCGTCGTCGCCGCCCAGATCGACCTCGTCGTCCGGATTCTCCTCGGCGTCCTCATCGACATCGATGTCCAGATCGTCACCGGCTGCCAGATCCGTATCTTCCTTCTCGACCTCCGCCTCGGGCTTGGCCGATTCGAACGGCAACGGCTGCTTGGACTTCAGCACCGGTTCGGGCTGCCAGGCGACGCCGCAGGAAACGCAATGGACCGGGTCGTCCTTGCCGAGATCGTAGAAGCGGGTGCCGCATTTCGGACAGGTCCGCTTGGTGCCCCATTCAGGCTTCACCATGGGTGAAAGTCTCCGTCAGAAGAATAGAAAGGCGGGCGTCCGGCCGCAGGGGTGGACACCGATCGGCGGGCGCCTTGCCACATGGCCAAGCGGCTGTCAAAGCCCGCCGCATGAACCGCCCCACTCGTTCCCTTTTTGCGGCCCGCGCGTTGGCCCCCGCATGATCATCGCCGTCGACGGACCCGCGGCCAGCGGCAAGGGCACGATTGCCCGCGCGATCGCCCGCCATCTCGGCCTGCCGCACATGGACACCGGCCTGCTCTACCGGGCGGTGGCGCTCAACCTGTTGCAGACCGGCGGCGACCCGGACAGCGAATTCGCCGCGGCGCGCGCCACCGCGATCGAACAGATCGATTTCGCCGATGCGGAGCTCAAGAGCGAGACGGTCGGCGGGATCGCCTCGCGCATTTCCACCTATCCACTCGTCCGCCAGGCGCTGCTGGAGCGCCAGCGCCGCTTCGCCAGCCAGCCCGGCGGCGCCGTGCTGGACGGCCGCGACATCGGCACGGTGATCGCGCCGGAGGCGCAGGTGAAGCTGTTCGTCACCGCGAGCCCCGAAATCCGCGCCGAGCGGCGCTACATGGAGCTGAAGCGGCTCGGCCTCAACGTCCATCTGCCCGATGTGCTCGCCGACATTCACGCGCGCGACGAACGCGACACCGGCCGCGGCGCGGCGCCGCTTCGGCAGGCCGAGGACGCGATCCTGATCGACACCAGCGCAATGAATGTGGAGCAGGCGATCGATGCGGCGATCGCAGCGGTGGAAGCGCATCGGCGCGGCTGATCCGCCGCCGCTTGCCCCCTTCCCCCTTCTCCACTATATGCGCGCCCGTCCGGCGGGTGGTGGATGCCTGCGGGAGCCAGAACAAGGCAGCGCGTTTGGGTGGGGCATCGGGCCGTGCCCCGGCGCGCCTTTTCCTTTCCGGCTTTCCGCGCGTCCAGCCTTTCGACGGACGCCGTGGCGGCATGGGGCCGCTTCGGCATGCTGGTTCGAAAGACCGGGGGAACCAACCCCCAGGCCGGCAAAACAGCCTGTCCCGGCGAAGGCCGGGATCAATGAAGGAAATCTAAGTCCATGGCCACCACGGCAAACCCGACCCGCGACGATTTCGCGGCGCTGCTCAACGAATCGCTGGGCGGCGAGAATGAAAGCTTCGAAGGCCGCGTCGTCATCGGCACGGTCACCGGCATTGAAAACGACCTCGCCGTCATCGACGTCGGCCTCAAGAGCGAAGGCCGCGTGCCGCTGCGCGAATTCGCCGCGCCGGGCCAGAAGGCCGAGCTGAAGATCGGCGACCAGGTCGAAGTCTATGTCGATCGCATCGAGAATACCCATGGCGAAGCGATGCTGTCGCGCGACCGCGCCCGCCGCGAAGCCGCCTGGGACAAGCTGGAAGGCGAATATAGCGCCGGCAACCGCGTCGACGGCGTGATCTTCGGCCGCGTCAAAGGCGGCTTCACCGTCGACCTGGGCGGCGCCGTCGCCTTCCTGCCGGGCAGCCAGGTGGACATCCGCCCGGTCCGCGACGTCACCCCGCTGATGGATATCGCCCAGCCCTTCCAGATCCTGAAGATGGATCGCCGCCGCGGCAATATCGTCGTGTCGCGCCGCGCCATCCTCGAAGAGACCCGCGCCGAGCAGCGTTCGGGCCTGATCCAGAGCCTGACCGAAGGCCAGGTCGTGGACGGCGTCGTCAAGAACATCACCGACTATGGCGCCTTCGTGGACCTGGGCGGCATTGACGGCCTGCTCCACGTCACCGACATCAGCTACAAGCGCGTCGGCCATCCGAGCGAGGTGCTGGAAATCGGCCAGACCGTGAAGGTCCAGATCGTCCGCATCAACCGCGAGACGCAGCGCATCAGCCTCGGCATGAAGCAGCTCGAGAGCGATCCGTGGGAAGGCGCCGGCGCCAAATATCCGGTCGGCGGCGTGTTCACCGGCCGCGTGACCAACATCACCGAATATGGCGCCTTCGTGGAGCTGGAAGCGGGCATCGAGGGCCTGGTCCACGTCTCCGAGATGAGCTGGACCAAGAAGAACGTCCATCCGGGCAAAATCGTCTCCACCTCCCAGGAGGTCGAGGTCGCCGTCATCGAGGTGGACGAAGAGAAGCGCCGGATCAGCCTCGGCCTCAAGCAGGCTCAGGCCAATCCCTGGGCCGCCTTCGCGGAGAAGCATCCGGTCGGCAGCGAAGTCGAGGGCGAGGTCAAGAACGCCACCGAATTCGGCCTGTTCATCGGCCTGGACGGCGACGTGGACGGCATGGTCCACATGTCCGACATCGCCTGGGGCGTCTCTGGCGAGGAAGCGCTCAACCTGCATCGCAAGGGCGAGATGGTGAAAGCCGCCGTCCTCGACGTCGATGTCGAGAAGGAGCGCATCAGCCTGGGCATGAAGCAGCTTGAGCGCGGCGGCGTCGCCAAGGGCGCGACGGCCGGTGCGGGCGGCGTTTCGAAGAACGAGATCGTCACCGTCACCGTGCTCGACGTCCGCGACGGGGGGCTCGAGGTCCAGGTCGGCGAGGATGGGGCCACCGGCTTCATCAAGCGCACCGATCTCGGCCGCGACCGTGACGAGCAGCGCCCGGAGCGCTTCCAGAACGGCCAGAAGCTCGACGCGATGGTGATCGGCTTCGATCGCTCCAAGAAGCCGAACTTCTCGATCAAGGCGCGTCAGCTCGCCGAAGAGAAGGAAGCGGTGGAACAGTACGGTTCGTCGGATTCGGGTGCGTCGTTGGGCGACATTCTGGGCGAAGCGCTCAAGAACAAGTCCTAAGACACACCGCCTTTACGGCAACAATCAAAGGCCCGTCCGCAGCGATGCGGGCGGGCTTTTGCTTTGTGGAAGCGAGTGAGAATCGTTCGCTCTTCAACCGGCGGCGATGAACCGGTAGAGTTGCGCCTGAAGAGGAGAGCGCAATGCTTCAGATTCACCAGTTCCCCTGTCTGTCAGACAATTACGGCTATCTCGTGCACGATCCCGAAAGCGGGGAAACGGTGTGCATCGATACGCCTGACGCCGATGCCTACCTGCGCGAAGCCGCTGGCAAAGGCTGGCAGATCACCCAGATCTGGAACACGCACTGGCACCCGGACCACGCGGGCGGAAACCAGGCGATCAAGGCTGCGACCGGTTGCAGCGTGATCGCTCCCGCAGCCGAATCCGCCAGGATCGCCGGGATAGACCGCGCGGTGAAGCAAGGCGATGTGGTCAAGCTGGGAAGCTGGCAAGCGCAGGTGATCGACGTGGGCGGCCACACGATGGGCCACGTCGCGTACTATCTGCCGGAAGCGGAAATGGCCTTCGTCGGCGATTCCGTGTTTGCGCTTGGCTGTGGACGCATGTTCGAAGGCTCTCCGCCGCAATTCTGGGATAGCCTCAAACGGATCAAGGCTTTGCCAGCGCCGACAATGCTTTACTGCGCGCACGAATATACGGCGTCCAATGCCCGCTTTGCGATCCATGCGGACCCGGACAATGCCGAGCTTCAGGCCTATGTGGAGGACATTGCCAAGGCGCGGGCGAAAGAGCTTCCCACCGTGCCTTCGAAGCTGGAACGCGAACTGAAGACCAACCCGTTCCTGCGTGCCGACGACCCGGAGCTGCAATCTCGCTGGGGCGGCGGCGATGCGGTAACTACATTCAAGGCCCTGCGAGAGGCGAAGGACAGCTTTTGAAACGTGGCCGGCTCAGGTCACGTTGGGCCTTATTGACCGATCCGGTGCTCCAATCCACTTCACGTGCTGAAGGAGGTGCTCTCGCCAATCTTCATTGTCATAGAACAGGATACCAGGGGCAATTATCGCCCCAATGAAAAATGCCGGCGCACGCCAAAGCGCACACCGGCATTTCGAATCATCACAATCCCATGCCCCGGCCATGCGCGGTGCACAGGCAGCCTCTTCAGATCGAGCCGATCGCCTGATCCACCAGCACTTTGTCCGCATCGGCAGAATGGTTCTGAGCGATAAGACCCCGCGCCGCAGCTGCCGCAGCGCCCGCCGCCTTGGCGCGGAGTTCGGCAACAGCAGTGCGTTCAGCCGCCTCGATCTTTTCGGACGCCATCTTCTCGCGCCGGGCGATCACGGTCGTCGTATCTTCTTCAGCCTTGGCGATAAGAGCGTCAGCCTCATGCCGGGCATGATCGAGCATTGCCGCCGCATCGCGTTCGGCATTGGTGATCTTGTCGGCATATTCCTTACGCAGTGCTTCCGCTTCGGCGCGGAGCGTGCGCGCCTCTTCCAGCTGTTTGCGGATTTCGGCGATCGAACCGTCGAGACCGGACGCGGCGATCTTGTGGACCTTCGCAACGAAGAAAGCGAATACCAGAAGCACCGTCATCGCGGCGGCCACATAAAACGTTACGTTTAACCCGAAAGCAGTCGGGCCCGCGCCATCGGCAAGAATAAGCAGTGTATTAGCCATGGAGCGCCTCCCTGACGGCCGAGCGCGTAGCCGCTTCGCCCACAGTCACACCGGCAAGCTGCTGGACGATGTCGTTCGCAGCATCGACCGCTACCGTTTCGATTTCCGCCAGCGCACCTTCCCGTGCGGACGCAATGCGCGCTTCCGCCTCGTTCAAGCGCGCATCGATGCTCTCACCTGCCACGCCGAGACGAGCCTCGGTTGCCTTGGCCGCCTCTGCCTTCGCATCGGCAATGATGCCTTGCGCTTTGGCGCGATTCTCATTCTCGCGCTTGCGCCAGGCTTCTTCTTCCCGATCCGCCTGATCGCGCGCGGCCGCAGCAGCCGCCAGATCGTCGGCGATCTGCTTGTCCCGCGAGCTGACAGTCTCCATCACCTTGGGGACCATGCCCCGACCGATGACGAAGAACACGAAGCCGAAGATCATCAGCAGCCAGAAGACCTGACTGGCAAACGTTTCGCCCAATTGCGCGATTTGAGGCATATTCTTTTCCGCAGCTTGTCCGGCCGAACACTAACGCCCGGCCGGTCGAACAGGATGTGTCTCGTTCAGGCGACGAAGATCAGGATCATCGCGACGACGAACGACAGCAGACCCAGAAGCTCGGCCGCGGCGAAGCCGATGAACAGGCGGCCCTGCTGGCCGTCGGCGGCGCCGGGGTTGCGCAGCGCGCTTTCAAGGAACGAACCGAAGACGTTACCCACGCCGATAGCGGCGAGACCGGCACCAATGGCGGCAAGACCTGCACCAACGAGCTTTGCTGCTTGAGGATCCATGTGAAAACTCCTTTTCGTGAAATGCCGAATAATTCGGGTGATGGGTTTAGTGAAGGTTCTCTGCGTCGTTGAGATAGAGTGACGTCAGAAGGGCAAAAACATAGGCCTGAATGGCGGCAACCAGCAGTTCAAGCGCGCAGATCGCGATCATCAGCAGGAAGCTGGGAATGCCGATAATGCCGCCCCACAGCGGGCCTGAATTGGCGCTGTCGATCACGAAGCTGCCAAGCACTTCGAGCAGGACGTGGCCAGCCATCATGGCGACGAAAAGGCGCAGCGCGAGGCTGAACGGGCGCACCATGAAGCTTACGAACTCGATTACCGGGATCAGCCAGATCAGCCAAAGCGGCGTTCCATGCGGTACGAAGAGCGAGAAGAAATGCAGACCGTGTCGCGCAAACCCTACCACCAGCACAATCGCGAACGACAGGATTGCCAGAACCCCGGTAACGCTGAAGTGGCTGGTAAATGTGAAGGGATGCACCCCGACCAGACCCAGCGGCAAAAGGCCGAGCACGTTGGCAAACAGGATGAACATGAAAATCGAGAAGATGTAGGGCACATACTTCTTGCCGGCCGGACCGACATTGGAAGCAAGCAGCGAGTCGATAAAACCGGTCGCACTTTCAACCGCCATCTGCCAGCGCCCCGGCACCAGCTCACGCTTCATGCCGCCCCAGACGAAAATCAGCAGCGCCACGGCCGCGATAACCATCCACAACGCGGAGTTGGTGAAAGCCACATTGTATCCGGCGATCTCCCAGCCATCCGTCCCGAACATGGGATGGATGGAGAACTGGTGCATCGGATCGACTCTGCCTTCTTCGGCTGCCACGTCTTCGACTTCCCTGCCATGTGCGAACGCGCCCCTCGTTGGCCCTTAAAAAAGGGTCAGTCAGAGCGCCGGTTCGAAATCCGGAAAATGTTTCTGAAGGCAACGATGATCCCCAGGAACATCACCACCAACAGGCCCCAGGGCGAAGTCCCAGCAAAGTGATCAATCACCCAACCCAGGAATGCGCCGCCGCCGATGCCGCCGATCAACTCGGCCAAAACCCGGTTGCCGATGCGATAATTCTCATCAGCTTCCGCGCTTTTCTGCGGCTGTTTACGCTCCTCTTCGCGCTTTTGAGCGACCTTCAGCCGCTCTTCAAGCGCGTCGATGCGAGCATCTTCGCCAACAGGGTCTCGTGCGTCTGGCTCGTCACTCACGCCATCCTCCTTTTCACGGAACGGTTGACATTAAACAACGGCCCTCCGCCAAGGGCGCGGACCCCTTAAGCGGGGGGCAGATATGAGTCAACCGCGTGGGATGCGGTGAGGAGAGTTCTTACACGGCAAATCGCATACCGCCAGCCTGATTGACCAACGGCCATAGCGACAAACCCTTACGGACAGCGTGAATCGCGCTCCGGCGCGGAGCCGTCGCGGGTTTTCCACGCACCGCCGGGAGCCTGATATTTCATGCCGGGCTGGGTCTTGGCGATCAGCAGACATCCGGAAGTGAAAGCATATTCTTCCACCGTTGCGCGTTCGGCCTTCGCCTTTTCCGCATATACGGCTTTGCGCTTGATGTTCGTATCGTCGACCATGCGGCGCAGTTCGGGTGAACCGCTGCCGACGATGCCGACATAGCCGTCCGGTTTCTCACCGATCTGGCCCGCTGCCTTCGCCGCGTTGTAATCCTGCGCCGCGACTGGCCCGGCCATAACCAGCACCACGCCGCCCGCAAGAGCCGCCATATAAGGAAAACTGCGCTTCATAATCTTTCTGCCCATCAGAAAATATCCGGATTCTCAGTAATCGTATTGGCCGCATCGGCGGCAATTCTGTAAATCACTTCCTGCTTGATATTGATGTTCAGTTCGATGACGATCGGCTTGTCCGGCGCATTCACCGAAATACAGCCGCTCAGCGCCACCGCACCGGCCACAAATATCGCCGCCGTACCCCGTACGCGCGAGGATGACCGCCCCTCACCCTGTCGCTCTGTTCCCATGTCTGCGGTTTTCGCAGCAGG